>FOCD01000010.1 GCA_900110015.1 Terribacillus saccharophilus | reverse complement strand
CTCCATGAAAGTTTTGATGCTTTTGCTCGTTAGAGCTGACGTTGATCTTACGATCTTGTCGTTTAATTCGTAATTGGTTGTTTTGTTCAGTTTTCAAAGATCAATTTCGTTCTGCCGCTCATTTGGCGACTAGAACATCATATCATGTTTTAACTTTCGTTGTCAACATGTTTTTTTATTTCTTATTTGTCAGCCGTTGTTGCTCCCTGGCGACGCATATAAATATAACACGCACTTCAAACCCTCGTCAACAGTTTTTTTATAAAAATCTTTGTTTCATTCAAATACGCTGAATACAGCCAGATCAGCTTACCATAGTAGCTATTCTAATACCATATCAACATTGGCTTTTCTGAGAGAACAGCATGAATTATAACAACAGCTGTCCTCTCACATCATTTATCATAATTCTTTGATTCGATACTCCCGATGATATAAAGCCTTGCCTTTTGTTTCTGTCAGCACTGCTTCAATGATCTCCTTTTCCTCCAAATAGTTGAGAAGAGCACTCAAATCAGCCGCATATGCTTCCACTTCCGGTCTGTTTTTTAGTTCCCCGAAGGTCCAGGCTCCATTCTTCATGCGCATGACACGAAGAAGATGCTCAGCAGCAGAGTGCGATCTGGCATTGATTGCAACATTGACGGCAAGGAGCATAAGCTGTACACGCTGGTCTGTTTCTTCCTTACTTTGAATGAATTCTTCACAAAGCTTATATACTTCCGAATCTATTCTACGCACCTGATTCCAGACGGTGACTTCCGGATGATGTCCTTTTTCAATAATAGACAGCCGCGCCAAGTAATGCAGGCATCGTACCATCCGCGTATATGCATCCAGATATTGACCGCTGTCATGGAGATCCTTCGTTTCTGCATAAGAACGAATAAGCTTCGCAAATTCAATTGTCATTTTCAGCTTGCGCTTTTCATAAGGAAAACTTGCCAGTTCCCTTTTCAGATTGTCGATATATTCATTCCGATCAAAGACGACTTTCCCCTCGAAGATCCATTCGACTGCCCGCCGATATGTACTAGTATCGATCCAATAATGAAGGAGCGTCTCTTCGACAATATGCATTGCCGCTATTTTACCTTCATAACTATAGTGTTTCGTAAACCATGGTTCTTCTGAGTGTTTAACAATTACCAGCAGAATCATATCGAAGTTATCTGTTGTCGGGCTCACCGGCCTCGTCTTTTCCACTAAGATGATACCCAATGTATTCGGCATACTTGCACGTTCCTGATAAATCGGACGAAGAATGTTCTCCAAGGCGATCCCTCCGCAATATAATTCTATATATTTTAGTAGTAATTCAACATATTTCTTCAAAATCCTTTTTTACCTGACAAAAGAAAAACCTTCATCACTATGTGACAAAGGCTTTTCTATCTATAGAAGAAATCCGCTGAGGTTAATGCTTGGTTGTTTGCTGACAATCCGGGCACGTCCCGTATAATTCCAAACGATGATGGGTCACATCGAAGTTTGTAACCTGGGCAGCGAGCTTCTCTACTTCATAAAGGCTTGGGTAATGGAAATCGACAATCTTGCCACATTGATCGCAAATCAAGTGGTAATGTTCTTCTGTATCACAATCGAAACGGCTGGAAGAATCTCCATAGGTCAACTCCCGCACCAAGCCGTTTTCACGGAACACACGAAGATTATTGTAGACCGTCGCTACGCTCATATTCGGAAACTTATCCTCTAGCGCTCGATATATATCATCAGCGGTAGGATGGATCTTGGAATTCAGCAAGAACTCAAGCACCGCATGACGCTGTGGTGTTATTCTGACGCCAGATTCTTTTAATCGCTCCACTGCTGCTTGTAATCTCTGTTCAGACACCGTCATGCACCTCGCTTTCACTTGTAAATAAGACATTTGTCTAAACGATGACTATTATTACATTATACTTCTTCTAAATTGTAAAGGGGTCTCCCTTATCTTGTCAATAAAAAACCATCGTTTACCTCAAATATCCGGGACGAGCAGTACCTCTTCTGTCTCATGAAGAAGATTTGCATACCTAGCCGCAACGAAAAGATAGTCTGACAAACGATTGATAAACCGTAATACTTCATCGTTACGATACTCCTCCGTTATGGAAACGATCAATCTTTCGGAGCGTCGTACAATTGTCCGTGCCTGATGCAAGGCAGCCGCACTCGGACAGCCTCCCGGCAGAATAAACTGCTTCAGCAACGGAAGCTCTGACGTCCATCGATCGATGTCAGCCTCTATATCATGTGTGTGCTTCGGCTTTAATTTCCATTGCACTTCCTTTTCAGCTGGTGTTGCAAGTTCTGCTCCTGCGTGGAACAGCAGCGTCTGAACTCGTTGCAACGATTCTTTAAAAGCATCGTTTTCTGCCGTCAAAAGACTAACAGCTGTCCCAATTGCTGCATTCGCTTCATCCAATGTCCCATAAGCTTCTACTCGAGGGTGATCTTTCGGGACTCGTGATCCATAGATAAGAGACGTCTCTCCCTTATCTCCGGTTTTGGTATAAATCTTCATTAGTATCCTCTGTCTAAATCGATTTTATTTATATATTGCTTCTCAGCTTCTTCATTTGTATATATATCTAAGTTTTTTTCAAAAACATCCATTGCTCGTTCTGTGTAATAAGGAGTTTTGCCAGCCATATGTGGAGTTAGTATAACTCTTTCGTGATCCCAGAATGGGTGATCTTCCGGAAGCGGCTCTTCCTCGAAGACATCCAATACTACTGCTTTTATTTGCTCCTTATTCAGCGCATTCAGTAAAACATCCGTAGCTACCGCATCACCGCGCCCCATGTTGAGGAATACTGCATGCTTCGGCATAAGATTAAAATGTTTCTCTTTATAGAAGTACTTCGTTTCTTTCGTACTTGGAAGGATGGAAATCAGGTAATCCGCATGAGGTAAAACTGTTTCGATATCAGTTTGTTTATATACTTCATCAAAATGGTCTTTTGGAGATCCACTGCGGCTAACGCCGATTGTATGCATACGGAACGCTTTACCTAAACGCGCCACTTCCTGGCCAATAGCACCCGCTCCAACAACGACTAGTTTTTTCGCTGTAATTTCATCTATCATTATATCCTTATCCCATACATGCTCTTCCTGCTTCTTCAAAAAAGCGCGTTCGTTGCGGGCAACTGCAAGGATGGACGAAATCGCATATTCCGCCATCTGGATACGATGGATACCATTTGCGTTTGTCAGCATGATACCTTTCTCCGCGATAATATCCAGCGGCAAGTAATCGACTCCTGCTGAAATTACCATGATCCACTTCAATTTATCTGCTGTACGGAGTGATGCTTCATCTGCTCCAGTTCCGCCAGTAACCAAAACGTCTGCATCCTTCACCAGCTTCTCTGTTTCTTCCTTTGAGGAACTGAAGTGGAATGTCACACCTGGATAAGAGCTTTCAAAATGCTGTTTCATTTTCTGATCTAATTTCACCGCAACTAATACTTGCATATGTATCCCCTCCAAGAAAGTTTGTTTGCCTTCTTCTACTATAACCCTTTTCCATTCCACACGAAAAGCGACATCCTACATAAAAAAAGCCCAGACGGTAAACGCCTGAGCCAATTTTCATGTAGGGGAGGTTTCATAGTGTACTATATGCGCACGATCCGCCTCCGGTATATGCGCTTGTCACGGATTAAGTCCTTTCAGTTCTTCCAGCACAAATAATCCGTCCTTGCGAATAAGAACATCATCGAAATAAACCTCTCCGCCGCCATATTCCGGACGCTGAATAAGGACCATATCCCAATGCACAGAAGAGCTGTTGCCATTTTCGGTTTCATCATAAGAATCCCCTGGTGTGAAATGCAGACTACCTGAGATCTTTTCATCAAAAAGGATATTCCCCATTGGCTCCTTGATCACAGGATTCAGGCCTAATGCGAACTCACCAATGTAACGAGCCCCTTCATCCGTATCCAGCACCTCATTCACTTTATCCGTATAATTCGAAACAGCCTCGACAATTTTCCCGTCTTTAAATGTTAGAGATACATTCTGGTGGACAACCCCCTGATAAGGGCTTGGCGTATTATATGTAATCGTACCATTCACACTGTCTTTTACAGGAGCGGTGTAAACTTCTCCATCCGGCACATTATGCGTGCCCGCACAAATGACTGCAGGAATGTCTTTTATAGAAAATGCAATATCTGTGCCAGGACCGACAATACGAACTCGGTCTGTCCTCTCCATCAAATCTTTTAATGGCTGCTGCGCTTGATGCATTGCATCATAGTCGACCGTACTTACATCAAATACATAATCGTAAAATTGATCAAAATTCATTTTGGCCTTCTGCGCTGCTCCTGGTGTTGGATAATCAAACAGTACCCATTTTAGGTTTGCGTATAAATAATCATCAGAAGGCTTCAACAGTTTACCGCGCTTGACGAACTGATCGCTCGGAACGCTGCTAAACTCCGCATCATTTTCTTCTCCATGAATCGCAATCAAAGCATCCATATCTTTGAATTGCTCCAGCAACCATTTATCATGTAACCGGAACTGTTCATCCGGAGCATGTTCTAACATTATCCGATCACTTTCCTCATCTTGCCAAAGTATAAATGGAATCACACCCAGTGCATATGCTTCCTTCTGGATTTCCTTCACAAGCGGTTTACTGGATGGAGCAGCACTTATCATCACCTTCTCTTTTTCACAAAGCTTTAAACTATGTGACAAAAGCAGCTTGGCCAGCTTTTTCAGACGTGGATCTTTCACAGTATCAACTCCCTTTAATTTCCATAATAACAATAAAAGCGATCCAATGTATGTACATCGGATCGCAGATTTTGTTACAGGTTTTCCCGGATGAACTCCAGCGCTTCTTCTGTATGGCCATCCACTTTCACTTTGCGGAATTCCTTCTGGAGATTCCCTTCTTTATCAATAATGAAAGTAGAGCGTTCAATTCCGTAATACTCTTTACCAAAGTTCTTTTTTAGCTTCCAGCATTCGTAATCTTCCGCAACAGCATGGTCTACGTCTGCAAGTAAAAGAAATGGCAGATCGAATTTATTCATGAATTTCTCATGGCTTTCAACCGGGTCCGGGCTAACACCGATGATAACTGCATTCAAGTCGGTGAATTTATCATGGTTATCACGGAAGCTGCATGCTTCTGTCGTACAGCCTGGTGTATTATCTTTTGGATAGAAATAAAGAACGATATTTTTCCCTTTAAAGTCCTGCAGCGATACGATTTCACCGTTCGTTGCAGGTAATGTGAAGCTAGGTGCTGCTTTGCCAATTTCAGTTGTCATGAATAGGCCTCCTCTAGTTTCTGATATATTCTTAGCCTATCCGATTTACGCAAGGAGCACAACTAATCTCCTTCCCCTTTCATCTTCTGCCTCACAACTGTATGCTGCCATACCTTTAATACGAGTCCCGACGGCAGCAGGTATCCAATCAACGCCTCAATTAATGCTAGGAAACGTCCGACTCCGACAGGCAGAATATCCCCATAGCCGACAGTGAGTAATGTAACGCCACTGAAATAGATGGAGTGCATCAAGGAACCCGCAAGAGATGAATCTATCAAGTCACCGCCTTCTGCAAGCACGATGCCTTCGATCGACAGAATGAAATAAATCAAGCCGAAAGCGAGCATGACACTTATATATAGAAATAACAAAGATAAGAACAAATCAACGGAAAATATTGAGGTGTCTTTTACCTCATGTTTGAAAAAGGAATACATACAGCCGATCAGGGCAAAAAATATCACTATTACCAATACAAACACCATGTCCATCCCTCCGGTCCAGCTGCAAAAGTCAGGAACTAGAGGATAAGCAATGAATCCCTGCACGGGAAGGACACCGCTCCGGGCTTCCTTTCTTATCCTTAAGTCCCTAAACGACTTTCTCCACTTTCCTTATTAGTTATTAGTTTACGAGCGGCATGTCCTGACTATGTGCAGCAAGGCGCTTTTTTCGATGGCTTGTTGTGCATATGCTATACTGGATAAGAGAAATTTACGGAGGTTTACCTATATGAACAAGACTAAATCAGAACAATTACATAAAGAAGCCCTGGAACATATCGTCGGTGGTGTAAACTCACCATCACGCTCTTTTAAAGCAGTCGGCGGTGGTTCTCCAGTTTATATGGAAAAAGCAGAAGGAGCTTATTTCTGGGACGTAGATGGTAATAAGTACATTGACTTTCTTGCTGCATACGGCCCGATCATCACTGGACACGCACATCCTCATATTACAGAGGCCATTACGAAAGCAGCTCAAAATGGAGTATTGTACGGAACACCGACGCGCTTGGAAAACCAATTTGCTCAAATGCTGAAGGAAGCTATTCCTTCCTTGCATAAAGTTCGTTTCACTAACTCTGGTACAGAGGCAGTCATGACGACGATCCGAGTTGCTCGCGCCTATACCGGCCGCAATAAACTGATCAAATTTGCCGGCTGTTATCACGGTCACTCCGACCCAGTACTTGTAGAAGCAGGTTCAGGTCCATCCACATTAGGTACACCTGACTCCGCTGGTGTTCCAGCTTCAATCGCAGCAGATATGATTACAGTTCCATTCAATGACCCGCAAGCATTGTATGACGCTTTGGAAAAATGGGGCGACCAAATTGCAGGTATTCTCGTTGAACCGATTGTCGGAAACTTCGGTATCGTAACGCCGGAGCCAGGATTCCTCGAGAAAGTAAATGAATACGCGCACGCTAAGGGAGCACTTGTCATTTACGATGAAGTCATTACTGCATTCCGTTTCACATACGGCAGTGCCCAACAGCTTCTCGGTGTTGAGCCGGATCTGACAGCAATGGGTAAAATTATAGGCGGCGGTCTGCCGATCGGTGCTTACGGCGGTAAGAAAGAAATTATGGATCAGGTAGCTCCACTCGGTCCTGCTTATCAAGCTGGAACAATGGCCGGAAACCCTGCCAGTATGGCAGCAGGTATCGCTTGTTTGGAAGTGCTACAGCAGCCAGGAGTATATGATCGTTTCGAAGAGCTCGGTGCAAAATTGGAAGCTGGTATCTTGCAGCACGCTAAAGATGCAGGCGTAACGATTACTGTCAATCGTTTGAAAGGTGCACTTGCTGTATACTTTACTGATGAGAAAGTAAAAAATTATGTACAAGCTTCTGCCTCCGACGGCGAAAAGTTTGCTCAATTCTTCCGACTTATGCTGGAACAGGGTATTAACTTGGCTCCTTCCAAATATGAAGCATGGTTCATTACGACAGCTCATACAGAAGAAGATATCGATCGTACACTTGAAGCTGTGAAAACAAGCTTTGAACAGATGAAATAAGGGTATGCTTAAAGGCATCAGCACTTTCGCTGATGCCTTTTTTTGGTCTAAAATTTTCTTCAGTAAATACTTTATTATCTATGAGCATTCGTGTAACATCATATAGAATAGTTTTTCAAGGAAAGAACGGAGGATCCAAGACTATGAAACTTGGTGCCAGAATGCTAAAAACTGGCGTGGCAATCACACTTGCCTTATATGCAGCGACATTACTTGGCTTAGCACCTGTATTCGCTGCAATCGGAGCTGCCTTTTCAATGCGGCAGTCCGTTTATCAATCTTATATCGGACTCATGGATCAGGTGAAAGGAAATGTAGTTGGTCTGGTCGTTGCCATTACAATGTTCTATACATTCGGAACCGAACCGATCATCATTGGTGTTTCCGCCATCCTGACAATTGGACTATGCGTAAGCCTGAAAATACGGGAAAGTGTTATTGCAATCGTGTCACTCGTTTCAGTAATGGAAAATACGAGCGATATGGATTTTCTTCCTTTCGCACTGCTGCGATTCTCGACACTGACATTAGGTATTCTGTCCGCTTTCTTCGTGAACCTGGTTTTTCTGCCTCCTAAGTATGAAGTCGTTCTGCTGCAGAAGATTGATCAATTTAGTACCGAAATTCTGCAATGGCTCCGTGTTGCGACCCGCAGTTGGTCCGACCAGCCTGCACTGAAAGACGAAATAGCCAGGATAGAATCAGAAATCCAGAAAATAGACGATATCTATATCCGTTTCACAGAAGAACGAACATACACAAAAAAACAAAAACTCGTGAAGGCTCGGAAGCTAGTCGTTTTCCGTCAGCTGATCACGACCTTGAAGCAATCACACGGTATTTTGCAAGAAGTTTATGATCTTGGTGATAAGATGACAGAGCTTCCGACACGCTCAAGCGATACATTTGTAGAAGAACTCGATAAAGCGATCATGTCACATGAGAAGCTCATTCTAAGTGCAATGGGACGCATCAAGCATCAGCAGGAAGACAGTAATTTCCGCGAAACGCTCGATCCAGATATCCCAGCACTTGTGGACCTGCTTATCCATGTATTCGAGAACAAAGAAAACGAAGAGAAAATGCTCTTCCTTCCGCTTGCCTCTCGTCTGATGGAATATCACAGAGAACTAGATAGACTGAAGCGACTATTAAACAGCTACCTGAAATACCATAACGAGGATTCTACGGTAGTTATGCCAAAGGAATAAGTGGCTGGGACAAAAGTGTTTTAGCTAGATGAAAACCCGAACTATATTACAAATCTTCATACGGAGGTTTGCATAAGTTCGGGTTTTTAATTCGTACACTATACTAGCATAGGCGGAACACGGAGACTCCTACGGGAACAGCGCGAGCTGAAGACCCCGCAGTGGCGAACTTTCCACGAGGAGGCTGAGGCCGTGCCCGTGGAAAGCGGAGTGTTCTGCCGAAGCGGCGTTCAAGAATAATATTCGGCTTTAAGGACTGAGTTTTTAGTTATCTCCCAGCCTCTTTTTATTGCTTTATATCCTAATTTTCTATAAGGACTCTGTTATTATAAGTTCTCGGATAGTCATCTTTCAGGATTCTCTTCTTCTTTAAATTAGAACTTTAGCCATTTATTAAATATATTCGTCTTCTTTATACCATTCCAATGCTTTCACTTCTATTTCTTTCACTAGCGGTTCTTTTCCGCTAATATATGATTCAACATCATATGGAAATTTTTCCGCCAATTTCTCCTTTAGCTGCCCATAAGAATCTTTCACCTCGGGATGAACCAATAAATAATCCCGAAAAGCTAGATGCCGTTTTATTTCATAACTTCCAAATTGATAAATATGTACGTGATGCGTACGATTGTCTCCGCCTTTTTGAAAGTATCTTCGTCCAGATATTCCATTCTCACCTTTGGATTCATATCCGATGTACTTCATTTCATCAGTAAAACTATCAACAATATGAATATCTCTAACAACGGGCAGGATATCAATGATTGGTTTAGCTTTTAACTCCGGAACAGATGTACTGCCAATATGGTGAATATGCAGAATTTCATTTCCGAAAATAGATTTCAGCTTTCTTGCTTCTTCTATGAACATAAGCTTCCAGTTTTCATGATCAGAAAACACTTCAACTTTCCTCAAAAATCACTCCCCCTTTTCCTCGTTCTTTTCTATACGATTATCATAGATTCTATAAAGTATCTAATCAATACAAAAAAGGATAGATGAACAGGAATCCACCTGTCCATCTATCCTTTTTTAAGTTGTGCTTAATGTACCTGAATCCTCATCCAGATGCTGTATCTGATAAAGGTTAAAGTAATTACCTTGTAGTGTCATCAGATCAACGTGAGATCCTTGCTCCACAATCTTTCCATCCTGCACGACGACGATTCGGTCTGCATGTGTAATTGTTGCCAATCGATGGGCTACGATAAATGTAGTCCGATCTGATGCAAGCTTCTCCAGTGCTTCCTGGATCAGGTGTTCACTCTCCAGATCCAGTGCAGATGTTGCTTCATCAAGAATGAGTATCGGAGGATTTTTCAAGAAAATACGCGCTATAGCAATACGCTGCTTTTGTCCGCCGGATAGCTTAACACCGCGTTCTCCTACAAGTGTTTCGTATCCTTCGGTTAGATGCTCGATAAAGTCATGGGCATTGGCTGCTTTTGCAGCAGCAACTACTTCCTCATGTGTTGCCTCAGGTCTTCCAAGTTTGATATTCATCTCGACCGACTCACTGAACAGAATATTATCCTGCAGCACCATCCCGATTTTATCCCGTAAAGAACGCGACTGAACATCACGGATATCTGTCCCGTCAATCGTTATACGTCCATCCGCCACATCATAAAACCGCGGAATAAGACTGACAATTGTTGATTTACCCCCACCGCTCATTCCGACAAAAGCGATTGTCTCCCCTTGTTTCACATCTAGCGAGATATCCTTAAGCACAAGCTCTTCACCTTCACCATAACGGAAGGAAACATTTTCAAAAGACACATGTCCATCAACCTTTGTCAGCTTCGCTGCTGCTGGTTTATCTTCAATATCATATTTTTCATCAATAAATTCAAAAACCCGGTCCATTGATGCGACTGCTTGCGTCAGTGTGGTAGAAGAGTTCACCAGTCGGCGAAGCGGACTGTAAACACGATCCATAAAGCCTGCGAAGGCAACCATCGTTCCTAAAGTAAGATTACCTTGGATAACTTCATATGCAGCATATCCAATAACGAGCAGCGGTGCCAAGTCTGTTATCGTATTCGTTACCGCAAAAGTTTTGGCGTTCCAGGTTGTATGCTGAATGGCGCTATCAAGAAAATTACGGTTTTGCGTATCAAACTGCTTTTGTTCATATTCCTCAAGAGCAAAGCTTCGCGTAACAGGGATGCCCTGTACCCGTTCATGCAGATGCCCCTGCACTTCTGCCAAGGCCTGCGAACGTTGCCTTGTCAGACTGCGGAGACGCTCATAGAAATACTTGATCGCCACACCATATACAGGGAACAAGACAATTGCCACCAATGTAAGAGACACATCCATCGTGAACATGATACCCACCGCAATGACAATCGTAGCCAAATCCAGCCATACATTCATCAGACCTGTCATAATGAAGTTTTTTGTCTGTTCAACGTCATTGATGACTCGAGAAATAATTTCCCCGGTTTTTGTTTGGGAATAATAGCGGAGACTCAGGCGCTGAATGTGATCAAACAGCTGATTCCGGATATCATAGAGCACCCGGTTTCCTGTCCATTGCGCCAGATATTGACGATAGTACTCAATCGGCGGACGCACGATGAGAAAGACAATCAAGGCGCTGCCAAGCAACCACAACAGCCGATTCACTTTATCAGCCGTAGATAAATCTGCATTGACGACATGATCGACTACATAACCTAAAATCAATGGAATCAATAAAGGTATTGCGAATTTAACGATACCAATCAGAATCGTAAAAATAATTTTCCATTTATACGGCTTTACAAATTGTAAATACCGTTTTGTACTGCTCAACACATATCACCTCTCTGTTGTGCACAATGATAAATCCCTGCCGCTTCCGGCAAGGATTCATAGCTTATGTTATTTATCTGTAGGTTAGGAACAGCTCATACCATGTATCGATGAAATCGGGTGAAAACGGTCCTTTTCCTTGCCTGATCCAGCTGATCAGAATATCGACCTGGTTCCACAGGATTCGTTCGATTTCGGGTGGATAATTCATCTGGCGCTTGTGTACATTGAATTCATCTTCATCCAGCAGCGTAAATGTCATATCAGGATAGATCTTGATATCCAGATCATAATCGATATACTTTAGCGCTTCCCCATCATAAACATACGGGGAGCTGATATTACAATAATAATAAATGCCGTCTGTACGCAGCATACCGATAATATTGAACCAGTACTTCGCATGAAAATAAACAATGGCTGGTTCGCGCGTGATCCACGTCCGTCCGTCGCTTTCCGTGACCATCGTCCGATCATTGGCACCAATCAGGATTTCTGCCGTACTCTTCAATACTGTGCTGCTTTCCCATACCCGATGGAGCTGGCCGTTATGCTTATAGCTGTGTATCTGAATTTTCGTTCCTGCCTCTGGGCCAGCCATGCGAATCTTCCTTCCTTTGTTATTGTCCTATGTAAGATGGTTTCTTTATATTATAAAGATATTTCAGACACAATGGAAATGAAAAACGCTGATAGTTGCCCAAGCAAAGATAAAAGAGCCCTCCAGCGAGTGCTGAAGGGCTCTTTTCATACGAAAGTAACAGTTCGGACGATGTCCGTCTTTTTACTTGCGGGACTGTTGATTTTGCTGCTGAACTTGCTGTACGTCTGTTTCAGAAGCAAATTCAGTACCGTATTGTTGGCTAGAACCACCTTGACGGGACTTCTGGTTTTGCTTCTGTACTTGCTGTACGTCTGTTTCAGAAGCAAACTCAGTACCGTATTGTTGGCTGGAACCGCCTTGACGGGACTTCTGGTTTTGTTGTTTTACGTGGTTTACATCAGTACCAGATTGTGTCTTTTTGTTCATCGTTATCACCTCCGCCACATTACTTTCTCCCGAATGTGACGTTGTTATCCAAAAAAGATAAAAAAGATATTGGTTTATTCTGGTATGTGAATTTGCTGCAGAATTTTCTGATGCGGAACCGGAAATGGATAATCATCTATATCTGTAAAAGCAACGAATCTGCCCTTCTCCGCTTCTTTATCGCTTGTTTTTGCACGCAGAACAATCATCTCCCAAATGATATGAGAAAATATGTGCCGAACAGGCTGCAGAGTTTCTTCAAGTTTTATATCAATTCCATATTCAAGTTGGAACCAATATGCAAGCTGCTCTAACGAAACCTCCGTCGCATCTGCCATCGGGAATTGCCATAAATTCGCCAATAAGCCGAACTCCGGCCTTTTTTCGATAAGGATCTCACCTTGTTCATTTTCCACAACAACTGAAAGGTATGGCATTGTTTTCTGCTTCTTGCCTTTTGATTTGATCGGTAGTTCCTCCTGCAATCCTTGCTCGAATGCTGTACAATGCGACTGCACCGGACATAATAAACACGCGGGCTTTTTCGGTGTACAAATAAGTGCACCAAGTTCCATTAATCCTTGGTTGAATGCAGAAGGATTGCTATGTGAAATCATTTCCTCGACTGCCGCCTCGAATATTTTTCTTGCTTTCGGCTTGGCGATGTCTTCGGTTATTAACAAAATTCTGGATAGTACCCGCATAACATTTCCATCGACTGCCGGCTGCGGAATCCCGTAAGCTATGCTAAGTATGGCCCCCTTTGTATAAGGCCCAACACCCTTAAGCTTACCAAGCTCTTCCACATTATCAGGCACCTTGCCACCGTAAGTCTCTGAGACCTCACGTACAGCGGTTTGAAGATTCCGAGCACGGGAATAGTATCCTAAGCCTTCCCACGCTTTTAAAACGTCCTGCTCATCCGCTTCGGCCAATGCCTGGATTGTCGGAAAGCGTTCCATAAAACGATGAAAGTAGGGTATTACTGTATCCACCTTCGTCTGCTGGAGCATGATTTCTGACACCCAGATTCGGTAAGGATCCTGATTTTCTCGCCAAGGAAGAGTACGTTTTTCCTGCTGGAACCAATTAATTAAATCATTTTGAAATAAATCTATAGAAAAATGCTGAAACTTAACATGTAGATCGTCTAATTGCAAATTCACTCACGCTCCGTGTTACAATATTAAAAGTATTAGGTGGTTTTGTTTCATCAGAAGGAGGACATTAAGATGGACACTGGTACCCATATCGTAATGGGAATAGCCCTAGGAGGGCTTGCCACACTCGATCCTGCTGTTCACCAAGATCCTGTATTGTTCAATGCAGTACTTGCTGGCACGATCCTTGGTTCACAGGCACCCGACTTTGATACAGTATTGAAATTACGCAACAATGCTTCTTATTTACGAAACCACCGGGGAATTACGCATTCAATCCCCGCTGTCATATTATGGGGACTCGCGATTTCCTTGCTGCTGTACGTGTTAGTACCAGAAATTAACTTCCTGCATTTATGGCTTTGGACATTCGGGGCCGTTGTGCTGCACGTGTTTGTCGATGTATTCAACGCTTACGGAACACAGGCGTACCGGCCATTCACCAGACGCTGGGTAGCTTACGGCTTCATTAACACATTTGATCCATTCATCTTCGCGATGAATGCGATTGGTATCGTGCTTTGGCTAATCGGCTTGGAACCCGGTCCTACATTTGCCGTTATTTACGCAATCCTTGTTCTGTACTATGTGAAGCGTTACTTGGATAAGCGACGAATCATCAAACAAGTGAAAGAAAAAATACCCGATGCTCAAATCATCGCTACTTCACCGACAATGAAACAAGCATTTTGGCGTGTTGCCATTACGGCTCCCGATCGTTTTTATGTCGGGAAAGTAGAGAATTGGCAGCTTCGCATCATTGACGAATTCGAACGAAAGCCATTGCCAGATAATGAACTGATAGAAGTTGCCAGAGAAGACAAGAATATTGCTGCCTTTCTCAGCTTCTCCCCTGTTTTCACATGGGAAGTAAACATGTATGATGATTTCACCGAGTTGCGGCTGATTGACCTTCGCTACCATAATAGCGCACAGCATTATCCTTTCAAAGCAGTCGTTCAAATCGATGATAATAATCAAATAATGAGCTCCTATACCGGGTGGATTTTCTCCGAACAGAAGCTGCAGCGTAAACTGGTTACAGATGACAATCCGTCTGCATTATAAAACCTGGAGATTTTTTCTCCAGGTTTTTTATTGCTTTCTTCGTTCCATGAATAAATGATGGTACTTCGAATTACTGTCGAGGAATTCATCCAATCGCGGACCATAATGCTGAATCCACTGACGCACAATCGCCTCTGTCATTTCCTGACCTTGATATTTACGGCCGGCCTTTGCACGTGTTGCCTCGAAATCCTCCCAAAGAATTTCAACCCATGTCCGGGCCTCATCTATTGTCAATCGTTCGTTCTGCTCCTGCAAAAGTGCAGCAAGCTCACGGAATTTATTTTCCATTCTTCTTTCTTCCCTTCCATCAAAATCCCAACATATTCGTAAAAAATAAGAGCAAGCTAGTAGTACTGCGGGGCATCCAACTCTTGCTCGAGGAGGCAGATAAAATGTCCAAGTTTGATCGTTTTTCTAAAACAGGCACCATCAATTCCGTTATTCAATCCCCACGCAGCTCAGCGAAGCATGCGAATAACCAGGTGAATGGAGAAACACAGCAAACACAGACTGATATCATCATCCGCACTCAAGCAGTGAAGAACTACCGCAGATAAAATATACCTCGGCTTTTCAGCCGAGGCAATTACATAGTTGTCCTGCCAAGCACACTGATTGGCAAAGCTTCCAGCTCTTGTCCTTTTTCACTGCCTTGGCTTCGATAGCCCCAAGCAAAGACACCATTTAGATAATCAATCGTAAAGACATGCGTTCGATCACCCTTAATTTCATACGTCGCACCTGGTTTGAATTCATCAGGATTTATCGTATAAGCTTTGGCCATCTGCCGTTTACGCTCCAAAATCTGATATTCACTGAAGTTCCCCATTTGCTCTGCCTTTTGCTGTTGAATCTTCAGCTGTTTCATTTCTTCCTTCAATTGCTCCACTGTCAAGTCACTGTAACGTAATTGCATTATCGCACCTGCTTTCCGCTAGTAAAGGTCTTTTTCCTTAGCTTCTTCAATATACTTCTGAATCAGTTCCATCGGGAAGCCCTTTCGATAAAGTGCCATCTTAATTTTTTGATTAAGCTCGTAGCCTTCCGCTTTTTGCGCATATTTGCGTAAAAGCTTATCTCCCTGATAACGGACAGCCTCAAGCTCTGCATCGGTATCCTGATCGGAATCCGAGAGTGCCAAGGACACCGCTTCCTTAGCAGCTGCACTTGAAAAGCCTTTCGACAGCAGCTGCTGCTGTGCAAGCTGGATTTTCTCCTGATGAGATTTCTTTGCTTTTGTTTGCAGCTTCGAACCGGCAAGCTTGACCGCTTTCTCCAGCTCTTTTTCAAATGTGTAATATGTCATCGCTTGATCTGCAGCTGCCCCGGTAATACCTTTTTCCTGCAATTCCTTCCGGATGACGAGCGGACCTTTGCTTGTCGTATTTACCTTTGTCCGAACAAAAGCACCGGCAAAAGAGGCATCATCAGTATATCCCTGTTCCTCTAATCTGGTCAGAGTCTCTTCGACATGCGTCGGGTTCTGCTCTTTCTTCAGCAAATACGTTTTTATTTCTTTTTTGGAGCGCATCCGGTAGCTTAAATATTGTAAAGCAAGGGTAAAACACTTATGTGCAGCATCTTTTTCGATAATGGACTGCAAAGCTTCCTCGGATATTTCCTGTCCTTTGGTAATTCCGCTTGTGATCAGGACATCTTCATCGAGACCGAAGCCAAATTTTTCACCTTTACCATTGTCGAGAAAGATATTATAGCGCCCGATATTATTTTTTTGGGTCGTGATTTTCGTGATTTTCACCATATTCGACACCTCTGTGTCTTTATTTTAACACGAAATGACACCATACAAAATTGTTAGCTTACCTAATATTAAAGGAGGAATCAGTCATGAATATCGTCATTAGCGGCGGAACAGGTTTTGTCGGAAAGCAGCTATCAGAAACACTGATTGAGAAAGGACATCATGTGTATATTCTTACTCGATCACCAGAGAAGAAACTGGATACAAAACAAGTCACCTATATTGGCTGGCTAAAAAAAGGATTCGATCCGCTTTCTGAGCTTCCAGAGATTGATGCAGTCGTCAACCTTGCTGGCACCAGTTTATTTGGTAAGTGGACGAAGGAAAAAAAGGAAGACATTAGAAGCAGCCGCTTGGAAGCTACCGAAACACTAGTCGATATGATCGGAAAAATGTCGAAGAAGCCAAAAGTTTTCGTCAGCGGTTCTGCTGTCGGCTATTACGGTACAAGCGAACAAGACGCTTTCACCGAAGATACAACAAAGCGCGGACAGGATTTTCTGGCAGACGTAACATATGACTGGGAAGAAACCGCCAAGCAAGCAAAAAGCCTCGGTATACGGACCGTACTTGCACGCTTTGGTATTGTTTTAGGTGATAAAGGAGCACTTCCACTCATGCAGCTGCCTTTCCGTTACTTCGCAGGCGGTAAGATAGGCAGCGGCGAGCAATGGCTTTCCTGGATTCATGTCCAAGATGCAGCAGGGTTGATTGCTTATGCAATTGAACAGGATACTATCAAAGGACCACTCAATATTACTGCTCCCTCTCCGCGACGGAATAAGGATTTCAGCAAGACACTAGCCAAGACGCTGCATCGACCTTATTGGACTGCAGCACCAGCTCCGGTAATACAGAAAGCTTTGGGCGAAATGAGCACGTTAGTTCTTGAAGGACAATGTGTCTATCCGAAAAAAGCTCTCGATAACGGGTATCAATTCCGATTCCCTGCCTTATCCGAAGCGTTGGAACAAGCCTTATAATCATCTGCATGAAGTATACTGACAATATGTCAATACCAACTGACTTGTGCACAATTATCTAACCCGAGGTTGTGGATAATGTGCATAAGTCTATTTTTAGTTTATTTTTCACTGATGTCACTGTTGATAATATTGTTAATAACTTTCCCAATAAAATTAATATCTCTTAATTTTGCCTTACATCGAATACTTAAGTAGATTAATTCTGTACATAAGATTAAAATAAACATAACGGTTATATGCCATTATATTAGGCTATAATGATAGAACGATAGAATTATGTAACAGCGGGCCAAAGAGGAGAGGATTGCCATGCCAGATCTACAACGCAACAAGCAGGGAAAATTCAGCAAGTTTTTCCTGAATAATAAATTTGTCATCGCGATGCTGATTCTTTTCATCATCGGGCTGAATGTACTTGTTTATTCACGAGTATCATTTATTTTCACACCGATTGTCGTTATTGTGAAAACAATCATATTACCCATCATTTTAACTGGTATTGTCTATTATTTGACAGTGCCTATCGTCAATTACCTAGAGAAAAAGCGTGTAAAACGCGTTTATTCCATCATCGTCCTCTACCTTGTTATAATTGGATTACTGACAATTCTTATTAGCTCAGTTATTCCTGTTTTAAAGGAACAGACATTGAGCCTGATCGATAATAGTACCGATTACTTTGAGCAAGGTGTTGATATGGTTCAATCCATAACAGGCAGCAACATAGTCAACCAGATTCAGCAATCAGGCAATTTTGATTTCAACCAAATCCTGAATGAATTGCAGACTCGCGGAACTAGTATGCTGAATAACTTATTCTCTAACTTAACGAGCTTTGTCGGCGCAGTAACAGAAGTGATCATAGCTATTGTGACAGTGCCTTTCATTCTCTTCTATTTACTGAAGGATGGCAAGAAACTTCCAGTATATATCTTAAAATTGCTTCCAGTACGCTTCCGAAGCCAATCTTACGAAGTAATGTCCGAGATGAACCATCAGATCAGTTCCTACATACGCGGTCAGATAATCGTCAGCTTTGTTATTGGTATCCTGCTGTATATTGGTTATTTGATCATTGGTCTTGATTACGCACCAGTACTTGCAGTCATTGCGGCGTTCACTAGTGTTGTTCCTTATCTTGGACCTGCAATAGCCATTACACCTGCGATCATCATTGCGATTGTTACATCGCCGTTCATGCTCCTGAAGCTGATTATTGTCTGGACTGTTGTTCAGTTAGTAGAAGGAAAGCTGATTACTCCACAGATAATGGGTCGAAACATTCGCGTACACCCAATTACGATCATATTCGTTATCCTGACTGCCGGAAATCTATTCGGCGTAGTGGGCGTTATCCTAGCCGTTCCGGGATATGCAATTCTGAAGGTCATTGTCACCCATACCTTCCATTGGTTCAAAAAGAGATCACATCTATATGAAGAAACAACCAAGTCAAATTAAAACAGGAGCTGCGAGATGCAGCTCCTGTTTTTTATGGCTTCAATAGTACTTTGATGTTATTATCCGACTTTTCATCGAATATTTTGTAAGCTTCTTTTGCTTCACTAATTTTCATAGTGTGTGTGATGATATCCGTAGGGTCGAATACCCCTTCCTCTACCATCTGATATAGCTTCGGCATCAAATGGATAACTGGAGCTTGTCCCATTGTAAGAGTCACGTTCCGCGTGAAGAAATCACCAATTGGGAATCCATTTGCTTCTGTTCCATATACGCCAGTCAGCTGAACAGTTCCGAATTTAGCGACTGCTTCACTAGCTGTAATAATTGGCTGAATTGTTCCGAATTGATTGTCATGTTCAGAACCGAATGTTACACCCTCCGGCACTGTACCATCCATACCGACACAATCAATCACAACATCGGCTCCACCATTCGTATCACTATGAAGTAAAGAACCAATTTCAGGATTATTGGTAAAGTCATAGGTTTCTACATTATTCATCCGTTTTGCATGTGCCAATCGATGCGGTACATTATCTACTGCAATAACGCGCTCTGCACCTTTAAGCCAAGCAAACTTCTGCGCCATCTGGCCGATTGGACCTGCACCCAAGATGATGACAGTATCTCCTTTTTTGACTCCGCTGTTTTCTACACTCCAATAAGCTGTTGGAATAACATCGGAAAGGAATACTACACTTTCATCCTTCAATTCACTTGATTCAGGTACTTTGAAGGAGGTGAAATCAGCAAATGGTACGCGCAGATACTCCGCTTGCCCTCCGGGATAGTCACCAAACTGATCTGCAAACCCGAATAATCCACCTGCATCGGTATGTGGATTGCCATTCGAATTATCACATTGACTTTCCATTTGATGGTTACAATAATAGCATTCGCCGCAGCCAATATTGAATGGGATAACAACACGATCCCCTTTTTTCAAGTTTTTCACATCAGGTCCTACTTCTTCTACAATACCCATCGGTTCGTGACCAATAATATAATCTTTCTCCGGTGTAATACCTCCATGATACAAATGCAGATCAGAACCACATATACCAGTTGCTGTAATACGCACGATCATATCGGTCGATTTCTCAATCGAGGGAGCTTCTACTGACTTGACTTCGATGTTTTCCTTACCTTGGAACGTGACTGCTTGCATGGTACCAATCTCCTTTATTTAATTAGTTGATAGACTATACCTTTTGCCCGTTGAACCTAAACCTTTCGAAACTTTCTTCAAAAAAGTTGAAACCATTCCGTAGTGGCTTACGTCTATATAACTGAGGACGATAAAATATGTTTTCTAACAACATTACCTCCCACATATTTCGTTCGTCTCACCACACTTATTTCTAACAACAGCAGAAAAGCAGGCAGCCCCCGCTGCCTGCTTTTCCCCGTTTATGAGTTCCCGCTTCCTCTCTCTGCTTACTTTCTTTATAATAGTTAGGTGAACTATTTTTTAATTTCATTTTTCCGAGAAAACTTTACATCATTTTGAGTCATCTGAGCTGGAAAACCTGTTTTACCTCAGCTCTTTCTGCCAGCCGCCAAATGGTGCTGTCAGCATTCGAAAGGAGAGCACTATGTTTAAAGTCATTGCAATCGACTCAAACCAAGTGAAGCTTGAATTCGTCGGAAAGGACGGAGAAGTATACACTTTTGACACATATGAAGAAGCAGAAGCCTTCATGCAGCACGTGAAGGCAAAAGATACGCTGCCGGAACGATACCGGGTGCTTGTAAAAAAGATTGACTAAAGCCCCTTCCTTGCATGACAAGGAATTGTTCCTCATAATAGAAACTAGAAGTAAACAAGGAGGCACACCTTATGAAATGGAACCTATCACAGCTCCTAGCGAAACGGCATGCTTATACACCAAAGGCAAAAGCATTGCTGCAGGATAAGGAAAAATCGAAGGAGCTCCTTGCTAATGTATCAACAAAAGCAACGGATAATAAAGGTAAACTAGCGGAAATCTGGTCCGATTTGCAGTTGATGGTGGACATGCTCCGTGACTGGCGCAAAGGTGCGTACACCCACCTGCCTACGAAGTCGCTGCTAATGATTGCAGCAACCTTCCTCTATTTCCTTAGTCCAATTGATTTTGTACCGGACTTTATTCCTGGAGGATTGCTTGATGACGTTGCGCTCATCGCTTTCACCTTTAAGCAGATACAGCAGGATGTAGCAGCATATAAGCAATGGAAACATCAGCAGCCGATTGAACCCCAGACAACTGGTGCAGCGGGTGCATTGTAAAAAAGAGTGCAAATTGCACTCTTTTTTTTCGGGTTAAATTTCCCATTTTGCTTTTTCATAGGAATCTGTTATATTTATAGATTATGAGCCCAAATTTCATTTTGGGTCTTAGTTGTTTTTTAGATTATAAATTGATAGAATCTATGTCGTTGTTCAACTCAATATGACGCCTGATAAGAAAATGAAGAGGTGAAAGATAATGAAGAAGCTCCTGGCTTCAAAAAAAGGATTTTTTGCGCTGGCCGTGATCTTCTTATGGGCCAAGACGTATTTTTCTTATAAACAGGAATTTAACCTGGATATAACAAATGCCATGCAGGAATTCCTGCTGGTTATCAACCCATTAAGTGCGAGCATTGTATTTTTAGGGCTTGCATTCCTGGCAAAAGGCAAACGGATGGGAATCTGGCTTTTAGTCATTGATTTCATCATGAGCTTCCTGCTTTACGCCAATGTTCTGTACTACCGATTCTTTAATGATTTCATCACCCTGCCAACATTAAAGCAGACAGATAATTTAAGTTCCGGTATGGGCGGCAGTATCTTCGGATTGATGCAAGGCTATGATTTCATCTACTTCCTAGATATCATCCTGCTGATCGCTCTATATGTTTTCACAAGAAAGAACTGGAGTATCGAACGCCTCGCTTTCAGAAAGACAGCTATGGTCATCATCTCCGGTGTGGCTCTATTCGCAGTCAACCTTGGACTGGCTGAAGTCGATCGCCCGCAGCTGCTGCAGCGTACTTTCGACCGCACGTACTTGGTGAAGTATCTTGGACCATACAACTATACAATTTATGATGCAGTTCAAAATGCGAAGACTTCCACTCAGCGAGTTATGGCAAGTCCAAGTGATTTATCCGAAGTAACAGAATTTACAAAGGAAAACTATGCTGAACCGAATGAAAAATATTTCGGTAATGCAGAAGGCATGAACGTCATCAAAATCCATTTGGAAAGCTTCCAAAGCTTCCTGATCAATTACAAGCTGGATGGCGAAGAAGTTACACCGTTCTTGAATTCACTTGTGAATGATAAGCAAATAACTTACTTTGATAACTTCTTCCACCAAACAGAGCAAGGTAAAACCGCAGATGCAGAGCTGTTAATGGATAACTCTCTATACGGTTTGCCGCAAGGATCTGCCTTCTCTGTAAAAGGTACGAACACGTATCAAGCAGCACCAGCTATTCTGAACCAAGAGCAAGGCTATACAAGCGCTGTGTTCCACGGTGACGAGAAGACATTCTGGAACCGCGATGAAATTTACAAGCAATTCGGAGTCGATCATTTCTTTGATTCCACATATTACAACATGGAAAACTCAGTTAACTACGGTTTGAAAGATAAACCATTCTTCGAAGAATCCATGCCGTTGCTTGAATCACTTGATCAGCCATTCTATGCACATATGATCACGCTGACGAACCATTATCCGTTCACGCTTGATCCAGAAGACGCTACGATTGATAAAGCAACAACAGGAGACTCCACTGTCGATAACTACTTCCAGACAGCACGTTATCTGGATGAAGCATTGGAACAGTTCTTCAATGATCTTAAAGAATCAGGCATGTACGATAACTCTGTTATCCTGCTTTACGGAGATCACTATGGTATCTCTACAAACCATAACCGTGCCATGGAAGAGATTACAGGAAAAGAAATGACAGATTATCAAAATGCTCAAATGCAGCGTGTACCGCTTATGATCAAGGCTCCAGGTCTTGAAGGCGGCGTTAACCACACGTACGGCGGCGAGCTTGATGTTCTTCCGACACTTGAGCATTTGCTCGGTATTGATTCATCTAAGTATATCCAGTTCGGTACAGATCTATTGTCCGAGGAGCATAACGGTGTAGTGGGCTTGCGCAATGGTGACTTTATCAGCAAGGATTACACTGTACTAGGCGATACGTATTATGATACTGCCACTGGTGAAATAGTTGAAGATGAAGCCAAGATTGAAGAAATCAAAAAAGAAAAAGAGGAATTAGCTAAGAAGCTAAGCCTCAACGATAAAATCCTTTATGGTGACCTGCTCCGCTTCTATGATCCGGAAGACTGGACGCCAGTCAACCCAAGAGATTATGATTATAATAATCGTTCTGAATCAGAGGAAAAATAACTATGGAACACCTGCCTATGATGGCAGGTGTTTTTTATTGTACAACCCTATTTTATTAATTTCTTTAGACAATACCCTGCAATATCGATACAATTAAGAATGCTGTATATAATAGAAAACAGGGAATACATCATATAGTAACCTGCTAAAAGGAGGAACGGCCTTATCGGAAGCTTCATCTATGCCATATCCATTATTCTTATCGGACTTATCATCGGCAGGGTCATCCGGATAATCGCCGAGAAATACCGGCTTCCCGAATGGTTTTCGCTCAATTATTTCATGAACGCGCTGATTCGAGTCGTCCTGCTCGTCCTGAATCCAATTATTCTAATTAGTGCCTTCTGGTCAGCTGACCTCACTAACGTCAAACTGATCTATTTACCAATCTTCGGTATCGCAACAATTTTCCTAGGTGCAGGACTTGCCTTACTCTTCTCCAAATGGCAGAAGCTGCCGAAAGACCAGATTGGATCTATGTTCGTATCTGGCGCATTCCTTAACCTTGGAAGCTTCGGATTACTCTTCTGTGTGCTGTTCATTGGCGAGCAAGCAGTCGCATATGCTGCAATGTTTCGTTTGCTTGAGGAATTCACGTACTATACGATTATCTATCCAATCGCAAAATCATACGGAACAATTGAAGAGAATAGTTCAGGATCACGTGTGATGAGGATTATTAAAGATCCATTCATTATGATCACCTTCTGTTCTATTGTCATTGGTGCTGCGCTGAACCTATCGCCAATAGATAGATTCGAATGGCTGGGCGCAAGCAACTCGACACTTGTTGCACTAGCATCCATCCTGCTTCTAATTCCAATCGGCTTCAGCATGCGAATTGCATCAGTGAAAAAATACTGGAATCTGAGCATTTGGCTGATACCGATCAAGTTCCTGGCTGTACCGCTTGTCATTACCGGCATTGCTTATTTAATCGGACTTGGTAATTTGTATGACGGTATATTATTACAGGTACTTCTCATCATGTCTGCAATGCCGCCCGCAGTAGCTTCTCTTGTACCGCCAAGGCTGTACAATCTCGACATGGAGCTAGCTAACTCCAATTGGATTGTTGCGACATCTTCTCTTATTGTTGTCGTACCAATATTATTCGTGCTTGTTAATTGGATGAATTGAAAAAAAGCTGCTGCCTCACATAGAGGCAGCAGCTTTTTTTAGTCTTCCTTAGCAGAAATATATTCGTTTTCCGCTTGACCTGGTCCATTGACGTTATTCTTGAACTGGCTCAATCGGCCATTTCGTTTTTCGCCATGGTTCTTGTTTTCTTTGAATTGATGATCATTATTTGGCTTTTTCTTTGGCATGATAGAACCCCCTTTTCGCCTAGTATGCGAAGAAGGACTCTAATTATTCCATCTTACCTGCAAGCAGCTGCTGCTGAGATGCGAATTCCCGATATAGATCATGACGCTCGAACAACTCCTCGTGCGTTCCGACGCCAGTAATCCTGCCTTTTTCAATAAATACGATTTGATCAGCATCTACGATCGTTGATAATCGGTGAGCTATCACGAAGGTAGTTCGATTCTGCATTAAATTCTGCAACGCCTGCTGAACGTAAATCTCAGAGCTGCTATCAAGACTTGAAGTTGCCTCATCCAGCATTAAAATCTGCGGATCGCGCAAGAGCGCCCTCGCAATTGCAATTCGCTGCCGTTGTCCTCCTGATAACTTCACTCCCCGCTCTCCAACCTTCGTTTCATAGCTATCAGGCAACTCTTCTATGAACTGCTTGGCATAAGCCATTTCCGATACACGTTCGAGCTCTTCATCAGATACGTCACGTTCCAAACCATAACAGATATTCTCACGAATCGTACCTGATAATAACGCCGTTTCTTGTGCCACATAGCCAATCTGGCGCCGCCAGTCATGCAATTTGAAATCCTGAATAGGCGTTTTATCAAGCTTGATTGTACCGCTAGTCGGCTCGTAATACCGCTCAAGCAAACCGAAGAGAGTTGATTTCCCGCCACCACTCGGACCGGCAATGGCTGTCACTTTCCCAGCAGGTGCTGTAAAACTAAGATCATGCAAGACCTGTTCTGTTTGATAAGTAAAACTCACTTGCTCGATATGCAAATCTCCATCTACCGAATGTATAGGTACTCCTTTATCGGCGTCCTCTGTATCTTCTCCAAGTACATCATAAATACGCTCCGTTGCTCCCATCGCCTTCTGAAGATGGGTAAAGAACATGGACAGCTGCGTCATCGGCATGATGATCTGGAACAAATACAGAATGAATGCTACCATATCGCCTGCAGATAATGCTCCTGATGCAACACGGACACCACCGTAACCGATAATAGTTACAAGCAAAAGCATCATGATGAAGAGCATAAGCGGCGATAGTAAAGCTTGTATTTTTGCTTCTTTCAGTCCGTACGTAAATAAAGTGCGAATACCTTTGTTACCGCGTTCTAGCTCTACATGCTCTGCATTAGAGGCTTTTACGAGTTTCATTTCCGGCAGTACCTGATTGAGGACTGCAGTGAACTTTGCTGTTTCCTCTTGCATAATTTTCGATACACGATACATCTTACGTCCAAGTATCATGATAATTCCGATTGCAATCGGAACTGCAAGCAGCATAACAATCGTCATTTTCCAGTCAAGAACAAGCAAAATAATAATTGCTCCGACAATGGAAATAATACCAGTAACGAAACTAGTCAAATGATCCGTAATAAGCTCTTTTACAACCGCCGTGTCATTCGTCACTCGGCTAAGCGTTTCACCCGTCTCATTATCGTGATGGAACTTGGTTGGTAGATGCAAAAGCTTCTCCCATAGCCGTTCCCGAAGCTTTGCCACGACATGATGACCGATTTTCGCCAGCAAGTAGATAGACAACCCACTCGCTATTGCTTGCAACACAAAAGCAATAACTAAAATAGCAATTTGCACGCCAGTAATGGATTGCCCAGAAAAACCATCCACTAAATTCTTTGTAAACAATGGTACTGTGAATCCGACTCCCGTCGTCAGCAAACTCATCACCAATGCAATAATGACAATCGCCTTAGGTGGCTTAGTACCTTTGACCAACGCTAGAAATAATCGCCAATCAAATTTTTTCGTTTCTAGTCGATTCTGCTCCATTTTGTACCCCCAAGTTCTAGTAAATGTTTATCTTCTGCAAAAAGCATTGCATAACCTTCATGAGCATTGGTCACGAAATATTCTTCTCCCTTCCTCAAAAAGGATAAATCTTCAGGAAGAGATGGCTGCTGCCAACGGAAAAGACTATCCGCAGCCCGCATAATAACCTGTTTAGATGCCGGACAAGTACAGTAATAATAATTCGGCACAGATATATGAGAATCAAAAGAGTTGGTTCGTGTACCATTCATATGAACAACTTCGCGCAAGTAAGGCTCCAGCTCTTGCAGCAGACTATACAGCGTTTGTGTTTGTCCCATCATTTTTTTAGGTAGCACAGCGAAACTGACTGTGTCACAAATATCAAATAATCTATCCAATACCTGTCTATACGCCTCTTGTGTTAAATCGGTTTCCTTTAATTCATACATCGTGTTCCCTCCATAAAAAAGGAGTTCTCATATCGAGAACTCCTTACACTAATGACAGGAATTTTTCTTCTGAAATGATACGAAGAGGCCGTCCGTTCTCTATCATACGCTCCGCCTGGACAAGCTTACTTGTTTTCTTGCCGGCAGCGAATTTCTCATAATCTCTAGCTCCGACAACGAGGTAGCGTGTAGACGTGTCCATTTTATCTGTGTGCACGCCGCCTACGTTGACCAGTTTTTGGATAGCATCCTTCCGCTTCAAACTCTTCATTGTCCCTGTGAACATCACTTGTTTCCGATAAAAAGGATGTGCTGTATCAAATTGATTTGTCTGCGGCTTGATATCACCGTATCGTGATCTGCTTCCTGAGGAGCTTGTATCATGAATACTTTTTCTTTGGACCTTTAACGTTTTTGTCAGTTCCTCTATACTCTGAACCCCAGTATCCGCCATCGCATGCAAGAAGATGTTTGCTGCAACTCGTGCATCTTCCATGGCATTATGATGCTCGAAAGTGATCTCCTTGCTGGCAGCTAATGTATTCAGCCGATGGTTTTCCATATCCGGCCACACTTTCTTGCCGATTATCCGCGTACACAGATAATCAAAATCCGGCATTTCCAATCCGTATCGTGCCACCGCTTTACGAATGACACCCATATCAAAACTTGCATTATGCGCAATTACGACATTGCCGGCCAAATAACCACTTAACTCCGGCCAGATTTCCTTGAACGTCGGCGCATCCTCCACGTCCCTCGGAAGAATTCCATGCACATGGATATTCTGTTCTTCGAATTCCATCAATGGATTGATTAAGGTGTACCATTCATCAATAACACCCGTCTCATCTGCTACTGCAACACCTACCGAACAAGCACTTGACCAATATCGATTCGCCGTCTCGAAATCTATACTCACAAACCGCACTACATCGTCCTCCAAATCGACTTTTGTTAAGTAGATTATATCATAGCAATCGGTAGAGTCCGATAATCGTGCTTATGAAAAAATGTTGCCAGTACAGGAAAGAAGCGCTATAATACTTTTGTGACGATACATTACATACGGGGCATTAGCTCAGCTGGGAGAGCGCTTCGCTGGCAGCGAAGAGGTCAGCGGTTCGAGCCCGCTATGCTCCATCTATTAAAAACCCTTAATTTTAAGGGTTTTTTCTTGTTTTCAAGGATAAAATTCCACTGCCCACAACCTTCTATCTCCCTTCCAAGCTACTTTATCTAGTAATAGAAACTATTCTTTTATCCACCCTTCCACACCTTGCTACCCTATAAATCAAAACACCCTGTAAACGCACATAAAACGATGCCTTCCATACTTCTCTCTAGACAATTCACTCTAGCAGACAAACATACATTTCGACAATTTAGGTATAAAAATCTAGTCCTTCTTTCCGAATATGAATATACATGTAAAAAACAAGCCAGGGGAGGATCAAGCTTCCGACTTAAAAATAAAAGGAAGGAAAAAGGAGTAGGTGTAAGATGACATTACAAATAGGGATTACTGTATTTACATTCCTAGCTACTATGCTGGTCATCTTTTGGAGACCTCGGGGGCTGAATGAAGCTGTTCCAGCAGCAGTGGGCGCCGCAGTAATCTTATTCACAGGAACAGTATCGGGAACAGATGTGGCTGATATTATAGATAAAATCGGGGGAGCTGCGATAACGATCATGGCCACGATCGTCATGGCGGTCATATTGGAAAGTTTCGGCTTTTTCCACTGGGCTGCCGCCAAGCTAGCAAGCTTAGCTCGAGGTTCAGGATATCGGTTGTATTGGTACATTCAGCTATTGTGCTTTTTGATGACACTCTTATTCAATAATGATGGCAGTATCTTAATCACCACACCAATTCTGATTTTACTCCTCAAAAATCTCAGTTTACCAACACAGCAGCAGATCCCATATTTATTAAGCGGTGCACTTATCGCTACGGCCTCTAGTGCGCCAATTGGTGTTAGTAACATCGTCAACTTGATTGCCCTGGAAATAATCGATATGTCGCTCTACATGCACACAGCTATGATGTTTGTACCTGCCACATTAGGATTGCTTTTCATGTCTTGGCTAATGTTTATCGTGGTAAAGAAAAAGTTACCTACTTCTTTACCAGCATCAGCAACAGATATAGAAGAAACCTTCTTTACGAAACACTTTAAACCCATTCACGGCAGAAAGATATTTACCGATACCAAGCAAAAACGCACAAGATTCATGCTGATGTTATTAT
This sequence comes from Terribacillus saccharophilus, assembly GCA_900110015.1. Taxonomy (GTDB): domain Bacteria; phylum Bacillota; class Bacilli; order Bacillales; family Amphibacillaceae; genus Terribacillus; species Terribacillus saccharophilus. Next base: position 1,213 of record FOCD01000010.1, on the reverse strand, counting down.
TGTTTGTTTTCTTGATTCGCTGTCTATTGTTTGTCGCCTCTTATCTGTCCATTCCTATCTCAGCTGTAGCAGTTATCGGTTCTCTTTGGCTGTTGGCATGGCGCTGGTATTACTTACGAACAAATCCAATCGACATTATCAAAAAAACACCATGGCATATTCTCGTTTTCGCCTTTTCTATGTATGTCATCATTTACGGACTGAATAATATCGGACTAACAGATATGCTTGTAAAGTTTGGTGAACCAATTGTTAATCAAGGTCTTATGTATGCCAGCTTTGCTATGGGTGGTCTAGTATCCATCCTGTCTAACTTTTTTAATAACCATCCAGCCTTGATGATCGGAACCATCACCTTAACTGAGATGGGACTTGATCCAGTCACATTGAAGACGATTTATCTTGCTAGTATTATCGGCAGTGATTTTGGAGCTTTATTGTTACCAATTGGAACACTGGCTTCCTTGATTTGGTTATATATTTTGAAACAGCATGATATCAAACTGAAATGGATGGACTATCTCAAAGTATCTGTTATTGTCATCCCAATTTCTACAATAGTTGCTTTACTGCTGCTTTATTTCTGGGTGAAAATAATTTTTATTTAAAGGCAGTGATTTAATGAGATATACTCTTCAAAGAAATGCGATAAGGGATTCAAATAATATGATTTAATCAAGAATCCCTTATCTAAAACTAATAGGTATATATTAATGTTAATTCTACTGTATGCAATGGGAAAGAATATTGAGCTAAGCTATATACCTAAATAGATATCATTGCATAAAGAAGCTTCGTCACTTTTGCCGAGAAATTCAACACCCTTAATACAGCATGACTTACAACAGCTCCAGCGAGCTACAGGCATTTTCATAAGAGGTGTCAAAAAAGCCCCCTTGCTGGGGACTGACCCCCGTTTTTGAGACAGGGATCAAAACACCTTCAAACAGCCAATTGTCGATATTGTATCGGTGATTGGTTGTTTAGTTTCGTTTGAATACGAATGTTGTTATAATAATGAATGTATTCTTCGACAGTACGCTCTACGATGGCAGTCGTAGTTCGAACTATGCTGTTGAGATAGAACGTTTCAGACTTTAGTGTGGAATGAAACGATTCGATGGAGGCATTATCAGCGGGCGTCCCTTTGCGGGACATGCTCATGGTAATGCCTTTTCCTTTTATAGCTTTTTGGTACTCATAAGATGTATAC
>FOCD01000006.1 GCA_900110015.1 Terribacillus saccharophilus | reverse complement strand
GGAATGGCAGAGTTTTATAATAACCCAGGAAAGATTGCACTAAATGAATATCAAGATTTATTACAAGGAGACGTTCCTTATTTTTCTATTAATTCAAATGAAATTTTTTTAAGAAATTCGAGCAAAGAAATTGTTGCTGATTTTAAATTAAGTTATTCGCCTTTAGAAATAGTACTAAGCAAAATAAACAAAATGAGTATTAAGGATTTAGAATTCCAAACTAATATTATTGATTTTACTTTTATGCATACTGCAACAAACGGCGGATCTAAAGAAACAGGAATAATATTTAATTCAGAAACTCCCCCTAAGACAACTAATACTCAAAAATATTTGGAAGTTGCAAAACAAATAGGGGACAGATTAATAGATGATAGCATTACAAACACTGCAGAAACGGAAAGAACTTGGTTCGGTTTAATGGTAGTTGGTAAAGAGGAGGTCTTTACTCATTTTTCGTCTATCGAATACGATTTATATAAAGGGAATAGCGGAATAGCTCTTTATTTAGCTTATCTTGCAAAAGCTACTCACGATAACAAGTATAGAGAAGCTGCATTACAAACACTAAAATCATGTGTAGATTTGCTTAATAGCATTGATGAACATCCAGAAATATCAATGGACTTAGGAGCTTTCACTGGCATAAGTGGGATAATTTATTCTGTGTTTCATATAGGTAATATTCTGGATATTGATGAATATATAGAAATTGCATATGATAAATCACAATATCTCGTTAGAAATATAGATTCTAATCAGAAGTATGAATTTTTATCTGGCTCTGCGGGTGCACTAGGTGTATTGATATCAATGTATGAAAATACACATGATTATGATAAGAAAGAGCAACTCCTGACTAAGGCCTCTATAGTAGCCAATCATATTATAAAGAATGTTGCACGGTATGATAACTTGTTCTTATGGGGTTCTATAGAACATAAAGAAGCATATACAGGTTTCGCGCATGGAACAAGTGGTATAACGTCAGCTTTAGCCAGATATTATAAATATAATAAGGACCCAAAAGTAAAAGAGGTTATTAAAGGGGCCCTTGAGTTTGAAAGTACTATGTTTTCTCATGAAAATAATAATTGGAAAATGAATATAGATAGAGACTCATTGGCTGTTGCATGGTGTCATGGAGCCCCAGGTATTCTTTTAAATAGATCAATACTTTTAAAGTATGGTTTTGAAGTTAGCCCTAGTATAACAAAAGATATAGAGCTGGCTTTGCGCACAACTATGGACAAAGGATTTGGTCATACTTACGTTATGTGCCACGGTGACATAGGCAATCTAGGTGTTCTTTACCAACTTGCAACTACAACAAATAATAAGTTATTGAAGAATTCATGTGACTCTGTCTTAGAGAACTATTTTGATAACTACGTGGCAACACATTGGGATGATAATGCTTTCAGATCAGTCAATATATATGGTCTGATGATTGGTATAGCAGGACTGGGTTATTACTTGCTAAAGTATGGTTGCCAAGAGGAGATGCAAGATATCCTGTGGTTAGAATAACTTAAAGGCCCCACTCTGTGGGGCCTTTTAAAGAGAAAGGAATGTTGTAAATGGTTGAGACCAATAGAAAAGTACCATTTGTTGAACAAATGCAGCAGACTGAATGTGGGCTTTGTTGTGCTGCAATGATCTTACGGTACTACAAGAGTTACGAGTCATTAAGTTCTTTAAGAGGCATTATGGAAGTTGGTCGAGACGGACTTAAGTTAAATCAGGTCAAGAAATTACTTGAAATAAAAGGTTTTGATGCAGTAGCATATAGGACTTCATTAGAAGGGGTGCTACAAATTAATACTCCTAGTATATTACATTGGGATGATAATCATTTTGTAGTATTGGAAAGGGTTACGAAAAAACATATCATAATAGTAGATCCTTCAATCGGAAGAAAAAAACTCTCTTATACAGAAGTTGAACAGCGATTTACAGGTATTATTCTAATTCCTGTTCCAAATGAAAACTTTGAACCTGATTCAGAGAAAGAGAATCCGTTTGTATTTCTATTACCCCATATAAAGAATAATAAAGGGTTGTTCAGCATTATTTTTGCCCTATCCTTACTTACATACATAGCCACTCTAGTTATGCCAATGTCCATACAGGTATTAACCGATTCGGTGATCCAAGATAATAATATAAGCATGAATATACTACTTCTATTTATAGGTGCCCTTCTCTTAAACTTTATCGCAACTTATTCTAGAGGAAGATACTTAATTAAAGTACAATCTATCCTCGAAAAGGATCTACAATCTAATGTCTTCAAACATTTGTTAAACATTCCTTATAAGTTCTTTGAGTTAAGAGCTAAGGGGGATATATTATATAGGTTGAACAGCATAGATATAATAAAGGATTTAATGGCGGATAAGATTATAAGAGGAGTCTTGGACGCTGGAGCCTTAATTTTTATATTTGCATACATGCTTTATCAATCCGTTTCTTTAGCTTTAGTGGTTTTTACATTGTTTACTATTTATTTTATAATCACTTTTTTCCTTCGTAACTATCTAAAAGAGTTAAATCTTTATGAAATTGTTGAACGGAGTAAAATGCAAAAAATTCAGGTTGAAACAATATCTTCTATTCTTGGCATTAAGGTTTCCTCTTCTGAGGGAGAAGTTATTTATCGGTGGAATGAAAAATTAAATGATGTTATAGAACGTTTTAAAGACCAAGGTTACGTATCTAATATATATAACACATTTAATCAGATATCCGTAATTGCCTCGCCTATTATTGTGTTAATTTTCTCAATGAATCTTTTGATTAATAATAATACATCGATAGGTGAAACAATTGCATTTTATACAATTACGACCATGTTTTTTAATTATTCATCTTCATTCTTTCAAGTTTGGAATGCATTCTGGGTTGCCTCTAATACGATAGAAAGATTAAAAGACATTACAGATGTACCACAAGAAAACACTAATGCAGGCGAAGAGGAACCACAATTAACGGGGTCTATTACACTGGAAAATGTTTCGTTCTCTTATACATCTAATGAGGACGATCTTGTATTATCGAACATTTCGATGGACATTCAGAGTGGACAAAAGATTGCAATAGTAGGAGAGTCAGGGTCAGGTAAAAGCACTTTAGCTAAATTATTAATTGGTCTCTATGAACCTACAAAAGGAACACTATATTATGATGGAAGACCAATTTCTAAAATTAATAAGAAATTCTTAAGAAAACAAATGGCAATTGTACCCCAAGAAATTCAGTTGATGAATACATCAATTTATGAGAATATAACCACGGGGAGTTTGGAAGCCTCTTTTGATGACGTCAAAAAAGCAGCAGACATTGCACAGATATCTAATACTATAGAAAGCCTACCAATGAAATATAACACTCTTGTTTCTGATATGGGAATGAATTTCTCAGGTGGACAAAGACAGAGAATTGCTCTTGCAAAATCGATAATAAATAACCACAAAGTTGTGGTTCTAGATGAGGCAACAAGTTCATTAGATTCATTAAATGAGATTAAAATTGCTAATTATTTCAAAGAAATTGGAAGCACTAGTATTGTAATTGCTCATAGATTATCGACTATAAGAGACAGTGATGTCATATTTGTTATGGAATCTGGTAAAATAATTGAAAGAGGTACACACGAAGAGTTGATTAATATTGAAGGTAAATATTATGAGTTGTACTCATCTTCTGAATCAGGAAAAAGTAATGTACAGCTTATTAGTAACTAGAAACCAATAGCAATTGATTTGCTGGATCGATATGTAAGCAACCTCTAAAATATCTTCAGGATGTGATAGAGGTAGATTATTAGGATTTTATTAGCATACATAAAAAGCCAGGTATAATACCTGGCTTTTTTTGCAATTATATTTTCAGTATCTTTACTAACAAGCCTGTCCAAGAGCACATTCTGCAGACAATGTACAAACTTGACCATAATTCCCAGCGAGTCCCCACCTATTAGCTAGAACTTTTGAAACGGCATCACTAGTTCCTCCAGATGTAAGTGACAAATCTTGCTCACTAATCTCTTCAAAAAGGTTGCCGGCTGGATTTTTTTCATTCACGGAGTATTTATTCTGGATGTCAAAGTTTTTAATGAATTTACTTTCCATTTTAAAACCTCCTAATTTACAAAATCCGAGATATCTCACCACCATTATACATTTTGTGGAAATTAAATTCCATATTTATTACGTAAATTATCTATTACTATTTAATTAGAAAATACTAAACCAAACGATCAAAAACATTTGTAATAGTTTTGATCGTTTTTCATATCTATACATATAGGAACGTATTGATTAGCTTTCTCCTGATACATTTAATAAATCATCTGTATAATTATAGTAATTTTAGTAGTTTTGAAGTATAGTATGATAGGATTTCCAATAATGAGGAAGTAGAATTGCTCTTTAATAAGATGTATGAAATTCTGAATAAAACAAATAGGATGGAAAGCAGTATGAGCTGTTTTACATAAATCATTTTAAATAAATATTAAAGTGGGGTATATAAGTTTGAATAAAATGCTTGGCATCTTGTTTACTGCAATGTTGGTCTTTGTTTTAGCTGCATGTGGAAGTGACAACACTTCAAAGGAAGATGAAGGTAAATCTTCTGAGGAGGATACAACTGCAAACACTGAGAGTACAGAAAAAGAAGCTGAATCAGCAGAGGAAGCTTCTGATGATGGTGAGACTGCCGTGGGAGAAACTGTTTCTAATGAAGGTGGAGATCACCTGCTTGTAAGTCGCACTGATGATGTTGGTACATTTGAATCCGGTCCTATTAAAATGGACATTTCTAAAGTTAATGGCGTTTCTTCTAAGTTAAAAGGTGAATTGGCAACTTATATGGATGCAGATGAACTTGAATATATTCAAGTAGACATTCAAGTAGAAAGTTCCAGCGAAGATAATATCTCCTTTTACCCTTCTCAAGCTACATTAGTTACTGACACTGGTGAACAGCTTGAGCCGGACATGATGATGAGTGAACACATCGATGGCGAGTTCTTGGGTAAGGTGAAGAAAGAGGGAATTAACTATTACATCCTTCAAAACTCAAAAGCTTCCGATGTAAAGCACGTAAAATTGGTATTCAGCTCTCCGACAGATTCTAACTTTGAGCCGATCGGCGAAGACATTACAGTTGAGGTCGATTTAGAACAATGACGATATTACACCAATGAAGATTCTCTTAATACAGATGAAACCTTAGAACAGCAAATAAAAGACAATCAGAAAGAGTGCAGTGAATCAAGTTCACTGCACTCTTTTCAATTTATAGGTTGGGATGGATGTATAGTGGAATGAGAGGAACAGTTATGAAAAAGTACTATGGTCTGTTCTCAATACTCTCATCACTATGAGTTTAATTTCTATTTGTATGCAATAGCACTATTTTCTGCTATTGTGTTATGCAAAAAAGCACCTCTTGGCTTCTTCAAGGAAGTGTCTGGTTTTGTACTAGGTACCCTTGTAAACCTAGTAGATGTATTTATCATAATTACCGTACTGGCTGGGATTGCCTTGCGTAGTTTTCACTATAATTAAAGTTAGATGTGTACTGGAGAAAAGGACGGTTTACATCGTCCTTTTCATGCAATAACTCAGGTAATCACCCTTAAAACTAATTATTAATGAGTCTCAGGGTCTCCTAGCAACACCCAAATATTAACTTTTATTCTATATGGACTTCATTATCACAGAATTCTTCCAAGCATGGCCAGCATGATTCCTTCTTGCAGCATGTCTCTCGAGATATATGAATGTAGTCTCGATTTTTTTATGACCTAGTGCCTGCATTATCCTAAAGACATCTTCACCTTGTTCTGCACTTATTATTGCAAACCCATGCCTCAATGTATGAGCTCTTACAGTCTGTTCCTTGTACTTCAGAAAAGGCAGATCTGTACGGTCAATTGCCTTTCCTATATAGTTAGAAAGGTATTTGTAGGTGTATGGCTTTCCATTAGCTGTAGTTAGAAGAGGACTATCATCTGAGGGACTTAGTACAGTATCTATTCCTCTTCTTTGCCGAAATCTTGTTATTGTATCGAATACATTCGGATGAATTAGAAGGTCTCTTTTTTCTCCCCCTTTTCCTAAGACATTTAACCAATACACACCTTCATCATAACTAAGATCCTTTACCTTAGCCTGACATAATTCTCTTACCCTGGCCCCAGTGGTCAATAATATAGAGAATATACAATGAAGTATCGGATGCTCCTTATAATAGGAAAGAAGTTGAAGTGCTTCTGTAGAATTCAAATCTCTATTAGGTCTGTCTTTTTGATTTACACTAGCTGACTTAAAATAAGTGTGCACTGGATCTTTCACATAACCTATTTTGTGCGCAAAGCTTAAAAAGCTCTTGAAAATGCCTGTTTTCCTCGAAATTGTCGCTACAGAGTATGACTTACCACCTTTCCCCAATGGAGCCTCACGCAGCCACTCTTGAAACAACCTTATATTCCTTCTATTCAAAGAGTTAAATATTTTCTTCGTATCATTACTTCTTAAGTCGAATATATCTTCCTTTTCTACAAATAAGAAATAAACATTCAACAATTCACGTAAGTATTCTCGCTTAGTATCTATAGTTCTGTTTTTACTCTTATCTTGATCTTTCTCATCATGAACGAATATGTAAATCATCTCTATATCATTGAACGGTGTGTAATCATGCTCTAATTTATCAGCAATATTTAAATAGGTAGAAACTAGACTTTCATCACTCATCTTATCTATTAATCTCGGTACATTGTTACTTGCGATATTACTTATGTCATTTACTAAGTTACTCATAATACCTCCTATAGTAAGTAGCATCCATTAATCTTTTAATAATTATTAGCTAAGTAGTTTTAGACATTTATAATAAGAAGAATATATATATTAATTATAGTTTTATATGTATCATTTTTGAATAGATAATAGAAAAATGGTCAATTTGTCTATATACCTTTTCATTATATATATATAATATTATAATGTTATATATAAGTAGTGAACTTGATAAAATCATAGTACATCTTAGTGATTTTAAAGAGAACAAATGTAAACTGTATACTACATAATCTATTCAAGTATAGAGGTGTCAATAAAATGAATAGCAATAATTACATAACGACTAAAGAAGTAGCCCAAAGACTTAATAAATCCATTTCTACTATATACAGATATGTGAATGAGAAAAAACTTCGGCCAGTATATGAAGACAAGTGGCAGATTGATTCTTCTTTGTTATTTAGAGAAGAAGACGTAGACCGGTTAATAGAGGAGCAACAAAATAAACCTGGTTATACAACTGGAGAGGTAGCAGCCAAACTTTCTAAGCACCCTTCGACGATTGCTATGTATATTAAAACAGGCAAATTGAAAACTGAGAAAAGAGAATTCAAGGGGAGAATTCTCAATTTTATTTCAGAACAGGATTTAGAAACATTACAGAAAGAAATTGGTGAGAAGGAAAGCGGATACATAAGTATCTTTAATAAACAACACAACATTCACTTATATCAATCTTTTCAGGATAGCAAAGGAAGTAAAGCAAGGATAATGAGTTTAGATGGTCCAGGGGTTGCAGAACTAGAGGATGGTAATCGGATAGGTATTGAGAGGCTTTTCCAACTTGGTTACACGCCATATTACAACCTTAAACCTCAAAGATATGTAACAAAGAAAGGCTATATACAATTTCAATTTAGAGGATCAATTAATCCAAAGTCTATTCATATAAATATAATAGAGTCTCTAATAATAAACATGGGACATAAGAATGTAAAATTACGTGAAGAGGAGTGGGGGTTAAATCTTTATGTTAAGCCAGGGCTTATAAGAAACAATGACAACCTATACCTAACATATGAGTCTCTTAATTCTTATCTTGTCGACGGATATCTAATACAACGTCATGATGGAATACTCTTGCAAACTGATTATATGCCGATACTCGCTCATGTAAGTAAAAGTACTAAGGATAATTTAAAGCATTACTCAAAAATTTCTAAGCTGTCACTGGATGATTACGTGGAAAGCATCCTAGAAAAGCATTTTAATGAGATAAAGGATTTAAATAATAACTAGTTAAATGTTATATATCAGCGGAGAGAGAGACGTTAAGTGTTAGGAAAAGCTCCTTAATATAGAAAACGTAGTTAACATCGATAATAAAAAAAAACTCAGCCCTGCTAATGGTAAGCTGGGAAGAGTTCTTTAAACGAGTGCACCAGCTCTGCTAATGGTAAGCTGAGAAAGTAACACTCTCCGTTATTGTTTCCTTACTTATTATAATAATACCCGCATTATACAAAGTCAACCCAAAGAAAAGGTGAAATGATGAGTTTTCATATTTATTTCGATGAATCGAACAAGATTGATCAACCCAGAAAAAAATTCTCATATTACGGTGCTTATGGTGGAGAGAAGGATACAATTACTCGTACCTCCGAAAAGTTAAAAGAGATATTTAGATTAATAAATACAAAAAGCGAGTTACATTTTGTTGATTATAACCATGATCAGTACCTACGAAAGTATTTCCATGCACTTAATGAAGTCATAAATGACCCAATAAATTTCAATATAATTATTGTTGATAATACTGATGCTCATAATGCTGCAACAAACATGTCTATCTCATTACCAGAGTTAAGAAATCTCTTTTATGTTAAAATTCCGGAACGTTTATTTTACGGAATGACAAGAAATTCATTAAAAGGCGAAGTTCAAATTGAAGTTGATCAAAATGATGAATACATAGGTCTTAATTTATATTCAAAGATAAAAGAGCAAATGAATGCTCACGCAGGTTATCGAAATAAAAAATATAAGATACATAAAGTAAAAGGAACAGACTCAAAAGATTCACTACCCCTACAGATAATCGATACGGTTTTAGGTATAGTTATGTTCTTAATGGAAAAAAATTATTTAGAAGGTTCGAACAGTTCCAAGATTAAGAGCGATCTAATATATAGATTTTTAATTCAAGAGGAGAACATTAATAAATTTCAAAATCAAATAAAACTATTTAGATGGTCTGCTACTGAAAAAGATGAGCACAGAGAAAAAGAACGCTTACTTCAAGTCCCAATCAGTGAATACTTAACGGAATTTCTTGTATTTAAGACTAAGCATGACTTACAAGAGATGGTTAAACTCAAAAATATCCTCTCCGTTAATCCAGACTTGAGGCTCAAGGAGATTAAAAAAGCTATGGAATATTCTAATACCATGGGTAATATATTAATAGGTTATCTAAATGAACTTGATGGCTTAGATAGAAATAATGCATTATTTGAAAAGCTTAAAGAATAAATCATTTTACTATCTAAACCGAATATACTTTAGGCATTTTTGCATAAAACCATAAACAGACCCTTCTTCGCAAAACTAGAGGATGGCAGCAAGTTAGGTATTGAGAAGCTGTTCCAACTTAAAGTTAACTCCCTATATACAAATCTAAACTTCAAAGTTATGTAACAAAGAAAGCCTATGTACAATTCCGATTTAGAGAAGATAAGATTATTCCTAAGTCTAATCATCTATATATAATAACGTTTCTAATAATAAATATGGGACAAAAGAATATAAAAATGCGTAAAGAGGAGCTCGGCTTATCTGTTTTTGTTAAGCCAGTCCTTTAAAAGAACAATCATAATCCATACCTAAGTTACGATGCCCTTAACTTCCACTAGTACAGCGTCATGATGGAATGCTCTTACAACAAATTATATGCCTGTTTTATCTCACGTCAGGAAAGATATCAAAGATAAGCTAAAGTATTTTTCTAAATTAGAGAAAGTATCATTAGATGATTATATCGAAAGTATTTTAGAACAGCACTTTGAAAGTGAAAAGGAAATATAGAAATTACTAAAGAAACTTTACTAGGTATTATAAGTGATTCAGGAGTAAATATGTATGAAGAGATAAGGTGAGCTAAGATGGATCATAAACATGACACTTTAAAAGAATTCTTAAAAAAAGTACTGGTAGTTTTATTTGCATATATATTAGTGTATGAAATTAAACCAATAAGGAGTGTAGTAAGTAGCATTCTAAAGTTTGTTGAAGATAAAAATCTTTTATTTGGAATAAAGGTTACAGACATTAGCAATTTATATATGTTATTGAGAGTTTTTGCTATTGTTTGTATAGCAATATGCATTGCTATTTTAATTTTCATGAAATTATATTTGTGGTTTAGGAACTATAGAAATAGTCGCAAAGATGTTCAGTTAAGTCCTTTTGAGGATAGCCTTTATAGATACTTAGAAAATACACCAAATAGCAAAGGCTATTTGGTTACCGGGGAGTGGGGAAGTGGTAAAACCTATGTTGTAAATGAATTCTTTAAGCAACATTATAAATTTTCCAACAAAAGGGTGTACCGTATATCCTGTTTTGGTCTTGACTCAAGAAGTTTAGTCTTGAATGAAATTAAGAATCAAATCCAGATTAATGATAATTCAATTATCAATTGGATTCAATATATTCCTGCTATTGGAAAGCCTTTATATGGGATATTAAAAAATTCTTATAGTCTAAAGAGTATACCTAAAGGTTCAATATTTGTATTCGATGACTTCGAGAGAATAACTTCGTTAGGAATAGCCAATCAAAATAATAAGGTATATCAAAGAAGAGGAAGTATGTTTAATACCCTTAGTAGAACAAAAGAATTTGATGATATTAATAAAGAATTTAAAAAGGTAGCAAATGCACTGAACCAATCGCAAAAAGAAAATGAATTAATTACTACAACTGATAACTTACAAAAATATAATGTTGTAACTGGACTAATTAATGAATTAATTGATATATACAAGATAAATGTAGTAATCATATGTAATGTAGATATATTGGGATATGATTATATTGATAAAGTTTTTAGGGGTAAACTAGATTGTATAACTTACAATAAAACTGTCGATGAAGATTCTTTAAAGAGTATTTTTAAAAGTTCATTAAAAAATCAGGTATTTGAGAATAAGAATTTAAAAAAGGATTTAGAAAGAGTTACTGACAAGATTAGTATGGATTTTGAGAAAGTTTGGTTTTTAAGCGGTAATAATAATTTGAGACAAGTTAAATCTGTAGTACAGGCTTTCTTGGATACTGTAAATATGCTCAGCTCCAAAGCTAGATTTAAAGATAGTTATTTATTTTCACTATTCTATAGTATTTATGTAATTAGAATTTTAAGAGATGAAAACAACTTAGAATATCTAGAGTATTTTCCGAACGGTGGTAATCTTGCTTTCTATTTAGCTTCTTATAATAAAAAAACGTTACTGAGTTCCCTAACATCAAGTAATCATCTTAATGATCTTAAATGGACAGGTATCCCAATAGCTGGTTTTTGGTTATTTAATATGAAAAAACCTAGAAACATTAAGTCCTATATCCAATCCTACTCTGATTATAAATATGACGCTTTAGAACTTAAACTTTTACAAGATAATGATAGCCGTAAATTATTAGATGAGGAGCTTTTGCTCGAGCACTTATTCTTCTTTAGCAAGAAGAACGATAAAAAAGTAGAGGAAATCGCCCTGCTTATTGAAAATAATATTGAATTTATCCTCAATTATGGTAATCAAGATGATTTAACAAAAGAAGAAAAAGTTAGGATTTTATTTTTGAAAGTAGATAGATTGTTAACAGGGGGTTACCCTACGGGATTTCTTGATATGCTGTACAGCTCAATCTTTTCGCATACAGAAGTTGAATTCATTAAAAATGGTAATAAAAATAGGGTTTTAAGTGATTATAACCAATTTGTAGAAAGAAAGAAGAACAATAATGAATTTCTGAATTAACGGAGATAAAATAAATGGATGTCTTATTACACCAGCATCTTAATTTTTTTATTTAAGTAGAAGGCTTTTGCATGTTTTAACGCTAGTTAATCCTCTATCACCTAGTGGAGTTTATTAAATCATATCGTCCCCATCTATAATGGCTATTATAATCATGTACAAATAAGGCAAATGCTGTATTTAAGCTTTTGCCCTATTTGTTTTTTTATCCTTCGGTTAGATAGCTATAGAACTAGCTATCTAACCTTAATGTATGGAATTGTAAATGTTTACGTTTTTTATTATTGTGTACACGTTGGTATAAAAGCAGTACCAGAAAAGGAAACCTAACTCACCAGTAAATACCAATTCATTACAATAAAAACTTCCATAGTATAAACCAAGCAGGATTGGTTCACTTATTTTAAAGAATATAAAATCAACCTGGTCAGAGAATAATTAACCCAACGTGCAATCCTTGGTATACGTAAACGTTTATGTTTATGTATTTATAATGTGAGCAAATAGATGATTGCTGTAAAGTCCATTTGAGATACTTAACTCTCCTTTAATATTTGTTTATAAAAAATTGGTTGTCTCTTAATTATTTATAAAAATAGTTCTTCTCTAATAACATCGTTATTTTGAAATCCAAGTCTTCCCAAAATTAAAAGCGTTTTTATGTAATAAGCGAATTCTAATTGTTCAGAAACATTTACTGTGATTGAAAAATCTCTATTTTTATCCTCATGAGATACTTTAAAAACCATACCCGGTTGGTTAAATCTATACTCTAAATTAAACCATTTATAATAGCCATTCATTAACTCTATTTGCACTTCACAATTGTACAAGAATATAAAGATATTTGATTCGATTAATGATACTACTGCATTGACTAAATCATAATATACCTCAATTTCAATAATGTCAGGGATCTTGTAGTGATGTTCCATCTTATTCCTAATCGCATTAAGTCTGGATATTGAAGAAGATTCAATAATACCTATATTCTTTAGAAATTCAAGTTTTTTATCGATTTTTAAATTTTTCTTTCTGATTATGTTATATAGGTTAAGCTGATGTAAGAACACGTCGATTTGACAGTCAATAGCTCTTTTAAGATGGGATAAGCAATTGAGTATATGGATTAAATTATTTTCACTTGCTTTCATTTTTTCTAGCTCCGTTTTTGCAAATGACATAAAATCTCTTGGAAGTAAATTGAAATCCGGATTAGAAAAGCTAGTTCCTATACTACTGCTTGGTTCAAAATCATCAATATTTTCTTTTAGAAATTGCCGCAAGGTTTCCAATTTATTCAATTTATATCACTCCTTCGAAATATAATACGAAATAATCACTTAATAATTCTATAAACGATTGTATTTAGTAATATATCATCTGTTATAAGGTATCTGAATTTGTTTACTTTGAAATGACTTCACCATCATCATTAAAAGTCCATTTATCTAAATCCTGATCAAAAATAATTTGGTCTAATTCCTCATCAAGAACTTTAAATACCAATAAGGCAACTTTACTTCCTTGATCAACAACTGTTTCAATTAGACTTTGACTACTTGTAAATTCATAATCAAATCCTCTGACTCTAACTAATACACCTGCCAGTTTAACATATTTGATTGTCTCAAATTCATATCGACCAGTAGTTGGAGAATTCGGATCTCTTGGAAGACTATTAAATATAGGCCTAAAAACAGTTTGTAAATTCTCTTGAGGGTTACCTGCTTGATCATAAAAGAATGTTTCCCTTGTGCTTGTGTTTTGAGTTTTATTAACATCATCATTAGCACTATCCTGAAAATTTTTCAAATCCTGTTCACCAGCTGCAACCCAAGTTATTGTAGGTGGGTTCATTGAGATAATCGTACCTTTTATATGTACAGCTCTTATTCGACCTTCCCAGTCCTCTTCTTTAAAACCTCTAAGTATAGCTAATTTTATTCCTTCGTCTTCTGCGAAAGTTCTAGCACCTTTTGTATATCCCTGAGTGGTAACAACAAAAGCTTCATTAGGGTTAATTTGATGAATTGCACCAAAGAAATCCCTTACTATACTTATCCCAACTTTTGTATCATAGTCTTTACATTCTATTAAGATACGCTTGGATATATTTGAGCCTGGTTTTTGAACTGTAACATCTATTTGATGTCCTGTTTTCTTTCCATCTCCATGAAGGGTTAAATCATGAATAACAACATCATTCTGGTTTAGTATTTTATATACTACTGCTGCAATTTTTTCGTACTTTGTACCTTGCTTTAATTTTTCCTCTACAATATATTCGTTATAAATAGTGTCCATTTCTTTACTCATTCTAACCCTCCTTTTTTCATAAATTATAGCATTTAAAAGTATAAACATCGGATTGGATGCAATTGGTTATCCATTCTTATCCGGATGGTCCTACAGCTTGCATTGAATATGCGCAATAAATAAGGTAATTTTAGAATGCAAAATTACCTTACAGAGCTTTCTAGCAACACAAGGAAGCTCCTTTTTTGTGAGTTTCACGTAACCAGGTCCTTCATGGTATGTACTTATAGACAACAACTTACTTATAAAATGAAAACAACCACGCCTAAATAGCTGTGGTTGTTCTCATTTGAAACTGATTTTGAATGTACTCATACAAAAGCTTCTTTGTAAAATATTTCGTATAATCTGAGAACGGTATCGCAGCTCTCTTTCATCTGCTTAACACTTTTCTCATATCACATAAATGCTTTCCCTATGTAGTTATGGTCAGGATAATATTATAGTAAGATTCACTATCGGTAGACAAACTCAAGTTTCTACAAATAATTGAACCGACTGAATTATTTTGTTGATCCCTGTCACCAACTTTATAAGGATATCCTTTAGTCATATTTTTTTATCATGACAGAATACGTAGAAGGGGTGGTAAATTTAAGGGTATTTACTATCAAAGGAATATGAAAAACCTCAATAAGAGTTTAACTTTGAGAAACATTTCATAAGAAATTCCTGTAAAATACCTGTTTAATAAATAAAAGGTCCCAAGACTGTAATACCTCCTAGACTTTTTAGCACTGAATCATCGAATCTTTCGAACAATAATCGATAGGCGCTGTATTTGGGAACAATCAAAATCACGTCTTCTAATTCAAATTGAAAATCACCTGGAACACGCCATTCTCTTTCATGAGTCCAATCTATAATATTATCACTATTGAGATCGAAATTTACTATTCTCCACCATTCATCTTGTGGTAGCATTTCCTTTGCTTTTTTTGTTTGTTCGTATATGACTGGTCTACCACCCGCCTGATAAATCTTTTTCTTTTTAAATGCTAATCCAGTTGGGACATATCTTGTTTTATTACCCAGTTGCTCTCTATTTCTTTTTTCATGTAATACATTTTGAAAGACGCTAAGTAAAGGTGCATCTTGAAAACAAACGGCCCGTTTTGTTCCAACTATGAAACCACTTTTAGTTGTACTTCCGATAATGGTCCTTGATTCAAGAATACTCTGTAACACTTTTACAATATTTGATTCTAAATAACCGTCTTCATCAAACTTTGGTTTTACTAAGTGAGTCAAATAAGTACTTAAATCAATTCTACTTGCATATCTGTCTAGCCAAATATCTTCTTCCACGTAACATTACCCCTTTTCACCATTATACGACAGATTAGATATATATAACGGCTCTCATTGTTTATAATATAGAGCAAAACCACCTCTAAAGCTATTAGTGTAATTCGGCCTGTAGAAATAGATTTATTTTACAGATTTGTAACTATATAATTAAAATAACAATTACAGTTCGGGAGTGATTAGATGAGAGAAGCACTGCATGTATTGGATAAACAACTAGTTAAATTGCCATATAACGCCTCAGATGAAGAAATAACCACCTACAGAAAGCTTGCAAAAAAGGAAACATATGTTTGCCCTTACTGTGAAGCGCTATTGATAGTTAGACATGGACAAAAGAGAGGGCTTCATTTTTCCCATCTACATTCAGAAACATGTGAGGAATCTATATTAATCGATAAGGCCGAAAAAAAATATACAAAGCAGACAGAAAGAGAAACGAAACTCCACGGAGTATTAATCGATATCATTCTGGACGAATTAAATACAAAAAGCAAAATATATGACAATATGCACGTGAATCTAGGATATAAAGAAAAACCTAACTGGGCAGAATACCCTGACATCTATGTAAAATTGCCAGACAAAGAATTAGCTTTGTGTGTAATTACTAATGTAAGCCCCACAGAAGATATTAAACTGGCTATGCATATTAAGAAACGTAATAGCTATCTAAATGAACAAGGCCTTGAAACCATCTGGTTTATAGAAAAAAAAGAACAAGCCATTGAGAAAGACAAAAATAGTCTCATGTTATGGGACGCCGAACTCTCAATTGCTTCAAAAACCGAAGAGGACAAAAAGTGGACAGATCTTATTTCTAGAGAACTCGAGGACAAAAACTTCTTTAAATACTTTAATTACAAAACTTCGTTCAGTGGTGACATTGATATTAAAAGCCTTTTTTACATTTACAATAATCCTGAAAGAATAGTGGTGAAAGTGCAGCACTTCCTAAAAGATAGAATTGAGAAGCCACTTCGCTCTTTCTTGCTAGGTGATGGGTACGAGTTAGCTTTTTCTGATGCGCTTGTTATTGATAATGGATTTAAGCTAAGCGATTCGGTGATTGAAGAGGAACAACGTACGTTTTTTCTTAAAAATTTAAAACAAAGAAAAACGGAATATGAAGCTCAGCTAGAAAAAATGAAAGAAATAAGTAGGTTAAATAGCCCTATCAGCTATAGAGAATTGGTAGAGTTGTTGAAAGTAAGTATTAATTTAAAGCATAAAGAACAATTACATTTATTTAGTGAAATTATTAGCAAAAAAGTCGGTATGAATAACTCCATAGAGGTATGGAAGATAGTGGTTAGTAATGATTATAAAACTTATGATGAATTAAAAAGGCACATTGAAAAATTACCTCGAGGTTGGTTTCGAAATAAATAAGAACACAATAATATAATAAGTCTTTAAATTAGCAATCATTTAAAGCATACTATTACACTTTAAACAGCCATCCCATACAGTAACAACAATCTGGTTGACATAATAAGGACATATTACGAGAAAGAAAATCGTGGTGACAAGTGCTTGAGCATCTATACAATGCTCGAAAGGAGAAACAATTAATGACGATTCAAAGTAACAAGGATCATTTCAAATCTCTTATAAGCGAAGCTAAGCAGAAATATGATGGTCTGGATAAAAGAATAAAAGATGAAATAGACTCTATGCTAGACCTTTACTTATACAATAGAGTAAGTCGGATAGATAAATGTGAATCACCAATTGAGCAATTATTACACATCCATTTGAGTGAATTATGTACAGAATTAATCAATGAGCTTCTTTATCTATCGGAAAATTCGAATTTGATCTACAAACTTCAAGAAGAAGTAGTAGTAAAACATAAAACATATCGGGTAGATTTCCTTATTACTTGTCAGGTGGATGAAAAGAATTATCACTTCGCAATTGAATGTGACGGTCATGATTTTCATGAAAAGACAAAGGAACAAGCAGCTAGAGATAAGTCCAGAGACCGAGAATTAGCATCTATCGGTTATAGAGTGATTAGATTCACTGGTTCTGAAATATGGAATGCTCCAACAAAATGCGTTATAGAAATTAGCGATATAATACAAGAGGCAACAGGAATAAGCGAATACTGGAACAAGAGAATAGAGGAGGACAATAGGGCATTTAACTAATTCCACACTATATAAATAATTAATAGGAAAGGTAACTAAATACCTTTCCTTTTTAAATAGATATTTTCAATTCCATTTGATTAGCAGTTTTGTATTTAGTATCTGTCTGCTACTGCTAGTATCAGAAACGACACGTTGATCAACGTATATGTTCTGCGGTGATTTATTTTAGTCTAAGATAGCCTCTACTGTCTCAGGTAATCTAAACATTTGCTTCGAATCTATACATATATAAATTCGACTTAATAAGTCTTCTCTCTCATCCTCTGATATATCCATATAATTAAGGAATTTACTTTCCCATTTCTTTCTCCTCTGAATGGAACTCCTAGAAGATGTCCCTCTTTCGACACCTTCGTAAGCAAAGATGATCAGTTGTGTGCTTCTATCTTTCAACAATCTACTTCCAATCATTTGCCACCATAGTTTATCAGTTACGCCTAATGACATACCATATATACAAATAACGTTACTATCCCTTATTACACGAGCTGCTCTTTCTCTTTTTCCATTTCTAAGCTCTACATTTGTAATGTCTTTTACCAGGACAGAAGAACTCTCATCATTTATTTCTTGTAGTTCACTATTAAACTGCGTGTCATCGTTAACACCAAGTAACATGTGTTGATGGTAAGTACCGTGTATATCTATAAATTCACGCTTAGTATTAAAGTACGTCCCATTCCCATGTGTATGTATAGAGAAATTATCTGATAATGTTTGATAGCACCTAGTAAAAAGGCTTGTATAATTGAAGGTAATAAAATTATAATACCAAGATTGCCCAGGTGTTAATCTGCTTTTAAATGCAGTTTTCTCATTAAATTGCAGTTCAGAGTAAAAATTGTCTAAAGTTAAAGTGATATTTTCTCTTATAGCTTGAGATTCAAAGTCAAGATTTATTCTCTTTTCTTCATTAATTAGATAATCTGCAAATACTGCTTTGAAATTATCTAAGGAATTAAAAAGTTGCTCAGGATCACTTAATACTTCGTCATTATATGTTAATTCTCCTAAAGAAAATTCAAAATCAGCCCAACTCTCAATATCTCTTTTAATGTTGTCTGAGAGTGGAGGGCCAATCTCCTCCCATAATTCATTTTCTTGAAGATAGTCATAAAAATTCACAAAACTAGTTTTCATACCTGCTTGTAAATCAAACCCATTACCAATTAGAAATGTTATATTCATTTTCTGCTCCTTTGCAGCCAATGTACCTATTATATTTTACTATATTATACTTAGGTATCATTAAAGATTTATTTTAATATTACAAAAATATCCGTTAGAGGAATTTCTTTCTCTACTATATCATAATATATATTTGTTTCCAAATAAGAAAATCTTATGTTGTGATTTGTTGATTCATCTGATATGTTAGTTATAACAAAAAACTAATTGAGGTGAATGACATGGCAATAACTAGAGAGTCTGTCGGAACTGTAATACGTTCATATAGAGAATCTAGAGGACTTACCTTACGATCATTAGCAGAAAAGTTAGATGTACCTTTTACGTCCCTTTCAAAGATGGAAAGTGGAGATCAAAAGGTTGATAGTACCTTTTTGGTATCGGTGGCAGATTATTTTGATGTATCGATTGATACAATGCTTAATCGGACCACTAATCCAGTAGAAAATGAACATCACAAAAAAGAAAATAAACTAGATATCCAGGCAACTCTAAAACATGTCCTAGATACATACCAAGAAGCAAAATATGAAATGCTTAAGGATCACGAAATAGGTAATTATGTTCGAAATGTAATAAAAGATGTATTAGTTGAAGATGCTGACTTAGATGAACATCGTTTTTTTGTAACGGGATCAGTTGGACAGGGAAGATGGGCAGAGATACCATGGGTTTCAATTTTTATTAGAGATATTACCACAACAGCTACGAGTGGTTACTACATAGTTTACTTGTTTAAAGCAGATATGAGTGGGGTCTATATATCCTTGAATCAGGGGTGGACTTACTTTCTCAGAAAGTACATGGGCAAACTGGGACGTGAGAAAATACAAGCGACCGCAAACATCATACAAAGAAAGTTGAATACCGTACCAGCCAATATGACTACAGCTGAGATCAATTTAGAAGGGCGAGGGGACTTAGCAAAAGGGTACGAAAACGGCCACATCATTGGTCGCCTCTATGAAGCTGATAACTTACCAAGTTCAACAGAGCTCATAAATGATCTGAAAGAATTGCTGACTTCCTACAAGGAAATCGAATACATGATGGGTGGAAGATCTGTAGATGAATTTAATGACTACTTATTACTAAGCGAAGATGGCCACTATTTAGAAGAGGATCTGGAACAAGAAGAGGTTTATCAAGACAACGTACAATTAGCGCTTGATAGTACGTTAGATGAAACTGAAGAGGCAATAGAGGCAGACAATGAGTCGTTGCCGAGACCCGACCCGGTTTTAGACAGGTCTAGAAGACAGCGTTGGCCAAGAGATGCTCGAGTAGCAGCAAGAGCGCTTCGCTTATCCAAATATAAGTGTGCCTTAGATGAATCGCATACTTCATTTACCTCTAAAGTTACTGGGAAGAGGTACTTAGAAATGCATCACTTAGTACCAATGAAATATCAGGGAGAGTTTGATGTTAAATTGGATAGAGAAGCGCAGCTATTAGCTTTATGCCCAACATGTCATAGACAGATTCACCATGGTACAGATGATGAAAAAGAAATCATATTAAGAAAACTCTTCTATGACAGACGAGATAGATTAGAGGCAATAGGTATTGAGATAGGATTTAAAGAGCTACGCAACATGTATGGTATAAAAGGCTGAGAAAAGATTGAGAGGGGTTTAACAAATGGAAGATCTAAAAAAAGCTGTATTACGTTTTCGAGATGAAAGGGATTGGGGACAGTTTCATAATGCAAAGGACTTAGCCCTGTCATTAAATCTAGAAGCAGCTGAATTATTGGAAAATTTCCAATGGAAGACAAGTGAAGAAGCATCCGAAACTAAAATGGAGGAAATCAAACAAGAAGTTGCAGATGTAATGATGTATTTGCTTCTCTTTTGCGACCGGTTGGATATCGATCTAGAAGAAGCAGTTCGTTCAAAGTTGTTGATAAATGACAAAAAGTATCCAGTAGATAAATCTTTTGGTAATAAAACAAAGTATACTGAATTGTAAAGGCCTATCAAAGGTCTGAACTTATAAAGCCTATTATTTAAAAGAGGTTGCGAAAGAGTGGTATTTAATTGATATTATTCCCAAAAAAGCTATCATCATTTGAAGTGGTTAAAAAATCTCGTGAAGATTTTAAACACATCGATATCAAAGACTTTGATATCGATAATGTGCCTGTAGTCTATATTCAGCGCGACAAGAAAAATCTCTACGTTGGAAAGTCTACAGATGTATACGGTCGATTTTCTGCACATTTAAAGGATCCAAAAAAGACGTTTACCGAGATCGTTATTATTAAAAGTACATTGTTTAACGAGAGTTCTATCAAACATATTGAAACCCTTCTTATCGATCATTTAATGGCTGATGAGAAATACCATTTACTAAACATAATTAAAGGGCAAAATATTCATTCCTATAATGGAAATGAAGAAGTAAATAACATTTTCATAAAGATATGGGAAAGGCTTATTGAAGAAGGAATTGCTAGTGAACCGTTAAAGGACATCCACAATAAGTTTATCTATAAATATTCACCTTTTAAATCACTCTCAGATAATCAAATTGAAGTTTGCCAAGGTACCTTACATACAATGCTTACTAAATCTGAAAGTCAAAGTTTAATTACAGGAGATCCAGGTACAGGGAAAACTATAGTACTGACTAACATTCTATACGCACTTGTTTATGATCAGAAAACCGGTAAGCAAAGGGAAGGACTTAATCGTGAAGAAGTGGCCCTCGTAATCCCTCAGAATCATTCATTAGGATCATATAAAGACCTCGTCCGAAAAGTTGGCTTACATGGTATTACGGTATTATCCCCTTCACAATTCATTAAGAAGGCACAGGGCAGAGAGAATAAATTTAAATACGTATTTGTTGATGAAGCTCATCGTCTAAAGCAATATTTCAGCAAGCAAGCACGGGATTTAAAGCATTTGATTACTCCTGGTGGACACACAACAGAATTAGAGTTGATTGCGAGATATTCTTATCATTTAACGATTGTTTACGATCAGTATCAAACAATTCGTCCGGCCGATATAGATACTAGTCACTTTAAACAACTGATAACTGATTATACAAAGTACATTCTACATAAGCAGTACCGTTTAAAATCCGGTAATCACCACTTGGCATGGTTAAGGAAGTACTTACAGATTGCAAATGATGTTGCAGTCTATGAAAAAGACGTGTTAATTGATTACGACTTCAAAGTGATGAATTCTATATCAGAATTATACGATTCTATAACAAAGCTAAATCAGAAATACGAATTATGTAGAGTGGTTGCAGGTTATTCTTGGAAATGGGCTACACAAAAGGATAAAGACCTATATGACATTACCGACCCTACTACAGGTGAAGGCTATAAGTGGAACTCTAAGACAAAAGGTTGGCTAAACCAAAAAAATAGTGTCGAAGAGATAGGGTGTATCCATACAACTCAAGGTGCTGATCTAAATTATATAGGAGTTGTTTTTGGAGAAGAAATTGATTGTGATTATGCTGGTGAAGAAGATGGAAGTTACGATTTAAATAAAGCTAATATCATAGTCTATCCTGAAAAATATAAGGATCGTAATGGACTACCAATCAAAGGTACAGATGTAAACAATGAAGAATTAAAGACTTATATAAAACACATCTACTACGTGTTGCTTTCTCGAGGTATAAATGGTTGTTATGTTTACGCAACACATCCAAATATGCAGAAGTATCTACAAGAAGTAGTGAAATTAAGTCAATTGTAGAACTCGAATAGGACTTTGCATCGAAGATATCTCTTAGCGCTATAACCTACCTAGATTGCTACTTACAGGCCCATTACAAACGTATACGTATACGTTTACCATTGTAATAACTTATAAGAGACTGTTTTAGCAAGCAGTCTCTATATAGTTCTAATAGCTGTATGGACTAATACACAATTCAGGAGGATTTAACCTTATAACGGTTTTGTTCTTGTATAGTATCAATTAATTCAACAACTCCTTGGAAATGAAATGTCTATCTAACTAAATGCACTGGACCTTAATTAATACCCCATCAAATACAGTATACGTTTACGTAAACGTATACTGTTAGAACTGTTGTCTAGAACACTCAAATGAGTGTTCTTTTCCTTATCTCAACAGATCTTAGCAAGGTTAATGGAGAAATCGCAAGTAGATTTGTAAGTAGAATCTATTGAAATTCTGGAAGTTGAGCGAGCATCCTTGTGGTGCTTTATCAATACCTTTATATTGCTTTTCTCTAAATAATTCACTTTTATTACCAAATGCCGATAATACAGATATATTGCATTAAGGGAAGTGAAGGATTGAAAGTAAGTAATATATTAAAAGCGCTATGGCATATCGAAACGTTAGCACCTGGTGAAGTTCCTAACTCAAGTACTATAAGCAGGAGATATACCCACCAAAAAGTAAAGAACTTACATAAATTTGAGAATCCAATGCACGATTTTCTGCCTAGGGAATGGTCACAATCTAGTCTAAAACTTAGAAACAATACCATGAAACCTCATTATGGTCTCTATGGTTTTTGCTTTAGAGAGCATCAACTAATGCAGTTTCAAAGAGATACTTACAATGTTAAAGATGAAATACATAATAAATCCATGAAGAATTGCTTTGGATTCTTTGTCTATTTTGATGAAAATAAAAAGTATATCAAAGATTCATTGTTCGTACCTCATGTGATGTTATTGATTAAATTGTCGCTGAAAGATCAATCTCCTTTTAAAAGTAACTTTTTCGACAGCTATAAAGAAGCTTGTACATACTTAGAAGATCAGGCAGCAAATATTAATGGAGGAGTACTTTCTCCAGAGTGGTTAGAATCATTTACTAGAGAATTCAATACAATGTTTGCAATCCCACCAAATGCTGAGAAGAATCAGCATTATATGGAACTAACGATAGTAGAGGGTAAATCAGAACCAAAAGACAAATTTAATAGCTTCTACTCCGAAGACATACTAAGAGCCATACAAGAGAAAAGTACCACTGTAGAACAATTTTTCAGAAAACCAAAGCGTAAAATAGACATTAACGAAAATAGAGAGTTTATTGAGGAATCCTTACATCCCCTTAATACACCACTAGGTAGATGGCCTTCTGATATTGAGCACAGAGCATCATTAATGCAGCAAGTAGCTATCAATGAGTTCTTCAGAAATGATACACGTATAAGTTCCGTTAATGGTCCCCCAGGTACAGGTAAGACGACATTACTTAAAGATATATTTGCTGAAATAGTTGTACGAAAGGCTATAGCCCTTGTAGCATTTCGGAAAAAGCCAGATAAAGCCTTAATAGATACTGGCACTAAAGTTACTATTAAGAATAGATTTAATGGAGAATCTGTATCAAGAAACGTATATGATATAGATCCTTCAATCGCAGCTCATGCTGCTGTTGTAGCCTCTAGTAATAATACGGCAGTTGAAAACATCTCTAAAGATTTACCAAAAGAGACAGAGATTCATACTGACTTTTTAGAAGAGATGCAGCCATTGAAGTATGCAAGAGCAATAAGTAAGGAGATTGCTGGTGAAGAAACATGGGGAATGTTTTCTATCCCATTAGGTAAAGGAGAAAACATTAAAAATGCGTCCTCATTACTTATACGAGAAAACTTCAGTTTCATGAATAGCCTTACAAAGACAGGAGGTAAAAAGGAGACCCGAATCAAGGAATGGGAAAAAGCTTGTGACGATTTTAACCAAGCATATAAAGAAGTACAGAAACTAAGGAAAGCCTTGGCAAAGTCAGCCGATAAATATTCTAAACACCCTATCGAGGATCAAGATTTCTTTACTTCTACAGATGAATATTGGGAAATAGCTAATTATGAAAGCAGGCAACAAAACGTCTTATTCCAGACAAACGAATTAAACACACTAAGATCACGACTATTCATTAAGGCATTAATTGTACTTCGTCATTTTCTATCAGTTAATCACACAAAGATTGAGGCTGCTTTATCACTGCTTAACGAAAACAGAAATGAAATAGACATTAACAACGAAAAAGGAATAAATGCAATGAAAGCTATGTGGAACACCGTACATTGCATTTGTCCCGTAGTTAGTACTACCTTTGCTAGTTTTGCTTCAATGTACAGAGGGATGCCTAAGGACTTTATTCCAAATCTATTTATTGATGAAGCCGGTCAAGCGACGCCAGCACAAGCAGTAGGAGCAATCTGGCGTTCTAGAAGAGTTATGGCTGTTGGAGACCCTCTACAAATTGAACCTGTACAGTCAATTGAAGCTTCTCTACTGGAAGACATATGTCGGATTAATAAAGTAGAGAGTGACGTGTTAAACATTAAGAGTTCAGTACAATCACTTGCAGATAGATCCAATGCACTTGGAACCTTCATTAACGAAGACAATTGGATTGGTATACCCTTATGGGTGCATAGAAGATGTATAAACCCTATGTTTTCAATTGCTAATAAACTGGCATATAACGGTAAGATGGTGCTTGCTGAAAACAAAAAGAGTAAATCAAATGGTATTGGTAAATGGCTGAATACACAGGGTAGTGTAAAGGCTAAACAGTATGTCCCAGAACAAACAGATACCCTGATAGGTACTATCAATGAAAGCATGGCTAAATATCTAAGGAAAAAGCTACTGGATTCAATCAAGAATAAATTAGATGACATGAGCCAAATGAAACCATTGTTAGAAGGTATACTAAATAAACAAAGAATGGAACCCACTTGGGAAGCACTCAAACAGCAGTCATATGCTTTAATGCGTAAGTATGCTGAATTAAAAAATGGTCGTAATAACGCTCAATTACTGAAAGAGATAGACGATTATTTAAAAGGCGATTATTCTTATCCAAGCGTATTTGTTATAACACCTTTTTCTATTGTGAAGAATGAGATTAAAAAGGAGATAGTGCCTGGTTTATTTAAGAAGATGAAAGATTGGTTAGGTGCCGATCTAAAATCTAATATAGGTCTTACAAGCGAATTTAACTTTAAAGACATGTTGAAAACAGAAATAGAGGAATTTGAAACTTTTTATAAGGATTGGGTGCAAAATAATATTGGCACAGTACACACATTCCAAGGAAAAGAAGCTGATATTGTATACTTTGTTACTGGTACAGATGCCACTACACTAAGTGCTGCAGAATGGGCTTGTAAAGAACCTAATTTGTTAAATGTAGCTGTAACCCGTGCCAAAAAGGAGTTTTATCTAATTGGAGATAAGAACTTGCTTGAAAGATTCAATAACTATAAAACGATTATAGAAGAAATCGAAGAGCACGAAACTGAAGCGCGATACTACTAAGTGTTAGTTTGAGTCTTAGTAGATTTCAAATCGTAATAGAGAACAAAAAAAGTTGGGGATAATATGAACATATGGACGGCTTAAATACTTTAATCATTGGTCTAATAGTGATGTTTGTAATATATTGGTCAGTCAGTTTATCTTATTACTAATGGGATAAGAGTTGCTAGAATAAAAAAGAGTGGAATAAAAGATATCGACAAGATGAGTGGTGCTAACTTTGAATTCTATTTAGCACAACTATATAAGAGTAGAGGATATTCAGTTAAAATAACCCCAGGAAGTGGCGACTATGGTGCTGATCTACTTATAACTAAGAATAAGGAGTATCGTGCCATTCAAGCGAAGCGCTATAGTAAGCCTGTAGGTGTTAGGGCAGTACAAGAGGTTATTGCTGCAAAAGTTTACTACGACTGTAATACTGCAACAGTAATTAGCAATAGTACATATACTAAGAATGCAATAAAGATGGCAAGTAAAACTGGCGTCGAGCTTGTTGGTAGAAACGATTTAATGAGTATGATTATCGAAATGAAAAACTCAAGAGCGAGTTAATTTATTATACCCATATTTAAACCCTCCTAGATTTGGAGGGTTTAAATATTGCATTCACAAAACAAAACAAACATTTACGTAAACGTTTGTGTTATGATCACATCACTAAAATATACAGTCTATAAAAGAAAGTAATAGTTTATGGATTATCTGTCTGTTATATAATCCATAAACTATTGTATACGTAGAATGGAAAAGAGTAGCCCTTATTTAGGCTACTCTTCTCCATTCTTAAACTTTTCCTTATGAAGTCGTTCTATCTTGAGTACATAAACACAAACGTATACGTATACGTTTGTGTTTCTCTTATTTGTTTAGTACATTCAAGGAAAATACTGCACTACCAAGTTCTGTTTGCTTTCCTGCATGGCTCTCCTGGTCTGCATAACCCACCAGTCCACTTATCAAGATTGTTCCAATCAGTACTACCGAAAAGATTACTTTTTTCATAATAAAACCTCCCTATATAAGTGCTAACAGGTAATATTTCGTAGCAAGCTCATAATACTTACGTTTAGTATAATACTGGGCTAGCTCCCTTGAAAAGAGCCTAACATTGTACACGTCATTAACCCTTTGAAAGTATTCTATTCCTTCTTGCCAAACGCTTTCGAAGTTGTTTCTGTCTTCATATTTTTTATGAAGCATAGCGAATTCCCACTTCTTCGTTATATCATCATTCTTTATGCTAGCTTGGAAACCCTCCGAGTAAAAATCCAATGCCTTCGATGGTTGATTAGTCTTCCAATAACAATCAGCCAATAAGTACAATATCTTCAATCTTCCACGCTTTGGATTACTTTGTAACGCTTCTTCAAGATAGCGAATGGCCGTTCCTGGCAAATCCTTTTTTACATAGAGGTCACCGAGATTAAGATTAGTATAAGAAACAAAATTCAAATTCCCGGTATTTTTGAAAGAGGATTTTGCACGATGGAGATATTCTTCAGCGCTCTCATAGTTTAACAAGTCTGCATAGTTGAGTCCCTGAAGCATTTCTGCACGGGCAAGTAAGAATTCAAAGGTCTTATGTGGTTTGAAGTACTTTATTGCTTTTTCTGCATGTAGAGCTGAAAGAGTTGTTACATCGAGGTTATAATATGCCATTGCTATGCGAAGATGAAATTCACCCTTTTCTATCGGATCTTTAATATGATGCAAGAGTTTTTCTGCTTTCTCGTAGCTAGCAATGGCATCATAATATTGATCTTCATAATAATGTGTCATACCCTCTGTAAAGTGTAGGTAGTAACGGTGAATATCATTGAAGTGCTCTAGTAGTGCTTTTGCCTTTGCTAATGATAGTTTGCTTTGTGACACATCATTATTCGTGTAGTAGCGACTTTCAAGTAAGTAGAAACTGATTGCCTTTTCATTACGAAATTCATTTATATGTACCTTCAACTCTTCATGGATGCTGGCAGCAGCTTCTTGATTTTCAAGTCTGATACTGACAGACCAGCTGTCCATTAGAGATACAATGTCCAATTGTTGAGAATTCCACCCCATAGTGCAAAGCTCCCTTATATTTAGTTATATAAGTATATTTTACCGTTATTTGTCGTTTTTCACATTGGGAAACCTGTTAGGGATTGATCTTGTATACCACAATTTTCCTATATCACTTTCCTTACTCAAGAAAGTATCTGACTAGTGTATTTTAAAGTCGTTCTAGGAGTAGGTATACGCATTAATACTCTATATGACGGTAGTTTTAGTTATGAAACCATATCATCACAATTTTCAGTATACGTAAACGTAAACGTTTACGTATACTGAAACAGTAAGGTAAATGGAGTGAGGAAGTTACTTAATGTAGGCGCACGCCCTACAGTCAGTAATTATCCAGTCACTTTAGTACCATCAGCAACACGTACTCCTGGTTAACTACTGCCGTTCTTGCAGCTGTTTATCAGGAGTAGTGCAGCCTGCCTAGGTGGAGGAATGTTTGTTGATTCTCTACTCTTTCCATAACTCTTCTTCGTTATAATTTAATTTTTCGTCGAATACTACTGGAGGGATTTTTGGCTTTTTTTTCTTTCTGCCAAATAATCGTTTGATAAAGGAAAACACTATAAAACTCCTTTTACGTTCACTAGAAATAACTCTCTAAATATATCGGTTTTTCAACACAAATACTTAATAGCTTAACTGTCAAGATATTACTGGACGTATACGAATAGTGGTAGGTTGGTATTGACTGTATTAAACAAAACAAATATAGTAAACGTATACGTATACGTTTACTATTAAAGGTAGGTGCAAAATATGGGTACCACAATAAGTTTTGGCATTCAAAAAGGTGGCGTAGGAAAGACCACTACCACAGCAATCACGAGCTACTTGTTATCAGAAATGGGCTACAAGACTTTAGCAGTTGATTTCGATTCACAAGGTAATCTTACTGGTATGCTCACACAACGAAACATCTACGATTTCACTGATCACACAGTACTACAGGCAGTGAAAGAGAAGGATGCAGCTAAGTACATACATAACGTGTCTGAGAACCTCGATATATTACCTGCTGAAGACTTTCTAGCTTTACTGCCACAATACCTGCATAGGGAATATAAAGGAAAGCCTGCTACAGTCTTACGTGAAACACTTGATCCCGTTAAGAATAGTTACGATTTTATTCTAATCGACCTCCCACCAAACTTGGGAGACCATACTATTAATGGTCTAACAGCTTCAGATTACGCTGTTGTCATGTTGCAGTCGGAACCTTTCTGCTATGACGCACTAGAAAGGTATTTGGAATTCTTACAAGGTGTTAAGACAAATGCTAACGATGATTTAATGCTAGGTGGAATATTAACCACTATGTTGGACTCAAGAGCGACACTGGATAATTCAATATTAGATCAGGCTAAAGAAGACTATGGTGATTTACTTTTCGCATCCGTTATAAAAAGGAGAAGTAGAATTAAGGAATTTACCATAGAAGGAATTCAAAATAGACTAAAGAATGATCAGGTAGCCTTAGAGCCTTATAAGAAATTCATTGAGGAGCTGATACATCGTGTCAACTAAGAAAGATAAATTTAGTGGCCTATTATCCAAAAAGAACATAGGAGCAGAAAAGAATGAAGCTCACCTTCAATCTGCTCACCAATCATTGTTTAATGAAGAACCAGAAATAAAGAAGACAGAAGAAAAAAAAGCAGAAAGCCCTCGAAAGAAAAAGCTATTTGAGGAAGAATACTCTCGAGCGACTTTTTATATCGAAAACGACCTGCTTAAACAAATCAAGAAACATGCTGGAAGAACCAAAGGCGAAAAGACCAGAATTGTTAATGAAGCAATTCACCAATATCTAGACAAGTATTACAGTTGAGGTTAAACGTTTACGTGTACTTAAACGTACACGTAAACGTTTTTTATCTGTTTTTGAAGCTTTCTGTGAACTCCCAATTCTTCACCTTTACACTATATCCATTATGATGTTTGATTTTTTCAGTTACTTCAATTTCCCCCATTTTTCTCTAACTTCTCCATGGAATCATTGTACATTGATAAATACTCTCCGGCATCACCTTCCTCAATAACTTTACTATCTATCATCCTCTCGAATATATAACTTATAAATTGATCTGATTTATACCAATCAATATTCACCGTGTACTCATATATCGTTTACAACATTATGTTTGATCGAAGCCTGTTTTAAAGCATTATAAAATACATTCTTATCGTCAATATGAGCAAAATAGTTCCAATAATTTTTGCCTTCCAAATCATCATTGGTTTCTTTTGCAATTTCATGTTTTAGAGTTACTAGCGATTTCTTTCGGTTAGGTACTTTATAATCCTGATTCAAAAGCCCATCTCCCTTACGAATATACCTTAAACATCGGTTTAAATGTCGGCAATTAAATCGAATGTAATTTAGAAGAGTGTATTCGTTATTTAACCTCAAACATAAACGTATACGTATACGTTTATGTTTACTATGTGTATAAGTATATTTTCCAAGCCAATTACGTGATTGGAAAATCTATCTGTACTTAAAAAATATGGAAACGTCTATAATAAACTGTATGGATTCAAAAATCTAGAAGAATGTGTGAGGGCCAACGATGACAATATTTGAGCAAATAAAAAGTCTACTTGATAACAGATTAGAAGAAATAGTCTCCCCGGTAGAAGTTAAAAAGACTCTGCAAGCGATTTATGGAACTAATCCAGAGAGCGTTATTCTATCTGATTATTGTTATAACCGGTATAACAATGGAATCGATTTTAATAACCATTTATTCGAATACATAAATAGAAGCTCATATAAATACTTAGGAGAAGGATCAGCTTTTACAGGCTTAATATTCCAAAGGCCAAAGGGGCATGAAAGGGAAACTATAGTCGGTGAGTGGATAAACGGTGTGAAGTCTCTATACAAGAAAACTAATGATACTGAAACCATTGTTAGTAGAGAACAAATTATGAACCTTTATAATGAGTACCAAAGAATACTAAGGTACGAATTAAATATCCTAAACTGTAAGCCCACTGAAATAAGACATTTAATAGGAAGGGTAGGTGAGTTTATATGCGCAATAAAAACTAACGGTAGTTTATCTCATCAAACTAATCAACATGGCTTCGATGTAATTAGTAAAGGTAGAAGGATCAGTGTAAAGACTACAGCACAAAAGAGTGGCTTTATTCCTATAAACCAGAATACTTTTAAGGATTTCGATGACTTATTTATCGTTCAATATGCAAATGATGATTTTCACGTTCTTTATAACGGACCTAAGGAATTAGTGGAAAGCAATAGTAGAACTTACAACGGAAAATATGAAGTTAATATAAATACGATTAAAAAACTTAATCAAGAAAGGACACGATAAAAACGTAATTGTATACGTAAACGTTTATGTACACATTAAGTATCATAAGGACATCTAAAACACGACTCATGCCTCATAAATTGGAACTCCGTGAACTGATATTCTGCCTTTTGCTCATAATATACCTTCAAAGGGACACTCTATAATAAAATAAACTTCTATAGGGTGGAGGCTCTCAGAATGAAGGTTTTATCTATGATACAGCCGTGGGCAAGCCTTTTTGTCCTTAGAGAGGCAACATATGAAACAAGGTCATGGAGAACGAATTATCGGGGGCCACTTGCCATTCACACAAGTAAAAAAATAGATAAAGACGCCTCTAACCATATAGCCATAAAGTCGTTGCTTGGTAAGCACGGATACACACCAGAGAATCTTCCAACTGGCCAGATTATTGCTGTATGCAAACTTGTAGATTGTTTGAAGATAACTGAAAACAATGAGACATGGGCCATTCTGGAGGATGGTCGAATCGTAACAGGAAACGACTATTTTATGGGTAACTTTATAGTGGGAGGTTATGCTTGGGTAGTTGAGGATATGCAGATGCTGGATGAATTTATTCCAGCAAAGGGAAAGCTAGGATTATGGGAGCATGTTTTAATTTTATAGGATCTGATACATTGCACACGATGCGCTCAATCAGATCCTTCAGGGAACCACTTTTCACACATAAAATCCCACTCTAAGTACACTGTGGTTTAAATTCTCTTTGACTCTTAGCTTAACATAATCAATGTTATCGGAAGTATGCACCGAAACAGGGGTTAGGACTACAACAATTATATTTAAGACATAGTACAGCTATGAGTACAAAGATAGAGACGTCTTTAGCCGTCTCTTTTTCTTTTTTATTCTGATTCAACGTAGCGTAGATGCCACTAGTATATTCAACTAATTTGCCAAGTCCAGATAGAATGGCAGCTATAATCCAATTAATAAGCTATATAAAATGTTTACATTTACGTAAACGTAAACCTAATATAAATTGTACTTATGAGCTTTCATAATTCATTTAAATAAAAAAACTTCCCCTTAAAGGAAGAGTACGTTTGTTTATGTTCTTAGCCCTGTGCTGGAACCACCATCTTTATTGCATCACTCGCAAAATTAACTAAAATTCCAACAGAAACTGTTTTTAAGCCAATATATTTATCTAGCATTGGCAACACCTCCAGTTTAACAGCACAATAAATCAATAATATACATAGCATGATTGCTGGAATCGAACCAGCTGCACTGGGCACAAAGCTAAAAACACAAAATCCACTTTCCCTGTTATACCATATTTTTCATAATATGTACATTCCTAGTACGCATTATGTATTTTATGTAAACGTAAACGTTTGTGTTAACTTGAATTGTCATAAAGATAGCACGTTCTAAAGAGTCTGTTTATACATCTTTAGACTTGCTACTTACTGATCTGCGTTCGTAGTTGTTAGTATCCTTTGCAGAGATCTTCTTGATTGTAATAAACCTTTTTTTCATTTTCTATAATTCTTGTTTCAGGTGTACGGAAATAAATGTCCAATACAGGCTTATATACCTTCCCTGCAACTTCTATATCTTCCCTAAATGAATTAACAACGTACACACCATGATACTTTCCTTTTCTAGAGGCTGGTACTTTTACAATATCTCCAGGCTGCATATTTAAGTAACGAAGTGCTTTAGGTATATGCCAATAATAAACACGTCCATGCATTATCAACCCATAATCCTGTACTTCAAAATGTCGTGTTGCAATAGTATTGTTATCCTTCAAGGTAACAAATCCCCCTAATCTTTCTATCTAGCATATACATATTTTGAGTCTTTTAAAAGATATACAACATATACTGTGAAATCCGGCGCGACTAAACAGCCAATTTTCAGCTCTTTTCACCCGAACTGCTCAACTAGTGGATTAATACAATGCATACCATTACTAATTACATATATCGATGAATTAAGAAATTGTAAAGTTGAAAAATAACTGACACCTACATAACCTTTTATCCGATTATAAAGTTAAAAGGAGATGAGGATAATGATCAGACCGGAAATGTACTCAGAGTATTTAATTGTAAGGCAGAAGGTAGTGCACGACTTCATCGCATACGGGGAAGGATATGACTTAGAAAGAGCATTAGAATGGGATCACAGGTTTTTGAAGTTTACTGAAGAAGAACGAAGGATGTTTGAAGAGATGTACATGGATCATGCTTCATTAATATTTGGTGATTACCCACTAAATAATTAACTGAGATATAGATGTATACATAAACGTATACGTATACGTTTATGTATACATTGTTTTAGATTCCATTGGACTCTTAGCTTTACTGGAGTTTCTTAGATTAGGTCTATATTTACGTTTACGTAATTGTATATATTAAAGCATTTATATTTATTAAAACTATGAAATCACTATATTGCTTTGAATTATATCTTCACTAAATTTTTTAACTGAAGGCGATATTATCTGTTCACCGACCTGATAGTTAATAGCAAGATCATGTTCCAATTTGAATTCAATGTATTTAATTTTCGAATTGCCCATACCGTTAAAAGGAGAATCATACTCTTCATAAACAAAAAAATCACCCTGTAATGATTTGCAGTGAGTACAAATATTTGCAAAATATGTGTCCTGGATTGTATGTGAGTATTTATCTTTACAGTTAGTATGTTTTTCTAAATATCCTTTGATTTCTTTGGGAAGGTTACTACTAATCGGTAAGAACACAACATCGTATCCTATTGCCTCTTCAATATTGGTTTCTCTATAGACTATGTCTATAAGATCTTCACTTCTAACTGCTAAAGCATATACTAATGTCTCTTTGCCACATTTCCAGCACTTCCTAGAAGACACAGCTATGTACATACTGTTTTGAACAACTGAATCTCCTTCAATCCATTCAGCAAGTCGGTAATAATACTTTGAGTTAGTAGCAAACCATTTTTTCCTATTGTTATCCCAACGAGCATACATGCTCTTAGCTTCATCTTTTTGTTCATAAGGTACGTTTAAATACAACACGTCTTAATCGACCTCCATATTACTATTATCAGTATTTGCAAAGTGCAATTACTCGGAAATAAAACGTATACGTTTACGTAAATAATTCTATTTACTCATTTTATTCCTGTTTTAGCGAAATAATAGGAAAAATAACCCTAGTAATTTATACTAATAATTGCGATTATACCATACATATCCAAAAGAGGGGGTGCCAAGGAAAATGAACAAACTACTGATTTCATCACTTTTAATAATGATGATTGTCCTTAGCGCATGTGGAAATAACGAAAGTTCTGAGGATAATAATACAACTGCTAAACCAGCAAATACTCCGGAAGAAGTAATTCCACAAGCATCAACATTAGAAGAACCAATATCTGACCCTGCTTCAGAAGAGGAAGATGCTGCATCACAAACATTAACATTACAAGAAAAGATAGACCAGGTCGGAAATTCACCACTATCTAGTAGTAATGCTCAAGATTACAAAGGATTTGAGATTATCGAGAAAGACGGCTATACATATTTTATCTACGATTCTAAAGACCATGACCTTGCTGTATCTGTAGAGAAGGATAATGAATGGATTGCTGAAGATGTACCAGTAAATATAACTGATAGCAGGTTGCCTAAGGACAGTTTAGGTGATCGAGAACTTATCAGTTCTGGCGATTCTTTATTGTACAATCTTGAAGTTGTTGGAGAGTCGGATTACCACATGATTTATAAATTAACGTTTGACCCCTCCGGATTGTTAACGGCAGAACTGATAAAACAAACAGAAGATGGGGAAGACGCAGATTTAGTACAAGGTAGTGATGGCAAAGCCTATATATTAAATTACATACTAGACTCTTCTGATTACTCTTACGAGCGTGTCTTGATGGATGATAAGGGTGAAGAATTGTATTCACTCCACAACATGGAAGGTGGAGAAGTAGACTTATTGGATGTTCACAATGGAGTTATCTATCAAGAAGATACTGTATACGATATCAAAGTGGATGATTTCATATGGGATGAACATGGACAAGAAATGAGTTTTGATTTGAATTTTGATGTAGAACCAAGCAATGTCTACAAGTCAAACATCGCAGACATTTATAAATTAGACACTTACCTTTGTGCAGGGTGCACTGATGGAATGGCAGCTAGAGCAGATCTTTCATACTCTACTAACGGAGCATTTGAAACAACTGAAATAAGTATATATACGCTTCCTACAGAGGCAGCTGTATATGATGCGACTATGGTGGTTGGAGATGACTCTATTAATGTTTACTCCATAGTAGAATTCAAAGGTAATCCTACTTTACAAAGATACACTATTGGCAGAATAGACGAGCAAATATCACTAGAATAGGAGAGTAAAAATGAAGAAAACAATTATCTCATGCTTTGCCTTTTTCACTATCTTTTTACTAACAGCATGTGGAGCTAGCACTCAAGACGATTTACAGTCACAAAAATGGAACGTGGTTGCAACAAATGGGGAAGCATATACGGCCAG
The DNA here is from genome assembly GCA_900110015.1 of Terribacillus saccharophilus. GTDB lineage: Bacteria > Bacillota > Bacilli > Bacillales > Amphibacillaceae > Terribacillus > Terribacillus saccharophilus. Next base: position 57,318 of record FOCD01000006.1, on the reverse strand, counting down.
TTTTGGTCAGGATACCATCACTTTTACTTTTGCTGGTATAAACATGGGATTTAGCTATAGCATCCAGGATGATGTACTCACAATGGAGCGCCAAGATTCTGATGAAGGACCTATTTCCTTTAACATTGAAAAGAATAGTAATGAGTATACCTTTACTGCTCAAACAGAAGATGTAAAGGAACAGTATGGGGATTTAACTCTATCCGAAGCTAAATAAAAGTGTATTCAATTTTAGCACGTCCACGTAAACAAAAACGTTTACGTGGACGTTTTAAGATTTCGTGTTTGTGGGACCTAAGATATCTACCATCTAATGCTATAAAACTCTTCTAAGAATACGTAAACGTAAATGTATACGTTTGTAATATATTTCACTTATGGATTGACTGCTAGAGTGGATTGACTCTAAGTAGAAGACAACAAGTTTCCGGATCTAACGCCAAAACATTCATTGTTTAAAGTATTTACTTCAGGAGAAGTATTTGCCTTTGAGGATCTGTTCATACGAGATATGGTATCTGTTCATTATGGAGTTAATTTACCTTTATGAAAAAGTCTCTCCAATTTAAAGGAGGGACTTTTTTTTACTGATTATGAACAAAAGTGGGGATGTATATATTTTATACTTCATTACATCTTGTTATTATCCACTGAATAAAGAAAAGCACTATAAGAATAATCAAATATAGACGTATACAAACCTGCATGACCGAAATAGGTGGCTTATATTGAAGGTAAATCTCTCTTTCTTGTCGAATTATGACATAAAGGGGGATTATATTGAAAACGACAGATTTTGTAAAAGAAATTACATTCAATACTGTTGAAGAGATGATGGCTGCAATATCTCCTTTCGGTGAATATAAAAATGTAATTGATAATTTTATATTTAGAGGGGAAAAAAGCGCTAAGTACGAATTACTACCCACTGCTCTTCGTATAAATAACCAGAAACGGTTATTTTCATATATGGGAGGTAAACCTGTCCAAAATCAAGATAAATATGAAATGTGGCAACAGTACGCAGAATTAACAGTATTAAAAAAATTCTACGATCTCGTAGATGACAAAGGGATACCGAATCCTGATATTGATGCGTTACGACAACACGAAGAGCCATTTTTTATCGCTAGAGAGAAGGGCATTACAGATGCAAAAGCTTGGATTCCAGATGATTTATTAGAGTTAGCAGCCCTTGCTCAACATTATGGATTACCAACACGGTTGTTGGATTGGAGCCGTAACTTTATGGTTTCATTATATTTTGCGTGTTCGCAATTGATACATGATGCAGGTTCTACTGAAGATGATCATATGGTTCTATGGGCACTAAATTACGATTACTTAATGTATGGTAAGCCTACTACGTCCATGATTCCTGTTAGATTGGTTAAACCAACATATCAAAGAAATCCTAACTTAATGACTCAAAAAGGGGTCCTGACTTGCTGGGAGTATCCGAATAAAGTTAACATGGCTGAAAACTTGTTTGCTTTAGAACAGTACGATGTGTCGAGACAACCTTTGAATGAACAAATTATAAATTATGTTCAGACCAATTCAATAGATTTAAGTCTGTCTGATGGATCATATACTGTTTTACTATATAGATTTTTATTGCCAGTAACTGAATCATTAAAACTTTACGATTATCTTAAGAAAATGGGTTATGGAGCAGACAATATCTACCACGGATTCAAAGGAATTACGATGAGAATGGAAGATGATGCGAAGTATACTGAAATCATGAAGAGTAAAAACAATCCTATATAATTGTTTTACATCAAGGCATCTAACTTTTCGTTAGGTGCCTTTTTATTGAAAAAGATATTAAAAGGGGCGATGACAATGACAGAAACATCGGAGGTGAAATATGAAGTTGAGCAAGACGTGAACGCCAGGTTGTTATTCTCGAAAAAACTTAGAGAAATAAGAAATGGCATGCTAAAGATTGAGCATATCGTATAGGCAGGAGGACGAGAATAGTGAGCAATGTTACAGAAGATTATGCATATTAATGAAAACAAAAATAAGGAATGGCATTAAAGCCATTTAAAAATCCTAAAAAAGTAAAGAAATGAGAATTAAAATAAGTCCGATCTTATAAAGAGATCGGACTTATTTTAATTCTCAAGTGCCTGCGAAATTATTTCTTAAATAATTCTATGTATCTTCCATCTTTTATTTCACCATATGCTACCACATTCTCTTCCTGAGCAAGTTTGGCATCTGTAGTATAGTTATTCGATCCTTCCCACTCACCAAAAGCATATATCGGTTTTCCGTTAGCTTCGATTTCGAATGCAAAATATTCCCTCATAGATTTCACTCCTTCCTTTTATTAAAGGGAGAGGTCAAGCTCCGGCTGTTCTATGCCTCGTTTACGGGAATTGGTATCAATGTTATCAGGAATACCGTCACCATCCGTATCGCGATTGATTGGGTTTGTACCATTTCTCTTTTCCTGAAGGTCTGTCAAACCATCTCCGTCAAGGTCTCGCATCGCCAAATCCTTCTCCATCTTTTGATGCTCTCCCATGCCAATGCCTTTGGAGACAAGCTTAGCTAGTTCAGCTTCAGCAATTGTCTTATCTTGTGTCAAACTGGATATGGCCTTAACGTTTGTAAAGCTCGCAACGCCAACAAAGTACATATCCTTTTCAACCTGCTGTAGTGGATCATAAAGCGTTCTTTTGTAGATTTGTACTTTTCCTTTGCTCTCACTAACTTGTTCTACGTGTTGCAGGGGGATATGACCCTTCATAAGCTCAAAGGCGCTTTCTGCTGTCTCTTTCTGAGTGAAGGATACTCCTAGACCTTTTACTTCGTCTAAGCTGTTGAGGGAGCTCTCTATGAATCTTCCTTTAGCAATAGCGAATGTTTCTCCATATTGTAATAAGGTCAGTGGTTGCTCTCCTTCTTGAAGAGAAGTGGTGTTTGTTTGCAAGACGGAAGGAACATCAAAGAAAATGTTTCTCTCAAAAATGACCTGTTCAATCTTCCTAATTAACTTGGCACTTTCTTTCTGAATGTCTTCCTGGTAGGCTAGCAGCATTTCACCATCTAAGTCTCCAGCCCATTCCTTTATGTATTTGAAACTATAATCTTCTGTCTCCATCCCAACACTCTTAGCAGTCAAGTAGGCTACACTCTCTGCTTGAAGATCTTTAGTCTTATCTGCATTAAAGTGATACCTTCCAGTCTCATTATAGAAAATAGAATGCGAGTATTCATGAAGAAGGGTTGCGTACTGATTTGTAATGTCCTTATTAGCATTAATGACAATCTTGTGTTCCAAAGGGGAATAGTAGCCTTTAATGTCGTGAGTAAAAGTCTTATCTAATTCTATCGGTAGTTCCTCACGTAGTTTATCTAATGTTGCATGAAATGTTTTTTCAGCAAACTCACTTTCCTTAACTGATTCCGGCACAAGGGGATGTTGAGGCAAAGGAACTCCTTTAGTGTCATTCACATCGAAAACATTAACCATCTTATATCCCTTAATCACATTTTTTTCGACTACGTTATTTGTTTTTGGGTCAATCTCATTTTCTTTATTTGTAATAGGGGCAACTACTTTGATTGCTTTGGAACCTTTATTCACTTGACGTCCAAACTTGTTCCACGTCTTCAACCCTGCGACTAGCTGAGCATCAGGTTTCTGCATATAAACAAGCATTTGATTACGTACAGATCTCTTCGGAAACTTACTAGCAAAATCCAGGTATCGCTTATAATATTCCGGACTGGCTGCTGCTTTTTTTACACCTGTTAACAGCTTTTCATAATTCTCTTGAAGCTCTTGTTGTCGCTGTTCAGGTGTCTTTGTTTGGTATCTTTTCTCCAAAAGTCTCACTCCTTCTTTTAATGTTTACTTTCTATAGTGATGGGCCTGAGCTGTGAATGCTACGTTTTTTAGCTTTCTTAGACTTAGCATTCAGATCTTCCTCAAATTGCTTCTTAGACTTGTAATCCCTTGACTCTAACAAGTCTTCAAACAATGCTCCTGCGACTCCATTTATCATCTTAGTCGCTGTACTTAAGTTACTTGAGAATGCATGGATTTCGTTATTTATATCTGTATTTATATCTTCCAAATTAAGTTCTTTTGAGATCTTATCGAATGCTTGTAGTTCTGGTTCAACTAAAGCAAATAATTGTCGTTCATCATCTGGTAGTTCTTTGATGTTTCGTAAACATTCATCTTTGAATAACAATACAAATCTTGGATTATCGAATTGGAAATCTCGGTATTTACTTTCATTGTGCAACTTAGTTTCCCAATCGCTACCATGAGTATTAGTGAGTATGTTGATTATATTGGCTTGATCTTGTGTACTATATCTTCTCAGTGTAGAAATTGATTCTAAAGTAATTGGTTTTCCATAATACTCTGTTCCAACGATCAGTATTTCTTTTTCATCTAATGTCATTTTTTGAACATCTAGATTTGGATATCTTTTATTAATTTCTAAGTTGTAGAATTCATTCATAAGTTTATGCACTTCTTCTACTCTTTGTTTTTTCCTGAACGTATCTCTGAATATTTGATACGCTTTCGGGTTCTTCAATCTTGCTGCTTGTAGTTCATGAACTGGAGATATTTCATTGGCTCCAAGTTTTTGTTCAGCTTTAACCAATATTGTATTCATGATGTTTATGTGCTGCTTAATACCCATAGTAAAAGAAAATCTATTCTTAATTAGGTTATCAACCTGTTTAAGAATATTTTCGGATTTCATATCAGAAAGCATTTCGGTGATATTTTCTGGTGTATGAATTCGATTATGAAGAATTGTATTTTCAACGATTGCAATCTTCTCATCGGTGCTATACTTGCTACTATCTAAATTCGGATAGTGTTTTTCTAAGAAACGATTTGCTTCGGTTTCGAATATTTCTGTTGCTTCAGAGATTAAAATTTCTTCTTTGTCAATACGTTCCAACTGACTTAATTTTGTTTCACTATCTTGTCTAAACTGAATGGACTTCTTCCACTGTTTCAGTTGTTGTTTTCGTTCTTCAATTGATTCAACTTTAACAAACATCTTTAACTCTTTTGCGATATTAGAAAGTGCTTTTTTCTCCATCGGAGAAAACTTCCTAGCAAACTTATTTTGATATTCTCGAATAGCTTTTTTCTCTTTGTATTTCTTGAGGTCAGAAACAGTAATATTATATTCTTTAATCTTTTTATTTGTATTTATACGGTCAGAATCTTTACCTTCTTGCACTCTTTGACGTGCAGCATAACCTTCATGAATAGTAGGTAATGATTCTATTCCTCTATCTTTATTTGAAAGGTGAGAAATCTTTTCGTTTATACCATTCTTCAAAAGATATTCATTTGTTTTATCAGCCCAAAGTTTCCTCCAAGAAAGAAATACTTCTTTCGAATCCCAATCTGTAGTAGTTACTTTTTTGAACGTTTTTTTTCCATTTTTGTCTAAGACATGATTACCATCTTTATCATATATGTATTCTCTTTTTGCTTTGATTCCCCAACTTCCATCTTCATTGAATGGACGCGTTGGAAGCATGACATGAAAGTGAGGATTGTTTTTATCGTCTCTATGTATTGCAATATCTGCAACCATTCCACGATCCACAAAAGCTTCCTGACAAAATTCCAAAGCTAGTTCTCTTTGTTGTTCATGGCTAAGCTCACAGGGTAATCCGATATTGAATTCTCGTGCAAGTTGCGCATTATAATTCTTTTCGATCTTATTTACTTCATTCCACAATCTTTCTCTGTCATTTACCCAATCAGGGGCGTGGGGAGGAGCGAGCATATGAGCTTCAGGTTTTACTTCACGCATGTAATCCCATTTTTTATTTTCTAATTCATCGTATAGCTTTTCACCAGAACGGTATGCAGCACTTGAGACAGGACTTTTAGGTTGTCCAGTTTTCGAAATACGTCCGATTACCTGCCCATTGAAATGATAGATAGCCATAACTCGATTCACCTCCTAAATAACATGAGCGTAGCGAATTTTAACAACCACGCATGACGGAAATCATGTAGAACGAAGTTCGGAAGGGTTTTAGCACACACTCGATAGAGTGTATAAGTGCGCCTTTACTAACTTCGTTACGGATATCATTCTACCATGTTTTGGATTTATTCTCAATTTTTTTCCTCTTTTATGGTAATATTTGTTGCCCAAACAAAAAGGCTTTGTTAGACTTAAAGAAAAATACATAGGAGGTATATTATGGTTCAAAATACAAAATCTAAAATACTATCTATAGATGAACAGATTCAAAAGTTAAAGGAAAAACGAAACAGGGAAGTAGCAAAGTTAGAAAGAAGTGCAGGGAAGAAGTTTATTGAATCATTCAACTTGGAAGATAAATCATCAGAAGAGATCCAAGTATTCATTGAAGGATTAAAGGAAAAGTTTGTTCCAGTAGAAAGCGAAATGAGTACGGGCGAATTTACAAATGAGCAATCAGATAAACAAGCTTGACCAACAAATCGAACACCTGGAGCGAAAGAGAAAGATATACGAACATTCGCTAAGTCAAGAAAGCAGAAAGCAGCGAACCAGGAAACTCATACAAGTCGGCGCATTAGCTGAGAAGTATTTTGATTTAGAGGGAAACGACCTACACGAAGTCGAGGAGATCTTCAAACAATTTTCTTCCTACATAAGATCGAACAAGCTTGATAAGCATAAAAACAAAAGTGATTAATTCAGCTAGATGTATAGTAGGAGGCTCTTCATTTCGCAAGAAATGAAGAGCGCGTCTTGTAGGGCTCGATGCCCTAAAAAGACGCATAATCACTTTGAAAAAATAGAAGAAATTCGAATGATATGTTATAATAAGTAAAGAGGAAGGAGCTAATGGTGGTTAGCTCCTTCCGGGGAATTACTGATTCATGTGCTCGTCATCGTTTTTTCGATTGGCGAGTTTTCTTTTTAAGTCCACGTACATATCAACAAGGGAAACAACCTCTTTTAATCCTTTAGCTAAAGTGAAAATGGCACCTGCTCCAGCCATTGACCATTTAACCAATTCTGTTAGAAATTCCATCATCTAATCATCACCTCCTTCTTGATATATAAGTAAGAAAAGGCGTAAACAGGGGGAAGGATCGCTTACGTAGCAAAGCGAAGAAGCGACTCGCAAGTGGAATTTAGATAGACCGAGAAAAGCCCAATGACTTAGGGAACGTTGGAAAGCGTTTTTTGCTTTCTTACGATCCCTTAGCCTACTTGGCTTTGCCGTTCTATCTTAATGGAACGCCGTCCTTCCGGCTGTCAAAAGCCTTTTCTTAGAATAGAAGAAGAAGGGGAGAGAATAAGTACACTACACCCCAGACAAGCGAATAAGCGAAGCGATATGAAGCGTATTGATTCGTTTTTTGAATCAATCGGTTTTGGAGGGCTCGATGCCCGACAAAAGCGTCGTGAGTCAACGAAAGAGAAGTTGATAAATGGAAGAACAAAAAAAGAAGGAAGCCAATGACTTCCTTCTTTTCGTTTCTATAACTCTAGCTCGTTACTTTTAGTTAATGCTTTGTATTCCTTAATCAAATCTTGGTCTGATTCATCATTTGTTATTGCTTCTTTAAAGACAGGAATAAAGGCATCTGAATCTAAAACCGATTTTATGGAAGCATTAAGCATGGTTGCTCTATCAATTTTTGACCAATCTAAGTTGAAACCATTCTTTAATCCTAGTGTCCTCATAAACTCACGTTGAGTTCGACCATTTCCTTCCCGAAAGGGATGGAGGAAGTTTAATTCTCCCATGTAATAAGATAACCGTTGTGACATTTCATCTTTGTTCAAGCCTTTAAGGAACTTCTCATTTTTTAGCTGCTTATTCAACAATTCTTTTCCGTTCTGATCAAGGAAGAGGGGAGCAGCAAATGATGTTCCTTTCGATATGCCTTCCTCACGAAACTCTCCAGCAAATGCATATAAATCTTGGAATATGTACTTGTGGATCTTCTGAAGGTGCTTAACTCCAAAAGATCCAGTCAGTGGTTTCTGGTCTAATTCAGCAAGTCGTTTTTCTGTCAGTACAGTTTCGACCTTTTCAAGTCTTTTATAGTCTTTTATTTCAAATTTATTAATCAAAGTATCTGTACCAGGATAGCAGTACTTTGATTGCTGATTTTCATAATTACTCATTTGTTAGTTCTAAGACTTTCTTAATAAAATCATCGTGCGTTATTTTGCCTTCTAAGCTAAGCTTTACCAACTCATCCTGTTCTTTAGTTGAATGAAGCCCTTCTAATGCATTAGAAGCCTTTGCTCTTCTTATAGATTCCTCAATACTTCTTTTAGGCAATTCACTTCACACTCCTTAAAGTTCTACTTTAAAAGTCCATATCGAAATCTTCATTGATCTCTCCAGTGGGTGGAGAATTACGTACCAACTGTCCTTCTCTAGTACCAAAGTTTTCTTCATTTTTTTTATTAGAACTATCATCAGAAACATCAAAAGGTAGATTAAAGTTTTTTTGTTCGATCTTTCTATTTAGATGCCTAAACTGACTATCCATACCATGTTTAAGTTCAATCAATGCATCATAGACGTGTTTGTCTTTTTCCTTATTAATTTGGCTTTGTTCTTCCTGTTTCATCTCATTTTGAATTAAGTGAAATGCATATTCACGAAAGGTACCATGCTCTTCAAGTCTCTTAAGAACATAATCATACATTTCGTCAGTCATCTGAGTTGTTCTAACGTTAAACAAGGGGGTTCTTTCGCTTTTATTAGCCATGATTTCTCACCTTAGTTTTCTTTTAGACTTCAGAGAGTCTTTTAGCTTCTTCAGCTCTGCTCAAAACTTCTAGTCCAAATAAATTAAGCATGCGTGCATCATCAGCAATTATATGATTAGCTTCTGATATTTCTTGGCCGTATTTTTCTTCAGTTACAACCATAATTGACTCTTTCAGAACTGTCGCCACACCTCCGAAATAAAAGTACTTGTATACTTTATCCTTAGGGGCAGGAAACGTATTCTCAACCTGAGTTATTTTGATTTGTGCATATTCTTTCAGCGCTTTCTTTATAGTCGCAGTCAAATCAAATTTCTGTCCTGTATTACCGTCCTTACGTTCCATCTTAGACTTATCAATGTTAGTGAATATAAAAGTTTCTAAATCCCTTACAGTCTTAAAGTGTTCGACCAGTTTTTCTTTTCTGAATTGCTCTAAGAACTCAAGGAATGGCTTATCAGCATTATAATCAAACGAATCTCTACTGATTGGAGATTTTAAACCTGCTGGTAACAATACAAAGTCATCAGTTCCTCCACCAAGATCACATAAGACAGTATCATTGCCTTTAAAAAGGTCTGCCTGCGCATTGTCTTCCAAGTCGAAGTTTTTCTTGATACTCCAGCGAGAAACTTCGGATTCAATCCTACATACTGCTTCTTGAACGTTGATATTTAATGTTTTCTCCATACCTGGAGTCAGTATTTTTACTTCATGATGTCCTTTAAAACGATTGGCGAATGTGCTTTGCATTTCACTGAATTTAGAAGTCTGTTTTAAAAGCCAAATAGGCAGCATAGTAGAGAAATAGTTAATTACGACATCACTGTTTTCATCTTTCTTCAAAGCATGATAGTAGGATGTAGCTGCTAGGAACATGATATATGTGATATGCGAAGTAGCTTTGTTATGTAATTTTCTGATGTGGTTATTTCCCAACACTTCATTTTCAGCAATCTCACCAACTAAGAAGAATTTTTCCTCATCATCAATGATAGTCGAGATTAATAATCTACCTTTTAATTCTTCAGGTTCTTCTATAGAAGAAGTGAATTTACCCTCGGCACTTTCACGGCTTATTTCTACTACATTAGTAGGCAATTCAAAGAAATAACCATCTATCATATTCATATACATGCTATTACCAAAATCAACGTTCATACGTGATATTTCCATAAAAATCTACTCCTTTTTGATTTCACTTTATTTAATTATACCATTTTAAATCACTATAAGTCAACAAACTGATTTCACCTATAAACACCTTTATATAGGCGTTTTCAATGATTATTATCATTAATTGAAATCATTGATTTCGCTGTTTTTATAAAAACGACAAAAAAATAGACTCCTAGCTAGGGAGTCTATTGCGTACATTTAATTTAACTGCTATACTTAGCTCAACAAAACGAACGACAAGTAAAAAAGACATCCAGCCATCTAAGTAGTGCGACCAACACTCTTAGACGGTTCTCCCTAATAGCCTAGGGAAAACACTGACCAGATAGTCTTTTGAAAATCTCTTTTGTTTATGTGTATATATTACATGAACATCAGCAGAAAGTCAAAAGATTCTCGCGTCAAAATGTCCTTTTTGTGTTATCTTTTTTTGACACTTTAAAGACGGTGTTTTCCTTGATTTTACAGGGATTCACCGTCTTTTTCGTTGTCAGAAAAAGGAGAGCTGTACATGACAAATTTAGTCATGCAAAAACAACCCCAAAAATTCACCATTGAAGGAATAAAATTCTTCAAGAATCACTTGGATAAATTACGCTATGATTCGATGGTGACTGACTATCCAATTACTACATCTGAAATCTCAGTTTTTATGATTCTTCACTTATACACCGATGAAATGGGGCAAATTCGTTCCCTAACAAAAGATACATCCATTAGTGAACGGAAACTGCTATGCATTTCTAACCTTGCTACGGATCATAACCTTAACTATGAAACTGTTAAAAAAGCAATTGATAGCTTAATAGCTCGAAATTATGTAGCTGAGGTATATTCTGATAAAGGCATGCATTATGAAATTGTCGATTATGGGAAGTACAATCAACAAATCGTCAACTCCATTAGCAAAGAAACTGCAAGCTATTTCCGTATTCCTTTGGCCTTATTCCAAGAAAGGATCTTCGGTTCTCTTATCAAGCACCGTTATCATAAAGGTCCAATTCTTTTGCTCGAGCTTTCTCAGTATTTCACGGTTCAATTAGGGACTAACCGTCGAAATGTGGAAGATTTTGAACTCGTAAAAGGCGAAAGAACGATGTCCTACTTAAAAAAGGCACTGAATACAACTGCTAAAAGGGTACGAGACTTCCTAGATACCATACATAATGTGTTTTCATTTAAACCTTTAGCAGAAACAATTAAAAATCCATCTCTACATAGAACACAACGTAAGCGATCATTTGTACAAATCTGCATAGAGAAGTTCTCTTTTAGCCTAAATGGTGCTTGCTTCAAACGAAATGAAGAGCAAAACGAGCAACGATCTTTCGCAAGAGTTCGTAAAGAAATGGCTGCACGTATTAAACATGCTCGAATCCCAGTAAAATGGCGCGAAATGAAGGATATCGAGAAGTCATTAAGTCGAATGGTGAGGGTTTCTACTCACCTTCGAGTCGTTGATAAAGCTAAATCTATGCTCGACTACACTGTTTCTAAAGTAGCAGATACATTGGAAAACTTACATACAAATGGTGAAATTAAGTCTATTAAGCGTATAGGGGCATTTGTAAACAAATGTTTCTCGAATGCATTCTCTGACTATAAAAAAGCTTTCTCTGAAGAAGAGAAAATGATAATTGAAATTGAGTATCATAAGGTATATGGCGAATACCCGGCATTCCTTAAAGCATAATCTTAATTTAAAAAGAATACTTGGATTTACTGCCTTTTCAAAAGTTTAATTGGAAGGGCTATTTGTCATTTCTTCATTTTTCTTCCCCTCGAATGACTCTCATTTTATTTCAACTTTCACTGCTAGACATCCAAAATAACCTTTTTTCACTTGTACAATTCAATCATTCTCGACAAAATAAACTGGATTTCAGAACATCTATACTTTTAAAAATGGATTTCAAAATATGTGGATTATAAGAGACAGTATTTAAGAACATGTGAATACAGAATATAGTATTTATAATCATGTGAACTTGTGGATTCTGTATATCATTTAAACCAAAAAGCGCTGGAACCCTTGTAAAATAAGAGTTTCAGCGCTTTTTAATTTTTCCTTATATATATTTGTCTTTTTATATATTCTTGTAATCTTTATTAGTATTTGAACTTTTACTTATAATTGTTCTTTACATGAAATTTTGCCCCTTAGTTCAATTTTTTATTTAATAATCTCAATGCCTCTACAATTCTTCTCTGTTCGTATTCGTCCATGTTCATAGTTTCCAACAGACCAATCCAAGCATCGATTCGTTTATTATCTCCAGGATCTCCATTAAAAGAGTTACTTTTCCCCCTTAGATAGTCCATAGAGACATCAAAAAAATCAGCAATCTTAACGAAGTTTTCATAAGAAGGACTAGCTTTACCTGATGTGTACTTTGTAATAAGGCCGGGAGAAACTTTAATAGCTCTAGCTAATTCCACATTAGTAAGTCCCTTATATTTAATTAAAAGGGCTAAACGTTCACTGAATAAGATTCTCGGTTCTAATTTATCTTCCATTTTTTCTCACCACCTCCAGGCTACTTTATCGAAGCAGAATAGACTTGTGAACCACTTTTTAGTAAATTTTAACCATAAAAATAGTCTAATTGGATGTTTGGTGTTGAATTAAATTCAATCTTATGGTAATTTTGTACCGACAAGGGGGAATTTTCTACTATTTACCAAAGGAGAGAGTTCATATGTCAAAACCACAACTCAAGGATAAACAGGAGATTATCCACTTGCTGAATTTGATTCAATGCACTTCAAAAAGAAAGAAGACAGATTCATCTCAAATTATACCGATTTGTGAAGTGCTCCACCAAGATCAAAAAAAAGTCAGTTGCCTGTAATTGTATATTCTATTTTTTTTTGCACTATAAACGACATAGGATGTCATAAAAAGAGAAGAACATCAGTCAATGTCGTTATTGAGCTTCGAATCAATAAAAACAGTTTAATTCTATTTTAAAGCAATAGAGTTGTTGCGAACCCAGCTACTAGCTTATCAGCATTTTCTGTTTTCGCTGCGTCCTACTAAGTAATCAAGCGATACTTCAAAGTAGTCTGCTAGAGCAATTAGCGTTGAAAGAGATACATCAGTTTTGTCAGCTTCATATCTTTGGATGTGTCTGGTGGTCACGGATAGATACTGTGCTAAATGTGATTGGTAAATACCTCGTTCTGTCCTTAATTCTTTTAATCTAGTTCCTAGGGTTTTCATCTTTTACCAACCTTCTAAAAATAAGTTAAATTGTTAAACTCTTCCTTGACGCGCTATTAAAGGTCGTGTAAAATATACTTATAGACACGCTCTTATATGTCGGGTGAGGGGAAGAGGTGGTGAATTGCTGTTAAAGATATTCCGGCAAAAAAAGCTTCTAACACAATATGAAGTTGCTGAGACACTAAGAATTTCAGTGAGGCAATATCAAAGAATAGAATCAGGAAGAAGCTTTCCAAGTGAATTTGGTCTAGGAAAGCTAGAAGATTTATTCAAAGTACCTCATAGAGTTCTTTTTGCGAAATCTGTTGATGAGATACCAGATTTCCTAAGTGATTTTTTACCTTGATTTTATCACAAGAGCACCGTTTAAAGAAAATATCTTGGGGAGGTGAGTGAAGTGCCGAAAGGTAGTGTCCCTAAGATGAATCGATTTCAATTCTTAGGATTTGGAAACAGGGTTACAATTCGTACTTTCAACAAAGAGACTTACATACTGAATAATGGATTGGATGTAAGAAATACTCGTACGAATCGAAGATGTAAGATAGATGATATCTTCTATGATATCCGGACTGTTAGAACAGTCGATGGACATGTCATTGCTAAACGAAAGAATAAGATAAGCGAATTGTATGAAGTAAGTTAACAATCATGTTAAACGTTATGATGTTTGCGTTCTATTGCGCAAATATGATCCTTGAGAACTTGATATTGCGTGGTTCCCGATGAAAAGTCACTATTCGGGGTAACTATACGACTTGGAAAGGAGTATTCATTTATAACTCCTGCTAGATTGTGGACTCAGAGCTCAAAATCCACTTGTGACTTGACGTTGACCCTGATTAATAGCCGTGATTCAATTATTTGAGTCTAAAATATTAATCATGAGTCATTAGGGCGTTGGGACAAGCCAAAACCCAACAAAAATGAAAACCAGAAATGCTGATTCGAGCCCTGCGTTTTCGAACCATGGTTTATAACATTGGAATATCTCGTAAGAAATTACGATTTTCATACGGAGGACTGCTTCATCAGGCAGTCTTCCTATAATAGATTGTAAACATGATAACGTTTATCCTAAAATATCCTTTAATTTGTTTTATTTGGTTCGATAATAATAGTAAAGGAGTGTTGGAATGAAAAAGAAAAAGCTGATAGTGGGTATTGCAACAGCAGTCATTTTAGCCGGAGGAACTGGCACTGGCGTTTACGCTTATAACCAAAATGTTGCTGAACAAGAACGACTGGAACAAGTACAAGTACAAAACACAGAAAGCGCACAAGATGCTGTTGATGCTTTGTACAACAAAGACCGTACAAGATTGGCTGACGACATCGAAGTGAAGATCAAGAAAGCTGAAGATGCCGTTGCTAAGGTAGACGGAGATAAGAAGAAAACCTTATCGAAGGAAGTAAACACAGCGAAAGACATAGCTGACATACAAAACGATGTATACAGCACTTTGAAAGATGGCGTTTTAGTAGACAGCGTGACAGATGAACAACTCGATACAGTCTCTGGTAAGCTCAACGACATCAAAAACAAGAATCAAGCAATCTATACATACCTAGTTGATTACTTAGCTGACGCGAGTACACAGCTAAACGCAATTCAAACTGCTTCAGAAAAGGTTACAGAAGCTGAGAAGTCTCCAAGCAGAAAGTCATACGATGCTGCTATTGCCTTAGTCAAGGACATTAAAACCGAATCGAAGAAGGAAGAACTGAAGAAAAAGCTTTCTGAAGTAGAGAAAACAGTAATTGCTGCTGAAGAAGAAGCGAAACGCAAAGAAGAAGAGAAAAAACTTGCTGCTGAACAGGAAAAAGCCCAACAAGAAGCTGCGCAACAAACGGCAGCCGTTACTTCTTCCTCCAATGGTACTTCATCAAACAATACAACACAGTCAAACTCCGGTAGCGCAACTTCAAGTTCAAACCAAGCAAGCTCCGGTAGTTCTTCATCGGGTTCAAGCAGTTCAAGTAAGTCATACTCAAGTGGTTCCTCTAGCTCAGGATCTAGCTCAAGTTCCAATAAGTCGTATAGCAGTGGCTCTTCAGCGAGCTCAAGCAATTCAAGTTCTGGTAGTACTAAATCCAGTAATTCAGGAAGCTCATCCAAGAGCTCTTCCAGCTCGAGTAAGTCTTCAGGTGGCTCAAACAGTACATCAGGTTCTTCTAAGCCTAGTGGTGGTGGGTCTTCAACAACTACCGATAATAAGACTGGTTCTGGTGACATTAAGAGTAGTCATGGAGATTCAGGAAGAACTTATGATAAACATACAGTTAACGAAGAGGACTTAAGTGGTGTTCCATGGGATTCCTTTGATTAATTAGATTTCTAATAGAAAGTCCATTGATGTTGAGTTCAACGTCAATGGACTTTTTCATTATCTTAAAACTACGTAAAGGGTGGTGTTAATTAAGTAATGCATAAGAATTTATTGCCGAAAGTCTCACTAGTTCTAAGTCTACTTTTGCTGGTTGGCCTATTACAGTATTTCCCGTTCTTTGGTTATACCTCTTCAAGTGTTGTAAGCGCAGAGGAAACTGGTATAGAAACTTTTGGCGTGAACAAAGATGGTTATCTTGAAATTAATGGTGAAGTACTTTATATGTTAGTCGGTAATAAGAGAGTTAAGGCAACCTTAACTGGTCTACTTGAGAACGGAGAAGAGGGTCAAGAGTTACTTACCAAGGATGACTTGAAAAATGAAGATAAGAACATGCTATCATCGCTAATCTCTTTTATTAAACCTCAAAAGGTAAAAGCAGCCGTTAAGATCGAGTATAAGGGTGCAGTATCGTATCAAGGTTCAGTAGTAGGGGATTTTAGGGTTAATGGAGTTCAAGCCTTTTGTTATCAACATTCTAAGAAATCTCCACCAACGGGAACAGCTTACAATGAACCTTCACCTTATGACAATGAACGGGCTAAAAGAGCACTTTACTATGGTTGGGGTGGGGATGGAAATATCTTCACAAATAGAGATGAGGGGTTAGTAACAACATCTCTAATTCTTGATAGAATTTATTCTGGAGGTAGTTCAGGTAAAAGCCTACCTAAGTACGATAAACTGTGGGACTTAGTAGTTAATGGGGAAGATTTAGATACTAATGTAGCTTTTTCAGATACCAATCTATCAGTTAGTGTAAAAGGTAATAAGCAGGTATCTCAAACAACTACTTTTAAATCTTATAGTGAAAACTCAGTAAGTATTAAAGTTCCAAAAGATGTCACTATCATAAATGAAACCACTGGGAAGAAAGTTACAAATGGAACGATGAAGGTCTATGGTGGGGAAAAAATACATTTAGAAGCTAGCTTAGAAGTAGGTGTAAATTATAGTACCGGTAACATTAAAGGGAGTATGAAATTATTCCAACCTTTAATTACGAAACCACAAGGTGGGGGATTTCAGGTGCTAGGTTTTATGGATATTTACACTGATCCAGATGAAACAGCATCTTTCAAAGCAAAATTTGAAGTACGTAAAAAGAACATTGATGTAACCTGGAAGGACAAGGATTCCAAGAAAGTCTTCAAGCATGTGAACGAAGACAAAACGATTGGATCGAAGTATAAATACACGCCACCAGCTACTTTCAAGGATGGCGATAACACATATGAACGGATGACAGACAAGCCATTTGAGGGAACTGTTTCAAAAGACCTCACACATGTCTTCAACTACAAGTTAAGACGTACGGTTACTGTAAATTACTACGATAATCGTACGGGTGAGAAGGTAAAGGATACGAAGAAGTACACCAAGTTACGTGGTGACAAGTATTCTGAAAGTCATCCTACTATCAAACAAGATGGCTACACGATGCGTTACGTGAAGAAAACAGGCGATGCAGAGTCCGGAACTATCGGCACGAAGAACATCACTGTCAATTACTACTACGACAAGCCACTTGCGAAGGTGCAGTTGGATAAGGTTCAGGTGTACACAGCTAGGGCCAGTGAGGGAATGCCTGTCAGGGTGTATCTAAGCAAGGACTTGAATTATAAATCCAGTGTGGCTGACATGAGTAAGAAGAAAATTGCCGTTGGATTGTATTTGAATGGTGATCTTATCGAGAAGAGATCCTATACAGCTAACAGCTTACCGAAGCAATTTGATTTCAAAGTGCCGTCCAGTAAGCTAAAGATCAACACCGAGGATCGTTATGCTGTGAAATTCCTGGACTATGACGAAGCAGATTTTGATATCAAAGATGGATACTCAAGACTTGCTTTAGATGGCTGGTCAGCCAATGAAGGGACAATCAGACTCGATGTTGAAGAAGATGCCGACCATACTGGCTCTAAATCCTACGTCGTCATGACGGAAATCACACCGACGACCAACATGAAGAAATACGTGGAACGCTTTACGTACAGCGCAACACCGTTGCTGGATTCAAAATCAGGTTATGGTGTAGAAACAGACTTTCAGATTGAGTACACAAATGACTTGGGTAAGGATTGGGAGTTCGCGACAAACATAAATGATAGTGCAGCCGACTATTACGCACCAGAGGGCTTACTTGACCCTAGCCTGGCTTATGAAATTACCGACGGTATATTTGAAGCTCCTTTGGTGAAAAGCACGGATAATCGTTCCACTGCTTCCAAAAAGGAATGGACAGACAGCTTTGCTTTCCCTCATATGAACGTCGAAAGACAGACAGGTGACTTATTCACGGATGAAGAAGTCGAGGCTGGTGATTCGGATATCGAACATGACCTAAAAGAGGGTGGAGACAAGTTTTACTCTCCAATCTGGGCTGAGATTACCGACTATGATGTGCAGTATAAAACCAATAAAATGGGCGCCAACAAGATGACCGTCGAGCTTTCCGACAACTGGAACATATACGCGCAAATGATTGCGACAATGGATTCTAAGACCATTGATAAAGATGCTATCTTATGGATTCCGGTCAACAAGGAAGACCCTTTCCCCAATGGTAATAAACGATTCACAAAAGAAGATATTGAATGGATCAAAAATAATTAAAACAAAATGAATGCAGAGAAAGAGCCCTTGAAGGCTCTTTTTTTGTTGGGAGGAAAAAGAAATGTTTGAACTAGTTAACCAGTATTTTATCCCTTTTATCGTAATTGTCTTGGCTTTATTAGCATTAACGATTTTCATTCGCGTAAAAAGTGCCAAAACGAAGAAGGATAGAGTCATCTATAACTCATACAGCGTCATCCTTGGCGTGTTCCTAGTGATGTTGGTTGCTTATAAATTTGTATAAACCATTGGAGGAAAAGTGAATGCAGCATATCCCAAAATGGATAACGCTCTTGATTATCGGTTTCATGTTCATTGGTGTAGCAGCCACATATACCTACCAGAGCTATCGTTATCATGATGTATCGAAGCTCATCAAAGAGGCAGCGCAAGTGTCCTTAACAGAAAGTATGGACTACAGCAGTAGAACTGATATATCGGATGCAGTCATCACGGAATCGGTCTTTGAACAACGTTTTAAAGACCAATTTGAACAGTTGAGTGACAGCTTTGATGTGAAGAGTTATTCCTTCCAGTATCAAAAGGATGGAGAAGATTATAAGTCCGTCAAAATCAAGATCATTGATGACCAGGATTCCCCACATGAAGTGACATGGGCATCAGATTTGAATCAAGAGTAAGGATGTAATAAACATGTACGTCCAAAGATTTGTAGTGCAATGAAAAGAGGGATTTTATGCAGGAGAAAGTAGTGCTGATTCAGCCGGAAACGATTGAATTGATTCAGACAAGACTGAAACAGAATCATGCAGAACTTTACTTGGATTCCTTTGGGAACAGTGAAGCGAAAGAAGTGTTCCGGAAAATCATCAAAGATGAATTCGGAGATTTACTCAAGACGGAGGAACAAGTGGAATATGTCCTTCGGGAACTGATTGGACTAAGCTTCATCGAATACCTGGTAGAGGATAAGCGAATTACCGACATCGGATTCGATGGTGAGAAACTGATTGTCGAAGGCAATGGAGTAGACAAGTACACCTTGGATGGTGTGTCAGAAGAGGATATCAATAAGCTCATCGCCAAGTTCTCCAATACAACGGGTAAGGAACTGACGGCAAAAGATCCTATCCTGAACACCAGTAAAACGCACTTGCGACTGAACGCTGTTCACCCGGAAATCGCTGTGAACGGTACGACAATGGCTGTCCGGGTTTCCCGTCCAGGGTTGGCACTGACAGAAGACAACTTCGACGCTTTCGCACCAGAGTATGTGCTGGACTTTTTGAAGGCTGCCGTGAAATCGCGTTCCAATATTCTCATTTGTGGGGAAACGGGAACCGGGAAAACAGAATTCCAGAAGCTTTTGATGAGCTTCATTCCCTTCAAAGAACGTATCGCCTTGATTGAAACAAACAAGGACTTATATGCGAAAGAGAACTTCCCGGATAAGGATATTTTCTATTGGGTTGCGAACGGTACGACAACGGTGGAAGACCTCATTGCCTATGCAGGCCTGCGAAGCCATCCAATCTGGATCATGGTCGGAGAGGTCTTGGGACGTGAAGTCTACCAGATGATACAAGGAATACTGACGGGACATAAATTCACCACAACGCTTCATGCAGTTGATGCCAGGGCTATCCCGAAACGACTCCTTGGTATGGCGAAGATGGGGTATAGCATTGACGAAAACATGTTCCTAGATGACATCTACAATTACGTGGACTTTGGTATCCATATCAAGAAAGTGGATGGTGTGCGCTACCTAAGTGAGATAGTCGAATTCCAGAGCGACCATACGGCAACAACCGTATTTAAACAGCTTAAAACGAAAAAAGGATTTGAGATACAGACGGGTGAACTTAGCGAGAAGTTCTTTGAACGAGTCAAAGAAGTAGGCGTGGATTACCAAGGGTTAAAGGGGTGACGACGTGTTAGGTTTAGGAAAACAAACCATCATGACGATTGACCAGATGAACGCCTACAAATCAGCTTATGGAGATCCACTATTAAAGAAAGACATCTTCATAGCCCTAGTTGTTCCTTTTATGGTTGGTTTTGTTGGGGTCATGATTCTCTTTTATTATTGGTGGCTTGCCATCATAGGGGGATTGGTCGGACTCGCTTACGGCTATATTGTCCTAATGAAGCACAACGTCCAACGGGTGTATCACCAACGAGCCAGAATACAGCGAAATCGTTTCGTGAACAACATGACGCAGCTGTTAACCAATCCGAATGAAACGGTTGTTTCGGCACTGAAATGGTGTGCACAAGACATCGTGGCAGACGGAGAGTTCAAGCGTGACTTGGATTATCTAATCGTCGAATTGATGGATGCCACGCCATCTAAGGTACAGGCTGCATTCGACCGGATGGCAACCAAGTACAAACGAGATTTTGTCTTCAGTTTATTCCTGGACAACCTGATTACAGCAAGTTTAGAGGGACGAACAGACATCAAGAAATTGAAAGATTTGAAATCTTGGCATAATGACGTGATGGAACAGACGAGCATCTTCATGAACAACAAACAAGGAGCCGTCAGACAATACAAAATCACAGTCGGATATACCGTTGGCATCATTGCGATTCTGACTTTTGCCTTCGGTTTCGATGGATATCTTCTGTATTACGGGCACAACCCGATAGGATGGGCTAGTTCCATCATTCTCCTTATACTATCGTTTGTGTATTTCCATTCCTTCCGGAAGAAGCTGGTAGATGATGAAGTGATGGAGGTGAAAATATGGAAGAGGTAGTCGAGATAAAATCCGAAAAGAAAGGGTTTTGGCACTTAGTAGCTGAGCCCGATTTGTTTGAAATGGTAGAGAAGTCAGGGTATGGCGAATATGAGTTTCAAGTCTTTCAGAAGAAACGATTCCGGAATGCCCTAATAGCTTCCCTAGCAGCCGTTATACCAGCCATTTTCATTAGTCCTTGGTTGGCTTTCCTGGCAACTATCTTCTTTGTTTTACAGTGGAGAAGCGCCTATACGAAGGAAAAGAAAGAATACCAAGACCTTTTATATGATAAGCAAATATCTTGGTTCAGTTTCCAAAGGCTAGTCGTGAGTTACCTCACAGGCGATGGGAAAAGCGACTCGATGTTTGTGGTATTCAAGAAGATTCTTTCCCGTTTGGAAGAAGGCGAGTTCAGGAGAAACTTACAGCGATTAATCATCGAGATAACAGAAGATCCCGAATCCGTCAGGCCATTCCTAACGTTTGCGAACAATGCAGCAGGGGGAACGGACTCGGCATTGACCTTCATGACGGCTTTATACAACTTTAAGAATCATACGCATGACAACTCGGTAATTGATGAGTTGAGTGAGAAAGCCAGAAATGAAATGATTCGAGGCATCCACGAGATTCGTCAGAAGAAGGAAAGGGATTTCTACTACTTCCCGACAAAACTGACGATGCTCAACATCATTCCAATGTTTGGGTTTATGATTGGCGTTGTCGTGTATGTGTTCACCAATAATATGAGTCTACTGTAAAAAGGGGGGAATTACGATGCACGTAGAAGACGCTTCCGGAGCGTTTACGCTTCAGATCATTTTTATGCTGGTCATCTTCTTTCTCCTGGGGTTCTTCCTTTTTGGAATACAGAATGTCCAAACGGTAGATTTCAAGAATTACGTGGATGGTCAGATAGAGAAAAACGGTGGTTTCACAGAAGAGGCAGCATCGAACATAGAAGCCTACTCGGATAAATATTACGAGGGCAGATACAATGTCACGGGCTTATCCAGCACTGGTCAACAGCCATACGGCACACCAATTGATTACGAGATTCAAGGTACTGTGAAAGTCTACTTTATGGACTTACCGAATCAACTAACACTCAAGCAGGGAACCACGACGAGCTTAGTGAGGTGATATGGTGAGCAGTGGCACGAAAAACATGTTGTTTATATTCGGTGTAGCAATTATGGCTTCTGTGCTGGCTATTTCCTTCAATTACATGGATGCTGTGAAGGATGTAGTCATTACTAGCTATAGAGCTATTACAAGATAAGATGCAGAAGATGGTGTGAGCTTTAGGCATCATTTTCCTTCTATAGATATTTCATTTCAAGGAGGTGAGAGATTATGAGTTTCGAAGCTAACTCCGACCGTAGTATTAACGGGATTTACTCCCTAATCATTGGTGTGGCAATTGGTTCTTTGTTGTATGTAGCCTTGCCGGAAGTATTCCAATCCTTAATTGATGTTATGAACACGAAGATCGATTCCATCGGTAAGTAATCTATTTACTATCTCGATAAGGAGGTGAGAAGATGAGCTTTGAAGCTAACTCCGACCGTAGTATTAATGGGATTTACTCCTTGATTATTGGTGTGGCAATCGGTTCTTTGTTGTACATAGCCTTGCCGGAAGTATTCCAATCCCTAATTGACGTGATGAACAACAAAATCGCTACTATTGGTAAGTAATAAACTTTGAAAATAGCACTACTGGCAAGGACATCTAATCGGTGTCCTTTTTAGTTTGAGGAGGGTGAGAATGGCGAAGAAGCTTTATGATATTCCTTCAATGGAGAACTTCATGAAGGGTATGGAGAATATCAAATACCAGCAACTTGCAGCACGTGAACTGATCCAGTCGGGTGACAAAGCCTTTGAAGGTGATACTAACCATTATTCATCCGGGATTGTTACACCCAATGGCAAGCACAATCAAATCGACAAAGATGGTGACATTAGCTTTACAGGTAAGACATATCTGACTTACCTCGATAGAGAAGACAACCCGCCATTCAGTGCAGCCGAACTATTGTTGGATGCAAAAGACGATTTTGACATTGATTATGCCAAAGCGTCAGACTACTACAATCAACAAAAGGAACTGGCAATGAAGGAGAATGAAAACATTCTTTCATCCAGGGAATACAGGCCTGAACATCCGATAGCTGCCACCATCAAGCAGGAAATGAAAGAAGTCCAAGACATGCTTGGCAACCAGGATGAAAGCTTTGTCAGCAGAGCTGAAGTAACGGCTTTACTGAACTTACATTTCGATAAGGTATCCAAGCTTCTGGATGACTTCTCAGATAGAGTATCACAAGCGTCTGCCAAAGAACTTCCTCTATTAGAGGTAAAACTGAAAGATAAAGTAACACGGATCTTTGCCGATCTGAAAGACAGTCTGAAGCAATTGTTTGTCGGTATGAAAGACCAAGCACGTACCAGTATCCAAAACAAAGTGAATGACGTGAAGACAGGCATTGAGAACAAAGTGCTTGGCGTGAAAATCGACGTTCATAATGCCATCGCATCACGTGTTCAAAACGTGAACAATAAGCTCAAGCATGTCACGGATAGCTTAGATGTGCGATATCGGATTATCGACAAAGAAAAGGCTCTTGGTAAGGCTCCGGTATCAGTTGAAGAAAAAACTACTACCTTCTCAAAGCGTGAAGCTGAATCATTAGTAAAGTCATATATGGATAATCACAAGGATCTTCGTAGCGAGATTGGTGGGGAGGAAAGCCTTTCCCTTCGAGACGATAAGTTGACCATGAAGTTCCGTCCACAACAAGGTTCAGGTCAGCACATAGCGACAGTCGATTTGAATTCAGGTGAGAGTCGATTGGAGTTCGAATATCAGGGAGAACATCGAAGTGAAAAGGATTACCTGGAAAGCTTCAACCTGCATGAGGTACGTGAAGCCCGACAGGTGCAACAAGTGGAAGCAACAAAGATGCTTGGTGAACTTGAAAAAACAGAACTAGTCGTAGCACAAGAGGCACCAGAGAAAGCACAGGAGCAATTGGAGATAGTGGAACCTGCGATGACAGAGAAGGAAGCCACCGACATACTCAAGCCTTATATCGAAAAGTTGAAGCCAGATCACGCTAACCTGTACACCGACAAGGAAAGCGTAAAAGTGAAGGGAAATGTACTTACAATGAGGTTATTCCCGAAAGAAAGCTCCACTAACTTCCATGAAGTCAAAGTGGACTTGAAGACGGGGGAAGGCAACTTGGCATTTCACTTCTTGGATCAAAAGAACAGCGTAAGTGGTGTCAATGAGGTGGATACCTTCAACCTGAAGGAACTTCGTCCGACTCCACCAGCACAGGAAAAGGTACAGGAAGCACCGGAGCCGAAGAAAATGGAATTACTTCTTACTGATAGAAAAGAAGCTCCTGAGAAGCCTGTACAGAACAAACAACTGGATGCTCATGATCTAACAAAACAAAATGAGGGTTTAAAAACTTTCATCAAAGTGTTGAGGTCAACAAATCCAGACGTATATGACGCCATTCGGAACGAACTCGGAGGCGTTCAACAGTCGAATCAGGCAAAAGAGGCACCAGCAGAAATTGTGGCTGCCAAAAAGCCGAAAGTAAAAGAAGAATCGTTAGATTTATAAAAAAAGAGGAAGCAAGCACTCCCAGAGGTGTTTGTTTTTAAAGGGGAAGAAACGATGTTATTAGTAAATAAATTTGAAATGCAAGTTATCAAGGCTTTCGCCTTAATTGTGGCAATGCTCAATCCACTAATTGAGAAGTTTAACAAAATGAATCTTACAAGATTCAAGAAATTCATGCCTTATCTGAAAACGGCTGGTATGTTAGCATTCACAGCTGGTTTATTCTTAATTGTTCCTGATATCTCCTTTGCAGAGTCTGATGCAAATATTACAAAGAGAATTAATACTGGAGTCAAATCAATTCAGACTGTTCTTACAGGGATTGTGGTTGTGGTTGGTATCGTGGCTGCATTAAAAATCATCATTAAGCACCTTCCTGGCATTGATGACCCACATGTAAAAAATGAAATGTGGAAGAGCTTGGGTGGCGTTTTATTGGCAGTAGGTGCAGCAGCTGCTGTTATTTGGCTTCTTCCTTGGATCTACGGTCTATTCAAATAATTAGTCACTAAAGAGAAAGCTTCATTGCTTTCTCTTTTTTCTATTAGAAAGGAGCATGAACAATGGATCAGGATCAAATCAAACAAGCATTACTGGAATTGATTGTCTCAGATACTAGAAAAGGTCGGAAATGGTTCTTTCCAAAAAACGTTGATAACCAATACAAAATCTTTATGAACATGACCTTTAAAGAACTGGCTCTGTTTGTTCTTCCATCCCTTTTACTTTCGGGTGGCATTGCCTTTATCCCTCCGTACAGTTCAACGTTCTTTTGGTTTATAAAATCGTTTCTGATTGTATTCATCCTTGTCATTCCAGTGTTTTATGTGAACTACAGACCCGTTAAGTTCCGGGAAAACCTTCGGGCGAAGGACTTTATCAAAGAAATCTTGGATTTCCGGAAGAAAAAGAAAATGTACTTTGTGAGACCAAAAGACAGATCATTAATCAAATAGTAATTAGGAGTGAATGAGTTGAGCGAAAAAGAAATTTCCTTCAATGATATCAGCCCGATTGAGGGCGTATATTCGGACTTTGTTTATCTAAAGGAACATGCTCTGGTCACCTTGATAAAAGTAAAGGGCGTGAACTTTGATTTACTGTCACTTTACGAACAGAATTCTATCTTTGATGAATATGGAGCATTTTTGGCTCAAAATATTCACTATCACCCACAGACGGTATCTATGACGATTCCAATTAAGATGGGAGATTACTTGGGAAGGTGGAAGTGGCAGCATATCAAGTCGGCAAATAATCCAGACGAAAACGAGCATGTAAGACAGTTACGAGCCAGTTACCTCTACGAGTATCAAAAGACAGAGACGGATTTGAGTATGGCTGTAAAAGCACATTTTATCGTCCTAAAGGAGAAGCTGAAGAAGCCAACCCAGGAATACCTACAAGAAGCTGAACACAAATTGACGGAGAAAACAGAAGAGATAATGCGAGCCATTCACCAAGTATTGAATGCCTATGATAGCCAGCAAGAAGTTCTTAGTGCGAATGAAGCATTGTCCGTTTTGCATCAGTTCTTAGATTATAAAACTTCTATCTATCACAATCATTAAGGGAGTGGTTAGGGTGGCAACACATGAAAATAACGAAAACAACTACAAGCCTGTTACACAGGAAGAACTTGAAATACTGCTTAAAGATAGTGGACTAGTATGAAAGGAAGGTAAACAACATGAATTTATTGTCTGCACTGTTAGGAAAAAAATCAGAAGACCCGAAGGTGAAAGAAGTCAATGAAATCGCAGGGTTGATTGACAGGGACGTTATCGAAAGCCGATATCCTTTTGTCTTTGAACTTAATCGAGAGTATATCGCTGCCAGTGGGAACTACATCAAACCATACGTCATTCTTAGCTATCCTTCAGAACCTACAGGGAATTGGCTTTCCCCTCTGAAACGATTGAAGGGAAATATCACTATTTCACAACACCTGGAGCCAGCCAATGGTGAAGTATTGAATAAACACTACAGCGATACGGTAAAGAATAAAGAAGCCGAATTGCTGAAGACACTGGATCACTACCGGAGAGAACAAATAAAGAGGGAACTGAAGACGGCTAAGAAGCAGTTAGAACAGTCTTTAGATGAGAAGAGTGCCTTTATATACCTTTATACATATGTACTCTTACAAGCCCATTCTGAAGCTGAATTACGCTCTTTGGAAGAAAGCCTGAATCGTGTTCTGATTAAGATTAATTTGAAGGGTATATCGCCTTACAGAAGGAATGACGATGCTTATTTCTCGTCTTTCCCGTTAGGCATAAACAAACTGCCGGAATATACGTATGCGATGACAAATACCGTCAGTGCGAGCTCCTTCTTTCCCTTTGATGATAACGAAATCTGTGACCTTACCCCGACAGCTACCATCGAGGGGATGAACAAGGAAACAAACTCGTATATCGCAATTGATTATCGGGATAAGGGAAGAACCTTGAATCGGAACAAAATTGTACTGGGTACGTCTGGTGGAGGAAAATCAACCTATCAGAAGAGCAATATCTACAAGAAAATTGCAGAAGGCATAGACAACATCTATATCATTGACCCAGAAGATGAGTATTCCAAAGACGTGAAAAGGTTCGGGGGAACAGTAATAGATTTATCCAGCGCTAGCCCTACTCGGATGAATCCATTCGAAATTTTATCCCAAGCATTAGATTCTGACGACGATGATGTTCTTGTAGGGAGTAGAGTGCTTAGTGATACTGACGTAGATAATTTGATTCGTCAGAAGGTCAATCGGTTGAAAGGATTCCATAAGGTCAACATGCCGGATATGGATCAGGTGCAATTATCCATCATATCCAACGTGTCGATGCAGTTATACGGCAAGTTCAGGGAGAAGAAAGACTTGGATGGGATGCTTCACGAAGACTGGCCGATACTTAGCGACCTTCTTCAGGCACTGAAGGAATTGAAGGAAATAGACCTACAGAAGTTCGAGCTTATCGAGCGTTATTGCTTCATCCTGGAAGACATGGTGTCCGGTTCAAGTACGTTATTCAATGGACATACAAACGTAGATATGAGTGCCAAAATCATTTCCTTTAATCTGAAACCACTTCAAACTGAAAAGGATATGCAGACGGCTGCTTATCTCAATACATTTAGCTATCTGTGGGAACTGTTCACCAGTAACCCGAACCAATCAGACGAGCTATTTTGTGATGAGTTCCACTTCTTACTAAAGAATGAGGAAAGTGCCGACTTCTTCTTCCAAGCGTACAAACGATTCCGGAAATACAACGCTGGCGCAACTGTTACAACACAACAGGTACAAGACTTGTTGAACGCACCGAATGGCATGGGGGAAGCGATTGTCGGTAACAGTTACACGAAACTGTTATTTGGATTCGACCCACGAGAGGTGAATCAGATTATTGAGAGACTGAAGATTCCATTGTCCGATAAGGAAATTCACTTCCTGCAAGCGAAGAAGCAAGGGGAAGCGCTTATCATCTATGGAGCACAGCGTGCTTTATTAAAGGTAAATCTTACATTGGAAGAGTACCGTCTACTGAATCCGAAAGTGTATGAAGAGAAAACGGGTTTGAAAGCTTCGGAATTACCAGACTGGTCGGAGAAAGTGCTCCTTTCCCAAAACGAAATTAGTCAGATAACGAACGAATTGAACAAAGTCGAGGGATTCTGATATGAAGAAAATCACGATGATGGACAACCTCACCTTGTATATCAATAAAAGGGAATACAAGTTAGAGATAGATGAAAAATTCACTAATGTACGCTCACTAGAGGATATTGAAGACCTGGAGGAAACCCTGCCAGGTTTTTTTGATGTCGAAAGTATCAGTCGACAGCATGGAAAGGTGTTCTTGGTGTACGAAGTACCGGAAGGATACGAGCCGTTAGAGAAGGCGAAGAAATACGTTCCGGTCATCAAGTTACAGTTAATCAAGAACCTTCTGGATGCTGACCCATTATTGGAAGCAGACGGCATGAGTTATCTCGATTTGAACAACATCTTTTTCAAAGACTTCAACGATATTAAGATGCTATACCGTTCCAATGGCTTTCTTCCCTTCCATAGGGGGTTAAGCACACTAGATCAATACAAGCTATTTATCATGGGGTTCTTTAGTGACAAATACAGCTATAAACGCTTTATCGTCAATAAGGACAAGCTTCTGTTGAAGGAAAAGAGTGAATTTCTGTTTGGGGTGAATGCTGCCACTGATTTGGCGCAACTCCGAACGCTGGTTGATAAAGAATTAGAACAAGAACAAAACAGTTTTTACGAAAAAGTGCAGTTCCAAGAAGTAAGCAAGAAAAAGGGATTCAAGCGAAAAATCTACACATGGGTTTTTGGTGTATTGATTGTAGGTCTCTTGTTTGCTGGGGCAGTGAAACAGAATGAGAAGAACATCGCTGCCGATTATGAAGACCAATTGGCTGCTGCCGAACTGGATAATGAACTGACAATTGCTGTATCTGGTGGCGACACGGAAAAAGCGACGGATCTTATGGAGGAAAAGGGAGAAGATCCAGACAAAGTTTCTGACATGCTGATAGAAGCTGGGAAGTTCGATGAAGCCATTGCCTATGATAAGGATTCGGAGAAAAAGGTCGTTTCGTATCTCTATAAAGTAGACCAGACCGACAAGCTATTAGAACTGAAATCTAAGTCAACATTCTTAGACTATGAGAAAGAGATTGTTCTATACGATGCCGATGATTTGAATGGCAAAGCGTCCTTGATTGAAGACAAGGACACTCTTAAGCGCTTGGCTTTAGCTTTTATTAAACATGAGAACTTTGACTACGCACAAGGTGTGCTGACAAGTCTAAAGGAAGACCCCTCTGAAACTTATAGTCTGAGTAAAGCAGAAAAAGAAGAAGTATCTCAATACCTGGATAAAGCCGATTTGGAAATGAACGTAATAGATTTAAATGACCAGATTGCAGCCCTAAAAGATGAAGATCCATTAGATGAAACAGAAGAACAGTTAAAAGAACGAGAAAAAGAGATTGAAGAGCTGGAAGATAACCTTGTTGAGACCCAAAAGAAACTCATTAAATTGGATGAGAAATTGGGGATGGATGCATAATGGCTGCCATTACCACAACAAAGGTTGTCCTTACTGCTGGTAATTTTGCTGCTAAACATAAGAAGAAGATAGCTATTGGAGTCGTTGCATCTTTTTTGGTTGCTACCATGGGGCTAGTCATGATGACTGGTAGT
Organism: Terribacillus saccharophilus; assembly: GCA_900110015.1. GTDB lineage: Bacteria > Bacillota > Bacilli > Bacillales > Amphibacillaceae > Terribacillus > Terribacillus saccharophilus. The sequence continues at coordinate 27,592 of FOCD01000006.1, read as the reverse complement.
GATTTCGAAGTCGAAGTCGGCACGGCTAAAGTGAATGAAGCTACATTGGCTCATAGGCCTGTTGTAGAAGAAATGGCTGAGAAGTTCGGTATACCAGAATATGTGGATGTCATACTAGCTATCATTATGACGGAAACTGGTGGGGATGACCTCGATGTCATGCAAAGCTCTGAATCATTAGGTTTACCACCAGGTACCATTACAGATCCAAACTATTCCATTGAGGTAGGTGTCAGTCACTTCGCAGAAGTAATTCAGAGTGCCAGGAAGATGGGATTAGATTTCTGGACTCCGGTGCAAGCCTATAACTACGGCGGTGGATTTAACAACTATGTTGAAAAGAATGGTAAGAAGTATTCATTTGAGCTGGCATCCAGCTTCGCGCAAGAACAATCCGGGGGAACGAAAGTTGATTACAGTAACCCCGTCGCTGATTTCAATGGGAATTGGCGTTATAAGTACGGCAATATGTATTATGTCAATTTGATTCAGTCCTATCTCTCTACCCCGAATGGCGCTGGTGGCGACATCGGAAATGCAGATGCTTCTCCTTTAGGGATGCAAGACTATCAATCCTTGATGAATGAAGTACAGAAATATAATGGCTGGGCGTATGTATGGGGAGGTTCGAAACCGGGTGTTGGTTTTGATTGTAGTGGTTTAACCCAATGGGCATACGGTCTTTTAGGTTACAAGTTGCCCAGGACGGCTGCTGAGCAACACCAATCAGCCGTCGCAATATCAGATCCACAACCGGGAGATTTAATCTTCTTCAAAGGAACGAATCCAGACCGTCCGGCAAATTCTGTTACGCACGTTGGAATCTATGTAGATGAAAATCGGATGTATGACGCAAGCAGTAGTGGTGTCGGATACCATACCTGGAGTTCTGGATACTGGAAAGAGCACCTAGCAGGCTTTGGTCGTGTAGCGAAATAAAAGTAGCACACAACTGAAAGGAGTTGGTTAACCGAAACTTGCTTCAACAAATCATCATCCATCTTAGGAAAAGGGGAAACGAAATGAAAAAAGGATTCTTAACGTTTTGTTTGGTAGGTGTATTAAGTCTTTCATTCGGAACAGGAGCATTTGCAGCCACAGAAACTAAGAAAGGTGTGACTGTCCAGATTCAAGGGGGAGAATTTTCTCTAGCAACTTCTGAAATTGCGACTTTCGGAAATGTAACGCTAACAGACCAACCTGTCACATACAATACTTCCTTTAATAATAAATTCACGGTCAAAGACTTACGGGGAACGCAGGCCGGATGGCGTTTGGATGTCTCGGCTACGCCATTCACCGATGGCAAGAACACCTTGCCAAAAGGCTCTTTAAGCCTTACACCACTATCAAGTATCAGTCGAGTGGGAGTTGGACAAGGTGCAATTCCGGTTAAAACGACTACTTCCAATAAGGTGATTGATGATGGCGCTGTAACGTACGCTAAAGCGAATGCAGGTGGAGGCATGGGCGTATTCGACATGACGTTCCCTCAAAATGCCTTGTCCGTTGTCGTAGATCCAACCACTGCGAAGTTAATAGATACAAGAGCTAACTACAAATCCACTTTGACTTGGAATCTTGTACAAGCGCCTTAATTGATTAGGGATAGTGCCAAACTATCCCTTTCATATTAGTAAAACAAAAACCTGAAAGGGGGAGGCAATTTGAAAAAGATAGGATGGTCGGTCGTCCTCTTAATCTGTTTGGTGATGCAATTTACCACACCAGTACATGCCGAAATCCGAACGGTGGGTGATAATGACACAGAATTCACCGAAGGCAATCGTCTATTGTTGTTTAAGAATGCCGATATAAAAGGCTTCTCCATCACTACGAATATCCCAAGTAATAGATTAACAACGTATACAAAGACAGTGGCAAATGGATACTACAGCACCGGTGGTGCACGGTATGTTACAGCAGATGGATATAAAAAGCAAAACTATCCGTCGTTCCAGAGGGACTATGGAAGTAAGACACTGGCGATTGATAACTTGAAATTGGGAGATCGAGTGGATGTTAACTATAAAAATGTCGGTACTTATAATGGTCAATCAATAGATGTGAAGTTAACAATCTCAAATGTGAAATATGCAAGAAGAAGTTCCTTTCCGGATAACGGCATCAGCTTACTCGACTTTGGCGAAAATCCCTTTTCAGGTTTTTATTTTGCCAATATAGAATATGGCACATTGGAGTACACTTTCTACTATTCAAGCAGTGGGAAGACAGTATCCTTGGATGGCAACTCCTTTCTAAGCTTCAACTCCCTGAATGGATACAATCTTTCAACAGGGCTGGTTGAATTCGTGAACTACCTGAACTATGACACATCCAAAGCAGGAAGTGTCGTAGATGCTTATGTCAGGTCTGACACTAATGTAGAATACCAGACCAAGATAGCGAACGTGGGCTATACAAGCCCAGCGTATGTAGGAATATCAAATGACTTTACGGATATTATTGGAGGAAAGACTTTCACCAAGAATACTGTATCGTTTCAGATAAAAGGGACGACCCAGAAATTCATCTTTGGTGGGGGATATCGGACGGGATGGACGAATGTCTCCACCGGAGTCTTATTCAATGTCACGGCATTAGAACCGACAGTGTCTATAAGAAACGGTTCTGGACAGGACATCAACAGTAAATATATCGGGGCAGGTCAGGATCTGATTTACTACGTCAATCAGGAAATCAATACACTCGGTCAAGATGTCCTGGATAAGTATTCGAATTGGGCATTGGCTGCTAAACTGCCAACCAATTTATCATACTCGAAAGCTGAACTAGTGGATGCTTCTGGAAACGTGGTGAAGGATGCAGGTACTTTAGCTTATAACAGCTCGACAAGAGAAATCACCTTTAAGGCAAGTGACAATCTCTTGAGCAACGTCATGGATTATACGGGCGAAACATACAGCTTGAAGATTTACACGAAAGTGAACACATCCGTTGGTAATGGAGTGAAGCTTCAGAATCCGGCTGCATCTTCCACCATAAACGATGTATCTAAGCAAAGTGGAACAACAGTGGTAACGGTAGATAAAACAGCTCCAATACTGAGCGTAAGCGCGAATACGACGAGCACCGTACACGATAGTGTTACGTTGACTGCGAAGGCAACTGATGCCAATATCGGCATGAAGCGTATCAAGAAACCAAATGGTTCCTGGGTAAATGGAGACACGGCGACTTACAATGTGACGGACAATGGCACATATACGTTTGTCGCTGAAGACGATGCAGGGAACCAGGTCAGTAAGTCCTACACCGTCAAAAATATAGACAAGACTATTTCCTTTGATAGTCCCGATATCTCTTCCATAAGTTCACCAATCACGATTACGGACAGAGCGCAGTCAACCGGGACAGACGTTTCATCCTTTACAGTCAGTGATTGGAGAAGTAACGGTTCAAACAAATGGCGAGTAGATGTTTCTGCAACACCGTTAACCATGGCAGGGTCTTCTTACAAGCTACCAGGAGGCTCTTTACAGCTGAACGCTTTGTCTGGAATAAGCAGGTTGGAAGGCAGTGGGTCAAATCCTCAAAAAGGATTCACGGGCAAGAAAACCATTGATAACGGAAAAGTCAGCTTGGTCCAGGGCAACGGTAGCCGTGGAGTTTACCAACTGACATTCCCTAGTAAGTCACTGGAATTCATAGTCGATCCAACAACTGCGAAGCCTGGAAACTATAGCACGACGGTGACTTGGGAGCTCGTACAAGCTCCATAGAAAAGAAAAAGGAGGACGAAGGATGAAGAAGTTAGTCTCGATTCTATTCACTTTAGCCATAGCATTTACAGCTGTAATCGCAAGTGGCAGCCATCATGTATTCGCTGAAGATTCGAGTGGAATGCCATTCACAGTGGATCCTGTTTTACCAAGCAATCAGGACAAGAACATTGAGAACTACATTTCGGTCACTACTGATAAAAACTCCATATCCCAGGAGTTGCGATACAAAGTAAGAAACACAACTGACTCAATACAAGTGATAGATGTCAATATCCTGAATGCCTATACCTCAGCCAATGGAGTCATCGAGTACAGGGCTGAAGAAACAAAGGACAACACGATAGTCGACGAGGATTACGAATTTCAGAGATATGCTGAAGCTCCGGAATCTATCACTTTAGAAAGTGGACAGACACAGGTAGTCAGTGTGAATGTCCAGGTAGACAAGCAAGAAGGAACATTGCTTGGAGCTGTAAGCTTTCAATCAGAAAGTGGGAAAGAGAACGCCAATCAAGAAGGTATATCCTTAGAGATTACCAATCAAATCAACAGCGTGTATGGGATAGCGATAAATTTCTCTTCGGATGAGAGCCAGCCAGACTTCCGGGTTGGGGACGCCTTCCTGGATACAATGCCAAGTTATTACGTGTTTCGGCTGCCCATCATATTGAATAGTCCCATCCTTATGCAAGACATTAATCTTGCATATGAAGTGGATCTTGAAGGAAAGAAACTATTCTCTTCCGAAACTTCATTTGATTATGCACCAATGACAAAAACGAACTTTGCGATACCGTATGAATACGAGGAACTACTCAAGGATAGGCCATACACCCTGAAAGGCGAAGTAACCTATATGGATCAAAACGGGGAAACACAGGTACAGCAGTTTGAGAAAGTCATCGAGTATAAGGATGAAGAAGCCGGTCTCGATGCACTGCTTACTACATTGAAAATACCTTTAGAGAAGAATGGGGCTGCCTATTGGGTGTTGCCATTCTTTTTAATTCCTTTGATATTCTTCATCTTCTTCCTGATTTATAGAAGGAAAAAGAAGAAAAAGAACGAGGAAAACAAAAATGAAGAAAAAACGGAGGAAATCGCATGAATTTAAAAGTTGTCGTGGCGCTATCTATAGCGCTTTTAATCTCGTTATTCGCCAATGCTGCACTCGGCTTCAATGTGAGTGACAAAGGAAATCAGGTCGAAGACTTACAAAGCAAGAATGAGGAACTTACATCTAAGGTGGACCATATTCAGGGAAGCCTGGATGAAGCCGAAGGAACACTCATCAATAATCAACTGGAAACTGATGGAGAGTCGAGGAAGGTTGTAGAGGATTTCTTCCAAACACAGTTTGATTACAACAATGCTAGTTATGAAGCGCGTTTTGAGAAGATCAAGCAGTATGTCGACGATTCCGTTTATGGACAGTTGACAGCAGCTGGAATCCCATCTACACCAAAAGCAGAATTTCAAAGTGAGGTCAGTGACCTGAATCTTTACTTGAGTACAGATAATAAGGTTTTAAGTGGACTGGTCTTATTGGAAACCGTGTACACGATTGAAGGAGTGGAAAACCCACCTGTGACCTCGCTATTCCAAGTGGAAGTCAAGGAAGTGGATGGAAAACAGAAAATTGTACATTTAGAATCATTGGGAACATTTTCACCCATGACAGAAAGCTGAGGAAACTAATATGAAACTAAAAATAAGCATTTTCGCCTTTCTTTTTATTGTCCTTTTCTATCTTGCTTTATTTATTGCTGGGTTCATTCCTTTTATAGCCGAAAATAAGCAAGATTTTAGTGGAGAAGCCGTTACGGAATATGCCTTAGATACTGTTCTTCATCCAATCGGAAACATTCAAAAAATGTATGAGGTTGCTAATCCCTTGCTGTACATCTCTCTAGGCGCAATGCTTGTTTTGTTTGTTTACCTTATATACAAGACTCGTCACAAAGACTATCAAAACGTTGGAGAGAAATACGGGGTACAGGGCTCTTCTCGCTGGGCAAAGAACGAGGAGATTTTCAAAATGCCGGAACAGATAACAGTTATTCCTTCCAACCAACTAAGGAACGAAATACAAAAGACACTTAATGAGGTGAAGTAACATGGCAGAAAGCAAAGCAAGTGGAATCGTAATGGGAATCAAGAACGATAAGGCGCTAATTCAGCACGAAACAAGTAAATTACCAAATCGAAATATGTTCGTAGTCGGTGGGCCTGGTTCCATGAAGACACAGTCTTTTGTCCTGACGAACATGATTAACATCACGGATGCGAGTATTGTCGTGACAGACCCTAAAGGGGAGATTTACGAAAAGACAGCCAAAATCAAGGAAGCACAAGGATATGAAGTAAGGGTTGTGAACTTCAAGAACATGGCGATTTCCGACCATTACAATCCTTTCGGTTATGTCCGGAAGGATTTGGACGCGACGACAGTTGCCAACACGATTGTCAGTGCTAAGAATGATCCAAAACGAAAAGACATCTGGTTCAACGCTCAATTGGGTCTACTGAAGGCATTGATTCTTTATGTCCGGACAGAGTTCCATCCAGATAAAAGGAATATGGAGGGGATCTTGGATTTCCTTCAGGAGTTTGACCCGGAAGTGAACGAGGACGGAGAAAGTGAACTGGATGAGAAGTTCATGGAACTGGATAAGATGCACCCAGCACGTCGGAGTTACGAGCTAGGTTTTAAAAAATCGCAAGAGAAGACCCGTGCAAGTATCATCATCAGCTTACTTACGACAATTGGGGATTATGTGGATGACGATGTTGCCAACTTCACGAAAAATAACGACTTCTTCTTTGAAGATATCGGTACAAAAAAAGTCGCTCTTTATGTATTAATTCCAACAATGGACACGACATGGGAGGGGCTTATTAATTTGTTCTTTACGCAGCTATTCCAGGAGCTTTATATCTTGGGAGACAAGAATAATGCGAAGCTTCCAGTTCCGGTAGTTTTGCTTCTGGATGAGTTCCCGAATCTGGGAAAATTCGATAACTACGAGATATTCTTGGCAACCTGCCGGGGTTATCGAATTGCTTGTTGCACCATCTTACAGAACAACACGCAATTGATGGACAAGTACGGTAAGGACAAAGCCGAATCTATTCTTGGTAACTGTGCCATCAAGATTTGCCTGGGAAACGTTAATGACACGACAGCCAATTACTTCAGCAACTTAATGGGGAAAACCACAGTCAAAGTCGAGACCGGAGGTAGCTCACTTTCAAGAGGTAAGTCCGGTAGTTCTTCCAGCAGTTCCAACTATTCCTTCTCTCAACGCTCTTTGATGAATTCCGATGAAATCCTGACGATGTCAGAAGATGATAGCCTGGTGCTCATCGCTGGTAAGTATCCGATCAAGGCGAAGAAAGCAAAGCAATTCGTGTTGTTCCCTGGCTTAGCTGATAAGTATGAGGTGTCTCAGATGGAGTATCAAAGAAAAACGAGCGAGGCATCCATGAAGGAATATGAGCAGACAGTGGCAGCCCATGAAACTCTTCTGGAGAAGAAGGAACAAGAGCACCAGGAGAAGATACGTGAAGCACATGCGATAGAGCAAGAGCGTCAGGATAGATTACTTGCAGCGCAGGAAAGACAAAAATCTGATATTGAAGAGCAAGAAGATGCTGCTCAAGATCAAGCTGATATATGGGCACAAATGCAGGAGCAAGAGATGTACCAAAACTCAATAGATGCCCTGGATGCTCTGGACGACGAGGAAACGGAAAAGAAAAGTGAGGTGATTTAAGTGGGTTTTTTAGATTGGGCTTCAGATAAAGTCGGAAGTAAGTTCCAAGAGGTCATAGAAGAAACAGTCACTGGTTGGGTAGAAGATGTAATGGAATGGAGCCTGGATTGGATGGTTAAATTAGCTTACAACCTACCGGAAAACGAATTCGTTAAGGAAGTATTAGATTATCTTGGAGGATTAACTAGTATATTTGCCGTTGTTCTTGTGCTCTATAAGATTATTGAATACATCGTGAATACACAAAATGGAACACAACAATATCCCTTGGATGAAATCCTGTTACGGACGGTTAAAAGTGCAGGGGCTATAATGATCCTGCCCTGGATTTTGCAAAAGTTATTTGTAGATATATCTCTTCCGATAGCAGAAGATTTTGTAGGTATGACAACCAAAGATTTTGATCCAACGAAGACACTTACAGTAGTGGGAGCACTCTTGGGTGGGGGAGGAATCGTTCTAATACTAGTAGGGATTTTCTTCTTGGTGGTCTTCATTGCCTTCCTATACTCGCTATGTATTTTCTATGCCGATTTTGTCGTTATGATGATACTGACGGGGCCAGTCGCACTATCTTTGATTGCAGATGACAATAACTATTTCCAAGTCTGGTGGAGAGAACTTCTTTCCATGGTCACGGCAATGTTAATCAAAGTATTTCTAGTAACACTTATCATCAATATTATTTTTGCAAAACAGCCACCAGAAGCTGATTTACCTGCTACTTTACTTTTGGCAGTTGGTGCAGGTGCACTTATCATCAAGACACCTTCCGTTCTAAAGAATATGTGGTACGGAGGGGGCAGTGCGCAGGGCGTTCATAGAGGTACTGGACGGATGGGCTCTATGGCTTCCAGTATGCTAATGCAGAAAATGATTGGCAAGTTGAAGTAAGGGGGTAACAACAATGTATTTGATTACGTTAAGGCAAATGTCTGAGGTTGAAATACCGAAGATGGAATATGACCATCCTTTGACCTTCTCAAAGGCAAATGACATGCTGCTTGAAGCACTAATGAAATATAAACAAACTGGACAACAAATCAAATTGAGATATCGAATCATCAACATCGAATCGGGCGAAAGCATTTTTAACGCCCGATTCAACATTAGTCAAGATAGTGAAAGCATCTTCCAGGTCATTCGGAAAGCTAATAATATCCCGAAGGAAGTCGTGGACTATGTATCTGGCGTTGAATCAAAATCCGTTGAGGAAACGGAAGTCGATATTTCCTTTAATAATCACGTTGAGGAAAAAGCCAAGCTCGAACAACTGAAGACAGAGAAGAACGATATCCAGCAACAGCTCAAGAACGATGAAAAAGAGCGTATGCAACGGGATATAGAATACCAACGAAAGATGAAAGCCATCCAGGATGAAAAAAAAGCCTTGGAGAAAGCCCTTCAACAGAAGGAGAAGGAAGAAGCATTCAAGGAATCACAACGACTTGAAGCCTTACGAAAGCTCGAAGAAGAGAAGCAAGAGTATCAGCAGCGAATGGAAGAAAAGCGAGAACAGGATAGAAGGAAAAAAGAAGAACATGAACAGCGTTTAAAACAAGTGGAGGATGAAGCGAAAACGTCTCAAGTTGATCTGGCAAATATCGAAGCCGAAATTCAGAAAGATCTCTTGCAACGAAAAAAAGAGCTTCAGGAAGCAGAAGAACTAAAGAATGAAGCCGAAAGGCAAGCGAACGTTCTAAAGGCTGAGAGTGAAATAGAAGAAGTACAGCATCAACAAAAGCTTTCAGAATATAAGGAGCCACCACAACAGCCGATTCCAAACTCTATGGATGTTCCTATCAGTCATCCTGGGGTTGCTTCAGCAAGTATGCAAACGGCAGCTACTGTGGTTCCAAAACTTACTATGAAGGAAAGGCTTCAGGAGCTCGATTTTGAGGCTGTAAAGAACTACTCCGGGCAAGCGATCAAGTTCACAGCGAAAGCTTCCGTAAAGGGCAGTAAGCGTGCTTACAAACTTGCAAGAGACCATCAGGCAAGCCGAAAGGCTGCCAAGCAGGAGAAGCAGGAACAGCTAAGCAAGAAGATGGATTTTGAAGCGAAACTAACCACGGAAAAAATTAAGTTCATGGATGAACTGAAAAAAGATAAGTTGATACAGGAAAAGGAATTGAAGAAACAAGCAAGGCAGCAATCCAGGGAAGCTGAAAAGCAGGTGCGCATCGAAGAGCGTTACCGGGCTGAGAAGACGAGGAAGTTTCGGAGTCCTTCTCTGAAGCCTTTGAAGAATGTCCTCGCCCTGGTTGTGTTTGTCGCCTTGGTATTGAGTGTGGTGTACTATTTCGACTTGGGTAACGGCATTCCCATATTCGACAGTGTGAAAGCTCAAATTGACGGTCTGATGAATCAATTCTAAGGGGGATTCTAGATGGCAGCAGTAAATCAAGAAAAGCTTTTTGTGACGGCTGAAGAAAAGGAACGTGCGAATAACGTCAATATCCTGGAATACTTGCTTTCCATCGGGGAGCCGTTAAAGAGCCAAGGAAATAATTTCTATCGGCACCAAGACTATGACAGCCTTGTGGTGAATGCCAAGAAGAACTATTTCAGCTGGAATAGCCGAAGTGTCTCGGGTAATGCTGTTACATACATGATGCACGTTCATAACGTTTCCTTTCAAGCAGCAGTAAAGCAGATCAATAATGATTTGGGAGAAAAGGATCTATCAGCTTTCCAAGCGCCGAAACATGCTTACCCTGATAAATTCCTTTATGACGTGAAGGAAGTCGATGGCAGCGATAATGCCTATCACTACCTGGTTCATGACCGAAAAATTAACCCTCAAGTCGTCCAGCAATTCATGCAGGCCGACTTAATCAAGGAAGACAGTTATAAGAATGTGGTCTTTAAGTGGAAAGATAAAGGGGAGCTCATCGGTGCTAACTTGCAGGGAACAAGGGAAATTCCGGAAGAGAAGCGCATGCACGCTGACCGTCCTTACTTCAAGAAGGTGCTGCCCACGACAGAGGAAGCCACTTTCAGTGGTTTCAACATCACAAGGGGATATCCGGATAAGCTATATTTCTTTGAGTCCCCGATTGACCTGTTGAGCTATTATTCCTTAAATAGAATGGACTTAACGAACTGCCGGTTGATGAGTATGGATGGACTGAAAGAGAAAACAGTCCTGAAGACGCTGGTGAACACCATGAAGGAATTAAAGGAAAGTGGCAGGGCATTACAGGGCGTCACTCTTTGCGTGGATAATGACCAGGCAGGTCGTGATTTCAACGACAAGATGAGTAATCTTGGGTTGAAAGTGAAAGGAAAGGATGGTCAAAGCTTGGAATTCCAAGTAGATATGCCGGATCTTCCAAAAGGGCAAGAAAAGTGGGATTGGAATAACGAGCTGAAAGCCCAAGTTGCTTCAGCAGCCGTAAAAAAAAACATGACTAACGACTTCGAACTATAAAAAACAAGTACTGAGGCACTCATTGGAGTGCCTTTTTAATTTTCCAGGGGGTTAATAAATTATGAGTCAACTATTTGTATGTGAGAAACCAAGTGTAGCAAGTGACCTAGCAATGGCAATATCCGGAGGATATGAGAAAGCACAAGGATATTTAATCGGAAAAGACGGAAAGATTTTCACCTATGCTTTCGGTCACCTGGTAAGCTGTGTAAGTCCAGAGACCATCAATGAGGATTGGGGCTGGAGAGGTAACGTGCATAAGCTGCCGTTCTTCAAAAAGAACATCCCATTGGCAGTCATTGATAATCCTGAGGTGAAGAAACAATACAATGTGGTTGTGTCCCTTATGAAAAAGGCAGACCTTATCTATATTGCAACGGATGCCGGGAGAGAAGGCGAGCACATCTTCCGGAAGATTTACAGCTTAAGTGGCGTGAAGAAGCCGTTGAAGCGTCTATGGATTCAAGACATGACGCAAGAGGGACTTCAGAAAGCCTTCCACAATGTAAAAGACGGTTCCGAATATGATGGGTTAGCAATGGCAGCGAAACTGCGTGAGGAATCGGATTTGATGATTGGAATGAACGCCACGATGATGGTGACGAAATTAAGTAAAAGTCCAAAAGTTCTTTCCCTTGGACGCGTACAGACACCGACTTTGGCAATGGTGGTAAGTCGTGATAAGACGATTGAAAACTTCTCCAAAGTGGTGCATTACACTATCGCTGCCATGGATAAGAACGATGAGAAATACGAACTTGTCCTGGATAAGGATACGCATCTTCCGAAAGGAGAAGCGCAAATCATCCTGGATTCCCTTTCGAATCGCATCAACTTCACAATCACTTCCAATCTGAAGGATGAGAAGCCACAAAAGCTGTTTAGCTTGACGGAGCTTCAGAAACACATGAACAAAAAGTACAAATGGGGTGCAGAACATACCCTGAATACCACACAGAAGCTCTATGAGAAAAAGGTTGTCACGTATCCACGTACTAACTCCCAGTACATCGCGAACGGTTCTGAGCTTCCGGCATTGCTTCAGAAGCATACAGGCAATGAGGTGGTAGACACGATTGTGTCCGAAGGATACGAAATGGAAGCATCCTTTATCAATCCAGAAAAAGTCACGGATCATGAAGCTATCATCATTACGTCCAAGGTGGCTGAAAACCTTGCAGGGGATGAGGCCATTCTCTATGACGTCATTCGGACACGCTTCTTGGCTGCATTCTATCCATATGCACAGAAGGAAGAAACAGTCGCGACCTTCCAGGATGGAGAACATACCTTCAAGGCAAAGGAAAGTGTCTTGGTTACACTCGGATGGAAGGCACTGTATGGCGAAGCACTCCAGGAAGCTTCTCTGAAGCACACGGATCTGTCGGATGTAGGAGAATACATGTTGGTTGAGAAGGAAACGAAGCCACCACAGCGCTACACAGAAGGAACACTATTAAATGATATGGAACACGCAGCCAAGTTCCTGGAAGGAACGGCAGATAAACAAGTCATCCGTACTGTAGAAGGAATCGGGACTTCAGCAACAAGGGCAGCCATCATCGAGAAGTTGGTGGAACGTGGCTTCATCGAGAAAAACAAGAATCAAATCATTTCCACGGCTCTTGGACGGGAACTCATTGGCATGATGCCATCCGATTTTTCCTTATATAGTGTGCAGCTGACAGCATTCTTCGAATCGATGTTGGCACAGATTGAACAGAATGAACTGTCTCCAACGGTCTTCTATGAGGAACTGGAAGGGCTGTTACAGCAAACTGCACGGGAGATTAAAGGGAATGTAAAGACCTTGGCTTCAGCTAAACCAGCCACAAAAGAAGTGATTGTTGAATGTCCGAAGTGTAAAAAGCCGATTTACGAAAACAGCAAGGGGTATTCTTGTTCCGGATACAAGGAAGGTTGCAAAATAACGGTTTGGAAGAACGGACTAGCCAAACTAGGCAAGAGTAACATCACGAAAAACGAAGCTACCAAGCTCCTTTCCGGAAAAGTCGTGAAAGTGACGCTTAAGAGTAAACGAGGCTCTTGGAAAGCTGAAGTGAGACACAACACAGAAAACAATTGGATTGAATTTGCAGAATAACTGGAGAAGAGGGCGAACAGTCCTCTTTTTCACATACCATTATAGATAGGAGGAAATATTGTGTCGAATAATGTCGAGGTCAAAGAAATGTTTCAAGATGTAGAATTACCAGCTAGCCTTCAGAATTTTGCGTATGGAATGCTGGCGCTTGTTTTTCTTATCCTTGTATTGGGTGTTGCCTTTCAAATGTTGCAGCACTACAAAAGGGAAAGCAAATTAGCGAAATCTGGAATGAAGGATATTGATAAGATGGACGGATTCCAGTTCGAAGAGTACCTGAAGGTAATTTTCAAGAAACTCGGCTACAGATCAACGGTAACCAAGAAGAGTGGAGATTTCGGAGTGGATCTATTGTTGAAATCGGAGAACAAGACTATTGCAATCCAAGCCAAACGATATGGATTCAAGAACAAAGTCTCACTAAAAGCTGTACAAGAAGTATATGCAGGAGGGACGTACTATTTAGCTGATGAAAGATGGGTTGTCACTAATGCTTTCTTCACAAAGTCAGCCCTGGAGCTTGCGAAAGCATGTAATGTTCGCTTGGTGAATCGACATGAGCTTCAGGAATTAATTTTGAAGCTCAAACCTGAGAAGACGCCAAAGCAGGTACGTTCTGAAGTGTCACCTGAAGAAAAGGTATGCCCTGAGTGCAAGAGTAAGCTGAAGTTACGAACTAAAAACAATAGTGAATTCTATGGTTGCAGCAACTATCCCGTTTGTAACTATACAGCCAGTTTTACGATATTTCATAGTATGTGACACTTGTCCTCAAACCACTTATAGTGGTAGATTTACTGAAGGGGTGCTCTAACACCCTGGTATTGTATAAACGCGACCTTCAATTAATGGCGCTGACTCTGATCGTATTTGAATAATAGACCACCATAAAACTGTCTAGGTCTTAAGAGTGGTTTATTTTTGTCTATTAGTGGGCTTTCCGATTCGGAAGTTATGTATTAATTTGTTGTACTTGTCATATGTAAAGCGTTAAGGTATATTGAAAATAGATATTGCATAGAATGAAAAAACCAGGGTGTTACAGCACCCTGGCGTTGTACAAGCGCGACCATCAATCAATGGCGCTGACTCAAAAGAATACTTTCTTGCGAAAATAGACTCCCTTAAACTGTCCAAGGCTCAAGGGGGTCTATTTTTTGTCTATATAGGACAACAGGGCGATGATAAAAACGCCAAAAGCTATCATTAGAGATAAACTTTCAAATGTTGTCATAAGCCTCACCCCCTTTCGGGGTATGAGCCAGACCGCCCTTGAGTGAGTGGTTAACTTGTACATAGAATATTATACCAGTTAACCACTCCTAAGGGGGAATCTGGTTGCTTTATTCCTCATCATAAGGGCGAAACTTTTTTCTGAGAGAGCCCTGTTCTTCTAAACGCTGCATTATATCCCTTTTTAAATATAATTTAGCTCCACGTTTATCTATCTGTTCAATCTTTCCTCGTTTCACAAGCGACATGAAGGCAGGCTTAGTTATGCCTAACATTTCGTATGCTTCAGAAGTCGATAAAAATTCGTTCTCCAAAATCTCCAGCAGCTGTTCTCGGCTGAATTCAGTCATAAGATTTAACTTTCCTTTCCAGGAATACTCGTACTGCCGTAATGACCCAAACAATGGCAATAAGGACATCCATTATCTTGAGAAATGTGCCGGAATAGAAGTAATTTCTGAAGATCAAATACAAAACGGTAAAGGTAAGGAACCCGGTGTCAATTTTTTTCATCACATTGGATATGATGTAGAATATGGTGTACAATAGAATGAAGAAAAGGGGATTAAGCCCCTTTTTCTTCATCTTGTTTTTTCAGCTCTTTGAGCTTTAACTTCAGGTCTACAGATGCACTCAAGAGTTTCACAATTTCTTGTAAGCCCTTGATAACCGCTAGGCTGCCACCTGCGATTGCGAGTAGACCTGAAATCCACCAATTCCAATCCATCATATCTTGTTTCACCTCCTTTTCTTTATACTTATATTATATCAACCTATAGACAAAAAGTAAATAGGTTTATTGTTGTTTTAGAGGACTTTTTCATGTGATATCCCCATATTTAGGTCTCTTCTCCTTTACGAATCAGATCAATTTCCCTTTAATAGCTTTTAATAGATTTAGAACATTTCTATTTCTCTTTTAAAGTACAAGTGCAATCTTAAGATAGAAGCGTCAGTGGAAAACTTTTTCGCTCCAAAGCTACCGACGCTTGTTCCTGTATATGTGACCACATCAACCATTTCCCAACCTTCAGCTCCTTTTTCATTTGCAACCCTATTAATGAATCCTGCGTCATGCATATACTTTGGTGTTGTGAATTATACAATGTTATACTCATACTTTTTCATAAACATTTCCTTCCTTAGTCAATTTTGTGTTTTTCATATGTAATGACAAATAAATCCTGGATATTGCAATCCAAGGCAGCAGCAAGCTTGAATAGAACTACGTCAGCATGTCTGCTCTGTTGGTCAAAACGACTGATAATAGATTGGTCTATGCCTGTTTTACGGGCGATTTCGGTTTGAGAATATCCTTGTTCCTTCAATAATTCTTGGAGACGAGGGGTAACCACCAACCTATATTTTGGCTCAATATCAGGCACGGGGAACAACTCCTTCATATATGTACTATGCCATAATGCATATTAAATTGAAAGCAGCATCCTGGCGATAATTACATCTTATATCGTTAGTAGTGAAATAAGTGCTATCAGGACGGTCTATTCCTCTCTCTTTCTTGCTATAATGTATACAATAACAGACCGTATGTTCGCTTTTGTGAATTGAAGGAGGCATTTTCATGGATGATAGTCAAACTGAAGTCTTGCGACACATTGGCCTGACATTGGCTTACAAGAATTGCCTCAATGACCTGAAGGAATTTGAAAAAGTTAAGCTGAAGTCCGGTTTTGTACTGCCGTGGATGGTAGAGGCTGTAATGGAAGTGTTGAAAGTAGACCTGAAGCTTTATCGAGGTATACATATAGATGTGGAAGTTGACTCGGAAACTACACGGATCTACCATTGGAGAAAAGGGAAAAGTCGTGGCAGCATAAGGCTAACTACAGATCAGCTGCTGAAACTAACCTCTGACACCTGTATAAAGTACTTCAATGATAACCGTGTAAAAATAGAAAAAAAGAAGGGATGGTACTGAGTTTAATTAGCTATATAAGATTGGAAATTCTATGATAAGAAGATTTATCCAACTACACTAAGTTTATGCTATAATTTATTTTAACAGTCTAATATTGCCACTGAGAGGTTGTGTCTTAAAACAATTGAAAGTGGTGACGCAAATGAAAAAAGAAAAAATAACATCAAACTTTGAAAAAATGTCACTTAGTGTGGCAATATGTAGTATGATTCTTACGCTTCTATCTATTATGGTGTCCATAAATGGCATAATCGTTTCTGTGATTATAGCCTTCATATTAAAATAACCACTACCTCTGCTTGCCGGCTTAGTAGTGGTTATCACGTGCAGCCCTCAAGGGCCAATATTAAACTGTACTTAATGACTATTCGATGTTGGAGCATCGAATGGTCATTTTTTAGTATACGCATCTATTTGCGCGTAGATACGTATACGTGACATCCATTTATGTGCCATATGTGTGCCATTTATGTGCCATGTTTCTATCACAATTATATAACTTTTATATAACCAGATGCAAGACCTTGCCTGTATCCAAATTGTGATACATTGCTGTACCATAATTAAGTCTAATTGTTGAAGCGCTGTCTGTACACAAAATATGTACACTCTCGTATTATGTTTATGTCTAAGCAATCTAATCGTATGTGTACCAAATATGTGCTACTTTCCTGGTTCAAATCCATGTTTAACTATTGGCCTTTTCTGCCTGGTGTGCCTTTAACACACTAGTTACTTAAACACTCTCATAAGTTAAAACAGAGGTGGGGTAGTGTTAGTTATGTATATATCACCTATGCTGTTGCATAAGTCTGAAGAACCTTTTTCAGGTGCTGGATACCTAATTGAACTGTAATTCGACGGTATAAAATTAACGCTTTCCAAGTGGAATGGAGAAGTGAAGGTTTATTCACGACACAAAAACGAGGTCACCAGCCGTTTTAAAGACCTGCTGAACATAGATATACCCGACGGAACTATCCTGGATGGAGAGATTATTGTACCAGGTAGGGAAGATAAGCCTGATTTTGAGGCTATGATGGCTCGTTTCCTTTCTAATAAGACTGAACACCAAGTGCAATTCTGCATCTTTGATATTCTCTACTACAAAGGTAAAAATGTTATGATGCAGCCATTAATTGAACGAAAACAGTTATTGCAGCAAGTATTACCTGAAGATGACCTGTTTGTCTATGTTCGGCATTTTGAAGGCCAGGGAGAGCTGCTTTTTAATCTGATCAAAGACCAATCATTAGAAGGTATAGTCCTTAAAAGATCTGACTCAATATATAAACCAGGTACTCGATCTCCTAATTGGTTGAAGGTAATTAATTACCAATATAAAGATGTATTTATAACAGGACTACGAAAGAAAGAATTTGGACTGTTGCTGTCGTTTGAAGACGGTTCACCAGCTGGACTGATGGAATTCATGAAAGCTGACGATAAGAAGAAATTTTATGCAGAATACAAGAAGTATATCTCAAAAGAAACAGATGATTTTGTTTACCTTAATCCTATTTTAAAAGGAACCATTAAATATCGTAACTTAACAAGTAAGGGATATTTACGTATTCCTTACTTTGAAAGTTGGCTTAATTGATCCCCTATTGGGGATTTTTTGTTAGCTCGGAAGGTAACTTATAGCAGCCCTTATATAAAGATACCTACAGATGATGGATTCTAATCTTTTTTCCAACACTTCCATTAAATAGAGTATAATGGTGTTGGAAAAAAGGAGGGATGGTAATGGCTGTCACTGGTTATATGATAGCATTCCTGATTCTGGTACTTGTAGGTATTGCAATTAGTATTGTCTTATACATATGGGATAAAAATTATTATTTGAAACATCGAGTGGCAATTCGAAAAATCTATTACTTTATAATTGTACTTGGATCTTGTCTTTTATGGATGTTTGGTTTGTTCCCCAATGTGGGTACTAACTTACAATATCTCATTGCTATTGTTATAGGTGTTGTGATTATTGATTTATTCGTTTTTCAAACGCCAGATATAACAAAATTCATGACCAACGAGCTTAAACAAGAGACTCTTGTAGAGAAAATTAATAAAAACTATGACTCACTATCAGAGTTGAGCAATAAGCTAATAAAAGTAAATGAAATGATGCCAAGAGGGATACGTTGGGAATTTGGAGACTTTGATTATAGTGCTGAAGCATATGAAGATTACGCATTAGATTACTTGAGAAACTATACTGATGAATTCAAACTTGAGATTTATTCTTATTTTGTGGAATCCTCGGAAGCAAGTGAGGTATTTAACAAGAATGTTGAAAAGGCCTATAAATTAATTTGTAAGGAGCATGACCTCGATATCCGTGGCGTAGGGATGCGAGAAAAGCGTGCTATCAGGACGCTAATTGAGGGAAAAAATATTGAAATACTCGATAAAAATGGATCATCTGTTGTATTCCCTTACTTTGGGGAGTTTTATAACTTTCTGTTTGTTGTCACAACCAAGGATGATAACGAAGTAATGGGTGCAGATGCTTCCCTATTACTTAATTTACTTTATACCTTTGATGCTTGGTTAGTAGCATATCAAGACGAAATCCTAGAGGAAGAAGAGGATGAAGAGGATGAAGAAGGTCTTATCACCAGAGTATTTCAAGTTGATTCTAACAGGAATGAAGATGGTCAAGGAAATTAAAATATGTTATAATAACGGTACCAAATAAAGGAGTGTGGAAGTTATGGCTACTACACCTACTCTGACTAGAGAAGAACGGACAGACGTTGCCACTCTTAGAGCTTCCCGACGCAATTCTATTCCTAGAAACCCTAATAAACGACAGACTAATATTAACATGAATCGTTCACTTGCTCGGTTGAAGGCAATCAACGAAGAAGCTATAAGACAGGCTAAATAAAAAGAGAAGGCAATTACATGCCTTCTCTTTTTTCATATCTTTAAAAAAGCTCGCATATCTTTCATCGTAAAACAAACGATATACGAAAGGATGTGTAGCAATGACAAAAAAGAAGAAGACTATACCATCTAAAAATCCAAACAAACGACCTTGTGTAGCTACAAACATCACATTTTCAGTGCAAAAGGATAATCTGCAGCTACTGAGACAATTATCTAGTCGGCCGATCTTTGGAAAAAGTAAATGATGTCGGGTAGAAACAAATAATAAAAAGCTCTCTTAGGAGAGCTTTTTTATTAAAGGTTGTTTGCTTTTATAAATCCATACAGATTTTCGCATAAAAGTCGAGCCTCTTCGCTTAAATCATCATAAGTGTTTATATGTTTGATAGCTCTTTTACAGAAATCAAGTTTATTTGCAATAGTTCCTGATTCTGCTGCGTAACTCCCTTTTCTTTTACGTTTACGAGGTTCTTCATCGTAGAAAAGAGAATTTATAAAGTCACCTAATTTCTCATTTTTGTATTCTTCTTGAGTAAATTCATCTTTTTTTAGATGTTCTAATGGTTGTTCTAACGATGTAGTCTTTTCGTATTCGGCAATTACATTCTTTAATGTATCTACTGTTAATATATTTTCAATTTCCAAACATTCTAAACAGTAGTATCTTTCTTCGAGAACTTCCTTTAACTGTTCTTGACGACCACGCTTATCTTCTCCATCTTTGTCTGAAATCAAAAATAGAGTGCTACATACTTTTTCGGCATTCATTGAAGTGTGGTCTTCATCAGCGTCTGTTCCATCCTTATCTAGGAATGACCAATGAGTTATATTAGCACCACTGTACTCAACAAATGAATAATGTACATCTTCTTTAAAATCTAAATCAGGATGAAATTCTTGAAAAACCTTTAAAAATCTTCTGATATAAAACCTGTCTGTAATACCCTCCACCCATATTGTACAGTTAGACAAAAGAACAGCTGAATTTTTTACACCCAGTTCTTGTAATACACTACTATCTTCATTACTTACATTAGTTACTTCAAATTGAGCATCAATCTCTTCCAAAGGTTGTTCGAAATCCTCTTGTTCGGCAAAATATTTTCTAAACTTGTAAACGGAAATACGTTCCATATCCAGTGTCATATCCAAAAAATGATTGGAATGAGTTGTAATAAATACCTGGTGACCTCTAAATTGCTCGTCTTGTAGAACAATTTCAATAAACTTTCTCTGCATACCAGGGTGCAAATATAATTCTGGTTCTTCTATAAACAACAGCAAGTTTTCGCCCTTATGTTTAAACAATGGAAATGTTAGTATAATTAAAGACTGTATTCCATCCCCTAATTCATAAATCTTCTTCTCTGTTTCATTACCAATTTGTACTTTTAATACTTTAAGTTCCCTATCTGGAGTCAAGGTTACTGGTTTTTTATCAAAAAAACTATCACCTAAGAACTTCTGAAAATCAGCAATCTTTCGCCTGTCACTCACACTTCCTAGTAATAAATCTGTTACTTCTTCGTATAAGTTTAATCCTGTATGAATACTAAATCCATCTATATTGACGTCTTTGAAATAGTCATCTTTTGTTCTTATTTCATATAAGTCTTCACTACTATATCCTCTTAATCCTCTTAGGGTAGGTATATATGTTCTTTTAAACTTTATTTTAAGATTTACATCATCATCTGGAAGAAAAGAGTGATTTTCATCTCTAAAACTCCACAATAGATCCATAACCTCTTTATACATATTAGCAGCATCCTCTTCCTTAGTAGGATTAGAATAATCCAACCAGGAAATATTGTCATGACGACTCTCCATATTTTCAAGGGATTTCATCATTTGATTATATTCGGTAAAAGGATCTTCACCTTCATGAATCCAAGGATCGTATGTTTGCCTTAGTGATTGTATAGTATACGCTCCGAAGGCATTGGCGTTATACTTATTAATTATCGATGCTAATTCAAACTTAAATGAGCTGATAAGTTTTTGAATTTCCCGATAATCATACTCAGAAGGACGGAAGGATATTTCATTCATTGAAGCTAAGTTCCTTAAGAATCTACTCTTTCCTGAATTATTTGATCCCACAAGGATATTTACTTTAGATAGATTTTCTAAAGTTTCCCTTCCATACTCACGAACTATAAAACTCTTTGAAGACAAATCTTGCTCTTTTATGTAGTAATCCAAGAAATCACTCTTTCCCTATTTTTCTTCTTTTTATAAATTATAGAGTAAAGTTAGGCCAATGATTAGTGTAAATTTAGAGTACACCCTAAACTTATAAAACTATCTTTTTCTGTTTCCTAGTTTTGAGTGTAAAATATAAGTGTAAATTGGATATGGGAGAGTTATAAAATGAAGAAGAAAATGAACTATTTAGTCTTACTTTTAACAATCATTTTTATGGTTGGTTGTACCGATGTAGAAAATGTGGCCACTACCGATAAAGAGACAGATCCACAAGTAGCAGCAACAGAGAATTCAGATATAAAAAGTGAAAAGGAAGAAGCTGTTGCGGAGAGTGTAGATGATCCAGAAGGAGAGGAAACCTCAACCGCAGCAAATGAAGAAGAGTTTCCGGGATACGACATCCTTGAAGTCGATGGTGGCGATTTGTCTGGCTCTCGACAACCAAACGTAGTCGTTGACATTGGGTTTGGGGGCCGTGAATATTGGGCGTTTACTAACGAATACGGGCAACTGGTACGTGCCATTGCTGACGAAATTACTATACAAGATGACAGTACCGAACCTGTAACATCGTCTGGCAGATATTACTCTGATGAAGCAAAAGTTCCTGGTGTTGAAAGAGCAGATTTAGACGAAGGACATATCATAGCTGATTCTCTCGGAGGGGTATCGAATGCTTATAATATCACGCCACAAGAAAGTACGCTTAACCGACATGGTGATCAAGCGTATATGGAAAAAAGTATCCGTGACGCAGGTGGAGCCACTAATTTAGAAGCCATTATCACCTATCCGGATACGGTAACGCAGATTCCTTCAAGTTATCAGTATACCTATACTTTAAAGGGTAATGAGATTGTTGATACATTTGACAATGTGAACCCTGATGAAGTAAACGAATCACTTAGACTAACCGGAAATAAGGACTCCGAGTCCGAATCAGCAAGTTCCTCCATAAATGAAGGGGATCTTTCTAGTGTTGATACAAACAGTAATGGACAGGTTACAATCGCAGAAGCAAAAGCAGCAGGGTTCACTATGCCAATAACAAGTGATCATTGGTTGTACCAGTACATGAAAGATAATGATAACGATGGTATTGTAGGCGAGTAAGCCGTATCTACCATCTGAATATAATAAAAAAGCCTTTGCTATGGACTGACCCGTTTTTGAGATAGGGACAGTCCATAAATAGGGATTTTTTGTTATCGGGTATAGTCAGTTATAACCTAAGCGCGACAATAGATTCAATATATCCTACAGAATATAAAGAAGACCATCTAAACGATGGTCTTTGCTTTTTTCTTTTTAAAGTTTGAGAAAACTGTGGTTCCAGAGCATGCGTTACTCCATTTACTGCAAAATCTATTAATATTAATCTCCACAGGATTTAGTAAATGCACCACATTCTGCAGATAACGTGCATATCTGACCATAATTTCCTTTTAACCCACGTGCATTTGCTAAATTTTTAGATGCCCAGTTACTAGTTCCGCCGCTAACTTGGGACATGTCTTGCTCGCTAATCTCTTCAAAGAGGTCGCCAGCCGGGTTTTTTTTATTCATGGAGTATTTATTCTGGATGAAGGTTTTTTTTGTGAATTTGTTTTCCATTTTTATTCCTCCACTTTCAATTTTGAGATATCTCTCTACTAACATAAATCTATTTACTTATTTTGTAAATACAAATACTTTATTATTTTCAATTAATTTGAAATTAAGGGTATTTATTTAGACTGAATAGAAAGATTCAATCATTATGTTAAATCCCTTTTTTTGAAGATCACTATTCCGGATAGATAAAAGGCAGCAATAAAGATAATGATTAATATCAGAGAATCAATATTGATACGTAAGTTATTAAAACCATTAGTAACTATATAAAAAGGTAAGTTCTCTACTATCTTTGCAAGTTTTGGGCTTCTATTAGCTATCTGTACTGTAATGTCGCCAATAAATATAAAAGCTCCAAAATTAATTATGATTGTCACTAGTCTATTTAAACAAATAGAGGATATTAATAATGAAAAAGTTAGTACACTTAAAATATATATCAAATAAAGGGAGGCAATTATCAATAAGTCAAATAATGCTGAAGTTATACTTATGCTATCCAATAAGATAATCTCTAACAATAGACCGATTATCCAATTAAGTATTCCTAAGCATAAACTGATTAGAATTATAGCAATCGTTTTAATATTGATTATCTCTATACGAGTATAAACACCTGTAAAAACGGATTTCGACGTGCCCAACTGAAACTCAGATGTGATATATACACTTGCTAAAAAGATAAGATAAAATTGAGTAATTAATAAAGATAAACCAAAGTTTCCTGCTACTATATTTGGTTTTTCAGCACCCAACTGATAATGAAGAAAATTGTCAAGGTATGTAGTAATAACTAGTAGACTAATAAATATAATTAAAGACTTGTTGAAGTATTTTTTTAGTTCATATTTAACTAATAACATAATTTCTCTCCTAATCTATGGCTTTTTTGTTTATTAAAATTATTGAGATCAGAAAAAGAACGGCCGATAATAATGTTAAAATAATCCCATCCATAATTGTAAGATTACCGTATTGCAAGATATTCTGTATAATCCCTAAAGGATTATGATTTAGTAACAACTTAAGAAGGTCATTATCTACTAATAGTAATAGAATTCCTCTTACAAACCTCTCTAAGATAAAGATAGCCACTGTAAAAATAACAGTACTTAATCTGCTATACGATACTAGTGAGGATAAGAAGGTTAAGCTTATTGTAAAGATGCCCGCAAAAAAATAGATTGTAGCTGTTTCAACAAGACTATTACTCAATATGTCAAATGAAAAACTCTCTTGATCAAATCCCCAAAAGATATTTCCTATCAATCTGTGCAAAATTCCAAGTGC
Source organism: Terribacillus saccharophilus (assembly GCA_900110015.1). Taxonomy (GTDB): domain Bacteria; phylum Bacillota; class Bacilli; order Bacillales; family Amphibacillaceae; genus Terribacillus; species Terribacillus saccharophilus. Next base: position 3,351 of record FOCD01000006.1, on the reverse strand, counting down.
TAATAAGAAAAGGAGGGTTGAGGACACTTTGTAAGTTAAGACCTGATTTTTACTTAGTATTCCAGTGTAAATAATTCTAGAGGTTTTAAAGGTGTATTCTTTAGAAAGGGATAATGCTGGTATTATCAAAAATATGTAAAAAGATATATCGTTAAAAGTTTGATAATACGTATTTGCATTCACATTTATTTGGTTTGTAGAGTTTGTTAAATAAAAATAAAATAAACAAGTGTATATTATTGTAAAACTTAATGTTACCAATAATGCTTTGTTTTTTAATATGTACCTAAAATCTATCAAAGAAAGTCTAAATAACCTAGCCAATTCTATTTCCTCCTAACATTTTAAAGAATTTAGTTTCTAAATTATCATGAGTAGGATAGATAGCCGAAAACTTAAGGTTGTTTTGCACAAGTTGGTAAATTAAATCTTCTATTTCCTCTTTTTTCATTTCAAAGGTTATTTTTTCGTTTTCTGTTCCTTGAATAACGATATCCTTATTTCTTAAGAATTTTTTTATGTCTTGACTTTGTCTTGTTTCAATTACATATATTTGCTTTGCATTCTCTTCGTTTTTCAAATCTAAAGCATGCATTAGACTGCCGTTTTTCAGAAATAAAACTCTATCACATAGATTTTCAATTTCAGATAGTATGTGACTGGATATCAGAACTGATATATTTTTTGTTCTTACTATCTCTGCGATGATGTTTCTTATTTCAACTACTCCTTCAGGATCTAAACCATTTGTAGGTTCATCGAGAATTAAAAAGTCAGGATTATTTAGAAGAGATTGAGCGATTCCTAATCTTTGTTTCATCCCTAGAGAATAATTTTTGACTTTCTTATTTATAAATCCATCAATTTTCATCATTTTGATTATCGATCTCACATGTTCCTCATCATAACCACCAGAGACTTCAGCAAAGTACTTCAAATTCTCCATTCCGGATAAGTTCGGATAGAAGCTAGGATTCTCAATTATAGCCCCTATTTGTTTTTTTCTCTTTTTATGCTCCTCTAACTTAATTGTTCCTTGATAATTCTGGATTAGGTTCATAATAATCTTCATCAAAGTGGTTTTTCCAGCTCCATTAGGCCCTACTAGTCCAACCACTTCACCCCGTTTTATGTTAAAAGAAACGTTGTCTATAACTTTCTTTTTTTTATAACTTTTAGAAACCTGCTGAACTTCTAAAATGTACTGCATGATAATCCTCCTAAAATATTAATTATATTAATTTTGTGACAATTATAACATTAATTCCATAAAAGTGGAAAAAAACCCTTTACAAATTTCGGGAGTTAATTGTAAGATAATTACGAGATATCTCAAAAATTGGAAAATAGGAGGAATAAAAATGGAAAACACATTCACAAAAAACCCTATCATCCAGAATAAATACTCCATGACTAAGAAAAATCCAGCAGGTAATCTTTTTGAAGAAATTAGCGAGCAAGATATGTCTCTTGTAGCCGGGGGTACTAACGACTGGGCTTCAAAAACGGCTGCTGATATTGTGGGTCTAGGTAATAACTATGGCCGCATTTGCACTATTTCGGCAGAATGTGCTACAACAAATCCTTGCGGTGGTACGAAATAATAATAAATACATAGAGCTGGACCTTAGGTCCAGCTTTATTTAACAAAGGGGGAACAAAATTGGTCCAAAAACTAGATGGTATTGATTTTAAAGATGTGGTGGATTATTGGAAAAACTTCTTCCCAGAATTAAAAACCGAGAATGATATAAGGGAATTGTTAAATAAAACTTCAGGATTAAATTCTGATAAATTAAAAGATGAATGGAGAAAGTGTCAAAACAATCAAGAATACATAGCGTATATAGAAAAAAAATTATTAAAAGATAACAAAGGCGAAGAAAACCTTATAGATGACATTATTAATAATCTACCTCAACATGATTTCCCCTACATAAATTTTATAGCGCCACTTTTACAAGCAGCTTTTAATAAAATGAAACACAACTTTGATGAACTAGATATTATTCAGAATAAATCCCTCTTACTTCAAGCTATGGTTATAAGTTGTTATAGATCATCATATAAAATGTTTTTCAGAACATTAATTCTAGAAACTAATGTTGCAAAGGAACACGGTTGGTTAGAAGGGAATACATCTGAATCAAGGGCAGATTATTTTAAGTTTGTACTTTTAAAAGACAAAATGTATATTAAATCCTTATATAATGAGTACAGCAGTCTTATAAGATTAATACAAAATAATATAGAGAATTATATTAATTACATATACGATATTATAGTTGCAACCACAGAAGAAAAATCACAGTTGGAAAGAAAATTCAATGTTTCTCTGGGCAATATTATGGACATTGAAACTTCCTTTGGTGATTCACATAATGGAGGGAAAACAGTAGCTGTTATTGCCTTCACTAATGGAATAAAACTTGTAGTTAAACCAAGAAATATGGTTCTTGAACAAAATTTTAATGAATTTATTAATAAACTTAATAAAAAGGTAGGAAGAGAACTACTAGATTTAAAATACGCAAGAGTTCATTCACGCGCGAATTTTGGGTGGATGGAATTCGTAGAGTATAAAGAATGTGATTCAAAGGAACAGGTTGAAGATTTTTACAAAAGGATCGGGCAATATCTATGTATATTGTATGCGTTAAATGCTAAGGATTTTCATCATGAGAATTTAATTGCACTAGGTGAATATCCCGTTCTAATAGATCTCGAAGCACTACTGCATATAGGAAAAGAAGAAAAAGATAAAGAATCTATACATGATTTGGCAATGAGAATGATAGGGGATTCTGTATATTCAATTTACCTCTTACCTACTAGGTCCTTATATAGTGAAAATAACGGACAAGTAAACACACTTGATATTGGCGGGGTAGGTGGTACAACTAAACAATTATCACCATTAAAATCAGTTAAAATAATTGATGGAAATACTGATAATGTAAAAGTTGAAAAGGATTATAATTATGTAGATATAGAAAGTAATAATCCTAGATTAAATAATGAAATTGTCAGTTCTGATAATTATATAGATGAAATTCAATATGGTTTTCAACATATGTATAACTGGATTCTAAAAAACAAAGATACATTCCTTGAGATGGTAGAGGAATATTTTAATAATGTTATTACACGTGTAATTGTTAAGCCTACAATGCTTTATACTGAGTTATTGTCATTAAGCTATCATCCAGACCTTTTAAGGGATAATATCCACCGTGAGGTATTCTTTAATAGAATTGGAATGGCAGAGTTTTATAATAACCCAGGAAAGATTGCACTAAATGAATATCAAGATTTATTACAAGGAGACGTTCCTTATTTTTCTATTAATTC
>FOCD01000001.1:1043993-1470069 GCA_900110015.1 Terribacillus saccharophilus | reverse complement strand
CTTGCCAAGGTGGGGGTCGCGGGTTCGAATCCCGTCTTCCGCTCCAATATTGGCGGCATAGCCAAGTGGTAAGGCAAAGGTCTGCAACACCTTGACCACCGGTTCAAATCCGGTTGCCGCCTCCATAATATTTTTAACGTGCCGGTGTGGCGGAATTGGCAGACGCGCACGACTCAAAATCGTGTTCCGCAAGGAGTGCCGGTTCGACCCCGGCCACCGGTATCACTAGACAGTATGCCAAAGCTGTCCAATCAAGACTCTAACGTAAAGTTAGGGTCTTTTTTTGTATTCTATAATAATTGATTTACCTTATAAATACTTGGAACTTACATAATAGCGAAGATATCCTAGTATATACGTGAATCATTAAACAATAGTTGTAGCACGTTTAAGAAGATAAGTGGACTTAAATATAAGGTCGATTAATGGTTGGAAGTTGTCTTAAATATAGCAGTAGCTTAAGAGCCTATACCAATAACATAAATATCATCTATAAGCAGTTTAGTTTGATTCAAAGTCATTAGAGGTTAAAATAAGTCATGTATTAAATAAATACATGGTTACAGAGAATTTCATTTCAATCTTTAGCAAGCTCTGACAAGAAGGAATAACTTCTTAAGACAGAACTAAGACTAGAGCTTACAAATATATTTCGTAAAAAAGGGAGTGCTATTCATGCGTGCAGTTATTATTAATGAATATGGCGATAAAAATGTATTAGTAGAGCAAGAATTGCCGAAACCTGAAATAAAACCAAACCAAGTGCTTGTTGAGGTGTATGCCACTTCTGTTAATCCAATTGACTGGAAGTTACGTGCGGGTTACTTAAAGCAGATGCTCGATTGGTCATTCCCAATTATCCTTGGCTGGGATGTTGCAGGTAAGATAGTTGAGATTGGAAACGAAGTGAAGAATTATCAAGTTGGGGATGAAGTTTTCGCGAGACCGGATACTACTGCTGCAGGTACTTATGCGGAATTCACGGCTGTGGATGAAGAATTACTTGCGAAAAAGCCTAGCAATCTTACATTTGAAGAAGCTGCTTCTATTCCATTAGCAGGGTTAACCGCTTGGCAGTGTCTGGTGGACAATACAAAGGTCAAGAAAGGTGATAAAGTACTGATCCAAGCTGGAGCAGGTGGGGTAGGAAGTATGGCTATCCAAATGGCAAAACATTTGGGTGCTTATGTTGCTACAACTGCGAGTGAAAAAAATGAAGCATATGTAAAAGAGTTAGGTGCTGATGAATTCATTAATTACCGCACACAGCAATTTGAAGACGAATTAAGTGATTATGATGCAGTCATTGATACAATGGGCGGCGATATCTTAAATAAAAGCTTCCAAGTATTAAAGCCGGGTGGCAGACTAGTAACGATTGCTGGACAACCTGATGAGTCATTAGCAGAAAAAAATCAAGTAACGGCAAGCTCTTATTGGTTAACACCAGATGGGAAGCAGCTAAGTGAATTAGGAGAATTACTTGAGAAGGGAACTCTTAAGCCTCAGGTAGGTCATGTATTTGATTTTTCAGCAGAAGCTTTGCAAGAAGCACATGAATTAAGTGAAACACATCATGCCAAAGGGAAAATTGTGATTAAAGTTAAATAATTTACGGGATCGAAACGTGGAAGCAAACGTTGAAACCAACAGAATACAGATCAATTTGAGATAATATAAAATGCCATCATGATCATATGATGGCATTTTATATTTGTGGCTAATGATGTTATGGGTAATGCTTACAGTACCAGAGTTCACATACCGACCTTGCAAATCTTAGAAAGTCTTAGCAGGTTAAGTAAAGTCTTTTAGTTGTAACTCAAAATGGGTGTACATATTCTAATATCCTTACTATAACAAAATAAGAAGTTAGGTGTAGACCTCACCTAACTCCAATAAATCAATTTATTTTCTCGCTTTTAGGCAGAGAAGGTACTTCCAAATCGACAACTAAATTCTCTCTGGTATTTTTTCTTGCTTTCCAGAAGAATAAAGCTGTGATGGCGACTGTCATAATTATACCGCCTGTATGCGCTGCCTGATATGGTAAGCCAAAACCTAGATTGCTATCATATAAAATATAAGTTAACACCATATCGGTAATGAATACTGCTGGAATTAATGCTATGAAATAATTTTTCTTTTTAACAAAAAGATACATAGTGCCTATCCAAAGCGCAAGTGCTGCAGTTCCTTGATTGGCAAATGAGAAGTACCGCCACAAAATGTTAAAATCAATGGTTGTTAACCAGTAGGAAACCACAAACATCGGAATCGCAATAACTAACCGCTTTGCCATTTTTGTCTGGCTTATATTGATATAATCGGCAATGATATTACGTGCTGCTCGAAATGCTGTATCACCAGAGGTGATTGGTAACACTACAGCACCAAGAACGGCTATTGTACCGCCAACTGCTCCTAGTAAGGTCATGCTGACTTCACTAACTACCAGGGAAGCAGTACCCTCATTTATTAATCCTTGAAGGCTTTGACCGTCAAATATAGTCATGGCTGCTGCTGCCCATATCATTGCAATAACACCTTCGGCAATCATCATGCCGTAAAAAATGTATCGGCCTTGTTTTTCATTTTGAGTTGTTCTTGAAATAAGCGGTGATTGTGTGGCATGAAACCCAGAGAGGGCCCCGCATGTAATCGTTAGAAATAGGATTGGGAAAATAGGTGTGTCAGCCGGATGCATATTCGTTAACGATAATTCTGGGATTGTATAGCCCCTTAATAATAACGCGGCACCTACACCAACTGTACCTATGATTAACAGTGCCCCAAAGTACGGATAGATGCGGCCGATAATTTTATCAATTGGGAGAATGGTAGAAAGAAAATAATAGACAAAGATAATAAGAATAATAGCCAACAAAGCAACTCTGCCATCAATTAAGTTATGCAATAATGACGCAGGTGTCGTAACAAATACTGTACCAACTAACAGTAATAACAGTAAAGCAAAAACGTTTACTAAATGCCGGGATACTTTACCTAAAAATCTCCCTGCAAGCTCGGGAATATGGGCACCTCGATTACGAATCGAAATCATACCAGTTAAATAATCATGTACCGCACCAGCGAAGATAGAACCCAGAACAATCCATAAGAATGCTACGGGACCATATAATGCGCCCATAATCGGACCAAAGATAGGACCGGTACCGGCAATATTCAATAATTGAATTAGTGCGTTTTTCTGTTTGTTCATTGGCACAAAATCTACACCATCTTGATTAGCATATGCTGGTGTCTGTCTCTCTTCATTCGGTCCAAACACTTTCTCCACGTATTTTCCATACGTAAAATACGCTGCTACCAATGCTAATAGTGCAACAAAAAAAGTAATCATCTTTGATCCCCTCCACGTTTAAATATGTAAGCGTTACCATTATTGTATTATAAAAAACTTTATGAAGGAAGGGAAAACAACCTGTCATGCTGCAGAACAATCTTAGAAAGCATTAGAAACGCAGTAATTGAAAAGACAATTAATACATTGTTGAGCTGCTTAAATAATTCTTCTTATAAAGAAAGTTTAGACTAATTTCATCACCAGGTAAGGATAAAAAGCGTTATAAGAAATGTAAAAAAACGGGGAGAAGGGTGACAATCAGCTGAAAGCGGAGATTTATTCCGTAGACATTTGTCGGTTACAAGTTTAATAGTAGGAAATATCTTTACTGTAAAATAAAAATACCGAAAACAGAACCAAAGGTCTGCTCTCAGTATTTTATAAGTTCCATCTTTATTCATCCAACCCCATCGACTGCTTATATCCTTGCAGATAAGTCATCTCCGCTGGGCTTCCCTTTTCGAAGCTACTCATAGCACGGTGCCAGTTCGGATAAATTGGCGCTGGGCGAGCTGCTGATTCGATCAGGTCATGTTCCTCTTGTGTTAGCTTAATATCGAATGAAGCAATGTTTTCCTTCAATTGCTCTTCATTACGGGCAGCAATAACGATTGGCCCGACGTTCGGACGGTCTTTAACCCAAGTATAGGCGATTTGTGGCACGGACGCATTATGATTTGCTGCGACTTCTTCAAGTGCATCAATCACTTTGTATAGTCGTTCTTGATCCTGCACCCAAGGCTCTGACCAGCCTCCGCCTTGGCGGGTGTTTTCTGGTGCTGTTTTATTGCGTCCGATTTTACCGTTTAGCAGACCTTCACCGAGCGGACTCCATATCATGTTGCCAACGCCGAGTTCGGTACCTGCTGGTAGCAGTTCATATTCTGCTTCACGAGCTTCAGGTGTATAGTAGATCTGCTGCGTAATTGGAGGGATGTATCCAGGCTGCTGTGCGACAGTGAAAGTTCTCGCAAGTGCCCAGCCACTGTAGTTAGAAACACCCCAATAACGGATTTTCCCTTTTTTGATTAAGTTGGTCATCGTATCTATTGTTTCCTCAACTGGTGTGCGTCCGTCCCAAAGATGGACAAAATATAAATCAAGATAATCCGTACCAAGACGCTGCAATGTTTGGTCGATGGATGCTTCGATATTAATGCGGGAAGCTCCTCCATTGTTAGGACCGTCCCCTAATGGAAAGCCCGTTTTCGAATTGATTAATACTTCGTCTCGGCGTCCCTTGATAGCAGCACCGAGGACACGTTCTGAATCTCCTTTAGAATAAAGATTCGCTGTATCAAACATATTAATGCCAGCCTCAAGTGACATATCTACTATTCTGCGAGCTTCGTCTTCTTTTATATTACCGGTAGCCTCAAAACCATTCGTGCCGCTGAATGGAATCGTTCCAAGTATATACTTTGGAACACGAAGACCAGAATTTCCTAAATTAATGTATTCCATGATAGCCTCCTAATTAAAAGTTGTTTAATATCATGCATCTTAAATACATTACCCGACCTTAAAATTAGTAAAACTATCCAATAAATAGACTTCATTACGCCGATGCCTAGATTTTGTTCATGCTGTCCTTTATAAACAGAAAAAATTATAAAACGATTATAACAGAAATAGAGAAATTCAGAATAAAGTGGTTGTAGGAACGATAAAGCTGAAAGCCTCGAATTGTAAAAGGGTTTCCAAAAAAAATGAAAAGAAAAAATTAAATTGACTGAAAACTTAAAATATATTATTATTCATACATGTCTTTATTTGAATATTCATTATTCAGTTGTTTGAAAAATACAGCAAGAAGATAGGAGACCCCTCATGTCACAAATGCTAGCGTTAGTCATACTTACCCTTATTTTATTTATTGGTGATTTCGTCGCGGTTCGGACGAAGGCTTGGGTGCCATCTATATTTATTTGTGCGATTTTATTTCTTGTAGGTTATTGGACCTTCTTCCCAGCAGATATCGTAGCGGTGGCTGGTGTTCCTCCCGTTGTAGCAACGATGATGATGTACCTTTTGATTACCAATATGGGGACATTGCTGTCAGTTAAAGAATTGAAAGCGCAGTGGAAAACGATTGTGATCGCACTGTCTGGTATTTTGGGAATTGTGGTTGTGCTGCTATCGGTTGGAACACTTATATATGGTTTTGAAACAATGGTGGTAGCAATTCCGCCTTTAGTCGGTGGAGTCGTTTCTGCCCTGATCATGTCTGATGCAGCTAGTGCGGCAGGTCTTTCATCGTTAGCAGTGTTTGCTATCGTCATTTACGTAATGCAAGGTTTTGCAGGCTATCCGATTACATCATTTGTACTGAAGAAAGAAGGCAAACGACTGCTGAAGCTTTATCGGAATGGAGAACTTCAAGTGGACGTGACTGATAAAGCAAAAGAAGAAATAGCAGCTGCGGTCGAAACAGCACCATCCAGATGGAGACTGCCTGAAAAGTACAATACTGATTTCTTGAAGTTTTTCAAGCTAGCGCTAGTTTCTTATGCAGCATATCTTGTATCTACTTTGGTAGCGCCACTATTCTCGATCAGTCCATTCGTCCTTTGTTTATTATTCGGGGTTATTGCCTCTAGTGTCGGTTTCCTTGAAAAGCAGGCATTGCAAAAGGCAAATGGATTTGGAATAGCAATCTTAGTGCTGATGCTCTTCATCTTCGACGGATTGAATCAGGCTACACCAAGCATGATGCTTCAGATCTTGTATCCGCTGGTAGGAACTATCGTTATCGGGGTTATTGGAATGTACATCTTCTCCTTTATTGCAGGTAAAATTTTAGGAGTAAGCAAGAATATGGCGTTTGCGGTTTCCTTGACTGCTCTTTACGGTTTCCCGGCGGATTACATTATTACAAACGAGGTAATCAAGTCTTTGACCGAAGATGAAAAGGAAAGAGAAGCATTAACGAGTCGAATGCTGCCGCCAATGCTCGTTGGAGGCTTTATCACAGTAACCATCGTGTCAGTCATACTAGCAGGAATCTTTGTCGGTTTCTTGTAATAGGGAGAGAATAACTTGAGTAAAACAAAAGAACGGATTGAACAGCATATAGAGGCTTTAGCACAATTTACTGCAACTCCTGGTTCTGGTACCACGCGTCTCACATACAGTCAGGAGGACCTGCATGCCCGCAACTATATTAAAGAACAAATGAAAGCATCAGGATTGAATGTAACCGAAGATGGGTTCGGCAACATTTTTGGAAAGCTGGAAGGCACGCTAAAAGATGCACCTAGTGTAATGATCGGTTCCCATTTTGACTCGGTGCCGAACGGAGGAGCTTATGATGGACCAGCTGGAGTCATAGCAGCGCTCGAGGTTGCACATCTTTTTCATAAGAATGACCTGAAACCGAAATATCCACTTGAAATCATAGCGTTAGTGGAAGAAGAAGGCTCTCGCTTCGGCGGGGGCCTCATGGGTTCACGAGGAATTACTGGGGTGCTGAGTGAAGCTGATTTTAACAGCCTGAAAGACAGGGATGGAGTTTCTACAGTAGAAGCAATGCAAAAAATAGGGTTGGACCCAGCGCTTCCTAAAGGAAGAGACTCAAGAACGATGAAGGCTTTCCTTGAATTGCATATTGAGCAAGGGCCAATCTTAGAGGAAAAAAACATTCCTATCGGTATTGTTGATGCAATCGTAGGGTTGACTCAATATGAAGTGACAGTCAAAGGGCAGGCAGGCCATGCAGGGACTACACCAATGGATCGTCGCTCAGATGCTTTGATAGCTGCATCTAAAATCATCAGTCAATTGCCTGAACTTGCTGTGGGAGAAGGGAATGGCACGGTTCTTACTGTAGGACGGCTAAATGTTTTTCCTAACGGAGCAAATGTCATTCCTGACAAAGTTGTATTCACGGTCGATTTACGATCCGGGAAAGAAGAACATGTACTAAATGTGATTGAGAAGATGAAGGAATGCATAAACACACATCAAGAAAGTGGCATTGAGATACTGGCTGAGGAGCAGTTATATATCCAGCCTAAAGCATTGAATGAAAATATCCGCGCACTTCTAGAAGACAAGAGCGCAGAAAGTAATGTATCGTATTGCTCTATCAATAGCGGAGCAGGACATGATGCAATGATCTTTTCCGACTTTACAGACGTGGGCATGTTATTCATCCCAAGTAAGGCAGGGCTAAGTCATTGTCCCGAAGAATGGTCAGACTCAGAGCATATAGCAAAAGCTGCAGAAATTTTCTATGAAGCAGCGAAGGAGTTAACCGAGGTAGAGGAAGAGTAAATAGCATTAAGTTAGCGAGACTATTAAGAGCTAGGTGCATCCAGATATGGAAAAGTGCCTAGCTCTCTTTTTATGTTTTTAACTTAGAATCGTGAGAGGTCTTATCCAGGATCAAATGTCTCATAAAGAGGTAGTAATTTCCCGTACCCATAAAAAGAAAACAATAATTTATGAAAATATATAATTATTCACAATATTTTAATGATAAATTAATAGTATGCTTCTACAATTATGTAGAAGAGTCGACAAGATTGGCATGGTAGACTAGTGCGGACTTTGTCGGAAATTCACTATTAATTTGGGGGTATCGATCTTATGAAGGGTAAGAAGCGTTTCAATTTTTCATTAAGCAGTGCTGCAATTATAGCTATTCTATCATCAATTGTTTTACCAACCAGTACATACGCAGCTGATGAAAATGGAGAAGATTTTTCTTTGACGATCATGCACATGAACGATACGCACGCGCGTGTGGAGCCGCTGGCGAATATGGTGACAGCGGTTAAAGAAATTCGCGAACAAAAGCCAGATGCTTTGTTATTTAATGCAGGTGATGTTTTTTCAGGGACACTCTATTTCAACCAGTTCCAAGGTCAAGCAGATTTAGCTCTTTTAAACATGATGGATATTGATGCAATGACGTTCGGGAATCATGAGTTCGACCTTGGTTCCAGTGAGAATGGTCATGCTTCTTTGAACAAATTTATTGAAGGTGCAAACTTCCCATTTGTGTCTGCGAACGTAGACTTATCTGCTGATCCATTTGCGGGAGGCCGAGTGAGCAATACGTTTACAGAAGATGCGCAGGATAGCACTGTATACGATGGAATGGTTAAAGAAGTAAACGGTGAGAAGGTTGGTATCTTCGGACTTACTACTGAAGAGACTTTGATGACTTCAAGCCCAGGTGCTGCAAAGATTACGAATTATGCAGCCGAAGCAGAGCGAGCAGTTGCAGCGTTTGAAGACATGGGAGTTAATAAAATCGTTGCCATTTCTCACCTTGGCTATGACAGCAACCCTTCAGTCGGTAATGATTTGATGCTGGCAGAACAAGTTGACGGAATTGATGTCATTGTTGGCGGTCATTCTCATACACAGTTAAATGAACCGACAGTTGTTACCACGGATGAAAATGGTGCTGCAAAAGATCCGACAGTTATTGTACAAGCATATCAGTATGCGCAATATTTAGGTGAGCTTGATGTAAACTTTAATGAGCAAGGCGTTATAACCGGCTCCTCTGGCCATTTAATCGATGCAACGCAAAAGCAGGCTGATCCAGAAGCAGTTAATACACTGAATACTTATAAATCAGAAGTTGATCAGGTATCCAATCAAGAGACAGGTGCAGTAGCGCAAAAACCGCTTACCAACCCAAGACTTACCGACAGTGATGTAAGTGTGCGGGCAAACGAAACGGAATTAGGTAATTTAATTACGGATGCGATGCTTGTCAAAGCACAGGAAAAAATGCCGGAAGTATCAATTGCTATGCAAAATAGCGGTGGAATCCGGGCGGCGATTGATCAAGGGCCGATTACAGTTGGCGAAGTGATTACTGTACTGCCATTTGGAAATGACCCGGCAGTTGTGCAGTTGACAGGAGATGAAATCAAGCAGATTCTTGAGTACAGTGTTCGCTTGGCTCCAGAAGAGAGCGGCGGCTTCCTGCAAATTTCCGGTATGAAATTTGCTTATGATAGCACGAAGGAAGCAGGTTCTCGTGTGGTAAGCATGCAAGTGAAAACTGGCGAAGAATATGTGGATATCAGTCCAGACCAAACTTACTCCGTTACAACGAATAACTTCACTGCAAAAGGCGGAGACGGTTATGACGTATTCGCCAAAGCATATGCAGAGGGACGTGTACAAGATCTAGGCGAGATCGACTGGGAACAATTCCGTGATTATATGGTGGAGAATTTGAAAGGTGAAGTTAATCCAGTCATTGAAGGCCGTATTACGGACTTATTAGGTAAAGATCCAGAACCAACAGAACCTCCGGTAGAGGAGGAGCCAAACGAGGAAACTCCTCCAGTAACACCAGATCCGAATGAAGAAACGCCAAATCCAAATGATGATGGTAATTATCAAGAAGAGAACCCTGGGGATAAGCCACAGGAAGATCCGAAAGATGATGATAAGCCAACTGATGACGATAAAAATAATCAAGACGACAACGACAGCACACCGCCGCCAAGCAGCCAAAATAACGGCGGAAACGGCAGCAACTCAGGTGGCAGCATCGTGAAAGTCTCTGATGACAAAACGAGTCCAGCATACAGTGGAAGTGGAAGTAAGCTGCCAAACACGGCAACGAATATGTATACGTACATGCTGGCAGGGGCTGTATTGCTTGCAGCAGGTATAGTTACCTTTATCTTCAAAAGAAAGAAAGCAAAAGCTTAACTAATAAAAATAAGGATGCTGCACATTGCAGTATCCTTATTTCTTTTATAACTATTCTGTTTCTTCTTCTCTATTAATTCTATTCACCAAGGCTTCTTCTGCCATCTTGAATCCTTCGATAACAGTATCTTCCTCAACTTCGATCATAATACAGCGTTTGTTGTTGAAGACAACTTGCCGAACATAGCGCAAATCTTCCGGGCTGATTGCGATATTGGCAACCTTTGTTTTGATTTTAATAGATTTAGAATTGTACTTCGGCAATACACTGGTTGCCTTCATTTCATATTTCTCATCATCGATGACCTTTTGATAAGCAGTTTCCACTTTTTCTGGAGTCACATCTTCTACGCCACTCATTGTCAGGACGCGTTGGATATCCTGTCGATCAAGCTTTGGTGCTTCGTCTTCCTCATTCTCTTCTACTACGCGATTAATTTCCTCATACACACTGGCAAGGGATGAAGTGCTGAGCTGATCTCCAGTGATATCCTTGACGATTTCTTCAAATACACTTTTGTCATCTCTCGCTGTCATGATTTCCTCAGCATTCAATACATCTTCGATAAATGCTGTATCTGGTTCATATGCTTTTGCGGTTGAATACAGGACATGGTTGACGTCAGCTGCACTGTCATTGAAGCAAGGGAAGAGGAAACCGGATAATGGCGCCTGTAAGTTTATGACCGGATCGACTGTCATATTGTATTTGAATTCCCGCTCAACATAATCGAATTGTAATTCCTTCTTCGGCTCTTGCGTCTTATTGATACTGCACAGAAGGAAGGAGTGGGAGTACATCGTATCATTGGCACTTTCTTCGGAATCCTCACTTTGGCGTCTCTGTGCTTTAAAATATTCTGCTTTAATGAACGAGATGACCACGTCATGTTCGTATTGCTTGTCTTCTAGCATTTTCGCGACTAGCTTTAACATATCGGTTATCCATTCTTCTACATCATTCGTGAGTAAGCCGCGGTGCAGGATGAACTGGCTGCTGTCTTCTACGTCACGTTTGAACTTCAACTCGAATAATTTCTCATCCGGCTGGCCAGCAAGCACTTTCTTGAAGTTACCCAGGAATAGTTCTTGCTGATCTTCATCCAGCATACCGAAGGGCATACTTTCATGATGATAGATATCACTGGATTCTTTCATGATATAGACATTGAAAATATCAGAGATTTTAAGTTTATCGTTGCCTTTTTTGAATTGCCTGCGAATAGTTGCGATGTCTTTTTTATTCATATCGTTTCCCGTTCCTTATAGATAGAGTGAAAAGCATGTTCACTTATTTTAACATAGAGATAGATTGCGAAACGGCACTTTTAATGTTGGTTTTTGAATTAATGAAATTACGTTATGGATAATTATGTTAAAATCTAAAGAAAAATCATATATCACAAGGAGTTTTAGAATGAGATATATTTTTTCTTTAGAGAATGCAGCAGAATATGATGCGTATCATACGATTTCAGAACAATTCAAAGAGAAACTTTCCGCTTACCAAAGTGTACTCCAAACAAAATACATGTTAGTAGACTTACCAAAAGCAATTGTCTGGACTACTCCGGAGCTGGCAACATCCGTTTTTTCTGAAGTGCCGATCCCAGCTTTTACGAGTAAGGACATTATATATATGACGCCTGATCTTTCTGCGTGGAAAGCACTGTTTATTGAACAATTGGAAGATCAGAATCACCCTGAAATAAAGGCTTTCTACGAGCAAATTACCATTAATCAAGTATTGGCTATAGCAGGACATGAATTGACACATCATTCCGATTTATTTTTGGATGAATTTGAAGATGATAGAGACGATGGCATCTGGTTTGAAGAAGGTATGTGCGATTATTTATCTAGAAAGCACCTATTGGAAGAGCGGGAGTTTGAGAGAATCAGCGATATAGAATATAAGCTAATAGGATTATTTAAAGACAAGTACGGAGACCATACGCTCGAAGTATTTGGAAGCAGTTCCTATGGGGGAAGCTTGACTAGTATTATGTATGATTACTGGCGAAGCGGTTTTACAGTGAAATATCTGGTTGAGAAGAAATTTCAAAACGACGAGATGAAAGTATTTGAGGAATATCACAAATGGGATAGGGAAGGACGTAAAGTTACTTTATTGAAGTATTTCGGTGTTGAAGAATTATTTGAATGACTATGCCTATCCTGTATTTAGTACAATGCAAACAGCCCATATTAAATGGGCTGTTTTACATTTCTCCCGTACTAGCAGAATAACCGCACAGCTGAAGCACTCTAAATCTTCTTCATGATGTTACCTATTTTATTTAATTACTTGTTTTAATGCATCAAGGTTATTTTTCATTGTTTGAATATAATCTACACCTTTATCTTGCTCTTCTTTTGTAATTCCTTCTATAGGGCTTAGTAGCTCTGCTTTTGCACCTGTTGCGTCAGCAAGAGTTTGCGCAGTTTTTGGAGAAGCAACTTCTTCAAAGTAGATGACGCCAATATTGTTATCTTCGATATAATCTTGAAGTTGCCCTAATTTAGCTGGACTCGGCTCTTCTTCAGGAGAGAGACCCGCAATGGCAATTTGTGTTAAGCCATATTCCTTGGCAAGATAACCAAAAGCAGCATGTTGGGTAACAAATTCTTTATTGGAGGCATTATCCAAAGCATTATGAAATTCTAGATCTAAATCGGATAATTTATCTTTATAGACCGCTGCATTCTCTTGGTAGTCTGATTTATTATTCTTATCTACGCTAACGAGTCCTTGTTCAATAGCATTAACTTCTTCTTGAGCCAATACGGGATTTAACCACACATGTGGATCTAAAGCAGATTCTTCTTCCTCTTCTTCTCCGCCTTCGATTTCAAAGTCATTAACAGGTGAAGCATCCAGTGAAATATCTTTACTAGCATCAACTACCGTCACTTTGTCTGTATCGATACTATTTAGGACACTTGGTACCCAAGTTTCCATCTCATTTCCGTTGTATACAAATATATCTGCATCTTCAATTTTAGCAATATCTTTAGCAGTAGGTTCAAATTCATGAGGCTCGACGCCAGCTTGAACCAAAGCACTAACATTAGAATGTTCACCAGCTACGTTCCTTGTAAAGTCATACATTGGATAAAATGTTGTTACGATATCCAACTTTTCATCTTTTTTATTTCCCGAATCATCTTGTACGTTGTCATTGCTGCAACCCATTAGGCCAGCAGATAATAACATTACACCTAAACTCACCTTAAATGTTTTATTTTTCCTAGCCATACTAAAATCCCTTCTTACGTCACTTAAATCGTAACCTTTACTATTTAACAGGAATTAGACTACGCCTATTTATAGAGAAAGTCAAATTTTTTATTAAAATTTTTACTATTAGCTGACAAAAGGAAAGTTTTTAACAAGAAGGAGAGGTACAAGATAAAGTTTAGGAAGTAGAGGGAGATTACAATTATGAATTTACATTTACTGAAATATACAATGCAGCCATATGAGATAAAAATTGGTGAAGATTATCTTGAGAAGGTTCCATCTTTCTTAAGATATCTAAAATTGTGTAAAGCTCCTCATCAGAAGCATCCAGTACTTCTGCAACAATAAATTGACTATCCATAACATGAAAAATATTGTTGTGTTCTAAAGTATAAGTTCTGGTAGTGGTCAGATGCTCCGTTAGAAAATTAAAACATTCTTTCTTTAAATTCATATTCATATCTCACCCTTAAATCGTAATTATTATTATTTGTGTATAGACGAATTAAACCAAAAATATTAAATGGAGTAAAGAAAAAGAAAAATTTAATTCCAGTAAAAAAACTTGCTGACGCTTGTTATATGGCATTATTTCAGAAAAAATGTTGACCAACGATTTATTAAAAGATATGCTGTATCCAAGTTAAACTGTAATTATTACACTTTATCTAGTGAAGTGATGACATAGTCACAATACTCTTAACTCATCCGCATCATGATCATATTCTTGGTCATGTAATTTGAAAGAGTAGGAAAGAACAGATTTTGTTATGACAAATGGGGGTCTCAGAAACAAAAGACCGTAGTTGGTAATTTAACGTTCGTTAACGTCGAAGAATATTTAGCGGGAGCGGTTTATCAATCTTTTGACGCCGGGACATCTAATTTTATAAGTAAGGAATGAAGTGTTGTGAATAGAAAAAAAGCACTAGAAATCTTAAAAGAAAATGGTTATAGACAAACAGTGCAGAGAGATAAGTTACTTCAAATATTTGAAAGGAACTCAGATTATACTGCTGCAATAGTTGTATGGAAAGAGTTTAATTTAAAGTTTGCAGGAGCAAGTTACAATACTTTATATCGCAACCTTTATACCATGGTAGAAATAGGTATCTTAGAAATGACTACGATAGATGGTTTGAAGCACTTTAGATTCCTTTGTAACGTTGAAGGGTATGATCATCATTTTATCTGTAAGAAATGTGGACTTACTAAAGCAATTGAAGTTTGTTTGTTAGAGAATATTCGAAGCGTGTTACCGAAAGATTACACAATCGATAATCACCGTTTTGAAGTTTACGGGATGTGTCCTACTTGTAAATGATACCTTTCAAGTCCAATAATTTGTTTGATCTTTATTTCTCTAAATAGATAGCGATAACTCTACCTATCTCTTAATATTTAACTGCTATTCTCTCCATTTTAGAATGTATTCCGCGTACTTCTCACCAAATGTGTACATACCAAATTCATCTCTGATTCGTCATGTTTATCCTCAAGAGACATTTTCAACACAATTCAATTACCTTATATTCTTCAATCCATTTAGCAACTTTCTCAATCTCCATTGGCAAAACCAAAAGAAATTATGTCTTGACAATTTGAGAAAGTGTGTATAATCTTTAAAACGTAAACATTACGATTACCAATATGGAGAGAGGAAGAACATACTTGAAGAAATTATCTTTGCTTATTAGTTTATTAGCTTTAAGCGTAACGTTAGTAGCTTGCCAGAATACAGAAGAAGAAACAGCAACTAATAATAACGCGTCAGAAACAGAAGGGGCAGAAGTACAAGAGTCAGGAGAAATTGAGATAGAAGGCTTAGGTGACCATTATCATACAGGAGATACAATCGAATTAACTGCTGTACTCAGTGAAGATGTTGATTATGATCATTGGCATTGGTACATAAAAGAAAGTGATCAAACCGAATGGGAAGCGGCTTCCGGTCAACAGGGGGAAACCTTTACAGGGGAAGCAACAACTGATGGCTTAGAAATTAAGGCGACGCTTTACGATGGTGACCATGAAGTGTACGCAGAGTCCGAACCAGTTACTATCGTTATTGATGACCACCATGGTCATGATGAAGAAAGCAGAAATATTAATGCAGGTATCTTTGAAGATGAACAAGTAGAGAATCGTGAATTATCAGACTGGGAAGGAGATTGGCAGTCTGTATACCCTTACCTTCTGGATGGTGACTTAGACGAAGTCTTTGAACACAAAGCAGAAGAAGGCGATATGACAGCGGAAGAATACAAAGAATACTATACAACTGGATATGAAACAGATGTAGAACGCATCATTATTGACAATGGTAATGTAACGTTTTTCCAGGATGGACAAGAACTCCAAGGCAATTACGAGAATGATGGATATGAGATTCTTAATTACGAAGCAGGTAATCGAGGCGTACGTTTTGTTTACAAGCTAGTTGATGGAGATGCTGATATGCCGCAATACATTCAATTCAGTGACCACCTCATATCTCCAACGGATTCACATCACTACCATTTATATTGGGGAGATAATCGTGAAGAACTATTAGAAGAGGTTACACATTGGCCAACGTATTATCCTTCTAATTTAGATGCAGATGGTATAGTTCGTGATCAATTAGCGCATTAAGTACAGTGGAGAAGAGAAGCAAAAGTTTCTCTTCTCCCTGCTTTTGTATTATTTCTTTTTCAACATAACAAAGGAGAGTTTATAGTGAATCTCAAAATACTCCGCACCTTATTAGTTCTTTTTTCTGTAACAGCAGTTCTTTTCGGTTGTCAGTCACAAGACACCCAAGAATCCTCTAAAAACGAAGAAAACAAAATTTCCGTAATAGCTTCTTTTTTGCCAATGTATGAATTCACTAAAAATGTAGCCGGAGATCGCGCGGATGTACAGCTAATGGTCTCTGAAGGACAGGATGCCCATCACTATGAACCTAGTGCACAGGATGTAGCAGCTGTAAACGAAGCGGATGTATTTGTATACAGCAGTGAAGAGATGGAGTTTTGGACAAAAAGTTTATTTAACACCATAGAAAATGACAATCTTATCATTGCACGAGCGGCAGATGGACCTGGTAAATCAGATACCGATAGTGTACAAGTCGAGGGTGTGGCTAATCATTATCACACTGGTGATGAGATTGAGCTAACGGCGCAATTAACAGGAGATGCAGATTATGATCACTGGCATTGGTATCAACGTGCTAATGCAGATGAAGAATGGGCTGCTATTTCTGGACAAGGAACAGAAACATTTACCTTCGAGGCCCCGGAAGAAAGCCTTGAAGTTCAAGCAGTTGTTTATGATAACAATCATGAAGTTTATGCAGAATCTGAGCCAGTAGAACTTCATATCGATAATCATGATAGCCATGCACACGAAGATGAAGAACACGAAGGTCATAGCGATGCACACGCAGGGGAAGAAATATCTATTGCGGGTTTAGCAGATCATTATCATACAGGTGATGTTGTGACACTTGTTGCAGAATCGCATGAAGAGACAGATTTTGAACATTGGAATTGGTTCATAAGAGAAGATGCAGATCAAGATTGGGAAGCTGTACCAGATCAAGAGACTGAGCGTTTTGAATATAAAACAACAGGAGAAAGTTTCGAAGCGAAGGCTGTACTTTATGATAATGACAATAATGTCCATGCAGAATCAAGTTCAGTTTCTGTATTGATTGATGACCATGAGGATCAAGATCCTCATATATGGCTTGATCCGGTATTGGCGCAAGATCAGGTACTTGCTATTCGTAATGCCTTAATCGAAGCAGATCCAGATGGAAAAGAAGTTTATGAAGAAAACGCAGAAGCTTTTGTGGAAGAGCTTAAGGCTTTAGATGAAGAATATCGGACTACATTGGAAGATGCAGAAAATCGAGCCTTTGTCGTACAGCATCAAGCATTCGGCTACCTTGCAGAACGTTATGATTTAGAACAAATTGCAATTGGTGGACTATCTACTGAAGTAGAACCAAGTCCATCCCGAATTGCTGAAATTGGTGAGTTAGTTCAAGAACACAACGTTCCAGTTATTTATTACCAACAAGGTGCTAGCTCCTCTATTGCTCAAACCGTTGCTGCAGAAACAGGGACAGAAACAGCTGTCTTATATGATTTAGAGGTACTTTCTGAAGAATTATTAGCTAACGATTTGGGATATTTAGACGCAATGCGTCAAAATCTAAAAGCATTGCAAACCAGCATCTATTAAATATGTAATAAGCGGAACAAACTCTATGAGGTTAACCATCGACCCCTTACTGGTGGCTAGCCAAGTTTATCGCAGTTCTAGTGTCTGAAGTTTCTTCGTTTGTCTTGTATAGTGAAGCGGAGTTACCAAGACTTTTGGCAGCTGATAATTTTTTAGAGTTTGTTCCCTTTTCCACGGAGTCAATAGAGAGGTAGATATAATCATGTACTATATTAAAGTTGATGAACTAGCATTTCATTATGAAAAGGAACCTGTTCTAACAAATATTTCATTTGAATTAAACCCAGGGGATTTTATTATGCTGACAGGTGAAAATGGGGCTGCTAAAAGCACCTTAATACGTAATATCTTAGGCCTGCTTAAGCCGACAACCGGACAAGTTAGCTTGTCGCCCAAAAATTGTTTCGGAGAGAAGTTAATGGTTGGATATGTTCCTCAACAAGTGGCTTCATTTAATGTTGGCTTCCCCAGTACAGTATTGGAATTAGTTCAGTCTGGTCGTTATCAAAGAGGCAAATGGTTTAGAAAATTAAATAAAGAGGATAAAGAACAAGTTAGGCGTGCCCTTGAATCAGTTGGAATGTGGGATATGCGCTACAAAAAGGTCGGCGAATTGTCGGGGGGACAAAAACAAAGAATCTCTATAGCACGTGTTTTTGCGACAGACCCAGATCTGTTTGTATTAGATGAACCTACCACAGGCATGGATACTAAATCACGCGAGGAATTTTACAAGTTGTTAAAGCATCACAGTGAGTCGCACGGTAAGGGAATTTTGATGGTCACACATGATCACGATGAACTTCGAAAATACTGTAATAAACATATTGAACTTATACGAAAGGAGGGATTGCCTTGGAGATGTTTCTCTATGGATTCATGCAAAGAGCTTTCCAAGCCTCATTTATCATTTCATTAATAGCACCAATGTTAGGATTGTTTCTCATATTGCGTAGGCAGTCACTTATGGCAGACACCCTAGCTCACGTTTCATTAGCTGGAGTGGCATTAGGACTATTAATAAGCATTAATCCAACCTGGACAAATATTTTGATGGTAATAGTAATTGCAATATTACTGGAATATATGCGCATGTTATATCGGACATATTCTGAAGTTTCTATTGCCATTTTGATGTCAGGGGGAATGGCTTTAGCATTGTTTCTAATTAGTTTGAATCAAGGAGGTACAACACTAAGTATCAACCAATTTTTATTTGGATCAATCGTAACAATTAGTATGCAGCAGGTTTGGATACTCTACTTATTGGCAGGTATCATTGTGTGTTTATATCTAATATTTCGCAAGGCAATGTACGTAATGATTTTTGATGAAGAAACGGCATTTACTGCCGGGTTGCCTATAAAGACTATGTCAATCTTATTTAATGTGTTAACCGGGATAACCATTGCTATTATTATGCCAATTGTAGGTGCATTATTAGTGTCGGCAATTTTAATTTTACCTGCAGCCATTTCTATGCGCTTGAGCAAAAGCTTTTCGAGCACTATATTAATAGGGATACCTATTACGTTAACTGGTATGTTAAGCGGATTAGTAACTTCTTATGAGTATGGTACTCCACCAGGTGCAACAATTACCTTGATCCTTGTTACAGTCCTGGCAATTATAACTATCTTTAAAAGATTAGCAAAGGTATTCAAAACAGACAAAAGTTTGTATAAAAAGCAGACCTAAAATATAGAGATATTAAATATTAGGGCAGGCTCCTAACACCATCCGTTCACGCCTCTCATCTTCAGAGTATCATCCTTCTGAATTGGCACCGTGCTGATAACAGTCGGTTGTCAAGGCTTCACTGGATCCGTCATTTCACCTCTCTTGATAAAAAACAAATATCCATTTGTTGTATGCATACAAAGTATTCAGACTTGTCAACCTAGTTTGTGCAATTATGGATTTGTTCTGTTAAGCTTGAAGTAGAAAGACACTTTTGCTTGTACAAGAGGAGGATTACCGATGAAAAAGATAATTAATCGACCAGAGGATGTTGTGCTGGAGATGTGTCATGGGCTGGTATTGGCTCACCCGGAACTCGAACTATTGAAGAAGTATAAAGTGATCAAAAGAAAACAGCCGCAGACAGATAAAGTAACCTTAATCAGCGGAGGCGGGAGTGGGCACGAGCCGTCTCATGCAGGCTTTGTCGGAGAAGGTATGCTGGATGCAGCGGTTTGTGGTGATATGTTTGCTTCTCCTTCCCAAATACAAGTTTATCAAGCTATCAAGGAGACCGCAGGTGAGAAGGGAACTCTGCTGATCATCAAGAATTACAGCGGAGATATTATGAACTTCAAGAACGCAGCCCACCTGGCTAAAGAAGACGGGCTGGAAGTGGATTATGTGAAGGTTGATGATGATATCGCTGTGGAAGATAGTCTGTATACAGTCGGAAGACGTGGTGTTGCTGGAGTCGTGCTTGTACATAAGGTTGCTGGAGCAGCTGCAGCTGAAGGCCGTGACTTGCAGCAGGTGAAAGCAGTAGCGGAAAAAGCTGTCTCTCGGACGCGCAGCATCGGTGTTGCCTTAACATCCTGCACTTTGCCAGGAGGTGAACCGACCTTCAAGCTGGCTGAAGATGAGATGGAGTATGGAGTCGGGATTCATGGTGAACCTGGTATACGACGGGAAAAGGTTCTGTCAGCTGATGAACTGGCCAAACAGATGGTTGAGGATCTGCTGAAGGAAGGGCAGCCAGAGGAAGATGCGGCTTTATTAATTAACGGATTTGGCGGGACACCGTTGCAGGAACTGTATCTGTTCAATCAATCTGTCAATCGTGAACTTGCTGAACGGAATATCAAGGTTAATCGAATATTCGTAGGCAACTATATGACTAGCATTGATATGGCAGGTGTATCGGTAACGATTATGTCACTTGATGATGAGCTGCGTACTTTGCTTTCGAGTAAGTCAGATACACCAGCTTTCAAGATTGACGGACCTGTAGAGCAGCCGGCATTTTCCGATTATAAAGAAACAGCAGACGATGCGGATGTTTCTTACCAGGTAGAAACAGACAGCGCGCATGCGCAAGTAAAAGAAGACTCTATTACACTGGAAAACATAATCTACTTAGTGGATAAAATGAGCGAGATTATCATTGAAAATGAATCTGCCTTCAATAAGCTGGATACACACGCAGGAGACGGTGATTTCGGTAATAGTGTAGCGAAAGGCTTCCGTCAATTGAAACGGGAGTGGAAACATATTCTCGACGAAGACAACCTTGCGATTGGCAGCTTCCTTGATGCCTCTTCCATGGTGATTATGGAGCATTGCGGTGGTGCTTCAGGTCCGATATGGGGCGGTGCGTTCCGTGCTGCCGGAAAAGCCGCTGGTGAGAAGAAAGAGCTAACTGTAAAAGAATTCGCAGATATCCTGCAGCGTGTTGTCTCGGCCATTCAGGATATTGGCGAACGGTCATTCGGTCGCGGAGCGGAAGTTGGGGATAAAACATTGATCGATGCGCTTGCCCCATGTACGGACAGTTGGAAGCAGAGTGCTGCATCTGGTGAAGACGTGAAGACAGCATTTAAAAAAGGTGCGGAGGCTGCAGTGAATGGTGCGGAGAAGACGAAGGATATCGTTGCACGGATGGGACGAGCTGGTACGGTAGGAGAGCGCAGTCTTGGTTATCCGGATGCCGGGGCACATGCTTTGGGGGTTATTTTTACAGAGTTGGCTAATAGTCTGAAGTAATGGACATAAAAGATTGAATAAGGCTGTGGAGAAAACTCCACAGCCTTTTACATACGCCAGTGCAGTCGTGCGAGGCAATAGCTTATAAATAATACTAATACCTATATCCTTTATTTGCAGTTCTATCCCTTATAAGATGATTGATTGTTATATATTGGTAGGAGATAAAGGGAGGAGAGATTTATATGATAGAAGGTTTATATGAAGCGCATTTACCAGTTAGTAATCTGAAAGAGTCCATTAAATTTTATGAAGGGATGGGACTGGAGCTTTCCCATATTCATGAAGATAGCTTAGCTTTCTTTTGGATTAAAAAAGATCATAGCTGGCTTGGTCTATGGGAGTCGGATAAAGCTGAACTTGCATATCATCCCTCGATCAGACATGTTGCTTTTCAAGTGAGTTTAGAGAATCTAAAAGGTGCATCCGGATGGTTAAAAGAGAGAGGATATCACCCTAGAGAGGCTTTCGGTTTTGGCCCTCATGAACCTTTTGTAATGGCGCATGATGGAATGGCACATGCGAAAATTCATTTTAATGATCCGGATGGGAACAGTCTGGAGCTGATTACGAAGATAGATAACCCAAACAATATCACTTCAAGGATGTATTTGAGTGAATGGGAGAAGGAAAATTCTATTAGATAAAGTGCAGCGATAAGAGAGTGTAAAGAGTATGAAGAGAGGAGTCAGGGAAATGCCAAATCGTTTACTCGAAGCTTTATCCATTTCTCATCCGATTATCCAAGCACCTATGGCGGGAGGAATAACAACAGCAGAACTGGTCACAGCTGTAACTGAAGCGGGCGGATTAGGGATGATTGGTGCTGGTTATCTGGATGCGGAAAGTACGCGTCACCAAATTCGCGAAGTAAAAGCCAGTACAGATAAGCCCTTTGGTATCAATTTGTTTGTACCGAGCCCTTACAAAGAAGAGAAGGATGTGATTGCCAAGGCGCAACGATCACTAAAGCCATTTCTGGGTACAAAGAGTTTGGAAATTGAATTCACATCTTATGAACAGACCTTAGAAATCTATCTTAAACAGGTGGAAGTCATCGTGGAAGAACAGGTTTCCGTTTGCTCTTTCACCTTTGGGATGCCTTCATCTGATGTAATCCACTCTTTACAACAAGCGGGTACATACACCATCGGCACAGCAACAACTCTGTCAGAGGCTGTAGCAATTGAGGCAGCCGGAATGGATGCGGTTGTCCTTCAAGGCAGCGAGGCAGGCGGCCATCGTGGCAACTTTTTAGAGGGAGTGGAACAAAGCATGATCGGACTGATGGCGCTGATACCGCAAACCGTCGATCAAGTGAACATTCCTGTCATTGCAGCAGGAGGTATAATGGATCGGCGCGGCGTGCAGGCGGCCCGATGTTTAGGGGCCGAGGCTGCACAACTCGGTACTGCATTTTTAACGTGTAAAGAAAGCGGTGCAAACATATTACATAAACAAGCGATTCTGGAGGGACAGCAAGAGGACAAAACAACCTTGACGAAAGCGTTCTCCGGCAAGATGGCTAGAGGGATTGAAAATGATTTTATCCGGAAAATGAGAAAGGTTGAGCATGAACTGCCGGATTTTCCTATACAGAATACATTAACAAAGCCTATCCGTTCCGCAGCTGAGCAAAACAATGATAGAGATACGATGTCCTTGTGGTGTGGGCAAAACCCAAATTTAGCAGAGCCTATCACTGCTAAGGAACTGGTGCATAAACTAGTAGACGAGGAATAAAATACGATAACGGGATAATAGGTGATAGTCTTGGAAAAATGGCTCGAATGGGCAAGAAGAATACAGGCAATCTCCCAAGCTGGACTTCATTTCTCAAAGGATGTATTCGATCGGGAGAGATATGAGGAACTGCAGCAGCTAAGCGCGGAGATTATTGCGAACTACACAGGCCAGTCAGCAGAGGAAATTGGAGGAGCACTTGCAGCCCAAAAAGGGTATCCTACTCCGAAACTGGATATACGAGGAGTCGTGTTCCAGGATGATGGAAAGCTACTTTTAGTGAAGGAAAAGATGGATAATCGCTGGTCGCTGCCAGGCGGATTTTGTGAGGTAGGGCTGTCGGCAAGTGAAAATGCGGTGAAGGAAATTAAAGAAGAATCTGGATACGACGTTGTGCCGAAGAAACTTTTAGCGGTGCTGGATTCGGATAAGCATACCGACAAGCCGCAAATGTTCCACTACTACAAAATCTTTCTTCAATGCGAGATTGTCGGCGGGGGAGCGCAGGAAAGCGTGGAGACGAGTGAAATCGGCTTCTTTGGTGAATCGGAGCTACCGCCATTGTCGTTAAAGAGAAATACAGAAGCTCAAATCAAGATGCTGTTCGAAGCTCTGCGAGATCCGGAGAAAGAGAGTATATTTGATTAGTCCAGAACTATTCAGCTCCAAAACGTAACAATGGATATTTTTATTTAAGTGGTCGAATATGGGGAACGGTTAATAAGGGAGCAGAAGAAGTAGAAGATAATGAAATAAGGAATTTTTAAACTAGGAGACTGACATAGTATGTTCATTGCTCATGTCTGTCTCAAATTATTATGCCTTCTTTGATTATTCTATACGATGCTCAAGAATATCACTAGCTGATGGTTATATTCAATCATCATTTGGATTAAGAGACAACGCTTCTTTATTTCGGTATAACACAGACAGAAGCAGAAAAGAGTTTTGAAGAAAAGGGCTGTACACCCCTTTATTCGCTTACTTCTTTTAGAACAAATGTTTTGGAAAAGCCGAGTAATATAAATACTAAACATAATAGTAAAGCTAGGGGAAGAAATACGATGGAATAAGGTGTTATATTGGCAGCAAAAAGACACGCAAAAAAGAGCAGAAATGTAATCGTGTAATATGGATTAACAGATATAGTCACTTTTGCAGGATCTTTTAAAAAGAGTGTATTGCTTCCACCACCTAATTGCGTAACCTTTAGCCTTATGATTCCTTGGCCTTCTCCGGGTTCATAAGTATATGTATCACCGACTGCCAACTTTGCTATAGGTTCATCATTTGCGTAGAGTTTAACACGACCAAGGTATCCCATATAACCAAATTTTCTTTCAATCTGAATTGTCATTTCATCACTCTTTCTCTTAGAAATAGTTATAAAGCAATCGTAACATATTAGAAGTTTTACAAATATAAGTAAAAGGAAGAAAGGGATACAATATCGTATATTGCATCCGAAATTTGTGAATTCGATCGTGTTGATCCGGTATAGATTAGCAATGTCGTGCATTATTTTCTATTTGTTTTATCAATTTACTTATAATCCTCATTGTTTGCTGGATACCGCTATGGCGGCACCTGGTCAGAAAGATACGCAGTTATTACCTGCAGGTTTTTGACACTTTGCAAAGTGTATTCATACTTCAGCTGCTTCAACTAGCAGATGTGCGATGAATTCGAAAGGAACTTTTATGCGTAAATACTATGGGTTATTCTCATTAATATTCTCTTTTTACATATTCTTTTTTTATAAGTTTGAAGAGACCTTAACTATAATAGCATTATTCTTTGCATTCTATTATTGGTTCGAAGCACCTCGGGGTAACTTCAAAATAGTTTCGGGTCTTGTGTTAGGTGCTCTTTTATTAATTGTCGTTGGGGTTATCATAATTGCTGTAATTGCTGGATTAGCTTTGCGTAGTCTTCATTATAATTAATGCTAAATACAAAGAAGAGACGCACTAAGCTCCTCTTCTTTCATTGATTCCTACAAAACGGCACATCCACTTCACTTATAAAATATTATTGCTCTGACAATTTCCTGAAAGTAATCACTCCACTTTTTTTTCATCTTCAATAGTAATCTCTCCCTCTATAATAGGAGAATTGTATAATAATGTTTTTAAAATTGTAATTTATAATTTTTTTTTATAAGGACCAATAGATTTCTCAATCCATTTTCATTCGGTTGAATTGCATAGCCCGACTTCTTTACCCAGTATAAAGTTTTTTGTATAGATGGACGGAAAAACTCCAATTGAAATAGACATTGTTATTATCGGTTGTCTAATACTCGGCGCATTAATTTTAGTCTTAAATGAGTTGTTCGGTAATGAACGTAATCAATAAAATCTCTTTGGAGGTGTAAAATGTCTACTATCATTTACATGATCAGGCATGGCAAATCGCCTAAGGAAGGTAATGAAAGAACTAGAGGTCTAACAGACAAAGGAGAGCAGGATGCTATAAAGATTGCTGATTTCTTAAAGGAAGAAGGAATAGAAGTTTTTGTTTCTAGTCCATACAAACGTGCGGTTGACACAATTCGTGGCTTAGCTGAACATGCGGGAAACAAAGTAGAGAAAATCGAGGATCTTCGGGAACGTGTTTTTACTTCTGGGGATACGCGGATTTCGGATGAGAAACTATTACCTTTGTTGAAGAAATCTTTTGTTGATCCTAACTTCGCCCTGCCAGGAGGAGAGTCGAATGCTGCTTGCAAAAATAGAGCTGTAGCAGTATTGGAGGATTTACTGCATGTTTATAAAGGGAAAAAATAGCGATTGCTACCCATGGGGCAATCATGACTTTGATGATGGAGTACTATGACACTCGATATAATATAGATTTTTTATTGCAAACATCCAAGCCAGATATTTACAAGATGGAATTCACTAATGATAAACTGTTGGGTGTAGAAAGATTATGTACATGGAGGAGAGATAAACCATGAAAATTATCGTAATCGGAGCGACAGGCACAATAGGAAACGCAGTAGTGAATAAACTGAAAGAACATCATGAAGTAATAAAGGTCGGAAGTAAGAGCGGTGATTACCAATTAGACATAACTTCACCCGAGGAAATTGAAAAAATGTTCAAGTCTATTGTGAATGTGGATGCAGTTGTCAGTGCAACAGGATCAGCTTCTTTTAAAAAACTGGAGGAAATGACACCAGAATTGAATAGTGTCGCTGTTCAAAGCAAGCTGCTTGGCCAGATTAACTTGGTATTGATTGGGCAGCACTACTTGAATACTAACGGTAGTTTCACATTAACAACTGGTGTTATGAAGGATGACCCTATTGTACATGGAGCTTCTGCTGCTATGGCAAATGGTGGTGTTGCTTCCTTCGTGAAATCAGCTGCAATCGAATTGAAGAACGGTATCCGGATAAATGCTGTGAGTCCAAATATTGTAGAACAATCGTTAGATAAATACGGATCCTTTTTCGCAGGATTTACTCCAGTACCAGTAGACCGTGTTGCGAATGCTTACATAAAAAGTATAGAAGGTGCACAAACAGGTCAGAACTACAATATTTATTAAGTACACAATTATAAGAAAAGCAACCTGCCCACGCAGGTTGCTTTTCTTATAATGTAATCCTTGCCTTCTCTTCCGCCCCAACAGGATAGAAGCAAGCTACTTCCTGTCCTGGGACACCGCGTTCTTCTGGAACAGGAATGTTAGTTTTACAGAATTCGGTCGCTTTCGGGCAGCGGGTGTGGAACACGCAGCCTGATGGCGGATTAGCAGGGGAAGGCAGCTCGCCTTTTAAGACGATGCGTTCCCGTGCGCGTTCCTTGTCTGGATCGGGCAGTGGCACAGCAGATAGCAGTGCATTCGTGTATGGATGCTGCGCATGTGTCTGGAATGATTCGCGATTGGATCTTTCCATAACTTTGCCGAGATACATGACGGCGACGCGGTCAGCAATGTGGTTGATGACTGAAAGGTCATGTGCGATAAATACATACGTTAGATCCAATTTCTTCTGAAGATCTTGGAACAAGTTGATTACTTGTGCTTGAACGGATACATCAAGCGCACTGACTGGTTCGTCGCAGACAATCAGCTGTGGCTCCAAAGCAATGGCGCGGGCAATTCCTATCCGCTGACGCTGGCCGCCTGAGAATTCATGTGGCAGCCGGTTATAATGGTCATCCGGATTTAAGCCGACAAGTTCCATCAGCTCTTTCACACGCGATTCCAGGTTCTTGGTCTTTTTATAAGCCTTAAGCGGAGCAGCAATGCTTTCGCTCACTTTCATGCGTGGATTCAAGCTTGTATACGGATCCTGGAACACCATTTGCATATTGCGCCGCAGCTCGTAAAGCTCTTTGGCAGATGCGTCTGTATACGTGTTTCCGTCAAAAAGGATGTCTCCGGAAGTAGGTTTCTGCAGTCCGACGATGCTGCGGGCAAGCGTACTTTTACCACAGCCAGATTCTCCAACAATTCCTAGTATCTCACCTTTTTTTACATTCAAATCTATTCCATTCAAGGCTTTTACATGGCCTGTTGTCTTTTGTAAGACGCCGTTTTTAATTGGAAAATGGACATGCAGATCTTTTATTTCCAATAATGCAGTCATGATAGCAGCACTCCTTTCCGTTCGGCAACAGCACGTTTTTCTTTATCGAATTCAGGCTTAGTGAGTATGCACGCAGCCATGTGATTTGTACCGCGTTCCGCGAGCGGCGGGTCAGTCTGAAGGCAAGCATCTCTCGCAAATGGACAGCGAGGATGGAAATTGCAGCCTTTTGGCGGGTGAATCAAATTCGGGGGATGCCCCTCGATATGGAGCAGCCTCTCAGAAGCCCCAGCATCAAGTCTTGGAATCGAGCGCAGCAGCGACCATGTATACGGCATCGCCGTATCATAGAAGATATCAGCTGTACTTCCGGATTCGACTATTTTACCTGCATACATAACAAGGATTCTGTCTGCCAGGTTTGCCACGACGCCTAGATCATGAGTAATCATAATAATGCTGGTACCATACTTCTTCTGGATACTTTTTAATAACTCAATAATTTGAGCTTGAATTGTAACATCCAATGCTGTCGTCGGCTCATCGGCGATAAGCAGCTTGGGTCTGGCTGCCAGTGCAATGGCGATCAGAACGCGCTGGCGCATTCCGCCGGAAAACTGATGCGGATAATCCTGCATCCGTCGTTCTGGATCTGGAATGCCAACATCTATCAGCAGCTCGATTGCTTTTTGGCGAGCTTCTTTTTTGGGCAGCTTCTGATGCGTCTGAATGGCTTCCATCAGCTGTCTGCCAATCCTGAAAACAGGATTGAGGCTAGACATCGGATCTTGAAAGATCATGGCGATTTCTTTTCCGCGTAGATTACGCAGACGCTTTTTATCCATTGTCAGGATGTTCTCTCCTTCGAACAGAATTTCACCTTTTGGATACGTTGCGGGCGGTTCTGGATTAAGCTTTGTCAGCGAATGGGCGAGCACACTTTTTCCACTGCCCGATTCCCCGACAATACCGATTGTCTGCCCGGCTTCCAGCCGGAAGGATACACCATCAACTGCTTTGACGAGGCCAGCTGGTGTATCCAGGTGTACATGCAGATTGTTAACTTCTAGCATAATGAAACCTCCTCTAGGCAGCAGGTGCTGTTTGCTTTGGTTTGCGTTTCCGTTTTTTCTTGACGCTATGTGGATCGAAGGCGTCCCTGAGACCGTCACCGAGTATGTTCAACGATAAAACAGTAATGACGATTGCGATACCTGGGAAAATCGAGAACCATGGAGCGATCGTGATATAAATTTGTGATTCCTGCAGCATATTACCCCAGGTTGGTGTGGATGGATTAACTCCGACACCGAGGAAGCTAAGTGCTGCTTCTGCTAGTATTGCTTTGGCAAAGATAAATGTACTTTGTACAATAATTGGCGATAGTACATTCGGCAGGATATAACGGAATATGATCACCACATTATTTGTTCCCGTCGTTCTTGCTGCTTCAATGTATTGTGCGTTTTTAATTTGCAGCACAGCAGAGCGTACTACTCGAGCCATGACTGGGAAGAAGGCAATTGTCAGGGCGATGACGATATTCGTAATGCTTCCGCCTAAAGCCGCAACGAGTGCTAATGCAAGTAGAAGGGCAGGGAAAGCGAGAAAGCCATCTACAATCCGCATCAAGATAAAATCTGTTTTCCGGAAATAACCGGACACAAGACCAAGCAGTGTACCAATTACAGTTGCCACGACAGCAACAATGACACCGACAGCCAGTGACACGCGAGCAGCTACAATAACACGAGCAAAGATGTCGCGACCAAAATCATCTGTACCGAACCAATGGGTGCCAGATGGTGCGAGCAGACGCTGGTTGGCGTCTATCGCTGCAGGGGAGACCGGCAGCCACAAATTTGCAGTTATAGTCGCTAATGCAACAAGCAAGAAAATAGTAAGTGCTATAATATTCCTCTTCTTTGACATCATCGTTTATGTACCTCCTTCGGCTCAGTCATAGCGGATTCTCGGGTCAAGGAATGCATACAAAAGATCGACGATTAAGTTGACTAGAACGTAAATCGCAGCGATGAATAGTACGACGCCTTGAATCACTGGGTAATCCCGTCGGTGAATCGAGTCGATTAAAAGCTGCCCGATACCAGGGATGGTGAAAAGTGTTTCGATGATAACCGTTCCGCCAAGCAGACCTGCGACTGTGGCACCAAGCACAGTTGTTGTTGGGATGAGCGCATTGGAGAAAACGTGCTTCATCAATACATCACGTTCACGAACGCCTTTGGCTCGTGCTGTTTTTGTATAATCCTGGTTCACGGAATCCAGCATGCTGTCCCGCAGCATCCGTGCAATGATGCCGATTTCTACTAATGCCAGTACGAAAGCAGGCAGCAGCAAATGATAAATCCATGGACCAAAGCCTTCTGCAAGCGGCATATATCCGGCGACCGGGAAGATCGGGAATGTTACACCAAAAACGAGCACAAGCAAAATCGCAAGCCAGAATTCCGGTATGGATACACCGAGAAGTGATGCGTTAGTAAATAACGGATCCAGAATTGTTTTACGCAAGGACACAATCAGGATTGCCAGCGGAATGGAGATGACCAAAATAAAGAGCAGGGACAATACCATCAAGCTAATCGTTGGTCCAAAATTGCCAAAAATCAGCTCCGTAACTGGCTGGGCAGAATAGACACTCGTTCCTAGATCGCCGGTCATAACTTGTTTGATCCAATCGAAGAACTGGATATACAAAGGCTCATTCAAACCAAGCTGTTTCTCTAGCTGTGCAATGGCTTCCGGTGAAGCGTCTTCTCCAAGGATGATAAAGGCTGGATTTCCGGGTGTCAGGTGAACGAGCAGGAATACAATGATGCTGACAACAAGCATAACCGGTATGACAGATAACAGTCTTCGGATCGTGTAACTAAGCACATGTGTCACTCCTTTATTTAGAAATGGAAGAAAATCGCCAGCGGTAACGCAGGCGATTTTCTCGGGGCATTACTGTGATTTCCATGTATTCCAGAAGCGAGGACCATACCAATCATCATAATCCTGCAAATTGGAAGTGCGTGCATCGAGCGTAGAAAGATTGCTTACTTTCTCAAATGGAAGCTCGTCATAAATCGTCTTGTTCAGCTCAGCGAGGATCTCTTGCTGTGCGGCTTCATCTTCTGCTTCACCCCATTGTGTGATAAGCTCCTGCCAGCGTTCACTGTCGTACCAGCCGCTGCTGTTGGAATCCTGGCTTACTACACCAGCTTGGTTTGGAGAGAAGAATGGAGACCAGCCGACTACGACCATATCCCAGTTAGAGCCATCGCTCCATTTTTCCAGGTAAGTTGCCCATTCATAGGACTCCAATTCGACGTTGAAGCCAACTGCTTCAAGCTGCTGTTCTGCGATTTCGGCAATTTTCTTATACTCTGCATGATCATTAGAGAAGATGATTTTTACTGGCTGACCGTCATAGGAGCTGTCTTCAAGCAGCTTTTTAGCTTCATCCTGATTAAAAGCTTCGAAGTTGTCGATGTTTTGATCCGAGTAAAGAGCGGTCTGATCTGGGGTGAACAAGGCACCATCTAGATTATAAAATTCGCTGTTGCCGTAAGTTGCTTTGGCGATTGCTTCTTTATCCAGTGCAGCATGCAGTGCTTCTCTGACCTTGATATCATCGAAAGGTGCTTCTGATTTATCCGGTGTAATGACAGAGTAGCCATTACTGGAGATAGCTGGTTCAACATTTGGTGTCGTATCAACTACATCATATAAATCAAGCGGGATCGATTGTACATAATCATATAGATCTGTTTTAAGTCCATTGAGCATGACTTGCGGATCCTTTACGATCTTGAAATGAATCGTATCCAGGTATGCGGTTTTCTTACCTGTCAAACCGCCCCAGTCTTCTTCTTCACGAGATTGATAGTCATCGAATTTGGAAAGGACAATTTCATTTCCGCGCTTCCAGGAATCAAATTTGAATGGACCTGTACCGATAAGCTGCTCGTTTGTCAGCGGCTGCTCACCTGCTGCTTCAGCAATGTCAGCTGGAATGATGACAGCTGATGCTTTTGGTGCAGACATATCAGTAAGCAAAGCGGTATACGGATCGTTGAGCGTAATGACCAATGTCAGGTTATCTGTTGCTTCGACTGAATCAACATGTGTTGCAGCGATCTTACCGACAGAGGAGACCTTCAGCCAGCGGTCGATTGATGCTTTTGCGTCTTCAGCTGTTACGTCTTGCCCGTTATGGAATTTCAGTCCGTCACGAAGCGTGATCGTATAGGTTTTCTTATCATCACTGACGGTATAATCGTCAGCAAGCAAAGGGCGTACTTGATAATCATGATCTATTGCAAATAAACCTTCGTAAATATGCCAGCCAATTTTTCTAGTAGCACTTTCTCCGGAATACATCCAGTCAAGCGTATCGGGATCAGCTGTCATGGCAACATTTAGGTCACCGCCTTCAACGGGATCTCCGCCGCTTGCACCGGAACTGCTGCTGGAATTGCTGGAGCACCCGAATAGGGCGATGGTGGCCATTAAGCCAAATATTATAAGTGCAAACTTCTTATTCAATATACTTCCTCCTTAGCTTCCCAATAACGAGAATACAATTTTCGTAAATGCTTTTTCCGTGATAAGCAAAGCTCGCTCATCGATGTCGAACTTAGGATGATGATGCGGGTAATGGGTGCCAGTATCCTCATTGCGGGAGCCGACTTTGAAGAAGCTTCCGGGTTTCTCCTGTAAATAATAAGCAAAATCCTCTGCACCCATACCAGTTTCAAGCGGAATTACCTGTTCTTCACCGAATTCATCGGCAAAAAGACGCTGTAGAAGTGCAGTTTCTTCCGGGTGATTGTAAAGAGCAGGATAGCCGTGCAGATAATCAATTGAATAGGTTGCGCCGAATCCAGTTGCAATACCGGCTACAATGGACTCTATCTGTTTTCTCACCTGCTGGCGGATATCGGCATTAAACGTCCGGACTGTTCCTTCTAGTCTGGCTGTATCCGGAATTACATTGAATGCTTGGCCAGACTGGAACACACCAAGTGTCACAACTGCTGATTCAAGAGGGTTGACTCTGCGGCTGACAATCTTTTGCAAGGCGCTGACAATATCACTGCCAATGACAATTGGATCGACAGCTTCATGTGGAGCTGCGCCATGACCACCTTTTCCTTGGATCGTGATCGCAAATTTATCAACTGCTGCCATCTTGAAGCCTTCGCCAACACCGATCTTTCCGATAGGAGCAGCCGAATTAAGGTGGGCACCGTAAACATAGTCCACACCATCAAGTGCACCATCTTCAATCATTGCTTTCGCGCCGCCTGGAGGAACTTCCTCAGCTGGCTGGAACAGGAAAACCACTTTACCTTTCAGGCTTTCCTTGTGCTTGATCAATGTTTTAGCAGTTCCGAGCAAGGCGGCTGTATGACCGTCATGACCGCAAGCATGCATGACACCAGATGTCTTGGATCGATACGCAGTCTCTTTTTCATCTTCAATCGGTAGCGCATCGAAATCGGCTCGCAGAGCAATCGTTGGGCCTGCTGTCTTTCCTGCAAGTGTAGCGACGATGCCATAACCGCCGATGTTTGTCTGGATATCTTCGTAGCCGAAGCTGCGCAGTTTATCAGCGATAAAACGGGCTGTCTCTGTTTCCTGGAAACTCAATTCGGGATGCTGGTGTAAATATCGTCTCCACTCAACCACTTCAGCGAAATTGTCTTCTAGTTCTGTATGTACTTCTGCTATTCTCTGCTTGATCTGTTCCATTTCCAACCTCCTGTAATAATCTTGATATTTCCAATGGATATAATCGGAATTGATGCTAAAAAAAGACCCTCTTCCAGACAGAAGAGGGTCTTTTAAAGATTTTCCGCTCTTCTTATCTGCAGTGTTATACACCTGGAATTAGCACAGTACTGCACCTTGCAGCCTGTTGCTTTGGTTTCGTTGGGCCATTCCCTCCACCAATCTCGATAAGAAATATTAGTTGTAAGGAAAAGGATAGACCGAAAAGTTCTGGGTGTCAATTCTATTTTTTGTCACTTTTTTTCCTAATGAGCTGTACTACGCTAAAAATTACATTAGAAAAAGATTCATTTGGCAGAAAATTTTAAATAATGCTTGACTGTATATTTTTGTGTGTTAACATAGCTTTAATATAAAAATTAAATAGAAATTTTCTTATCAAGAGAGACGGAGGGAATTGGCCCGATGATGTCTCAGCAACCAGTCTGAGAAAGACACGGTGCTAAATCCAAAAGGTATCCGCCTTAAAGATAAGAAGCTGATTCGGTCATGACTGAACCTTCTTCCTTTTTGGGGAGAAGGTTCTTTTTTTGTTTAAGAGAAGGGTGAGAAGCCGTATGGGAAATAGTATGGAAACGACATTCGTGCAGTTAGGAAATCGCAGTGATGGAGTAACAGGAGCAGTGAATCCGCCAGTGTATTTGTCCACTGCTTATGCACATGGAGGAATTGGCGAATCTACCGGGTATGATTATTCACGGACGAAGAATCCTACTCGTTCTGTCCTGGAAGAAGGTTTTGCAATGCTGGAAAAAGGCGATCGAGCTTTTGCATGCAGCTCAGGCATGGCAGCAATTCAGCTTGTATTATCCCTATTTCGTTCAGGCGATTCACTGCTAGTGCCAGAGGATATTTATGGAGGCACCTATCGATTGTTTGATTTCTATTCAGATGCATATGACGTATCGCCGGTGTATGCGCCATTTCATTCCGTTGAAGAGACTGCAGCATTAATAACGGAAGATACAAAAGCAATTTTCCTTGAAACACCGACAAACCCGCTCATGCAGGAAATCGATATTGCTGCATATGCGCAATTAGCAAAAGATCATAATCTGCTATTGATTGTTGATAATACGTTTCTGACGCCTTATTTCCAACAGCCGATAACGGAAGGGGCAGATATTGTCATCCATAGTGCGACGAAATATATCGGTGGCCACAATGATGTTTTAGCCGGTCTTGTAGTGAGTAAGGGCTGTGAATTATCAGATCGATTAGCAGTATTGCATAACGGCACGGGTGCTGTCTTGTCACCGCTCGATTCCTGGTTACTCATCCGCGGCTTGAAGACGCTGCCGCTACGAATGCGGCAGCACCAAGCAAATGCACAGCATATTGCAAATTACCTGGCAGAGGAGTCGAAGGTGAAGGATGTCTTGTATACAGGCAAAGGTGGGATGCTTTCGTTCCGTGTGCAGGACAGCAGCTGGGTCGACACGTTCCTTCGCAGCCTAAACATCATCACGTTTGCAGAAAGCCTTGGTGGGGTGGAGAGCTTTATAACGTATCCGACAACACAGACACATGCGGACATTCCTATTGAGGAGAGGGAAGCCAGAGGAATTTGTGATTGTCTGCTTCGTTTCTCAGTCGGAATTGAAGAAGCTGAGGATTTGATTGGTGATTTACAGCAAGCATTCGCCAAACTGGATTAGGAGGTCATCATATGGAAGAACAACATGCAGAAACGACGTGTATACGGGGATCACACAAAGAGCAGCGTACAGGTGCGGTGAATGTGCCGATTTATCTATCGTCAACCTTCCATCAGGAAAGCTTTGATGATTTTGGTCCATTTGATTACAGTCGTTCTGGCAATCCGACACGAAAAGCACTGGAGCAAAAGGCCGCCGAATTGGAGTCCGGCACAGATGCTTTAGCATTTTCATCTGGCATGGCAGCAATATCCTCAGCGTTCATGCTGCTGTCGGCAGGTGATCATGTCATTGTGACTGAGGATGTATACGGTGGAACGTATCGTTTTGTGACAGAAATCCTTCCAAAATTCCAGATTAGTCATTCCTTTGTAGACTTAACAGATTTGGATGCTGTTGAAGCAGCTGTACGACCAAATACGAAGGTCATTTACCTGGAAACACCGTCTAATCCCTGCTTAAAGGTGACAGACATCCGGGCAGTTGTTCGGATAGCAAAGCAGAACGATTGTTTAACTTTCTTGGACAACACCTTTTTGACTCCGCTGTATCAGCAGCCATTGGCATTTGGTGTGGATGTGGTCATTCACAGTGCAACCAAGTTTCTGTCAGGTCATAGTGATATTATCGCTGGGCTGCTGATTACAAAGGATACGGAATTGGGAGAACGACTGGCTTTTATTCAGAACACGTTTGGTGCAATACTCGGTGCCCAGGATAGCTATTTGCTGCTCCAAGGAATAAAGACGTTAGGTACTAGATTGCGTCAGTCATCGGAAACAGCGGAGAGGATAGCTTCATTCCTGCTGGCTCATCCGCTAGTGGAAGATGTTTTCTACCCTGGCCTGCCTACCCATAACGGACATGACATACATACTGGGCAGGCCAGTGGAAATGGAGCAGTAATATCGTTCGCTCTGCCGAGCAGGGAGCACGCCAAGATTTTTGTGGAACAGCTTCGCATCCCTATCTTTGCCGTCAGTCTAGGTGCAGTCGAATCCATTCTTTCGTATCCGGCAACGATGTCACATGCTGCTATGCCGGAAGCAGAGCGTAAGAAACGAGGTATATCAGATGGACTCTTGCGGTTATCTGTCGGACTGGAGCATGTGGAGGATCTCATTGGAGATCTGCAGCAGGCCTTAAAGGCTGCTGAACGAGTAACAGAAAAAGTAGAAAACTAAAATGGGAGAGATGAACATGACAACGAAAACAAAAACGGCACCATTCAGAGCAGATCACGTAGGGAGCTTACTTCGTCCAGATGTACTGCACAAAGCAAGACAGCAATTCAAAGAAGGACTAATCAGTAAACAAGATCTTCGCGGAATTGAAACGTCAGAAATTAAAAGAATCGTAGACAAACAGATTGAAGTCGGTTTGGAGCTCGTAACAGACGGAGAATTCAGAAGAAGATTCTGGCATACAGATTTTTTGGAGCATCTTAATGGCATCACGGGCTATGTTCCAGACACCGGCTATCTGTTCAAAGGTGAAGAGACAGAACGATATAACATTAAAAATACGGGTAAAGTTTCATTTAATCCAGAGCATCCTTTCCTTGAGGATTATAAAGTATTCCAAGACATCGTCGCTGGCAGAGCAGTAGCTAAACAAACAATTCCTAGTCCGAATCAGCTCTTCCATACAGATATTAGAGATCATTCGATTTATCCAGATATCGAGGATTTTGCGGCTGACGTAATCCAGGCATACAAAGATGCCATCCAAGCTTTCTATGATCTGGGAGTGCGTTATTTGCAGCTGGATGATGTCTATATTGCAACGCTGTCGTCACCTGATGCGAAATTCGATGGAGAGCATTCCCGGGAATTCCTGATCGATTTGGCACGCCGAGTAATCAATGGTGTATTGGAAGGAAAACCAGAAGACCTTACTGTGACGACGCATCTTTGTCGAGGAAACTACCGCTCGACTTATATGTTCGGAGGAAGCTATGATCTGATTGCCCAAGATCTATTAGCGAAAGAGAAAGTGGACGGCTTCTTCCTAGAATATGATGATGAGCGTTCCGGCACATTTGAACCGCTTCAATATATCCCGCAGGACGGTCCAAGAGTCGTGCTGGGCGTTGTAACTTCGAAGTTCGGTGAATTGGAAGATAAGGATGCTGTTATCAGCCGTATTGATGAAGCAGCAAAATATATCCCGCTTGACCAAATTTGTTTAAGCCCCCAATGCGGATTTGCTTCTACACATCATGGCAATAAACTGACAGAAGAAGAGCAATGGGAAAAACTGCGCTTTATCGTTGATGTGTCGAAGACAGTTTGGCCAGAAGAGTAATAAAAAAGCCGTCAATGCTGACGGCTTTTTGTTTATTCTATATCCTTAATACGCTTCGCTGGATTACCGGCAACAATCGTATTTGATGGTACATCTTTCGTTACAACAGAACCAGCCGCCACAATGGAATTATCCCCGATTGTAACGCCGGAAAGTATTGTACAGCTTCCTCCGATCCAAACATCATCACCTATTGTAATCGGAATAGCATAACCGTCTTTTGTCCTGTCAACAGGCTGTATAGAGTGACCAGCTGTATAAATCCCGACATTAGGTCCAATCATGCAATTATCTCCAACAGTGACCTTTGCCATATCTAGCACCGTGAAGTTGAATCCGGCATAAAAGTTTTCCCCTACTTCAATGTTATATCCTAAGTCACAGTGAAAATTATGCTCAATGGAAAGCTGCTGACCGCATCTTCCGAGCAACTCCCTTAACAGTTCTTCCTTCTTAGTTTCTTCATCTGGGGAACAGGAATTGAATGCATGAGTCAACATAGCAGCACGTTTTGTTTTTTGTTTAAGGTCATGAGTACCTCTTACATATGTTATTTTTTCTTTGTTTTCCACAACAATTCACCTAGCTTTTTGAATTTTTATCTATCTTAACATACTACTCTTAGTACAAATAAAAAATGGAAAGTAATTGGGAGTATTTAATCCTAGTAGGAAAGTAGGCTTTTGAGAAAGCGGTTGCTTCATCAACTTGCTGTTCGTTAGAATTGAATTGTTAATATTATTTGAACTTTGTAAAAAAGAAGGTGACAGCGTGCGGAAATGGGTTTTCTGGGACGACGGTGATCATTCGCCTGCCTTTAATATGGCAGCGGATGAAATGCTTATGCAGTGGCACCGTGAGGGACGGATCGCCCCAGTGTTACGTTTTTACGGTTGGAATCCAGGCGGGTTTTCCGTCGGGTATTTCCAGAAGACAAAAAAATTCAACTTTGAAGAAATTGAGAAGCGAGGATTTGAACTAGTCCGACGGCCTACTGGCGGCCAAGCAGTACTGCATCATCAGGAACTAACGTATAGCATTATCGTATCGGAGGATTATCCAGGCGTACCATCGACTATTAAAGATGCATACAAAGTGTTATCACAAGGACTGCTGATCGGGTTTGAAAGCCTGGGCATCAAAGCGGAGTTCGCCTTACCTGCTGACTCGAAACCGAAGGGCACAGCCAATTGCTTTGAAGAAGCTTCTTGGTATGAGATAAATGTGAACGGTAAGAAAGCAGCTGGAAGTGCGCAGACAAGACAGAAAGGTGTTATTCTCCAGCACGGGTCGATTCCTATCTGGCTGAAACAAGAGGATCTGCTGGAATTGTTTCTCTACCCAAGTGAACGTGTTAAAGAGCGTACTTACAAGAGCTTTAAGAACAAAGCTGCCAGTCTG
Source organism: Terribacillus saccharophilus (assembly GCA_900110015.1). Taxonomy (GTDB): domain Bacteria; phylum Bacillota; class Bacilli; order Bacillales; family Amphibacillaceae; genus Terribacillus; species Terribacillus saccharophilus. The sequence goes on along the minus strand of FOCD01000001.1, from coordinate 1,431,355 downwards.
CAGGAATTTATCCCTGTGCAGACTACTCTGGAAGAAATAAGAAATAGCTTCTATGATGGTTTTCAAAAAGGACTAGGTGTAACATTCGAAAGACTTGAACTGGATGAAGAACAACTAAAAACAATCGAAGAACTTGCCAAAGAGAAATACCAAAATCACGAATTCTTATATGCACGTTAAGGAGGAACGAAAATGGTAAAAAAAACGATGGCTCAACGTCGGGAAGGTATGCTCCGTAAGCCCGAGTGGCTGAAGATTGATTTTAACACGAATGAAGACTATATGGATTTGAAGAAAATGATGCGGGAAATGAATTTACATACTGTATGTGAAGAGGCGAAATGCCCCAATATCTATGAATGCTGGTCGGTCCGGAAAACGGCAACATTCATGATTCTTGGTTCCATTTGTACAAGAGGCTGCCGATTTTGTGCGGTTACTTCTGGTAAACCGACAGAATTGGATTGGGCAGAACCAGAGCGCGTCGCGAATTCTGTTGCTAAAATGGGACTGCGCCATGCGGTAGTCACAGCTGTTGCCCGAGATGATCTGGAAGACGGAGGTTCAGCAGTGTTCGCAGAAACTGTCCGTGCCATTCACCGCCGTATGCCGAATACAACAGTAGAGGTACTGCCGTCCGATATGAAAGGAACGTATGAGAGCATCAAGACACTGATGGATGCCAAGCCGGATATCTTCAACCATAATATCGAGACAGTACGACGATTAACTCCTTCTGTCCGTCATCGTGCAACATATGATCGCTCACTCGAATTACTTGAACGTGTCAAAACAATCTCTCCGGACACGCCGACAAAATCAAGTATTATGCTAGGATTGGGAGAAACAAAGGAAGAGATTGTGCAGGCTATGGACGATTTGCTACAACATCGTGTTGATATCATGACAATCGGCCAATACTTGCAGCCATCATTTAAGCATTTGAAAGTACAGAAGTATTACCATCCAGATGAATTTGCTGAATTGAAAGAGATTGCTTTGCAAAAAGGCTTTCGACACTGCGAATCAGGCCCAATGGTACGCTCCTCCTATCATGCGGACGAACAAGTAAATCCAGAAGCAAGACAGCGCCAGTTTGGTGGGTGCTCGTAATAAGAAGGTAGAGATCATGCAGCTAGTGCATGATCTCTTTTTTAAAAAAAAATTGAATTTTTATCAAGACAATATGACAAGTGAAGGTCTAGAATGGATGTAATTGATATTTAAAACTTAATAGCTTGAGAAGGAGGCTGCATATGAAACAAAACCAAACTGCCATTTTATTAGTTATATCTATCATCGCTATTTCTTTCGCGGCCATCTTCGTCAAATGGTCAGACGCACCAGCTACGATTTTAAGTATGAACCGTATGTATCTGGCATGTCTTTTATTGCTTCCGATTGTGTGGATAAAGCGAAAAGAGTTCAAGAAGATTGGGAGGAAAGAAGCGTTGGCTTTCGTATTGTCAGGAGCCTGTCTAGCAGCACATTTCGCCCTATGGTTTAGTTCTTTAAAACTAACGACAGTGGCAAGCTCTACTATCATTCTTTCTCTCCAGCCGATTGTCGCAATGATAGGGGGATTCTTACTTTATAAAGAGAGAGCGTCTAAAGCTGTCATTATCACTATCTGTATTTCCATCATTGGTGTAGTGATGGTCGGGTGGGGAGACTTTGGATTACAGACACCATCCGTTCTGATTGGAGATCTTTTATCCTTTCTATGTGTAATTGCTGTTGTCGGTTATTTATTAATCGGACAGAACAATGTAAAAAAAGTATCACATTGGATATACAGCTTTTGTGTATTCCTTTCAGCTGCTGTTTGGCTCAACATCTACAATCTAGTGACCGGGGTGCCTGTTCGCGGTTATGATTTCGATGAGTGGAAGATATTCTTACTGTTAGCTATATTCCCGACATTAGCGCATGTCATATTCAATATGCTCTTGAACTATGTGAATTCGACTACGATTTCGATGAGTGTATTGGGAGAACCAGTAGGTGCAACACTTCTGGCGGTCTGGTTACTAGGGGAGAAATTAAGTACGCTGCAGATTATTGGAGGAGCTATTGCATTGCTTGGAGTCCTTATGTTTTTGATTCGGCAGAATAGTGAGTATCGTGTTGTGGAAGAAAGTAAACAGGAAGTACGTTAACAGATAATAAAAGAGAGGAAGCACTCATGCAAATGAGTTTGCTTCCTCTTTATTTGTCTTCGTTAATAGGTAACAATACTAAGACTAAGGAGATAGTTTTCAAATTTAAGTTTCATAGGGAAATTCACTAGATTACAAATTGACAAATATATCTAGTTAGTGTTTAAATAGCATTAGATATTGAGTCATCTGATGACTAGATGATTAGATGTCAATAAAAGGAAGGGTGGTTAAAGTTGATATAGATTTTTTTTACCTCCTCAAAAAGAAAATCTTTCTGATTGAAGTTTTTAGAAGGAACTATGTACATTTCTCTCCTGACCCCTTAGATGAATTTGTCACACACAGTTTTCATCTTAACTTCTTGGATTAATACAGCATTGCTATGAAAGAGTCAGCAGTACTTTATATTTTTCTGCCCCTAGAAGAAGGTTACTCCTATTTGTATATCCAAACACCACGATGAATTTGACTATTATAAGTTAGTTAAAAAGATCATTGATACTTAAAATGATAACGCTTGCAATGAGTTTTTTTATGATAATGCTACAATATTTGGAAGGAGAAAATTTATGGAAATTACTACTAAGAAGTATCAAATGTTCATTGATGGAGAATTTGTAAACTCTAGTTCCCAGGAAACACTCGATGTTGTGAATCCTGCAACCGAGGAAATTATTTCAGAGATTCCTCGAGGAACTATAGGAGATGTAAGAGCAGCAATTGACTCTGCTAAGCGTGCTCAAAAAAAATGGAAGAAAACTCCCGCTTTTGAAAGAGGAAATTACTTATTAGAGATCTCCAAAGAAATACGCAAAAATGAAGATGTTTTAGCACGTACCATTTCAGAGGAAATGGGAAAAACACTGGCCTTAGCTAGAACAGAGGTAAACTTTACAGCCGATTACATTGATTATATGGCTGGATGGGCGAGACGCTATGAAGGTGAGATTGTTCAAAGTGATCGTCCTAATGAACAAATATTTGTTCATAAAGAACCGATTGGGGTTATCGCTGGTATCTTACCATGGAATTTCCCATTTTTCCTGGTTGCTCGTAAAGCAGCTCCTGCTTTGGTCACAGGGAATACAATTGTTTTGAAGCCAAGTGATTTATCTCCTAATAATGCTTTAGAGTTTGCAAAGATTATAGAAAAGGTTGGTTTGCCTAAAGGCGTTATTAATATCGTGACCGGCAGCGGTCGTACAATTGGTCAGGAAATGGCTAAACATGAAGATATAGGGATGGTCAGCTTAACGGGAAGTTATAATGCTGGAGCTGCCGTTATGCGCGCTGCTGCAGAAAATATCACAAAGGTATCTTTGGAATTGGGAGGAAAAGCTCCTGCTATTGTTATGGATGATGCTGATATTGATTTGGCGGTACATTCCGTTATCGATTCTCGTATCATTAACACAGGGCAAGTATGTAACTGTACAGAGCGTGTATATGTTCATGAAAGCATCGCAGAAGAGTTTATCTCCAAAGTAACAAAAGCAATGTCAGAAGTAAGATATGGTGACCCTTTAGTTGATGGAGATATTGATATGGGTCCTCTTATTAGTAAAGATGCGCTTGAATCTGTAGACCAAATGGTTCAAGAAGCAGTGGCTGACGGTGCAAAGCTAGTGACAGGTGGTAAGCCTTCTGCGAGAGAGAAAGGTTATTTCTATGAACCAACTGTTCTTGTAAATGTAAATAATGAGATGAATATCATGCAGCAAGAAATCTTTGGTCCAGTTCTTCCAATTGCCACATTTAAAGATTTAGACGATGCTCTTAAACTGGCAAATGATTGTGAGTTCGGGCTAACGTCTTCTATCTATACACAAAACCTGGATGTAACAATGCGTGCAAGCAAGGAATTGGAATTTGGCGAAACATATGTTAATCGTGAAAACTTTGAAGCAATACAAGGCTTTCATGCTGGATGGAAAAAGTCCGGTATCGGCGGTGCTGATGGAAAACACGGGTTAGATGAGTATCTGCAAACACATGTTGTGTATCTTCAATATAACCAAGAAAAGAAATAATGTTCTAAAACGTAGAAAGTCATCTAGAAGCTTCTCATCTACCGCAAGAATTGCTCTAACAGAGTGTAGAGACAATTCGCGACGTCTGTATAGCGGAGGAAAAGTACAAGAGGTCAACTCACACATAGTTGAATGAGCAATCACAAGGATTCACCATTCTCTCAAAAAATAAATGGAGGTCATAGAAATGGCTAATCGTTTTATCTTAAATGAAACTAGTTACCATGGTGCTGGAGCTATTAACGAAATCGTTGGTGAAGTTCAAAACCGCAGATTCCAAAAAGCATTGATTGTTACGGATGCTGATTTAGTTAAGTTCGGTGTAGTTAAAAAGGTAACTGATTTACTAGATGACGCTAACTTGCCTTACGACATCTTTGACCAAGTGAAAGCTAATCCAACTGTTGCTATTGTCAAAGCTGGTGTGGATGCCTTCAAGCATGCTGATGCTGACTATATTATCGCTATAGGCGGAGGTTCTCCTCAAGATACGGGTAAAGGCATTGGTATTATCATCAATAATCCGGAATTTGCTGATGTTGTTTCCTTGGAAGGTACGGCCCCGACTAAGAATAAAGCCGTTCCGATGATTGCTGTTGCTACTACAGCAGGTACAGCTGCTGAAACTACAATCAACTACGTTATCACCGATGAAGAGAAACGCCGGAAGTTCGTTTGTGTCGACCCGCACGATATTCCAATCGTTGCAGTTGTTGATCCTAACATGATGTCCTCCATGCCGCATGGATTGTCTGCTGCCACTGGGATGGATGCGCTGACACATGCTATCGAAGGATATACTACACAAGCTGCTTGGGAGCTTGCTGATACGTTAAACTTAAAGGCCATTGAATTGATTTCCCGCTCACTACGAGATGCTGTCAATAACGATCCTAAGGGACGAGAAGACATGGCTCTCGGTCAATATATGACAGGTATGGCTTTCTCTAACGTAGGTCTTGGCGTGGTTCATGGTATGGCTCATCCATTAGGTGCCTTCTATAATACACCTCACGGTATTGCTAATGCAGTACTGCTACCATATGTTTTGGAATTCAACAAAGATTACACAGGTGAAAAGTTTAAGGAAATAGCTCGTGCTATGGGTGTTGAAGGTGTTGACGACATGACGCAAGACGAATACCGTCAGGCTGCAATCGAGGCTGTCCGTCAATTATCCATTGATCTTAACATACCACAAACATTGGACGAAATCGGCGTAAAAGAGGAAGATCTTGATGCTTTAGCAGACGCTGCTATGGCTGATGTGTGTACTGGTGGTAATCCACGCCCATGTACAAAAGAGTTGATTCTTGAAGTTTATAAAACTGCCTTCTCACAAATTCCTATTAAAAATAATTAAGTCCTGAAGCTTTTAAAATAAAATGCTAGAGGTTGGGAAATATAATTATTGACCTTTACTTTGATAAAGAAAAGGTATACGTAAACTCAAACGTTTACGTATACCTTTATTTTGTAGGGAAATCAAAATGTAGCTAATTGCAGCTAATGATTTTCCTATAAGCCAATGTTCCTTAAGGAAGCACATGTACCTTTAATTTTGTAAATACGGAATGTTTAAGATAAATCTTCAAGCTCACTTTGTTTTTTTGCTAACATGTCCACTATAATTCTCTTTTGTTCCAGAAATTCCATTTTGCTCGTCCTGCTTAGAAATTGTGCTTGTATTTGTTGTTCTAAAAAAAATGGCATTTCTTAATTCTTGTTCATCAATATGCATTATGTCACCTACTTAGGCTTATAGTTAAACAGTAGTCTTTCCATTCTCATAAAGCAAATTCATTATAAGTCTAGAACTCGTTAAATAGAGAGTAAGTAATGAAGCAGACCATGCGATTTCTTATTGTGGGCTTACCAAGTTAGCATCATAGAAAATCTTACATCTTTCAACAGTCTTCTTATATAATAAGACTTTGTTTAGATTAATTAAATAAAGTTGAAGATTAGTTATAAAAATCGTTGACACGCCAGTCTTTTAAATGATAGATTAAAGCTAACTACAAGCGAATATTCAAAGGGGAGTAGCTTACAGCTAAGTCGACATATACGTGAAAGGAATTTCACCGGCTTATCTGGCAACAGTAATGTTGTTTGCGAGACCTTTGCCATTATTTTGGTAAAGGATTTCCTATTCAAGAAAACTTTATCAAAGGATAAAGTTTTTTTTATTGCCTGAAATTATGCTTGTAAAAATCATTGGAGGTGAATCCCTTTTTAGGGATCGAATTTGGATACTTTTGTCGTTTTGAATTTAGTGTTATTAGTAGTCTTTATATTACTGACAGCTTTCTTCGTAGGAGCAGAATTTGCTGTCGTAAAACTAAGGATGTCACGTATTGAACAAATGGTTGCTGAGGGAAATAAGAGTGCAATCATTGCGAAAAAAGTTGCCAATAACTTGGATTATTACCTTTCTGCATGTCAATTAGGTATAACAGTTACAGCTTTGGCTTTAGGAGCATTGAGTAAGCCGACAGTAAAGGAACTTCTATATCCAGTATTCTCGTACTTTGGTACTTCTGAATCGTTAACCGATGTTCTATCTTACGCAATCTCACTAGCCCTTGTTACGTTCTTACACGTAGTAATAGGGGAATTAGCACCAAAAACACTTGCTATTCAATACACAGAAAGAGTAACCCTGATTCTGGCTAGACCTTTATATTGGTTTGGAAAAATCATGGCACCCCTTATTTTCTTCCTTAATGGTTCCTCAAGAGTATTCTTGAAAATGTTTGGAGTAAAACCTGCTAGTGAACAACATGCCCATTCAGAAGAAGAATTGCGTATAATTATGGCGCAAAGCTATAAAAGTGGTGAAATTAACGAAACTGAGTTCAACTATATGCAAAATATATTTAAATTCAATGATCGTGATGTGAAAGACATCATGGTACCAAGACCTCAGATAATCTCTATCTCAAATGATATGGACAGAGATGAGATAAGAGCTGTAATTAATGAGCACCAATTTACACGATACCTCGTTACGGATGCTGGTAATAAAGATAAAATCTTAGGTTTTATCAACGTAAAAGAAATGCTTACTGATTTCGTTGTAAATGGCAGAAAACCTTTAGAACAGTTTATTCATGATGTTCCAACTATTCATGAATCCACAACGCTGCATGAAGCCTTGCTTACTATGCAGTCAAATCGTCTCCACATTGCTCAAGTTGTCGATGAATACGGTGGAACAGCAGGAATGCTGACAATGGAAGATATTTTAGAGGAGATTGTAGGCGAAATTCATGATGAATTTGATGATAATGAAGTACCACATATCCAAAAGATAAATGAAACAACGTACAAGCTAAATGGACGTGTGTTGCTTGATGAATTAGAGGCAGCCTTTGGGTTGCGATTCAATGACGAAGATAAAATGGAAGTTGATACAATAGCCGGTTGGCTTATTAGAAATAGTAATGAAGTTAAAGTGATGACCGAATTAGAAGCGCATGGCCATAAATGGACTGTGATGGAGATGGATAATCATCAGATTATTAATATAAAAATGAAGAAATTAACTTCCAAATCGAATCACGAAAACATGGTGTCTTCAGGAATATAATTTAGAAAATCCCTCCCAAGCTTTCTTGAGAGGGATTTTTTATCACAAGTAAATCTGTTTTTTATATCTACGTTTTCTGTTTCATCGGATAAAAATTTAACAATTTAGCTACTTACTTATTTGGTCAATAAAAAGCGGAGTAAATACCTTACCATGGGTTGTAAATTTCATATGAAGGTTATAGAAACTAAACTTTTGTTTTCTTACTTTTACGAACGCTTTGTTAGCTGTTGGAGGACTATTTATTCCGAAGGCTCTAAAAGCTTATATCATAGATGATTGTTAAAATGAGTAGAAGTAAAAAGCAGCCGATAATACAATTGAATTATTAATCCCAATAAAGTACTAATTATAGAAAGTAAAAGGATAATGTATGAAACCATTTAGTATAAAAATTGAGTCACAATATTGGCTATCTGATGAAAAAGAAGACTTATGCTCACATGGAGAGATACATCTAGAGATAGGCGGTGCTAAAATAACCAGCGCTGGTGTAAAAGAAGAATGGGGAATCAGTGAATCCGCGCTAGCTTTACTTCGTACACTAGATGCGGATTATATAAGTAATCCAGACTGCGAGGAAGGATTGATCCTCCATGGATGTGGGGCGATGCTAATGTCTGGATGTCCAATCTCTATTCACTGGTCAGTTCAACACAATGGAGACGAAGTATTTCTGTCAAACTTCATTAAATTCACAAGTACTAGTCTGACAGAAGGGAAAATCGAATATCCGGATATACGTGTATCTGTAAAAAAGATTGTGTATGAACAAGAGATCTTACAATTTGCAAAACAAGCAAAAGCACTATTCGAGAGCTCGAAGGCGAAAGAGATAGAAGACGAATACGACCAAGATATGTATACAGACTTCTGGAAAGAATACGACCGACTCCTGCAAAAGTATTCAGCATACTAAATTGTTATATTCAAAGCTTGCGTGTTATACCCTGATGATATGTACAATACTCCTATCAAACTTTTCCGACAACGGGAAAGAGGAGCAGGAGGAGTCAACATGGCGAAAACAGGAACAGATTTAGTAAAACGAGGTATGGCGGAAATGCAAAAGGGTGGCGTCATCATGGATGTGGTGAATGCGGAGCAGGCAAAGATTGCTGAGGAAGCTGGTGCAGTAGCGGTTATGGCACTTGAGCGTGTGCCTTCTGATATTCGTGCTGCTGGCGGTGTTGCGCGAATGGCGGATCCGACAATTACAGAAGAGGTATTGAATGCTGTTTCTATCCCGGTCATGGCTAAGGCTCGAATTGGACATATTGTGGAAGCGCGTGTGCTGGAAGCGATGGGTGTCGATTATATAGATGAAAGTGAAGTGTTGACACCAGCGGATGAAGAGTATCATTTGAACAAAAGTGAATTCACGGTACCGTTCGTGTGCGGAAGTCGCGATCTTGGCGAAGCTGCCCGCCGTATCGGAGAAGGTGCTTCTATGCTCCGGACGAAAGGAGAGCCAGGAACAGGTAATATCGTTGAAGCTGTACGTCATATGCGTAAGGTGCAGTCCCAAGTTCGCAAACTAATCTCTATGGATTTGGATGAAGTGATGACATTTGCCAAAGATCTTGGTGCACCATACGACGTATTACTTCAAATTCGTGAAGCTGGCAAGCTTCCGGTCGTAAACTTTGCTGCCGGCGGTGTAGCGACACCAGCAGATGCAGCACTAATGATGCAGCTTGGAGCGGATGGTGTGTTCGTTGGTTCTGGTATTTTTAAATCTGATAACCCAGCAAAATTTGCTAAAGCAATCGTTGAAGCGACTACGCATTATCAGGATTATAAGCTAATTGCAGAACTATCAAAAGGACTGGGTACACCGATGAAAGGAATCGATATTGCTAGTTTGTCTCCAGAAGATAGAATGCAGGAACGAGGCTGGTAAGGTAAGGGAAGGAGAGAACTGCTCGATGAAAATTGGTGTTTTAGCACTTCAAGGTGCTGTGCAGGAGCATGCACGGACAGTAGAAGCGGTTGGAGCAGAAGCTATTCTGGTCAAACGGGTGGAGCAGCTGGCAGAATTGGATGGATTGATTCTCCCAGGCGGTGAGAGTACTGCAATGCGCAGATTAATTGATCGTTATGATTTCCTGGAGCCGTTAAAAGCTTTTGGTGCGGCTGGAAAGCCAATTTTCGGTACGTGTGCAGGTATGATTCTGCTGGCAAAACGCATTAACAACCAGGAGACGAGTCATCTTGGTTTGATGGATGTGACAGTAGAACGAAATGCTTTTGGCCGTCAGGTGGATAGCTTTGAAACAGATCTTGAAATCAAAGGAGTGGCACAGGATTTCCCTGCTGTATTTATCCGGGCGCCTTATATTCTTGAGGCAGGACCAGAAGTTGAAGTGCTTAGTGAAGATACAGGCCGGATTGTAGCGGCAAGAGATGGGCACTACTTGGCGACTGCATTTCATCCGGAGCTTACTGCAGATACTCGGTTGATAGGTTATTTCGTTGAAATGGTAAAAAATACTGCTGTATAAGCTTAATAGTATTCACAAAAAAAAGAAGATCATTTGGTGATCTTCTTTTTTTTGTATGTTATGTGGTTTATTTTCCCTTTGTATCTCCAATTCGTATCTCTTGCAATCTATTCTGCTGTGTATTATATTTTTTCTCGTTGAATATTTGATACGTCAACTAATTGTATGCAATTGAATGAATCATCTCATTATTGCAAAGGAGAGTTTAAGATGGAGAACTATCAAGACCTTTTGATGAAACAGCGTACTTTCTTCAGAAGCGGACAAACGAAGGAAGTACAATTTCGTATAGATACACTAAATAGATTGAAAGATTTAATCCAAAAGCATGAACAAAACATTCTGGACGCAGTGAAGCAGGACTTGAACAAATCTGAAATGGAAGCTAAACGTGCCGAGGTTGGTCTTGTTTTAGCTGAAATTAACTTCACTTTAGAGAATCTGGAGTCATGGGCAGAAACAAAGGAAGTGCCTACAGCAGCTTCTCATGAAGGAGCAAAAAGCTTCATCAAGCCAGAACCTTATGGATCTGCGCTAGTAATTGCACCATGGAACTACCCATTCCAGCTGGCAGTATCCCCATTGGTAGGGGCGATTGCAGGAGGGAATACCGCTGTATTGAAACCATCTGAATTGACGCCCAAAACGTCAGCAATACTCTCAACAATCATCAATGATAACTTCCCGGAAGAATATTTGAGTGTTGTTGAAGGGGAAGTAGAAACAAGTACTGCACTTCTTAAAGAAGACTTTGACTACATCTTTTTCACAGGAAGCACTGGCGTCGGTAAAATCGTGGCAGAAGCTGCAGCTAAGCATTTGACGCCTATGACATTGGAGCTTGGTGGTAAAAGTCCGACGATCGTCCATAAGGATGCGAATTTGGATGAAGCAGCTTTGCGAATTGCTCGCGGCAAATTTGCCAATGCCGGGCAGACATGTGTTGCACCGGATTACCTTCTTGTTCATAGCAGTGTGAAAGAAACATTGTTGGAAAAACTGAAAGAAGTCATCACTGCAACGTACGGAGAAAACATCGTTCAAAATCCTAACTTTGGGCATGTGGTAAGTGAAAGACATTTTGATCGTCTTGCAGGCTTCTTGAATAACGGAACAATTGCAGCAGGCGGACAATCCGACCGTTCTCAGCTTATTATTGAACCAACAATTCTTGATTCTATTTCGTGGGACGATCCAATTATGCAGGATGAAATCTTTGGACCGATCTTACCGGTTATCACATATGACGATCCAACTGACATGGTAGATCGAATCGTGAAACGACCTAAACCACTTGCACTTTATCTGTTCTCGGAAGATGAAAGTTTTCAGGATGAAATCTTAAACAGCATTTCATTTGGCGGTGGCGCAATCAACGATACAATCAGCCATATGACTTCTCACTATCTTCCATTCGGAGGAGTCGGTGCAAGCGGTATGGGAGCATATCACGGTAAAGCAAGCTTTGATACTTTTTCTCATTATAAGAGCATCCTGAAGCGCACAAATAAATAAATGTAAAGAGGAATCAGTCCCTTTAGGACAGATTCCTCTTTTTTGTCTATATACTATTCTTTGGGTTTTAAATCCTCAATAGAATCTGCTTCAACGTAGCTTGGGACAACCAAACCTAATTTTGCGCCTTCTAGATTAGCACCTAAGTCTACTAATTGATCTTTATATTCATTATACAAATCTCCATGAGTAGTTGGCAGCCATCCGCCTAACGTGGCATCAGCTTCTCCTGTAGCGACTGACTGCCACATTATAGCTATGTCTACAGGAGTGATAGTGACTTCATATCCCAAATCTTCAAATACGTGTTTCAAGACATTCGTTGATGCTAGCTCTGTATCCTGCTCCGTGTATGTAAGGCTGATTTCCTGCCCGTTTCCTTCAGCAACTCCATTAGTCCATTCAGCAACTCTGTCTGGGTTATCTTCTATCCAATTACGAGCAGCTGCTTCGGGGTCACCTTCTTCACTCGCTTCCAGCATGACAGATTCTATTTCTTCCACTGACCATTTAAATTGATCCAGCAACTTGTATGCATCGGGATTATCTTTTTCTAACCCCTCACGCGCCATTGTACTGATGTGTTCCGTTTCGCCGAGCGCTTTTTTTGGATCCTCCAAATATTTCAAATCATATTTAGCAAACATCCAATGTGGTGTCCATCCTGTAATTATAATGGGGTCTTCATCTCTAATAGCATTATCAAGGGCGATTGCCATTGGACCAGTAGAAGATGGTAATAATGTCCAACCTTCCAGTGAATCATATTCATCTAGCGCTCTATCAGCTGCTTGCATAATTCCCGCGCCTGATTCGATTCCGCTAATAGTGTAGTTAACATTTTCACTAAAATCATCGCCGTTTGAATCATCGTTACTGCAACCTGCAGCTACAAGTAGAGATGATAAACCAATAGCTGCTATGCTGTGCTTTAATTTCCTCATAGTGTGATTCCCCTTATGTATGTAGGATAATAAGTTACTAGCTAGAAAATATGTACGTTAAGTCATAAGTGAAGAGTTATTATTCAGTCTGATTGTAAAATGAATAAGTCCTTAATAATTTTCCTAATACTACAACGGTTAAACATCATTCTTAAGCCCTCTGCAATAATGAAATATGCGTGGTTCTTTGATGGGCACGCGATAACAGGAATAATAGAAATATAGTAAATAAAAGAGGAGTCAGTCTAATTGAACTGACTCCTCATTTCTATGGTTAATAAGTATTGAAGAAATAGGCAACTTCACCCTTTAGCTTTATCTTTTAACTTCTTAGCTAACCGCATAGCGACGAACTGAGGAATTAAAAATAAAACACTAGCAAAAATTAATAGTTGATTTGGAGTTAGAGGCTTAAAATAGCCGCCCCAGTCTTCATTCCATGACATTTCATTAATGAAATAAAATGATATTATTACCGATAATATATTACCAATAAGTAGATAGATTGGATGACTAAAAAGTTTCCCGAAAAAAGGAAGAAGTAAAGTCGCCACAAGCATAATTAAATACCCAAGCATAGAGCGATAAGTAAAATCTTGGTACATGGAATTATAAACATAGGGAAAACAATATAAACAAACTATCAGAATACCAACTACTGCTTTTTTCATATACTCACTCACTTTGTGTCTCATAATGTGTATTAAATTTATTGAATATCATATTATATCATTTATGTAATCATCTGGTAATAAGTTGAAACTTGTAATATCTTTTCTACGTATAAAAGAGAAAAGATAAAGGAAGTGGCATACATGCGTGAAAGAGGTTGTGTAAAATGCGGCGGTACGGAGGTTTCACAAAAGGAAGTTGCGATGACAGGAACTGGTCTGTCGAAATTATTTGATGTACAGCACAATCAATTTTTGGTGATTTCGTGTACACAATGTGGTTATTCGGAATTTTATAATAAGCAATCTTCAGAAGGCAGTAATATTTTGGATCTATTTCTTGGTTAAGAGGCTGGGACATAATTAAAATTCAAGTGCTTAAAATTGAATAATATTCTTGAGCGTCGCTTCGGCAGAACACTCCGCTTTCCACGGGCACGGCCTCAGCCTCCTCGTGGAAAGTTCGCCACTGCGGGGTCTTCAGCTCGCGCTGTTCCCGTAGGACAAGGAATGCTTCGAGAGTTTCACCTCGCACGAAGGAAATTGGTTTGTATTTCCGAGGAGTCTCCGTACTCTGCCTACGCTAATAAAGTGTACAAAATGAAAAACCCGAGCTATATTACAAATCTTCGTATGAAGACTTGTAATATAGCTCGGGTTTTTATCTAGCTAAAACACTTTTGTCCCAGCCTTTTTGTTACCAAAAGAAGCAGGGATACTCTCATCTTGCTTTTAAAAAGTAGGTGAAGAAGAGCTTGCAGGCTGCATTGCCTGCATAATATCGCAGAGAATCATAACGCCTTCGCGTAATAGCTTTTCATTTGCATAGGAGTAGCTGAGACGGAATGTACTATGCTCATTCTCAATAGCAAAGCAAGCCGAACCTGTTAGGAAGGAGACATGCCGCTTATTAGCTTCATATAAAAGGACGTTACTATCCAGCCAAGCGGGCAGCTGAATCCAGACATTCAAGCCGCCCTTCGGAATATGCCATGTAACGCCAGATGGTGCCTGTTCTGTCAGTATTGCCAGGACGCTATCCCGACGACTCTTTAAGGCAGCTCGCAGTCGTTTTAAATGCTGTTCCATTTTAGTGGAATCCACTAATGGAAGAATTACCTTTTGAGGCAGAAGCGGACTGCCGAGATCCATGTTTGCTTTTGCTGCATACAGCCGCTTAAAAATTGATCCTGATGCTGCTATAAGACCAATTCGGCATCCAGGTGCGATTGTTTTGCTCAAACCTTTTAAGTAAATAACATGCCCTGTTTTATCCATACTCTTGATAGGCAGCGGGGGCTTGCGGTCAAAATAGATATCGCTGAAAGGATCATCCTCCATGATCAAACAATGATGGCTTTCGGCGATATCGAGCAGCACTTTACGACGCTGCAGCGGCATGATAGTGCCGGTCGGATTATGGAATGTCGGCGTTGTATAAATTAGCTTTGGTTTATGTTTTTCACACAAGCTATGCAGCATATCTACTCGCATGCCATCTTCATCAACTGGAACTGTAAGGATTGTTGCACCGCGGCTGCGGAAGACATCAATGGCACCTGGATAAGTTGGTGCTTCCATAATGACAACATCACCAGGCCCGATAAATGTACGAGCGACAAGGTCAATACCTTGCTGGGATCCGCTTGTGATGAGAAGATTTTCTGGCGTAGTGGTAATTTTGGATTTCTCCATGTTTTGTACCATTTTCTCGCGTAATGCCAGGTCTCCTTGAATGCCGCCATACTGCGAAAGAATACGAGGATTTTGCATGAATACTTGTGCAATCAGCTGATCCATATATTGATTCGGGAATAATGCCGGATCAATCATCGAAGAGGAGAAATGGTAACTTGCATCCGAATCCTGAAAACGAGCATATTGGGAACGGTGCAAATAATCGGGAATGCTCAGCTGCCAGTCAAAATCATGTCCTGTTTTACTAGGTTCGGAATGTTGCTGGTTTTTAACATACGTGCCTTTACCTTTGCTCAATTCCAGGAATCCATCTTCTTCAAGCTGTTTGTACGCCTTCATCACAGTTACAAGACTAACCTCGATATCCTTTGCAAGCTGTCTGACTGTAGGTAGTTTCGTACCGCCTGTTAGTAGACCAGATCGGATTTTATCGACGAAAGAAACATATATTTGCTTAGAAAGCGGAATAGCTTCATTTTTATTAATAGTAATCATCTATACTGCTCCTATGTGTTATAGCTTGTTATAGTGTGCTGTTAGTATAGCATGTTTCCAGTATAGTAGGTGATAGATGAACGAAGGAATGGGTGGATTAATATGACAGAAAAACACTATCTTGTTGCTAATAAAAGACTTCAGCAAGGGGAATATGGCAGTAATCCAATGTGGGTTCTTGCTGAAGAAATAGGTGAAAACGAGCTGAGAAAAGTCTATTTTAGACAGATGCATGAGATCAAGGGCCAGAAATACTGGCTTATATATAAGACCAAAGATGAATATCTTGGTATTACGGTTGAGCGCAGGAGGGATCTCACTATACCGCATGTTACAAATAAGTTTGTATATGAATTAGATTGTCCTGATGAAAGGCTTGCTTATGAAGCTCTTTTCCGATTTGTAGAAGAGCGGCTATGGGTTGGGGAGAAGATAGAGTTGTACTCTTGTTATGATGGTGAGGAAGATGCTGCCCGCCGTACAGCTTGTGATACAGTGATTCATTTGGATTCTGGTCTATACATAACTGGAGGAGCAACTTTTCCAATCAGCAAGGAAAATCAGGTAGCTGATCTGGCTCGAAAATTCAGGTGGTGTGAACGGCAGTATGTTGTGATACAACGTTGATAGAATTATTTTTTATAAGTGATTGCATGCATTGTATTCAGACTTAATAAATGATCGGCTATAGCTGTTATAGCCTGAGCTTCATCTGTCCCATCTGCTGTGACTGTAAAGCAACTGTGTGTACTAATGCCAAGATTCATGACCTGCATGATACATTCAGGAACATTCTTTAAATAAACGGATTGCCCTTTATACAAAATATTTATGCTGGAAGAGAAACTTCCCGCAATGCTGACCAATCCAGCAGCATGCCGCGCAAATCCGGTTTCAATTGTGACATAAAAGTTTTTTTCAAGCATTATCAGTGACTCCTATAAAATAGTAAATGATAGTCAGAGCCCCAAAGAAAGGGCTCTGATAATCCTTTGACCTTACAAACCTGTTCTTTTCTCGAGCTCTTCTGGGTAGCGTTCTCCCATCAGTTCAATTTTTGAAGCTGCTGTATCAATTTGGTTTAATTCATCGGCAGATAAATCAATAGCTGCAGCTCCCAGATTTTCAGTCAGTCGTTCACTTTTGGTGGTACCTGGAATCGGGACGATCCAGTCTTTTTGTGCCAAAAGCCAAGCGAGAGCGATTTGCGCCGGAGTAGCATTTTTATGCCGAGCTACATCTTCTAGCAGTTCCACCATAGATTGATTTGCTTCCAATGCTTCTGGTGTAAATCGCGGCAGAATGTTGCGCAGGTCATTTTCGGCAAATGTGCTATCAGCTTTGAATCGGCCAGTTAGGTATCCTTTGCCTAAAGGACTGAATGGGACGAATCCAATCCCGAGCTCTTCCAGAGTTGGCAGCAATGCTTCTTCCGGACGTCGCCACCATAGGGAATATTCACTTTGGACTGCTGCCAGCGGATGTACACCATGTGCTCGGCGGATTGTTTGAACGCCTGCTTCTGACAATCCCCAATGCTTTACTTTACCTTCCTGAATCAAATCCTTCACAGCACCCGCTACTTCTTCGATTGGTACATCGGGATCGACGCGATGCTGATAATAGAGATCGATTGCATCTATTTTAAGGCGCTTAAGAGATTGTTCTACCACTTGTTTAATATGTTCTGGACGACTGTTCATACCGGCTTGTTTGCCATCTTGAATATTGAAACCAAATTTCGTGGCGATTACGACATCATTTAGATAAGGAAGTAATGCTTCTCCGACAAGTTCTTCATTTATATATGGACCATATACTTCTGCTGTATCAAAGAAAGTCACACCTTGTTCCACTGCATTTCTTATAACAGCAATCATCTCATTCCGGTCAGATGCGGGACCATATCCATAACTCATTCCCATACAGCCCAGTCCGATAGCTGAAATTTCAATACCGCTATTTCCAAGTTTGCGCTTCTGCAATGTATATCTTCCCTTCCTAACTCATATTTATCTGCTTTATTATGCAGTGAATAAGCATAGAAGCGTTATCCAATTCGTATCATTTACATGCCTAATAGTGTCACTAGTACCAATAAGGAAAAGAATTGATTTATACTATTACAAAGATGAAGTGGAAAAGGAGGAGGTTTTATGACGGATGCTACGTCAGAAAAGCAATCAACACTTGCCGAAGTGATCAATAAATTTGCACCAAGAGAGGGTGTTTGCGAAACCAATATACCATCATTGTTTTTCATTCATCATACGAGTACTTATGGGCCGGTACACAGAGTCTATAAACCTTCTGTTTGTATTATTGTGCAAGGTGAAAAGGAAATTCTTTTAGGTCAGGAACGCTTTCTTTATGGTCCGAATCATTATCTGGTAGCATCGGTTGATCTGCCTGTATCCGGTCAAATTTTGGAAGCCTCTGGTTCTGCTCCTTATTTGGCTATGAAACTGGAATTTACACCAGCTGAAATATTGGAGGTAATGGAGGAGGCTGCTATACATTTCGATTTTGGAGAAGATCCAAAGCGAGGTATGTACGTGAATGAAATTGAAGAATCAATATTGGATGTGGCTGTCCGACTCGCTAATTTGCTGGAGAAGCCAGAGGATATCCCTGTACTTGCGCCTTTAATTAAGAAAGAAATCCTTTATCGCGTACTTCAAGGAAAACATGGCAGTGCTCTGGCCCAAATGGCCGTTCAAGGCAGTTACACTCAGCGTATTCGTGATGTGATTGACCATATAAGAAGTCATTATGATCAATCCTTCCGAATAGAGGAGCTTGCTGAAATAGCAGGAATGAGTGTATCATCGCTTCACCGGCATTTCAGGGAAGTTACCGCTATGAGCCCAATCCAGTTTCAGAAGCAAATAAGGCTTCAGGAAGCGCGGCAGCTTTTGTTATATGAAGATGCAGATACTACAGATGCGGCATTGCGAGTAGGGTACGAAAGTGTCTCGCATTTTAGCAGGGAGTATGCAAGGATGTATGGTTTTCCTCCACGCACGGATGTCAATCGACTTAAAGAGGATTGGATACAATCAGTCAAAGAGTAAGGGTATTGATATAATTTATATACTAAAAGAGAAAGGCTGCTGCCCTTTCTCTTTTTTTCATTGCTTCAAAGCTGAACTTGGTAGGACATCGGTAATCATTGCCGCAACAGAGCGAGGGGACTCTTGCAAGTCATTCTTGAACCAATGGGTGATGATGCTGAACATACCGCCTGCTATGAATAACACCTCCGCCTGGTTCAGCTTCTTGCTAAAGACTGTATCAGCTTGTGAAAGGCGGTTAATTGCGTGCACAAAATAATCAAGCACCACGCCATGTGTATTAGCGTTTATTTGGCGTTGCAGCGAAGTCGGGCTGGCAGCTATCCCTGCGATGATGTCTGTAATTACATCTTGTATATTGTCTTGAGGGTTTATATTAGAAAGCTGCTCAATAGCTTTTTTGATACCTGCTTCCACGGATGCATTTATTACATCATAAATTGTGTGATAGTACTTGTAAAAAGTAACCCTGGCAACTCCGGCTTTCTTGCAAATCTCCGTTATCGTGATATCTTCCAGGTCGTTTTCTTCCAATAATTGATCTAAAGCTTCCATGATATATTGCTGCGAATACAAACTATCCTGTCTGGATTTCCTCAAAAGCTAACACTTCCCCTCGTTCTGTTCGTTTTATGTTCAATTTATCACATAATTATTGAAAGATATTAATACGTTAGTATACTTACAAATGTAAGTACAAACGTTAGCTTTAATGATGGAGCAAGTTTATCTGAACGTCACAGCAGAGTCAAATGCATTGTGATCTCAGCATCCTTCCTGCTAAACACGATTGTATGCAATTCACGACATTGGAGGAGATTAAAATCGCGAAACTTTTATATAGGTTAGGGAAATGGGCAGTAAGTTATAAAAAGAGCGTGGTGTTCGGAGCGTTGGCTCTTCTTGTCGCCTTAGCTATCGTAACTGTTAGTTTAGGAACGGCATTTAACGAAGACTTGAGTATTCCGAATACGCCTGCTGAAGAAGCCAATGATTTGCTGAGAGATGCATTCCCTGATTCAGAGTCTGGAGCGCAAGTTCAGGTTGTGTTCAAAGCATCGGATGATGAGACACTCGATTCCGAAGCATCTAATAAAGTTATTACAGATATGCTAAATAGTATTCAAGAAGATGATTCGGATGTTGTCGCAGTTGCAACACCAGTTCAGCTTCAGAATCTAAATGAAGATAAAACGGTTGGTTACGGTACAGTTACGTTTAAAGATGAAGCAGCAGAAGTATCACAGGAATCAATCGATAATGTGACGGAGAAAGTCGAAGAGACTCGCGATGCGGGAATTCAGACAGAACTAACTGGTGATGTAGAATTTTCCGGCATGCATTTGGGTGCTGGCGAGATTGTCGGAATCATTGTTGCCTTCCTTGTGCTGGCAGTGACGTTCACTAGCTTCCTAGCAGCAGGTATGCCAATTCTATCTGCGTTGATTGGACTCGGAATTAGCTTGTTGACAATCGTGATCGGTTCCAACTTCTTTGAAATGCAAAATGTATCGTTGACTTTGGCGGCAATGCTCGGTATTGCGGTAGGAATAGATTACGCATTATTCATCATGACACGATTCAGACAGCAGCTGGCTGAAGGTCATTCGGTTAAAGAATCGGTGGCAATAGCGACTGGTACTTCCGGAAGCGCTGTTGTATTCGCAGGATTAACTGTTATTATTGGTCTCTTGGGTCTTGCAGTAACTGGAATTCCGTTCTTAACAGTAATGGGTGTAGCTGCTTCCATCAGTATTCTATTGTCTGTAATAGTATCGATTACGGTACTTCCAGCAGTTCTAGGGATGCTAGGGCACAGAATTGCACCTTCTAAAGGAAACCGATTCCTGAAGAAAATCACGGGTACAACAGAAGGAAAACCTAGTAAAAATAGATGGGGTAAATTTGTTACTACACGTCCATGGCTTGTTACGTTCCTTTCTGTAGCAATACTTTTGATTATTGCTATTCCATTCACTCATATGAATCTAGGTCTGCCGGATGATGGAACAGCCAAACAAGAAGATACAACAGAACGAAAAGCGTACGATATACAGGCAGATGCTTATGGTGAAGGCTTCCATTCTACTTTAGTAGTTGCAGCAAAAATTGATGCAGATGAGAATGCCGAAGAAGTCCAGCAGGATTTACAAGCTGTCAGCCAAGATATCAGTGAGCTTGATGATGTAAAAACTGTCACTCCAGCAATGCCGAATGAAGCTGGTGATGTATTTATCATCAGTGTGACACCGGAAACTGGGCCAAATGACCAGGAAACAAAAGATATCGTAAATGAAATCAGAGACTTGTCCAATGAAGATATGGAATTGCTTGTTACAGGTACTGCTGCCGTCAATATTGATATTGCACAGAAACTGAATGATGCACTACCAATTTTCGCATTGCTAATCGTAGGGCTTGCATATGTCCTTCTTGTATTAGTATTCAGATCGATTCTTCTGCCGCTTAAAGCAGTTTTAGGATTCCTGCTTTCTATCGGTGCAACATTAGGGTTTGTAACGTTTGTTGTTCAGGACGGGAACATGATCAACTTGTTCGGATTCCCAGGAGAAAGTCCGATACTTGCATTCCTGCCTATCATTGCGATTGGAATTCTATTCGGTTTGGCGATGGACTATGAAGTATTCCTCGTAAGCCGGATGAGGGAAATATATTCCCAAACTCGTGATCCAAAAGAAGCAATACTAGCAGGTATGCGAGATAGCGGTAAGGTCGTCGTTGCAGCTGGGTTGATCATGATGTCAGTATTCGTCGGCTTTATGGTTACACCTGATGCGATGATCAAATCAATCGGGATGGCGCTGACATTTGGTGTCCTATTTGATGCCTTTGTTGTTCGTATGACGATCGTGCCGGCTGTTATGTCCTTAATGGGCAATGCTGCTTGGTATATGCCGAAATGGCTCGATAAGATTCTACCGAACATTGACATAGAAGGAGAAGCACTTCTTCACGAGAAAGAAAAAGAAAGAAAATCAAGCTGAGTGTAAAAGAAAGAGACGTTCTCACGAGAGCGTCTTTTTTCTTATAACGAACAATGTTCATAAAGAGATTCTAAAAATCGTTACCTATCCTGTTAAAATGGAAGTGGGGAAGGAAGAATCTTTTACCGTCGTTTGTCCACAATATTTTGTAGAGCAAGTAGAAAGGAACTTTAATATGCAGTCACTGACACATGAAAATTTATCGCAGCTTAAAGAACTGAAAACAGAACTCACAAGATTTACCGCCGTATACAAATTCGCTCTGGATGAAGTGAATACGAAAATCAATATTTTAAAAGAAGAATTTTCTATTATTCATGAGTACAATCCGATAGAACACTGCAATTCCCGATTGAAATCTCCTGAAAGTATTTTAAAGAAGATATTTAAAAAGAATATAGATTTTTCATTAGATGCAATAAAGGAAAACATTAAAGATATTGCTGGAATCAGAATCACTTGTTCATTTAAATCAGATATCTATGCACTCTGCGATATGATCGAAAAACAGAAGGACATCGAGGTTATCGAACGAAAAGATTACATTAAAAACCCGAAGCCAAATGGCTACCAAAGTTTGCATCTCATCGTGAAAGTACCCGTATTTTTGTCAGATAGGGAAGAGAGCGTGTGTGTGGAGATTCAAATAAGAACAATCGCTATGGATTTTTGGGCGAGTCTGGAACACAAAATTTACTATAAATACGAGAAAGACATACCTAATCGACTGGCAAGCGAATTAAAAGCAGCTGCTGATTCTGCGTCAGCACTGGATGATAAGATGGAGAAGATCCATAATGAAGTAAAAGAGCTTAAGAATGAGAGCCTAAACGAGCAATTAGATGAAGTCCTCGACTTAAGCAGCTTGACTGCAACCCGAGACAAGATCATGCAGGGAATAATTCAGCAGCTAATAGACAAGCCGAAGAGATTAAATGAGCAATAGACTGTATTTACAATTTTAGCTTGTAAGGACACTATACACTTAAAGTTCTGTAATATATGAAAGAAAAAGGCTGGGACAAAAGTGTTTTAGCTAGATGAAAACCCGAACTATATTACAAATCTTCATACGAAGGTTTGCATAAGTTCGGGTTTTTAATTCGTACACTATACTAGCATAGGCGGAACACGGAGACTCCTTCGGGAACAGCGCGAGCTGAAGACCCCGCAGTGGTGAACTTTCCACGAGGAGGCTGAGGCCGTGCCCGTGGAAAGCGGAGTGTTCTGCCGAAGCGGCGTTCAAGAATAATATTCGGCTTTAAGAACTGAGTTTTTAGTTATATCCCAGCCTCTTTTTTTTAGGATGCGATAGTTAGTTGTACATCAATGTTGCCGCGTGTTGCTCTGGAATAAGGGCAAGTTTGATGTGCCAGCTGAACCAGCTCTTCAGCTTGTTCTCTTGAAACACCTTTAAGCGTAATGACAAGCTCTACTTCAAGGCCAAATCCACCATCTGATTCTTTGCCGATCGCTACATGAGCGGTTATTTCAGTATGCTCTGGTTTTACACGTTTTTGTCTTGCAACAAGACCTAGTGCACTTTCAAAACATGCTGCATACCCTGCAGCAAAAAGCTGCTCTGGATTAGTACCGGCTTCGCCAGCACCTCCAAGCTCCTTAGGTGTACGTACATCAAGTTTCAATACGCCGTCTTCGGATGCAACATGACCATCGCGTCCTCCAACAGCAGTAACTGCAGTTGTGTATAAAGGTTTCATATCTCAATCGTCTCCTTTTTGTAATTTGGCGGTAATGCTATGCAGTTGATTCAGTAGGACATGGTACGTATCCTCATTTAGGTTAAGATCGCTCCAAATCTCTGCAACGGCACAGGCTGCGTCATCTTTTAATGTTTTTCCTTTTTCTGTAAGATCTACATATACTCGACGTTCATCTGGCTTTTGACGTATTCTAAGTACCCATCCGGCTTCTTCTAACCGTTTTATCATAGGTGTCAGTGTTCCAGAGTCGAGCTGCAGCTCGGCTCCAATCTCAGAGACTGTACGATGATCTTGATCCCAGAGAGCTGACAGTATGAGGTACTGCGGATAAGTTATCCCATGAGGAGCAAGTTTATCACGATAAGCTTTTGCAATTTCCTTTGAGGAAGCATACAAAGCAAAACATAGCTGCTTATCTAATGGCAGCGTCTCGATAGACAAGGAATGGCCATCCCCTTTCACTTTAAGTTGTGCACAATTTAATTGTATACAATTACAATATTATAGCAACAAATAAGCTCATACATATTAATTTATTTTTTGGGCTCATCAAATTGAAAGCGTTTACATAAACTGCTGTAAATCTGCTGAGGAGGTACAGTCATGAGTAAAGTGAATCAGTTCCTGGAGGATAAGGTAATGCCTGTCGCTGCGAAGGTAGCGCAGCAGCGACATTTAAATGCACTCCGTGATGGACTTATTTTATCAATGCCGCTTATCATCATCGGTTCTTTCTTTTTAATTCTAGCCAATTTCCCGATTCAGCCGTATATGGATTTCCTTGCTGAACGGCCGCAGCTCAAGGAGAGTTTATTGTACCCATATCGCGGCACGTTTGAATTGATGACCTTGATTGCTGTATTTGGTATCGGCTATCGTTTGGCTGAGTCATATAAAGTGGATCCACTTGCTGCTGGAGCTGTATCTTTATCAGCATATTTCGTCGGCACACCATATGTAACGTATATCATCGGCAAGACACCTGAAGGCGTTGATATTACCGAGACAGCTTATCAAACAGCGATGTTCACAAGCAAGGGGCTTTTTGTGGGGATGCTAATTGCGCTTCTGTGTACAGAAATATACAGATTTATCGTACAGCGTAATTTAGTCATCAAGCTGCCAGACGGTGTACCGCCGGCGGTCGCTCGTTCTTTTACAGCCTTGATACCAGGATTTTTTGCAATCATTGCTATCTGGGTCATCCGACTACTGGTGGAAAACGTAGGTTCCTTCGGTAGTATCCACAACGTCATAACTGTGTTGCTGCAAAAACCGCTCACATCCATCGGAACAAGTCTTGCAGGTACAATGATTATCTTCCTGTTAATTACATTGCTCTGGAGCACAGGTTTGCATGGAGCGACAATAGTCGGCGCTGTAACAGGACCGATTTGGCTGACATTAACAGCAGAGAACGCTAAATCCTTTGAGCTTGGCGAACCAGTGCAGCATATCGTAACAAATGAAATCAATGATATCGTCTTTATCGGAGGTTCCGGAACGACGCTTGGTCTAGTGTTAGCAATGCTGTTATTTGCGAAAAGTCAGCAGATGAAGCAGCTTGGAAGGCTGAGTATCGGGCCAGGTATATTCAATATCAATGAACCAGTACTATTCGGGATGCCTATTGTCATGAATCCACTCCTGATCGTACCCTTTATTTTCACACCGCTTGTCTCGGTGCTGATTACGTATCTTGCTATGGACTGGGGAATAGTTGCAAAGCCAATTGGAATTGTGCCTCCATGGACAATGCCGCCGATTTTGCAAGGTTATTTGATTACAGGAAGCATATCTGGGGCAATTTTGCAGATTGTCATTCTTGCCTTATCGTTCCTGATTTATTATCCATTTTTCAGGCTATGGGATAAACAAAAAGCAGCCGAAGAAAAAGCAGGAGGAGAAGAGCAGTAATCTGCTCTTCTTTCTACATAGAAAACCCTTAATCTAAAGAAGGTGTGAAAAGATAAGGATAGTGGAATGGTAACATAGGGAATCTTTCAATATAGAAAAATTGAAATTTTTGCAGGAAATAGCATAAACAATCGAGAAACAAATAGAAAAAGCTATGGGAGGGGAATTATGACGACGTTGTACGAGGCATTAGTAGCAGAAATGGAACGTATTTCGACAGTGATACAGAAGTTTCCGGAAAACCTGCAAGGTAAGGTTTTCGACATTATGGTAAAAAGCTATCTTGGTGAGCAGGGTTATGGCTATGAGGCAGCAGCAACAGAGGAGCCAGAAACAGAAACAGTACAGCATATTTCGGTTGTCGACTCCAATCGAGTCCAATCAATCAAAAAGCGTCCGATTCGCCGGAATAAGGACTCCTATAGCATGGTGAAAGACCTTGACTTACTAGGTAAAAGCGGTGTGGAACCATTCCGTGATTACCTAGAACGATATGAAGTAAATTCCAATATCAAGTTCAATACAGTGGCAGTCTACTATTTGAAGAATGTCCTGCATATACCGGATGTGACAATTGATCATATCTACACATGCTATAAAAATGGCGAGCGGAAGGTACCAGGCAATCTAAGACAAAGTATTACAGATACTTCTAGCTCTAAATATGGCTATATTAACATGAGTGACAACCATATCACACTAAGTGTCCTTGGAGAAAACCTTGTAGAGTTCGAGCTGAAACAAGAAGCTTAATAATAGTTTGAAGAAAGCGCAAACAAGGAATATGTAATTAGAGCGTTACTGAGTCATCACAAATGAGTGGAGGGAAGTAACAAGATGAAGAAAACGAATATTGGATGGATCGCAGGAGGAACAGTCGCAGTAGCCGCAGCAGCAGGTACCTTTTCTTATTTGAAACGCAAGAAGGAAGATCCAAATGTGACAGGATCAAATTTGCAGGATAAAGAGCGGGAGGACAAGCTTCCAAGTCCTGATGCAAAAACAGATGATGCTGAGAAAGGCTTGAGTGCTCTAGACCACGCATATCGAGAAGAATGGGTGGCTAATACAATCACACCGACCGAAGAAGAAATTAAAGCGGCCGAAGCAAAAGTGAATAAATGATAAGAAGTGTAACCGGCTATGAACTATAGTTCATAGCCGGTTTTGTGTGTACATATTCTTCGAGGGACCTTAATTAAATACAATTCTATAATTGGTGTACAGCTATCCTTCACGGTTAGCTACACTAAACCACAATTAGCTATATTTGTATTGGTTTTCCATATGTTTTCTATTTATAATAGAATAAATTACAACAGAGGGAGTCACAATCTCATGACAGCATTATCTTTTTACACCGTTGCTATCATTGCGCTTATTCTGTTAATTGTGATAGGTCTTATCATCGGTACCTATTTAGGTTTCAGAGCATATAACAAGAGACAGCAACATGCTTATATGGATGAATGGCAAGCAGATCGGAGGCAGCGAGAATGACAATGTATCAGATTGGGCCTATGACGCAGTCGCAAGCTGAATTGATTGCGAACACGTGGAGATATGAAGGCCTCTATGCTTTCTATGATATG
This sequence comes from Terribacillus saccharophilus, assembly GCA_900110015.1. Taxonomy (GTDB): domain Bacteria; phylum Bacillota; class Bacilli; order Bacillales; family Amphibacillaceae; genus Terribacillus; species Terribacillus saccharophilus. The sequence continues at coordinate 1,404,432 of FOCD01000001.1, read as the reverse complement.
GATCAAGATAAAGAAGACTTGGCTGAATTCCTTGATCCCAAAGCAAGAGAAGGAAATGTTTTTACGGTATCACAGATGGAAGATGTGGTTGGCTTTTGCAGTATCCAAACAGAAAATGGTGAAGTAGAAATAGGTTTGGCATGCGTCCTGATCTGACAGGGAGAGGTTTCGGGCAAGAGTTCGTAACTTTTCTAGTTGATTACATCATAAAAACATATCACCCAGAAAATATTTCTCTTGCTGTAGCTACTTTCAATAAACGAGCCATTACATTGTACGAACGAATTGGTTTTCGACTTACTGAACGTTTCGATCAGCAGACAAATGGTTCGGTGTATCCTTTTATTCGTATGGTGCTAGATGTAAAAAACCTCTCCTACTGAAGGAGAGGTTCGTTAATTTTAGATGATTTGTTTACCCATTTGCCCGAGCGCATAATGGATTCCGTGCTGTAATGTTTGAAAACAGTCGAATGTGGCAAGCGAAATGCCGGAGTTTGTGATCTGCAAACCGAGCTCTGGTGAGATTCCGACTAGTAATGTCTGCGTACCAATCAAGGATGAAGCTGATCCAACCTTGCTGATAAGGTTCGCCGTATATTGGCTAACGTCTTTATCCAGTCCTGTCAGATCAAGCAGCAGGTATCTTGCTTTATATGCTGGTAAATTTTCTAGTGTCTTGAATAACAGCTCCTCGGATCGTTCTTCATCATATTTACCGATTAAAGGAACGACAACGACATGGTCAAGTACAGGGATAATCGGGGAGGATAGATCACGCACCAGTTTTTTCAATTCCCGGGTCTTATCCTCAACTGTCGCTTCCAGCTGAAGTATTTGCTGTGATTCTTTTTTTCGGGCTAACTGATGGATATTCTCAGAAACCGTAACTTCTGAAGGGAAGTAATGGATAACAGTGCTCTCATAGCCTTCCAATTGATAGTGTTCTACCTTGTACCAAATATTCGTTCCGAACAAGCCAGTGAATATACCCGCATAATGGGCAGGCAGGAAGCAACCTCCCTCAGTTTTTCCTTGAGCGATATTTATTTTATGTTCCCAACTGTCAACTAGTTCTGCTGTAAGTGTTCGTTTTTCGGGATCAAGATTCTTGATGGTAGTCCTTCCCCAACCAGCAGAAGCATACGTATTCGTAATCAGTTCCGCAGCTTCATGACTACCAACATTAGGTTTGTTTTGGAAATATTCTCCGACAACCAAACCTTGCCGATATCCTGTTGTTTCAAAAACAAGGTTGGAAACCTCTTCCCCTGAGATCTCCTCTATCGTGTCAAAAAATTCACGCATAGCACTGGAAATCCAAAAAAGTACTGAATCCTGATCTTCGTATATGAATCTGCCTTTATCCAGTTCCCAAGCAAACTGGAGGCCGCCAATTTCTATCTTGTCCAATGCTTCCGTACCCCTTTTTCGTGCGTTTTATCATCCAAGTAACATTATAAATTTTATTCACATACAATGCCAGTTCTTTGCGGTCGCGCAGTAAGTCTTATACTATCATTTCTCTAAACTGTTTCATTATACCAACCATAGCACATAATACTAATAGATATTGAAATGCAATCTAAAAATTTCAATATGATTTTAACATGTGAATATACGCAAATATATAAGAGAAAAGCGTACTAAATTAGCACGCTTTTCTCTTATTTTGTAATATCCATGAATCCTTCACCAAATACATCGCGCACATCATATAACGTGATGAAAGCTTTTGTATCGATAGAACGAACAATTTTTTTCAATGGAAGCAATTCCTGCTTACTGATCACTACATACAGAATTTCCTTCTGGTTCTGTGTATAGTATCCGCGTCCTTCCAGCAGGGTAACGCCTCTGTCGAGCTTTGTGGAAATTGTTTTGGCGATCGTATCCTTTTGATTGGAGATAATGAATACTGCTTTTTTCGGATTTAATCCTTCAATAACAAATTCCATCACCTTCGTTGCGATATATAGCATAATCACAGTAATTAAAAGCTTTTCTGTGCCGATGATGAACCATGAAGCTGCTACAACAATCAAGTCAAAGAACAATAAGGCGAAGCTTGTGTTCCAATCGAGATACTTATTCGCAAGCCGGGCAAGGATGGCAGTACCTGCTGTCGTACCTCCTACTTTAAGTACAAGTCCGATACCAACACCGGCAAATAAACCGCCAAAGACTGCATTTACAAGTATTTGATCTGACGCTATTTCCCAGCTCTCCGTTAAATGAAGGAAGAAAGAGTTCAGTATGACGACAATGATTGTATAAAAAACGGTCTGCTTATCTAGGAATCGGTATCCTATAACAATCAGAAGACCATTCAATATTAAGTTCATAATACTCGGAGCCCAGCCAAGAGCATAAAATAAGATAATAGTAACACCTGTTACGCCGCCTTCACCCAATTCACTAGGGATGGCGAATATATTCACTGCCAGGGCAAATAGAAAGGATCCAGCCATGAGGAATACCAGGTCTTTGAGGAAGTGCTGCTTTATCTGTTTCATCTGATAACCTCCTTTTAATATATTGTTTCTTCTCTGATAGACCACGAGATTATATCACACTGCAATATAGCTTGCCATATTACTTGACAAGATTTTGAAAGATTATCTTCCTGTTTTGTAAATGCTGCAGAAAGGGTAATAACATACAGAAAATGATTTCTTCAGCAAAATGCGCATAAATTGTGTCTGATTATGAAAAAGATTAATATGTAGATAGTAGGAGGGTATGCAGATGAATGAGACATTTAAAGCATTGATTGCAGATAAACAAGGAGAAGATTTCTCTGTTCAAGTGAAAGAATTGACCGTTGACCAGTTGCCGGAAGGAGAAGTATTGATTAAGGTACACTATTCCGGAGTCAACTATAAAGATAGTCTAGCGACAATACCGAATGGCAATGTAGTGAAGTCTTATCCTATCGTACCAGGTATAGATTTAGCTGGAGAGGTAGTTTCCTCTGAGGATGAACGTTTCCAGCCGGGTGATCATGTTATTGCTACGAGCTATGAAATTGGGGTTGCACGACATGGGGGATACAGCGAATACGCAAGAGTACCAGCTGATTATATCGTTCCAGTGCCGGAAGGAATGACGACGAGAGAAGCAATGATTATCGGTACAGCAGGGTTTACAGCTGCACTTTCCGTTCAGCGTCTGTTGGAGAATGGTCTGGATAAAGAAAATGGTCCAGTACTTGTTACCGGAGCAACTGGAGGAGTCGGAAGTTTTGCGGTAGCTATATTGTACAAGCTGGGCTTTGAGGTGGAAGCAAGTACTGGCAAACAAGAGGAACTCGAATATCTGAAGGAGCTTGGAGCTGCTCGTATTATTTCGCGCGATGAGGTATATGACGGAAACCTCAAGCAGATTGCAAGCCAAAGATGGGCAGCAGCAGTCGATCCGGTCGGCGGCGAGCCGCTTGCATCTGTCCTTAGCCAGCTCAAGTATAACGGATCTGCTGCAGTAAGCGGATTGACTGCCGGAGGTAAAGTTCCCACCAGTGTCTTCCCATTCATTCTTCGTGGGATCAACTTACTTGGTATAGATTCTGTTTATTGCCCGAAACCAACACGGGAAAAAGTATGGCTGCAGCTGGCAACTGCTTTCAATCCAGGAGATTTGGAACGTTTCGTTATCGACGAATTGACGCTGGAGCAATTGCCGGAAGCATTACCTAAGTTATTACAAGGTCATGCCCGCGGCAGATATCTTGTCCGAATCGGGGAATAAGTGTGACACTTATGTGTCAGTGAAATTTGAACTGTTTGTGAACATCGTCACAAATTGTTTTCCTTTGCGTTAAACCATGGCATAATCATAATCAAATGACTATGTGAGGTGCACAAAATGATTTATCTTTTAATTGTGTTCGCAGTAGCTTGTGTTGTTGGCTGTTTTGCAGCTTGGTTGAAAATGGTTAAGCAAGACGGAGAGCAATTTGCAAATGTGACGGAAACTCAGACAGAAACATATAAAAAAGCTAATTAAATAATTTTAGCGTGCTGCTCAGGCGGCGCGCTTTTTTTATGTGCCAAAATTACTAACTTTTCTTTGTGAAATGTGTTATAACTTAATCTAATTAGGGTAAAGGTATGATATTCGAATTATGTTTAAGGAGAAAGGTACTTGGAAATGAAAACATTTGCAGAGATGACCAAAAGTGTAAGTGCTTTTGATAATTTCGATGAAGCGGCACAAGGTGTGCTAAATATTATCAGTGAATTCGTAAAGATTAACACATTATTTATCGCTAAAAATGACACCGTTCATAATCAAATCATTAAAGTGGTTAATCAGAAAGAAAAACTTCTTCAAGAAGGAGAAAAGCTTCCTTTCAATGAGACATTGTGCAAGCTCAGTGTCGATCACGGGAGAGAAATTCTAATTATCCCTGACTTGGCGAATAGCGAATTATCTCAATCACTTGATGTAGCAAAGAACTTGGCGGGCGGTAGCTTTATCGGGATTCCGATTTATTTTGAGAACGGAGAAAACTACGGAACCATTTGCGGGCTTGACTCGAAATCATTTCCGTTTACGGAAGAACATGTTCGTTTATTTGAAACGATGGCTTCACTTTTGACTTTTGTGTTAGAGCTTGATAATGCCAACAAGCAGATACAAAATCTATCGGCGCCATTCGTTCCGATTACTTCTGGGGTTGCAGTGCTTCCCATCATCGGATTTATCAATGAGGACAGATCTGAAAAAATCATTCAGCTATCTTTGCAGAAGAGCCAGGAGCTGAATTTAGATTACCTAGTAATCGACTTATCTGGTATCTCTCAGATTGATCATGTTGTAAGCAATTCTTTATTAAAGATAGCCAACTTACTGAAGCTTATCGGTGTGGAACCAATTCTAACCGGATTCCATCCGGATTTAGCATTAAAAGCTTTATCTCTGCAGATGGAATTAAAAGACATAACAATAGAAGCCAATTTGGAACGTGCATTGAATAAGATCGGACTAAATTTGGAGAAGCGTGATAGATTGTAAAACCAGACAGTGATAATTGTCTGGTTTTTTTGTTTAGGTTTGATCCAGAGTGGAAATGGGTTAGCATCTGATGGAGAGGAAGAAGTATCTTGCTGTTAACAAGTTTCGTATTTGTTTGTCTTTTCGCAGTGATTCATTTTTTGTCAGCATATTTCGATCATATACCTGCTGGCATTAGATATCGGCTGGGATCTATCTCAGGAGGAATAACAATTGCTTACGTATTTTCCATTACCTTACCGAATCTCAGCACGACACAGGGAACCGTAGAGAAATCAACCTCGAGTAATCTTGTTGATATGCTGAACAGTCATGGTTTTCTAGTGGCCATGCTTGGCCTGGTAATGAATTATGGCTTGGAAATGATGCAGTCTGCATATAGGGAGGAAAATCCTCGTCTGCATGTGCGTGCTGCTATTCCTGTTGCCTACTATGTGCTTTTCAATATCATAACAGGATATCTTTTATTGCATGGTCAAATAGGAAATGCACAGGAAACTATATTCTATTTTACTGCTTTAGGTATTTATTTGTTTTCATCAGATTTGCAACTCTCTCAGGAAAGTCCGCGCTTTTTCAGGAGAATAGGCAGATGGCTGCTTTTAGTCGGAGTACTCGGTGGCTGGCTTCTTGGTACGACTTTTTCATTAGGTGCAGGAACCCTGTCCAGCCTATATGCATTCGTTTCGGGAGGCATTATCTATCATGCAATCAAAGGACAAATGCAGGAACAAGGAAAATTAGCGGCGTTTTTGTATTTCTGTATCCCTTGTATTCTCTATACAATCATCTGGATAATGGTAAAATAAGGAGGAATTTAAAATGAAGAAGACACTCGTATATAAACATAAGGATACACTGCTGCAAGGCTCTGTACATATTCCTGAAGGCAAAGGACCGTTTCCTGCACTTCTCATGCTGCATGGCTTCGCTTCAAATCGTATGGGAAACCAGGATAGTTTTGTACGAATGGGGAATCAGCTGGAATCAGCCGGCTTCGTGGTGTTCCGTTTTGACTTCAGTGGTTGTGGAGAAAGTGAAGGAGATTTCTTCGATTTGACCGTATCGAGGGAAATAGAAGAAGCAATCGCACTTATTCATTTTTGCCGCCAGCATCCTGAGGTCGATCCAGATCAATTCCATTTGCTAGGGATGAGTCTTGGAAGTGTCGTAGCCAGTATAGCTGCCGGTAAGCATCCGGAGCTGATTAAGTCGCTTTGCTTATGGTCACCAGCAGCTGTGATTGTCGATGAAATCATGAAGCAAGGCACCATCCAAGGAAAATCCGTCGATATCATTAAAAAGCAAGGTTACATGGACATACGCGGTAGAAAGCTTGGACCTGCATTAATAGAAGATGTAAAGACATTAGACATTTATGGAACAGCTAAAAGCTACCAAGGTCTAGTGAAAATCATCCATGGTGACGCAGATGACATTGCCCCAATTGTGTATGGAGAGAAGTATATGGAGGTATATCCAGAATCGGCAGAACTTGTGACAGTATCTGGGGCAGATCATGGCTGGGCAAGCCTTGAAGACAGGGGTATCCTATTTGACGAAACCGAGCGTTTCTTTTTGAGAGGCGGAAACGAAAATGAGGATAATACAGGAGAGCAATGAAGAAGTAAGTCAATATATCCGGGAAAGACTTATTGCTTATAATGCAGAACAGCTCCCAGCAGAGGTGAAATCAAAAAAGGAAACCGCTGCGTTTACAGTTCGAGATGAAGCAGGGAGTATAGTAGGTGGTGTTACCTGCACACTTTTCTGGCAGCATATGCATATTGATTTTCTTTGGGTGGAGGAAACAAAACGTAAGGAAGGCCTAGGTGCAAAGCTATTAGCCGAAGCTGAGAATTTCGCCAAACAAAAAGGTGCTAGACTTATCAAACTTGATAGCTTTAGCTTTCAGGCTCCTCGTTTCTACGAAAAACATGGCTATACAGTGTACGGGAAATTAGAGGATCATCCGGTTGGACATACCCAATATTTTTTGGTTAAAAGACTGTAGATACATTTTGTTAAATAGGAGATACAAGGGGGAAGCGTGGATGTTGACATACGCATTTGAAACAATTCAGATGAAGGCTTTTTCGGGTAAGATGAAAACAGACAATCGGGAAGTTGTGCAGGAATACGCTCAAAAAGGCTGGCGTTTACATAGCATGAACCCGATTCCAGGGCATGACGGAATGGCTCTAAGTATCGAGCTGATTTTCGAACGGGAAGCGTAAGAGGTGGAAGTATGCGAATTAGGGAAATAGAAGAAAAAGATAATCAGCCAGTCGAGCAGCTGATCCGGACATGCTTGAAGGAATTCGGTGCTGATAAGCCTGGAACAGCCTGGAGTGATCCTGAACTTGGTCGCTTCTATTATTTATACCAGCAGCCAGGTTCTAAATACTGGGTTGTGGAAGAAGAAGGAACGATTGTGGCAGGCTGTGGAATTGGCCCTGTAGAAGGACATCCGGAAGTGTGTGAACTCCAGAAAATGTATGCAGCCAAAAATACCCGAGGAACGGGTGTTGCCCAAGATCTACTGCAGACAGCTCTAAATTTTGCCGGACGGCATTATAATCGCTGTTACTTGGAGACGCTGAGCAATATGAGCGCTGCAAATCGTTTCTATCTGAAGCAAGGTTTTCAACGTTTGGATAAGCCATTAAGTGAAACAGAGCATTATGCTTGTGATGTGTGGTATATCAAAGATTTATAATTAATGGATAGAAGGCGAGCTATTGCACGGTTAGCCAATTGTTATAGAGGCATGGTATATCATGTACTGGCTGTTGCCGGGAAAAGAAGATAAGTGTTCTGTAATGGACCGCTAGTCCGCCGAAGCAGACTGCAAAATCTGCATAGTTTACAGCAAGTACTAGAACTAAGTTTACCGGAATTTGCCTCTGCGACTATTCGAGATTTATCAGCCAAATGAAACAACAGTTATAAATTTATGTCAAAATAAATTCATATTAACTACTTGAAAATCCCTTTCGAAGGGATTTTTTTGTTTGTTAACAAAGCTGTGACGATTACGCCACAAATTGTTCAATATTTCACAATCCCAAATAGGAAAGCAGGAGTATACTAAATGTAACAGGACATTGTGACTATTTTCACAAAGTTTCCGGTAAAATTATGAAAAGAAAGAAGGCGGCAAAATGGATGTTGTAGAGCTTTCGCGTATCCAATTTGCATCAACGACATTGTTCCACTTCCTATTCGTTCCGTTAAGTATAGGTTTGGCATTCATCATTGCAATCATGGAAACGATGTATGTGGTCAAAAAAGATGATAAATATAAAAAAATGGCGAAGTTCTGGGGTCATATATTCCTGATTAACTTCGCAGTCGGTGTTGTCACCGGTATATTACAGGAATTCCAATTCGGGATGAACTGGTCGGAATACTCTCGTTTTGTAGGAGATGTTTTCGGTGCACCGCTTGCTATAGAAGCGTTGCTGGCATTCTTCTTGGAGTCCACTTTCCTTGGTTTGTGGATATTCGGTTGGGATCGCTTGCCGAAATGGGTGCATGCATTATGTATTTGGCTTGTGTCTCTAGGTACGATTTTCTCCGCATTCTTTATTCTGTCTGCGAACTCATTCATGCAGCATCCAGTCGGAGAAGTATTGCAAAATGGCAGGCTTGAGATGAATGACTTCTTGGCAATCATGACAAATGGTCAGCTTTGGGTCGAATTCCCGCATACAGTCTTCGGTTCGTTCGCGACTGGTGCATTATTCATCGTAGGTATTAGTGCCATTGCGCTCTTGCGCAAGAAACATGTGGCATTTTATAAAGGTTCATTTAAGATAGCAATTGTTGTCGCATTGATCAGTGGTATTGGTATCGCACTTTCTGGTCACGAGCAGGCATTGTATTTAGTTGAAACACAGCCAATGAAAATGGCTGCTAGTGAAGGTCTATGGGAGGATAGTGCCGATCCTGCTCCTTGGACAGTATTCGCTAATATTGATACAGAAGCGAAAGAAAATACGGGCGAGCTTAAAATCCCTTATGTATTAAGTTTCTTATCTTACGGTGAGTTCAGCGGTTCAGTTGAAGGTATGAATTCGTTGCAGGAACGTTATACAGATCTATATGGTCCTGGCAATTACATCCCGCCGGTTAAGACGACATTCTGGAGTTTCCGTGTTATGACGATACTAGGCGGAGCAGTTCTTGCTTTATCCATCTGGGGTGCTTATCTTTATGCACGTAAAAAACTTGTTAATAGCAAATGGTATTTGCGCATTATGATCGTTGCAATCAGTTTTCCGTTTATCGGCAACTCTGCCGGTTGGATTATGACTGAAATCGGTCGTCAGCCTTGGGTTGTGTTTGGTTATATGAAAACAGAGGATGCGGTCAGTGCTGGTGTCACAGCTGGAGAAGTTCTTTTCTCCCTTATCACTTTCTCGGCCATGTACTTGATTCTGTTCGCGGTCATGATTACATTATTCGTCCGTGAAATCAAAAAAGGACCAGATCATGATATAGAAGAAACAGAACCTATCGCAGATCCATTCACGAAGGAGGGTCAACATGCTTTCTCTTAATGAATTCTGGTTTATCCTCGTCGCTGTTTTGTTCGTTGGCTTCTTCTTCCTGGAAGGCTTCGACTTCGGCGTCGGGATTGCAAGTAAATTTGTAGCTAAAGATGATTTGGAAAAACGCGCATTCATCAATTCAATCGGTCCATATTGGGATGCAAATGAGGTATGGCTGATTACAGCTATTGGTGCAATGTTCGCAGCCTTCCCTAACTGGTATGCGTCCATGCTAAGCGGTTTTTATCTTTGTTTCGCTTTCATTTTGTTCGGGTTAATCGGGCGGGGTGTAGCATTTGAGTTCCGCGGTAAAGCAGAGCATCCGACATGGCGTAAGACATGGGATTGGGTGATTCTTTTCGGCAGTATCATTCCGCCTTTAACTTTCGGTATCATGTTTACTGCCTTAATCCAAGGTGTACCAATTGACGAGAATATGCATATGCATGCTGGCATATCCGATGTTATTAACGTCTATACAGTTCTTGGCGGAGTGACATTGACAATGCTTTGCGTATGGCATGGCCTTATCTTCGGAACACTACGCTTGATGGACACATTACGGGAACGTTGCCGTCGTGTAGCGAAGAATTTGCTTCCGATCAATGCAATTTTGTTAGTTGCATTCCTTGGGATGACATTCTTTAAAACAGATATGTTCAGTGTTCATGGCAATATCTTAGAGTATCTATTTATGGTCGGTATTCTTGTTTATATCGCATCTGGCTACTTCATCACACGTAAGCGTGATGGCTGGGCATTCTTAATGTCTGGTTTAATCATGATCCTGTTGATTGCTTCTGTATTTATTGGTTTATTCCCAAGAGTAATGATCAGTTCTATCAGTGAAGCGTACAGCTTAACTGTACAGTCAGCATCATCAGGAGATTATTCTTTGAAAATCATGACTTATATTAGTTTGGCATTGCTGCCATTCGTATTAGGTTATCAAATCTGGAGCTATTACGTTTTCCGTAAACGTGTAGATCATAAGGAGCATATGGAATACTAATGGGCAGAAATTTAATGGCTTACAAAGGAATAAAAACGGTGCTGCTAGGGCTATCCGCATTGACGCTGCTGCAAGCTGTAGCCATTATCTTTCAAGCGAAATGGCTGGCGGAAGCTATCACGCACCTATTCCATGGGGAAAGCTTTACTTCCCAAATACCACTTATAGGCTGCTTTATAGCAGCCTTTCTTGCTAGACAGCTTTTGCAGCTGATTATTAAAAAAATATGTTTCCGCTTCGCAGAAGCAACTGTCGCGGATATGCGGAAAGCATTTTTGGAAAGTGTATTCAAGCTGGGGCCACGCTACACTAGACAGGAAGGAACCGGGAATCTGGTTACCTTCTTGCTGGAAGGCGCAGGTAAACTTCGGGACTATTTGGAGCTATTCCTGCCGAAGCTTGTTTCCAATATGATTACACCTTGGTTAGTACTTATTTATATTTGGATGCACGATGATATCTCTGCTGTTATTTTATTGGTTACCATTCCTATCTTGGTTGCATTTATGATTTTGCTTGGCTTAGCTGCGCAGAAGAAGATGGACAGTCAATGGAAGGCATATCGTATGCTTTCCAATCACTTTGTTGATTCGTTAAGAGGATTGGAAACATTGAAATTCCTAGGTCGCAGCAAGGAACATGGTGAGACGATTGAGAAGGTAAGCGGACAGTACCGCAAATCCACGTTAGGTACATTGCGAATTGCGTTTCTTTCCTCATTTGCGCTGGACTTATTTACGCAGCTTGCCATTGCTTTCGTCGCTGTGACACTTGGCTTACGGTTGATTGATGGTACACTTTTGCTGGAGCCGGCATTGATGATCCTGCTGCTTGCACCAGAGTATTTCCTTCCGATTCGTGAGGTGGGAAATGATTATCATGCGACATTGGATGGGAAAGACGCTGGTGATCAGATGCTTGCAGTTATCAAGCTTGCAGATGAGAAGCATAAAGGAAATCAAGCAGAAATTTGGAGAGAAGACAGTGAGCTTGTCTTAAACGACGTGACGGTTACGTACGATAATGATCGTCCTGCTTTGTCAGAGATAAAGCTAAGTATTAAAGGAAATCAGAAGGTCGGTTTGATTGGAGCAAGCGGTGCAGGTAAATCGACTTTCGTTGATTTGCTTAGCGGTTTTATTGATCCTATTTCCGGTCAAATGGAACTGGATGGAATGCCTGTTGATTTCTCAGCTGAAGCTTGGCAGAAACAGACAGCATACATTCCGCAGCACCCATTCATCTTCCAAGGTAGCATCAAGGATAATGTAAGATTTTATGAGCCGGAAGCCACGGATGAACGAGTAGAAAAAGCGATTGATCATGCTGGGCTCAGAGCGGTTGTCGAAAGACTTCCAGAGGGATCAGATACTTTAATTGGTGAAGGGGCCCGGGCATTGAGCGGCGGTCAGGCACAGCGTGTTGTATTAGCACGGGCATTCTTAAGTGATCGTTCGATTGTTCTGCTGGATGAACCTACTGCACAGCTTGATATTGAAACGGAATATGAATTGAAAGAAGTAATTGAGGAGCTTGCTGCAGATAAACTGTTGTTCTTCGCATCCCATCGGCTTCATTGGATGCAGGAAATGGATCTGATTGTGGTCATGAATAACGGGAGAATAGCAGAGTGTGGTACGCATGAACAATTAATGGCAAACCGTGGCTTATATGTTCGTTTGCTCGAAGCACAAATGGGGGATAATCATGAAGCATCGTGACTGGATCATGCCATATGTTAAAAGATATAAATATCGCATGCTGACCATATTGCTGCTAAGTATGCTGACAGTCGGATCGGCAGCAGCATTGATGTTCACGTCTGGCTTCTTGATTTCTAAATCATCACTTCGGCCGGAGAACATCCTGCTCGTGTATGTGCCGATTGTGCTCGTTCGGGCATTCGGACTGGGACGCTCTGTATTCCGTTATTCCGAACGACTGGTGAGTCATGATTTCATTCTCCGTGTGCTGGCAAAGATGCGGACTAGACTTTATCATCTAGTAGAGCCGAAAGCAGCAACGAGCAAATCAATGAAAACCGGAGAAGTGCTCGGTATATTGGCTGAGGATATCGAAAGCCTGCAGGATTTGTACCTGCGTACGATTCTGCCGACTGCATCCGCAGTTCTTCTATATGTTATCAGTATCTGTGCACTCGGTTACTTTAGTGTTGGATTTGCTTTACTTATGGCGATTTACTTCTTCGTACTGGTTGTTGTTATGCCGATTTTCTCGCTATTGCATATGCGTGCGGCCAATCAGGCTTACAAGAAGGATAAGGATAAGCTTTATCAATATGTGACAGATGGTTTCCTTGGCATCCATGATTGGCTGCTGAGCGGACAGAAACAGCATTTCTTCAGCCGCTTTTTCAAGCGTCAAGAAACACAGGATAAAGCTGATAAACGGTCAAAAAACTGGTCTTATTATCGTGAATTCATCGGGCAAGTAGTTGTTGCAGCCATGCTTGTCACGATGCTTGCTTTTGGTGCCAGCCTGTTTACGGATGGCAGAATAGCAGATGTTTTCATTGCTGCTTTTGTTCTTGTCATCATTCCACTGTCAGAAGCGATTTTACCTGTTTCAAATGCTGTAGAAAAATATCCTCGGTATGAGGAGTCGCTAAACCGTGTCACCGAACTCGAATCAGATCAGGAAACAATCGTTGAGGCGGTCTCCTACGAAGGTTCGTTTGAAAATGTGCAGCTGACTATGGATGGTGTAGGATTCGGTTATGAGGAACAGGAAAGTGTTATCAAGAATTTATCACTCGAGCTGACGCAAGGTAAGAAGATTGCCATTATCGGTAAGAGTGGTGCAGGTAAATCAACATTGCTTAAGCTTCTGCAAGGAATGCTGGTTCCAGATTCCGGTTCTGTACGAATCAATGGACATGAAGCATCATCTATTCGTCCGGATATGACAAAACTGGTTTCTGTATTGAATCAAAATCCTTATCTTTTCTACACAAGTGTAGCGAATAACTTGCTGCTGGCAAATGAATCTGCGACTGAAGCAGAAGTGAAAGCTATTATGAAACAAGTCAATTTGCATGATTTAGTAGCTAGTCAGCCAGAAGGCTATCAGACATCAATGCAGGAAACCGGACAGCGTTTCTCCGGCGGTGAGCGCCAGCGTATTGCTTTGGCACGTGTCTTGCTTCAGAATACGCCAATCGTCATGCTAGATGAACCGACTGTAGGTCTGGATCCAATCACAGAACGTGATTTACTGAAGACGATTTTCGATAGCCTGGCAGGAAAATCCTTGCTTTGGGTAACACATCACCTTGTCGGAATGGAACAGATGGATGAAATTATCTTCCTTGAGGAAGGAAAAATAAAAATGCGAGGGACGCATGCACAATTGCTGCAGGAATCAGCGCATTATAGAAAACTATATGAGCTGGACCGCCCAGCGGCACTCCAGCGTGTTTGATTCAAAGCTATATAGCTTTGGATCTTTTTTTATGCATAAATCGATAGAAAGCTCATCATACTACCCGTAAGCATATTGGAAATGGAGTGACGTGATGGATATACTTCTTGCCGTTCTGCCTGCATTGTTTTGGGGTAGTATCGTGTTATTCAATGTCAAGCTTGGCGGGAGCCCTTATCACCAGATTCTAGGTACGACTATCGGTGCTCTGCTGCTTTCGATCGTACTGTATTTCTTCGTACGGCCCGAACTGACCGGCTTTATCTTTTTGATTGGCTTCTTGTCTGGAGTGTTTTGGTCACTTGGGCAAACTTTTCAGCTGAAAAGTGTCCATGCAATCGGTGTTTCTAGAACAATGCCTATTTCGACCGGAGCACAGCTTGTTTCTACTTCTCTTTTTGGTGTGATTGTGTTCGGAGAATGGAATACAACCAGAGCTGTCATTCTAGGAATCCTGGCATTATTGCTGATTATCGTTGGTGCAATCCTTACTTCCCGACGAGCAAAAGGAGAGGGAAACGACGAAGAGAGTCGTGGTGCTTTCCGTAAAGGCCTAATTTACATTGCTATCTCAACAGTCGGATATCTCGTTTATGTTGTTATCGCCAGACTATTCGGAGTTGATGGGTGGACTGCTTTATTCCCACAGGCTGTCGGTATGGTTGCAGGCGGAATAATATTGACAGTGAAATACCGACCATATGATTTCTATACCATAAAAAATATACTTCCTGGTTTGATCTGGGCTGCAGGGAATATGTTCTTGTTTATTTCGCAGCCACGTGTAGGGGTTGCGACGAGTTTCTCTTTATCTCAAATGGGGATCGTCATTTCCACACTAGGCGGTATTTTCATTTTAGGTGAGAAGAAAACGAGGGGACAGCTAATCAGCATTAGTATTGGTATCGTCTTAATTGTTGTTGCCGGTTTCCTCTTAGGCTATACGAAATCATAATAAAAGGAGAGTTTCTAATGTATCCAAGTTTACAAGGTAAAGTAGTCGTCATTACAGGTGCATCTACTGGTCTCGGGAGAGCTATGGCTTTACGCTTTGGCCAAGAAGGTGCCAAAGTGGTCGTGAATTTTTACAATAATGGCGAAAAGGCCGATGAGGTAGTCAAAGAAATCAAGAACAGCGGCAGTGATGCAGTAGCTATACAAGGAAATGTAATGGTGGAAGAGGACGTTAAAAAACTAGTTCAGACAGCTATTGATTCATTTGGTAAATTAGATATCATGATTAATAATGCAGGAGTCGAAAATCCAGTTCCTTCTCATGAATTGCCTCTAAAGGACTGGGACCGTGTTATCGGAACGAATTTGACAGGTGCTTTTCTAGGATCTCGGGAGGCATTGAAGTATTTCGTTGAGCATGATGTAAAAGGAAATATCATCAATATGTCCAGTGTTCATGAAATGATCCCTTGGCCATTATTTGCACATTATGCAGCTAGTAAAGGCGGGGTGAAGCTTTTGACAGAAACATTAGCTCTCGAATATGCTCCAAAACAGATACGTGTGAACAATATTGGACCAGGAGCTATCAATACGCCGATCAATGCTGAAAAATTCGCAGATCCAAAGCAAAAAGCAGATGTAGAGAGCATGATTCCAATGGGGTATATCGGAAAACCAGAGGAAATTGCAGCTGTTGCTGTTTGGCTTGCTTCTGATGAGTCAAGCTATGTAACAGGTATTACATTATTTGCAGATGGTGGTATGACCAAGTATCCAAGCTTCCAAGCAGGAAGAGGTTAAAAAACAGCCTGGGACATAACTAAAGTGTCAGTGCTAAGAACCGAATATTGTTCTTGTGTACCGCTTCGGCAGAACACTCCGCTTTCCACGGGCACGGCCTCAGCCTCCTCGTGGAAAGATCGCCACTGCGGGGTCTTCACCTCGCGCTGTTCCCGTTGGAGTCTCCGTGTTCTACCTGCGCAAGGTGAGACTGTAACGCAACTTTGCGTAGGAAATACACTCCCGCAGGAAAGCGGAGTAAATTTCCGGAGCGGTAGCCTGATGAAGCACAAAAAAACCAAACAATACCAATAATGCTCCCCGGTATTGTTTGGTTCTTTGTGATGCTAAAAGGCTTTTGTCTCAGCCTCTTTTTTAGTGTTCATAAATCATCTTGCGAGTCATGCCGCCATCTACAACAAGGTTTTCACCATTGATGAAATTATTTTCTGCTGATGTCAGAAAAACGCATGCTCTGGCAATATCAGATGGTGTTCCGACACGTTTGGATAGATGCTGATCATGATCGACAGGACGCAGGCTGTCGTATTCTTTTGTTTCAATCCAGCCTGGACTTATGCTATTTACAGTAATATATTCATCCTGCAAAGACACAGAAAGTGCATGCGTAAGTGCGACAATCCCGCCTTTGGTCGCAGCGTATGCTTCCGTACCCGGTTCCGACATAGTTGCTCGAGTTGATGCAATGTTTACAATCGAGCCGCCTTTTCCAATTTGCTTCATATATCCGGCAGCTTCTCTGCTGGCTAGGAAAGTACCGCGCAAATTAGTGTTGATGATGCTATCCCATTCTTCGATTTCCAGTTCAAACATATTCTTGAACGCACTAATACCGGCGTTGTTAATCAAGATGTCGATCTGCCCAAAATGGTCAAAGGCTTGCTTCATAAAATTAGTCACTTGCGTGTGTTGACGCATGTCGGCTTGGAGTGCGAGTCCTTCTCCTGCCATTTCCTGCACAGTTTGTTCAACTGCTGCTTGATCTAAATCAACTGCGGCTACTTTTGCTCCTTTAGCAGCGTAATGAAGGGCAACTGCCTTTCCGATTCCATTTCCTGCTCCTGTAACGACAACTACTTTGCCTGTAAATTCCATTACATTCATCCTTTCTTATCATCATAGTTAATATGTTTTAAAGACCAAATACCATCTTCTTCCACAATCAATTCGCCAAATGAGAATTGCTCCTGCCGCCGCTTATCTGTTGGAGATCCGGGGTTGAAAAGCACAAGACCTGCTTCTTCCTTATGAACAGGAATATGTGAGTGTCCGAAGATGAGCAAATCTAGCTGTTCGCCTTCAAATGCCAGCTTCGCTCGCTGTTCAGTAGTTTTTCCTTTTCCGTGTCCATGTGTTAACCCAATTTTTAAACCATGAAAGGTAAGGAGCTGTTTTTTTGGTAAGTTATCAATCAGCTCGGAACTGTCGATATTTCCTGAAACAGCTGTAACTGGAGCGAAAGATGAGAGTGAATCGAGAACACGGCTGTCCTGGAGATCACCAGCATGGATGATATGGTCAGCTTGCTCTAAATAGGGAAGAAGCGCAGCTGGCCAAACCTTTGCCATCCGTGGCATATGTGTATCAGCTAAAATAATGATTCGCATCAGCTTGTCCTCCAATCAGTCTCATAGTACCCTAAAGCATGTTTCAGCAATCATAAAAAACCGCTCACCCAAAAGTAGGGGAGCGGTCGATATTAGAATTGAGTCTGATGCTCAGGTTGATGTAACGTAATATCTGCACCAAGCTGCGTGAACAGTCCGACGATATCCTCGTAACCACGCTGAATATGCTTGACATCCGTGATTTTGGTTACGCCATCTGCTGCAAGACCAGCCAAAATCAAGGAAGTACCAGCGCGAACATCATGTGCTTTTACTGTTGCCGCTGTTAACTTAGCAACGCCATGAATCAGGATCTGATGATCAACCACTTCGATGTCAGCGCCAAGTTTTTTCAGCTCGGCAACATGCCCATTACGGTTTGGATACACTTTGTCCAAAATTGTACTAGAGCCAGCTGCTAAAGTGAGCAGCGTGGTAAGAGGCTGCTGCAAATCAGTTGCGAGTTCTGGATACATGCCTGTCTGGATACGTGCACCTTGCAACGCAGTTCCTGAAGCTGTCATCGAGTCGTCGTCTTCTGTAATTGTCATACCTAGCTCGATTAGTTTGTTCGTACAGCTTGCTAAGTGCTCGGGGATAACATTTTTAACTGTAATCCGGCCATTTGTCACACCTGCAGCCATTAAAAATGCACCAGCAATCAAACGATCCGGAATTACTGTGTGTTCAATTCCGCCATGAAGGGATTCAACGCCGTCAATCGTAATCTTCTCTGTTCCGGCACCTTTGATTTTTGCGCCCATTAAGTTCAGAAGGTTCGCTAAATCAACTACTTCCGGATCTTTTGCAGCATTATGCAGTGTTGTGCGTCCTTCTGCTTTTGCTGCTGCCAGCATTGCGTTGATGGTAGCGCCTGATGTTATCACATCAAATGTAATCTCCGCACCTGTCAATTTCTCGCTAGTTACTTCATAATACTGCTGCTTGAAATCGAATGTTGCTCCAAGTGCAGAAAGAGCCTTCACATGCTGATCAATTGGACGGGAACCAAAGTCATCTCCGCCTGGATAACCAATTTGGACAGTTTTAACTTTGTGCAGCAAAGCTCCAACAAAGTAATACGACGCACGGAAATCCGATGTTTTTGCTAAATCAAGTTTTCCGGATGTAATATGTCTGCCGGTAAGCTCATACGTGTTTTTCTCTTTTTCTATCATATGCAAACCGATATCCTCGGCAAGTTCTTTTATCAATAAGATATCCCGGATAGCGGGGATATCATGAATTGTAATTGTCTCATCTGTCAAACAGCCTGCTACAACTAGTGCTAGTGCACTGTTTTTGGCACCTGGAATGGTAACTTCTCCAGTTAGCGGGCCGCTTTTTCTGACTTCAAACCATGCATTGTCCACTCTATTACGCTCCTTGTCTAATTACAGCGCTGAAAGTCAGAAACAAAAGGAATTGAGAAAATAGGGATATACCTAGTTTCTTTGTATAATCCTGTATTTCTGAACAGCCTTTAGCGCTTTTTATCTGCTCTCATATGCACATAAATTTCATTTTACCATTAATCAGCCAAGAAGTAGATAGGGAATAAGTATTCCTGTATGCAGTTTTTACCTATATCTACGAACCTCTAAGGTTAGAGCTTCATATACTAGCGGTAACAGACTTTTGTGCTACAATAAAAAGGACTGGACTATACCAAGAGAAAGGCAGGCTCATCATGAAAAGAAAAAAGGTTGTCAAGGGCACGGCTATCGCGCTGCTTGTACTTTTTCTGCTTTGGTTCGTCCGGGAACATATTAAACTGTCACCTGAGGATATCCAAGGGTGGATTGTTTCATTTGGGATCATTTCTCCATTAATCTACATGGGAATCTATGCGGTTAAACCCGTTATTTTTTTTCCTTCCTCTGTATTATCAATTGCTGGCGGTTTAGCATTCGGCTTTGTTAAGGGGACCATCTTCATTTTGATCGGTTCCGCGGGTGCTGCAATCGTCGCATATTTTCTAGCTCACTTTTTCTCCGAGCGGTTCGGAGATAAGGATTTAGGCGAACGAGTGGAGAAAATCAAGCAGAAATTGCATGACGAAGGTTTCTTTTATGTATTAGTCATGCGGGTGCTGCCGGTTTTCAATTATGATTTGGTCAGTTATGTTGCCGGTCTGACGCGTGTTAAATTCAAGCAATACATGGCCGCCAGTGTGCTAGGCGTGCTCCCGGGGACGATGACTTATGCACTTGTAGGGTCAAGTATCGTATCCTTAAACTATACGTATATCGCTATTATTCTATTGATTATATTGATTTGTGCTCTGATTGGTTTTTGGAAAAGAGACAAGATAAAGGAAATATTGACTTAAGGCAGCTGAGGCTGTCTTTTTTATTTTCTTAAAATTGGCAGGTTTATGCTATGATAAGGTAATTGAAAGAATATTCCAAATAGAGGTGATGTGTGCATGGAAGATAAAAAACAGTCTTTACGACGCAGCATACAATATGTGAAACAAGAAATTATCGGTCAAGATCAAGCAGTTGATCTCTTATTTGTAGCATTACTAGCAAATGGACATGTGTTATTAGAGAGTGTGCCAGGAACGGGTAAAACGAAACTGGCCAAAACGGTAGCAGCTGTCTATAGCGGACAATTCCGCCGGGTTCAGTTTACGCCGGATGTGTTGCCGAGTGATGTAACAGGAATTCAGTTTTTCAATCCGAAGAAACAGGAATTCGAGATCAGGCACGGCCCTGCATTTACGAATATGCTGCTTGCTGATGAGATTAACAGGGCAGCACCGAAAACACAATCCAGTTTGCTGGAGGTAATGGAAGAGCAGCAGCTTACAATTGATGGTGAGACATTGCCCGTTCCTGTTCCATTTATGGTTATTGCTACACAAAATCCCGTTGAGCAGGGGCAAGGAACTTATCCGCTTCCTGAAGCACAGCTTGATCGTTTTTTACTGCGAATCCAGCTGGATTATCCAGAGCTGGAGGATGAAAGGAACATACTCAATACATATAAGCAAGCTGGCAATAGTAGTGAAGCGATATTGGATCAAGAGACAGTGCTAGAGCTTCAGCAGGAAGTAAGCAACATACATATAGCAGATGATGTGAAAGATTATTTGTTATCTATCGTTCATGCCAGTCGAAATCATCCTGAAGTCCGACTTGGAGCAAGTACGCGAGCGGCACTTGCATGGCTGAAAGCCGCTCAAGCATACGCTCTTTTACATGACAGGGAATATGTTTCACCACAGGATATTAAACTATTAGCCCAGTTCATCCTTGGACATCGAATCATGCTGACCATGGAGGGAGCCATTCGGAAGACAAAGCAAGAAATCGTTGATGAAATACTAGCTAGTGCTGCTGTGCCTGTCGAAACTGGGAGTCCGTTCTAATGCTGTGGAAAAGGGAAATGCCAGAAGACCGATCGGCTGATGTGCTGATTTTTTTAGCTGTTGCCGCATTTCTTCTCGGGTTATGGGTTGGTATTAGGGCTTTCTTTATCCTTGCAGGAGTAATTGTTGCGATCCATATTGTACAGCAGTTTTATGATAAACGTCTCGGCCGTTACCTGAACTTACAAAGCGAACAGAAAATCATTCGGCTTTTTCCTGGAGAAAAAGCAGTGTTTAAGTTCCGATTTGAAAATAGAGGGAATTTGTCCCTGCCTAAAGCTAATTTGAAATTTCAAGTAACGGACTCTCTTACAGCAGCTGATAGCCTGCTAGGAAAGCCGATAGTAGGAACAGATGCCCAGCTATATGAGACGTCGTTCCAAATACCTAAAAAACAAGTGCTCGAAGTCAGCCTTCCATTTACTGCAGTGAAAAGAGGACTAGCTGCACCTTCTAGTATCTCGCTTGATTTACCACTTTTCCGGATGCAGCCGCTTCAACTGTCATACCTTGGCAGATTCCAGACGAGTGTAATTGTTTATCCTACTCCGGAGTTTGTTCAAGGAGTGGATTATTTTTTCAGTCAGCAGGTTGGACATGTTTTAGCAGATATTGCACTTACAGAGGACCCGCTTCAGATTAAGTCAATAAGAGATTATGTGCCAACTGATGATTTCCGTCGTATCCATTGGAATGCTAGTGTCAGAAAGAATATGCTGCAGACAAAAGTATTGGAGCACACCTATGATATGACGATTACGCTAATCTTGAATATTAGTACAACAAGCAGATTAGGTAATGCGTATGTGTCCCCGGATTTTGAGAGGATACTGTCTTGTGCGGCTTTCATAATCTACCGTGCAGCTGAGAACGGATATCCGATTGATATGCATGTCAATCTGCGGGCGAAAGGGCAGACACATATTTTTACAGAGAGTACAGGACTGCCTGAGACAGATGTGAAAAACAATCTCGATCTGCTGGCAAGTATACATGTTAAGGATGGCATGACTGATATCGCATCTGTGCTGCATCACTTGAAGATGAGAAGAAATCAATCAGTATCTATTCTGATTGGCGAATTCCCGGCTTCGCTGCATGGAATGAATGGTCGTTTGTATCATGTAAATCCAGAAAAGGCTGTTTTGGAGGAAGTTACTCTGAACCGGGAAAGGGTGAGAGCATGAAATATGCAGCGGGATTTACATTTCTGCTCGAAGGATTTTTCCTTTATTTGCTCTGTGTACCATTTCTAATACGGTTTGAGCAGTCACTTTTCTTCGGTTATCACTTTCTGCTTGTATCCATGCTTCTTGTCTTTTGTGTAATCAATCGATTTATACGGAGTCAGCTGCTGATTGTGCCGTTGCTTGTTACCGGCATTCTTATTGGTAGTGTGCTGCTTGAGTGGCCGATTTGGTTCACTATCATTCTTGCCACTATTCTTTATTGGAGGCTCACTGTTAAGGAGACAGAGACACAACTTGGTTTTACATATAATTATCTAATCCTATACCTCGCCCTATTGATTGTGACTCTTCTAGTATTCTATCGAACAGAACTGGTGGTAGCAGGTTTGATTACAATTGTTGTGTACTTCGCGGGCTATTGGATTTTTCAAATTCAAGGTGTAACGCCCAAAAGAATCATCGAGACACCTGTCGTTCTTTTTCTGTTAGCAGCTACTTTCATAGGAGGTCTTGCATGGCTTCTTTATCCTGCTGTTCAAACTATTGCAGGTGGAATTTTCGGCCCGGTTTTCCGCTACGCAGGAAATGGACTGGAGTGGATGCTTACAAGACTTGGAGTTGGAGAGCAATATATCGAGCCATCATCACCGCCAACAGTAGAGCAGGACAACAATATATCAAAACGGCCGGAATTGCCGCCAGAGGATATGGCAGAAAAAGTAGGTGCTTCCGCAAGTATCGGAAGTACGTGGATTTGGATTGCAGTTGGAGGAGTTATATTAATACTGCTCTTAATTTGGCTTTATAAAAGACAAAGAATCCGCAGAATAGATAATAATGACGGAGCAAGAAGGCAAGCTGGACTGCAATTGACTTTTGCACCACTTGCCGACAATACGAAAGAAAAGCACTCAGTTCCGATTACACCACCTTTACAGCTTGTTCGCAAGCATGTGTTTCAGTTGGAACGATATGCGGATAGACATAAGAAAGGGAGAGAAAGCTTTGAGACTTGGCAAGAATGGCTTAGTCGTATCGGTATCAACGAAACAAGTCTCGGAGTCTATGAGAAAGTGAGGTATGGAGAAGTAGAAATTTCTGAAAAGGAACTGCAAGCTTTTGAGCAAGACATCCGGGAGACTAAGAAACAAATGAAAGACCAATAGGATACCTATTGGTCTCTTGTTCATACAAATGCAGTAGCTTGGATTCCGCTTTCTTTTTCATAAGCGAGTTGGAGAGAGCGTGTGTTATCGCCGGGCTTTCCAGTGCCGATTTGTGTTCCCTCAATTTCGATGACAGGCATGATTTCACTCGTTGTACTAGTGATGAATACCTCATCTGCATGAAGCAGCTGGTCAGTTGTAAATGCTGATTCCTTCACTTGCAACCCTGCTTTCGGTGCAAGTGCCAATACTCTGCTGCGCACACAGCCATGCAGAATGTTTTTTGCAGCGGGATGTGTGTAAAGAATTTGATCCTTAATGATGAATACATTGGAGGACGAGCCTTCAGTAACTGTGCCATTCTTATGAAGAATAGCTTCAAAAGCTCCTCTTTCCTTAGCGGTTTGCTTGGCCAATATATTTGGCAGCAGGTTTAGACTTTTGATGTAGCATAGCTCCCAACGAATATCATCTGCCAGCACAGCATGTACGCCATGCTGAAGCGGAGAAACAGGTCTTTCGCTAGGCTCAATATAAGCATAAAAATTACTTGGCACATCTGGGAAACTATGCTCGCGTGGTGCAGAACCGCGAGTGATTTGCAGATAAAGCTTTGCATCTGTTTGTACGTCATTCTTTTCTGTCAGTTGATGGAGAGAAGCAATCAATGCATCTTTATCAAATGGAACCTCCAGCCGAATTGCTTCAGCGGAACGATAAAGCCGATCGATATGTTCCTCGAGTAAATCAAATGTTCCTTGATAAATACGGATGACCTCGTAAACACCGTCACCGAATTGCAAGCCTCGTTCTTCAAAGGGATATAAAAGTGAATCTTTCGTGATTATCCCATCTTGTGTTAATAAATAATCGTACAAGCTCATATCCAATTCCTCCCTCTTGTTAAAATTCAGTATATCAGAGGTGTAAGCAGAGGCGAGAAAAAAATTTGTCGAATTATGTTTAGAATGTTGCGTGCATGTAAAAACCTTGTTATACTACTTAACATACTATTTATAAACCGGGGTAATCATTTCGCTTGTGCACTTGTTTAATACCCTTGAGCTAACGCAGTGTCTCGTTTTAAACGTAACGAGGCATTGCGTTTTTACTATGTATATTATGGAAATAATGATATAGAAAGGAGGCCGTATAATGGATACAGAACAGCTGAAACAGGAGCTGATTGCCTACAGCAAGAAGATTGGTGTAGATAAAATCAGGTTTACCACAGCGGATGTCTTTCAGGAGTTGAAGGAAAGACTGAAACAGCAGCAGGAGAACAATTATCAGTCAGGTTTTGAGAAAGGTACAATCGAAGAACGGACTGAACCGAAGAAGCTTATGCCATCTGCTCAATCCATTATCGCAATTGCACTCGCATATCCTTCCAGACTACCGAATGCACCAAAAAGTACGAAGGAAGAACCGCGCGGATTGTTCTGTCGGGCCTCCTGGGGAATGGATTACCATGAAGTGCTGCGCGACAGGATGAATAAATTGACTGCTTTTCTTTCAGAAAGGGTCGAAGGATTCACTTATCGTTCAATGGTTGATACAGGCGAGTTATCTGATCGTGCTGTAGCTGAACGAGCGGGGATTGGTTTCAGTGCTAAGAACAGTTTTGTTATTACGCCGGAATTCGGATCGTATGTGTATCTTGGTGAAGTGATTACCAACATACCATTCTTGCCGGATGAAGCTGTAGAGGATAGTTGCGGAACATGCACAAAATGTATTGATTCCTGTCCCACAGGGGCCCTTGTCCAAGGCGGTCAGTTGAACGCCCAGCGTTGTATTGCCTATCTTACTCAGACGAAAGATTTCCTGCCAGATGAATTTCGTTCAAAAATAGGAAACCGTATCTATGGCTGTGATACATGCCAGCTTGTTTGTCCGAAAAACAAAGGCATGGATTTCCACCTTCACGAAGAAATGGAGCCAGATCCAGAGGTTGTGAAACCGCTGCTGAAACCGTTACTCAAAATGTCTAATAAAGAATTCAAAGCAAAATTCGGTCTGATATCCGGTTCTTGGCGAGGCAAGAAACCGATTCAACGCAATGCAATACTAGCCATTGCTCATTATAAGACCACATCAGCTGTGCCGGATTTGATTGAGCTCTTGGAGCAAGATCCAAGGCCTGTTATTCGTGGGACAGCCGCTTGGGCCATCGGTAAGATTGGGTTACCAGAAGGTTTCGATGCAGTGAGGAAAGCGATGGATAAAGAGCAGGACGATCAAGTAATTGAAGAAATGCGTAAAGGTCTACAGTTCGAAGAGGAATATGCAGAGACACATTGAAAAAGGGGCATAAATTACATGCTCCTTTTTTATTTCATATGGTTTAGCTGTTTCTAAGACTGGGTATTTAGTAATTAGATGGAGCGCAAGGATATTTTTTTGGGTTTTAAATGGTATAAAATACCTAAAACTATTGTCCTGTCACTATCAAATAAGTGTACAAGAAGCGAAGGGATCATAATGGAATTATTACATAGCCTAGTTGAGTCAGCAGAAGATCTACAAAAAATGATTGGTACCGATACGATGATTGGAATTACAGATAAAGAGAGATTCTTGAGTTATCTGCCTACTACAAAGGTGGATTTTGGGATTCATGTAGGAAGTCCTATACCAGTAGGAGATAAAAACTTAGAAGCCGCATTAGCTGGCCAATATGGTTCGGTTTTATTACCGCGCGAAGTGTATGGCATTCCTCTGCATGCGAAGTCCTTTCCGATTCGGAACGATAAAAAAGAGGTAATTGGTGCTTTTGCAATTGCGATTCCTCTGGATGCTCAAGAAAAAATGGAAGGGTACATTGGGAACCTGCGTCAAATAATTGATGGTCTCCAGGATAAATTGCACACCGTTTCAGCTCATTCAGAAGAGCTTGCAGCTTCCAGTGAGGAGATTGCAGCCCAGTCACAGGAATCTATGCTGCTGACAGAAACAACAGTTGGGTCAATAAGTGAGATTTCTCAAATTCAGCAGCAGACCAACATCTTAGGGTTGAATGCATCGATTGAAGCAGCTCGAGCTGGACAAGCTGGTGCGGGATTTGCTGTTGTTGCAAGTGAGGTCAGGAAACTGTCTTCCCAAACGACGGATGTTACGAAAAGTATGAGCGTTTCTCTGGAGAACATTAAGAGTAATATCACTGCCTTATCCGGAAGTGTGGAGCAAATTCGAAATGCATCCGGTGAGCAAGCAGATCTAGTAAATAACTTCAGCCAGCTTATTGACCAATTGCACCTTTTAGGCGAAGATATGCAATCATTTTTTAAATCAGTTACATCTTCATAAAATAAGGCCGCTGCAGCGGCCTTATTTTAATGCTTTGCCCAACCCTTTTGCGTTATAAAATCCTTCATATATACGCGTTTCGGGATACGGAGTTTGTCTGTAGCCTGCTCGGTCCAGGTTGTCTTTCGATTGTTTTCAATCCGATCCACATAATAGGACTGGATGGTACGGTCATATTCCTCCAACTGAGCATTCAGCAAGCCTTTATCCACGTTATATCTGTTTTCATGATAAACACTTTCAAACGGCAGCCGTGGTTTCTTTTCATTCACTTTATCGGGATAGCCAACGGCAATTCCGAACAGCGGTAATACATGTGCAGGTACACCAAGGCTTGCAGATACACCGGCCAGATTATTTCGAAGACCGCCTATATAACAAATGCCCAGTCCCATAGATTCTGCTGCAATGGCAAGGTTTTGAGCAGCGAGCGAAGCATCGATTGTACCAATCAGCAAAGCTTCTGTACCTTGAATCGTTTCGGAAATGTCTGCCCGCAGATTGTTTGCCATTTCTCTATGGCGATAGAAATCAGCACAAAAAACAAAGAAGTGGCCATTGTTTACGACATATTCCTGGCTGCCTGCATAAGTGCTAAGCTCTTTTTTCACTAAAGGATCGCTAACACCGATAATGGAGTACGCCTGGAGGAAGCTCGACGTGGATGCTGCTTGAGCAGCGGAAACGAGTTCCTTGATTTGTTCCTCTCTGAGGCGCTCGGAAGTAAATGATCTTACTGATTTGTGGCTAAGGATAGTTTGCAAAACATCAGACATCGTATTCTCCCCCTTTTTTATAAGGATACACAAATTTGTCACATTTGTAACTAAAAATGTTTGCGCTTTCATAAATAGAATCAGACAAGCTGATGAAGCATATACTGTCATGATTCTACATACATACAAGTGAGGTGGGAGCATGGAGACATTCATGACTGTTTTATCTGTATTCGTCGTAGGCGGCTTGCTCCTCCTGCGAGGATATGCCATGTCATATCGAAGAAAGAACAGGAGGGATAGAGATGGGGAAGAGTGAACAGCTGGCGAATTATTGGTTACAAAAAGTTGATGGGAAGAAGGATGAGAATTGGCTCGTCAACCGGATTTCAACACATGAAAAAGACGGGGCGAAGGTAGCGCAGATTCGAGGAGAAGGAACAATTCTGAGCGAAGAACACGATGGAGAGGAAGACATCATCACTTATCGCTTATGCGCAACTTTTCTCGTGCATAAGCAGCATGCAACGTATCATGAAGAAGAAGTACATACGCATATAGCACGTATGCGTGATGGTCAAATCATTCATGATGAACGAGTCGAGGACGGTGTCCAGCCTCATATCCAAGGACTTGTCGTCTTTGAAAGCAATGATGAGGATTTTGACCGGCAATTCTCGTACGACAGACGGGCTGCTGTTCAGTATGCCGAACGGTGGTGGAATGATTATAATCCAGCTTACAAGAAATTTGAAGTCGATTGTACAAATTATGTCTCCCAGTGCCTCCGAGCAGGTGGGGCACCAATGCGGGGAGAGCCGAACAGGAATTCTGGATGGTGGTTCAATGGAGAAAACTGGAGCTATAGTTTCACGGTAGCGAATGCCTTGCGGTGGTATTTAAGCGGATCGACACAAGGTTTGCGCGGTAAGGAAGTAGCGGATGCAAGACTGCTGAGCCCTGGTGATGTGATTTGTTATGATTTTGAGGGTGATGGGAACTACAATCACAATACGATAGTAGTAGCCCGGAACGCACAGGGTGAGCCATTGGTTAATGCCCACACTGCCAACAGCAGAATGCGCCATTGGGCTTACGTTGACTCCCCTGCGTATACAGAGAACGTTGTGTATAAATTTTTCCAGATTGGGCTATGATCTCTGCTGTGCTATACTTGTTAGGTTGAAAGTTGAAAAGCAGAGGTGAAAGTATATGCCAAGACATATCGTACTATTCCAGCCAGAAATCCCAGCTAATACAGGTAACATTGCTCGTACCTGCCTTGCGACAGATACAGCTTTGCATCTGATTCGTCCGCTTGGTTTCTCGACGGATGACAAAATGCTGAGAAGATCAGGATTGGACTATTGGCATGACGTGGATATCCATTATTACGATAGTATAGAAGAGTTATATGAAAAATTTCCGGAAGGTTTCTTTTATTATATAGAGAACTTCGGTACCAAGCATTATTCAGATTATGATTTCAGCGATACAGATCAAGATCTGCTTTTCGTATTCGGTCGGGAGTCAACTGGTATTCCGAAAGATTTGCTTGTGGGGAAAGAAGACCAATGCCTACGTATTCATATGACAGATAAAGTTCGATCTTTGAATCTTTCGAATACGGCAGCAATTATTATTTATGAAGCTCTTCGTCAACAGCGCTTCGATGGCTTAAAATAAACTGCACCTAGCGTGCAGTTTATTTTTTTATAGTTGTTTAGACATGGTTAAAACGGGGTAAATATAGTACTTTCACATGTTTTATTTGGTAGCATTATACTAATGTCACTTATATCCGGTGGATTTACTGATGTGGCAAGGTATAATGGAGTGCATGAATAATATGAGAGATTATACGCTATTGCTTCGGGCATTTGGAGTTAAGCTTCGTTATCTGAGAAAAAAACAGATGCTGACACAGGAAGAATTGGCTGGCATGGCGGGTTTTAATCGATCGTACTACTCCGATATTGAAAACGGAAAGCGAAATATTTCTTTTGTGGGCATCAGTAAATTGGCGATAGCGCTGAATGTAGAAATGTGTGAACTGCTGCCGACGAAAGAGGACTACCATAAGCTGCTTGATCCAGAAGCAAAAAACAACCAGGAAACAATTACATACATATATGGCAGCACTGTTGAAAAGCAGTTACGCAAAACTTGAGGGGCTAAGGAATGAGATTCTATGCCAGCCAGTTGCGAAAATGGATTCTCAGGCTGCCATACACGGCAGCTTTTTTTGAAAAAGGAGAATGAAATTGATTTTAAAACGTAAACGCATCCAAGATATACTACTAGGTGATTATTTAGGCAGTGATATCGTCCTGGCAGACAAGACCAAACTGGATAAAGGGACAGTCATCACTGCAGCATTATTGGAACAACTAAAGCACAACAAAGTCCCCTCCGCCATTGTTGAAACGGCTCAAGAGGAAACAGCTGATGTATTCAGCAAAACAGATCGCCTTCAGCAGATGATTCAGCAGCTATTGGAGAAAGAAACTGATCATCAAGCAACATATAAGCGGAGTATGGAAAAGCATTTTTACACAAACCTGTCTTATATCGCTTTCGAGTACCGCTATGGAAAACTGCTTTATGAGGAAGAAAGCATCCGTTTCTTGAAGGATTTGTACATTAAAAGCCTGAAGACGATGGGAAGAAGCAGTCTTTGGCATATGCTTGAGGAAAGAGATCCATATGCCTTCATTCATTCCATGGATGTTTTTGTAATCGGTACGATGCTCGCTTATCATATGAATGTCGTCCAACTGGATCTTTGTGCTACAGGATATTTATTCCACGATATCGGAAAGCTTGAAATTCCACGCGAAATCCTCGATAAAACATCTACACTGACAAAAGAGGAATATGAAATTGTACAAACACATACGGTCAGAGGAGAGGCGCTCCTGCATCAGGCAGGTGAGCCTTTATTAGGTCGCTATGCGCGGAGTCATCACGAACGGCTGAATCGTAAAGGCTATCCAGATAGTGCTTATTTACCGGAATTAGGGGTGGATTTGCAGATTTTGGCTGTAGTCGATACGTTTTCGGCTTTGACACTTTCACGTACTTATCGGGAAGTATTGCCAGCATCAGAAGCTATTCAGCTGATGCTCGAGATGACAGAAGCATATCCGAAGAAAATCGTGAAGAAATTAGCGCAGCTGATGCACATTTTCCCTAATGATAAAAAAACACTTCAGTTTGATGATGTCATGCTGGATAAATATACGAACGAATCGTATATGGAAATTGGATGGAAGCAAAAGCCGTAAGCAGACGCGAAATGGATTTGCTGGCATGATAGCCAAACCCTGGGCATACATTAAGGTAATCGCCTTTTGTTTAACAATGCCTGGGAGGTTAATGAATGATGAATATATTGGATAAGGTACAGCAGTATCGCCAGGAACAAGAGAAGCTTCACTGGGAAGGAACGCTCGCTGATTATCTGCGTTTGTTGAAAGACCGGCCTTATCTTGCTCAATCTGCACATTCCCGTGTATATAACATGATCAAGCATAAAGGCATTGAAGAAGAAGATGGAGTGAAAAACTATAGCTTCTTCAAGGACGCGTTATTCGGTTTGGAAGAACCGCTTGAAAAGCTAGTGGAAGAATACTTCCATCCGGCTGCTCGGAGACTGGATGTACGCAAACGAATTCTCCTGCTCATGGGACCAGTAAGCGGAGGGAAATCCACGCTTGTCAGTCTGCTCAAACGAGGGTTGGAGGAATATACACTGACAGATGAAGGTGCAGTTTATGCCATAAAAGGCTGCCCAATGCATGAGGATCCGCTTCATCTGATTCCGGCTCACCTTCGCAAGGATTTCGAAGACGAGTATGGAATCCGAATTGAGGGCAATCTCTCCCCATTAAACGTCATGCGTTTGGAAGAAGAGTACGATGGAAGAATTGAGGATGTTGTTGTTGAAAGAATCTTCTTTTCCGAAGATAAAAGATCAGGAATCGGTACGTTCAGTCCTTCTGATCCTAAATCACAGGATATTGCCGATCTGACTGGCTCCATTGACTTCTCCACAATTGCGGAATATGGGTCTGAATCGGATCCTAGGGCTTATCGCTTTGACGGAGAACTTAATAAAGCCAATCGCGGATTGATGGAGTTCCAGGAGATGCTGAAATGTGATGAGAAGTTTCTATGGCATCTGCTTTCCTTGACGCAGGAAGGCAATTTCAAAGCAGGACGTTTCGCGTTGATTAGTGCGGATGAATTGATCGTGGCCCATACAAATGAATCAGAGTATCGTTCATTCATATCGAATAAGAAAAATGAAGCATTGCATTCCCGGATGATCGTCATGCCGGTTCCTTACAATCTTAAGGTTGATGAAGAAGAGAAAATCTATCAAAAAATGATTTCTGAAAGCGATATAAAAGATGTTCACATCGCTCCGCATACACTGAAAATTGCAGCGATGTTCACCATTCTTACGAGATTGAAAGAATCGAACCAAGGCGGCATCAGTTTGCTGAAGAAAATGCATCTTTATAATGGGAAACAGCTGGAAGGCTTTAGTGACGCAGATATCCAGGAACTCAAAAAAGAACACAGCGATGAAGGAATGAGCGGAATTGATCCTCGCTATGTGATCAACCGAATTTCCAGTACGATCATTAAGAAGGAAATGCGTTCGATCAGTGCATTGGATGTACTTCGTTCCTTGAAGGATGGCCTAAGCAGCCATGCATCCATATCGAAAGAAGACCGCGAACGTTACTTGAACTATATTGCTGTAGCACGTAAAGAATATGATGAAATCGCGAAGAAAGAAGTACAAAAAGCATTCGTCTATTCTTATGAAGAATCAGCTAAAACATTGATGGATAACTATCTGGATAATGTAGAAGCTTATTGCAATAAAACAAAGCTGCATGATCCGCTGACGGGAGAAGAAATGCCTTCTGACGAAAAATTGATGCGTTCCATCGAGGAACAAATCGGGATTTCGGAGAATGCGAAGAAAGCTTTCCGTGAAGAAATCCTTATCCGAATTTCTGCCTATGCACGTAAAGGGAAGAAGTTCGATTATCAATCTCATGAGCGGCTGCGTGAAGCAATTCAGAAAAAGCTGTTTGCTGATCTGAAGGATGTTGTAAAAATCACGACGTCCACTAAAACTCCAGATGAGCAGCAGTTAAAGAAAATGAATGAAGTAGTCGCAACATTGATTGACGAATATGATTATAACTCCACATCTGCAAATGACCTGCTCCGTTATGTAGGAAGTTTGCTGAACAGATAAAAATAAGCCGCCGGGATTCCGGCGGCTTATTTATGTGTTTATGCAGATAATAGTAAAAATCCTGCAAATATCGGAAGCAGTACCATTGCTGTCTTCAAGTAGACAGGACGAACACGTTTTGTGAATTTCGCTCCAATATAAGAACCAATCATCGTTCCTGCAACTACTTCCAGAAGTAATTTGATATCAAGGAAGCCGAGCTGTGCATAGCCGACTCCGCCAGCCAAGGCGATTGGAATGATGATCATCATTGTCGTACCTGCAGATTGCTGCGCAGACAGTCCAAGCAGGATAAGCAGGCCGATTTGGATGAATGGAGCGGAACCGATCCCGAACAATCCGGATAGTGCCCCTGTTAAGATGCCGAGCAGTGCAGCTGAAATAAAATAGATAACTTTATTTTGGTAGATAAATGCACTCACTGTATTCTCTTTGTCTGAAGGTTTGCCCATCAGCAGAAGACGAATGCAAAGAACTACGCCAGATAGGACGAGCATTCCAGCTGTAAGATAATTTAAGATATCCTCTGGGATGAAGCCGGAAAAATGGGAACTGATGAAAGCGCCAACCGCTCCGAAGATTCCGATGATTAAACCGGCCCGTAATGTCACGTTTCCTTCCCGGTAATGACTGACTGCACCCGAGAACGAGGAGAATAGCATGGATGCCAAAGCAGTGCCCAATGCCACGTGAATCGGGAAACCGAACAGCACTGTCAGGATGCTGATGATGAATCCAGATCCTCCAGCACCGACAAAGCCGACAATAAGACCGGCGGCAATCATAATAAGGATAATTTCAATAGCCATAATAGTTACCTCATTTCTAGTTGTACTATTAGTTAACCATACGGGAATGGTATTGTATAATGCATAAATAACATATAAAACATGCAGAAAAGGTATGGGTGAACTTATGGAATGGCAGCAGTTAGTTTATTTTAAGGAAGTAGCAGAGCGAGAGCATTATCTTCAGGCAGCGAAGGCTTTGGCCATTTCACAGCCAGCTCTGAGCCGATCGA
This sequence comes from Terribacillus saccharophilus, assembly GCA_900110015.1. Taxonomy (GTDB): domain Bacteria; phylum Bacillota; class Bacilli; order Bacillales; family Amphibacillaceae; genus Terribacillus; species Terribacillus saccharophilus. The sequence goes on along the minus strand of FOCD01000001.1, from coordinate 1,370,984 downwards.
TTCAGAAGCTGGAGGAACAGCTTGGAGTCCCGCTTTTTGAAAAAAGAGGGCGAGGAATTGTTCGGAGCAGTTACGGGGATGCTTTTTATACACATGCCGTCAAAATTTTAGAGGAAATGGAGAAGGCGGAAAAGCATATACGAAAGATGAAGGATCCGCAGTATGGGGAAATTACACTCGGATTTATGAGGTCGCAGGGATTACAGCATATACCGCATCTGTTAAAGCGGTTTAAGGAGATATATCCATCGGTCGAGTTCTCCCTGAATCAAGGATCGACAGAAGAACTGATCAATCAGTTAAGGGAAGGTAAGCTAGATTTGTGTATCTGCAATATGGATCAAGGAGTGGAAGGACTCTCTTGGCGAAAGCTGTGGACAGACCAGCTTTATGTTTATGTATCAGAAACACACCCGCTTGCAAATGAAAAGCAGCTAGCATTACATCAGATAGAAGAAGAGCCTTTCTTACTTATTCGACCTGGCTACAGTGCCCGGGTGATGTTTGAGCAGATAGTTGAAAAGTACGGACTTGAGCCGAAAGTGGCGTTTGAAAGTGAGGATATGATGACAATTCTGGGATTTGTCGCAGCAGGACAGGGCATTGCTCTGCTTCCATCCTTGGAGACACTTCAAATATCTCATGTCAGGAGCATTCCTCTTATCGAACCGACAGAACGGCAAATTGGTGTGGCTTGGCGCGAGGGAAGTGTGCGCTCTCCTGCAAGCGAACATTTTATTGAACAATTGGTCACTTACTCATCTAAATTTGGAGAAAAATAAAGCGGCTTACTGTTGCTTTATTTTTTTCTGGTCAACCTTTCGGATATATTGTCGAATTATTATGACAACATTTTACAATCTCTTAATTGGACCTTAATACATAAAATCTAGAATTAATGCGGGGAGACAATCCCGATAAAAGATAGGGGGAGCTATATGAAGCGTTCATATCGAATGGCTGCTGGTCTCAGCGCATGTTTGCTGCTTATGCAGACAGTTGTACCAGCATCCATTCCAGTCGTAAATGCAGAGGAGAAGCTTCGAGAAAATAAGGTTTCTATTACAGAAGTCTATGGCAGCGAGAAACAAGGTGCCGGTGGTTTATCTTTTATTGAAGTACATAATGGAACAGAGGAAGCGAAATCCTGGAAAGATCTTGGAATCACATACACAACCGACCAGGAACAAAAGCTTACAATTCAAGAGCAAGAGGAGCAAATCCCTGCAGGAGGTTATGCAGTACTTGCTTTGAACAATGAGACCACAGTAGAAACTTTCAACAGTCATTTCGGAACGGAATTGACAGATGCAGCATTCACCAACGTAACAGAACCCTACATATTCCAAGACGATGAACAGCAGCTTTCCATCACTGATACAACAACTGAGCAGACCTCCGTTTCAGTTTTCCACTTCCGAGATGTAGAGCAGACAGAAAGTATTCACTTTGCAAATGATCAAAAAACACCAACCATTCTGGCAGCACCATCACCAGGATCAGAAAAGATAGAGCAAGCTGAACAAGACGAAACAACGGAAGAATCACAGCAGGATACCCCGGAGGAGGATGTGAAGGAAGCTCCTGTTGCAGAGGAACAAGAATCTGAACCAGCGTCTGAGTCAGAAACAAAGGATCCGGCTCAAGAAAAACCAGCTGATGCTGCAGACGAGGAGCAGCCAGCTGAAGAAAATGACGATCAATCAGAAAAAGGTGAGCAGGAAAAAACATCAGAACCAGTTGAGCCTGCACAGGAGGAACAACCTGAGCAGTCTGTACTCGTTCACGAAGCGATTACCAATGCTGATAGCAGCGAGGACCTTACCATCCGTGCAGCAATTGAAAACGGGAATGCGGATTCGGCAATCCTCACCTATATTACTGCACCTGGGATGAGCGAACAAAAGGTGGACATGACAGACAAGGGTGATGGCAATTGGGAAGCTGTCATTCCAAAAGAAGTGCTATGGAGCCCAAACTTCCAATACAGTATTGATGTGGTTAGTGGAGATTCCCCACTGCGTTTTCCTGATAATGGACTTCAAAGCATACAGGTAGCAGTTAGCGAGCCTGATCCGCAAACACAGCCGCCAGTCCTTATCACGGAAATCGTTCCAGACAGTGATAATGTCAGCGGTGCTGATTCGTATGAGTTCATTGAAATTTATAACAACTCCGATCAATCAATGGATTTGAAGGATTATAAACTCTCCTATCAATATCCTGATGGAAGGCAGACGGATTGGGATATCGATCGATCTGTCACGTTGGAGCCAAAGGGTAAGGCTGTAATTTGGATCAAGAATGGTGCAAACCAATCACTTGGGCTAGCTGATTTTAACAGTCATTATCAGACTGATTTGACAGAAGACCAAGTGATTGAAATTCACAATGACGGTATGGCAAATGGTTCAGCCCGTACTATTGCGTTCCAGACGGACAGTGGGGCTCAGCTTGCTGCAGCAAGCTACAATGACTCAGAAGGAATCGATGATACGTTTCCAAATCAAGGAATCACTTACAAAGCTTCCGGTACTGCACAAATGACGAAGGTAGGATTGCAGCTGAAGGCTTCACCTGGCGCTTTGATTGATGGACAAGTTCCAGCGGAAACCGTCAAGGTCGAAAAAGATGAAACAGCACCGGAAATTAGTCATGAGCCGGTGAAAACAGTTACTATTCCTGCTCCTCTTCAAATTGAAGCTGCTATAAAGGAAGAGAATTTCATCCAGCATGTGACGCTTTATATCAAAAAACAGGGCACAGAAGAATTCGAGCAATACAGCATGCAGCACACAGGTGAATTGTATAAAGCTGAGATTCCTACAGCTGAGCTGGAAGCTGGGACACTTGAATATTATATTGAAACTTCCGATGGGTTCAACAGTTCCAAAACAGATACGTTCAAAGTAGAAGTGAAGAAGCCTGATACTGACTTTACAACTCTTCCTTCTTTATTGGTTACAGAATTAGTCCCCGATTCTTCCAATGTAAATGGGGCGGACGGATATGAATTTATCGAAGTTTATAACAACACGACAGCTCCTATCGATATGCAAGATTATGACCTGACGTACATGTACCCAGATACGAGAGTGACCACTTGGAAGCCGGACGAAAATCCAGTCATCCAGCCGGGTGAAACTGCTGTATTCTGGATTATCAATGGTTCCAATAATGATTTGACAGCAGATGATTTCAACACAAATTACGGTACGAATCTTATCCTTGGTGAAAACTTGTTCAAAGTACAGTCTGGCGGTATGGCTAATGGCGACCAGCGTGGTGTCGGTGTTGCAACTAAGGCTGGAAATGCAGTTACAATGGCGACTTATAACGAGGTCTCAGGCGTTAAGGATACGGTTGCTAATATGGGAATCAACTTTAAATATCCGCTTGATGGCTCGACAAATATGTTGAAGCTGAATGCTGGTACAGTCCTTGGAACTCCTGGAAGTGTCACTTCTGATCAAGTGCCAGGCGACCCTGTTCAAGTAGAAGAAGATTCTGTGGAACCAGAAGTGAAGGATCTGACGGACATAGAAACCATTAATCAAACGGAAGATCTGCAGATTTCTGTTGAAGCTTCTGATGATAAAGGTGTCAAACGTGTTTCTGTATTCTATCGTACAGATGATACGAATGACTTTAAGCGAGTTGATTTAGTTAAAAATGAGCAGACAGGCTACTACCACCATACGGTTTACACACCAGAGCTGATTGCAAAGGATTATGTGGAATATTATGTAGCTGCTACAGATGGCTTCAATGAAACAAAAACAGAAACAAAACGTGTCAGTATTGAGCGTGATCAAAAAGAGTCCAGCCCGCGTTTGAATGTGGAAGAAGGACAGCTGCTTTCTGGAACATATAAGCTAAAGGCGACTTCTGATGCTGATCAGGAAACTGCATTGCTTATCGATGGAAAAGAAGTCGAGCAGACAGACAGAGCATTGGAAACAGAAGCTTATTTTGCTTTCGATGTGAACGGCATCAATACGTATTTCCAGAATGCAGTCGTACAGGATGGAGAAGTGCTGCGTATATTCGATGACTGGATTGATACGTACACAACTATTACGGTTCCTGTTGATCCAAATACGTTGAAGGAAGGGCAGAATACAATCAGTATTCATTCCGGAAACAAAGCTTCTCCGTTCCAGTTGGATTCTCCAGAAAACCGGGATGACTTTGATGCGAAAAATGTTCGGCTTGTTTTGGGAGATGGAACTGTCTTGTATGATCCGGCGTTCGCTGATCCAAATCAAGTAATCGATATTGGTGATAACGGTAATTATCGTCCAGTTCAAGACTTTACTTTCACCATCCAGCCTGAGAAATTTAAGGCAAATGCCTATGACTGGGATACGACTGAAACAGCAGATGGTAAACACATGATTGAAGCTAAGGATGGAGAAGCATCAGATAAAGTCTCCGTAACAGTAGATAATACTGTTCCTGTTCTTGAAACAACAATGGAAGATGGGAAATCGTACAAAGGTCCATTTACAATTGAAGCAAGTGCAAAAGATGCTTTAAGCGGCCTTGATAGCCTTACAGCAGAACTGGATGGTGAAGAAATTCAGCTTCCTTATGAGACTTCTTCTGCAGCCTTATCTGCTGGCGACCATAAGCTTGTGCTGCGTGCAGTGGACAAAGCTGGAAATGAAGAGGTTCGTACAGTTAACTTCTCAACCCCTGAAGAGCAGCCTGCTGCTCCAGAACTGATCAAACCGGAAGATGAAGCGGGTAATGTTGGGAAGAATCCGGAGCTTGAAGTTAAAGTAACAGATCCTACAGGAGACGATATGGACGTTACTTTCTATCAGGGGCATAAATATAAAGTCAGCCAAGATAGTGAAATCAAAGCCTACAAAAATGCAGTTGATTATGAGCCACCGTCCGACTATGCACCTGAAGGGGAAGAAGAATTCAGCAGCGAGGATATTAATAAGGTTGCAGATGTAGATGACAAGTATTTAATTAACGATAGCGAAACACAGTTCCCTTACCATCGATTTGAGGTGCCTGTTTCCAAAGACGTTGACGATAAAAATGTCGTTGAAGTCAATTGGAGCGGTAATTCCTTGCCAGGACGCAAGGTTTCTATGTACGCGTGGAACCATCAAGAAGAGGATTGGCAGCTGATTGATTACAAAGTAGCAGGAGATGAAGACTTCGATTTGCAAGGGTCGGTAAATGTCGATGAGTTTTTAAATGACTACAAGATCAATGTCCTGATTCAGGATGAGATCGCAATCGAGGATGAAGATTATGATTACTCCTTCGTCTGGATGTCTGATACACAATATTATTCTGAAAGTTATCCCCATATTTACAATGAACAGGTGAATTGGATTGCGGAAAATAAGGACAAGCTTAATATCGACTATGTGATCCATACTGGTGATTTGGTGAACTTCTCAGACCAAGAATATCAATGGGAAGTTGCAGACAAAGCGATGCAAGTATTGGATGATGCCGGCGTTCCTTACGGCGTATTGGCCGGTAATCATGATGTGGAGCAAAAGAGTAATGACTATACCGATTATTACCGATATTTCGGAGAGGACCGTTTCAAAGATAAACCTTGGTATGGCGGTTCCTATAAGAATAACAGAGGACATTATGACTTAATTTCCTCTAACGGCAATGACTATATTATGGTCTATCTTGGCTGGGGCATTGATGATGAAGGTATTGCATGGGCAGATGAAGTTCTAAAAGCACATCCTGATCGGAAGGCAATTCTGAACTTCCATGAGTATCTGCTGTCATCCGGGAACCGACATCCAGTTGGTGAAAAGCTTTATCAGGAGCTTGTTCTGGATAATGAAAATGTGTTCGCTGTCCTATGCGGTCACTATCATGCTGCAGATATGCTTGTCGATGAAATCGACGACGATGGCGATGGTATAACTGATCGTAAAGTTTATCAAATGCTTGCCGATTACCAGGCAGGTCCTGAAGGCGGACAAGGCTATATGCGTATCTTGCTCTTTGATGCTGAGACAGATCAAATAAAAGTAAAAACATATTCTCCATATATGGATGACTACAATTATTATGATGAAGAAGAATTCCCTGGAACGGATGAGTTCTCTATAGGACTTGAATTAGATGCTCAAAAGAAACGTGTTGCCACTAACTACGTGGAAGTGAATGTTTTCGGTACGAAGGAAATCGGTAAGGCAGAAGATGTTAACAGTGGCGAAACTGCTTCTGTTACATGGGATGGATTGACCTCTGACCATAAATATGCCTGGTATGCTGTTGCAGAGGATGCTCATGGCGGCAAGACGAAATCGAATCTATGGACATTCACTACTGGCGGGGGAGCTCCTGCTCCTGAAGACAATGGCAACGAACCGCCTGCAGAGGATCCGTCTGGAGATGATGAAGCCGGCGGCGGGCAAGAAGATCCAATAATCGGCGGAGGTGAAAATCCACCTGCTGATGATGAAGAAAAACCTGGAAGCAACAATCAAAATGGAAATACGATTCTACCAGTGAATCAAACGAAACCATCAGGAGACAATACTACGAATGTTAGATCGTATGTACCTGCAGACTCTAAAAAAACGACACCATTCGGGGGAATTCTCCCGAATACAGCAAGTCAGTTATTCAATTACCTTTTGGGTGGCGCTGTTTTGCTTGTGTTAGGCGGAGCATTGTATTGGTTTAATAAAAGAAGAACAGCAAACAAATAAAAATGGAGGATAATTGGAAAATAGCTTTCCAATTATCCTCTTTTTTAATTTAAAAAAGCAATGATTTTTTCTTGCTGAAACAAAAATGTAAAAACGCTTTCAAAATGATGATATTTATGAAGTGGCATTATATAAACCCTTATATATCAATAAAGAAAGCGTTTTAAAAATTTTCTTGTTTTAGTTGTAAGTTTCGTCTGGTTACGGTATATTGGGAGTGTGAAAACGTATTAAGTTACTTAAAATAATTTCCAATTCCTAAGCCTTTGCTATTTTAAAAAAAGTTACTTCTATTGGGGGGAACAGTCGTGGGACAAAAGGAATCTAGCGAAAGATTCTGGGAGAACTTCCATGGACCAAATATGGGTTATGTGGAAGAGCAATACGACAAATACAGGCAAGATCCGGAATCAGTGGAAGCATCACTAAAGGAACTATTCGATACGCATGGAGAGCCAAGGGTGATGCAGCGTCAAGGGGAAGACGCTCCATCAACAGGAATGTCCGAAGCATCCATTAAGAAAATTACGGCTGCGATTCAGCTTGTAGAAGCAATTCGCCGCTATGGCCATCTTGAAGCAGATATTTATCCGGTAGGCGGAGAGCATGCAGAAACTACGGTGCTGACCAAAATGGAGGATTATCAGTTAACTGAATCTGACTTGCGGGATATACCGGCAAGCTTTGTGTGGGAAGACGCTCCGAATAATGTACATACGGCCTTGGATGCCGTGCAGCTATTGAAGGAAAGGTATGCAGGTACTACTTCCTTCGAGTATGATCATGTCGGTAATCATGAAGAGCGAAAATGGCTGCAAGACCAAATTGAAACTGCATCCTATATTCCAGGGTGGAGTGAAACTGATAAAAAGGAAATTTTGAAACGGCTTACAGATGTGGAAGGCTTTGAATCTTTCCTGGCTCGTACTTTTGTCGGTCAGAAGCGTTTCTCAATCGAAGGTCTTGAAGCGATGGTTCCGATGCTGGATTCTATCATTAAAGAAGCATGCCTCGCTGATACAAATGAAGTAATGCTTGGAATGGCACATAGAGGAAGGCTGTCTGTACTTGCACATGTATTAGGCAAGCCTTTCGATCTTATCTTCTCAGAATTCAATCATACGGGTGAGAAAGAACTGCTTCCTTCAGAAGGATCAAGAGGGCTGCATGGCGGCTGGACTGGTGATGTGAAGTACCATTTCGGTGCTGTAGCAGAACATCATGAAGGGCAAGAGAAGCATACAACCATTACATTGGCAAACAACCCGTCTCACTTAGAATTTGTGAATCCGATCGTAGAAGGATTTACAAGAGCGGCACAGGATGATACCTCACAAGCAGGGTATCCGGATCAGGACCCATCAAAAGCGCTTAGTATCCTCATTCATGGAGATGCTGCTTTCATCGGGGAAGGGGTTGTAGCTGAGACGCTTAACCTAGGTGATTTACCAGGTTATTCGACTGCTGGTTCGGTGCATATTATTGCAAACAACCAGGTCGGCTTTACAACGAATCGCCGAGATGGACGATCTACTCGATACGCAAGTGATTTAGCAAAAGGTTTCGAAATTCCAATTATCCATGTAAATGCTGACGACCCGCTTGCATGTGTGGCAGCAGCATTACTTGCTTTCCGTTACCGCCAGCGTTTCAATAAGAGCATCCTGATTGATCTTGTTGGTTACCGCCGATATGGACACAACGAGATGGATGAACCTCGTTCGACACAGCCGATCCTTTATCAGGATATTGATGCACATGATACGGTAGCGAAAATCTTCTCTGCGAAATTGGAAGAAGAAAAAGTTGTCACAGGACAAGATGGCTATGACTCTCTTAGTGCGCAAATCGGTGAACACCTGAAGGATATCTTCCAGAATATGAAGGAAGAAGTTGCGAAGGAAAAGCTGCCGAAACCAGAACCGGAAGCTTTGAAATGTGATCTGCCGAAGATCAAAACTAGTGTCCCAGCAGATACACTGTTCTCCCTTAATAGACAGCTTCAGAAAAGACCAGAAGGATTCCAAGTCTTTAAGAAGTTAATAAAGATTATCTCGAAACGGCATCAAGCATTCGAAGAAGAAGGTAAAGCAGACTGGGCTGTCGGTGAGATTCTGGCTTATGCCAGCATCTTGCAGGAAGGCACGCCAATACGTCTGACGGGTCAGGATTCAGAACGAGGCACATTTGCCCATCGACATGCAGTTCTGCATGATGTCGAAACAGACGCAACGTATTCACCGCTGCATGGATTGGACGAAGCAAAATCATTTGCTCTTCATAATAGTCCGCTATCAGAGGCTGGTGTTATCGGCTTTGAATATGGTTATAGCGTACACAATCCAAATGCTTTCGTCCTTTGGGAAGCACAATTCGGTGACTTTGCTAATACAGGACAGGTTCTTTTCGATCAGTTTATTGCAGCTGGCCGAGCTAAATGGGGCGAAAAGTCCAATATGGCTATGCTGCTGCCGCATGGATATGAGGGACAAGGACCGGAGCATTCTAGCGGTCGGGTCGAAAGATTCCTTCAGCTTGCAGCAGAGAATAATTTGATTATCGCAAATGTGACAAGTTCCGCCCAGCTGTTTCACCTGCTGCGCAGACAAGCGAAACTTGGTGGAAAGGAAGAGGCAAGACCTCTTGTACTGATGACTCCGAAAAGCTTGATGCGGAGTGCTCGTCTGGCAAGTAAGCTGGAAGAATTCACAGAAGGAAGCTTCTCCTCTCTGCGCGTTCAGCCGAACAACGAGGCAACAACTGAAACAGCTAAAACACTTGTATTAGGAAGCGGAAAAGTGATGGTGGATCTGGAAGAAGCAATGGAAAAAGATGCGGGTGCATTTGAAGAACTTCATATCGTCCGTCTTGAGCAGCTTTATCCGTTCCCTGCCCAGAGAATTAAGCAAATCCTTGAAGATTACCCTTCTATTAGTGAAGTGAGATGGGTGCAGGAAGAACCGCGTAATATGGGGGCATGGACATTTGTCCGTGACAGAATTGAAGCAATCCTTTCAGAAGATCAGACACTTGAGTATATTGGCCGTCCAGATCGTGCATCACCTGCAGTAGGAAAACCTGCTGTCCATAAAACAGAACAAAAGCAGATCATCAACCAAGCCTTAAAGCTGTCCAAGGGAGGAGTTAGCGTATGAAGGAACTAAAAGTACCAGAGCTGGCAGAATCAATTACAGAGGGAACAATCTCCGAGTGGTTAGTCAATCCAGGTGACCATGTTGAGAAGGGAGATCCTGTCCTCGAATTGGAAACAGATAAGGTAAATGTGGAAGTCAATGCGGAGTATAGCGGTGTGGTGAAGGAACTGTTAAAGGAAGCTGGCGATGATGTAGAAGTAGGCGATATCATTGCTACGGTTGACGAAAATGGAGAAGCTGGCGGCGAAGCAGACACTTCTGCAGCAGAAGAGACGAAAGCAGAAGCGGCAGCTGTAGCGGAAGCTCCGGCTGAAGAGAAGAAGGAAGAGACAAAGGTCGAAGCAGCAGAACCTGCTGCAGCCAATAAGAATACACTGGCAACTCCAGCAGCTCGCAAGCGTGCTCGTGAGTTAGGTATCAGCCTGGATGAGATCTCAGCACGTGATCCATTCGGCAGAGTTCGACCAGAAGATGTTGAGGAAGCAGCGAAACCGAAAGAAAAACCTGCCAAGCAGGCCAAAGATGACAAACCGAAGAAGTCAGCAAAGACAGAGTTTGAAAAACCAGTAGAGCGTGTAAAAATGACTCGCCGCCGTCAAACAATCGCAAACAGACTGGTGGAAGCACAGCACACATCTGCAATGCTTACCACTTTCAATGAAGTCGACATGACAGCAGTCATGCAGCTTCGAAGTCAACGTAAGGATAAATTCCTTGAAAAACATGATGTGAAGCTTGGATTTATGAGCTTCTTTACAAAAGCGGTTGTCGGGGCATTGAAGGAATTCCCTTACATCAATGCTGAAATTCAGGATAATGAAATTGTTCTGAAAAAGTTCTACGATGTTGGTATCGCTGTATCTACCGACGATGGACTAGTTGTTCCAGTCGTGCGGGATGCTGATCGACTAGACTTTGCAGGCATTGAAAGCGAGATTTCCCGATTAGGCAAGAAAGCCCGTAACAAAGAGTTAAGCTTGAATGAACTGAACGGTGGCTCATTTACTATTACAAATGGCGGTATTTTTGGTTCACTCGTTTCTACACCGATACTAAATACACCACAAGTCGGTATCCTAGGGATGCATACAATCCAGAAACGTCCAATTGCCATGCCGGATGATACAATCCAGATTCGTCCGATGATGTACCTTGCACTTTCCTACGATCATCGTATCGTCGATGGAAAAGATGCAGTCCAGTTCCTTGTACGTATCAAGCAATTGCTTGAAGATCCATACGATCTCCTTTTGGAAGGTTAAGCTATACGAAACCGCCCTCATAATGAGGGCGGTTTTTTTGCATTCTCTTTTCCTACATATCTTTCCTGTACCTGCACAAACTAACGGAAATGGAACTGGAAAGGTGCGTCGACATGGGTTTCTTTAAGCAGAAAAATAACCAGCAAGTGCAGGAGAAAGTTATAAGAGAAGACAAGATGCCGCCGCATCGATCCACAGCATCACTAGAGAAGAACATACGCTACATCCAGGAAGAATTGAAGAATTCGACCGATTTAAAAGTACGGCTGCTTCCAGGTAATAAACAAGCATTGCTTTACTTAGATGACATTACCGATCCAGATAAGATGCAGCGGTATATCTTCACACCGCTAAGGGAAATGGATGGAGATATTCAAAAAATTAAAGATCGGGAAGAAAGTGATGATCTTAATAAAGCAGTATCTGCGCTTCTGGAAGGTAAGTCTGTCTATATAATTGAAGGGAACGCTACATGCTATTTCTTTAATGTGCAGCAAAATGTAACTCGGGCTATCATGGAGCCAATGAATGAAAAGGTCATCAAAGGATCTCATGATGGCTTTAATGAAGACATTAAGCAAAATATCAACCTCATTCGCCGCCGTATCCAGCATCGCAGTCTAACCATAAAAAAACAGACGGTTGGCGATTATACAGAGTCTGAAATCGCTTTGGTTTATGTGGAGGGTATAGTCAATCCAGGTGTAGTGAAGGAACTGGAAACAAGGGTGAAAAATATCAGCAGTGATGCACTGTTGAGTGCTGGGGCTTTCAGTGAATATATTGAGGATCGTACGTATAGTATCTTTCCGCAATTCTTAAGTACGGAAAGGCCAGATAAGACAGTTTCACAGCTCATGGAGGGAAGAATTGCGATTCTTTTTGCGAACAATCCTACTTGTCTTATTGCTCCGGTGACTTTCTATGCTTTCTATCAATCACCTGATGATTATAATACTCGTTGGCTAGTTGCGACGTATATTCGTTTAATTCGCCTGTTCAGTTTTATTCTGGCGATTACGCTGCCGTCATTTTATATTGCAGTAGTTGGCTTTCATTATGAAGTGATTCCAGAAGAATTGATTTCACCAGTCTTAGGTGCTATCAGGGATATAGCTTACCCGCCTATTGTCGAAGCAGTGCTAATGGTAATTGTCATTGAACTCATACGAGAATCTGGGATCAGACTGCCATCCCCTATTGGTTCGACAATCGGTATTGTCGGAGGTCTTGTTATCGGTGATGCGATTGTAACAGCAGGATTGGTATCTAATTTGATGGTAATCGTGATTGCCCTTACATCTCTGGCTTCCTTTGTTGTACCATCTAATGAAATGAGTGATTCATTAAGAATACTGACTTTCCCGCTGATAATCCTGAGCTCAGTTCTTGGCTTCATCGGGATTACCTTCGGTTTACTTATGGTGCTTATTCATCTATGTCGCATGGAATCATTGGGATTAAGCTATTTTACGCCTATCCAGTTCAGAGATTTAAAAGACACAGTAATACGTGTGCCGCAATTCTTAATGAAGCGCCGGCCAGAACAATTAGAATCACCACGCCCGTACAAGTCAAATGAATTGAGTGATAAACATGGCAAAAAGTAATACAAAACAAAAAATCACTTTATCTCAACTGGCTTACATTTTTATTCAGAGTCAAATCGGCGTCGATATCCTTAATTTGTCTACTGTTCTACATAGAGAGGCAGGAGCTGATGGATGGATCGCATTGCTGATTGGCGGTGTAATCTCAATATTTTTTGTTTTGATGATATTGCATATAAGCAAATGCTATCCAGGTGAAGGTCTATTCGAGATTTTACAAAGTACTTTTGGTAAAGTTTTGGGCGCATTGGTGGGGTTTGGATACTATGTGTATTTTCTAGTTGTTGCTATCTATCTTTTAACGTCCTACGGTGAGTTAATCAATCAATGGTTGCTGCCAGAGACGCCGGTTTTAGTGTTATATGCATTACTTGTTATCAGTGCGCTCTACACGATTTCTGGTGGTCTAACCTTGATAGCGAAGGTGTTTACCTTTTTTGCTATTATTTTGTTTATCATTTCTGCCTTATTTTTATTCGGATTCGTGGATGCAAAATTTATTTACTTGCTTCCAATGGGGCAAGCATCTTTTTCAGAGTATGTCGAAGGAGTAAGAGTGACCATTTATTCCTTAAGCAGTTATGTTCTGTTATTGCTATTCATTCCTTATACGGAAGGAAGCATTAAACAGAAAACACGCACGCTAGTAGGAGCTCATTTGCTTGTCATTTCTTTCTACTTATATACAGTCATTGTATCCTTTGCTCATTTTGGTACAGATCAGATAGATCATGTATCGCAACCAGTTCTGTATATGCTGCGGACGGCAGATTCTGTCATTATTACAAGGATCGATATCTTTGTACTTGCCATGTGGACTGTTTTTGCCATGACAGCATTCGCTGCTTATCTGTATGCTGCAGAAAGAGCTTTTGCAAAAGTGCCTAAGCAAAAGAAAAAAATGTTGAACGTATATTCTGCATCCGTCATTGTTCTGGGAGTTGCTTATTGGGGTGGATTAAATGAAGAGAATATCAGAAGTATCATTGACTTTCAGGATAAGATTACGGAAGCATTCACAATATATATTCCACTCCTCTTATTCGTGCTTTCATTCATGCGCCGAAAGGATAAACAAAAGGGGACCGCACAATGAAAAAACTTACAATGATTCTCTTATGCTGCATCCTGCTATTATCTGGCTGCTGGGATGCGCGCGAATTCAAGGAAGTAAAGCTCGGCATCACGGCTGCCTATGATTTGACGGATGATGGTGTTTATAAGAATACAATTCTCATACCAAATGTACAAAACAGTTCGCAGGGCCCAGGAAAAGAATCCACACAGTTCCTTACCTCCACTGGAAAGACTTCGTCTCAATCACGAAGTAATATAGACAGGCGGCTATCGTCTACCTATAGTCCAGCTCAGCTAGATGTTGTATTACTGGGATCGAATCTTGCCAAACAAGACATTTATCCATACTTGGATGCTTATTACCGTGATCCAAGGATGCATTTGGATTGTGTTCCTGTAGTTGTGAAAGGGAGTGCAGAACAGGCACTTAAAGTTGTTCCGGAATCAGAGGTTCGTCCAAGTGAATATATAGAAGGTATTATTGAGTCCGAAGTTGAAACGACAAATTCGGTCGAGGTAAGTTTACAATCGATAGGATCAGAGCTGTATGAAGAAGGGGAGGATTTTGTCTTACCCTTAATGGAAGTTGGGGATGCTGGTAAAACAGTATCTTATGAAGGATTGGCACTCTTCCATAAATCCAGCTATACAGGTAAAGATATTGATTACGACCACACGACATTATTTTTGCTGATGAAGAAAGTAAAAGGTAAAGTAGCTAGAATTAGTACTAAGCTGTATGAAGGAAAGAAACCCGAACCAGATAACTATACAACTATTAATATTGAGGATTTCTCAAGCAGTGTGAAATCAAAACCTGATAAACAAAACAAGGTTAGAACTGATATCAAACTGGAATTGACGGTAATGATTCAAGAATATCCACAAGACCACCTTTCTTTAAGTGATTTGCCTGAGGTCAAGAAAAACCTTGAACAAGCACTTACTGATCAGGCAAATGAAACTATCCGAACTATCCAAGAAGCAAATAGCGATGTTTTCGGAATTGGCCGCAGCATGTACGGCCATTATCCATCATATTGGGAGAAACTCGATTGGGAAAAGGATTTCAAGGAGATCAAAATCGTTCCGCATATTACTGTAAACATCCGTTCACGCGGAATTTTCAGATAATTTAACAGTTTTCTATAGTTTGTTTAATCAATAGCAGCACTCCCGCATAAGATAGACTAATTATCTTAAGGAGGCTGGCGAATGAGTGATTCCAACCATTTTGCAGTGTCAGAAGAAGACTGGTCCCTCCATCGAAAAGGATATGATGATCAAAAGCGGCATCAGGAGAAGGTCCAGGAAGTATTGAAGAACAAGCTGCCCGATTTGATCACGGAAGAAAATATTATCATGTCTAATGGAAAAGATCTGATCAAGATACCGATTAGATCATTGGATGAATACAAAATCCGCTATAGTCAAGACAAGAATAAGCATGCCGGCCAAGGAAAAGGCGATAGTAAAGTTGGAGATGTGCTGGGGCGTGCCGGCGGTCAGCAGAAGGCGCCTGGCAAAGGGCAAGGGGAAGCTGGAGACCAGCCAGGTCAAGACTACTATGAAGCAGAAGTATCATTTGAAGAACTGGAAGAGAATTTCTACAGTCAGCTTGAACTGCCGAATTTGGAGCAGAAAGATGAACAGCAGATGATTGTAACGGATATTGCGTTTCATGACATCCGAAAAACTGGGCTTGTCGGTAATATTGACAAAAAACGAACAATGCTAGAGGCGTTCAAACGAAATGCTCTAAGCGGCACAGCATCGTTTGCTCCGATTTATCCAGAAGATGTGCGTTACAAAACATGGGACACGATTGAAAAACCAGATTCGAAGGCTGTCGTACTTGCTATGCTGGATACGAGCGGCAGTATGGGAAATTGGGAGAAATATGTGGCTAGAAGCTTCTTCTTTTGGATGACAAGATTCCTGCGAACGAAATACGAAACAGTCGAAATCGAATTCATTGCTCATCATACAGAAGCGAATGTTGTCGATGAAGAGTCCTTTTTCTCTAAAGGAGAAAGCGGGGGTACAATCTGTTCATCTGCTTACAGGAAAGCATTACAGTTAATAGACGAGAAATATCCACCATCGGCTTATAATATTTATCCGTTCCATTTTTCAGATGGTGACAACCTTACTTCTGATAACAGTCGATGCATTGGTTTAATCAATCAGCTTATCGAGAAATCAAGTATGTTCGGCTACGGAGAGGTCAACCAGTATAACCGTCATTCTACATTGATGCAGATTTTCCGTAAAATGGAACATCCGAAATTCCGTTATTATGTGCTGCGAAAGAAAACCGATGTCTTCTATGCAATGCATCGCTTCTTCTCGAACGAAGAAGCCGAAATCACCGTTTGAACAGCAGTATTTCACTGCTGTTTTTTTCTGTTTTTAGGAAAAATGAACATGTAAAAAGCATATATTGGTCATATGCCAAAAAGCCCTTTCTTTTTTCTAAATTATCCTTTAGGATAGAATAGGCGATAAAATGTTTCGTTTATATTACAAATAAATTACAGATATATTAAATAGAGAAGTGCTTTTAATGGGAAAGGGAAGGATTTACAACATGAAGGAAAAACGGATTCTATTTACGGGGGGCGGCACTGCCGGCCATGTAATCGTGAACGTGGCCTTGATTCCTGTATTCAGGCAGGAAGGATGGAAGATCGATTACATTGGTTCAAAAAATGGAATAGAGCGTGACCTTATTGAACCGATGGAAGGCGTTACCTATCATAGTATCTCAACAGGAAAACTGAGAAGGTACATGTCCAAAGAGAATTTCAAGGATCCTTTCAAAGTGATGAAAGGAACAATGCAGGCGTATCGAATCATGGGGAAAGTGAAACCACATGTAATTTTCTCAAAAGGTGGATTCGTTTCGGTGCCAGTCTTGTTTGCATCTTGGCTCCGTCATATTCCAGCTGTCATTCATGAATCAGATATCACACCGGGACTCGCGAATAAGCTTGCTATGCCATTCGCAAAGAAAATCGTGACAACATTTGCAGAAACGGTATCACATGTTTCTGCTAAGAAAGCAGAATGGGTTGGAGCGGTTGTGCGGGATGAGCTTATTCAAGGTAATCGTCGGGTCGGTTTGGAGCAACTTGGGTTTTCTCCTGAAAAAGCTGTGCTGTTCATCATGGGAGGAAGCGGTGGTTCCCAATTGATCAACGAAGCTGTTCGTTCCAGCTTGGATACGCTTTTAAACGAATTCCAGATCGTTCATATCTGTGGAAAAAATCAAATGGATAATACGATCAAGCGAGATGGATACGTACAATTTGAATATGTGAATGAAGGGCTGAACGATTTGTTTGCAGCTTCTGATTTTGTCTTGTCACGAGCAGGTTCAAATGCGATCTTTGAATTTTTGGCACTGCGTAAGCCGATGCTGCTAGTTCCTTTATCTCGTAAAGCCAGTCGAGGAGACCAATTGCTTAATGCAAGCTCCTTCAAGAAACAAGGCTATGCAGATGTTCTGGAAGAAGAGAATCTGACAAGTGCTACCTTGATTCAGCATTTACAGGATCTCAAGGAACATAAAAATGAAATTTTACGAAACATGAGTCATTATGAAAGCCAAGAAGCGAAACAACGTGTAATTGAAATCATAAAAGAACATTCAAAAAAAACCAACTGACAAATTGTCAGTTGGTTTTTTCATATCCGTTGCGGATAACAGTCAGTTCACCAGTTGCGGGATCAATTACGAGTGCATGTACTGGAACCTGTTTTGGAAGCAATGGATGATTAGCAATCAAGGAGGCGCTGCTTTCTACTGAATCCTCCACACTATTGAAACCATCGAACCATGTATTTGCAATATCCTCACTGGATGATTGGCGCAAGTATGTCTCAACATCTCCACCTTGTTTGCTGATTTGTTCCAGCATATCAGAGCCGTGCAGATGATGCATGCCGCAGTCTTTGTGACCGATAACGAATACTTCTTCGCCCTTTAAGGCATGTATTGCTACTAAAATACTTTTCATGGCACTGTCAGAAGTGTCAACGAGCATTGCGCCAGCATTCTGAATGATTTTTGCATCTCCATTCTTCAAATTAACTGCTTTTGGCAGCAATTCAAGCAAGCGGGCATCCATACAAGTTAGAATGACAGCTTTCTTTGAAGGGAACTTGTCTGTTTCATACTGTGCATATACTTTGTCTTCTACGAATTTTTGGTTATGAGCCAAGATGTCATCTAATAACATAGATCGTGACACTCCTTTTTAAAATTATCTTCTTTAGTTTACCATACCAGGACAAGTGTTTACATATTGCCTATTGCACAAATTATTTGAAAATTACGTTGACCTTTTTGAACCGGTATGTATATACTTATTATGCATAAAATAACAATTGGAAAGGAGGAACCCACAATGAATAACCGGAAAATAGCTTTTTTCAGCCAATTTCATAATGGGCAGCTCCTCCTTTCTTCGGAATCTTTACAGAGATAACTATATCTGGACGGAGTCTGCCGCATATCGCTTGCTGCTTACTTCTGAGAACGTGTACGTCTGCGGGCGTGCGCGTTTTTTTTATGCACAAATTCAAGGGATTGTTGATACAAGCCGGAGTTCCCTTTCGGCTTTTTATCATAACTAGAAAACAAGGAGGAAAGGTTATGCTGAACGTTCAGACGAAACAATGGGGAGAAGATTGGAATGATGATGGTTAGCTGAACGACTGAGACAAATTCGCGATAGAAGGTTGGGAAAAGTATGTTTGATGTGTTGAAAAAGTTAGATTGGTTTTTCCTGAAATATTGGAAGCGATATACGATTGCAATTATCGCACTTATTATAGCCAGTTTGATCGGGTTAATTCCGCCGATGCTAATCGGCCAGACGATTGATGAGATCAATTATAACTCGCTTACATCGGAGAGGCTTTGGCAAGTCATCGGTCTGTTTGCAGTACTGATTGTCTTACACTACGTTATCTCCTATGTATGGGACTACACGCTGTTCAGCGGTTCCGCAATTCTGGAAAGATTGATGCGCTCCAAGCTAATGGGACATTTCTTCCGTATGACGCCTACATTCTTTGACAAGAAAAAAGTAGGTGATTTGATGGCCCAAGGAACAAATGATTTAAGGGCCATTTACATGACAAGCGGCTTCGGGGTGCTGACCTTAGTCGACTCGAGCATTTTCATGCTGATGATTATCGGAATCATGGGGTTTTCAATCAGCTGGGAGCTGACATTAGTCGCTCTTATCCCGATGCCTATCATGGCTATCGTAATGCATAAATATGGAGAAGCAATCAACGAGCGCTTCACAGAAGCTCAGGAAGCTTTCGGGAACCTGAATAATGAAGTATTGGAATCAATCCGCGGCGTTCGTGTCACCAGGGCGTTCGTTCAAGAAAAACAAGATGAGCAGCGATTCCAGGATATGACGGAAGATGTTTATCAAAAAAATATTAAGGTAGCCAAAATCGATGCATTGTTCGAGCCGACAATGAAAATCCTTGTTGGGCTTTCTTACACGATTGGTATCGGCTATGGAGCTTTGCTTGTCTTTCGTAATGAAATTACACTAGGGAATTTAGTGTCATTCAATATGTATCTTGGCATGCTGATTTGGCCAATGTTTGCGGTAGGGGAACTGATCAATGTGCTGCAGCGCGGAAA
Source organism: Terribacillus saccharophilus (assembly GCA_900110015.1). GTDB lineage: Bacteria > Bacillota > Bacilli > Bacillales > Amphibacillaceae > Terribacillus > Terribacillus saccharophilus. Next base: position 1,351,493 of record FOCD01000001.1, on the reverse strand, counting down.
TGCTTCCCTGGACCGTGTCAATACGACACTCGATTATCCTGCCGACGTAACAGATCCTGGAAAGCCTGCTGAAAAGGAAAAACCAGGGGATATTGTTTTTGATCACGTGAGCTTCCGTTACCCGGGGAATGATACAGAACGTCTTCATACTATCACCTTGGAAATCAAACAAGGAACAACACTTGGTGTTGTCGGAAAGACTGGTGCCGGAAAGTCGACGCTGTTCAAGCAGCTGCTTCGTCAATATCCTCCAGGGGAAGGCAGATTGCTTCTTGGAGGTACGCCAATAGAGGAGTTCTCATTGGAAAAGACACGTAGCTGGATCGGTTATGTACCGCAGGAACAGATTCTCTTTTCTAAATCAATCAGAGAGAACATCCAGTATGGTAAACATGATGCAACTGATGAAGAGATTTTACACGTAATGAAACTCGCGCACTTTCTTACAGATATTCAGAGTTTGCCAGAAGGTCTTGATACAAAAGTGGGTGAGAGCGGCGTAACGCTTTCTGGAGGTCAAAAACAGCGAGTAGCGCTGGCACGTGCTTTTATAAAAAATCCGGAAATATTGATCCTGGATGATTCGATGAGTGCGGTTGATGGCAAGACTGAAGCGAATATCATCGAACATTTGAAAACAGAACGCCAGGATAAAACAACAATTATTGCAGCTCACCGACTTTCGGCTGTTAAGCACGCAGAACAGATTATCGTGCTGGATGCCGGCGGAATTATCGAACAGGGTACGCATGAAGAACTTTTAGCCGCAAACGGCTGGTATGCAAGTCAATATTACTTGCAGCAGCTAGAGGATAAGGAGGTTATCTCCTCATGAAGAAAAACACGACGGAACGAAGACTGTTCCGATACGCTTTAAGCAATAAGAAGACCATCAATATCGGTCTCGTCTGTCTGCTGATTGCGGTAGTATTGGAGTTGGCAGGACCTTTAATTGCCGCTAGAATCATTGATCATCATATCCTTGGTATTGAAGCTACTTGGTACGAGGTCGAAGGTGAAACAGATAAGACAGTGAATTATGAAGGAAAGACCTATGTACGATCTGATGAGATACAAACGAAAGAAGATGCAGTAGGTGAAGCAACCATATTGCAGATTGGCAGGCATTTTTATTTTACGGATGCGGTTTTACCTCTGGATGGCAGCAGATCATTAGAGAATGGAATGATCACGGTTGATAGTCCAGGAGGGATAGAGGAAGCGGAAGGAACAAGACTTTCAGCAAGTCAGCTGTATGAATTCTTCAGTCCGCAGTTCCAGCCGATTATCATCCTCTTAATTATCTATGCAGCGCTTCTGTTTATCGCGGCTATATTCCAGTTTTGGAAGACCTTCCTGCTTCAACAGGCTTCCAATAAAATCGTCCGCACGATGCGGAACGACATTTTCGCTCACACGCAGCGTGTCCCAATCAATTATTATGTGGATCGGCCAGCCGGTACGATCGTAGCTCGGATCACAAATGATACAGAGGCAATCCGAGATTTATATGAAAGGGTACTAGCAACCTTTGTAACGAGTTTTGTGTACATGGCCGGCATTTTCGTTGCCATGTTCTTCTTGAATGCCCGGCTTGCTGCTATCTGCTTGCTCGTAATTCCTATTTTCTGGGCTTGGATGAAGGTGTATAAGTACTTCGGTACCAAATACAATAAAGTCGTCAGAAAAACAGTAAGTGAAATTAACGGCAGTATCAATGAATCGATTCAGGGCATGCCGATCATTCAGGCGTTCAACCGGGAAAAAGAGACGAAAGCAGAATTCGAAGTACTGAATACGCGAAATTTCACATATCAGCGTAAGCTGATGAAGCTTAGCGCTTTGACTTCGCATAACTTAGTGACGGTGCTTCGTAATTTAGCTTTCGTTGCATTCATCTGGTATTTCGGCGGTGCGGCTGTAACAGGCGGCTCTATCGTTACTGTCGGTGTACTATATGCTTTTGTTGATTACTTAAACCGTTTATTCAATCCGGTTACAGATGCTGTGAACCAGCTGCCGCTGCTGGAGCAAGCTCGTGTCGCTGCTTCCCGGGTATTCCAGCTGCTTGATCAGCCGGGTGAGGATGTGGATTCGGAGGTTAGACGGGAGAAAAACCGTGGAGAGATTGCTTTTGAACATGTCAGCTTTGCTTATAATGACAAAGATTATGTCCTAAAGGATCTTAGCTTTGAGGTGAAAAGCGGACAGACAGCAGCCTTTGTTGGCCATACTGGTTCTGGAAAAAGTTCAATCATGAATTTACTATTCCGGTTTTATGATCATCAAAAAGGCAAAATAACGATTGATGGTATTGACACAAAAGAAATGTCACGTCAGCAGGTCCGCAGCAGTATGGGTATCGTACTGCAAGATCCGTTCCTTTTCACAGGTACGATTTTGACAAATGTGACGATGAATAACCCGGATATTTCTCGGGAAATGGCAATTCAGGCGTTACAAGCCGTGGGAGCGGAACAATTCATTTCCAAGCTTCCAAAACAATATGATGAACCAGTCAAGGAAGGCGGATCCACACTGTCTATGGGCGAACGCCAGCTTGTCTCCTTTGCGAGAGCATTGGCTTTCAATCCGTCCATTCTTATCCTGGACGAAGCAACAGCCAATATAGATACGGAAACAGAGGCAATTATTCAGCGGGCTTTGGAGGTACTAAAGCAAGGCAGGACAACATTAGTTATTGCTCATAGACTTTCGACAATTATGCACGCTGACCAGATTTTTGTCCTGGATCACGGGAAGATATTGGAACAAGGCAATCATATGTCCCTATTGGAGAAACAGGGACAATATTATCAGATGTATTTGATGCAGCAAAGTGGCATCAAACGTTCTGCCGGTTAATGAAAGAGCCGTCCTGAATATACAGGGCGGCTTTTTTGTGGGGGTTATTGTTGCAGAGATTTAATTTTTTTGTAATTATTTTGAGAAGCAGCTTTCACTCTGAGTGTTGTATGATAGGCATATTGGTTAAGTATTGGAGTAAGTCATATGTCATGTATAAAAAACACGAATGAATTTATACGAAATTTACAAATGAATTTAGCTTGTTACACCCGAAAATTACAATTATGTTACGAAAAATATAGAAGGCTGGAGGTGATAGGTCTTGTATCTACGCCAGTCTAATGATCCTAACCGCGGAAAATTAGAAGAACAGATCAAAGAAGTGCAAGCCGGGAATACCGAGATGCAGAATGAGCTGATTGAGAGCTATCAGCCTTTCATAGCGAAATCTGTTTCCGAGGTTTGCCGCAGATTTATCGATCCTTCCAAGGATGAAGAATTTAGTATCGGCCTCTCGGCTTTCAATGAAGCGATGCTTGCTTATGCAGATGACAAAGGCAGTTCATTCCTTTCATTTGCAAAGCTTGTGATCAAACGAAAGACAATCGATTATATCAGACGCGAACGGATTCGCCTTCCTGCTGCTTCATTGGATGAGCTGTATGAAGATGACAGTGAGAATCCAAGAGAAGCTGAAGCTGCGCAGACAGCTTATAATCAAGAAACAGAAGCGTGGTATCGCCGTGCTGAAATCGAGGAGTACGATAAGAAACTGAAGGAATATAAGCTATCCTTTCAGGAGCTGATTCAGGTTGCCCCGAAACATCGTGATGCGAGGGAATCGGCAATCGAAGCAGCTAAGATTCTTCATAAGGATGATGAGCTGCGGGATTATGTAATGAGAAAGAAGAAAATCCCGATTAAGCAGCTAGTCGAAAAGGTAACAGTAAGCAAGAAGACGCTGGAAAGGAACAGGAAGTATATTCTCGCTATTTTCATTATATTGAGCGAGGATTATATCTACCTGAAGGACTACATGAAGGGGGTGAGTTAGTGAAGAGAGGAGTCGTCGTGAAACAAAGCCGCCGGAGCACGATTGTGCTGACCAGTGAAGGCACATTCCTGGAAATCAGTGCACAAGGGCAGGCAGAGATCGGGCAAGAAATCGAATTTAGTGCACAGGAACTGGTTCGGAGAACAAGAATCAATCATTGGACACCTTCCATGAAGAATTTCATGCGTGTTGCTGTATTGGTGCTTGTATTTGTCCTGGCATTATTTCCGGTTTATTCCTGGTTTAACGGCAACAAAGCATACGCTTATGTCAGTTTGGATTTCAATCCGAGCATTGAATTGAAAGTGAATAATCGTATGGATGTCGTCTCTGTGGCAGCTTTGAACGAAGATGCGAAAACGGTCCTCGCTAATCTGGATGATTGGCAAGATCAGGATGTTGAGACAGTCGCGGCCAGTATTTTGCGAATATCTAGTGACTTAGGTCTTTTAGCTGACTCGGAAAGTATTATTATTGGTGTGAATTATATTGAAGCCAAGCAAGAAGACAAGCAGCTGACAAATATTTTAGAGGGGTCAATCAACGGTTTTAACGACACATTACATATTGCTTCCTATCAAGTACCTGATAAGGTACGCGAAACAGCACAGGACGAGCAAAAATCCATGAATGAAATCATGGCTGAGTCCATACTCGAAGGAGACTCATCCAAGTCTGTACCTGCTCTTACACAATCGGATTCAGCTATTATTAAAGATTTTTATAAAGATGATGTGGAAGAAGATGGAGCAGAAGCGGAAGAGACTTCCCTTCAGACCAATGAGGACCCTGACCCAGAGCCTGTATACGCTGTAATAAATTCCGCAGAAAAGAGAGAGAAAGCGGATCAACAAGCAGATATAGTGAAAAAAGAGACGGAACAGACAGAAGCCAAACCGCTTAAAGCGCCAGCTGAACAGAAAAAGAATGAAGAAGCTGTGCGTTCAAGAGAAACAATAGAAGATAAAGAAAAAGCAAAAGAAGCTAAGAAACAAAACAAGGATGAAAAAAAGCGAGCAAAAGAAGCTGAAAAGCAGTTGAGAGAAGCTCAGAAGGAATCCAGAGCGAAAGAAAAGCAGCTGGAAAAAGAAGAATCGAAGAAACAAAAAGAAAATCAATCAAATGATCATGGTAATAAAAGCAGGGAACATGAAGAAAATAAACATTCCTCCGCGAGAGATCAAGAAAATGGCAATAACAATGATATGGACGATGAAAGACGTGGAGAAAATGACGACTATTAAGCGTTTCTAGGGAAGAAGTAGGTAATCCTTGCTGGGATGCATCGGTGATTTTAGACAGACTTTTAGCTCATAATAGGACTACATGTATATTAATAAGGGTAAAAACAGTAGTGAACTTTGCTGAATAGAGAGGATACCTACTATGTCTGAACTTGATTTGTCGCAGTTTGAAAAAAAGGTTATTTTACGTAATATTACGGAAGCAGATATTGATCAAATTCTGGACATGCAGAAAGTGTGCTTCCCGGGGATGGAGCCGTGGAAGAAAAGCCATTTGAAAAGTCATATCGACATATTCCCAGAAGGTCAATTTTGTGTGGAAGTTGACGGCAAGATCATTGGAAGCTGCTCTAGCTTGATAGTTAATTTTAATGAATACGATGATCATCATACGTGGGATGACATCACTGATGAAGGATACATCACGAACCATAATCCAGATGGTTTTAATTTGTATGGCATTGAGGTAATGGTCCATCCAGATTATCGTGGAATGAAGATAGGGAAGCGTCTTTATGAGGCTAGAAGGGAACTGGCCGCAGAGATGAACCTGAAAAGCATCATCATCGGCGGAAGAATCCCGAATTACCATAAATACAAGGATGAGATGACACCCCGACAGTATGTCGAGGAAGTAGAAGCACAGAATATCTATGATCCTGTTCTTACCTTCCAAATGATGAACGGATTCCGTGTGATGCGGATCAATCGCGACTATTTGCCTGATGACAAGCAATCCGCTACTTTTGCTACTTTGATGGAGTGGAATAATATTGAATATCATGCAAAGTCAAAACGCCATTTCAAGACGTCTTATCCAGTTCGAATTACAGTTATCCAATATATGATGAAACAAATCGAATCATTTGAAGAATTTGCACGGCAAGTGGAATATTATGTGGATGTCGCTTACGATTTCGGATCTGATTTTGCTGTATTTCCGGAAATCTTTACAACTCAGCTCATGAGCTTCTTAGAGGAGAAAGTGCCTTCTAAAGCGGTTCGTAAATTATCTGAATTCACGGAGCAGTATATCGAGCTATTCACAAGTCTGGCTGTACGCTACAATGTCAATATTGTCGGAGGCTCACACTTTGTGGAAGAGGACGATCATATTTATAATATCGCCTATTTATTCCGCCGGGATGGCACAATTGAGAAGCAGTATAAGATACATGTCACTCCGAACGAGAGGAAATGGTGGGGCATTCAGCCTGGTGACACAGTAAAGGTATTTGATACAGATTGCGGTCGTATTGCAATACAGATCTGTTATGATATTGAATTCCCGGAGCTTGCGCGCTATGCCGTTGATCAAGGGGCAAATATCATTTTTGTACCATTCTGTACGGATGATCGGCAGGGATACTTACGAGTGCGCTATTGTGCGCAGGCTCGTGCGGTCGAAAACCAAGTGTATACAGTCATCGCAGGAACTGTTGGTAACTTGACCCAGGTAGAAAATATGGATATTCAATATGCCCAATCCGGTATTTTCACACCTTCTGATTTTGAGTTTGCGCGGGATGGCATTGTTGGGGAATGCCCACCGAATATCGAGACAGTCGTTGTCGGCGATGTTGATTTGGAGATTTTGCAGCGACAGCGTAAGACAGGGACTGTACGTCATTTGCATGATCGCCGCAAAGACTTATTCGAATTGAAGTTCAAGAATCTGGAGAGTGAAACACCGGAAGATCAGTGAGTGAATGAATAAGACTCGAGCTAAGTGCCCGAGTCTTATTTCACATGTCCAAAGCATACAGCGTTGTATGACCTAAGGCATGATCGATATATTGAATTAACTCTTCATGTGATTTCACGACTGTGTGCTGCTCGGAGGGATAATGAAAGGCGTGCAGGAAGATTTCAATCCGCTTGGAAAGCAGATCATCCTTCGTGCGTACCATGAGGACAAGCAGATCATCCCACTGTCCCCAAATCGTAAATAGCAGTGCTTTTTCGTAATCCTGGACTTTCATTGCGCTATCCCCTTCCTGTCAGGGTATAGATAGTATCTCTCTAATCAGCAGGAACATTGCTGGCAGATATAAGCAGACAGAGTTCCTCCTTTGTATAGGGTGAAAAAATCCGTACATACTAAGCGCAGTATGGCAAATCAAAGGAGGAAACTTCAATGAAGAAATGGAAACTAATCAGCATGGCTGCCCTTGCTGCCATCACGCTTACAGCTTGTCAGAATGATGATGACAAAGATACTGGCATGGGCAATGTAGAACCGACTAGGTACAATAATACAGACAACAACTTGGTGCACCGTAATAGTGACAACACGATGGATGTTGATGACCGCCAGAAAAACGGTGATGATCAGCAGCCGCGTTACCAAGTTGCAGATGATGTAGCGAAAAAAGTGAAAGAAGTTGAAGGTGTAGATGATGCGTATGTATTTACAACTGACAACAATGCTTTTGTAGCCGTTGATATGAAGAACGATGATGACAATTCAGGAAACAATGGTATGGGGAACACGGCAACTGGTGATAACAATAACAATGATGTAACAGACAAGGTAAAAAAAGATGTGGAAAAAGCAGTAAGATCAGTTGATGAAGATATCGACAACGTATACGTATCCGCAGATCCAGATTTTCTGGGAATGGCAAAGGATTACAACAACAAAATTGATGAAGGTCAGCCAGTAAAAGGCTTCTTCCTTGAATTCGGCAATATGCTAAATCGCGTTTTCCCGAATAACGAAAGATAAAAAAGAGGCTCCCACGTGGGAGCCTCTTTTCAATTTGGCTGTTTCGAAAGTGATGAAGCAACTGCCAAAGCTTTCTTTATTGCACCTTTACCAACATCATAATGTGTTACAAAACGAACGCTATAAGGGCCGAAAGCATTAGCTAATACTTGCTGTTCTTTAAGCAGCTGAACATATGCATCAGCTGTCACACCAGTACCTTGCACATCTGCAAGTACAATATTCGTTTCGACTTTATTCATTATTTCAATACCGTCAATCTCAGCAAGGCCATCTGCCAATAGCTTCGCATTTTCATGATCATCTGCAAGGCGCTCTACATTTTCACGCAGAGCAACAAGACCAGGTGCTGCCAATATGCCTGCTTGGCGCATGCCGCCCCCAAGACGCTTTCTCCATTTTCTGGCTTTATCGATGAACACTTTAGATCCTGCCAGAACAGAACCGACAGGTGCTCCTAAGCCTTTGGATAAACAAACCTGGACAGTATCAGTTAGCTGCGCATATTTTGCTACACTAATACCGGAAGCAGCAGAGGCATTGAACAAACGTGCACCATCTAAATGAATCGGAATTCGGTGCTCGCGTGCTATTTGAGCAATTACCATCATATTTTCAATTGGAATGACAGCTCCGCCTGCTTTGTTATGCGTATTTTCCAAACAAATCAAGCCTGTTTCCGGAAAATGAATATCGTCCTTGCGAATAGCAGCAGCTAATCCCTCCGGACATATTGCACCGCGTTGACCTTTCAGAGTACGTGTCTGTACACCAGCAAAAATGGATGTAGCAGCTCCTTCATAGAGGAAAATATGCGATTCCTCTTCAAGTATAATTTCATTACCAGGGTTGCAATGAGATAGTACTGCGATTTGATTCCCCTGAGTACCGCTTGGTACGAATAATGCGGCTTCCTTTCCAAGTAAATCGGCAACCGTTTCCTCTAGCTCATTAACAGCTGGATCTTCTCCATAGACATCATCTCCGACCTCTGCTTCATAAGCAGCTTTTCGCATCGCTTCTGATGGTTTGGTGACCGTATCGCTACGCAGATCGATCATGACGACCACTCCTCTCCTTCTTATTATATAGTATGAATTTGTAACTTTTCCACTATTTTTATAGTTGTGATCTTGTATTCCTAAAAAGGGGGAAGTATGACTAACATCATAACTTTTCATTGAATAAACTGGGGTACTATGTTATTCTTCTGTCATAAACATGATAATCCTTATTCGTTTACTTGGATATGTAAGATATTACACTTGAGGTGATGAAATGGGCCGCGAATTTATCGATATGTTCGATGAATGGGCAGAAACGTATGATGATACGGTTACTGGTCAGGATCCACAATATAAAGAAGTGTTTGATAAATACAACGAAATCCTGCAAACTGTCGCAGATGCTGCAGAAGGAAACACGTTGGAGTTCGGTGTTGGTACAGGAAACCTTTCCGAAAAGCTGTTAGCTAAAGGACTGAATGTTACTGGTATAGAACCGTCTAAAGAAATGCGCGAGCATGCATCCCGGAAATTCCCGCAGCTTCAAATAGCAGACGGTGATTTTCTTTCCTTTCCAGAGCCTCAGCATGAGGTTTCAGCCATCGTCAGTACGTGGGCATTCCACCATCTGACAGATGACGAGAAGGAGCAGGCAATTTCTGGGTATGCAAAGCTGCTGCCTAAAGGCGGAAAAGTAATATTTGCTGATACGGTATTCTCAAGTGAAGATGGCCGTGACCAGCTGATTAAAGAAGAAAAGGATAAGGGCTATGACAGACTTGTCCAGGATTTAACGACGGAATATTATACGACGATGGAGGTGCTTCGTAACATTTTTCAAACGCACGGATTTCATGTTACATTTAAGCAAATGAACCGCTTCGTCTACTTGATCACAGCAGAAAAAGCGTAAGGGAGAGACAATCATGACAAAGAAAATGAACGTAGAAAGCTTCAACCTTGACCACACGAAAGTTGCTGCACCTTATGTACGTTTAGTTGGTATTACGGAGGGAGCGCACGATAAAGTTTACAAATACGATATCCGCTTCAAACAGCCAAACAAAGAATATATGGAAATGCCGGGTTTGCATTCTTTGGAGCATTTGATGGCTGAAAATATCCGCAATCATATTGAAAATATCCTTGATATCGGTCCTATGGGCTGCCAAACTGGATTCTATGTTTCTATCTTGAATAACGACAGCTATGATGACATCCTTACAGCTTTAGAAAAAACACTGCAAGATGTGCTAGATGCAACAGAAGTACCTGCTTGCAATGAAGTGCAATGCGGCTGGGCAGCTAACCACAGTCTTGAAGGTGCACAGGTGATCGCGAAAGAAATGCTTTCCAAAAAAGATGAATGGCGTCAAGTTTTCGCTGAATAGAGGGAGAAAATGGCTGTTTACAATTCAGTACATGAACTGATTGGGAATACACCGATTGTGCAAATAACGAACTTTTCTCTTCCAGAGGGAGTTCGTTTATTTGCGAAACTGGAGTTTTATAACCCTGGAGGAAGTGTGAAGGATCGGCTTGGTGTCAATTTGATAGACGAAGCGTTCCGGACAGGGAAGCTGAAGGAAAACGGTACGATTATTGAACCGACAGCGGGTAATACAGGCATCGGCATTGCACTTGCGGCCTTGAAACGCAAGGTTTCCGTAATCTTTTGCGTACCAGAGAAATTCAGCCGGGAAAAACAAGAGCTGATGCGTGCGCTTGGGGCAAAGGTAATCAATACACCGACCTCCGAAGGGATGACAGGAGCTATTAAAAAGGCAAAAGAGCTGCTGGATGAAATCACTGACAGCTATTGTCCGCAGCAATTTGCTAACCCTGCTAACCCAGAGACATACTATAAGACGCTTGGTCCGGAAATATGGCATGATCTAGAAGGTAATGTTGATATCTTTGTTGCCGGCGGCGGTACAGGCGGCACGTTCATGGGAACCGCGCGTTATCTAAAAGATCAGAATCCTGAAGTGAAGACAGTTATCGTTGAGCCTGAGGGTTCCATCCTAAACGGAGGAGCTCCAGGTTCACACAAAACAGAAGGTATAGGCATGGAATTTTTACCGGATTATATGGATACTGCATATTTTGATGCGATTCATACAATTACAGATGACGATGCATTTTATTATGTAAAAGAACTGGCTGCTAAAGAAGGGCTGCTTGTCGGTAGTTCCTCTGGATCTGCTTTTACTGCAGCACTTAAAGAAGCAAAACATGCGAAGCCGGGAACAACGATTGTGACCATCTTTCCAGACAGCAGTGAGCGCTACCTCAGCCAGCAGATTTACCAAGGAGGATTAGAATGAGACGTAAAACAAAAATGATTCACGGTGGAATTACATCGGACGAAAAAACGGGCGCGGTTAGTGTGCCAATCTACCAAGTAAGTACGTATAAGCAACCTGGACCTGGTGAACATACAGGCTATGAATATTCTCGTACAGGCAATCCAACGCGACATGCATTAGAAGAAACAATCGCTGCACTTGAAAACGGTAAGAGAGGCTTTGCATTCAGCTCCGGTATGGCAGCCATTACGTCTGTTATGATGCTGTTTGAAGCTGGCAGTCATGTTGTCATGACTGACGATGTGTACGGCGGCAGCTACCGTCTTGCCACGAAGGTGCTGACACGCTATCAGCTGGGTCACACATTTGTTGATACAAGCTCACCAGAAGCTGTTGAACAGGCAATCAAACCAGAAACAAAAGCTATTTACGTCGAGACACCAACGAATCCGTTATTGAAGATTACAGATATCCGAAAAATGGCGGAAATTGCGAAGAAACACGATTTGCTGCTGATTGTCGATAATACATTCGCAACACCTTATTGGCAAAATCCGATTGACTTAGGAGCAGATATTGTACTCCACAGTGCAACAAAATATATCGGTGGTCATAGCGATGTCGTATCGGGTCTTGTAGCCGTAAATGATGATAAACTTGCCGAAGAGCTGCACTTTATCCAGAACTCGGCCGGTGCCGTTCTTGGACCGCAGGATAGCTGGCTGCTTCTTCGCGGAATCAAGACACTTGGTATCCGTATGGAAGCTATCGAAAAAAATAGCGCTAAGCTAGTTGATTTCCTGAAAGCTCACCCAGGAGTGAGTACGATTTATTATCCTGGTCTGCCTGAACATAAAGGACATGACATTGCTGCAAGCCAAGCAGAAGGCTTTGGCGGGATGATTTCCTTTGACGTCGGCAGTGGTGAAAAGGCAGATCAAGTACTGCGTAAGACGAAATATTTCATTTTAGCGGAGAGTCTCGGCGCAGTCGAAAGTCTTATTTCCCTTCCTGCTAAAATGACGCATGCATCCATTCCAGCGGAGCGCAGAGCGGAATTGGGAATTACAGATGGCTTGATCCGAATCAGTGTCGGTATTGAAGATAGTGAAGATTTAATTGAAGATTTGAAGCAAGCAATGGAAGATTGATAAAAGCCAGCTCCGATTAAGGAGCTGGCTTTCTTCTTAGGATTTGTTCTTCTTCTGGGATTCGCAGTACAGCGCGGAACGAACGAGGGTTTTCTTCAAAATCCTTTTGTTCAATACGCTTGATAACTGCTTTTGCAACATCTTTGACACTAGCTGGATTTTGGCCGGTGATTAATTTGTCATCAGCTTCTACATGTCCTTTGAATGGCACTTTTGATTTGTGGTACGTCAGTGCACGTTTTTTTAGCTGCTCTTCCAAGCTATAAGGGATTTCGTGTTTGTTCAGGCTGGCTGTTTCTTCACGGTCGGAATAACCTGTGACTGTTTTATCTTGTAATAAGTAAGTCCCATCAGACAATTTTACATTTAACAATGCAGCAGGACCATGACAAACTGCGGAGACAATCCCGCCATTTTCATAGATATCCCTCGTTAGCTGCTGCAGCTCTTTATTTTCAGGGAAGTCCCACATCGTACCGTGACCTCCTGTGAAATAAATAGCATCATAATCAGCTGCATTTACTTCCTTCGGGGAGAGGCTGTTCTCCAGCAATCTCCTGAAGCCCGGTGCTCGGTAATACTTCCGCAGTTTATGGCTTTTAAATAACCCTGTAAGACTGCGATGATCTATTGGTATATTTCCACCCTTTGGACTGACGACAGTCATAATATGGCGTGTCTTTAGCTTATCGTAAAAATTCGTCAGTTCGCTGAACCAGAGTCCTGTTGTATGGGGTGTCTGTTTCAGGCTGTCGTGGTTTGTTGCAACAATTAATACATTTCCCATTGTTCTCCTCCTGACGTAACTGTGTATTTCTTATTAAATTCCACCGGCGGGTACAAGCTAAACAAGAAACAGCCGATTTATGCTACACTAATAAGAAAAGGAAAGGGTGGCATATATGACGAATCAAGTTGTCGCTTATTTACAGGGAAATCGGGAGCAATTGCTGGAGAAGCTTTATACATATCTTCGAATCCCTAGTATCAGCACAGATAGTACATATAAAGAAGATGTTGCAAAGACAGCTGGCTTTACGGCTGACTATTTGAAGGAAATTGGCTTTGATAAAGTAACCATCCAAGAGACAGAGCGTCATCCTATCGTAACGGGTGAATGGCTTGGTGCAGGTCCAGATAAACCGACTGCACTTTTTTATGGACATTATGATGTCCAGCCGGCAGATCCACTTCCGCTTTGGGACAGTGAGCCTTTTGAGCCGACAGAACGAAATGGCCGGATCTATGCTCGAGGCGTGAGTGATGACAAAGGTCAAGTATTCATGCACCTAGCAGTTTTTGAAGCTTTCATGAAAACAGAAGGCAAACTGCCGATCAATGTAAAAGTATGTATTGAAGGTGAAGAAGAAATCGGAAGTACGAATCTGCATGCAGTATTGCATGAGCAGACAGAGCAATTCCAAGCAGATTTTGCCATTATCAGTGATTCAGGCATGGTCGAAGCAGGGCAGCCAACGATGCTTTATGGCTTAAAAGGTGCAGCTGCACTTGAATTCTCTGTGTACGGACCAGATCGTGATTTACATTCTGGTATGTATGGCGGTGCTGTACGTAATCCGCTGCAAGCATTGGCTCATATCTTAAGTTCCTTGAAGGATGAAGAGGAAGTCGTCCAAGTAGAAGGTTTCTATGATGGTGTGGAGGAATTGCCGGAAGAAGAACGTAAACTGATGGCTCAAGCACCAGGTGAAGACTTTGTCCAGACAGTCGGCGTACCAGAAGCAGTTTCCGAAAAAGGCTACACTGCCAAGGAGCATACAATGGCTCGCCCGACGTTGGAAATCAACGGTATGTACGGCGGTTACCAAGGAGAAGGCACGAAAACAATCATCCCAGCTGAGGCGACAGCAAAAATTACGAGTCGTCTCGTACCTGGACAAGATCCAGTTGATATCGTGGAGAAAATTACGGCACATATCGAGAAGCATGCGCCTGCTGGTGTTCGTGTTGAAGTGAGACCAGAGCCTTTCAAAGCGAAAGCATATAAAGTCGATCCGAATCATCCGCTGATCCAAAAAGCTGCGGAAAGTCTGACCCAAGCTTTCGGTAAGGAAACTGTCTTCGTCCGTATGGGCGGATCTATCCCTGTTGTAGAATGGATTGATACGGTTTACCAGATACCAGTAGTGTTGCTTGGCTTCGGAACACCAGAGGACAGACTGCACTCCCCGAATGAAAGTTTTCCTTTGGAGAGCTTTGATAAAGGGATGGAGACACTGGTCTATTACTACCAAAAAGCGAGCGAGTAAAAAAAGACACCCAAATGGGTGTCTTTTTTCTGTCTTCCCAGCATATGTATGAGTACTATTACGTACAAAGGGGAGAAAGCCCGTGCTGCAATCCGACACACACGCATTGGAAAGGGCAATTGGGGAAATAACGGAAATCGCAAAGGGCTTCGGTCTTGATTTTTACCCGATGCGCTATGAAATTTGTCCAGCTGATATCATTTATACATTCGGTGCTTATGGGATGCCGACGAGATTTACGCACTGGAGCTTCGGGAAGCAATTTCATAAGATGAAGCTGCAATATGACCTTGGTTTAAGTAAAATTTATGAGCTTGTTATCAATAGTAATCCTTGTTATGCCTTCTTATTAAATTCCAATAGTCTCGTTCAGAATAAATTGATTGTCGCCCATGTACTTGCCCATTGTGATTTTTTTAAAAACAATGTCCGATTCCAAAATACAAATCGGAATATGGTCGATAGTATGGCTGCTACTGCAGAAAGAGTTGCTGCATATGAAAAAGAATTTGGTAAGAAAGAAGTTGAGGATTTTCTTGATGCCGTGCTGGCAATTCAGGAGCATATCGATCCATCCTTGCTGCGACCGAAGCTAGGTTGGGAAGCTGACGAAGAGGTAGAAAAAAGTCCGGAAAAAGCGACGGAATATGATGATCTTTGGTTTGTTGACCGAGGTAAATCAAAAGATAAAAATGAGAGAAAACGTAAGGCGTTCCCGCCTCGTCCGGAAAAAGATATTCTTCTGTTCATAGAGGAATACAGCCGGAATTTGGAAGACTGGCAGCGGGATATCCTAACAATGATGCGGGAGGAAATGCTGTATTTCTGGCCGCAGCTGGAGACAAAGATCATGAATGAAGGCTGGGCTTCCTACTGGCATGCTCGCATTCTTCGTGAGATGGATCTGACAAGTGATGAAGCAATCGAGTATGCAAAGCTCAATGCTGGTGTTGTCCAGCCGTCTCCATCGCAGATTAATCCATATTATCTTGGTATCAAGATTTTTGAAGATATCGAAGAGAGGTTCGACAATCCTACCGAAGAAATGAAACGGTATGGTGTGAAGCCAGGCTCCGGCAGAGAGAAGATGTTCGAGGTTCGGGAAATAGAGTCGGACATTTCTTTCCTCCGAAATTACCTGACAAAAGATCTTGTGCATCGGGAAGATATGTATTTGTTCCAAAAACAAGGCAATGAATATAAAATCACAGATAAAGACTGGGAAGCGGTACGCGATCAGCTGATTACGATGCGGGTGAATGGAGGTTTTCCTTATTTGACCGTAACAGACGGCGATTACATGTCTAATGGTGAGCTATACCTGAAGCATCATTATGAAGGTGTCGAATTGGATTTGACGTATCTGGAGCGGACATTGCCGTACTTTTATCAGCTATGGGGGCGATTCGTCCATATGGAGACCTATATCGAGGGGAAACATGTGTTATTCAGCTATGAGGGAAAACGAGTATTGAAGAAGTACCTATAAAAAAGAAGGGGCGGCTGCCCCTTCTTTTTAAATTGCTTTCAGTTGTTTTGTGCCGAACCAGTCATGGCGGTTATCAGACACCCATTTATATAGAGATTCTAAGTAAGGGTCTAAGAACGGAAGATGCAGAATCCATCCTAACACTGCGGTAACAGGTAACAGTGTCAAAACTTTTTTAACAGTTTCATGTCCTTTGTAGATATCACCTTTGAAAGACATCATATGAATACGGTCATACACATCACCTTTGGCTAGGAAACGGAAACGCTCGTAATTCTCGATATTTTGTACTGGAATCCATTTCACATTATCTAGCCAGTCTAATTTTTGAATTACTTGCTTTGCAGTTGAACAAAGTGGGCAGCTTGCGTCAAAAAATACAATATGCTTCATTACACATTCTCCTCTCGTTTACTACATAGCCCGTCCAGCATGATGTTAAACAGAAGTTGACCTACTTAGACTATTTAGATAGAGTCTATCATATTTTTGTGTGAATTTCACAGCAGCTGGAAGTTTGCTATACTAATTGACAGATAGTTCTAAAAAAGGAGGGTATATGATGGATCCCTTCACCGAGAAAGTGATTGGTATCATCAAATCGATACCAAAAGGAAAAGTAATGACCTACGGCCAAATCGGTGCGGCAGCAGGTAAAGCGCGAGGTGCGAGGCAAGTGTCACGAATATTACATAGCATGAGCCGGAAACATAATCTTCCGTGGCATCGGGTCATCAGTGCCGATGGGAAACTGAAGATACAAGATGAAGAGACACGCAATGAACAGTTAGAGAGACTGTATGAGGAAGGTCTGGAGATCCTGAATGGCCGTGTCGATTTGAAGGAGTATCGGTATGAGCCTGAATAAGATACACGCTGAGATTATAGGAGAGGGAAAACCTGTATTGTTCTTGCCTAGTGCTGACTTTTACGGAAACCAGGGTAAGCAACTTGCGGATCAAGCAGGGGCAGGATATACCTTTCATTTACTTGATCTTCCGGGAATTGGTCAAAGTGATGGAATCGAGAAATCAATTTCTGTGAAGAAGCTTGGTGAGTGGGTGAAAAGTTATGCAGATGCACAAGGCTTAGAGAGAATATCCGTTATCGGCCATTCATTAGGAGGCCTTGCCGCCATTTCATTCGCTCTCCATTATCCAGAAAAAGTAGACAGACTTATACTCCTTGATGCTGGACATAAGGCACTTGGCGCCTTTCCAGTAAGTGAATTTGGAGTGCTGGGGTTAGTACTGCCCTTCATCTCCTTCGTACATAGACTTTATCCTGCTCCTAATCCAAATGATTTAACAGAATTATTGCATCGTTTCTGTGAGATACATCAGACAGAAGTTAATCACTATACAAAGCAAATGTTTTATAATCTTCCGGATATTTCTCCTAGTGCCATTAAGCTATATATGCTTTATTACCGTACGAACTTACCTAAGCTGACTCGCAAGTTGAAGGTTAGCACGTTACTTATCTGGGCAGATTTTGCAGGTATAGACGAAAAAGAAGCAATCAGAAGTCAAAAGGCAGCAGAAGCTATGCAGAACGAGCATGTACTGCTCAAAAAAGTATCAGGAACTCACTTTGTCCAATTCAGGGAAGCTACCCATCAATATATTGCCGGTTATCTAAAGGGGAATGCGTCTTTTGCTTAAAACAGAAGAAGATGTACTTAAAGCAATCAGAAAAGATAGATGGATGATGGAGGTACTCGGTGCAGCAGCAAGGTTACAGCTCCCTGATTTTTGTATAAGTGCCGGTTTTGTCAGATCAAAGGTTTGGGATGTCCAACATGGATATACACAGCGTACGCCGCTTCCGGACGTAGACGTCGTTTATTTTGATGCTTCTGATACAGATGAAGTGACAGAAAAGAAATATGAAAATATGCTGCTGCAAATGATACCAGATGTACCATGGTCAGTGAAAAACCAGGCTAGAATGCATGAAGTTAATAAATTGCCTGCCTTTAGAAATACGGAGCATGCAATTGCTTGCTACACAGAAACAGCTACTAGCATTGGCGTGAGGATGAACAGAGATGAATTACAGTTGATAGCGCCGTATGGAGTGGTAGATTTACTCGCTTGCCGTATTGCACCGACTCCTTTATACGCTAGGGATACAAGCTATCATGCTATCTATCTGAAAAGAGTAAAACAGAAAAATTGGCAGTGGCTTTGGCCATGCGTTCAAATGGAGGATATACATAATGACTGATGTGAAAATCAGACCGGTGAGAAAAGAAGACGGTCCAATTCTATGGGAGCTTAAATATGGAGTAAAGGAGCCGGAGTGGAAGAAGTGGGATGCACCTTATTTCTCTTTTGTTCACGTGCCGAAGGATAAATTTTTGGCTAGCTTCCGCTACGGAGAAGAATCCCCGGATCAATGGGTAATGGAAACAGATGGAACTGTTATTGGGACGTTAGGATATTACTGGGAACATGAGCCGTCCAAGTGGCTGGAGATGGGCATCACAATCTATGATCCTGCTTATTGGAATGGAGGTTACGGAACTGCAGCACTCCGACAATGGATATCACATTTATTCAACACGCTGCCAATTGTAAGGGTAGGTTATACAACTTGGTCAGGAAACAAGCGAATGGTGCGTCTGGGAGAAAAACTCGGTATGACGATGGAAGCTCGCATGAGAAAATGCAGATATTATAATGGAGAGTATTATGATTCAATTCGCATGGGATTGCTTCGAGAAGAGTGGGAATAAGTGAAGAAATACACAAATTATAGTGAGTATTTCTTTACAATCTTTTTTTAGAAATAATCCTTTCATCCTTGTCCAAACATGTTACACTATGCTTAGTAAATTCTTTGTAAAATAATTTACCGAAAGTATATATAACTCTATGCTGGGGGAAATGGCGCTATGAGTATGATGTTACAAACATATTGGAATAGTCGTTTTGAAGCAGGGGACATTTGGGGAACGGAAGCAACACCATCAGCTGTCATGGCATATCCATATTTTGCGGCTGATCAGGCGAAGCAGTTATTCGTACCAGGATGCGGATATGGAAGGAATAGCAACTTCTTTGGGGAATATGCATTTGAAGTGACAGCTTGTGACATATCAGAAGTGGCAATCGAGCGTGCCAGCAGTCATGCAAAGGCAGTTGGATTGGCTAATGTGAATCACTTCGTCGGGGATTATTTGAATTTGCCGTTTCCATCGACAGAAAGATTCGACGGCATTTATTTATCGAGTATACTTCATATGTACACAGAAGAAGAACGAGAACAACTACTTGCCCACTTCACATCATTGCTGCGCAAGGATGGATTATTGATTTTCTCTTGCCTGTCAGCAAGAGATGAGAAGCTGTATGGTGCTGGAGTGGAAATGGAAAAGGATACATTCCTTGTGCATGACCGGATTGCGCATTTCTTCCAAGAAGAAGAATTGAATGCACTGCTTGAGGATGATTATCAAGTTGTCGAGATGACACTTCATAAACAGCGAGTAGATTTTAAAGCAGGTGCAGAACAGGATGCCCAGCTTTGGTTCGTCGTAGCACGGAAAAAATAAAAGAGCCTGGAACAAAAGCCTTTAAGTATTACAAAAAGCCAGACAATACCGTTTAATAATACGGTATTGTCTGGCTTTTTGTTACATTAAGATATATAGAGCTATGCTGTCGCTCCGGAAATACACTCCGCTTTCCTGCGAGTGGCTGGTGAGCCTCCTCGTGCTTTCGCACTGCGGGGCCTCACCTAGGCCTTCCTCCCGCGGGAGTCTCCGTGTATTTCCTACGCTAATTAAGCGCAACAGTCCTACTAGCGTAGGGAGAACATGGAGACTCCGAAGCGATGCCGCCCACGAGCATTGTTCGTCTTACAGTACTAAATTATATTTTATATCTTCGTGTTCTTTTTCTTTGCTCGCTGCTCCAGCTGGTTTTTTGGTTCCTGGTTTGCTGCGTCTTCTGGCAGTCCTTGTTTGTTTACACTGGTAGCCGCTTTTTCATTCTGGCTTTTTTTTCTGCTCATTTCCAATCACCTCCTTGTTAGTATGGCATTTGTCCTGATTTTTATTAAAAGATTGATGTATATTGGCATAGTAAGCTGGGCTACTTTATAATTAGAAACAAGCCTTTTAATTAGCTATTCAACAGGAGAGAAAAAATGAAAAATAAATATGTTATCATCTTAGTGAGTCTGGCAGCCATAGCTCTTGTCTTGGCGATTCTTACTTACCAGAACCGTTCGGATGATTTGCGGGCTGAATCAGAAACTGCCACGAGAAAGACGGAGATTGAGAACAAAGATGATGTACCGCAGTTATCAGCGGTCGAGGAAGGGCCCTTAGATGTGCCGCTTCTTAATCAAATGGATGCACCACGACTATATAATGGCTGTGAAGTAACGAGTTTAGCGATGATTTTATTATATGCAGGATATGATGTGACAAAAAATGACTTGGCCGATCAAATTGCAAACGTACCGCTGAATTATGACAATGGCCTTCATGGCGATCCAAATGAAGGATTCGTCGGAGACATGCCGAATGGACCCGGACTTGGTGTTTACCATGGACCAGTTATGGATGTTGCGAAACAAGTAGCAGGGGATAAAGCAGTCGACATGACTGGGAAATCAGTTGAAGAGGCTATTTATCAACCTTTGGATAATGGTAATCCTGTTTGGATCATTACAACAGCGAGTCTGGCACCGGTTAGTGACATGCAAACATGGGACACACCAAATGGAGAAGTCGATGTAACTTATAGTGTTCATAGCGTGGCTGTTACTGGTTATACGGAAGACACTGTGTTCATCAATAACCCATATGGCCAAAAAGACCAGGAAGTGGATCGGGAGAATTTTGAGAAGGCTTGGGAACAGCTAGGTAGCCAGGCAATTTATATCGAAAGTTAAGAAAAGCACAGCGACACTGTGCTTTTTTTGCGTCTTGAGAACCCTTTGGCTACAATGTAAGAAGAGTGGAGGTGCTGAAATGAGTCTTGAACCAATACCGGATCATATCGATAAGGGACTGAAGCTTTTGTTCATCGGTTTCAACCCGAGTGTACGTTCAGCTGAAACTGGTCATCACTACGCAAATCGGAATAACCGCTTCTGGAATATCCTATATCAAGCAGGCATTACAGAACGGAAATGTGAACCTTTTGAAGATCAAGATTTGCTAGGTAAAGGGATTGGTTTTACGAATATAGTAGCCAGACCAACCAAGGCCGCAGCAGATATAACCAAGGAAGAGTACATAGAAGGAGCGCAGCTGCTCCGTGAAAAACTAGCTCATTATCGTCCAGGAGTCGCTTGCTTTGTCGGCAAAGGTGTTTACCAGCAGTACAGTAAGGTGAAACAGACTGGCTGGGGTATTCAGGAGTCTTCAGTGACGAAAAATGTAATAGAGTTTGTTGCGCCATCTTCAAGCGGACTAGTGCGCATGCCTATAAAAGAAATCGTTAGTATCTATGCAGAGATTCCAGCTTTATTACAGGAATTGGAGGAGAGAAAATGAAAACAGCAGTAGTAACAGGGGCTTCTCGCGGTTTGGGGGAAGCGATTGCCAAGCAATTGTTAGAAAGAGGAATCCAAGTAATTGGAGTTGCAAGAAAGAATAGTGACAATCTGTCTTCTTATGAAGGAATGGATAATGCTAGTTATACATATCGTTATGGTGACTTGCAGGATACAGCGGCTTGTGAGAAAGATTTTGAGAATTTAGCAGAAGACATTTTTACAAAAGCCGATGATACTGTCTACTTGATTAACAATGCCGGTGTAGTCGGTCCGATTGCGACTGCTGATTCATACAGTCTTTCTGAATGGGAAGCACATATGGCCATCAATTTAACTGCACCAATGCTGGCATGCTCCACTTTTCTCAAATATGCTAAAACATATAACATTCCGCTAGTTATCGTAAATGTTACCTCCGGTGCAGCCGAACGTTCTGTGCATGGCTGGAGTGCTTATAGTACGTCGAAAGCCGGTTTGAACCGCTACACAGAAACAGTAGCTCTTGAAGAGGCAGAAGCTGGTACTGGTAATATCGCTATTGCTTACAATCCCGGCATTATGAATACGGATATGCAGGCAGATATACGTTCGAGCGAACCAGAACAATTCCAAGAAGTACAGAAGTTCAAGGATTATGTGACAAACAAGTCGCTTAGGGATCCAATGTTTGTCGCAGGTGTATTAGCTGACATCCTAACTGGAAGTGAAATCGAAAACGGGAAACGTTATGCTGTGAAGGATTATGTTTAAGTAGTTTAGGTATGCGCCCTCTCCTTTCTGGGTTCTGCACATACAATGCATTATCCTGTAGGAAAAAGGGGGAAGTAAAATGTCTAAAGGTAATGAGGGAGGCTTCGGCTTCGCATTTTTGGTTGTGTTATTCATCCTTTTGATTATTGTCGGTTCATCTTATGTAGGTGGCAACGACTACGGTTATGGCTACGGCTATTAATTTATAAATGAAGAAGCTTTGCACAAATTCGTGCAAAGCTTCTTTTTATCTTGAGAGACTCGTTCGGTCGGCAGTCTTCAGCAGCCTGCTGACAATATAAGTTAAGAGAACGATAACCACGCTGATCCATACCACAGTGACAATAAACGAAAAGATCATCGACATTTGCAGGATGAGCAGTAAAGCAAACAGGAAAACGAATGCACTCGCTGTTATTATGATAGACATTAAAGTTGCTAATCTGTTTTGAAATAGCTCTGTCTCTTCTGTCCACCCGAGCTTCGGATAAAGTAAATCGCTGACCATTCCGACTACTGTGACCGCAGAGTTAACAAGCAATGCGATGACTACCCATATCAAGGCTTCCCATAAATTCATCTGTATCACAGGTATAGCGATCACAAATAGAACAGTAAGGGGGAGCAAATTAATCAAAAACGCAGCTTGCAGCTTGGCAATGACAATTTGACGCATGGTTAATGGCAGAAATAAATGCGCTTCCCAGCTTTGCCCATCTTTTGAGAAACTAACGATGCTGATCGGATTTAATCCGACTGAGAAGACGTTTGCGAAAAGGATAACCACAAATAACATGCTGCCGCTTATTCCTTCAATCATGGTTGTAGCAGAAGCAAAATCACCCATGAAGAAGATGACGACCAATAATGCAGGCATAACGAAAGCGCCAGCGACACATTGCAGGAAAAACGTCGGTGTCCGAAAGATGGTCTGTATTTCTTTGGCGCGATATGCACTGATTACCGACTTTGGTTTACGACCTAGACCTTTGCCATTGAATACTTTGCCAGAACCAGTATTAAGACCTAATGCGCCCTTCATATAGAACTTCTGCGCAGCTGCAAAGAACAGCAGCCCCGCGGCAATTGCAAGCAGTAATACGATGACAAAGTAAAAGAGGCTTTGCCAGGATCCTGCAGTTGTAAGTATATGTGACATCAGTGATGCAGGCGGGTAATACAATGTTGCCATCTGCAGCAATCCGCCTTTTTCGGCATTGTCAGCTATCACTTGTGCGATTTGCTCTGGATCTTGCTGTAAGCGTAAGACGACATTCAGCAGAATGATTAATACAAAACCGATAATACCGCCGATGACCTTACTTCTATCCTTGTTCTTTCCTTTATTGACGAACTGCATGGCGAACATGACAACAGCAGCAGCTAACGCATAAGGTATAGTTGGAATCAGGAAGAAAAGAAGCAGGACATATACATAATACATAAAGCCAGCGCCGCTTAATGTGCCATAGAAAATAGTGACAGGTAAATACATAGCAGCTGTAAGCAAATAGACATAAATTAGCGGATTCAGCGACTTGGCGATAAGCAGCTGATAAGAGTGGACCGGCAAATGAAGGAATGACGTAATATCCTCCGTAAAATAGAACGTATTCATGATTAACATTAGCGATAAGATGAAAATGAGGAAGAAATTCATCAAGAATAAGGTGCCTAAAATTGCATCGGTATTACCGGACGGTTCCAGCAAGCTGTACATGACATCAATAATCTGCAACATATATCCGCCGAATACCATAGCAAGAAACAGAAGTCCAATTATACCGAATACCAATCCGATAACTACACTCGGTTTCTGGAATGCGTTGGCATACTGCATCTTTAGCTGAATACGGATGAGGGATCGGATCGGTTTATGCATCCTGAGTCAGCTCCAGGAAGATATGCTCCAAGCTATCATCTGATTGGAACCTCTCCCGCATTTCTGGTAATGTACCTTGGAAAAGAAGCTCGCCTTTCCGAATAATGGCGACTTCATCACAAAGCTGTTCAACAACCTCTAACACATGAGAGGAGAAAAAGACCGTATTGCCGTTCGCTGCATGATTTCGCATCAGTTCTTTCAATTGATAAGACGATTTCGGATCTAATCCAGTCATTGGCTCATCGAGAATCCAGACAGATGGCTGCTGTACGAGCATGCCGGTTATGAACAACTTCTGCCGCATACCATGCGAATACGTTTTAATCTGATCTCCTAATGCTTCGTAAATACTGAACATCTTACTGTATTCCTCAATTCTTGCTTCTCTCACATCAGAAGCAATCCCATAAATATCACTTAAGAAATGAAGATAATCCAATCCTTTAAGCCTCAAAAATAAATCGGGGCTATCCGGAACGTAGCCGAATTCTTGTTTCGCAGCGATTGTATCCGAAGTAATGTCCTTCCCATTAATGGTGATTGTCCCTGAATCAACTGGCAGAATACCAGTCACCATTTTAATCGTGGTGGACTTACCGGCGCCATTCGGTCCCAGAAAACCAAATATCTTACCAGTAGGCACTGTTAAACTGACGTCGCTGACAGCCTTCTTATTTCCATATTGCTTATGTACATGATCAATTTGAATCACTACATGACCTCCTTGTCTATTACTTCCATTCTGTCTTTTCTTTTCCAATTATTCAAGGGTATCTCGTATAAAAAAAGCCTATATCTTCGGCGCATATAATTTTGCTCCCGCCAGTATATTTAAGACAAGCATAGGAGGGAGAAAAATGCGGGAACTGCAAAAGAAAACAGCATTTATCGCTGTATTTCTGCAAATGATATTGAATATTACCTTGACCATCCTTGCAATGATCCTTGTTGTCTTCCTGTTAAAGAAAACAGTATTTATTTTTGATGTACTGCTTATCCGTAATGAAGAGGTAAGTTATTTTTATTTGGCGGAAGGTATTATCGTTTATTTTCTCTATTTTGAGTTCATTAGTTTAATCATCAAGTACTTTACGCATGACTACCATTTTCCGCTTCGCTACTTTATCTACATAGGAATTACTGCAATCATTCGGCTCATTATCATTGACCACGAAAATCCGCTCACAATCCTTTTGTATGCGTTGGCAATAGTCTTGCTTGTATTTGCTTTGCTGATTGCCAACCATTCTAATATAAAGGACAATGAACCGTTGGATTGATTAAAGTAAACAACGTAACGATTTAAAGGATTTGGCATAATATGATACACTCTATAGTGGAAAAGTAAGCTTTGCCGTCAGAAAGGAAGAGAAACAAATGATTAATCGCAAAAGTGTGCGTGAGATAGAAATGATGCGTGCAGCAGGAAAGCTGCTTGCCGATATTCATAAAGAAATTCGTAACATGATTAAACCAGGAATCACAACAATGGAAATCGATTCATTCGTGGAAGATTATTTGGCTAAGCATGGCGCAACAGCTGAGCAGAAGGGCTACAATGGCTATGCGTATGCAACTTGTGCTTCTATAAATGATGAGATCTGTCACGGATTCCCAAGAAAACAGCCATTGAAAAATGGTGATATCGTAACAATCGATATGGTCGTTAATTTAAACGGAGGTTTAGCTGATTCTGCCTGGACTTATGGTGTCGGCGAAATCAGTGAAGCAGCACAGCGTCTGCTGGATATAACGAAAAAATCTTTGTACAAAGGAATTGAAAAAGCACAGCCTGGTGCCAGAATTGGTGATATAGGCCATGCAATTCAACAATTTGCAGAGGGAGAAGGCTATTCTGTTGTACGTGACTTCACAGGACACGGAATTGGACCAACTATCCATGAAGAACCGCATATTCCTCATTTCGGTTTGCCGAATAAAGGACCTCGTTTGAAAGAAGGAATGGTCATAACAATCGAACCGATGCTTAATATCGGCGAATGGGGCAGCCAGATGGATGACAATAATTGGACTGCTAGAACGGTCGACGGTTCTTTATCTGCTCAATATGAACATACAATCGTCATCACAAAAGATGGCCCAGTCATCCTAACAAATCAAGACGAAGAATAAAGAGAAGCCTATACCGCGCCGGTATAGGCTTTTTTCTATGGCTCAATATGGATAAAAGTATGAAAGATGTCATGCTTCTTAATGAGGAGCTTTTCCAATCTTTCGGTGATGGCATGGCTTTCTTTCACATTGAGGGAGGCATCGACCCGGATGATGACATCAACAAGGGATTGGTTGCCGTGCAATCTTGCTTTGATTTCGACTACCTCAAGAACATCTTTATCCTCGAGAATACTGTGACGGATCTTCAATAACCTGTCCACATCATATCCATCGGTAAGCGAATACGTTGCATCGTAAAAAATATCCCATGCCGTCTTACAGATTAATATTCCAACAACGAATCCTGCCAGCGGATCAAGCCAATAAAAACCGAACTGAGCTCCGAAGATTCCCACGAAAGCACCTATACTGACCATTCCGTCAGATCTATTATCTTGTGCAGCAGCCATAAGTGCAGGGCTTTGAATTCGTTTGGCCAGGGCGTAGTTGTAACGGTATACCAGCATCATAACAAAAGCTGCTCCTAAGGCTGTCCAGCCTGTCAGCATATCAGGCTGGACATAATCTGGTTCCATTAAACGCTCAAGAGTATCGAATAATACATGCAGTCCAACCGAGATCATAATAAAAGCTGCAACAAGCGATGCGATGGTCTCCGCTCGGAAATGCCCATATCTATGATCAGTGTCAGGCGGTTTGCGGGAGATGCGCAGTCCAATCAGCACGGCAACAGAAGCTACGACATCCGTTGTATTATTCAGCCCGTCGGCAAGCAAGGCATCTGAATCTCCAATGTAGGCGACAAGCAATTTGATAAAGGATAGCAGCAAATAAGCTGCGATACTAAGCAAAGCTCCTTTCTCACCAGCTTTCAGATTATCGTACTGGCCCATATGTAAAGTTTCCTCCGATCTAATTCTGGAGCAGGAACGGTTAGTGCATGTCCAGAATGGGTACAAGATAGTACATTATATTCTTATGTTTGATCATTATACGAAGGGGTTGAAAAAAATGAGCCAGGAAAAGATCATTATTGAAGGCAGCTTGGAAGGGGTACGGTTTTACAAGGAACTGGATATCGTGATCGGCCCCGAGGCAGAGACACCGGAGCGAGCGATTATTCGCTTTTACGGAAGCGAGGCAGAGAACTTCGAGAAGCTCGCCCGAGAACAAGGCTGGCGCAATTGTTACTGGACTTATGCAGATAATCAAGCCCTGCTGCAGCAGGCAAATTAAACCCAGATTTATCTGGGTTTTTTTCATTACATAAAAAACTCCTGTCTTGCAAAAAATGAAAGTAGTATGTGAAAGGCAGGAGACGACATATGGGTGAAAGAAATGCGTCATCAAGTCAATCAGGTAAATCACCAAAGGATATGCGCTGGGCAATTGTAGCATTGGCTTCCATTCCCTTGATAATGACGCTTGGGAACAGCATGCTGCTGCCTGTGCTTCCGTTAATGGAAGAGGAATTGAATATAACTAAACTTCAATCAAGTTTTATCATTACATTCTATTCCATTGTAGCTATTATATTCATTCCGATTGCCGGCTTTCTATCTGATCGTTTCGGACGCAAAGCGGTCATTCTACCTTCACTTGTCATTGCTGGTGCAGGCGGTCTCATAGCTGGAATCTTTTCTGTTGGCAGTGATAGTCCGTATCTTTGGATTCTAATTGGAAGGATCCTTCAAGGGATAGGAGTTGCAGGTGCAGCACCAGTTGTACTACCGCTTGTCGGTGATATGTTCGAAAAAGATGAAGATGTAAGTGCCACACTTGGTATTGTCGAAACGGCCAATACTTTCGGGAAGGTATTAAGTCCTGTACTAGGAGCGCTGCTTGCGGGGTTCCTTTGGTATATGCCTTTTTACGCAATCCCTGTTTTTTGTGCGATCTCTTTCTTATTAGTCCTCTTCCTTATTAAGAAGCCAAAGGACGATAAGAAAGGCAATGATTTTAAAACGTTTTTGAAAAACACGAAGGCGACATTCCATGAACATGGCGGCTGGCTGACTGCTACTTTTCTAATAGGTGCCATCCTTATGTTTCTTCTTTTCGGCATCCTCTTCTATTTGAGCACGGTATTAGAAGAAAAGTATGGAATGCACGGTATACTTAAGGGAGCGGTTTTAGCTATACCACTGGCAGCATTGTGTCTGGCATCCTATCTGACGGGTAAATGGATTAAGAGCAATGGTAAACTGATGAAATGGATTATATTCACAGGAGTTGTTGCTGCAGGTGTTGTTACAATAGCACTCTATTTTTCAAAAGGAATTGTCTTTATGATGGCAGTATTCCTTATCGCAGGTGTAGGAATTGGAGCAGGTCTGCCTTGTTTAGATTCTTTGGTGACAAGCAATATGGAAAAGGATGTTCGAGGGACCATCACCTCATTGTTAAGTGCAATGCGGTATGTGGGCGTTGCCGCCGGTCCGCCTGTAGTTGCTATTTTATTAAGAGTGGATTTTATCTGGCTAATCGTTACATTTGCAGGTGCGGCCTTTATTGCAGCTTTACTCACATTGAAATTCGTCAAGCCGCCTGATCCGGACGAACAAAAGCATCACCCTGTTCCGCATTTACATTAATTTAACGAACAAATCAGAAAATTGTTGCAAAATTAATGTGAATCCAGCATAATGGAAAAAAGGAACCAGGGGGAATCGTTCCATGAAAAAGCATAAAGTTGTCTATCGTCTGCAAAGAACGAAGAGGAAGCGTGCTTATGTTACTGCTAAACGGGAGATTTCGTTTGAAGTGAAGCTGGCCACAAGACTTATGCTGGATGAATTTTATTTTACCTGGAACAAGAATAGACTGGAAGCCCAAATCAATGAGTGTATTGACCAAAGAGATGCGGAACGATTCAAGGAGTTAAGTGCAGCTTACCGCCCCTATACTTTCGAATAATATAAAATTTTACAGGATCTGTTTTGTCATGGGACAAGGCAGGTCTTTTTACGTGCGAAAATATTTGGCACCTATGCTATAATATCCTCAAAACTAGATGAACGAAGAGGAGATTTTAGAAATGAAGCGTTTGATGCTGTTTGCTGCGCTTAGCGCTGTGTTAATTGCAGCTGGATGTCAAAACCAGCAAACAAGCCAGAATCAAGACACAAATGAAAATAAGACTGTTGATAAGCAGACGGAGAACCAGCAGGCAGAACAGTCGCAGGAAGAAGATACTGCTGCTGAGGATCAGACAGCTGATACAAAGCCTGATCAGCATCAGGAAGAAGCGGAAGATGTGGTAGGCTCAATCGAGAAACCTGTAACGGTAGATAATCCGGATAGTATCGAAGTTGTCGTAAACAAAACCAGGAAGTTTCCGGATGGCTGGGAACCAAAGGACTTAGTCGAGCCAGACGTACCGTTTTACTTCAGTGAGCATCTAGAGAAGCGGAAAATGCGCAAAGAAGCAGCTGAAGCATTGGAGGAGCTGTTCGCCGCTTCCCAAAAGGACGGGATGGAACTGGTCGCTGCAAGCGGGTACAGATCTGAAGAAAGACAAAAAGAAATTTATGAGAATAACGTAGCAACCCAAGGGCAGGAAGAAACTGATAAAGTATCGTCAAGACCTGGCCGGAGTGAGCATCAAACAGGGCTTGCTATTGATTTGACATCTGCCGAGATGGCATTAGCGCTGGAGGAAACGTTCATCGATACAGATGAAGGAAAATGGCTGGCGGAGCATGCTCATGAATATGGTTATATTATTCGTTATCCAGAAGGAAAATCCGATATTACCGGTTACAGCTATGAACCATGGCACATCCGCTACGTCGGAAAAAATCTGGCGAAGCAAATATATGAAGAAGATACAACATTGGAAGAACACTTCCAAATGGAGTCTGATCTTAAGAGCTGAAAAAGAGCCACTGTCCTAATGGGCAGTGGCTCCAATTTATGTGATGGGAGGTCACATACAGATTTAGCGGCATAACTGGTATGCCATAGACTTACATGTCAGATGTGCTTATAGATGCTGCACGAAATAAATTGATTGATTATTAACTCAACTCGATTCTAACATATTGTAAACAGGAAAGGTAGCGAAATTATTAAATTTTTTCAAAAATGAAAAGATGGCCAACCTTCCGAAGATGATAGCCGCAAAGTAGAAGATAATTTGTTACAATAAAGATGCCTTATCAAATGAAGATTTTGGAGAGGGGAAGTAAAATGGAATTTCGTGTGGAGAAAGATACAATTGGTGAAATTCAGGTACCTGCAGACAAGTTTTGGGGAGCGCAAACGCAGCGCAGCAGAGAGAATTTTCCGATTGGTTCAGAAAGAATGCCAAAAGAAATTGTATACGCTTTCGCTTTACTTAAGAAAAGTGCTGCAAAAGCCAATTATGATTTAGGTTTGCTGGAAAAAGATAAAAGTGATGCAATCGGCTATGCGGCGGATCAAATTACGAGCGGTGAGCTGGATGATCATTTTCCGCTAGTTGTCTGGCAGACAGGCAGCGGGACACAATCGAATATGAACGTTAATGAAGTTATCGCTTTTGTCGGAAACAAGTGGCTTGAGGAACAAGGGAAAGAAGTACGTTTGCATCCAAATGATGATGTCAACAAGTCTCAAAGCTCAAATGATACTTATCCGACAGCTCTACATATAGCTGCTGTTACACAGCTGGAAGATACGGTATTACCTGCTTTAAATCAGCTCAAAAAAACGCTGAAGGAAAAATCTGATGCCTATCAGGATATCGTGAAAATAGGTCGTACTCATTTACAGGACGCAACACCGCTTACGCTCGGACAGGAAATCAGCGGCTGGCATCGTATGCTGGAAAAGTCGGAACAGATGATTAAGACAAGCATTCCCTTTGTTCAGGAGCTGGCTATTGGCGGAACAGCAGTCGGAACAGGCTTGAATGCTCATCCTGAATTCTCGGAGAAGGTTTGTAAGGAACTATCGGAGGCTACTGGTAAAGATTTCAGTTCAGCAGTGAATAAGTTTCATGCTTTGACAAGTCATGATGAAATTGTGTATGCGCATGGTGCGCTGAAGGGTCTTGCAGCAGATATGATGAAGATCGCCAATGATGTGCGCTGGCTGGCAAGCGGGCCACGCTGCGGAATTGGTGAAATTGAGATTCCGGCTAACGAACCTGGCAGCTCCATTATGCCTGGTAAGGTCAATCCTACTCAAAGCGAAGCAGTTACCATGGTAGCTGTTCAAGTCATGGGTAATGATGCTGCAATTGGTTTTGCAGCCAGCCAAGGAAATTTCGAATTGAATGTATTCAAACCTGTTATTGCTTATAACTTCATTCAATCTGCACAGCTTTTGGCCGATAGTATGCTGTCATTCAATGATCGCTGTGCGGTTGGACTTGAACCGAACCGAGAAAAGATTGCAAAGAATCTTCAGGATAGTTTAATGCTTGTGACAGCTTTGAATCCGCATATCGGTTATGAAAATGCTGCAAAGATTGCTAAAACAGCATTTGCGGAAAATACAACACTAAAAGAAGCAGCAATCGCTAGCGGTTTGCTTACTGAAGAACAATTCGATTCCTACATTAAACCTGAGGAAATGACCTATCCGAAGTAAATTACCATGATTGACCAGAAGTTCCAATAACTAAGCCTGATAAAAAGCGCCTTCTTGCCCAAACTATAGGCATAGGAGGTGAACAAACATGGCGAACACAAACGATTTGGTAGTACCAGGCGTACAACAAGCAATTGATCAAATGAAATATGAAATCGCACAAGAATTCGGTGTATCTCTAGGCGGTAACGAAACTTCCCGTGCTAACGGTTCTGTTGGTGGAGAGATCACAAAACGTCTTGTAGCATCTGCACAGTCTCAGCTTAGCGGCGGTCAATTCTAATTTCATATCGATGGCAAGAGAGGCACCGTTTCGGTGCCTCTTTCTTTATGGAAGGTTATGCAAAGCCAAATAAAGCGCAAAAGCATCCTGGAATTTCCGGATGTCGAGACCAGTTTTTTCTGTTAGTTTGTCCAAACGATAATTCAAGCTATTGCGGTGTATGTACAGCTTCTTCGCTGTAAGGGTAAGATTTTGATTGCAAGAGAAATACATTCGAACTGTCCGCAGCAATTCTTCGTCCTCATTCAATCCTTGCAAAATGTGATGCATGATATACTGTCGATCTATCTCCGGGAGCAGCATACTAACCAATTGCGGTACAGCATCATGAAAATGAAGAACATGTTTTGCTGATTGGGAGGAAACCTGTCTGTAAGCTGCAAGCAGCCAATCGTATTGCTCAGAGGCGTCTTTTACAGAATGCAGCCAAGGGCTTACGAATAATCGGATTGGGACAGATAAATCATACATAAGCATATCAACCACTTCTTCATATAAAATAGCTTCTGCTTGACGGCTTTCAACCAGTACTCCTGTATGTTTTGTAAACCAGATGTATGCAAGCGGATGATCAGTCAGACTGTCCATTGCTTCCCTGAACACCTCTGGTTTAATGTGCCCTTCTATGGTAAAGAAAATGAAGCGGCAGCCGGACGCATATAATGGATTCTCGTTTAATTCAGCCGTCATTTTATCGCCGTGAAGCAGCTGATACCACGCTGTATCTGTACTGCTGCCAGTTGGTATAGTGATCGGTGAACCAAGATGATGAAGTAAGGCAAGCTCGCGTTCGTTCAGTTGATTGGCGGGCAAACCTACAATCTCGCCATCCTCTAATCGAAACCAATGATGTGTATTTACATCGAGTCCATTAAGGCTGTCTGCCGTTTTGATACCCGAAAATAGTTTTTCTAGTTCTTCCAGCATACGCACTTCTCCTATCCATACAATCTGTTTCTTTGTAATTGGTGTTAATTGTATTATACTAAAACCGAAGTAAACAGAAAGGTCGATACAACATGAATAGTGGAGATATTTGGTTGATTTTGTCCATGGCGCTTATCGGTGCCTTGATTGGCGGTATCACGAATTACTTGGCGATTAAGATGCTGTTTAAGCCCCATCGCGCTATATATATAGGGAAATGGCGAGTCCCATTTACCCCGGGATTAATTCCTAAACGCAGGAGTGACTTGGCACGTTCGCTTGGAAAAACGGTTGTGGATCATTTACTCACGCCCAAAGGCATGCAAGCAAGACTGATTGATGAAAGCTTTCAAATGAAGGTCAACACATGGGCGAAGCGCGAACTATTTCGCTTTCTCCGTTCGGAGCGTACGCCTCGGCAGCTGCTGTCTGATTTGAATATAACTGTGGCAACAGATGATCTTCATACAAAGACTGCATCATTATTAAAAACACAGTTGGAAAAACAGTCAGAAAAGGAACTAGGCAGTCTGTTGCCAGATGAATTGAAACAAAAGACAGAAGTTGCAGCAGATAGGGCTGCTTCGCATATTCAGCAGATGCTCGTAACTTATGTGGACAGCTATGATGGACGTCGGAAAATACAGGAGCTTGTCCAAAGCTTTCTGCAAGGCAGAGGTTTTCTTGGCAGTATGCTGTCCTCCTTTATGGATCCTAACAGTGCTGTCGATAAAATTCAGCCCGTTATCATAGAGTCAGTCGGTGCAGAAGGCACTCATCGCTGGCTGCATCAGCTGCTTGCAGATGAGCTGAATAAATTGATGAACAAAAAAGTAGGCCAAGTGACAGAATCAATCGGCCAAGATACGCTGGATGAGGCCATCCAGCAAGTGGTCAGAAAGTCGATACCATTTGATGAGATGCTAGATACACCGATGAAAGTGTATATGCAAAACCTACAAGACGATGTAATTGAAGAGAAACTGACTAGTGTGGTGGGACAAGTCCTTCAGCGTCTTTCTGAGCAGATTCCGGTCATCATGGAACAACTTGAGCTTGCCAAAATGGTTGAAAAAGAAGTATCCGGCTTCCCGCTGGAACGAGTCGAAGAACTAGTCCTGGCTATCTCCAATAAAGAATTTAAGCTGATTACATACCTTGGATTCCTTTTGGGCGGTATCATTGGAATCGTTCAAGGTATTATCGCACTCTTTATCTGATGGCTCGAACTATACAGCGCTCTATCGGTTTGTTATAGTGGAACTTGAGTAAAAACGAGGAGGTACGTACCCATGGCTAATATGTACGATCATGCGTATGACTTAGAAAAAGCAATCCGTGAAAGTGAAGAATTCAAAGGCTTGAAAGCCGCTTATGATACGGTAATGAACGATCCATCTTCTAAAGAGATGTTCGAAAACTTCCGTAACATCCAACTTGAATTGCAGCAAAAGCAAATGCAAGGACAGGAAATTACAGAAGAAGAAGTACAAAAAGCACAAAGCGTAGTCCAAGTAGTTCAGCAGGACGAACAGATTGCAAAATTGATGGAACAAGAACAGCGTCTGAACATTGCGATCAATGATATCAGCCGTATCATCACAAAACCTTTGGAAGAGCTTTACGGTCAGCCAGAGGAGTAAGCAATAACCTCTTTGCCATTTGGTAAGGAGGTTTTCTTTTTGTTTTTAAAACCGAACGTGCATTCGTAAAGAGTGCGTGCTACTATAGAAGCAAACGACTATAGGAAGGAAACGTTATGCCGCCTAAACTAACATTTATCCATGCTGCCGATCTTCATCTGGATAGCCAAATGGAAGGGTTGACTGCTGCGCACCCTGCGATGAAAAGCCGTTTGCAGGACAGTACCTTTCAATCCTTGAAACAGCTAGTACAGTGTGCCATTACAAATAAAGTGGATTTTGTCTTACTGGCAGGAGATATCTTCGATTCCAACAGACAATCTCTCAAAGCACTTGTTGCCTTGCGTGAAGCTTGTAAAGAACTGCAGAAGTACAGTATTGATGTGTATATGCAGTACGGAAATCATGATTTTACTGGGAAAAAGCCAATGATGAAATACCCAAACAATGTACATATTTTTCAATCCGAAAAAGTGGATACATTTTTCTATGAGAAAAATGGCGAGCCAGCTGCGGCAATCCATGGCTTCAGTTATACGACGAGACATATCAGATCAAGAAAGGCTCTGGAATACGAAACTAAAGGAGATGGAATTTACCAGATAGGCATGCTCCATGCTAGTTTGGGTACTGGAAGTGCAGCAGATATTTATGCTCCCTTCAGCTTAGATGAGCTGAAACAAGCTGGTTTTGATTATTGGGCGCTGGGGCACATCCACAAGCGTGAAGTATTGTCCGATCAGCCACCAATTGTTTACTCAGGAAATATCCAAGGCAGACATCGTAAAGAATCTGGAGAGAAGGGCTGTTATTTGGTCGAGTTAGAGGGGCAATCCTGTGCCATGACGTTTCTTCCTCTGCAGGATATACGATTTGAAACAGTGGATGTGGAAGTCAAAGAAGGAACAGCATTATATGATTTGGAGCAGGATGTACTGAATAGCTGTATGAATTGGGAGGACGCATTTGGAGAGGCTGTGCTCCACATAATCTTCCATGGTCCTGCACATCTGTTGATGCGATGGAACCAGGAGGAACGTTTGGAAGAATTACTTGAGATTGTCAATGAGCAGCAGCAAAGTCTTGGCAGCCAGCTCATACTTGCTGGTTTTTCTGTTCAGGCAACTCTTGACATGAAGGAAGAACTGCTTCTCGAGCGTAATGATTTCACTGCTGCTCTGTACACTACTACCTATTCAGCGAATGATATGACACATAGTTTGGAGGAGCTGATGGGAAATCGTCAATTCCGTAAAATCAAGCAGTCTTATTCTGAGGAAGAATTACAGGAGATGCTGGAGGAAGCAAAACAACTGCTGCTCCAAACTTTATTGGAGGTAGAATGACGATGCAAATTAGCGGCGGACATATTTATGATTTCGGCAAATGGCATGAATATACTTTCGAATTCGAAGACAGCTCGCTTGTTATCATCCAGGGAGAGAATGAAGCAGGTAAATCCACCTTAAAAGCCTTTCTTATCTATATATTATTCGGGATGCGTTCACGAGAAATTGAATCATATAGACCAAGGACTGGCGGTACTCCAGGTGGACGACTCAACCTTCGTTTTCCTGATGGCGAAGTAGTTGTCGAACGGATCCTGGACCAGCATAATGGTCAGGCTGTATGCTATGTAGGCTCTGAGCAAAAAGATCAGCAGTGGCTGGAAAACAAGCTTGATGGTATGGATGCTTCTATATTTCGCCAAGTTTTCACTTTGGATACGGAGGCACTTGTTTCCTTGCAGCTGACTGACAAGGAACAACTGGGGAAAGTATTATTGGATGCAGGACAGACAGGCTCAGCCGATGTTCATAAGCTGGAGAAAAAGCTTCAGCAGGAATTGCAGCAGTTATTCCGACCACAGGGAAGGAAACCGAAAATAAATGCAATGCTGCATGCCTTTTCTGAACAGGAACGCCTTGTACAGGAGCTTACTGATAGGGAAGCTGCTTATCTTCCGGATAAAGAAAAATTACAGGAAATACTAGAAAAAACAGATGAGTTACAGAAGAGGAAGGCAGAGCTACGCGCACAGATTAGTGTTCAAAAACAAGTATTGCAAGCTATTCCGTGGCAGAAGAAAGAAGCTTTCGCAAAGGAACAGCTAAAGCAGCTGGCAAGTGTGGAGACATTCCCTTCTGATGGGATTGCGCAGCAGCAGCAAATTCAACAGCAGCTTCAGCCCTTGGAAGCTCAATTTCATGTCCACACGAAGGAATCTGCTTCGATACATAAGGATTTAGTTTCAGCAGAGGATCAACTGTTGAAAGATGAATTGTATAAGGAACTATACCAACTGGCAGCTAAGACAGATTGGACAGCTTATATGAAACGTACACAACTATTGGAGGAAGAGCGTTATAAACTTCAAAACCAATTAGCTAGTGCACATGTAAGCTATCCTTACCCGGATGAATTCGCTTGGAATTCATATATTGCCGAAGCAACTGGGGAATGGCGTCTGCTTCAGGAAAAAATGATGATATTGGATGCAGAGAGTGAGCGTATTCAACAGTCTATTGCTGCGAAGAGACAGGAAATAGATAAGGTAGATCATTTGCAGGATAGAATTGATCAGAGCTTGATTTCTGAAAAGGAATATCGAGAACTTCACACCAAGAAGGACATAAAACGTGCAGAAAAAGATATATCTAAAGTAGCATTTTCTCCGATTGGCCTCTTGCTAGTTTTTGCGGTGCTATTAAGTGGTATTGGTATTTTAACTGCAAATTGGCTTTTAGCTGGAAGTGGAATTCTTTTGCTGGTTGGTGCTGTTATGCATTGGCGCTTTGGACATCAGCCTAACAATCAGCCTGGGAATTCTTCCTATGCTTCCGAAAAACTGGCAGAACAGCAGGAACTTCGAGTCCGCTGGCGTCAATTGGAGGAGCAGCGTCACCCTTTGGAAGTACAGCTTATGGAATTACAGCAGTCTTATTCAATGCAGATCAAAAATAGAGAGAAACTTGAGCAAGAAACTGCTATGCACATTGAGAAGTTTTCTTTCTTAACAGATGTTCCGCTAGTACATTGGGAGAAAGCCGTCCAGGAGTGGAAAACAAAAGAGCAGCTGGCAGGTATGCTGCACAAGGTAAATCAAGAGTATGAAGAGCGGCAGCTACACTATACGAGTACTATTGACCGGCTGCGCGACATATTGAATTTGCCGATGGATTTACCATCAGCGAAAACAATTGAACAAGCAGAATATGTGATCGAGACACAGCAAAAGCTAAGGCATA
The DNA here is from genome assembly GCA_900110015.1 of Terribacillus saccharophilus. GTDB lineage: Bacteria > Bacillota > Bacilli > Bacillales > Amphibacillaceae > Terribacillus > Terribacillus saccharophilus. Next base: position 1,313,470 of record FOCD01000001.1, on the reverse strand, counting down.
CAAAGGAGCAGCTGCTTGATCGCCAGCAGGATATTCAGCAGCACATACAAAAGTTGGATAAGCAGCTTAAACCTTTACAGGAGCAAAAGGCAAATCTGTTTGTAAATGCCGGAGCCAAAGATGACAAACAGTTCGTATATTTAGCTGAGCAATATCGAATAAAAACGCAGCTTATGGAAGAATTGGAGCACTATCAATTGCAAATACGAGCTATCCTGCCTGACCAACATTTTTCAGCAGAAGAAATGGAACATAAACAGGATAAGGTGGAGCAAGTGATTGCCAGTCTCGAAACGGAACAGGAGTTTGTGGAAGAAGAACTGGATAAACATCGACAGCGTGCGGCTACACTACAAGTCAAGCTGGCTGATCTTGAGTCGGATACGACAGCTTCGGCGGCTTATCATGAGCTGCAGGGACAAAAGCAAGTGTTAACAACAGCTGGACGAAAGTGGGCTGTGCGAAAACTTGCTTATGATATGCTTTATCAAACAAAAAGGTCGTTTCAGGAAGAGAGATTCCCAAGAGTCCTTAGTGAAGCGAGCAGTTTATTTTCAAAGGTGGCAGATCAGTATAAGGGGCTTGTGCTAACAGAGACAGGAAGCTTGGTTGTAAAGGATCGGTACAGCAGAAATATTGCTGTGGAGCAGCTCTCCAGGGGGACGATTGAACAGCTGTATCTTTGTCTGCGGCTTGCACTCTCCCGACATCTTGGGGTACAGCAGAGCTTTCCGTTATTGATTGACGATGCATTCAGCCACACAGATCATGAAAGAAGGGAACGCTTTCTCCCAATACTGCAGGCTGCTGCAGACGTGCAGCAGATCATTTTATTCACTTGGGAACAACCGACATTTGAATGGACTCGCCAATCTAAATTGCTTCATCTTGAAAAAACGCAGAAAACTGGTTTATGGTAGCGTTTTAGCATTCGCAAAAAGGTAACAATAATGGTAAACTGGTTAAGATAAAAAATGGATTATTGTAAGCTGGAGGGTCGGGCAGTGCCAAGTAACGAAGAAAATTGGGCTAAATACGAGGAATCGATAGAAAAATTCATACAGGTTATTGCCAAGAATATGAATTTATATGGTATTACCTCATCCGTTGGCCGACTATATGGTGCGCTTTATTTTGCGGATCAACCAATGACATTGGATGATATGAGAGATGCTTTGGAAATGAGTAAAACGAGTATGTCCACAGGCGTCAGAGCATTAGCCGAGATGAAAATGGTAGAAACTGCATATAAGAAAGGTATGCGGAAGGATCTATATAAATCGGAGGAAGACTGGTACAAATCGTTTACATCAATCTTCGGAAATAAGTGGGAGAAAAGCACCCAATCAAATTTAGAGGAAGCTGATGAGACGATTGAGGAGCTTAAGCAGCTGAAGGAAGGTGTCGATGATTCGGAATTGATTGAAAGAATCGATAAAGACATTGACCGGCTTCAGTACGCTCGCGATTATTATACGTGGCTCCTGCAGTTCATTCATGTGGTCGAATCAGGAGAAATATTCAAATACGTTCCAAAGCCGCCAAAAAGATAAAGGGCTTGGAGCATGATGCCCTTGCTAGCATAGTAAGGGCTGTATTTATGAGGGAGGAGAATTGGGTTGAAAAAAGGTATTGGGTATTACCAGGTAGGAGATAAATTTGATAGCTTCCTGTTGATCAAACAAGCAGACAAAGCTATTGCAAGTAATGGTAAAGCTTTTATGACATTGATATTAGGTGATGATACTGGAGATATCGAGGCGAAGCTATGGGATGCATCACCTGCTGATGAACAGCGATATCATGCTGATCAAGTAATCAAGGTCCAAGGTGAAGTGAACGCATTCCGCGGTCGGCTGCAGCTTAAAATACAAGCTATTCGAGTGGCAGAACCAACTGATGGGGTACATGCGCATGATTTTGTTAAGCGGGCGCCGCTTACAAAGGAACAACTATTGGAAGAATTGACATCATTCATTTTTGAAATGGAAAATCCAAATTTTCAGCGGATTACGCGGTATTTTTTATCTAATTATCAAGAACAGCTGCTCGTTTACCCTGCGGCAGTACGTAATCATCATGAGTTTGTTTCCGGGCTTGCGTTCCACGTCGTATCCATGCTGCGGATTGCTCGCGAATTAAAAAATCTTTATCCGGAGATCAACAAGGATTTGCTTTATGCGGGAATCATTCTGCACGATATCGGTAAAGTACGAGAGCTGTCCGGTGCTACGAGTCCTACTTACACGGTGGAAGGGAAGCTGCTCGGTCACATTTCCATCATGTCAGATGAAATTGCCCAGGCCGCCAGAGAATTGCAAATTGAAACTGAAGAAGTAATGATTTTGCAACATATGATTTTAAGCCACCATGGTAAAGGGGAATGGGGCAGTCCGAAGCCGCCACTCGTACGTGAAGCGGAGCTTCTGCATATGATTGACATGATTGATGCGAAGATGAATACGCTGCAGCGTGTCATGGATAAGGTGGCGCCTGGAGATTTTTCAGAGCGTGTCTTTTCCTTGGAGAATCGCAGCTTCTATAAGCCTACTTTTGAGCGGGAATGAAGAAATAGAGAGAAAAATAGAATAGAGGGAATTATATGAGATGGAAGGATTGGGATCGTAATCTTAAGATCCGTTTGCTTGGGGAAGCAATGATGAATTTGCTGTTTTGGGCCTACTTCCCGTTCATGACGATCTTTTTCCAAGACGCCTTCGGGAAGGACAAAGCTGGATGGCTGCTCATGTTATCCCAAGCGCTTTCCGTATTGGCAAGCTTAGTTGGGGGATATTGTGCCGACCGTTTTGGGCGAAGAAGGATGATGAGCATCGCGGTTGCTGGTCAATCCATCACTTTCCTAGTGTTTGCGTATGCGAATTCACCGTGGCTGACATCATCAGCTTTAACTTTCCTTGCGTTTAGCTTCCTTGGCATTTGGAGTGCGCTGTATTGGCCTGCATCACATGCGATGGTAGCAGATGTGGTTAAGGAGAAAGATCGGGCTTCTGTTTTCGCTGTCTTCTATACAAGCCTTAATATAGCTGTAGTAATTGGACCGTTGATCGGAACTGTTTTATTTTATTCGTACCGGTTTCAAATGCTGCTGGCAGGTTTCCTGCTTACTGCCATTCTATTTGTCATTATGCAAGTCTTCATCCGGGAAACTGTGCCGGAGAAGAAACAAGAGAAAGCTGATCATGCAGCATGGTACAAAGCTGTCTGGAAAGAACTTCAGACATATCGCATCATTGCCAAAGACCGGACTTTCCTGCTTTTCATCGTGGCAGGTGTTTTAGTAGCACAGACGTTTATGCAGCTGGATATACTGATAGCTGTTTATACGAGCGAAGTCATTACCAATCAAACCGTTTTTGCACTTGGTGATCTCCGCATAGAAGTGGATGGAAAACAAGCATTTTCACTTATTCTAGCTTTGAATGGTTTGTTAGTAGCTATATTCACAGTATTTACATCAAAGTTTGTCACCAAATTCCGCATTGCCCGTGTGTTCGTCGCTTCCAGCATTGCCTATGCAGCGGGTATTTTGCTGTACGGGATGACAGAAAGCTTCTGGATTTTTGTAGTTGCAATCATCCTTTTCACAATCGGGGAGCTAATGGTAGTCGGCTTACAAGAAAGCTTTGTCGCAACACTAGCCACTGAAGAGAGCAGGGGGCAATACTTTTCAGCTGCAAGCTTGCGTTTCACGCTTGGGAAGCTGCTCGCACCGCTCAGTCTTGTGCTCGTCAGCTATATGAGCTATCAGCTCACATTCACAATTTTAGCTCTGTTGGCTCTAGTGAGTGCCTTCGTCTATAATGCGATGTTCAAACGTTACCACAAAGAACAGCGAGTAGCATCATAATCTCTGTCATGAATCCTTGTCCACTAGCATAGATATTACAGAACAAGGACAAGGGGGTTTGACAATGCCAGATATTCCATTGTGGGTCATGCTTGTTTTTCTTTGCATGATCGGCAGCGGCTTCATGGCATTCCGGACGCAGCGGCATGATTACCAAACAGAGAAGCAGTTCATCGAGCGAGAAGGAAATGTTTATATGGAGCGTATCGAGGAAGAAAAAGCGAGACGTGCAGATAAAAAGTAATAAGAAAAAGACCGAAACGAATTCGTTTCGGTCTTTTCTATTATCAACCAGAAGTTGTTGATGTAGATGTCATATCACTAATCAAATCTTTATATTCATCGATTTTAATATCGAAGTCTGCATCTTTTAGTATTTTGTTGATTTTTTCTTGCTGTTCAGTTGAATCTACTTTCTGGATAGCTAGTTCTGTCTTGATTTGATCACGTTCATCATCAAGAGAGCCAACTTCCTGTTCCGTATCACGAGAGTCATCCAAACGGATAATGTGCCAGCCAAAGCTTGATTCTACCGGATCACTGATTTCACCTTTTTTCAGTTTGTAAGCTGCATCTTCAAAAGCAGCGTCCATTGTACCAGCAGTGAACCAATCCAGAGAGCCCTTAGCTTCTACTGTACCAGTATCTGTGGAATATTCTTCAACAAGCTTGTCCCAATCTTCTCCATCATCCAGCTTCTTTTTAACTTCTTTCGCTGTATCTTCATCTGCAACTAGGATATGACTTGCATTTAGATCTGTTTTCATATGATCATAACGAGTTTGGATTTCTTCATCAGAAACATCTACGCCGTCTGCAATTGCTTGCTGCTGAAGAAGGCTTGATTTCACAGATTCACGGAAGGCATCTTCATCTGCATAGCCTGCTTGTTGCAAGACAGATTCGAAAGTATCTCCATACTGATCCTTCAGTTTGTCTACTTGTTCGTCAATTTGTTCTTTGTCCACATCATATTTATCGTCAAGGGCCTTTTCGAGAACCATTGTCTGTAATACTTGAGAACCGTATTTGTCACTTAATTCTTGATAATAATCTTCTTTAGAGATATCCCCAGCTTTTGATTCTACCACTGTCTCACCTGAACCACATGCTGATAGTGCGACAACGCTTGTCGCGAATACTGCAGCGATAGCTAATTTTTTCATGAAAACAAACACTCCTAATCCACTTATATTTGATTGGCGGCTTGTCCGCCGTTTCCCCATAAGACAATATATCACATATTGAAGGGTAAAAGGCAAGCTGTGGAGGCAATTCCACAGTTTTTCCATATGTAAAAACGCTCCGGGAAGGGAGCGTTATTTGACCAAGATATCGTAGCTTTTATCTGTCCCTGCAATGACACATTTACGCGGTGCCTGCAATAAATTGGAAAGGTAGAAGCCATCTGAGAAGGTCATACCTGCATTCACGCTGACAAGTAGGATATAATAAATGGGCATTGTATCCATGAAAATCGCGGCTACAAGCAAGGGCAAAGTAATTAAAGCAGTTGGCATGATTAATGAAATAAACGGTACAAAACGGCTTGTTTCATTCCTAACCTTAAAATGCAGGTTTGGGATAAATTGTCCGAGCCAATGCAGTCTGTATTCACAGCGCTTCCCTGTTATCCAAAAAGGTATCAAATGCGTAATTCCATGGATGAATGGAAGTAAATATAGAGAAATTAATACAAGTATTAGACCTGTTTCTTCAATTTTCATTTTAGGATGGATCAGCGTCAGCATTGGATAAAGAATGATGAAAGTCAGGATTCCGATCATCGAGGAAATAAGGCATATTCGATTGGTACCGAGATCTTTCTTCGCATCGACACTTCTCCAGCAATTCATGTCCGGTGGCTCCCTTCTGTTAACTTAAAAATAGGGTGAGCTTTCTTCACTTAAGAGATAATAGTACGTTTGAACGGGAAAATCAATAGCTTTCCTGGAAATTTTACTTTAAAATATAAGAACAAGATCCGTTTGTATGAAACGGTCAGTTTGAAAGGCAAAGGAAGCGTTTTTATGGAGGAAGAAAAAAAGAGTACGCTGTCTTTTCATCTGCATTTAATTGCAGAGACTGGAGTGTTGGATAAATACCCTTTCCGTAAGCTCCTCATTGAACGGAATATAAATGAGGAGGAGTATGCTGCTGTCCTAAAAATGCTCCAGCGGCTTAACCGCTTATATAAGGAGCAAAAGGAAGAAGGCTTGCTCGATTACACGTCGCTGCTGCTGGAATTCGTTGGGATGATGCCCGAGAAGCTGTATTATTGGGATGTACTGCTGGCACTTCGTGAAGAAAAACAAGACGATACATATAAAGGTCTAGTGGATGAACTGATTTTACTGGATATGAAAAACCGCTATTAGCATATGCTGATGGCGGTTTTTTGTCGGCAGCATGTTTATGAAGCTCCGCAAATACTGATTCCGGATGAGCAGCAGTTTTACTTTACCAAATAAAATTGCCATCTGCTCCAGAGTGATTAAACAATTTTCTACATATAATATAGCCATCAGCCCAGCCCAATTTTGAGCAAGCCTGAACAGCGCGTGCAGGTCTTGTCCCGCTTTTGAGTAAGTGCTTCATATAATGAAGTTTTTCTTCATACCTTCATTTAGCTTTTTTCGAGGATATAGGAACCTGTATGGAAAGAAAATATTCTGAAACACAGTAATTTGGAGCATTTCGGCGGAAATAGAAGTAAAACAAGCTTATACTTTGTACAGTATATTCTGTACGTACTATATGTTCAGATATAACGATTCATTTCGTTTGATTTGTTCGTTTTTTATGTTTAGTATTAATAGGGTCGAATCAGAGGGATAGGAAAATATTCCTGATTATTACAGATAAGTTACAGAAGACTAGTGAAAAAGAGGTGAATACTGTGCCGATTATTAAAGTAGAAAATCTCTCTAAGGTGTTTGGAAAAAACACGAAGGCTGCATTGCAATCAGCAGAAGCCGGTAAAACGAAAGAAGAGATTCTAAAAGAAACAGGAAGCACAGTTGGTGTCAATCGTGCATCGTTTGAAGTAGAAGCAGGTGAAATCTTTGTTATCATGGGCCTTTCAGGAAGTGGTAAATCCACTTTAGTCCGGTTGATTAACCGTCTGATTGAGCCAACGACAGGTAACATTTATATTGATGGAGAAAATTTGGCGAAGATGGACAAAAAAGAACTTCGCCGTGTACGTCGTGAAAAGCTTAGCATGGTATTTCAGCGATTCGGGTTATTTCCGAACCGCACGATTCTGCAGAACACAGAATACGGATTGGAAGTTCAAGGAATCAGTAAACAGGAAAGAACTAAAAAAGCAAAAGAATCCTTGGAACTTGTAGGCTTGGGAAGCTATCTCGATCAATATCCAGATCAATTATCCGGCGGGATGCAGCAACGTGTTGGACTAGCTCGTGCACTGGCAAATGATCCTGAAGTTATGCTGATGGATGAAGCTTTTTCAGCTCTTGATCCGCTCATCCGGAAAGATATGCAGGATGAGTTGTTGGATTTGCAGGAAACAATGAAGAAGACGATTCTCTTTATCACGCACGATTTAGACGAAGCACTCCGTATTGGTGATCGTATCGCTTTGATGAAGGACGGGCATATCGTTCAGATCGGCACGCCAGAGGAAATTCTTATGAATCCAGCAAATAAATTTGTTGAGAAATTTGTTGAAGACGTCGATCGGGCGAAAGTACTTACTGCGCACCAAATCATGAAACGTCCAGAAACGGTTAATATTGATAAGCATGGTCCTCGTGTTGCACTTGAGCGCATGCGGGAAGCTGGTCTGTCTAGTATCTTTGTTGTTGACAGTAAGCGTATGCTGCAAGGAATCATCACTGCTGATGCAGCGAATGAAGCTAGAAAGAATGAAGTGAAAAACTTATCAGAAATCATTCAGCGTGATGTGCCGACAGTAGAAAAGGATACACCACTCCATGACTTATTCGCAGTCATCCATGATTCACCGGTTCCATTGTCAGTAACGGAAAACGGAAAGTTATTAGGAATTATCGTCAGAGGTGCAGTTATCGGTGCACTTGCTGGTGAGGGTGAGGTGAATGAACATGCTTAATTTTATGGAGAATATAAAAACAATACCAGTTGGAGAATGGATGACTAATTTCGTCGACTGGCTGACAAATACATTCGCTTTCTTGTTCGATCCGATCAAAGAAGGTTTGGGCAGTTTTATGAGCGTTATTACAAATGGTTTGGTTGCCATACCGCCAATCATATTTATTTTGTTAGTAGCTATCTTGGCCTTTTTCATGACAGGGAAAAAATTAGGGTTAGCGATATTCAGTATCATCGGTTTACTATTCATCTGGAACCAGGATCTTTGGAATCAGCTGATTGAAACGTTTACGCTTGTGCTGACAGCAAGTATTCTTTGTATCATTATTGGTATCCCGATCGGTATTCTTATGGCGAAAAGTAAAATTGCAGAAACAATCATCACACCTATTTTAGACTTTATGCAAACGATGCCTGCCTTTGTGTACCTGATCCCGGCAGTAGCGTTCTTTAGTATTGGTGTTGTACCAGGTATATTTGCTTCTCTTATCTTTGCAACTCCGCCGACTGTTCGTTTTACGAATCTTGGTATTCGTCAAGTATCTGACGAACTTGTTGAAGCGGCAGATGCTTTCGGATCAACGGGTCCGCAGAAGCTATTTAAAGTTGAACTGCCAATGGCAAAATACACAATCATGGCTGGTGTTAACCAAACAGTAATGCTTGCTCTGTCGATGGTCGTAATTGCATCTATGATCGGTGCTCCAGGTCTTGGACGAGAAGTATTGTCTGCTTTACAGCGCGCACAAGTAGGTCCTGGTTTCGTAGCCGGACTTTGTATCTTTGTATTGGCAATCATCATTGATCGTTTTACACAAAACATTTATAGAAATAAATCGAAATAACTGGAAAAGCCTATAGTAGGCTTTTTCATTTATAAGTGAGGAAAAGGGAGTTCGTTTACATGAAGAAGTGGAAACCATTTGGTATTGCCATTGGTTTGGCAATGACACTTGTAGCAGCAGGCTGCGGCAATGACACTTCCAGCTCAGACAGCTTAAGTAAGCAAGTTGATTACACTATTGTTGGTATTGAAGCTGGTGCGGGTGTTATGAAAGCAACAGAAAAGGCCATTGAAGATTACCATCTTGATGGCTGGACAATTATGCCGTCTTCAAGCGGTGTAATGACCATTGCACTGGAAGATGCTATTGAGGACAAAAAGCCGGTTGTGATCACAGGCTGGACCCCTCACTGGATGTTTGCTAAATATGATCTAAAGTATTTGGATGACCCTAAAGGATCTTATGGTGAAGCTGAGTCACTTCATACGCTCACACGCCAAGGTTTTGCAGAGGATGTACCTGGAGCAAATACAGTCCTTGACCAGTTTAATTGGGAAGTAAAGGATATGGAAGAAGTGATGCTCGAGGTGAATAAAGGAGCAGAACCAGCGGAAGCAGCCCGAAAATGGGTGGATAAGCATGCAGATAAAGTAGCTGAATGGACAAAAGGCGCTGAAGAAGGTAATGGACAGGAAGTAAGTCTCGTTTATGTAGAATGGGATTCCGAAGTGGCTTCTACAAATGTCTTGAAAGTTGTCCTTGATGACCTTGGTTATAAAACAGAAATCACACCACTTGATAATGCCATCATGTGGCAAGCTGTCGTGCAAGGTGAAGCAGATGCAACGGCATCAGCATGGCTGCCGACAACTCACGGGGATTTATATGAACAATATAAAGACCAAGTCGTTGATCTTGGTGCCAGCTTGGAAGGTGCAAGAACCGGGTTGGTCGTACCTAGTTACGTAGATGCAGATTCTATCGAAGATCTAGAACCTAAAGATAACTAAGAAGAACCTCTTCCTTTTGGAAGGGTTTTTTTTATGAGTTAATGCTGCCGAATAAGATAAAGTGCTATATGAATGGAAAGAAATCCGCTATCAGCTGGAGCTGAAAGCGGTTATTTTTTTGAGTAAAGCAGCTGCTTCTTGCTGGAACTGAAGGCTGCTGGAGAGTTTCTCCTGCATATGCTTCCAATCCGGATCATCATCGGGGATGGTCTGTTTTAATTGCTGCATAGCTTCGAACTGCCGGCTTGTCTGCGTATGCCATTGTTTGACTTGCAGTGTCATCAGTTTTTTATATAAAGGCTCGACATTCGTATAATAATCCTTTCTTGAGCCTTTAACCCATACTCGATCAACGAGCTCTAAGTGAGATAAATTACGAATAGCTATATTTGCAGCAGTTTTACTTTTTCCGATTAACTTTGCCATTTGATCCAAGGTAAGTGAACGGTTCTCAATATATAACACTGCTAGCAGCCGAGCTTCAGTTGAGGATAAACGAAACATCTCACCTGTTCTCGTCAATTCCATTATAAGCGCCTCATATGATGAAATCCTTTCATTCACTAGTTTTACCTCCTCTTACCTATAACAGTTGTTTCAAGCTTACATGAAATAGTTGGTTAAAGGAACTAATGATTTGTATAGTATTTGGGAGCATTAAGGAGTAAATAAGAGTAAATGTGGTGTTAACATTTGTACATTATATTCTGTATGAACTTTATGGACTGATATAACCATTTATGGAGTTTGTATTGTATGAACTTTTTGTATAACATAAATTGAGTCGGGTCATTGTTACAGAAAGTTATCTTAATGATGACAATCATGTTACAGAAAAAAGAGGTGAATACTGTGCCGATTATTAAAGTGGAAAATCTCTCCAAAGTGTTTGGTAAAAACACAAAGGCTGCATTGCAATTAGCAGAAGCCGGTAAGACGAAAGAAGAGATTCTAAAAGAAACAGGAAGCACAGTGGGTGTAAATCGTGCTTCATTTGAAGTAGAAGCTGGTGAGATTTTCGTTATTATGGGTCTCTCAGGAAGTGGTAAATCCACATTAGTACGTTTAATCAACCGCCTGATTGAACCTACAACAGGCGATGTTTACATTGATGGGGAAAACTTAGCGAAGATGGATAAGAAGGAGCTTCGCCGAGTACGCCGGCAAAAGCTAAGTATGGTATTCCAGCGATTCGGACTATTCCCGAACAGAACGATTTTGCAAAATGCGGAATATGGACTCGAAGTGCAAGGAATGAGCAAACAAGAGAGAAGCGAAAAAGCGAAAACATCCTTGGAGCTTGTTGGTCTTGGAAGCTATCTTGATCAATATCCAGGTCAATTGTCCGGAGGGATGCAGCAGCGTGTCGGGCTGGCAAGGGCGCTAGCAAACGATCCAGAAGTGATGCTGATGGATGAAGCTTTCTCAGCTCTGGATCCGCTAATCCGAAAAGATATGCAGGATGAATTATTAGATTTGCAGGAAACGATGAAAAAAACGATATTGTTTATAACGCATGACTTGGACGAAGCGCTTCGGATCGGTGACCGCATCGCATTGATGAAAGACGGAAACATCGTTCAGATCGGGACACCTGAGGAAATCCTCATGAATCCGGCCAATAGCTATGTCGAGAAGTTCGTCGAGGATGTTGATCGTGCAAAAGTACTTACTGCTCAGCAGATCATGAAACGGCCAGAAACTGTCAACATAGAAAAACATGGTCCTCGAGTAGCATTGGAACGTATGCGAGAAGCTGGTTTGTCCAGTATCTTGGTTGTTGATAGCAAAAGGGTGCTGCAAGGTATTATTACTGCCGATGCAGCGAATGAAGCCCGAAAGAACGAAGTGAAAAATTTATCTGAAATTATCCAGCGGGATGTGCCAACAGTAGAGAAGGATACGCCGCTTCATGATTTGTTCGCAGTCATCCATGATTCGCCTGTTCCGTTAGCTGTTACGGAAAACGGTAAGCTATTAGGAATTATCGTCAGAGGTGCAGTTATTGGCGCACTTGCTGGTGAGGGTGAGGTGAACGAGAATGCTTAATTTCATGGAAAACGTAGAGGCTATGCCAGTTGCAGAATGGACAACTAATTTTGTTAGTCGGCTCACAGATACATTTGCTTTCTTGTTTGATCCAATTAAAGATGGCTTAGGAAATTTAATGGATGTTATTACATCAGGCCTCGATGCTATTCCTCCTATCATTTTCATCTTGCTAGTTGCAATATTAGCCTTTTTCATGACAGGTAGGAAGTTCGGATTGGCAGTATTCAGTATTGTCGGTTTGTTGTTCATTTGGAATCAAGGTTTGTGGGATCAGCTGATTGATACGTTCACACTTGTACTGACCTCCAGTATTTTGTGTATTATCGTCGGTATCCCGATTGGTATCTTAATGTCTAAAAGTAAAATTGCGCAAACAATTATTACGCCGATTCTTGACTTCATGCAGACAATGCCTGCCTTTGTCTACTTGATTCCGGCAGTTGCTTTCTTCAGCATCGGAGTTGTACCAGGTATCTTTGCTTCCTTAATCTTTGCAACACCGCCAACTGTTCGTTTCACAAACCTTGGTATCCGCCAAGTTTCTGAGGAGCTGGTAGAAGCTGCAGATGCTTTCGGTTCAACTGGACCACAGAAGTTATTTAAAGTGGAACTGCCGATGGCGAAGTACACTATCATGGCAGGTATCAACCAAACAGTCATGCTTGCACTTTCCATGGTCGTAATCGCATCCATGATCGGTGCGCCAGGTCTTGGCCGTGAAGTACTGTCTTCCTTACAACGAGCACAGGTTGGTCCTGGTTTCGTAGCGGGACTAAGCATCGTAGTACTTGCAATCATCATTGACCGTTTTACACAAAACATCTACAAAGATAGATCCAAATAAGTGATATAGCCTGAAACAGGCTTTCAATAACTAAAAGGAAAAGGGGAGTTCGATTATATGAAAAAGTGGAAAACATTAGGTGCAGCAGCAGGGCTAGCGTTGACATTAGTGGCAGCAGGGTGCGGTAATGACAGTTCTAGTTCAGACAGCTTCAGCGAACAAGTAGATTACACAATTACTGGAATCGAAGCTGGAGCAGGTGTTATGAGTGCAACAGAAAGAGCAATCGAAGATTATGACCAGCTGAATGGTTGGACATTGCAGCCATCCTCCAGCGGGGCCATGGCTACAACTCTAGGTGAGGCTATCAAGGATGAAGAGCCAATCATCATCACTGGCTGGACGCCGCATTGGATGTTCAGTAAATATGATCTGAAGTACCTGGAAGATCCGAAGGGTTCATTCGGAAGTGAAGAAACAATCAACACAATGACTCGCCAGGGATTTGCTGACGATGTACCAGGTGCTAACACAGTACTTGATCAATTTAACTGGTCTACAGACGATATGGGAGAAGTTATGCTGGAAGTAAGTGAAGGTGCAGACCCAGCAGAAGCTGCCCGGAATTGGGTTGATGGACACGCTGATCAAGTAGCTGAATGGACAGAAGGTGCCGAAGAAGGCAGCGGTCAGGAAATCAGCCTTGCATATGTAGAGTGGGATTCTGAAGTTGCTTCTACGAATGTGATGAAAGTTGTACTGGACGACCTAGGATACAACACGTCAATTACTCCACTTGATAATGCAGTTATGTGGCAGTCGATTGCCAATGGAGAAGCTGATGCCATGGTAGCAGCTTGGCTGCCGACTACGCACGGTGAATTGTATGAGCAATACAAAGACCAAGTTGTTGATCTAGGACCTAACTTGGAAGGTGCGAAAACTGGATTAGTTGTTCCAAACTATGTAGATGCAGATTCTATTGAGGATCTGGAAGCGAAATAAATGAATTATAGGAAAAACCTCTTCCCTTTGGAAGGGGTTTTTCCTATAAACAAGAATTATGAAGGTCTACATTAACAGTATAGTGATCCAAAAGTCACTGTCGGCCGTTAGCTTACAGACTATCTACTTCACATGAAGTTTGGTACGCTATGCAAGGAAGATATTCTACTTATGAAATGAGGAGCAGCTATGAGTCGAAATGATGTTGAGTTATATACCATGACTCAGCAAGGGGACAAGCAAGCGCTCGAAACGCTATATGATAAATACGAAAAACTGATTTACTCCTTCTCCTTCCGCATGACTCAGCAGCAGGAAATCGCAGAAGAAGCGGTGCAAGAAGTATTCTTGAAGCTTTGGACGAAGCGAGATATTTATAGCGAGCAAAAAGGGAAGTTCTCTTCTTGGCTGCTGACGGTTACCAGACATACCTGTATCGATTTGATCAGGAAGAAGCAGCGGGCCCCGGCACCAGTTGAAGAAAAGAACGACGATAAAGCAGATCAGGATGCAGTAGAAGACATTGTGGAGTGGAAAGAAAAAGGTGAGATTCTGCGAAAGGCGATGGGAGATTTGAGCAAGGAGCAGCAGCAAATTATCGAAATGCTGTATTACAAAGGATATTCTCAAGCAGAGCTGTCACGTCAGCTGGATATTCCGCTCGGTACGGTCAAAGGGCGTGTCCGTTTGGCTTTAAAACATATGAAAAGCAAATTGGTGAAAGAGAAAGGGGGGGTATAGGATGCAAGAAAACAATTGTGAACGGCTATTGGATTACTTGAATGGACAGCTGACAAACGAAGAATCTGCTGAATTTGAAAAGCACTTGGCAACTTGTCCTTCTTGTCGGGAAGAATTAGAAGAACTGCAGCAAATGATGGAAGATTTGCCGTATGCATCGGAAGCAGTTACCCCCCCTGCAGGTATGAAGAATCGTGTATTGGATCATATCTTTTCCGAGGAGCATGGAGAGAGCAATTCTGTTAAGACAGTTATTCCACAATCAACTGATACTTCGAAACGGCAGAAGCGTCGAATTGTCATGCCGGTTCTAGCCGCAGCTTTAGCGGCATCTCTACTTGGTAATGTTTATTTGGTTATGAATGAGAGGGAAAATACTGAAGATGATATACCAGAAGAACGGACGATTGATTTGGATGAAACACGGAAGGCTGTCGATTTGGCTGCCAGTGAGGGGTATGAAGCTCAAGGTAGTGCAGCGATCGTAGGTCAGGGTGAGCGAGGTGAATTAATCGTACAGGCAGCTAATCTGGAGGCGCTCGAAGGAGAAGAAGCCTATCAGGTGTGGCTCCTCAAAGATGGCGTCCCATCTCGTGCAGGTACTTTTCTTCCGGATACCGAAGGAAAAGGAGCAGTTTCCTTCAGTTTGGATGAAGAATTGCAAGATTGGGATACTGTAGCTATAACAAAGGAACCTACACCAGAAAGCGAAACACCGCAGGGTGATATTTTATTGAGTGCTCCATTGACATAAAGGAGAGCTGCATCATACATGATGCAGCTTTTTTTATTTTTTTAAAAAAATAGTGATCCACTTTAGAACTCTATGCGTTAACCAGTTATAGAGAAAGGAAAGTCTTTCAATACAAAAAGGGAGAGATACACATGAAAATGAAAAAATTACTGGCACCAGCACTAGGACTCGCACTTGTTTTCCCGGCCGTCGGCGTACAAGCGGAAGAAGCTCCAACAGTTACTACACCCGCAGCTGACCTGCGAGCGAATTTGGATCATTTACTTTCCGAACATTATACACTTGCGGTGGAATCCATGATGAAAACGTATGATGGTGCGCCAGATGCAGCTGCGGCGCAAGCGGCATTAGAACAGAACGGAGAAGATATGACTCCAGCAATTGCATCGATTTATGGTGAGGAAGCAGCTCAGCAATTCGAAGACATTTTCACGCCACATAATATGTATACAGATGACTTGGCTAAGGCTGTAAAGGATGGAGACGAGGAAGCTGAAGCAAAAGCGGAGCAGGAAGTGGAGGATTTCGCAAATGAATTTGGATCCTTCCTGGCAACAGCAACAGAAGGCAATCTTCCGGAAGAAGCAGCAATTGAAGCTGTACAGGCACATGAAGATTATGTACAGGATACATTTGATGCGTATGTAGAAGGTGATTATAAATCAGCTTATTCCGATTATTTAAAAGGCTTTGATAATATTTTCGATATCAGTAAAGCGTTGTCCGGAGCGATTACAGCACAAAGCCCTGATAAATTCGAAAACACTGCAGTTGATACGCAAGCAGCAGATCTTCGTTCAGCAATGAATAAATTAGCTGCTGAGCATTTCGCCTTAGCTGAAATGAGTTTGGCTAAAGGAGCAATGGGAGCAGAGGATTATGACTTCGTGACATGGGCTGAAGATCAGAACACAGCTGACTTCAAAGCAGCTATCGCTTCTGTCTATGGTGATGAAGGTGCGGATCAGTTTGAACAAATATGGACAACAGATCACATCAATGCACAAGGTGACTTGGCAAGTGCGGTAGCAAATGAGGATCAAGAGGGAATCGATGCTGCGAAGAGCAGATTGGAAAATGATTTTGCGTCCAAGTTTGGTGAATTCCTAGGTACTGCAACAGAAGGAAACTTACCAGCGGATGCTGCCAAAGACGCAATCATGCAGCATGAGAATAGTGTCATAATGACTTTTGAACAGCATGTTGCTGGTGATTATGAACAATCTTATCAAACATATCGTGATGGATATGCTCTTATGTTCACAATAGGGCAGACATTGAGCGATGCAATTGTGAAACAGAACCCCGATATGTTTGCCGGTCAGAACATGCCGGAAGCAATGCCGAATACAGGCTTAGGCGACGGCAATGACCACACAGCATCTATCATTTGGGTAACTTCTGCTGGTTTATTTGTTGTCGGTAGTGGATTCCTTATTCAAAGAAAAGCAAATAAATTAAAATAAAATAAAACACTAGAATGGAGAGAGGCGTGGGTCCTCTCTTCTTTCTGCTATAGGCAGGTGATACGATGCGATTGACGATACTTTATCTCATTACAGGTGTTCTTGTAATCGGTTTTTTCCTTCTCGAGATGAATCCATTCCAGCGCCAGGCAGCGCCGCCGCCAACAACTGAAACCAAAACGGAACAAATGAGTACTGAAAATGAATTTTCAGATCAGAAGGTTGCGGAATTTCCTCTTTTGGAAAAACAGAGTCAGAAGCTAGATCAAATTCGAGAAGAGAGAAAGAAGCAAATGGAAGGAATAGTACCGGATCGAATTGAAATTCCGGCAATTGATGTTGATGCAACTGTACAACCGAAGGGGGAACTGGAGAACGGAGAGATGGAAGTCCCGGCAGACGATCATATTACTGGATGGTATGAGCCGGGTTATGAACCAGGCAGTGCAGGTAGTTCTGTCATCGCTGGCCACGTTGATAGTAAGAAAGGACCGGCAGTGTTTTTTTACTTGACCGACCTGGAAGAGGGCGATGAAGTGTACATTACAGATAAGGATGGAAAGAAACTGACCTTTGTTGTGAAGGAGATGCATGCGTATCCGGCTGAAAATGCACCAATCAGACAAATATTTGGTGCATCAGACAAGGCTGTACTGAATCTGATTACTTGTACAGGCACATTCGACCATGAACGGCAGACACATCCGGATCGTCTGGTTGTGACAACAGAGCTTAAGCAAGATAAGCCAAAACTGCCGCAAGCGCCTACCGAGGTAAAGAAGAGTACAAACGCGTTGAGCTGGCATGCGGTACGAGATGAAGATATTGTTGGTTATCGTATCTACAAATTGAACGGGGAAAAGAGAGAGCTAGTTACAAGTGTAGCTGCCTTTGAACGGAAGAATATTTCAATTGATAATCAGGATGCGACGTATGCGGTGACGGCGGTTGATATGGACGAACAAGAATCCGAAATGAATGAAATGAAATAAAAAATGCTCTCCATAACGGAGAGCATTTTTTATTCGTTGCCGTTCTTTTGATTCACTTTTTCTTCCAGGTCTTTCAAGCTTTTCTCGATTTGAGACAGGCTTTTCTGGATATTCTTTTGGTGCGGTTCAACCGTACGTTTCCAGCTATCAATAGAAGTTTTAACATCAGCCGATAATTCTTTGAACATAACAGCGCCTTCCTTAGACGTTCTGGCGATCTGTTCTTTCAATTGTGTACCTTCATTCTTCAAGTTATTGAATGTTACCTTCCATTCGTCACTGCGCTGTTTAGCATCTGCGCGCAGTTCACTGCCGGAGGACGGTGCAGTCAGCAATGTGATTGCAGCGCTGACTGTGCTGCCTACGAGTATACCTAAAGCGATTGATTTGCCACTTGCCATCATATCCACTCCTTCCTACTTCATTATACTATTTTCTCTTCCTATGTAGCAGTGAAACCTATTGAGACAATCTTACTGGATTTTACTGCTGATTTTTTCCGCCAATTCACCAAGATGTTCACTGGCAACATTGTCATGTTGTTCAAAGGTAGCTTTGAAGCCATCATCTTTTCCGTATCTTGGGATAAGGTGCACATGCAGATGGAATACAGTTTGACCTGCAGCAGCTTCCGTATTACTTAATACGTTCAAGCCAGCCGGCTGAAAAGCTTCCTTAATTGCATTTGCAATCCGTGGTACACGAGAAAATACTTCTTGGGCTACTTCTGGCGGTGTTTCGTATATATTCTTTGTATGTGTTTTGGGGATGATGAGGGTATGCCCCTTCGTCACCTGGCCGATATCCATAAAAGCAAGTACGTGGTCATCTTCATATACTTTCGCAGATGGCAGTTCACCAGCAGCAATTTTACAGAAGATACAATCCTTTTCGTGCATACGATCACTCCTTTAAAGTGTATACATATTGTATAAAGGAATGGACATGCTTGTAAAGTAAGTCGAATAAAAATAGGCAGACATCCCGTAACGACCGGAATATTGGAATTCTTCGCGTTTTGGGAGTATCTGCCTTTGAAGCAAGGTTGCCAAGAGTAAAACCATTTCGAACTGTACAGCGGCTTACGATGTTTGCGCCAGTACACTTTCAGCTTGCTTACAAATGTAAATCAGCTTACTTTTCGGACGTAGCGGTCTGTATCTCCAACCAACACCTCATTTTTTTAGGAATGGGTACTGCTTTCGGAAACCTCTTGGCAACTTCTTTGCTTCGAAATTAGTATGTGCAGGTTGACGGAGGTTATAACCGTTTTATTTTGGCAAATACGGCGGGCTTTGGTAAACTTTTAGCAGAAGCGTGCTTTTAGAAAGGGGAAAGGGTAATGCAGCCTTTATTACATATTAATTCACTGACCGGTGGGTATACACATAAAAATGTCCTGCATGATATATCGTTTCAAGTAGATGCTGGGGAAATTGTCGGGCTCATTGGCCTAAACGGAGCAGGTAAAAGTACGACGATCAAACATATTATCGGTCTTATGCAGCCAAAGAGCGGTAATATCAAGATCAATGGAAGTACATTTGCTGCTTCACCTGAGACATATCGGAGCAATTTCTCCTATATACCGGAAATGCCGGTGCTGTACGATGAATTGACTTTATACGATCATCTTCGTCTTACAGCACAAGCATATGATCTGTCAAAAGAGGAGTTTGATAAACGCCTTCCTCCTTTGTTAAAGGAATTCAGACTTGAAAAGAAACTAAAGATGTTTCCTGTCCATTTTTCGAAAGGGATGCGTCAGAAAGTGATGATTATGTGTTCTTTCCTTGTCGAACCTGACCTTTATATCGTGGACGAGCCATTTGTCGGACTCGATCCTCTTGGTATTCAATCCTATTTGCAGCTGATGAATCAGGCGAAGGATAATGGGGCCGGCGTATTGATGTCCACGCATATTTTGGCGACAGCAGAACTTTATTGCGACCGCATTGTTATTTTGCATGATGGAAAGCTGCGGGCAGCGGGTACGATGGAAGAGCTGCGCAATGAATTCAATATGCAAAATGCCACGCTGGATGATTTGTATGTACAGCTGACGAAAGAAGAAGACAGCCATGTTTAATGCAGAAACATTTTTCAAACAGCGGCTTACCGATCATATGAAGGAAATGAATCGCTATTTGCGATACATATTTAACCAGCATCTTATGATAGCGATGCTGTTCCTGATCTCGGGGCTTGCTTATTATTATCAGCAGTGGCTAGAGGGATTAACTCCGGACTTTCCTGCTGCACTTTTAATTGGTGCTGTGTTCGGCCTCCTGGCCAGCTACAGTCCTGTGCGTACTTTATTAAAAGAAGCAGATTTAATATTCATGCTGCCGCTTGAGCCAAAGCTGCACCGCTATTTCAAATTAACTATCGGCTATAGCTTCTTTACGCAGCTTTACTTATTAGTATTAGCTGCTGCGGCGCTAGCGCCATTGTTCTTTGCTGCAGACTTAGGAGAAAGATTTTTATCTTATCTGCTTGTCTTTATTGTTCTGCTTGTATTCAAGCTGTGGAATCTTCACATGAATTGGTGGATGCTGAAGATACGGAATGTCAATATAAGAAGGATGGAGCAGACGCTGCGGCTTGTTTTGAACGTCGGAAGTTTTTGGCTGTTTTTACGAGGCAATCTTATTGCAGCAGCAGTTTTGACGATTCTATTCGTCGTACTTCTTTTTGTGGATTATACTATCACCCGGAAACAGGGTGGCTTGGCTTGGGATTTGCTTATTGAAAAAGATCAAGCACGAATGCAGGCATTCTACCGAATCGCAAACCAATTTGCAGATGTACCGCACTTGAAGACGAAAGTCCATAAACGGCAGTCCATCGTCAATCTTTTCACTAAACGAGTTCCGTTCGAACAGAAACATACATATGATTATCTGTTCCGGATCACTTTTGTAAGAGGCGGGGATTATTTCGGACTCTTTCTGCGATTGACGATTTTAGCTGGAGTTATCATCTACTTCATCCCTAATCTTTGGGTGCAGCTGGCGTTTGCTTTGTTGTTTCTTTATTTGACTGGTTTCCAGCTTATTGGAATGTGGAAGCATCACCGGACAATCGCCTGGATGGATCTGTATCCTGTTGCGGGAGACACTCGAAAGCGTGCATTATTATCTCTTCTTCAGCAGCTGGCCATTATACAAGCTGTGCTGCTTAGTCTAGTATTCCTTCTCCGCGTCGATGTGGTCGGTTTTGTTTTGGCACTTGTTGCCGGACTTGCCTTCGGTCTCGGATTTGTCCGTATGTATGTACCGAAACGGTTGAAATAGGAGGGATTCAGATGGCGGAAGACTATTATAAGGAAAGAAAACTGAAGGAAGCGATGTTTTATTATCATTCCTTACAGCGGCGCGGCGGCAGGTTTCACCGGCTTTCCAAAGGTACACAGGATACAATTACCGATAAGATTCCAGCAGCTGTGCACACCGCAATTACAACTGCTATTCGCCAAATGATAGAACTCAGCCTGACGTCTTCTAACTACATCTATCCGATCAAGATCGATCATAAATGGAGTTTTGAACAACGTGAGAAAGAAGTTCGGAAAGTCATCAATCGTTATAAAACGACTGCAAGATTGGAAGGTGCCGGCACTGGTGCTGGAGGTATTATTTTAGGTATGGCCGATTTTCCGCTTCTTCTTAGTATTAAGATGAAATGCTTATTCGATATTGGCAGAATTTATGGTTTTGATGTAACGGCATTCAGCGAACGGGTTTTCTTGCTGCAGATTTTCAGTGCTACTTTCTCTAGCAGTGAAACGAGGGTCAAGCTGTGGGAGGAAATCCGTGATTGGAATAAAGTTACCGGTGCCATCGAAGATGTAAATTGGAGGGTACTTCAGCAGGAATACCGTGATCATATTGATTTAATCAAAATGATACAGATGCTGCCCGGTGTTGGAGCCTTCGTAGGAGCCATCATCAACGGCAAGTTTCTCGAACAGTTGGGTACAGCTGCCATGCATGCATATCGGATCCGCATGTTAACATAAAAAAGATCAGCGTGATTTTTCACGCTGATCTTTTTTCATTGGTAAGCAATGCACGTGCTGAGTAGTGTCTTGGCAGCAATGCTCATTGCTCTTTCGTCAAAGTCGAATTTCGGATGGTGGTGCGGATAATAATGATCTTCTTTCTTAGCGCCAGTGAAGAAGAAAGCTCCTGGTTTGTCATGCAGATAATAAGAGAAATCTTCGCCAGTCATCGTTGGCAGCACCTTGTTCGCTTCCTGAACTTCTTCCACTTGCTTAGAAGCATCCAGAACTAATTGTGCTTCGGCAGGGTGGTTAATTACTGGTGGATACCCTTCGATATAGTCATACGTGTAGTCTGCATCATTAGCTAGTGTAATACCTTTTAATACATTTTCGATTTCTACTTTAATTTGTTCTTGTACAGCAGTATCGAATGTACGGACTGTTCCTGTCAGCTTAGCTGTTCCGGCAACTACGTTGAACGCTGCGCCTGCTTCGAAAGTACCGACGGTGATGACAGCTGTATTCAGTGGATCTAAGCGGCGGCTGATAATTTGCTGAAGCGCAGTTACAACTTGTGATCCGATAAGAACGGCATCTTTCGTCTGATGTGGCTGAGCACCGTGGCCACCTTTGCCGATGATTTCAATTTCGAAGCGATCTGCTCCTGCCATGAATTCTTTATCCGCTGTTTCGATTGTGCCAAGCGGCGTGTTCGACCAGAGGTGAGTTCCGAATACAGCATCCACATCATCAAGGATACCAGTTTCAATAATCGGTTTCGCGCCACCTGGTGCATATTCTTCTGCATGCTGATGGATGAAAACAAGCGTGCCTGGTAATTCGTCCTGCAATGCTTTGGCTGCTTTGGCAATGCCTAGCAGTGTTGCTGTATGTCCGTCATGACCGCATGCATGCATAACATTTGGTACTGTGGATTTATAAGGGACATCATTTTCTTCTTGGATTGGCAGCGCATCGAAATCAGCTCGCAAGGCAATCTTCTTACCAGGTTTTCCGCCTTGGAGAGTGGCAACTACTCCGTTACCTCCAACATTCTTTTCGTAGGGGATACCAAGTTCCTCATATGTATTTGCAATGTACGCAGCTGTCTTTTCTTCTTTAAAGGACAGTTCTGGATGCTGATGAAGGTATCTTCTTGTCGCAACCATGTCTTCATAAAGTTCATCTATTTTGGTGAATAATTTCTCTAGCATGCTGCACCAGCCTCCTCATTAATATGAAATAAGACCAGTATAGCATATTTCTTGTTAATAATTATTGGTTTATTCAGAAAATACATAAGAAAACCCATAACCAATTGGTTATGGGTTTAGTAATTTAGGATAGGCGAGAGTCGCTCAAAAGACGGTTGAGCTCATCGCGGTGATTCGTCTCGTCTGTAATTAAATCCTCAAGCTTAGTTGCAAGCTCTGTCAAATTAAGTTCTTCAGCCTGCTTTCTGCGTTTTTCATAACGGTCAATCGTATCCTGTTCCGCATCACGTGCTTCTGTTAGCATTTTCTTAACATCGGTGTGATACGGTACTTCAGCTGGAACTGTAGTCGGTACACCGCCGAGTGTTACAATCTTATCTGCTAAATATTTTGCATGTCCGATTTCGTCCGTAATTTCATCCTCGAAAAATGGTTTCAAATACGCACGAGACAGACCGGAAACAGCGGAGCTATATGTTGTATACATGATGGAAGCTGCATACTCATTCGCTAAGTCCACGTTCAATCCATTAATAAGTTCCTGTAATTGAGAGTCATCTTTAATTTTTCTAATATTGTCTGCCATGTTTATCATCCTTTCTGATTGGCTATCTGTAAAGTATATTCCCCAGGTGTTTGTTTTCTAAACAAGTGCCATAGTACAATCAATCAGAGGTGAAAAGATGGAACTCCCGCATAGAAAAAGATATATAGTACTATTTACGATTGCAATTATCGTAGCAACTATACTTACAATTGACGTCAGACTGCATACAGATCCGCTGCTGGATCAGTGGACAGCGCCGTTTGCGAAATCCTTGCAGGATACTTTATGGTACGATTTATTTCGTTGGATAACTGAACTCGGATCAAGTATCGTGCTTAGCGTACTCACATTTGTTTTTGGATTATTCTTAGCTGTAAGGAAGAGGAATCTAATCGGAGCTGGTATTGTGTTTACAGCCGCAGCTTTTGGTTATCAATTCAATTTCCTCATCAAGAAGCTGGTAGAAAGGGAGCGCCCGACTATTCTAGCATTAGTGGACGGAGAGGGTTTTAGTTTCCCATCTGGTCACTCGATGGTGTCTTTGATTACATATGGCATCATCCTTTACTTTATGTGGGAATACATGAAGAGCAGCAAGCGGTATATTGCGGCTTTTACGGCAGCTTTTATCGTCGTGCTAGTTGGTTTTAGTCGGTATGTTCTCCGCGTTCATTACTTGACCGATGTGCTGGCTGGTTATGCTTATGGGATTATCTTTCTGGTCATTTGGATTTTATTATATAAAAGGCTGCAGAATAAACTGGAGAAAAGTGAGAAAGTACGCTCCAATTGAATATGTTAAGAAAAGAGCCTGTCCGCTAAGTCGGACAGGCTCTGTTTATTCTTCGTTATCAATTTTATATGTGGTGACATATGCTGGTCCAGCGCTGAAGGGTGGTTTTTTCGGCTGGTCGGAATCCTTTTTATGTGCATGCTGGAAAGCTTCAGATGTTTTCCAATCCTCGAAATGCTGCTTGGATTCCCATGCTGTCAGCACAAGATATGTGTTGCCAGATTTAGGTCGAAGCACGCGAAGCGCTTTAAAACCGGGAGTTTGATCAATTTTGCCTGCACGGCGTTTGAATACATCTTCAAATATCGGGCGACCTTCGTCTGTAACAGGAATGTTATTAATTGCTATATAACCTTCGTCAGGAAGGTCGCCTGTACCCGTTACGCGTTCATATGTACGAGGTGTTGTAAAATTTGCGGCATCTGGTTCCTCAGTATAAGCCAGAGCCCCCTCGGCCCCTTCGAACACCCAGATTTTTGCTTGTTCTTTTGCCTTCAGCTGGCGAAGAAAGTCAGTCGTACCATTGGTGAAGTGTGCGGTCATTTGTATTCAACCTCCTGGCAGTATGTTACAGTCAGTGTAGCAATTACGCATAGTGTAATGCAAGCTTGGACTCCAATCGATAGAAAGATGGGTAAATGGCATTTTTTGTCGTATAATAAAGGTTATAGAATGAACATGGGGGATTCGTAAGAGGTGAAAGAAACGTTATGAAACGATCAGAACATAAGCAGCATAAACGGATGCGCAGGAAGACTCTATATCTCCTCGGGACTGGTATCATATTGGCGGGCATAACCGCAGTCTATATCCTGTTATTTTTCGGGGGAAGACTCGTAATTGATAAAGATGATTTGACTTTGAAGGCTGCTTCAACAGTAGAGAATCAGGATGGGGAAGTAATTGCGGAATTCTATGAAGAAAACCGGGAACCCGTCAAATTCGATGAGATTTCCGAACATGTGAAAAATGCTTTTGTTTCCATAGAAGACGCTCGTTTCTATAAGCATCATGGTATCGATCTTCGGGCAACAGCACGAGCTTTATACCGTGATATTCTGGCGATGAGCAAAGTGGAGGGCGGAAGTACGATTACACAGCAGACTGCCAAAAATCTCTTCTTCAAAAATGATAAGACCTTCACCCGGAAAGCGAAGGAAGCGATGGCTGCTATTTACTTGGAGAGACAGTACACGAAGAAGCAGATCCTCGAATATTATTTGAATGAAATTTATTTTGCACACGGTCTTTATGGAATTGAGTCCGCTGCTAATTATTACTTCAATAAGAGTGCAAGCGATCTGACTCTATCGGAAAGTGCGATGCTGGCGGCACTGTCAAAAGCGCCGAATACGTACTCGCCGAATAATAATCCGGATCTGGCGAAAGAAAGACGTAATCTTGTTCTAAATCAAATGGAAGAGCAAGGCTATATCACAGCCGAAGAGAAGAAAGCTGCTCAAGCAGAGGAACTTGGTGTGACTCAACCTGAGGAGGAGCAAGAGCGTCCTTGGATTGAGAGCTATATCGATTTGGTAGCAGAAGAAGCGCAGGAGAATTATGATTTATCTCTGGAAAACCTGCGGACTGGCGGTTATCGGATTGTGGTGAATGTGGATGAAGATATCCAGCGCACAGCTTACAATACAATGCAGGATGACACGTATTTCGATGGCTCGACAGATAGCATTGAAGGTGCATTTGTCATGCTTGACCAGAATTCCGGTAAGATCGTTGCAGCTGTCGGGGCGCGTGAGTTCCAATACGGGGATATAAACCGTGTGACAGTGCAGAGACAGCCAGGATCGGTCATGAAGCCGCTCGCGGTATATGGACCAGCATTGGATACAGGCGATTACAATGCGTACAGTGAGCTGCCGGATGAGAAGAAGTCATATGACAATGGAAAGTACACGGTATCTAACCACAACGATCAGTATGAGGGCGATATAACGATGTATGAGGCCGTGCAGGAATCGAAGAATACGACAGCTGTTTGGCTGCTTGATCAAATCGGCATCAAAACAAGCAAATCGTATTTAGAGAAAATGCATATCGACCTGCCAGAAGACAAAGGTTTATCCATTGCTCTTGGCGGCTTGAAGGAAGGGTTAACACCGCTGAAAATTGCGGAAGGTTTCCGAACGTTTGCACATGAAGGGCAGTGGATCGAATCTCAGTCCATCAACGCAATTTATGACCGTAACGGGGAAGCTGCCTTTAAAGCAGAGCCGCAAACAGAAGATGTATTCTCGGAACAGACGGCCTGGGATATGACACGC
This sequence comes from Terribacillus saccharophilus, assembly GCA_900110015.1. Classification (GTDB taxonomy): domain Bacteria; phylum Bacillota; class Bacilli; order Bacillales; family Amphibacillaceae; genus Terribacillus; species Terribacillus saccharophilus. The sequence goes on along the minus strand of FOCD01000001.1, from coordinate 1,287,073 downwards.
ATGCTACAGGGAGTCATTACTGGTGGTACCGGAACTGCAGGTACCTATTATGGAGCTCTGGCTGGAAAGACAGGAACGACACAGCATCCGACTGTGGATGGAGCAGATAAGGATGCCTGGTTCGCCGGCTACACACCAGAATATGTCGCAGTAAGTTGGATGGGTTATGACAAAACGAATGATGAAAACTACCTGGAGAGCGGAAGTTCGATGCCTACTGCACTCACGAAATCAATTTTGCGGCAAGTTTCCCAATATCGGACAATGTCGACGAGCTTTGAGAAACCAGAAAATGCAGAAGATATCGGTGGACCAGTTGAATTGCCAACCATTACGGATGCATCTATCTCATATGGTTTCGGTGGTCTTCGGATCGTGAATGCAGATTTGACTTGGACAGCAAGCGATGACAAGCGAATCATCTATCATATTTACAAAGAAACAGACGATGGTGCAGAGAAAATCGGGGAAGTACAAGGAAAAGGATCCTTTACAGTGGATAAAGTTAATCCGCTGAAAGACGCCACTTATTATGTAGTTCCATTCAACCCGCTGACAGATGAAAACGGTGCTGAATCCAACCATACTGTCCTATCGGGATTCGGATTCTGACGATTTTCACGACTCTGACACAATTCATCAAAAATTGGGGTTTTTATGAGTCAAATGCTATACAAATACTCATGAAATTTCGTATAGTGGGAACGGATAATGAGGAGACGAAGGAGAACGATTATGCCTAACATCAAAAATGATACAATACTGCGTGCATTCCGCGGGGAAGCAACGGATTACACGCCGGTATGGTATATGCGTCAAGCAGGGAGATCGCAAAAAGAATACCGCGAGCTCAAAGAAAAATATTCTCTGTTTGAAATTACGCATCAGCCAGAGCTTGCAGCTTATGTGACAAGACTTCCGGTCGAACAGTATGATGTCGATGCAGCAATTTTATATAAAGATATCATGACACCATTGCCAGGCATTGGCGTGGATGTTGATATCAAGTCAGGAATCGGTCCGGTGATCGCCAACCCTATCCGCAACATTCAAGATGTGGAGAAGCTTGGCACCCTGGATCCAAAGCGTGACGTGCCTTACATTCTGGATACGATCAAGCTCCTGACAGAGGAACAGCTGGAAATACCGTTGATCGGTTTTTCTGGTGCGCCATTTACATTGGCTAGCTACATGATTGAAGGCGGACCATCCAGAAACTATCATAAGACAAAGTCACTTATGTATAGTGATCCTGCTGCATGGTTCGCATTGATGGATAAGCTTGCGGAAGTATCTATCACTTATGCAAAAGCGCAAGTGGCAGCCGGAGCATCAGCTATCCAGATTTTCGATTCTTGGGTAGGGGCTTTGAATGCAGCAGATTATCGTATGTACATCAAACCGACAATGGAGCGTATATTCAACGAACTGCGTGAAACAAACGTTCCGCTCATCCTATTCGGTGTAGGAGCAAGTCATCTGATCATGGAATGGAACGATCTGCCGGTGGATGTCATCGGACTTGACTGGAGACTTTCCATTAAAGAAGCAAGAGAAAAAGGCATTACAAAGACGCTTCAAGGAAATCTTGACCCAGCATTCCTTACAAGTGATTGGAAGGTGCTGGAAGAGAGAGCTAAATCGATTTTGGATCAAGGCCGGGAAGCAGGACCGCACGTGTTCAACCTTGGCCACGGCGTGACGCCTGAAATAAGCCCTAGTGTGCTGAAGAAGCTGACTGCCTTCATCCATTCGTATTCCGCTAAACAAAACTCAATTTTATAACCCGAGGTGTAAGACATGACAAAGAAAAAAGTTGGTTTACTAGTTATGGCGTACGGCACGCCTTATAAAGAAGAAGACATTGAACGTTATTATACAGACATCCGGCACGGACGTAAGCCTACACCGGAAATGCTAGAGGATTTGACTAGCCGTTATAAAGCAATCGGCGGTATTTCACCGCTTGCACGTATTACGAAGGAACAAGCTGAAGCAATTGAAACAGCTTTGAACAAATCTCAGGATGCTATCGAATTTAAGGCTTATCTCGGTTTGAAGCATATTGAGCCCTCCATTGAAGACGGTGTTGCTGAAATGGCGAAAGATGGCGTTACAGAAGCTATTTCACTTGTATTGGCACCACATTACAGCACATTCAGTGTGAAATCCTATAACGAGCGTGCTCATAAAGCTGCTGCAGAAGCAGGTAATCTTCAAATTACGTCTGTAGAAAGCTGGTACGACGAACCAGGATTCATCAAATACTGGTCAGATAATATTTCTGAGATCTTCGCTGCTATGGACAAGGAAGAGCGTGAAAAAGCAGCGCTTATCGTATCTGCTCACAGTCTTCCGGAGAAAATCCTTCAAAATGGCGATCCTTACCCGGATCAACTGAAACGTACAGCTGATTTGATTCAAGAGCAAACTGGCATCAAGAATGTAGAGCTTGGCTGGCAGAGTGAAGGTAATACACCAGATCCATGGCTTGGACCGGATGTACAAGACCTTACTCGCGAGCTTTACGAGAAAAAAGGCTATCGCTCCTTTGTATATGCACCAGTTGGCTTCATTGCGGACCATTTGGAAGTACTTTATGATAATGACTATGAATGTAAGGTTGTTTGTGACGAACTAGGCGCGAAATACTACCGTCCGGCAATGCCTAACACGGACCAGCAGTTCATCGATACATTGGCGAAGGTGGTATTGGAGCAGCAGGCACGAGTTGAGCGCCATGGCTGAGAAAAAACAGATTGCGATAGTCGGGGGCGGTATTGCCGGCCTGACGACCGCTTATTACCTTCAAAAGCAGATTCGCGCCTATCGTCTGGATTATGAAGTAAAGCTGTTTGAGGCCTCCAGCCATCTTGGCGGAAAGATCGACACTCTGAAAAAAGATGGATTCGTGATTGAACGCGGTCCTGATTCCTTTTTAGCACGTAAAGAATCAGCATCCCGTCTGATTCACGATATCGGCATGGAAAAGGATCTCGTGCGGAACAATACGGGACAATCCTATATCCTAGCTGGCAAGAAGCTACATAAAATGCCGAAGCGAGCTTTTATGGGTGTGCCGACAGAACTAAAACCGTTCTATCAGTCACGTCTTCTTTCTACTAAGGCGAAAGCGCGTATCAGTGTCGAGCCGATGCTGCCAAAAGGTAAAGAAGCCCAGGATCAATCTATGGGATTATTTTTCCGACGCCGCTTCGGCGATGAATTAGTAGAGAATGTTTTGGAGCCGCTTTTGTCTGGTGTATACGCCGGTGAAATCGATGAGTTAAGTCTGATGGCCACATATCCAAAATTCTATGAAGTAGAACAGCAGTATGGAAGTGTGATTAAAGGACTGCAGGCAACTATGCCGAAGCCGCCAAAACAAAAGAAAGATGTGAAGCCTCCAGGTGCATTTCTTTCCTTGAGGGACGGGCTTAGCTCTTTGGTGGAAGGTTTGGAAGCGAAGCTTGATCCAGGCACTGTCCACTTAGATACAACTGTGGATCATATCGAGCGCAAAGAAGATCATTATCATCTGCTCCTGGGCAACGGAGAGGTATTCCGAGCTGACGCTGCAGTGCTTGCTTCACCTTTCTTTGCGGTTCAGCGTATGCTGAGCCAATATGATTTCATGGAACAGCTGAAAGAGATGAAGGCGACATCTGTAGCTACGGTTGCAATGACATTCGATGCTTCTGCTATCAAGAAGGATATTGATGGTACAGGCTTTGTGATCTCCCGCAACAGTAAGTATCGGATTACAGCTTGTACGTGGACTCATAAAAAGTGGGAAGGCACGACACCAGAAGGCAAAGTCATGCTCCGCTGCTACGTCGGAAGACCTGATGATAGCGGGATAGTGGACTTGTCCGATGAGGAAATCGTCCGGATCGCTTTAAAAGATTTGAATAAAATCATGAAAATAAAAAGCAAGCCGCTATTTTCAGTGGTCAGCCGCTGGAAAAAAGCGATGCCGCAATACGTTGTCGGCCATCTGCAGCGCGTCGCTGATGTACGTGCCAATATGGCCATCAACCTTCCAGGTGTATTCCTTGCGGGTGGTTCATACGATGGAATTGGTATTCCGGATTGTATCGATAGTGGCGAACAAGCTGTACAAAACGTACTTGCTTACTTGCGCGAAAAAAGCTTCTCCTAAGGGAGAAGCTTTTTTTGTAACTTGTCATTTCATAGATATATGTAAACAGGTAACATTCTAGGAACTATGCGAATACGGCTTGCTTTTTTTCTTGTTCCAAGCCTCAACAGCTTGGCTGCGCGACTTTCCTTTGTTTATAGGGTTAGAGAAGAATTCGCGGATGAATCGGTTATACTCGAACTGAGGGGCAATATCTTTCTTATAAGCAGGGTCCTGCTTGCGGGTTTGTTCTTCATGCCATGCATTGATTGCATCTTCGTATGTTTTGCCGATGTTTGCACGGAAGTAGTCTTGTATATAAGTCGAAAAATGAAAATGCTCCCCGATTTCCTGCTTGAAGAATGCTCGTACATTCTGGCTGCATCGATGGTCTTCTGTAATGACGGTGGAACGGCTGAGCGGTTCTTTGGATTTCTTCTTTCTGCGTGATTGTTTTTGTTTCGGTTTTTCTATGAGACCGTCCCGCAGGAAACTTTCAATTCTTGCTGTAATCTCCATCTTGGATCCAGAGACTGGCAATTCATTTTCCCGGCAGAATTGGACGAGTTCTTCTTTCAGCCAATAATAATTTAAAAAATCATCTGCGTTAGTGATTCGTGTCAATTCTGGTCTCATGTTATATCCCCCGCATGCGTTTTTTTCTCTTTTTGTTATATTATGTCATATTTACAAAAAGGAGACCAGCCCTTGACTGGAGAACTCCTTACGCATTAGGTGGTTTAGATGCATGAATTTCGGTAATGTAACAGTAGAAGGAGAGGTGCACAAAGTATGAAACTGACAGTAATAGGATTTTGGGGAGCATACCCTGGCAGAGAGAGTGCCAGCTCGTGTTATTTAGTAGAAAAGGACGGATATGCCTTGCTGCTGGATTGCGGAAGCGGGGCGCTATCGCGGATGCCAGCTTTCGTTAATCCAAAGGAATTGGATGCGGTTGTTGTAAGTCATTATCATCCGGACCATATAGCAGATATAGGAGCACTGCAGCATGTTTGGCAAGTACAAAACAGCTTGAAAGGAACAGAAGAGGTGCTGCCAATCTATGGCCACGAAGAAGATGAGGAAGGCTTTAAGAATTTATCTCATAAATTTACCGATGGGATTGCTTACAAGCCAGATGAAATTCTGAGTATAGGGCCTTTTGCTATTACATTTATGAAAACGAAACATCCAGTCCCGTGCTATGGTATGCGGATTTCGGACGGTGTCTCTGATATTGTGTATACAGCTGATTCCAGTTATTTAGAAGAATGGGCGGAGTTCAGCAAAGATGCGGATCTGCTTATTACTGATTGTAATTTTTATCAGCATCAGGATGGCGAGTCTGCCGGTCATATGAACAGCTTGCAAGTAGGCGGCATTGCGGAGCGGGCTGGTGTGAAAAATCTCTTTCTCAGTCATCTTCCGCATTTTGGAGAACACCGTCAGCTGTTGGAGGAAGCAAGCAGCGTGTACAGTGGACATGTAAAGCTAGCATATGAAGGATTGACATGGGAAGGGTAGAACCTTCCCGTTTTGTCTGAATTGCTATCATGCTGAGGATTCGGTAGAATATTAGTAGGATAAACAATTTTGACACTGGGGGTCTTTATTTTGCGTTTTATCGATAACGAAGGTATTACAGATCCAAGGATTAACCTTGCGATCGAAGAGTATGTTCTGAAAAATTTCGGCAAAGACGATACATATTTGCTTTTCTATATCAATGAACCATCCATCATCATCGGCCGGAATCAGAACACGATTGAAGAAATCAATACGAAGTACGTAGACGATAATGGCATTAAGGTCGTGCGCCGTTTATCCGGAGGCGGAGCCGTATACCATGATATGGGGAATTTGAATTTCAGCTTTATCACACAGGACGACGGTAACAGTTTCCAGGATTTCGCTAAATTCACTAAGCCGGTTACAGATGCATTGAACAAGCTCGGTGTACCAGCAGAATTGAAAGGACGGAATGACTTGCTTGTTGGTGAACGCAAGATTTCCGGAAATGCGCAATTCTCCACACGTGGCTTAATGTTCAGTCATGGTACATTGATGTACGATTCAGAGATTGAACACGTAGTGTCAGCTTTGAAGGTGAAGAAAGAGAAAATCGAATCCAAAGGAATCAAATCTATTCGCAGCCGTGTAGCGAATATCTCTGAATTCATGGATAACAAAATTCCAATGGATGAATTCAAGGAAATCTTGCTTCGTTATATCTTCGACGTGAAGGATACGAAGGATGTACCACGTTACAAACTGACAGAAGAGGATTGGAAAGCCATCCATAAAATCAGTGAAGAACGCTATCAGAAATGGGAATGGAACTACGGTAAATCGCCGAGCTTCAATATTCAGCAGACGCATAAATTCCCATCAGGGAATGTTGATGTTCGTCTGGATGTGAAGAGCGGTATCATTGAGCAGATCCGTGTCTTCGGTGATTACTTTGGTGTCGGTGAAGTCGGAGAGCTTGAGGAAAAACTGAAAGGTGTCCGTTATGAGCGCGAGTCGATTCAGCAAGCACTAGCGGATGTAAATGTGAGCCATTACTTAGGTAAGATCGAGAAAGATGACTTTATTGATCTTATGTACTAATCATCTATGAGACGACCTTCGGGCCGTCTCTTTTTTACAGGAGGAATCGGATGAGACGGGTACTTCTTGCTTATATGATCTATCTTTTAGTAATATGGATTTTATTTCCATTCGTCTATACAGAATGGAATGCGGATGTAAGCACATATGCAAGTATCGGTCATGCAGTCTACTTTTCCAGACTGCCGTTATTGCCGCTATTTCTTTATGTTGTTTGGAAGAACGATAAGCTGCAGAAAATAGCTGCTAGCATGGAAAATCGACTGCCTAAACTCTTCGCAACTGCTGGCTATATGCTTTTATTGACTAGCGTATACGGTATTGTTCAGCTTCCATTCCGGTTGGCGGGTTATTGGAATGCGCGTCAAGCGCAGATTAGTGTCCAGAATTTCGGGGATTGGACAGGAGAATACGTGCTTAGCTTATTTCTCTTTTATTTGGTTGTCACAGCTGTCGTTTTCGTATCACAGTTACTGATGAAACGATTCCGTAAAAACTGGTGGATCATTTTGTGGTTTTTACTTGTGCCAAGTGCGATTTTCGTCGTCTATGTCCAGCCGATGTGGATTGATCCATTGTATGAAGATTTCTATCACCTTCCTGCTGGCGAATTGCGTACGGAAATAGAGCAGCTGACTAGTGAGGCAGGAATTCCTGATGCAACACTGCTGGAAGTGGATAAAAGCGCCAAAACAGTAACATATAATGCATATGTAACGGGACTGTTCGGCAGTGCTCGTGTAGTACTCTATGATACGACTGTCGACGGCTTGGCCCAAGATGAGGTTTTGTTCATCGTCGCCCATGAAATCGGTCATTATGTGCTGCATCATGTGTATTGGGGGACAGCTGGTTTTCTTGTTCTAGGCTTTGTCCTCCTTTGGGTAACCAAAAAACTATCAGATAAGTTTTTGGCTAAAAAACAGATAAGTGCTCATCAGCTGAGAGCAGTGCCACTCTTCCTGCTTATCCTTAGCTCTTTGCAATTTGCGAGCGAGCCTGTTTCCCTTTATGTTTCCCGAGAAATGGAACGGCAGGCGGATGCTTATGCGCTGGAGCATGCACCTGACACAGAAGCAGGCATTCATATGTTTCAGAATATGCAGCAGGTTTCTAAAGGCGATCCAAACCCTTGGCCGCTATTCCAATGGCTCCGCTCTACACATCCATCTAACCAGGAGCGTATCAAAACAATAGAATCTTATCAGGAAAACAGGTAGAGACATTAGCTCTACCTGTTTTTTGTAAGGATTCTATTAAGAAAAGGGTATTCTCCTGTTTTCATGCCTAAAATTTTGCTATTGTAGAATCAATCCCTCTTTTCCTGCATCAGAAAGGATGTTTCAGGATGCAGCAGATAGAACAAAATCCAACCATGGCAGAACTTACGCCGCTTACAATGGCTGTACTGCCAAAGCTCCTCGAAAATGGTCAAGCAGGTTGTGAAGTAATCGAGACTGAAGATAGTTTTACTTTTCGCACCCCTCCGAGCAGATTCATCGATTTGGCCTGCAAGTTCTATGGAAGCAGCTTAAAAGGAAGGCAGGCAGGTGTGAAAGACATATGTGGAATCACTCATAAGGCCCCGATATCGATAGACCCTGTCAGCGGTATGTATTTCTTTCCCACCTCTTCACCACTCTCCCATGCATGCTCCTGGATCTCTCATTCCCACATCAAGCGGATAGAAGCCGCCCCGCATCAGCGAACAACCCTCACATTTAAGAATGGCCATACACTCATCCTTGATGTTTCTTATGGATCCATGATGAACCAGGTCCAGCGTACTGCGCAATACCGATTTCTGCTGGATAAGCGGATTAGGCATTTGTGGAAGTATGGCGGGGACCAGATTGCGGAGCCTTTTGTGTAAGCTCCATCAGGATGGCCTCGACTTTCTTCCGTATTGCCGGATTAAAATAGTTACGCTTTTCCTCACATTCCTTTGTGATGAACAGGAAGGTGGTGAAGGCGTCGTTTTTCTCCGCTGTCACAATCTGCATATTACACTGACGCAGTTGAATACGCAGCTGACGGCGCTCCTCCAATGCAGTTTTCTCCATCGATTGTAATGTATGTAACAGATGCGCTTTTATCTTATGCTTTCCTTCTTCTACAATCCGGATATCCTGCTGCAGGACAACAATGGCCATTGACAGAAACAGGAAGCGGGATCCCAGCTTATATTCCGACTCACTAAGACAACGCATATGCCTTTCCTCCTAAATACGAACATATGTTCCATTATACCCTATGCTATGCAAAGTGAAAACAGGATAGTACAGGTAATTTTCAAATGACTAACCAAATGCAGGAAAAGAAGGGATAATCCTGTCAGACTTTGCATGCTTGGGCTTTTCGTTTAGAATAGTAAAAAGATGTTTTTGCTGGGAATAGGAGAATGGTTAGATGGTCTTAGGTTTTGGATGGAACGATTTGATGGAAATGTTCCGCAATGGAACATGGGACGATTATGCGAAGTCCCTGCTTGATCGATATGAGAATCTGGGTCCTATACCCGGCATTGGGCTACCTTTTTTGGAAGCTTTCCTGCCATTTCTGCCGCTTGTTGTCTTCGTACTAACGAACACTGTAGCTTACGGTCTGTTATGGGGCTTCCTATATTCGTGGATCGGTACGTCACTTGGAGCGATCACCGTCTTCTGGCTGATACGCCGTTATCAACATACACGTGTAATCAATTGGCTGCGACATAATAAACAAGTAAATCGAATAACAGAATGGCTGGATCGTCATGGATTTGGTCCGTTATTCATTCTTTTATGCTTTCCATTTTCGCCCTCGGCTATCATCAATGTAGTCGCAGGATTATCGAGAATCAGTGTGCAGCAATTCGCTTTAGCGGTATTTCTTGGTAAAGCGCTGATGATTTTCTCAATTGCTTACGTCGGTGACAGTCTGACTTCCTTTGCGGAGAACCCGATCAAGACGGTTGTCGTAGCTGTTGCGATCATCTTGTTCTGGATGGTAGGTAAATACGTAGAAGGAAGATTGAAGAAGAAAAGCGGCAAGCAGGAGCAATCACATAAGGATTAAAGCTATTCAAGCCGGGGTAAAGTGTTGCAAAACACTTACACCGGAGGAAAGCACATGAAAAAGAAAAAACATTGGAAGTTTTTCTTCCTGTTTGCCGGCATCGTGCTTTTGATCTTCTTTTCCAGAGAATTAATCTTTGCAGATTATCGAGTGGAAGGGGAGTCAATGGAGCCGACCTTACAGGACGGTAACTTCCTGATGGTGAACAAGTTCATGAACGACGCAGATAGTATCCAGCGTTTCGATGTCATCGTCTTTCACGCAACAGAAGATGAGGATTATGTGAAGCGGATTATTGGAATGCCAGGGGATACAGTGGAAGTTAGCAATGACAGACTGTTTGTAAACGGTGAATACAGACCTGAGCATTATCTGGAAACGTATAAAGATGATGTCGATGGTCAGCTGACGTATGATTTCACGTTGGAAGACGTCACCGGGCGAACGACAGTGCCCGAAGGAATGCTGTTCGTAATGGGTGATAATCGAAGGGACAGCCTTGATAGCCGCTCATTTGGCTTCATCCCGATCGAACAAGTTGTTGGGAAGGTGGATGCCCATTTCTGGCCAATGTCTGCATCTGGACTTGGCATTTAGCTCCTTATCTTTGATAAGGAGCTTTTCCAATATATGCAAGCGAACAAACGTGCGCATCTGTTTTCCCATAAACCGCTGAACATGATAGAATAAGATTACTAGTTTGGAAGACAGGAGTGGAGCTTAGAATGGGTGTACGTTTTATCATCGGCCGGTCTGGAGCAGGAAAAAGCCGTGCATGTCTCGATGAGATTGCAGCTAAATTAAAAAGTGATCCAATGGGATCGAATATATTTTATCTGGTTCCGGACCAGATGACCTTTCAGCAGGAGCAGGCGCTGATCAGGCAAACCGGTGTAGAAGGAAGCATCCGTGCACAGGTATACAGTCTGTCGCGGCTGGCTTGGTATATCCTGCAGGAGACAGGCGGTGCGACTAAGCAGTTCATTACCTCGACAGGTGTTCAGATGATGCTCCGGAAGATTACCGAGGAACGTAAATCTGACTGGAATGTCTTCCAGAAAGCAATTGAGAAGAACGGCTTTATGGGGCAGCTGGAAAGCATGATCACAGAGCTGAAGCGCTATCGTGTTACGCCGGAACTTCTTCATGCTCAAATCCGGGAAATGGAGCAGTTTCAACAGCAGCATTCCCCTGAGGTTACACTACGGGATAAGCTGGAAGATATCAGCTATGTTTATGATCGTTTGACCGCGCTTTTACGGGATAAGTATATCGACAGCGAGGATCAGCTGCATTTGCTTGCGTCTAAAATACCATTGTCGCGTTCTGTAAAAGGTTCGGAGATTTACCTGGACGGGTTTCACCAGTTTACGCCGCAGGAGCTAGAGGTGATTGGTGCACTGATGACAGAAGCAGAGCAAGTGACAGTGACACTTACATTGGATGGAGCGAATCGCCACGATGTAGACGAGCTGGATTTATTTGCGCGCACACATGATACATTCCTTCAGATCAAACAGACGGCGCAGGAAAGGAATGTGCCGATCACTTCGATCGAGCAGCTCGATCCAGCAGATGGGCGCTTTGGGCATAACCCAGCTTTCCTTCATTTAGAGAAGCATTTGGAAACACGTCCAGCTCCAACGTTAAAGCAGGAAGTACCAATCACCTTGGCACAGGCAGTCCACCCAAGAGCGGAGGTCGAAGGTGCAGCGCAGGAGATAGTCACACTCGTACGGGAAAAAGGCTATCGTTATCAAGATATTGCGATACTGCTCAGACAGGCGGATGTATACCATGAGCTGATCGAAACAGTATTTGCGGATTATCATATACCTGTTTTCATTGATCAGAAAAAGCCGATGATCCATCACCCGCTGCTGGAACTGATTCGTTCAGGAATGGAAGTTGTTGATGGGAATTGGCGATATGAAGCTGTTTTCCGCGTACTAAAGACAGGTTTGATTCCATCGTCTGATGACGTTTATCCACTAACAGAGGAAGCGATTGATGAATTAGAGAACTATTGTCTTGAATATGGTATACGTTCCAGGGATCGCTGGCTGCAGAAAGAAGACTGGATTTTCCAGCGATTTCGTGGATTTGATACAACACGGCAAACTGACAAGGAACTGGAAACCCAGAAACGGATCAATCATTATCGCCGTCAGGTAGCAGAGGCGATGAAGAAATTTGATCGGAAGCTGCGGGAAGGTAAGACATTCCGTGAGCGATCTATTGCTGTATACAACTGGCTGGAACAGCTGCAAGTACCGCAGCGCCTTGAGGAAATGCAAGTTATCTTCGACGATCGCGGTGAGCTGGAAAGAGCAAGAGAGCAGGACCAAGTATGGGATAGTGTACTTCAACTGTTGGATGAAGCAGTGGAGATTGTTGGGGATGAACGCGTTTCCCTTCAAGTTTTCCGCCACACGATGGAAACGGGTTTTGAATCGCTTGAATTTGCCCATATCCCTCCTAGTTTGGATCAAGTGATTGTCGGCACAATAGACCATAGTAAGGTAAGCGGCTTGAAATGTGCCTTCCTGCTTGGAGTCAACGAAGGGGTATGGCCGATGAAGCCGAAGCCTGATGGACTCATCAGCGAGGAAGACAGGGAAGTACTGGCTGTATACGGTTTACAGCTTGCGGCTGGAAGCAAGCGTCAGCTACTGGATGAGAGCTTTTATATGTACCTTGCATTCACAGCAGCAAGTGAACGGCTTTGGGTAAGCTATCCCATCAGTGACCAGGAAGGAAAAGCGAAGATGGCTTCTTCACTCGTGCAGCGCATGAAAGATTTATTCGACTGGTGCTGTGACGAGCGTATGCTTCAGGATCCAGAGGACAGCTTGGATACGGCTCGTTTTGTTGCTACTATCGATCAAAGTCGTTCGGCTCTTACGACGCAGCTGGCCCGCAAAATGCGTGGTTATCCAGTGCATCCAGTCTGGGATAGCGTACTGAACTGGTTCATCAGCCATGAGAGCGAGAATGAGCTGACAGGCAGAATACTGCAAAGCCTCTTCTATCGAAACGAAACAGAGGATTTGGCGGAAGAGACAAAAGAGCAGCTTTTCCCTAAAAAGGTGAAGGCAAGTGTATCACGCTTGGAAACCTACTATCGCTGTTCTTATCAGCATTTTGCCAAGTACAGTCTTGGGTTGGAAAACAGGCGGACTTATAAGCTGGATGCCCCGGATATCGGGCAGCTTTTCCATGAAGCATTGAAGCAGATCACAGATTGGGTTCAGCTCGATGGGCGGAATTATGCGCAGCTTAACCGGGAAGATGCAACAGGATACGCAAAACGAGCGATGGGCAACCTCGCGCCTGTATTGCAGAATCAAATTCTCCACAGCTCCAATCGGTTCAAGTATATCCAGCAAAAGCTTCAGGAAATTATCGCGCGTGCTGCCTACACGCTAAGTGAACAGGCGCGGCAAAGTAAGTTCTCTCCAGTCGGGCTTGAGCTTGACTTCGGGGAAAACCAGACACTGCCGCCAATTGAGATCACGCTGCCAAATGGCTATGATGTCCAGCTAAGAGGACGAATTGACCGCGTCGATAAAGCAATCGATCAAGAAGATCTGTTTCTTCGTATCATCGATTATAAATCCAGCAGCAAAGCGCTGAACCTGACAGAAGTCTACTATGGTCTCGCGCTTCAGATGCTCGCTTACTTGGATGTTGTTCTGTCTCATTCGGAGCAGTGGCTAGGCCTGCAAGCGACCCCAGCTGGTGTATTATACTTTCACGTGCATAATCCGCTCATTTCGCAATCGAGCAGATCACAGGTGGATATAGAGGACGAGATTTTCAAGAAATTCAAGATGCAAGGCATGTTGCTGGAAAACGAATCTGTTGCCCGGATGATGGATACATCACTGGAATCAGGTATGAGCAAGATCATTCCGGCTGGTCTGAAAAAAGATGGTGCATTCCGCGCTGGTTCCCAGACGGCTGATCAAGACACTTTCCACGCTTTGCAGCAGCATACTAGATTCTTAATGGAGCAAGCCGGCCTGGATATAACGAATGGCGGTGTGCATTTGAATCCATATCGCCATCATGATAGAAGTGCTTGTACGTTTTGTGATTTCAAGGCAGTGTGCCAATTCGACGCATCACTTGCTGGTAATAAATATCGTGCAATAAAAGATATGAAGGATGAAGATGTACTGAATAGCATCAAGAAAGAGGTGGAACGACATGGTAATGTGGACTGACGAACAGCAGCTTGCTATTGACGCCAAAGGACATGATATTTTAGTCGCAGCTGCAGCAGGTTCTGGTAAGACGGCTGTTCTTGTTGAACGGATTATCCAAAAGCTTGTGAATCAAGATGATCCGGTTGATATCGATCAGCTGCTAGTCGTGACTTTCACGAATGCAGCGGCACAAGAGATGCGCAGCCGGATTGGAACAGCTCTTGAAAAGGCTCTGGAGGCGAATCCTACTTCTCAGCATCTTCGCAAGCAGCTGTCATTACTGCAGAATGCGTCTATTTCCACGCTCCACTCGTTTTGCCTGGATGTTGTACGCAAATATGCGTATATGCTGGATTTGGATCCAGGATTCCGTATTGCAGATGACTTAGAAGCGGATCTGATTCGCCAAGAAGTAATGGGGGAGCTGCTGGAAGAATGGTACGGTAAGGAAGGCGAGGAGCAAGCAGCTTTCTTTGGAGTAGTTGATCGTTTCAGTAATGACCGCAATGATCTGGAAGTAGAAGATCTGATTCTGAAATTATATGATTTTGCTACCCAGAATCCATATCCGGAGGCTTGGCTGGATCAGATGGCAGAGCTGTATAATGTATCTGCTATCCAGGATGAGAATGAACTGCCATGGCTGCAAGTGTTAAAACGTGAAGCAAATGATCAGCTGCAGGCGATGCTGCAGGAAGCAGATCAGGGTCTCGCTCTGACACAGGAACCGGATGGACCGTATCATTACGCAGAAACTTTCGAGGCTGAAAGGAAATTCATTGCTGAAGCGAAGCTCCTTGTGGAAGGAAGCTGGAATGATGCTGTAAGTTTCATTAAAGAGCAATCGTTCGGCAGACTTTCCGGTAAAAAGGTTGAATGTGATGACATGAAAAAATCGCAGGCAAAAGCGCTGCGTGATTCTTATAAAAAGAGATGGGGCAAGCTTTCTGGCGATTGGTTTGCTCGAAAGCTCGAAATCTACTTATCAGATATGATTGAGCTTTATCCGTCGATCCAGCAACTTGCATTGCTAGTCAAACAATTCCGCAGCCGTTATCAATTAGAGAAAAGAGAGCGGGCATTAGTCGATTTTTCGGATTTGGAGCATTTTTGTCTTGAGGTGCTGATAGACGAAAACAGCACACCAGAACAGATTATTCCATCAAGCATTGCCGAAAGCTATCAGAGTCGTTTTAAGGAATTATTATTAGATGAATATCAGGATACTAACCTAGTACAGGAAACACTTGTTACATTGATTTCTGACCGTTCAGGCAGCGGTAATATGTTCATGGTTGGAGATGTAAAGCAGAGCATTTATCGCTTTCGTCATGCAGAGCCGACATTATTCCTAAATAAATATAAGGCTTTCTCTGACCCGGAACATCCAGCTATGCGTATTGATTTGGCCAGCAACTTCCGCAGCCGTCAGCAAGTGCTGGACGGGGCTAACTATATTTTTCGTCAGCTTTTCTCAGTAGACGTCGGAGAAATGCAGTATGAAAAAGAAGCAGAGCTTATTTATGCAAACAAAATGTATGATGACCTGAAACAGGATGACACCGATGTTGAACTAGTTATCATTAATCGTGATGGTACAGAAGAAGCTGAAGATGCTGACACCGACACGGAAATGGTGGAGGACCTGGAGAAAGCGCAGCTGGAAGGGCGCGCGTACAGCAGGATGATTCAGCAATGGATCGGCCACGATGGCCATGGTGCAATGAAGGTTGTCGATAAATCCACACAGCAGCAGCGCGATATTCAATATCGGGATATTGTCATCTTGCTGCGCTCCATGACTTGGGCGCCGGCAATTGTGGAGGAATTGAAGCAGCAAGGCATTCCGGTATACGCGGAGCTTTCGACAGGATATCTGGAGGCCATCGAAATCAAAGTGATGATGAGTGTGCTGAAAATCATCGATAATCCACTTCAAGACATACCGTTCGCAGCCGTTTTACGTTGTCCTATTATTGGTCTAAAGGAAGATGACCTTGCAAAAGTAAGACTAGCAGATCAACGAAGCAGCTATTATGAAGCTGCGAGGGCCTACGTTCGTACTGCAAATGATGAGATTTCTATAAAAATCGAACGGCTGCTGGAGTGGCTTCGGTCATGGAGAATGGAAGCAAGGCAGGGTGCATTATCAGCTTTGATTTGGTCAATCATGAGAGAAACAGGCTACTACGATTTTGTTGGTGGTATACCAGGCGGTAGACAGCGTCAAGCTAACCTGCGTGCTCTTTATGATAGGGCACGGAACTATGAGAATACATCATTCCGCGGACTGTTCCGCTTTGTTAAGTTCATTGAACGTATGGAAGAGCGCGGAGACGATCTTGGAGCTGCGAAGGCTTTAGGTGAACAAGAAGACGTCGTTCGAATCATGACCATCCACAAAAGTAAGGGTCTTGAGTTTCCTGTTGTTATCACTGGTGCGATGGATAAAACATTCAACCAGCAGGACTTGAGGGAACGTTATTTGCTGCATAAAGATTTAGGGTTTGGCAGTAAATATATTGATCCGGTAAAACGGCTTATGTATCCTACTTTGATTTACCATGCATTAAAGGCAGAGAAACAGCGTGAATCACTTGCGGAAGAAATGCGGGTGCTTTATGTTGCTTTGACACGTGCAAAGGAAAAACTGGTCATGGTAGGCAATGTCGCATCATTGGAGAAAAAGCTGCAAAAATGGCGTCAAATTGCTGATCATCCTTCATGGGTGCTGCCATCGCATTATCGACTGGAAGCAACCTCTTATTTGGATTGGGTAGCACCTGCATTGCTGCGACACGAACAAGCAATGGATCTCAGAGCTGAAGAGCTATCCCAGCAGCTGCCGACAGAAATCACGGCAGACAGTTCGCAGTGGCGAATTCGTCTCCAAGAAAGCAGAGATTATCTAACTTCTGATGAGCAGGAAGAAGAAGCAAACCAAGAGCTGCTTCAACGTATTACTGACTGGAATCCAGGTGAAGAAGATTCAGATTGGAAGGAAGAAGTCGAAAACCGGCTGACTTATCATTACCTGCATACTGAAGCGACAAAGTTCCGTGCAAAGCAGACTGTGACAGAAATTAAACGTCAGCGCGAAATACGGGACAGTTACAGTGATAGCGGTGTGATGAACCGTATTCAGCAAAGAGCTCCGATCGCCAGCAGACCACGTTTCCTGCAGGAATCAAAGGAACTTACACCGGCAGAACGAGGCAGTGCAGTCCATGCTGTCTTGCAGCAGCTTGACATAAAAAAAGAATGGGATAAGAAGAAGCTGGAGGAGTTCCTGCTAGAATTGGTAGATAAGGAATTTTTACAGCAGGATGCTGCAGCGTCCATTGACGTGGAGCTGATACTTGATTTCCTGGAGTCTTCAATAGCAGATCGCATACGTCAGGCTGAACACTTCTATCGGGAAACTCCTTTTACACTGGCGCTTCCTGCAAATGAAATATACAACGATTGGGCAGGTGCAGCTTCTGACAAGGTAGTAGTTCAGGGAGTGGTCGATCAGATTTTAGTGGAAGAAGACGGACTTGTGCTCCTGGATTACAAAACCGATACACTTTATGGAGAAGATCCTAATAGGAGAGCAGAAATTCTCACAGAGAAGTACCGGGTTCAGATTGAACTTTATGCTAAGGCAATTGAACGGATTTGGAAGAAACCGGTCAAAGAAAGCTATCTATACTTCTTTGATAAAGGCTTCTTGCGACGTGTATAAGAAAAGGAGACAGCAAATGCTGTCTCCTTTTTAATTTGGCTGCAAATGACGTTCCAGCTGGTAATAATCCTTTGCATTGCCGGTAACTTCTGCTAGGTGTTTTAAATAATCGAGTAAACGGACCCGATCTGCACGGAAGAAAGCAGAATCTGAAATATGCAGGATCGTGTCTTGAGCAAACTCCCAAATAATCGGGAAGTTCTTTTCAGAGATAGTATCAGTCATCCGGATGAAAACTTGAATCATTTCCAAGATGAGAAGATAATCCTTTTGTGTATAATGCCGTATCCGCCCGAAGCCTTCATGCAGATACGTAGAAAAAGTGACGGTATTATAAACGACTCGTGTCTGTTCCTCTTCATCCTGCAAATAAGGGTGGAGTGTGGTAGATGCATCGATGTTAATCATCAGATCCGCCATTTGATGAAAAGTATTGATTGCAGAGGTTGGATCATCATTTCCGATTGACTTGATGGCAACTTCACTTAGTTTGTTCATACTCATATCCACATCTTGAATCTCTGATCGTTTATGTCCGATTTGGATAAGCTTACTGTATTTCTCGATTTGCACATCCTGTGCGCCAGGTCCGCGATAGCTGAATAAACGATTGCCTTTTAATACGAAGTCACCTGCTTTAGCATTCATCTTTACAACGACATTGTCTTCCTTAGCTTGCTTGATCATATCCACAAAGTTAATAAGTTGGATATAACCGGAACTAGATGCTTTGCATGTGTAACCGGTATAATCCTCAAATGTATAACCAGGTTCATCGCAGCGGTACGGTTCCAGTTCATCAATCAACGTCGACTGGATAATCCTTTCTGACTCCGTTTTCATGGCATATACAATATTATGCATCTGCATCCAAGTTGTCGTATGGTTCACAAAGATAGCAAAACCAATAACGGCCGCAAGTGTCACAAGCGTACAGGCAATCGGTACAGCTGTAAAATAATCTCGTGAACTATTCGTGACGAACAAGAAGGATACGAGCATAAATACAAAGCTTCCATAAAATAAACCGAGGATATGCTGTGTCGTCCGATCAGAGATAAAGTTGAACAGCATTCGCGGTGAATACTCTGAGCTGAAACTAGTTAAGACTACTAGGATTGAGTTTAACGTATATGCTGCTAATAGCAGTGTGCCGCTGACAAGGACACTTACAAGCGTCCCTGTATTGGAAGCGGAAGCATTAAAGAAACCAGTTGTCATCGTAGGCAAATCCAAATAGAGATCTAATAAAAGAGGAATTGATACGAGTACGAGTGTCCCAGCAATATAGATGGCTGGCATCATCCAAAGATTGAGCTGCGCTTCATACTTGCGCTGACGTTTTGACATATGTAGATATTTTCGAATGGATCTTGGCAATAGTTTGATAAGCATATTGGACGCCTTTCTACTTGAGTTTGATCATTGGATTTTACCCTATATTTACAATCGGCAAACACCTGGCAGCCAGATGAATACCTAGCTGAACATGCGGGTAGAGTAAGGAAAGGAAGGAGTGGTACGATGGCCGACATCAAACAAGAAAAAGGGCGATTTTATATCGGAAATAGTGACCAGCCTGATGCAGAGGTGACATTCACAGAATCTGATGATATTGTCATTGAACATACTATGGTAATAGAGGACAAACAGGGCGCAGGTATTGGAAAGCAATTGATAGATCGAGTTGTAGATTATGCAAGTGAACAGGAAAAACAAATCGTGCCGGTATGTACATTTGCACATGAGATATTGAGTACTGACAAAAAATACGACGGGGTCTGGGAAGGTCCGCTATAAAAAAGAGTGACTCGCATAGTACGAGTCACTCTTTTTTAGTTGTTGATATATTTTTCGTAAACTGCACCGAAATCATGCGCATGATATTTATGTTTGGTAGATGTCAGCCATTCAAAGCCAAATTCAGTCAGTTTCTTGTATGTTTCATCCAGTGTACCGTCTGTATAACGAGATTGCTGGAGTATGGCTGCTGCTTTATCCAGACTGGTATGCGCCATATCTGTAAATAAGCTGTTTTCATAATTGATCTCCGCAATGCGCAGCAGAGCTTTATACAAATCCTTCAACTGATCAATCTGGTCTTTCTTCACGTCGATACTGATTACCTGATTATCGATGGAAAATTTAATTTCGATGTCCAGATCCACTTTACCGGCCGTTTCTAAATACACGTTGCTGATGCGATGCTGCATATAAGGGTAACGGCGAAGAGTGCGTTTGGAAGAAACGGCGCTTTCACCGTCAACATGGATGATTGAGAGATTTGTAAAGCAATACTCATCCTGCTTCGTTTTAATCAAAAAGTAGATTTTTTCATTATCTTCATTCATGACATAATCATCGGCATCCGTCTTATCGTAATCACTTGGAGGAATAATCTTGCCGATATCAGAGAGACCTAGAGCATCAGAAGCTAGTTTCTTAAACATAATTTAACCCTTTCCGCTATGTAGCATGTGATATACTAATTTTAGCAATTTTGACAGAGAGCATCCATATTATTTTTGTAAATGATGCATCTGTACTAAGCGAAAGGCGGAATGAGATGAAAGAAAAAATAAGACCTATGCCACAGACAAAAAGGCTGAATTGGATCGATGCAGCAAGAGGAGCAGCCATACTCGGTATCTTCATGGTAAATGCACCTTCATTCGGATCTCCCTTTTATATGCCAGGATTTGATTCGCCTGAATGGGATTCACCACTTGATACTTTTCTACTAGGCGGTATCGATATATTCTTCCAAGCTAGTTTTTACACGTTATTTTCCATATTATTCGGATTCGGAATGCAGTTAATTTTTGATAGCCGAAAACGAGACGGTATCAAGCCCGGCTGGTTCTTGAGCAGAAGGATGCTAGTGCTACTGGGTTTGGGAGCAGTGCATGCATTTCTTATTTGGCATGGCGACATTCTTTTTACATATGCGATTCTTGGATTATTGCTTATTCCTTTTCTTTACACACCAAGATGGGTGTTGCTGACGATGATCCCGGTTTTGCTTCTTCCGGTGGTGCTGCTGTTTACCTTAATATATCTGGCCGCATCAATGATCGATGAGGGTATGGAACAAATTATGGCAAGCTTAATAGATATACCTAGTAAAATGGCTGCTTATGGTAATGGAACCTACGCTGATATCTTGCAGCAGAACTTAGCGGACTGGTCTATGGCGAGTGGGGGTGGCGGCATAATCCTCAACGTATTCTTGATGCTGCCATTGTTGATGCTTGGTGCATACCTTGCTCGTATAAAGCTGTTTCATGATCCGGTAGCCAATCGCCGTAAACTTATTTGGTTTACAGTTGTAACGGGCTTTCTATTTCTTATCTTCAAAGCTGGACCGTACTTGATTGGTGCTCCATATTGGCTAAGCATTGTTCAGGACTCTATTGGTGGACCTTCAAGTGCTTTGTTTTATCTTTCTTTGATAACGCTCCTGTCAAATGTCCCTGTATTCAGCTGGATTGCACATCAGCTAAGCTATGTCGGACGTATGTCTTTGTCCAATTACTTATTCCAGTCTCTATTGATGTTCATCTTGTTCTACAATGTCGGCTTCGGCTTATATGCGACATTCTCATTAGCAGGCTTCATTTGCTTTGTTATTAGCGTCTTTGTAATTCAAGTTGTACTAAGCCGCATTTGGTTCCGATATTTCACCTTCGGACCTGTTGAATGGCTGTGGCGCATACTGACGTATGGAAAAATTCAGCCGCTTCGTAAGAAAAGCGAACAACGTGTGTCTTGATGCGGCAATAATGGGAAACATGGTATGATGTACGGGTACATAACAAAAGGAGGCGCACACCGTGGACGGAATGATACTTACACATATAATCGGCTGGGGACTCGGTCTTCTGCTTTTCTTCTTTGCGCTTGTTCTTTATAGCGAAAAGAAAGTAAAGAAGGCAACAATTCCGCATATGATTCTGCGGCTTGATTATCTGCTCATCTTGTATACTGGATTTGTACTACTATGGAGATATTTTGACGAATCTGGATCTTCCTTTACTGTCCAAGCTGTCATTAAAGGTATTGCCGGGCTGATCGTCATCGTCTGCATGGAGATGATTCTCGTGAAAATGAAGAAGGAAAAGTCTGCAAAAGCTTGGTGGATTATCTTCTTCATCGCGCTCGTCATTACATTATTGCTTGGTTTTGGTATCCTTCCGATGGGATTCCTGCCATAAAACCTGCCTACTAAGGCAGGTTTTTTTCTTTTGCTCACGTTTAGCGCCGCTTTTCATATGTTGTAGAAGTAACGGCTTAATATATGACATAGGCGAGAAAAGGAGTAGAGCGGGCATATGTGCGGTATTACCGGGTGGGTTAATTTCAAACGTAATCTGGAGCAGGAAAAACCTGTGATCCAAAAAATGGCTCAAACATTATCGAAACGGGGTCCGGATGAGTACAACGATTGGGGCGCACCACATGTCTTGTTCGGTCATCGTCGTCTGATTGTAGTAGATGCTGCAGGAGGCAAACAGCCGATGCAGCACACTGATGAGCGCGGGACTTATACATTGATTTACAATGGTGAGCTTTACAACACAGAAGACATTCGGAAAGAATTGCAGCAGCGTGGATGGACCTTCCAAGGGCATTCTGACACGGAAGTGCTGCTGAAGAGCTATATTGAGTGGCAGGAAGCATGTGTAGAGAAATTTAATGGGATATTTGCATTCGCTATTTGGCACGACAAAACGGAAACACTCTTTTTTGCAAGAGATAGATTAGGTGTAAAACCACTCTTCTTTATGGAACAAGATGGCGGGCTATTGATCGGTTCAGAACTGAAAGCAATCCTTGCTCATCCAGAAGTGGAAGCAGTGCTTGATAATGAAGGGGTTTCTGAGATCTTGGCGCTCGGTCCGTCACGGACACCTGGCCATGGCGTTTTCAAAGGCATCAAGGAATTGCGGGCAGCTCACATAGGGAGATTTAATAGGAATGGCTTGAAACTGACTCGTTATTGGAATGTGGAAAGTAAAGAGCATACAGATTCAATAGAAGAAACTGCTGCAAAAGTAAGGGAACTGCTTACAGACTCCGTCATACGGCAGCTTGTATCGGATGTACCGCTTGGTACCTTTCTTTCAGGCGGAGTTGATTCCAGCGCGATAACAGCTATTGCAGCAAATCACTATAAGGAAACAGGCAAAGGGCAGCTTTCAACATTCTCGATTGATTTTGATGGGAACGATACGTTTTTCAAGAAAAGTGATTTCCAGCCAGCGAGCGACCAGACTTTCGTCAAGAAAATGCAGAAGGCTTTTGGAACGAATCACAAGACATATGTGATGGATAATCTGTTATTAGCTGGCTCACTAAAAGAAGCGACCATTCTACGTGATCTGCCTGGTATGGCAGATGTAGACGCCTCATTGTTCTGGTTTTGTGAACGAATCAAGGAGAACGTGACGGTAGCATTATCAGGTGAATGTGCAGATGAAATCTTCGGCGGCTACCCGTGGTTTTACAGGGAGGATGACTTGAAGAGAGAAGGTTTCCCTTGGATCCGGTCGGCTCAAGTTCGAAACAGTCTGCTAAAAAAAGAATGGCAGCATGACCTTGATTTACATGGCTATATGCTAGATAGATATCAGGATACAATCGATGAAACACCACTCCTTCCTGGTGAGGAAGCGGAAGCGGCAAAACGGAGACAAATGTTTTATTTGAATATGCATTGGTTCATGCCGACATTACTCGATCGAAAAGACCGGATGAGCATGGGAGCAAGCTTCGAGGCCCGAGTTCCGTTTAGTGATCATCGATTAGTGGAATATGTGTGGAACATCCCGTGGGAAATAAAGACGTATGGCAATAAGGAAAAGGGCATACTTCGAAAAGCGCTCGAAGGAATCCTACCGGATGAAGTGCTTTATCGGAAGAAAAGTCCATATCCAAAAACACATAATCCGGTTTATACGGCTGCTGTCGTTCAGTGGATGGAAGAAATCCTTCGGGATGATGATGCGAGGTTATTCGATTTATTCGACCGAAAGTCTATCGATGCTCTTGTCAAAAGCAAAGGGCAGGATGTGACTGCGCCATGGTTCGGTCAATTGATGACCGGTCCTCAGTTGCTTGCACATCTTGGACAGATTGACTTTTGGCTACGACATCATGATGTAAAGATTCGTGTATGACTTTGGGAGCTATCTTAGCTCCTTACATAATAAAACTATTTTCATTCGGAGTTATTTCGGCTATAATAATTCGCGGGCTTTGCGCAGGAATAGCTTTCAGCCGTTCTGCGCAAGCTTTTTAATGTGTGGGACTTTTGAGGAGGTACATAATTGTTCTATTTTGAAGTGAAACGTATCGTGGTCGTTATATTTGGAGCCTTACTCAATGCAGTAGCACTGAATTTCTTCCTGATACCTGCAAGTGTATATGGCAGCGGCTTTACCGGTGCTGCACAGCTTTTATTCGATTTCTTTGCACAAGTTCTTGGCATTACCTCAATTGGGACAGGGATCTGGCTATTCCTATTGAATATTCCAGTAGCTATCCTGGGTTGGATGAAGGTGGGCAAGGGTTTTACGATTTATAGTCTCTTTTCTGTTGCTTGTATGACAGTTATGCTTGAGTTGCTTCCGATTCATGCTCTATCGGATGATATTATCCTCAATGCTGTATTCGGCGGCGTTATTGCCGGTGTTGGTGTTGGACTGACGCTAAAATGGGGTGCTTCTACTGGAGGAATGGATATAGTTGTCATGATTCTATCCCGTCTAAAGGATAGACCTGTTGGCACGTATTTCTTGCTGTTAAACGGAATCATCATTATTTTGGCAGGTGTCCTTAATGAACCAGCGAATGCCTTGTATACGCTGGTCACCCTGTATGTCTCGACGAGAGTTATCGATGCGATCCATACCCGCTATGAGAAGGTGACTGCAATGATTGTCACAACGAAGGCGGACGAGCTATCAAAAGCGATTTATAATAAAATGGTACGAGGCATTACGATTATACCTGTCCGAGGTGGTTACACACAGCAGGACAAAAATATGCTGATGCTCGTTATCACACGATATGAATTATATGATTTGGAACATATTATTAAAGAAGTGGATCCATCAGCTTTCATGAACGTCGTAGAAACTGCTGGTATCTATGGATTCTTCCGTAAAG
Organism: Terribacillus saccharophilus; assembly: GCA_900110015.1. Lineage (GTDB taxonomy): Bacteria > Bacillota > Bacilli > Bacillales > Amphibacillaceae > Terribacillus > Terribacillus saccharophilus. The sequence goes on along the minus strand of FOCD01000001.1, from coordinate 1,262,157 downwards.
ATAAATAAAAGCTGAGGAGCATTTTGGCTCCTCAGCTTTTTTTAATAGCCTGCTTCTTCCATGACAGCGACGACTTTCGCAGAAAGCTCGTCCCAATCTGCGTACGGCAGCTTGTTAATTGTAATAAAGTTTTGGAAACCGAAAACATTATCAACACCTTCAACTGTCATCAGCTGATTCATGATAGCGTATTCGCTCGTTTGTCCAGGCATAACAGACACACTGCCGTTGCCTTCAAAGATAATTTTATCAGTAGTGAATTTCTTTGCATTCGGATTCGGGGTATTTTCTACTCTTATACTCATGCTATTGGCCTCCTAGCGTCCATACTTACCACTATCATAGCAGATATGGAACGTTTTAAAAAGCGGGAAATAACTTGCTTAAGCAGAAACGGGGTTGGGTAGTGAAAAGGTAAAGAGGAGGGTTATTCGATGGTGATTCGTGTTTTGTGTATTGGTAGTATATCTGGTATTGCGCTGTCAGCCTGGATGTATCTTTGGCAGGAAATGACGGCTCTTAAGGTTTATACATTATTGCTTAATGTCGATTTTATCCCCTTTATTCGACAAGTGGATTGGAATGATTTTATGCTCAATTTCTTTCATATTATTATTTCCTGGGCAATAGTCCTTATTTACATCGTGTTGAAAAAGAAACGAGGGAGAAACAGGTGGTTAATCGGTATTGGTTTAAGCCTCTGTGCTGCCTGTGTCTATTTTCCTTTATCACTTCTTGCCAACCAGCCCGTGCCCACTGTTGATAATTGGCAAGCTATTATTATCTGGTTTTCTGGTCATATACTGTATGGTCTCCTGGTAGTAAAACTTACTGATTTATTTTATAATGGTAAATTTTTAGGGAAACAAAGCTGAAGGTTGCTGTTGTGATATAATCAACCTGCAATCTTAGCTAATACACCAAGAGTTAAGTGCTTAATAAAGATAGAGGTGTAAAGTTTGAAGAAATACCAAGAGATATTTACGACAAAAATTAATGAAAGTTTTGCGATGTTCAAGCAGCAGGACACGATACGAAAAGGAGATTTGTATCAGTTAGTCCATCAAATTAAAGGCACAGGAGCATCCATAGGTCTGAATACCTTGTCTGAAGTCGCAGAAGCCCAACTGCTCCATATAGCGGAAATTGAAGGAGAACGACTGTCAAAAGATGTTTGGATGCCTATTATAGAGGCAATCGAAGCAGAATTGCAGCAACAAGCTGAACTTCCTGCCAGACCTCGAGTATTCATCAGGCAGGAGCCTGTGCTGCTGATATCCATTAATAACGACTGGCTTATGCGAGCGAGAGAGCGTATCGAGAAAGAAGGCCTCCAAGTTATTGTAGCTGCGGACAAGGAACGTGCGATTGCACATCTTTATGATGCACATCCGCTTATAACGCTTATAGATGGCAGATGGAGAGAGCATATTACGAAAGAAGATACAGCTTATATTCAGCAGAAGATGTTTTCCTTTGTTATGTTTATTGGCGGAAATCTTAATTTTGAGGAAAAGCAGCGTTATTTTCGGAATGGCATCACAGATATAATTGATCAGCATGAAGTGGATGAGTTGGTAATTGAAATCATTTTCAATCGTTTGAAACTGTTAGATACGATGGAGCAGCGAGTTGTAGTCGATCCATTAACGCAAGTTTATAACCGCTCCTTCTTAGCTGGTTTTCCGGCTGGTCGTGAGTCGGAGCTTACTTGTGCCGTGCTTGATATCGATAATTTTAAGCAAGTGAACGATACATATGGTCATGCTAGCGGTGATATTGTCTTGCGGAATTTTGCTGCCTATTTGAAAGGTGCTGTGAGAGAAGAGGATTATGTCATCCGGTATGGTGGAGAAGAGTTTCTTCTGCTCATGCCAGGAATAAAGGACGAGCTGGCAGCAAGCCGCTTGCGCGAGATCCTAGAAGGCTACATACATCAGCCACATGAGTTGGCACAGACAATTATTTATACATCCTTTACAGCAGGAGTGGCGTCAAAAGTAAGTGATGAACGATTAATGCTGGATCAGCTGATCGAACAAGCAGACCATGCTCTGTATTACGGGAAACGCAATGGAAAGCAGCAAGTGAATGTTTACGAATCTTGTCATCATAATATGGGTGAAAAGCCTTACAAATCTCTTTATCTATCGGTAGTAGACGATGATACTATCATTCGTTCCTTGCTGCAGGACAATTTGGAAGGATTGCAAATGGATGGGTATCGTGTACAGCTAAAGGCTTTTGCAGACGGTAGCTCTTTATTAGACTCCGATTGGATCAGACAGGCGGGCAAGCACATTGTTCTTCTTGATGGTGTCATGCCGGATATGGATGGACTCGAAGTGCTGTCAGCTTTACGCACATATCCAAACGAAAAGAATTTGTTCGTCATGATGCTGACAGGCAGACAGGATAACCAGGATGTAGTAAAAGCGCTGGAGCTTGGAGCGGACGATTATATGACAAAACCATTTCATGTCGAAGAAGTGGCAGCGAGAATCAAAAGACTGACGCTTCGCACCTAGAGGAGGGAATAAGATGGCAAGAATATTAGTTGCTGATGATGAAGAGGTATTGCGGATGTTAATTACTGATACTTTGGAAGATGAAGGTCATGAGATTGATAATGCAGCTGATGGAAACGAAGCACTGCAAAAGATGCAAACAGAGATTTATGATTTAGTGCTTCTGGACAATATGATGCCCGGTAAAACAGGTATCGAGGTAGCCCAGTCACTTTCAGCAGAATGGAAGCAGAACTGTCCAATCATTATGCTGACGGCCAAAACACAGCAGTCTGATATAGAAGAGACGAAAAAAGTGGGAATACCATATTATATGGCGAAACCGTTTAGTCCGGCTCAGCTGGTCTTGTTAGTAGAGGACATTCTAAATGCCTAATTACTTTCGAAAATCGATTAAGAGGCAGTTTCTTTATATTCTTTTCTTTGTTCTGCTAGCTACGATGATAGGCATTGCCGCCTTCTTTTATATGCATTATTCCACGAATAAGCAGTATGAGAAGGAACGGAATGTACTAGTAGAAAAGCGAGGCGTTTTACAGAATATTAAATCTGACTTCAGTGATATGGTATTTCATATGCGGGGCTATGCGCTTTATACGAATGAGCAGGAAAGGCAAAATGCAGAAAGCTCTCACGCTTCTCTTGAGAATAACCTGACCCAGCTGGAAGCATTCGATCTTTCTTTGCAAGAACGAGATAATCTGATGCGTCTACAGACTTTTGAGGATATTTATTGGGATACCTATTATCCAGAGCTGCGGGAAGCTATCGAGTCAGATAATCTGCAGGGAATTGCAGAAGAGGTAGCAGATGAGCGAATAGATGAAATCAATGATATTTTGCGTGTTACAGAAAACTTGAGACAGCATAACGAGGATGCTGTAACCGAATTGCATAATGAATTTATGCAGGATAATACGCAGGAATCTTATATGCTGTTTCTTTTTGTTCTGCTTATCTTTGGTATCTTGTTATTCTTTAACCGACAGTTCACGCGGAATATTGGAAAGCCTTTGTATGATTTATCTATTGCTTCCTATGATGTAGCACAAGGGAAAAATGTAACCATTGCGCCGCTTGATCGTAACGATGAGATTGGTATTCTTTCAGATGCATTCCGTGAAATGACGAAACGCATTCGAAATAGGGAGCAGAACCTTTCTGAAAAGAATACTAAACTCACTGAACAGCAAGAACAGCTGGAGAGCTTTGTCAATGATTTGCGTAACTTGAACTGGGCATTGAATGAATCTTCTATGGTGTTAGTGCTGGATGAAAAAGGTGTCGTCAAACAGGTGAATGAGAATTTCAGTTCCACTTCCCTGTATCCGGAGAAAGAACTTATCGGTAGGAATTTTGTTGGTATTATCGCACACGAAGAGAATACGACAGAGGTCAGAAAGATTTTTCCTGAGCTGTTTAAAGGGCAGGCATGGAGCGGTACGCTGGAACACCGTAAAAAAGATGGTACAAGCTACTGGGTTCATGCAACAATTGTGCCGTATTCAAATGAAGAGCAGGTTATGGAGCAGCTTATCGTAATCGAACAGGATATCACACGAATTATAGAGTCTGAAAAGATGCTTCGTGACTCTCTAAGTGAGACCGAGGAAACTAAACAAGGCATCGAACGAATGAACCGTATGAATAATACACTATCCGTTACGATGGAAAAGCAAGCGTTGTTGAATACAATTATAAAGGAATTGGCTGCTCTTTATCAGTATGACCAAGGAATCATTTTCATGACAGAAACACCTGAATACGCTGCAATCGGAATCACGAAACAATTTGATGAACCTGTAGCTGCACATTTCCAGACAGTAATGCAGCGTCTTGAAGAACATCCACAACCATATGTACTTGAAAGACAAGCAGACAAAGAGGAAGCCGGTTACCGTGAAGCTGGTATGAGCGAAGATCTTCATATTCCAGTGCAAAACTCGGCTGGAGAACTCGTTGCTGTTTTTATCTGCACGAGATTTCAGCGACCTTTCCGAGATTCAGAAAAGAAAGAAATGAACTGGATTCTAAAACGACTCAGCTTATTCCTTGATAAAATTGAATCCTATGAGCTAACTGAATACAATAGACAGCTTAATCAGGATATTATCGATAATGTCAATGAAGGTATCCAATTTGTCAGTAATACCGGGGATTTGCTGCAGTACAATGCGAATTGGCAGGCATACCTGCAGCTTGATGCTGTACAATCCCGTCGGGAAGCCTGCAATGATTATGGAAGTTGGATGGAATATAGTAAAACATACATTGATAATCAAGAAGAATACGAGGCATATGTAAAACAAGCCATCTTCGAGGAGGCGCAGCCGGAGGGCGGCTTGAGACTGCGTGTTAGCGGAATGCACAATAAAATGCTGCTTCTTTACCACGTTAGCATTAAACGCCATGATGAGAAAATCGGTACTCTTTTTGTTTACCGTGATATTACTGCGGAATATGAAGTGGATCAGATGAAATCCAATCTGGTTAGTACGGTCAGTCATGAACTAAGAACACCGCTGGCAAGTGTACTAGGCTATACAGAGCTGATGATCACGAAGGATCTGAAACCTGAGCGCCAAGCTAGATACTTGCAAACGATTCATCAGGAGGCGACGAGACTGACGAACCTCATTAATGATTTTCTCGATTTGCAGCGTATGGAAGCCGGAAAACAGGAATATGTGAAAGAAAAACAGCACTTCACACCGATTGTAGAGCAGGTGATTGAGAACTTCCAGTCTACAAGCAACAAACATAATCTTGTTCTTCAACAAAATAGTGCTTACGATCATGTGAGTGTTGATCGGGACAAAATGATCCAGGTACTGACGAATCTGCTCAGTAATGCTATCAAGTTTTCTCCGGAAGGCGGAGATGTGGTCGTATCTGTTCAACAGCAGGAGCATCAGCTGTTTGTCCATATTTCAGACGAAGGTATCGGCATACCGGATCAAGAACTGGGGCGACTGTTCCAGAAATTCAATCGACTTGATAATTCCAGCAGCCGTAAAATCGGGGGTACTGGGTTAGGTCTTGCAATTTGCAAAGAAATAGTTGAAGCACATGACGGAAAAATTATGGTCAGATCAGCTGAAGGTGAGGGAAGTGTCTTTTCAATTGTTTTACCAATGGTTGAAGCAGATAAGCAATTCTTGCCTGAAGTAGAACGCGGCCGTCAAATTATCCTGCTTGAGGATGATCGCAGTTTAGCACTTCTTCTAGAGGATGAGTTGAAAGATGCTGGCTTTGCTGTGAGTCGCTTTATCACTGGAGAGGCATTGATCAAACAGCTGCAGCATTTAAAACCAGCGGCATTCGTAATCGATTTGATGCTTGGTGAAGGTTTGGATGGTTGGGATGTTATTCATGAGATCAAGCAGCATCCAGAACTAAAGCAAATTCCAATTTTTATTTCTAGTGCTATTCAGGAAATGGACAAGGCAAAGCACTATCAAATCAATCATTATCTGATCAAACCATATCCGCCGAATAAGTTGTCGACTGTTATTTTGCAATCAATCCTGCAGCATGGAAACAAAGGATTTATTGCATACAAAAAAGAAGAGGAATAATAAAAAGGCAGATCCGAAAAACGGATCTGCCTTTTTTGTTACTGGTCTAACTTCTGCTGGAAGTCCTGCAATTGCTGCTTTTCTTCTGCAGATGCATCGTTGTATGCAGATTGAATGGCCTCTTGCGCTGTAGCAGAGTCATCCTGGCTTGGTTTATTTGTCAAGCCCTGCACTTTTTTCTTGGCTCTATCGAAGAAGTTTTCCATCCTAAAACCCTCCATTATGGTTTTCTGATTGTTGCTTCTTCACAGTATCGCTGAAGCGTTCGCGGTAGACAAAAACATCGTCATGCTGCCTAACCGATTGTGCTCCTTGATTTGTGAACCTTTTTGATTTACTCCTCTTACTCATTCGTTACCCCTCCGAACGTCTAAAGAAGTAAAAGCATAACCGGCTTTACCCGATTACGCTTTTATTTTGCTCCTTGTACGCAGGAATTATGATTTGTAAAAATTGTTAATTTGCCGGAACTTCCAGCTTTAGATAAGAATGAAGGAAGGTTGCAATGCCATCCTCCATATTTGATCCTGTTGTATAGTTTGCGATTTCTTTCAATGGTCCGATTGCATTGCCCATTGCAACTCCTGCACCAGCATACTCGATCATTTCCAGATCATTATCTTCGTCACCGAAGGCGATTATATTTTTCTGCGGTATGTCATAGTAATGGGAGATTTTTTGCAGTCCGACCGCTTTGCTAAGTCCTTTGCGAATAATCTCGATGATATGGTATGGTGCGCCCCAGCGTCGATGCTCGATTATTTCAGCATGCTCTTTTTCAAGCGATTCCCGAATGGAAGCAACCTGGTTTTCATGCGGATAAATGAGCAAAGAAGTTGGATCATCCTGAAGTGCCTGCTTCAAGCTGCCGACTTTAATCGGATCATCTTCTTCCTCTAAGTGGAACAAATCCAGTAAGTATTGGTCGAAGCGATCGATATATACATCATCCATCACTTCTGCAATGATATTTTTCACATCAAGTTTATTGCATGTGTCCACAATCTTACGTGCAGTACGGACCGGCATTGGAGAGTGGACAGCGTCCCATTTCTTATCATCCGGATGATGGATGAGCGCTCCGTTGAAATTCACCATTGGCGTAGTGAGCCCGAGTTCACGATAATATGCCAAGGAAGCACGATGCGGTCTTCCTGTTGCGATAACGACAACATGGCCAGCATGTATTGCTGCCGCTATGGCTTGCTTGTTCTTTTCTGAGATGTGTTTATCATCTGTTAAGAGTGTTCCATCTAAATCAAGTGCTATCAAATGTTTTTCCATTTATTATCACCTCTATATTGTACATTATAGTGTATCCTTCTCTTACGTATCTGTAAAGAAAACGTCAAGTCGAAGGAGTATCGATTTACAAAAGCTGCCTGGACATACTAAGATGAAGCAGTAGGTAATGGAATACGTTGAAGAGGATGAAGCAAATGATCGTCATTAAAGAAGAAGTCTGGAACGAGGTGCCATTGCTTCGCATAGAGCAAGCTGGTGCTGAAGATCAAGAACTTCCTGTGTTTACATATTTCCATGGTTTCACTAGCGCCAAGGAACATAATCTTCCAATTGCGTACATGCTGGCTGAAAAAGGCTACCGTGTACTTTTGCCGGATGCTCTTCACCATGGTATACGAGAAGATGGTGTTAGCAGCAATAAACGTCAGATGGAATTTTTCGCAATCGTAAAGGAAAATTTGCATGATTTGCAACAGATTCATCAATACGCATCCGAAAGAAGATTAATACAGCAAGATCGCTTTGCAATTGGCGGTACAAGCATGGGCGGTATTACGACATGTGCTGCGATGACACAATTCGATTGGATTAAATCTGGTATGGTCATGATGGGTTCACCGAAGATTGCGGCATTTGCTCGCGGTATGGTGGATGCGGTCAAGAAATCCGGTGTCGAAATGAATATACCAGATGAAGAAATGGAGCAATTATTTACCTCTCTTGAGAAAATCGATCTATCCCTTCATCCGGAAGCAATTGGTGATCGGCCAATGTTCTTTTGGCACGGTGACCAAGATCCTGTCGTTCCGTATATACATTCCCGCAGTTTCTATGAAACATTGGAATACGAAGCCGCAGATCAGGAGCAGTTCACGTATGTTACGGAAGAAGGATCAGGCCACAAAGTTTCCAGAAAAGCTATGCTAGCTGGAACGGCGTGGCTGGAGAAGGTACTGTAGCAGTTTATTTCTATTTTGATGAAAATATGTTTAAATAGATGCAGACAGACAGTTTCTTGAACTGGCATAAAGGAGGAGCAGAAATGGATCAAGCGTTGGAAGAAAATATGCTCGGTGCACTGGAAAACGTAATCGACCCTGAGTTAGGAATTGATATCGTTAACCTTGGCTTAGTGTACGGAGTAGATATAGATGAAGATGGTACTGGTATCGTTACGATGACTTTAACTGCGATGGGCTGCCCGCTGGCTGGCCATATCGAACAAGATGTCAAACGGGTCCTTATGGATATTCCAGAAGTAAAGGAAACGAAAGTAAATATTGTATGGAGTCCGCCGTGGTCTAAGGACCGCATGTCCCGCTATGCGAAAATAGCGTTAGGGATTCCGGATTGATAATAGTCCTTCTGCGTAAGCAGGAGGGCTTTTTTTGCACACAGGACACTTTCCCGGCATAGGCTGAAGATGTAAAGGGGGAAGGTTCATCGTGACGAATTCTTATGAACAATCACATCCGCAGTCCCATCATATGATGGATATGTGTAGGCAGCATAAAAATCAATATGTCCTTGTGCAGCTTATGGATGGCTATCAGATGGATGGTATCGTATTGGATGTGGATGATGAGTATGTCCATCTCGCAATACCAGCGGATGAGCAGTATGATTATGTGGAAGAGGACGACGACGATTATCGCAATCCATACGGATATCCAGGGTACGGATACGGGTATGGATATCCCGGCGGACGTTTTCGCCGGTTGGTATTACCGCTTGTAGGCTTGGCAGCACTCAGTCTAATTCCGTGGTAAAAGAAAAAACCTTGCCAAATGGCAAGGTTTTATTCGTGTTTTTCTCCTTTTGGAAGAACAGCAGATAGAGTCCAAATACCCAGACTGAAGATGATTGTCATGACGATAACTATTGACATATCGTATGGATCACCGGACATGCTCGAAAGCACAAACGCTGCGACAGCACTAAGGACGAAGGCCCAAATAATTGTTGCGACAAACCGCATTAGTATCACCTCTATTATTCACACATATACTTCTATCATAGCAGGTTCCGGTCAAAAAGAAAATGATTCTTGTGCAAATCCTCACATGGATAGGAGAAGTGAATTTCATGCGTTTCCTCGTTAGTCAGTGTTATTCCTGGGAAGGGTATCATTTAGTCCAAGCTTTATTGGAAGATGGCCATGAAGTGTCAGGCCTGCATGAGCAAACCTTATCAGATAGAGAGACACATTTAAGTATGTATTTAGGGCGTCATGCTATGTTCCGTGAAGGTGTACAGGACACAGATTATAAGGCACATGTCAGTTTTTTCGGCACTGCAAAAAGGAGTGCTGAAAGCCAACAACATGTAGATATTAGTTATGCTACAGACGATACTTCTGAACAAGAAAAACAAATTTTGTTACCAATCTTATACGGTGAATGGATGCCAAGAGATGAGGAAGCAGTTGAATGGAATGGCAAACGGATGCTATTTGATGACGATTATTTCCACAGAAATGCGTTGCCAATCAAACCAGTGATGCAAACGATTAGCAAGCTGTTATCAGGAGATGGAAGTCTGGACAAATATCGATTTTATACAAAAGAGGTATGTCCGGAGCAGGAAGATCGAGCAGCTATTGCTCTCACGCGTAATATAAGGAATGATTTATCTGCTTTACACAAACACTATGCACAATTCAGATTTTTTTATGAATAAGCCTGCTCCGTCCAGTTTAATCTTCATTTTTTCTTAATGAATTTTGTTGCGTGGTTTTTTAAATGTTTTACATATGGAGAGAGCTGTTCATAAGTCTCCATGATTGTGCCTGCTGTCTCCATTAAATTAAATTCTTTTTTCGGTTCCTCTTTTTTTACTTCCTCTTGTTCCGGCTCTGAATTCCTTCTCTTTCCAAAAAGAAATTCATCCATACGATTGTCTCTTCTCATCAACGCACCTCCATACGTTACAGTATGTTTGTAGACAACATCTTGTCTATGTCTTTACCTATTTATTGTAAGAGAAGATAGATTGTTTTTACTTAAGAGCTTACAGAACATGAAAAATACGTTACAATATATCTCAGATTATGCACTTTATCATGGTCATTATTTTAATTAGACCAGTCAGAACAGCTTCAGCATGTTTTTTGCTGAAGAAGGAGGAAACAATTGTATGGATAAGAAAAGAGTAGTTGTCACGGGACTAGGTGCGGTGACACCAGTAGGAAATGACGCCGCTACAACGTGGCAGAATCTCTTAGAAGGTAAATCGGGTGTGGATGTCTTAACTCGAGTAAATAAAGATGATTACCCAGCAAAGGTTGCAGCGGAAGTAAAAGACTTCAACCCTGAAGATTATATGGAAAAGAAAGATGCGAAACGCATGGATCTTTTCACGCAATATGCTGTGGCAGCGAGTAAGATGGCTGTCGAAGATGCGAAACTCGAGATTACAGACGAAAATGCAAATCGTATTGGAGTATGGATTGGTTCTGGTATTGGCGGAATGGGAACATATGAAGAACAGTTCGAGAAGCTAATGACTAAAGGGCCTCGCCGAGTAAGTCCATTTTTTGTACCAATGATGATTCCGGATATGGCTTCCGGACAAGTATCCATTCAGCTTGGTGCAAAAGGAATCAACTCTTGCTCTGTTACAGCGTGTGCATCCGGAGCAAACTCAATCGGAGATGCTTTCAAGGTAATTGAACGTGGTGATGCAGATGCGATGATCACTGGCGGTTCGGAAGCACCTTTAACAAAAATGGCTTTCGCAGGCTTTTCAGCTGCCAAAGCACTTTCCTTTAATGACGATCCAAAAACAGCTAGCCGTCCATTTGATGCAAACCGAGATGGTTTCGTAATGGGTGAAGGTGCGGGTATCTTGATTTTAGAATCACTGGATTCCGCTCTGGAACGCGGTGCAACGATTTATGCAGAGATTGTCGGCTACGGAGCATCTGGTGATGCTTATCATATTACTGCACCAGCTCCAGAAGGTGAAGGTGCTGTACGTGCGATGCGTCAGGCAATTGAGGACGCTGGACTGCAAGCAGAAGATATCGACTATGTTAATGCACATGGGACAAGCACAGAGCTTAACGATAAATTTGAAACAGCAGCTCTAAAACAGCTTCTTGGAGATCATGCTTATCAGACAGCTATTTCTTCAACTAAATCAATGACAGGACATATGCTTGGTGCTGCTGGAGCAGTAGAAGCAATTATTTGTGTCAAAGCAATCCAAGACGGCATGATTCCTCCAACAATTAATCAAACGGAGAACGACCCGCTTTGTGATTTGGATTATGTACCAAACGTGAAGCGTGAGAAAAAAGTTCGCGCAGCTTTGAGTAATTCCCTTGGTTTTGGCGGCCATAATGCTGCACTTGTATTCAAACAATATCAATGATCTAGAAGACCCCCTAACTCTTAGGGGGTTTTTTATTTTATTCAATCATATAATACAAGAATAAATCCTTGCTGGTTGGTCATAATGTATCCTACTACAAGCCACACGGCGCGCGCTCCTACACCCAATGTTTTAGCTGCATGCAAGCGCGTACCGGAGTCGGATTAGCAGAATCGAAAAGCAAAGTGAGGGTTATCTATGTTATTTATGCATGATATTTGGGTGAACTGGTTTGAAGGAGAAGAGAATGGCTATAACGTATGCTCCTTTCATGAATGGCGAAAGGAAGACGGCATCGAGCTGCTCGATCAGGTACCGCTTCTCTACATAGAAGATGCGCTGTTCGCATACATCGAGAATGACTTGAGGGAGCTTCCGAAGCCTATGTTGGACATGATTCACCGGAAAGCGTTCCTTCGCAAGAATCAAGAGCGGATCGCCATCGACTATGCTTGCATTGTAACGAACGGAAAAGCAATCCTTGCACTCGATACGATGGGATATATCACGCCTGTCAGAAAAAGCAGGCTCATTCCCCGGCAGGAGCGGCTTGTTTACCAGATGATTGAAGATGCTAAGCCCGAAATCTTCAACTGGCAGGAAGAAGAGGAAAAGAAAGAGTACCACATCCTATCTCTAAAGCCTGATTTAATGGTTGGACTCACAAGAAAAGAGAGACAGTTAAAGCAGCTTCTGATGATGACAATGGATCAGCTTGAGACAAGTGAGAATTTAGAGCAGGTTAGATACTGGCTGACAGAGTGGAAACCTGAGGAGTACCATGTGATCCGTTCATTAGAATTTCAGGAAGCATGGCAGAAGCTGTATGACGGAGTTTCCGTCGGTTGGAGCAAGAAGCAGGAAGAACTATGCGAAAAAATGGTAAAAGGCCAGCCTTTCTATGAAAAGCTATGGGAGCTTGAGCAAAATGATCAAGCAAAAACCTCATAAAAAATAACCGGCAGTAATCTGCCGGTTATTTTTTATTTTCCGCGACCTAATCCCATCGCTTTTTTCGCTTTACGCAAAGTTTTGTTTGCAACTGCTTGTGCGCGTTCTGCGCCCTTATCAAGAACTTCATCCAACGCATCGCTTTCCATCCATTCGTAATAACGCTGCTGGATAGGGGAGAGCATGTTAACGACTGCATCCGCAACCGCTTGTTTAAATTCGCCATAACCGCTATCTGCAAATTCCTGTTCGCTTTCCTCGATTGTCTTATTAGTTGCAACCGAATAGATTGTAAGCAGGTTGCTGACACCTGGTTTGTTTTCTTTATCAAAGCGTACGACGCCCTCGGAATCGGTAACCGCACTCTTGATTTTCTTCTCGATTTGCTTCGGTTCATCCAATATGAAGATAGAAGCTTTCAAGTTCACATCTGATTTACTCATCTTCTTCGTCGGTTCTTGCAGGGACATAATCCGAGCACCGACTTTCGTGATTTGGATATCTGGTACAGTAAAGATATTATTGAAACGATTGTTAAATCGTTCCGCTACATTGCGCGTCAGCTCCAAATGCTGTTTCTGATCATCGCCGACCGGAACAATATCTGTATTGTATAGAAGAATATCGGCAGCCATAAGCGGTGGATACGTTAGTAAAGCAGCTGAAACACCATCTTTACCATCGGATTTATCTTTGTACTGTGTCATTCGTTCCAGTTCACCGATATAGCTGATGGACTGAATCATCCATCCCAGCTGTGTGTGCGCAGGCACTTCGGACTGAATGAAGAGTACGGATTTCTCTGGATCAATTCCAGCAGCCAAATAAAGTGCTGCAAGTGACCGAATCTGTTGTTTAAGCTTCAATCTATCCTGTGGTACAGTAATCGCGTGCTCATCAACAATACAGAAGTAGCATTGGTTTTCTTCCTGTAAAGCAGGAAATTGGCTAAGAGCGCCGATGTAGTTGCCCAGTGTCAAGCTTCCGCTTGGCTGGATACCTGAAAAAATTGTTTTCATCTTAAATCATCCTCCTAAAAAAGACACAAAAAAATCCATTCGCTGCCTGCATTTGCTGCAGGGACGAATAGACCGCGGTGCCACCCTAATTATCCTCCTATATGAAGGATCACTTGATACAGTTAACGCCTGCGTAGACGGCGGGAAATAATCCCGCAGCTCCAAAAACCCAATTTCCGCTACCCATGGTGCTTGTTTTCACCAGCCACAAGCTCTCTTCAACCAGAGGAGTAACGTACTATATTTTCTTCGTCGCTTTTATATTCTTGTTAGTTATTCATTATATGCATGTTGCGACCGGTTTGCAAGCCGGTCTGTTAGATAAGGTAGTAGATCGCAAGGAAGATAAGCATTAGTACAATTAAGACAGCAGCTTGAATCTGCATGTAACTTAGGAAAGAACGATTTACCCATTCAGAGGGCTCTCCATTTTCTTCTAAGTCAATCATACCTCTGCTCATATACTTACCAAATCTCCGGAAACTTCTTGTTATCCCATCCAGTACTCTTCCTTTTATGACGAACAACAGGAGTGCTACGATAAAATAGAAGAAAGCTACATAGAAGAGGGAGTTTATTAGAGCAAGAAGATTGTGCTGATCTGATAAGAAGAAAAGCAATCCTGTGATTGCTAAGTTAATTAATAATAGAATCAAGTTTCTTTTACCAAACAATTTACATTACCGCCTTCAAAAGATTATGAACAATTATAGCACAAGTGCGAAAAGGACAAGGGAGAACATTTATTCCTATTACGTATGATTGCTCATAGGGGTAATTATACTTGGATTTGTGTAAAAAGTATAAAATTAAGTATGAAATCCGCAAAATAAACTAGTAAATTAGTCCTATTTTTTGTTATGAAAATGCAATGTTTTCGCACTTTTGTAAAATTCGTATAAAATTAGGGGTGCACAAATTGTGAGAAAACTTGTATAATTCTAATTGCGAACAAGTTGTTCGTAGAAAAGTGATAAAATTTAGAATTTTTGGGGAGGTCATGTTTTAACATGAGAAAGTCGAACTGGCTATTGCTTGCACTTGTTTTAGTACTTAGTTCATTCCTTGCTGCATGTTCCGGCGGCTCTAACAGCTCAGGCGGAAGCGGCGGCGGAGAAGGAAGCGGAGATAGTGCTTCAGGATCTGCTAATGGCGATCAGGTATACAATCTAACAATTGGTGATGAAATTCCATCCATGGATTCCTCACTTGCGGATGACCAATATGGTATCCAGTGGACTTCCGAGATTCAAGAAGGTCTTTACCGTCTAGCAGAAGATGGTTCCCTAGCAGAAGGTATTGCTACTGGTGATCCAGAAGTAAGCGAAGATGGTCTTACTTGGACATTCACACTTCGTGAAGATGCTGAGTGGGAAAATGGTGATCCTGTAACAGCAAACGATTTCGTTTACGCTTGGCAAAGAGCGATCAATCCTGATACAGGTTCCGAGTACGGTCCATACATGATGGGCGGCGTTATCAAGAACGCTACTGCTGTCAATACTGGCGAAGCAGAACTTGATGAACTAGGTGTTAAAGCAGTTGACGACTATACATTGGAAGTGCAGCTTGAAAAGCCAGTTCCATACTTCGAGTCATTAACTACATTCCCTACATTTATGCCTTTGAATCAGAAATTCGTTGAAGAACAAGGCGAAAACTATGCACTTGAAGCAGATAACCTGCTTTCTAACGGTCCTTTCAAGATGACTGAATGGAACCATGGTAGCACAATGCAATTTGTAAAAAATGATACTTACTGGGATGCTGATACTGTACAGCTAGAGGAAATCAATCTTCAAGTTGTTAAAGATACAGCTACAGGGGTTAACCTTTATGATACTGGTGCAGTTGATAGAACTTCTTTAACTGCTGAATTCGTTGATCAACGCATTAACGATGAAGACTACTTGCCAGTACCAGACATGGCTTCTTGGTACTTGAAATTGAACCAAAACCGTATGGGTGAGGAAACTCCTCTTGCGAATGAAAATGCACGTAAAGCTGTTGCGCAGGCAATCGATAAAGATGGTCTTGTTAACGTAGTATTGAACAATGGTTCTACAGTATCCAACGGACTAATGCCTAAAGACTTTGTAAAAGGTCCAGATGGTAAGGACTTCCGTGAGACTAACGGTGATCTATTGACTTATGATGCAGAAGCTGCAAAAGAAGCATGGGCTACTGCGAAAGAAGAGCTTGGGCAGGACGAAATTACACTTGAAATCCTTACAGGTGATACAGATCTTTCTACACAAATGGTTGACTACTTGAAAGAGCAGTTGGAAACGAACTTGGAAGGTTTGACAGTAGACGTCATGCAAGTGCCATTCCAACAAAGACTTGATCTAGATACTGCTGGAGACTTTGATATCGAAGTTTCTGGTTGGGGACCGGATTATATCGACCCTTATACTTTCATGAATCTATTTGTTACTGACGGTGAAAACAACCGCATGGCATATTCTAGCGAGGAATATGATTCTCTAGTAGAGCAAGCATCTACTGATAATGCAACAAACCCAGAGGCTCGCTGGCAGAATTTCCTAGATGCTGAGAAAGTATTGCTTGAAGACGCAGCAATTGCTCCTTTGTATCAAGCAGGTTACTCTTACCTACAGAGTCCAAAATTGCAAGGTGTATTCTCTAACCCAGCTGGAAACGACTTCGAATACAAATGGGCATATGCGGATAACGCTGCTGCAGAAGAATAAGTTTAAAAATAAACTTATATGAAGTGAATTAGGAAAAAGAGAGTATAGCCCGCTATGGCATATACTCTCTTTTCCATTGACATCCATTATCAAATAATAAGGAATGTTTCGACAATTAATTTAGGAGGTGCTCATATGGCGCGTTATATAGGGCAGCGAGTCATTTATATGATTATAACGCTATTTCTAATAGCTACTATATCATTTGTGTTGATGAAGTTATTACCGGGTTCACCTTTGGCAAATGCAGACAAATTGACAGAAGCACAGCAAGAAGTAATCTTTGAGAAATATGGATTGAATGATCCTATTCCTGTTCAATATGTAAACTACCTAGGGGGCCTTATCCAAGGAGATTTAGGTATTTCCTTCAAATATGATAATCGAGGAGTTTCCGATATACTTGCTGATAGAATCGGACCATCTGCTCAACTTGGTATTCAAGCATTAATCATCGGTACAGTTTTGGGAATTTTGCTTGGTTTAGTATCAGCTATCTATCACAATGGAATATCAGATTATCTGTCTACTATCGTTGCAGTTTTAGGTACATCAATCCCTTCCTTTGTTTTTGCAGGGCTGCTTCAATATTTTGTTGCAGTAAAGTGGGGAATTCTCCCAGTTGCGACTTGGAATGGATTTGAATACTCTATTTTGCCAACAATCGCTCTGGCGATTTTCCCAATGGCTACATGTGCGAGATTTATGCGAACAGAGATGATTGAAGTTTTGAATGAAGATTACATTACTACTGCAAGAGCAAAAGGCTTGGCTGGTACCGCTATCATCTTCAAGCATGGTATCCGAAATGCTTTGATTCCTTTGGTTACAATTCTAGGTCCACTGGCTGTAGGATTGCTTACAGGTACGCTTGTTATTGAGCAAATCTTCTCTGTTCCTGGTATCGGCGAACAATTCGTAACATCTGTTACTTCGAATGATTTCCCTATCATCATGGGTACGACAATGTTCTTCGCTGTCGTGTTTATTGTAATGATATTGATCATCGATATCTTGTACGGATTAATCGACCCTAGAATTAGGCTTTCTGGAAAGGATTGAGATGATGGAAAACAGAAAAAAAGAGCTGGATAAAAACCTTTTCCGACCTGCCGACCGCACCGAAGAGCAAAGCGATGTTATGGCTCGTAAAAGTACTACACTTCTACAGGATGCAGTAAGAAGCTTGCGGAAAAATGTATTTTTCATGATTTCGCTGGTTCTATTACTTATTATAGTCTTAATGAGTATCTTCGCTCCGGTTGCTAGCGACTATACGTATAAAGAGCAGGATCTGAACCGTTCCTTGATGGGTCCAAGAATTCCTGTTCTAGAGAATATATCTTTCCTTGGTCTAGATGGTACACAAACAAAGACATTTAATGGAAATAATGTTCAAGCTGCTGAAATGAAAGCAAAAATGCAGTTTGATAATCAAGAAGATTTTATAACATTTGAAACTGTCAACGAGGGAGACGGCAGTCGTAACTCCGCGGAAGTAAAAGCTACTTATGATAAATATGCAGCTAAAGGTGTAGAAGATGAATACTTCTATTTCGGTACCGACCGTTTAGGCCGTGATGTATGGACGCGAGTTTGGGATGGTACACGAGTTTCACTTCTAATTGCAGTAGCTGCAGCATTGATTGACTTAGTAATTGGTGTTGCATACGGTGGTATCGCTGCTTATTATGGCGGCCGTGTAGACAACTACATGATGCGTTTCTTAGAAGTAATTATTGGTATACCGAACTTGGTAGTCGTAATTCTAATGATTCTGATTCTTGATCCAGGTATTTGGGCGATTATCATAGCACTTACGATAACAGGCTGGACAAGTATGGCCAGGATTGTACGTGGTGAGGTGCTGAAACTTAAAGGACATGAGTTTGTTCTCGCAGCTCGTACATTGGGTGCGCCTAACCGGAAAATTATCGCAAGACACTTAGTGCCAAACGTTATGGGTCTGATTATTGTTAATACAATGTTCTCGATCCCATCAGCTATCTTCTTTGAAGCGTTCTTAAGCTTCATTGGACTAGGTCTGCCATCACCAGCGGCATCACTAGGTACATTGATTAATGATGGATTCAAAACATTGTTAACGACACCAACGTTGCTTGTGTTCCCAGCAGTAATAATCTCAGTCCTTATGATCGTGTTCAATATTCTTGGTGACGGACTACGTGACGCATTCGATCCTAAGATGAGAAAATAATTAAAGGAGGCGACTACCTTGAAAAAAGATAATATCCTTGAGGTGAATAACCTCAAAGTTTCATTTAAGACCCACAGTGGTGAAGTACAAGCAGTAAGGGGCGTTTCCTTTGATCTGAAAAAAGGGGAGACTCTAGCAATCGTAGGTGAGTCAGGTTCAGGTAAATCTGTAACGACAAAAGCGCTAATGGGTTTACTTCCTCAACCGCACGGCTTTGTTAAAGAAGGATCTATTTTGTTCGACGATAAAGATATTACGAAAATGAAAGATAAGAATATGCAAGCTATCCGAGGCAAAGAGATGGCGATGATCTTCCAGGATCCAATGACATCTCTAAATCCGACGATGAAAGTCGGTACGCAGATCATGGAAGGCTTGCTTAAGCACCAAAAACTTGGCAAGGAAGAAGCAAAGAAAAAAGCAATTGAATTGATGAATTTGGTGCAAATTCCAAATCCGGAATCACGTATGAAGCAATACCCGCACCAATTTTCCGGTGGTATGCGTCAGCGTGTTGTAATCGCTATGGCACTTGCTTGTAATCCTCGTATTTTGATTGCGGATGAACCTACAACTGCATTGGATGTAACTATTCAAGCTCAGATTCTAGAGTTGATGAAAGACATTCAAAAGAAAGTAGAAACATCTATCATCTTCATTACTCATGATCTTGGTGTTGTTGCTAATGTGGCAGATCGAGTAGCGGTAATGTATGCTGGTAAAATCGTTGAGATTGGAACAACTGATGAAGTGTTCTACAATCCGAAGCACCCGTACACATGGGGTCTGCTCGGTTCCATGCCGACACTAGAAAGTGACGAAGAGGAACTGTTCGCGATTCCAGGTACACCTCCTGATTTGATTGCACCTCCACAAGGGGATGCCTTTGCAGCGCGTAACAAATTTGCGCTTGAAATTGACTTTGTTGAGCAGCCGCCAATGTTCAAAGTGTCCGATACGCATTATGCAGCAACGTGGCTATTGCATGAAAATGCACCAAAGGTCGAGCCGCCTGAGTCAGTTAAAAAGCGGATCGAGTCAATGGATCATTCTGAGGGGGCGACGCGATAATGAGTCAGGAAAAATTACTTGAGATCAAGAATCTGAAGCAGCATTTCAAACTTGGAAGAAATAACGTCGTCAAAGCAGTAGATGGATTGACGTTTGATATTTATAAAGGAGAGACATTCGGACTTGTAGGAGAGTCAGGTTGTGGTAAATCCACAACTGGCCGCTCTATCATCCGTCTGTACAACTCCACAGATGGTGAAGTGCTTTTCAAAGGAGAAAACGTCCAAGGCAAGAAGAACAAAACTGAGTTGAAGAAGTTCAACCGTCAGATGCAGATGATCTTCCAGGATCCGTATTCTTCTTTGAACCCGCGTATGACTGTTATGGATATCATTGCAGAAGGTATTGATATTCATGGATTAGCGAAAAATGCTGAAGAAAGAAAAGCAAAAGTATATGAATTACTGGAAACAGTTGGCTTGAACAAAGAGCATGCCAACCGCTATCCGCATGAATTCAGTGGCGGTCAGCGTCAGCGTCTCGGTATCGCTCGTGCTTTGGCAGTAGACCCAGAATTCATCATTGCCGATGAGCCGATTTCAGCGCTTGATGTATCAATCCAGGCACAGGTCGTTAACTTGATGAAGCAGCTTCAAAAGGAAAAAGGACTTACTTACCTGTTCATCGCCCATGATCTTTCCATGGTTAAATACATCAGTGACCGAATTGGTGTTATGTACTTTGGTAAGCTAGTTGAGCTTGCAGATGCAGAGGAGCTTTATAAAAATCCAGTGCATCCGTATACACGCTCCCTTCTTTCCGCTATTCCGCTGCCGGATCCAATCTACGAGCGCAATCGTAAACGTATCGTATATGATCCAAGCCAGCATGATACGAGCGAAGAGCCTGAATTCCGTGAAATCAGCCCAAGACATTGGGTATTGTGCACCTCGAAGGAATTTGAGGAATACAAAAAAGAAAAACAAAACACTGTTACAAACTAATGTGCAAAACCGCAGCCATTGCTGCGGTTTTTTTGTGTGTTAATTTAGGTTTGCGATATGAAAAAATAGGTTATGTAGGAAGAGGGGGTATAATCCGACATAAACTTGGTGATTTCGTCAGAGACTTGGGAAAAACGGTTTCATCTGCCAAATATCTCCCTTATAATGAAACTAACTACCAAATAGGAGATTGATAGAATGGGAAAATTCAAGACGTCGATGATGACTGCTGCACTTGCTGTTACTGCGTTGATGCCAACGGCTGCCTTTGCAGCTAATGAAGGGGAACAATTGGAAGGAAAACAGCTTACTGCTCGCTCCTCAACTGTCGAAACATATGAAGTACCGCAAGTAATGAAACGATTTACATATTCATCAGATTTAACATTTGATTATCCCGATGCTGTCAGAGGCATTTACGTGACCGGACCTAGTGCAGGGGGAGCGAAATTCGACAGCTTAGTAAAGCTGGTTGATGAGACAGATCTCAATGCAATGGTCATCGATATCAAAGACGATCATGGTAACATTACATACACTCCTGATGAAAAGTCTCCGTATTATGATATAGCACAAAACTACATAGACGACCCGCAAAAGATGCTGGAGGAATTAGAAAAGCATAAGATTTATCCGATTGCCCGTATCGTTGTATTCAAAGATACGTTATTAGCAGAGAAGAAGCCTGAGCTTTCCTTCCGTAATGCTGACGGCAGCGTATGGAAGAATGGGCGCGGAGAGGCATTCGTCAGCCCGTTTCAGCATGAAGTATGGGAATATAATGTGGAGCTGGCTAAGGAAGCCGCTATGATGGGTTTCCAGGAGATACAGTTTGATTACGTTCGTTTCCCGGAAGGATTTGAGACGAAGGACGATGAACTGCAGTATGACCATAGTGATTATACCGATGAAAATACTGACAATGTACAGAAACGTGTGAATGCGGTAACAGATTTCGTAGCATATGCAAAAGAGGAATTATCCAACTATGATGTACAAACATCAGTTGATATATTCGGCTACGCTGCTACGTTGGAGGAAGCACCAGGGATTGGTCAGAACTTCTCCAAAATATCATCCAATGTTGATGTTATTTCCTCGATGATCTACCCAAGCCACTGGACATCGTATTTTGGATTGGATGTTCCGAATGATCACCCGTATGAGCTGACGGCTGAGTATGCGAAAGTGGAGAATGACGTGTTAGGTAAGCTTGAGAATAAACCGGTATCGAGACCTTGGATTCAGGATTTCGAAGCACCATGGGTATCTTCTAAACAGTATGGCAAGCAAGAAGTAGAAGATCAAATTCGCGCGCTAAATGAGAATGGAATCGATGAATTTCTCATTTGGAATGCAGCTAACAACTATACAGAAGGTGTCGATTTTACACCATAATCTAAAACAGCCTCTCTTTTGGGAGGCTGTTTTGTTTATGGAGGGTGTTCACGGGTATAACTAAGTTAAACTTTCGCTGAAGGAGCTGCCTTATGAATTGGTATGAGAAACTAAGCAAGTATTTTCCGATAGAAGAGATGAAGTCGAAGGAGCATATGGAATTACTGTTGAAAGAGAAGGCAGATGTATATTTCAAGGATGAGAGCGAAGAGCATGTCCTGATGTACGCAGAATTCGACCATTTTCTATTTATCGATTATGTATATGTCGCTGCTAAGACACGCGGTCAAGGTATCGGTGGCAAGTTAATTGATAAGCTGAAGAAACATGGGAAGCCGATTCTGCTGGAAGTGGAGCCACTGCAGTATGAGGATTCTGATTCCCAAAAACGTCTTCGCTTCTACGAAAAACAAGGTTTCCAGCATGCCCAGACAATTGGTTACAACCGCCGTTCCCTTGCCACTGCAGAGGAAAATCCGATGGAAATCCTATACTGGGCTCCAAATGGAGAGACAGAGGAGGAAATATTTGACGCAATGAAGGATATGTACGAGCAGATTCATACATACAAGGATAAACAACTGTATGGTGAGTCTTATCAGGCATCGAATGAAGTGCTGACATTTTCTAAGGATACGGAGAAGGATAGCATTTTTAATACGTTGAAAGAAAATCAGAAATAATTTATTAAGATGGGTTTCAAACCTTATAGGCAGGGTATATAGGAACCATAACAACGTTGCATACGTATATTTGTGTAAAAACTGTGGTATCTTCCAGGAAGCCTTTTAATAACTTGACCACTGTAGTATACTTGTACATAGAGAGATTAAATTAAAATTATTTTAAATAAAATCTTTCCATGGCAAAGAAATAGAAACATATTCTGTATTGAGGAGTGAAGTTTAATGGTAACACTTTATACCTCACCAAGTTGTACATCTTGCCGCAAAGCTAAAGCTTGGTTAGAAGAGCACGATATTCCATTCACAGAGAGGAACATCTTCTCCGAGACATTATCACTTGATGAAATCAAGGAAATCCTGCGTATGACAGAAGATGGTACAGATGAGATCATCTCTACACGCTCAAAGGTTTTCCAAAGCCTAAATATGAACTTAGATCAATTACCATTGAAGAAGTTATATAGCTTGATTCAAGAAAACCCAGGTCTATTGCGACGTCCGATCATCCTTGATGAGAAACGCTTGCAGGTAGGCTACAATGAGGATGAAATTCGCCGCTTCTTGCCAAGAACTGTGCGTACTTTCCAGTTGCGTGAAGCACAGCGTATGGTCAACTGACCTTATACAAAAAAGGACGTGGATCCATTCGGATCTGCGTCTTTTTTCTTTCCAGCTGCCCTCGGATGACAAATTATCTGAAATGCGCTACAATGGACAGAATCCTTCTAAGGTCATTCGCCTTTTTTCGGCAATCTTAAGCCTTTCTGTTTTCCTTACGGGAGGATTTATCATAAAATAGAAATACACACAGAAAAAGTTAGATTGAGGGTAAGGGAATACGGGAAGTGTAAAGGCAAGAGGGCGTTTTTCACCTGCCACTTTACTGGAGGGAGAGAAAACCATGGAAATAGAAAGAATAAATGAAAATACAATCAAATTTTTTATATCTTATATAGATATTGAAGATCGCGGCTTCGATAAAGAAGATATTTGGTATAACCGTGAACGAAGTGAGCAATTGTTCTGGCAGATGATGGATGAAGTCAATTACAAAGAGGACTTCAGTGTCGATGGTCCGCTGTGGATTCAAGTGCAGGCCATGGATAAGGGATTGGAAATTGTCGTTACAAAAGCTCAGCTTTCTAAAGATGGAGAAAGCCTAGAGCTGAATGTCGATGATAAAACAATTCAATCCTCTGTAGAGGAGAAAGTCGATTCTGTCCTTGAGGAAAAATTCGGCTCACATCAGCAAGATAGTGAAGAAGAGGATGAAGAGGAATTGTCCTTCGTTATTCAATTCCGTGACTTCGAGGATGTAATCCAGCTTAGCCACTACTTCGAAGAAACGTATGGCATCGAAAACAGATTATTCCATTACAAAGACAAATATATGCTGTATGTAGAATTCGATGACACCATTCTTGGAGATGACGAACAGGAAGATGTTCTAAGTCAGATACTTGAATTCGGCTATGATTCCCAGATAACGATATATCGATTGGAAGAATACGGCAAGGTGATATTCGCTGAAGACGCACTTACCAACGTGAAGCAATACTTCCCTCGTAAATAGACATTCATTACAGAATGTCTATTTTTTTGTGCTTAAAACGGATTTTTTGATCAGTTTTTCAGTGCTGGTATTTTCCTGATATATACTTACCTCATGGAGGTGATAGATATGTTGCAGGCAAAGTTAGAGGATGGCAGACTCATCCTGCTTGCTTCACATCAAAAAGAGCAAATCCATAATTTCAGAAAGCAGCGTTTTTTCTGTCCAGCCTGTAGAAAGTCAGTCATCATTCGTGCTGGCAAGAAGATTATTCCTCATTTTGCACATGAACAAATTCATGACTGCGAGCTGAATAAAACAGGGGAAAGTTTATACCATATGCGAGGTAAGCTGCAGCTGTTTCACTGGTTGAAAAAGCAGGGCTATGCAGTCAGATTGGAGGAATGCGTCAAAGATTCAGCTAGACGTCCAGATTTGCTGCTGCATACCTCTAGCGGAAGAGAGCTAGCTATTGAATATCAGTGTGCATCTATATCGGATGAAGAGCTGATGCGGAGGAATGAAGCATATGAGCGAAATGAAATTTTTCCCATATGGATTTTAGGGGGAAATCGTTTAAAACGTACTTCTACTTATATGTTTGACTTGCCGAAACGAGAACAGCGATTCCTAATGCAGCACAAGCAAAACATGCCTTTACAGCTATTATATTATTGTTCGGACACTGAAACTTTGTGTAACGTCCAGCATATTCTCCTCACCGGTAAAAAACAGACTGTTGGTCAATTCTTTTTCCGTCCTCTACAAAGTTTGCGTTTTCCACAAATATTCCAGCCCCTCCCGAAAAACCTTTCAGAGATTAATCAAGCATGGCATAGTGTACAAGCCAGAGCGATAGCAAAGCCTCTGACATATGCTCCAGTTGCTATGAAGCGATGGGTAATGCGCTTGTATGATAACGGATTGCTGCTGCAAGATATACCGCTCTCCATTTTGCAGCCTGTTGAAACCCAGTATCAAATGTCTGTACCACCTTATATTTGGCAAACTGATATGTGGCTTGAAGTATTGAACCACCTTTCTGTCACGGAAAGCATATCTCTCAAACGGCTTATGTATACCTGCAGAAAATGGGAAGTAGCCACAAAGCCGTTTGCCATATCTTCCAATAAGCATCCCGTGCAGTCATACATGCAGCGTCTATGCCAGCACGGCTGGTTCGATCAAATTGATTCTGACACCTTCGTAAAGAAAAAGGGATTATCTCTATTCTGAGGGATATTCTTCGCATGATTCTATCGCTTTTATATATAATATAAGAGAGAAAATGCTTATAGTTGAAGGATTTTCCCTGCTAATTTACGAAATAGTTAGATGGAACAGAAAAGGTAAGCAGCATTGGAGGAGGATGTTCGTGTCAAAATCAGCTAAATCTTTACCAAAAAGAAGCGAGGTACCAGTAGAAAACACTTGGAACCTAGAGAATATATTCGCGACAGATGATTTATGGGAGCAAGAGCGCAAAGCATTGGCAGAGGATGGAGATAAGATCTCTACATTTCAAGGCAAGCTTGAAGAGTCCGCAGACACTTTGTATAAGATGTTCAAGCTGCAGGATGAGTTATCTGAACGTATCGGCAAGCTTTATACATACGCTCACATGCGTTATGACCAAGATACGACGAACGGGCATTATCAGGCATTGCAATCAAAAGCGGAGCTACTGATTACGCAGATTTCAAGCAAGATGAGTTATATTGTTCCTGAATTACTCGCAATCGACGAGAGCCGCATCCAATCGTTTCTGAAAGAGAATGACGAGCTTAAAGTGTACGAGCATACTTTGAACGAAATCAGCCGTCAGCGTGCGCATGTGCTGTCTGAGAAGGAAGAGACATTACTTGCTCAAGCTTCTGAGGTGACTGATAATGGTTCTGCTACTTTCGGTATGCTTAATAACGCGGATTTGACTTTCCCAAGCATTAAGAATGAAGAAGGGGAAGAGGTAGACGTTACGCACGGTCGTTATGTCACGTTTCTGGAATCGAAGGATCAACGTGTGCGCCGAGATGCATTCAAGTCCATGTATGACACATTCGGTCAATTCCGCAATACTTTTGCCTCTACACTTTCAGGTACAGTGAAGAAGAATAACTTCTATGCAAAAGTAAGGAATTATGAGTCAGCTCGTCAGTCTGCACTGGATAATAATAAAATTCCAGAACAGGTTTATGATAACCTCGTAGAAGCGGTTAATGAGCGTCTGCCATTGCTTCATCGTTATGTGGCACTCCGCAAGAAGGTGCTTGGTATTGATGACTTGCATATGTATGATCTTTACACACCGCTAGTAAAAGATGTCGACATGAATGTGTCGTACGAAGAAGCGAAGGATTATGTTCTTAAGGGGCTGGAGCCATTAGGAGAGGAATATCAGTCTATCCTGAAGGAAGGCTTCGAGAATCGCTGGGTTGATGTAGAAGAGAACAAAGGCAAACGCAGTGGTGCATACTCATCGGGTGCGTATGGAACGAATCCTTATATCCTGATGAACTGGCAGGATAACGTTAATAATTTGTTCACATTGGCACACGAGTTTGGCCATTCCGTGCATAGCTATTATACACGCAAAAATCAGCCGTACAGATATGGTAACTATTCCATCTTTGTTGCGGAAGTTGCATCTACTTGTAATGAAGCTTTGCTGAATGAATATATGATTAATAACGTGGATGATGAGCAAGAGAAGCTGTATTTGCTGAATCACTTCCTGGAAGGATTCCGCGGTACTGTTTTCCGTCAGACGATGTTTGCTGAGTTTGAGCATATGATTCATAAGCATCAGCAGGACGGTGAAGTGCTTACTGCCGAGAATCTGACGTCCATGTATTATGATTTAAACAAGAAATACTTTGGTGAAGGTTTGACAATCGATGAAGAAATCGGTTTGGAATGGGCACGCATTCCACATTTCTACTACAATTACTATGTATATCAATACGCTACAGGCTACGCAGCTGCAACTGCACTTTCTGCTAAAATCCTTGAAGAAGGACAGCCTGCTGTCGATAAATATGTAGGATTCCTCAAGGCTGGAAGCAGTGACTATCCAATCGAGGTGTTGAAGTCAGCTGGAGTAGATATGACCGATAAACAGACTATCCTATCTGCACTCGATGTATTCGAGGCAAAACTGGACGAAATGGAAAAACTATTACAGAAGTAAAAAGAAAACCGACGCTAACGCGTCGGTTTTTTCATGCCTTTGAAAGTTCTTTTTCTGGTAAAGAAAAAGCATGCGGCTAGTAATGATAAAAATAGCAAAGGCAATGTAATCGCCAAGGAAACGAAATGGAGCATACCGAGAATATTGAAACATAAAGCGAAAATTACCCAGGCAATCAACAGAATTCCGATTCCTTTCACCATACCACCTCCGGCTATCATCACTTTATGCAGATATGGAAAAGACTAGACTAAGAGAGCTTGTGACTTTTTTGTGAAATTGTGCACATAATAGTTGCTATCTAATAATATATTATGGTACATTATATTTGTGAGAAACATCACAAACAAGTCCCCTTTGTTTGGATTATTGTTCTCCCATCCCCTCAGTAGAAGTTATACATGCAAGAAGGTCTGCCGAAAGGCAGGCCTTTTTGTTATGCTTTCCATTTTTTTAAGAACTGGTGAACAGAACTAGTGAAGCTGTCCAAATCCTCAAAATGAATACTATGGCCGCATTTATCAAATTGTTCGGCTTCTGCTTCCGGCCTTAGCTGTTTCATCTCTTCCCATACTTCTTCCGACAAGATGGGGGAGTGAGCACCGCGCATAAGCAATGTCGGACATGTGACTTTTTGATAGGTATCCGTATAATCGCCATTCAGGTAATCCTGAGATGCTTTAATACCTTGAGAGTCGAAGCATAGCCTCCAGCCGTCTTTTGCTTCATATGCACTCTCTGCGTAATATAGAAAGTGGTTTTCATTCTGTACTTGTTCAATACTGTGAGACAGAGCAGCAAGAGTATCTGCAGGCTGCTGGAACTGCAAAGCATATGTTAGTTCACCGGAAACCTTATGCCCCATATCCTCTATAATCAGTCCATCTACGCGATCTGGATACTTGGCTGCAAATTGATAAGCAGTCACACCTGATAAAGAATGACCGAGCAGGATGATATGTTTCGTCTCGCCAATCTCATCGAGTAAAGACTCCAAATCCTGAAGGTATGAGTCTCGGTCATACCCGGTCAGTTCCGTTGCATGACTGCTTCTGCCGTGTCCCCTCAGATCAGGAGCGATAATTCGCCAGCCTTTTGTTCTTTCCATAAATGGTTTATAAAGAGTCGCTCGTGCAAATAAGCCATGCATGAGTACAAGGACATATTCTGACTCTGCACCATTGTCCCAATAAGCTAACTGCAAGCCGTTTGAATAGAAGTAATGCTGTTTCATATGTTTTGACCTCCTCTGTACATCTTTCCTCGATTCCCGATTCCAGACAATGAAAAACAGCCGCACAAAAGTGCGGCTGTCTGGGATAAGTGCTGCAAAAAGTTATTCAGCTTTCGAAGTAATATTATATTTCCAAAAAGTATCGTGCTTGATTGGAATGCGTTCTACCATCTGTTTGAGCTGTAGCTTTTTCATTTCCTTTTCTGTCTGCGCATTCGTCCAATCATAAATCAATGAAATCTCCCTGCTACCAACAAATTTATAGCTGGAGAGGAATTCTTCCACTGGCGGTTTTGCCGCTGGCTGCGGATCTCTCTGCAGCATCTGGTGCAGGACATTGACATAGACGTCGTAGCTATATATACCGGAAATCTTGATACCGGAGTCTTCTTCGGATTCATTGAAGAAGACAATGGAAGGGGATTCGTCAATTTCCAGTTCCTTCGAAAGCTTCACATCGCATTGAAATGCTTTTTTCGCTGAAGCAGAATACATATCTTCATGAAATTCTTCCAAATCGAGTTTAGCTATTTTAGCGCATTCAATCAGGATCTCATCTGCAGTGATATCTTGCTTATTCAAAAACAATGCTTCCTGAATAGTCCGGAGGAAACGGGTACCAGCTTTTCTTCCTTGCAGTTCCGCTGCTTTTATTGCAAGCGACGTGCGCCATGGGAAGGACACGGCATTGTTCAACAAGATATTATCTGGCTGCAGAACCGTTTTTGGGTAGCTGCACTCGCTTCGTTCACGAACGAGCGGCTGATAATCTCCTGTCAGTATAGGGCGTAAAGTGAAATATTGACCATATTCCATCGTAAGTTTCTTGAGAAAAGGCTCGAGTGACCAGCAATCTTCGCAAAGCGGATCGATAAAAACGTAAATCTCCACGGGTTTCTTCGAGGAAGGAAACAACCCGCAAAATCCGCCACAGTCATCCTCAGGCCTTTGCTGTATTGAATTAGAAGATTCCCAGCTCATATCGATTCTCCTTTCTCTTCGTCTGGTGTATTCATCATATGATGTGCGGTTAACGCAAGTCGTTCATATATTATGCTTTTATAAGGTTCCTCTATGTCAGTTTCCGTTAGGGCAGCTGCCATGCAGGAAAGCCATGCATCCTTGCGTGTAGGTGTAATTTCGAAAGGGAGGTGCCGGTATCTCAGCTTCGGGTGGCCATGCTCTTCTGTGTAGAGCGGCGGACCTCCGAGAAATTGTGTCAGGAACTGCTGTTGTTTGCGGCGGGTCTCCGTCAAATCATCCGGAAAAATCGGCTTTAAATCTGGATTCTCTGCCACGCGTCGGTAGAATGCATCTACCAGCTGCTTTAATATGGCTTGTCCGCCTATGCCATCGTACAATGTTTCAGCTTGATTCATTGATTCTTCCTTTCTTATGCAAAGAGCAATCAACATAACACCTGCCCAAGCGGGGTTGACTGTAAATTTATTTTATCAGCCACCTGCTAAGTTGGGCAACTTATCTGTTTCGGAGGCTATCATAGAAGCGCTGAATCTTGTTCGGTGTTTTTCGTTTCGCTATGTCATTTTCGGTGAGGATGGTGCTGAAAACACGCTCTCCATGTGCATAGCTCTGGGCTTCGAGTTCCAATTCATAATCAGTTACATCACTGTATTTACTTTTATCGAGGACGATGATTGTATCATTATATGGCTGCTCCCGGCGGATAGTTTCCAAAGATCCGCCATAAGTCAAAGCAGCAGCTGAAATACCCAATTCCTGCAGCTGCTTGCTGATTTCAGGACCAAGCGTAATAGAACCTTGCAGCCAGGATTTTGCTTCCTGCTCTGTCAGATAGTCATGCGTTTCCAGGAGCCCCTCACCTTGCGGCTGTTTTAGCGTAGATTGATATTGTCCGTTCTTTTCTCTGATTCGCAGTGCAGCACCATGCTGCTTCAGCTGAAAATCCTTTGTTTCAAAATAGTGGTTAACCTGCTGTATTTCAG
This sequence comes from Terribacillus saccharophilus, assembly GCA_900110015.1. Taxonomy (GTDB): domain Bacteria; phylum Bacillota; class Bacilli; order Bacillales; family Amphibacillaceae; genus Terribacillus; species Terribacillus saccharophilus. Next base: position 1,231,491 of record FOCD01000001.1, on the reverse strand, counting down.
GCACACTTTCCATATTAAACGCTATATATAATTTGTTGAATTCTGCTTTTGTCAGCAGATTCTTAAATTCGATTTCTATCTCTTGCGGCATGCTAATACCCCCTGTGCGTCCATCTGTTGTATTCCATTGTTATGCCAAGCTGCTTTTATGATACACTGAAAGCAGATATAATGCATCTGGAACAACTAGACGCTGCTGGGAAGAAAAGGGGCTATGAAAGTATGAACTGGGAAGTATTTTTAGCACCATATGTACAGGTAGTAGAAGAACTGAAAGTGAAATTAAAGGGGATGCGATCGCAATTTGAAAATGAATCACGCCATTCTCCGATTGAATTTATCACTGGTCGGGTAAAGCCAGTACGCAGTATCCTACAAAAAGCAGCTAACAAGCAGGTCACTGTCGACCTTTTGCATCAAGAAATCCAGGATATTGCCGGGCTGAGAATCGTGACACAGTTCGTCGATGATATCTATACGGTTGTGGGCATGCTAAAAGCACGAAATGACTTTACTATCGTAAATGAAATTGACTATATCGTTGAAACGAAAGAGAGCGGCTATAGGTCATATCATATGATCATTGAATACCCAGTCGAGACGATTCACGGTGAAAAGAAAGTACTGGCCGAGATCCAGATCCGAACACTTGCCATGAATTTTTGGGCTACAAATGAGCATTCGCTCAATTATAAATACGATAGCCAAATACCGGCAGAATTAAAAACAAGATTGAAAACGGCCGCAGAAGCTGCATTCCGACTGGACGAGGAGATGTCCAAAATTCGGGATGAAGTGCAGGAAGCACAGCGGATTTATCATGATCAGCAGCAAATCAAAAAGCATAAATAGGGGTGTAAGCTGGGATGAAATATACGGTTCTTTCACGGGGAGATGAGAAGTCGAATGCGATCAAGGAAACAATTGTCGAACATCTGGCGCATTTCAATTTCGAGTATGATGATAAGGAGCCGGCTCTCGCGATATCTGTCGGGGGAGACGGGACTTTCCTAGAGAATTTCCATACATATGTCCATCGTTTGGACAGTACAGCATTTATCGGCATCCATACCGGACATCTAGGATTCTACGCAGATTGGGTTCCTGAGGAATTGGAGAAACTGCTGCTGCAGATTGCCAATAAACCGTACCATATCGTGGAGTATCCTTTGCTCGATATATCCATTACCCATAAAGATGGCAGGGTGGACGAGCATCTGGCACTGAATGAATGCTCCGTCAAAACACCGGATGGTTCAGTTGTACTTGATGTTTCGATAAAGGGAGAGCATTTTGAAACATTTAGAGGAGATGGCCTTGTCATCTCCACGCCCTCGGGAAGTACGGCTTATAACAAGGCACTGAATGGAGCTATCATTCATCCTTCTTTGGCATCCATTCAAGTAACGGAGCTTGCTTCCATTAATAATCGTGTCTTCCGGACGATAGGTTCTCCGCTTATTTTGCCAAGCCATCATCCGTGTACACTAAGACCAACCTTGGATAAAAGTTTCCTGATTGCCATTGATCATATGACAGAAAATCATTCAGATATCGAGTCAATTACCTGCTCAGTCGCGAAGCAGCGCGTTCGGTTTGCACGCTTCCGTCCGTTCCCGTTCTGGAAACGAGTGCACGACTCATTCATTGCAGATAAGAGGTAAAAGCTATGAAATTAAGCTGGACCTTGCAGGAGGAAATCGTTCTTAAGGATTTCCTTAAACAGCAAGGAGTTTCTAGAAGATTATTTAAGACATTCAAGGAGGAGCCGCAGCTGGTAACACTCAATCAGCAGCCGGCGCCTCTTTGGCATATCGGTAAAAATGGTGATTGCTTAGAAGTAGAGCTTCCACAAGAGGAAGCCGGAGCTTATATGGATGCAGAGCCGCTTGAGCTGCCCATTGTTTTTGAAGACGAGCATGTACTTGTTCTTGATAAACAGCCTGGGGTGGCGGTAATTCCATCGATGAACCAGCCGTCGGGTACTATTGCGAATGGTTTGCTTTGGCATTACCGGAATCAAGGTCTTACATATACTGTACATATTCTGACAAGACTGGATCGTGATACATCGGGGCTGATGCTTGTTGCCAAACATCGCTATGCACATACACTTCTGGCTGCCGACCAAAAGCAAGGAAAAATCCAGCGATCTTATGTCGCGCTAGTGGAAGGTCGTATGACAGAATCATCAGGTACTATCAATAAACCAATCGGCAGGAAGGAAGGCTCTATTATTGAACGGGAAGTTCGATCTGATGGACAAGATGCAGTCACTCACTTCCGCCAGCAGACTAGCTTTGCTGCTCATACATTAGTTGAAATTAAGCTTGCGACCGGAAGGACTCATCAAATCCGTGTGCATATGGCATCACTTGGTCATCCACTGGCTGGTGATACACTATATGGCGGAAGTACGGATGTCATCGACCGGCAGGCCCTGCATTCACAGCAGCTACGCTTCGTTCATCCGTTTACGAAGCGCGTTTTGAACTTTCATTCATCGATTCCGGCTGACTTTTTAATCGAATGAACGGAATTTCTCTTCAACGAATGGCTGCTGGGAAGGGACGCTGTGCAAGGACTGTTCTGGAAAACGGCAGGCGGTAAGCTTGTTGCCGAACACACAGCCAGTATCGATATTGATTGTATGATGCATAACGCGGGCCTCTAGAACTGGCGTATGACCATAGATAATCCAGTCTTTCCCATGATAATGCTTAGCCCAGTCCAACCTGACTGGGCGGCCCAGTTCGTCCATTTCACCAGTCGTATCCCCATAAAGAACAAAGCTTTTTACTTTTTTCCCTTCTTTACCGATAAGAGATTCTTTGATACCTGCGTGTGCTGCAACGGCCCCGAGTTCAGGGATTTGTTTGTATAGCGGGGCTTTTTTATATAGCTGCATAAACATATTGGACAGCTTCCTGCGCTTGTTTGGCTCACAGTTTTGCAATTCTGCTACCGTCGTTTCCAATCCATGCTTCACTTGGACATTGTTGCCGAGTAAATAACGGTAAAGCTTATCGCAATGATTGCCTGGTACGTAAAATCCGAGCTCTTCTTCAACAAGGCGATAGACGAGCTCAATCACACCTAATGAATCAGGGCCGCGGTCTGTTAAATCACCAATGAAAAATGGACGGCGGTTTTCTGGGTGAATGGGCAATCTGTTACTTATGTCATATCCTAATTTGCTGAAAAGCTCCAGAAGCTCTGGCAAGCAGCCATGCACATCTCCAATAAAATCTATTTTCATTTGAATCACTCCTATATACAAAAAGGGAAAGCTTATAAAAGCTTTCCCTTTTTTAATGCGGCTTATTTCTGCGTTTCGAACATGAACGTACGCGTTCGCGAATGAATATTGAGCACGATACCAATCGCAATCATATAGGCGAGCGTGGAACTTCCTCCATAGCTGAGGAATGGCAGCGGAAGTCCAGTAATAGGTACAAGTCCTACCGACATCCCGATGTTTTGGAATATTTGATAAGTAAACATCCCGATGAACCCAGCTGATAAATAACTGCCAAATGGTTCATTGCTCTCCAGTCCTACTTGAATCATCCGATAGATGAGAATGAAGAATAGGAAGAGGACAATTGCTGATCCGATGAACCCAAATTGTTCAGCGATGGCAGAAAAGATATAATCCGTATGTCGTTCCGGAATGGAAACCTGGAAATTGGATGCCCCTTTTCCAAGAAGAATTCCTGATCCAATCGCCATCAATCCCAATCTGTACTGGTAACTGGAATCCGGATATTTTTCCGGATAAAGCCATCCAAGGAAACGGCTCTCAACGTGTTTGAAAATCGTCTCTTGTAAGAAACCACCAACTTGATTCGGAAAGATAAACGACAGAATAGCAACAAATATACCGATACCAAGTACAATCCCAAGAATAGTCAATAATAGCCGCCAGCTTATTCCAGAGACTAGAATGGTTGCACCAAGGATTGCACTCAATACTAAGAAACCGCCAAGGTCTGGCTGTGACGCAACCAAAAGCATAGGTGGAAGTGCAACAGCAAACAGCTTCACAAGCAGGAGTAAATCTGTTTTATTCGTGCGGACAGTATTTTTCTCATTGTGTGACATAATGACATGCGCCAATGCGATAACAACAAACACCTTTACAAATTCAGCAGGCTGCATCGAACCGATACCTGGTAAGATGAACCAACTTGTCGCACCATTTGCTTCATTGATGATGGCCGCTGGAAATTTGAAGAACAGCATCAAGAGCATAACTATTCCAATTCCATAGAAAATCCATACAAGCTGGCGAAGCCGGTCATAATCGAGCAGCATCATAACAGCTATGACAACAGCACCAAGTACGTACCACATAATCTGGCGCGGCATATATTGTGTTTGGGCTGCCAGACCAGATAATGTCGGCTGCAGCTCGAATAACGTGAATGAAGAGACAATACAAAGCAATATCAAGACTAATATAATTGTTAGATCTAACCGGAATTTGTTAGAGTTCATACACAAAACCTTTCTTTCGTTCCTTCCGCATCTCTAGCTGCTATAAAAGCGATTAGATTTTGCAAATGAGTGGAATATAATCTTGTTACAGTTTACAACAAAATGACGGATAAATTAAGTGAACTCTATTAAAGTTTCTTAAACCTTTCACAGAACAGCCGTTATTGCGTTGACAAAGAGCAAGTTATTACTTACTATTGAGTGTTCTTGCAAGCGAGGAGGAAGACGTATGGATCATTTGGAAAACCAAGAAATCTTACTATACCAAAATAAAATCAGGGAAGCACTAGCTAACCAGCAAATTGACCAATTTCGTGCTGAATACCTAGAACTCCACCCGTATGATCAGGCGGCAGTTTTTGAGGAGCAGCCAGAAGAAATCCGAAAGCAGATTTATTCTTATCTTTCACCAGATGAAACAGCAGAAATCATGGAAAACGTTAACTGGGAGAATGCTGATCTGTATTTCACGGAGATGTACTCTCGTTATGCAGCGCAGGTATTAGCTGAGATGTCTGCTGATGATGCAGTGGATATTTTAAAGGAAATGGATAAAAACAAAGTTGCTAGTTTTATCGCAATTATGGAAAAGGATTCAGCAGATGAAATCAAGCATCTTCTTCATTATGAAGATAAAACGGCTGGAAGTATCATGACGACTGAATTTGTCAGTGTCAGCGCTACAGATACGGTACGAGAAGCGATGCTGCATCTTAGAGCGGAAGCGCCAGATGCGGAAACTATCTATTATACGTATGTCGTTGACCAAGACAAGAAGCTAGTCGGAGTTATTTCTTTGCGTAATCTTATTATAGCGGAGAAAGACTGGCTCATTTCCGAAGTGATGAGCGACAGGATTGTCAGTGTTGATGTAGGTGGCGATCAGGAGCATGTTGCCCAAATGATGCGAGATTATGACTTCCTGGCACTACCAGTTGTCGATTTTCAGAACCACATACTCGGTATCATCACAGTCGATGATATCTTGGATGTTATGGAAGAAGAAGCAGATGAGGATTACAGCCGTTTAGCCGGGGTCAGTGATACAGAAAGAGGAGAGGACAGTGCCTTCGTGTCTGCTCGAAAACGCTTGCCATGGCTCGTTGTTCTTCTTTTCCTCGGTATGATTACGGCCAGCATGATCAGCCGTTTTGAAAATACACTGAGCCAAGTTGCCATACTTGCGAGCTTTATTCCGCTTATCGGCGGGATGGGGGGGAATACTGGCACCCAGGCACTAGCGGTTGCGGTCCGAGGTATGGCGACAGGAGATGTTGCCAAGCGCGGAAAGACACGGATGGTAATGAGGGAAGGGTTGACAGGTATTATCACAGGACTTAGCTGTGGTATCGTCATCACTTTAGTTGTGACTATCTGGCAGAAAGATTTCTTCCTAGGCTTACTCGTCGGATTATCCATTTTTGCAACGCTGATCATTGCAACACTTGCTGGAGCGATCATCCCGCTTCTTATGCATAAGCTAAACATTGACCCGGCTATCGCTTCAGGGCCGTTCATTACGACAATCAATGATATTATTTCTATTTTGATTTATTTTGGGCTGGCAACAGCTTTTATGGGACTGCTGACAGGTTAATGTAAAGCTAAAGAAGACTGTCTGAAGACAGTCTTCTTTCTTTTGGGGAAATTGGGCACCCTCATTTTATAACTGCATATAATGGGTAGGAATCCTAATGCAGAGGAGGACGCAGAGTGTCCAAAGAAAAGGTAAGGCACCAGCAGCCATTGCTGTTCATTGCCCAGCCGAAGCTTGATCTGCCAAAGGCAGAAATGCAGCAGGCTTATCGTACGACAAAAGGAAAAAAGAAAGAAGTTGTAACAGAAGAGGTAAAACAAGAAGCTGTTTCGCCGAAAGAAGAGAAAGCACAGGCAACCGAAAAGGTAGCTCCGTCCAATAGAAAAGTGAATTTCAAAGATTTATCGACGGCAGAAAAGATTGATTATATTTTGAATATCCCTTCTCAGATTCCCCGTATGAAATGTGAACTTGTTACAACAGAAGGCAGTTTGATTGGTATCATTTCAGATATGGAAGGAGATTCAATTCAATTTAAATCTATCCGGCGTCCGTTTAAACGGGAAGTAAAGCTTGAAGACATTCAAGACATAAAATTACTTGGTTTCTAAAAAAAAAGTTCAATCTTGAAATCAAGATTGAACTTTTTCTTGTTTACCTTAGTCAGTAGCTCTTGTGCCGGTAAGGAATGCAGAAATAGCTGGCAAAGTAGTGATGTGTGCGAATTTAGTCAGATCAACCGTGAAGCAGATACCAGTAGCTGCCAGACCAGTAACGATCTGATCATCTACGCCACCAGGAATGAGTGTGATATCAGATGGGCTGCGAAGCAGTTCCAATACAGCAGCGTCATCATCGTATACTGCTTTCACACGGAAGTAGTAGCTTGCAGCTACCGGGCCAAGTGTTCCTGGAGTAGCTCCAGGTGCTACACCGTACCCGCGGAAGATACCACCAAGGTCGTTATAAAGGCAAATAGGTACTGTATCGAAACCAGCAGATCCTCCGAAGTTACCAAGAAGATCATTGATGGATTGTTCCGCACTTGTTGCACAGCATTCGCTGGAGATATCTCTTTGTGCATTAGCGATTTCTCTGACGATATCCACAACGATTGATGAACTTTCTCGCGTTGCATTGCTCATGATTTTACCCCTCTCGAAATGATAAAGTAATGACGTTTCGTCTTTAATAAGATATGAGGGGGCATCTGTTATGTGTGGGCACTTAACCGCATAATGCAAGAAGTTGGTAGGTATTTGTTTGTGAAGAAAAAACACAGGATTAGGCGTACATAGTACACCTTATCCTAATGGGTTACATAAACTATCAAGACTTGAGTCCAAGGAAAAAGGAGTGAAAGACATGTCAGAGGAAAAAAAGATCATCCATGTGAAAAATCTCATCATCAAAGCAGACAAAGTAGTGTTGGATGCAGACGATATACACAAAGATAAGCACGATCATGACGATAAAAAACACGATCATGATAAAAAGCATGATCATAATGATAAAAAACATGATCATAAACAAGACTATGATCTGTTCTTTGGTTCCCGCCGGAAAAAAGACGATGATCATAAAGATGATGACAAACATGATCATGATGACAAACACGATCATGATGATAAACATGATGATAAAAAGCATGATCGTAACTTTGATTTTGATCCGATTTTCGGTTTCCGCCGGAAGAAAGAAGACGATGATGACAAAAGACGCCGGAATTTCTGGTTCTGATATAAGCAGCCTAGGCTGCTTTTTTTATATGGTTAGACAAGGAGAGGAGAGGGAAAAAGAAGAATAAGTTATAAAGAGGAGGAGATTGCATGAGTTGGACAGTGCCAGTTTCATCTTATCAGTATATGGATTATCAAAATAGGATCAACAGCACAAAAACCGACCGTTATGTAATTGAAAGGACGAATCCTGTTATGTCCCATAAAACGAAGGATACGTTTGAACAGCGCGTTCAGGATCGGCTTGATTATCAAACTGTCATGCTTCGTCAAAATCAAAGATCAGAAGAAAAAGAAACACCCTTCGATAGCCAGACATATAGCCTACTAACCGGAAAAGGGCGTCACATTGATACACAATGTTAATTATTAATGATAGGCTCCTGTAAACAAACCGTTGGTAGGTGTCCATTCAGCATATGCTACATCTGCCACAGTATCAAAGCCTTGTTTTTTGACTTCCTGCGAGAGCCAATCCAATGTTTTTCCACTATTGATAACATTATCTTCAATTATTTCTCCATCTAGGATAAAGGATATAGGGAGCGGGTTAGGCTGCTCCTTAAGCTTCAAATCATCTCGAGTTGGCGTCTGATAGGCGCTTTTTTTCAAGATGCTTAAGCTCCCATCAGCTTCAATGATTGCATAGTCAACTTCTGAAAGGGAAAATACATTGTTTGCTCGAAGCTGATGCATCAACTGATTAAAGTCCATCTTATTAACTTTCATGTCATTATATTGAATTTCACCTTGAGAGATGATAACAGAAGGTTTCCCCTCAAAGAACCCACGTGTGCGTTTGAATCTTTGCGTTAGCTTTTCAATGACGAACATCAGTATTCCCCATGTAATAATCGCAACAGCAATTTGAGGTATACCAGCATCCGGATCGAATAATGCATTACCGAACAATTCCCCTGCTGCAATAGCAGCAATAAAATCAAATGGTGTAATTTGGTTCATTTGTGTCTTTCCAAGTATTTTTGTCAATAGGAAAAGACCAAAAAATCCGAATATCACTTCTGTAATTATCTCTCCGTAGACTCCCACGTGCAACACACCCCTTCTAAGAGAAAGCTTGCCCAAAGGAAACGTGACTATACAAAAAAAGAGACCTCCAAAAGGAAGTCTCACAGCTGTTTTGTCATTGTTTTATGCGGAATGCCAGCATCCATGAATTCATCTGAAACGACTGTATAACCTAATCGTTCGTAGAAAGGGATTGCCTGAGTCTGCGCGTTCAATTTCGCTTTCTGCATACCGGATTTTTTTGCTTCTTCCTCCATGACCCACATTAGGTCATTTCCGTAATGTTTGCCTCGGAATTCTTTCAGGATGCAAATGCGTTCCATCTTGGCATACTCATCGACCAAACGCATTCTTGCAGCCGCTCCCGGAGTTCCATCCTCGTATCCGACGAAGTGAATACTCTCATTTTCCAGTTCATCGATTTCAAGATCTGCCGGTACTTTTTGTTCTTCAACGAAGACTAATATTCTTACCTGAAAAGCATCTTGCTGTTGGATACTGTTTTCTGCTACCGTTATTTCCATGTTTATTCCTCACCTAATGTGAAAGTTTCTTTCACAATCCATTTCCCGTCTTCTTGTTCCTGAAGCAAATGAAACTGTGTGGCTTGTTCTTCATATTGAAATTGCTTTAGCTTGAGCGTTCCGTGCAAATCAGCATATTCCCCATTCGAAAGGTCTTGCGCAATCGTGATATGCGGAATAAAAGCATATGCTTTTTCACCTTCAAAGAAACCATGATACAACTTTTCGTGCAGTGTTTTTAATTCCTCAGAAGGCGTCACCTTGAAATAGAGTGTATTATGAGCAGGTGCAAACGTACTTACTTTCTCAATGTTATAAGAGAAAGGAGCTGTTTCGCGTGCGATTCGTTTCAGCTCACTTACAGCGTCGATAAGATCATCTTCTTCATTCAATGGGAATGGCTGTCTTACCTTCATATGCGGTTTGATTAGTGCGTAAGCAGAGTCGTATCGTTTGCGGTACGAATTGGCTTCTTGCTGCACTTGCTCAGATGGAAAAATTGCTACAGTGTAGTTCATCTCAATACCTCCAAATAAGAATGAATAGCATGCGTATCGTTTGCTTTATGCGTCTTATTATACCAGAGATAGTGCCTGCTGTATGCGTCCGAAGGTTCAGCCGAATACGTCAGTCAGTACCTGCTTCATATCACGCTGCCAATATTTCCATGTATGTTCCGCATCCTCCAGTTCCCGATACGTATAATCAACAGCCTTTGTGCGGAAATATTCTTGCAAGCTGCGATTCGGCTCCACAAAGTCCATCTCTTTTTCGAAGCTAGTAGGAACCTTCGTTTCTTTTGTTCCAATCGTATGATAAATGGACAAACTATCTAGCTGCTTTGCATCTCTTACTTCCCGCATGACAGCGTCATCGACTAATGGAGATTGCATAACAACGCCGCCAAATGTATGCGGGAAGCGAAGGGCAGCAACAAGGGAGAGGGTACCAGCCAGAGAATCGCCCATTAATGTCCTTGCAGCTCCCATATGTAACGTGGGTAAATCATCCTCCAGAACCGGCAGTGCTTCATGCAGAAGGAACTGCAGAAAAGCTTCATGTTTTTTTCCATCAGGATAGTATTTATCAATCCGGTCGTAACGGTCCCGATAATGAATGCCTGCGAAAACCGTATTCTGAATCTGCCCGTCACTATGCAGCTGATCGCTTAATGTCGCGATACGCCCCATTTGGAAATAATCGTTGCCATCCTGCATGATGCATAGCTGGTACTTATATAAAGGAGAAAAGGACTCCGGCTTATACCAGCGTACTTCTAAGCTCTCATCTAAATAGATACTGTCTATAATGGCGCTTTCCATCTTACCATTTCGTTTCATCTGATAAACCTCGCTTTATGAAAGGGTTGTGATGTCATTTTACCATGAATGATAGGAAGAGTAAGAATAATACAGGTTGTCAGCGAAAACCTTACAACTTAATAACTGCATTACTTAATTTTCGACTCCATAGAAAAAAGGATCCGTTTCAATTAATCGAAACAGATCCTTTCGTGTTATATCTAGTCTTATGATATGGAATCAATCTTTTTTTCCATGACTGCAAAGTAATTTCCTTCATAATCTGCAAAATTGAATACTCTTCCAGAAGGCATTGTAACTATTTCTCCGACTGTAAGATGATCAGTTAGTAAATCATTGTGCAATTTATCGAGATTACCTGTGAAAAACATCAAAGAGGGGGTAGCTAGATTTAGTTCAGGCTCCATTTTGGAGATGAATGCTTTGTTATGAAGAATGATACTTGTTTCTGCACCATTTGAAGGTGCAATTTCAATCCATCTCATACCCTGACCATCGTCTTCTTGTGAAAGCACTTGAAATCCCAGTTTTTCTGTCCAAAAATGGACCGCCTGATCCTGATCGTTTACATACAGCATAATTTGACCGACAGAATTAATCATTGAATTTCTCCTTCTGAATGTATTTGCTTATTACAATTCAACAATGTCGTGGATTTACCTGTAAGAAAAAAATCAATTCTTGTAAAAAGAAATAGGTCACACAGCGTAGCGTGTGACCTAACTCAAGGAGAGAAGGCTAAGTTCAAGACGTGATCATCGCACGATAACGTCGCAGCAACCCATATCTTGGGGAGAACACCCATGTTAGCAGAAATAAAATACCTCCCGCAGCACTCATCGAGCCGGATATGGAAGCATCCAGCCACAAGGCACCATAATAACCGAAGATGGCACTAGCTGCGCCAAACAAGCAACTGTAAAGCAGCATTACCGATAGTCGATCGGTCAGAAGGTAAGCACAGGTCCCGGGCACGACTAGCATACTGACAACAAGGACGGCCCCAACAGCATCAAAGGAGCCGACAGCCGTAATGGATACAAGACCCATCAACAAGTAATGGATCAAGGCAACCGGAAGGCCAAGCGTTACCGCCAGCGCGGCATCAAAACTAGTAAGCTTTAATTCTTTGTAGAACATGAGAATGACGAGCAATGCGAATATTGTGATACATAGGAGCATTCCTGTTGCTTTCGGTATTTCAATTCCAAAGACAGTGTACGTATTCCATGGAATAAAGGCGATTTCTCCCATTAATGCGTGCTCCACATCGAGATGGACATCTCTGGCGAAAAGCGAAATAAGTATAACCCCGATGGCAAAGAAAGTCGTAAACACAATACCGATACTGGCATCTTCTTGAACACCCGAATTATGGAGTGATTGGATGGCGAATGTCGTCACCAATCCGATTACGGTTGCTCCAATCAGCATATAGATGCCGTTCAAACTGTTTGCGACAAGAAATGCGAGTACGATACCAAGCAAAACACTATGACTGATCGCATCAGCGAGCATTGTCATTCGCCGAACAATTAAGAAACAACCGACCATACCACAGCTGATTCCGACTAGACAAGCAGTCAACAAAATCCAGCCCTCATACGTCATATGCTTTCCTCCTTCAGGCGTACACGATGTGCCATCAGCTTTTGAATAAGACCGCGCTTTGGTCCGATAGTGAAGGAGACAATAAAACAGCCAGCAGCCGTGACAACGATGAGCGGACCGGTCGCCAAACCGGTACTGATTGTACTGATCAACGCACCAACTATCCCGGAACATGCCCCAATAGATCCAGCGATGACCACCATCCAGCCAAGCCGATCCGTCCAGTACCTGGCGCTAATAGTAGGGATGATAAGTAATGCAGCCATAAGAATGACGCCAACAGCTTGGATGCCAATTACAACCGTAATGACAAGCAGGGTGGAGAAGAGTGTTTCAAGCAAACCAACTGGCAGCCCGCTGTTTTTGGCAAAGTCAGGATCGAAAATAAGCAGCTTCCATTCTTTAAATAGAAGAAAGGCGATGAGAATCAATCCGCCAGCAGCGCCGGCCATTGTATAAACATCGTTTCGGGTCATCGCTGCAGCCTGCCCGAAGATGAAGTGGTCGAGTCCGCTTTTATTTCCTCCTGCCTGCTGCGTGATTTTGCTCAGCAAAACAATTCCTGTACCGAAAAAGACGCTTAATATGAGGCAGATGGCAGCATCTTTTTTAATCCTCGTCGTTGTAGTGATGAGCTGGATGAGATAGGTTGCCAGCAGTCCGGTTGCAGTTGCGCCGAGCAGCAGGACAAGCAGCTGTTTCTCACCAATAAGGAGATAAGCGATACATATGCCCGGCAGTGCTGCGTGAGCAACAGCGTCACCAATAAGACTCTGTTTTTTTAAGAGAGCAAAGCTTCCAAGCACGCCACTGGCAATCCCAAGCAGCATTGTGCTCAGCACAACCCATTGCGTATTCGGCTGATGCAGCAGTGCATTCCACATATCCTGGATCATGACATAACTCGCTTATCGCCATTTGTTGAGAAGAAAGCCAACGCACCGCCATAGGTTTTTTGCAGCAAATCTTCTGTGAATACTTGCTCGGTGGGTCCGTTAGCTATCACAGTGCGATTTAATAGAAGTGTGTGATCGAAGTATTCCGGAACTGTTTGTAAATCGTGATGCACGACAATGACCGTTTTGCCTTTTTGCTTTAATTCCCGTAACAGATCGATGATTGCTTTTTCTGTTTTAGCATCTACTCCGACGAAGGGCTCATCCATGAAATATACTTCTGCATCCTGCACCAATGCGCGTGCTAAAAAGACACGCTGCTGCTGTCCGCCGGAAAGCTGGCGGATTTGCCTATCTGCATAATCCGCCATGCCGAGCTTGTGCAAAGCCTCTTTCGCAAGCGCAATATCTTGCTTTGAAGGTCGTTTGAACCAGCCGATATGTCCATACCGACCCATCAGGATGACATCAAGCGCATTCGTTGGAAAGTCCCAATCGACTGATCCCCGCTGTGGTACATATCCTACATTCCGGTTTTTTGGGCTGTAAGGCTTTCCGAGAATGGAGATTTGTCCTGATGAACGCTTCAGCATTCCGAGGATTGCTTTGATTAATGTCGATTTTCCTGCGCCATTTGGTCCGACGATGGCTGTAAGGCTTCCTTTAGGTATAGAGAGTTCCACTTGATCGAGAACAGCTTTTCTATCATATGCAACTTGCAAATCCTTTACATTCAAAGCTTCCATTCGTCATCCTCCTATTTCAAAGCGTCAACGATCGTGTCTACATTATGACGATACATGCCGATATACGTGCCATCTTCCGTGCCTTCCTCACCCATAGCATCAGAATAAAGTTCGCCGCCATTTTTAACTTCGTGTCCAGCTTCCTTGGCTCCATCAATCACAGCATTGATTGACTTCTCCGACACACTCGACTCGACGAATACAGCACCAATTTCACGTTCAGTCAGCGTATCCACTAGTCTCTGAATATCAGCCAGACCGAATTCAGAGTCAGTAGACAACCCCTGCAGTCCCATCACTTCCATGTCATATGCCTCGCCGAAATATTGAAAGGCATCATGCGCTGTAATAAGAACCCGCTGTTCTTCTGGAATGGAGGCTATCTGTTCTTCGGCATAAGCCTTCAGCTCATCCAGTTCCTTTAAATAAGCTGCTTCGTTATTTTCATAGTCTGCTTTATTATCAGGATCTTCTTCGATGAATGTGTCTGTAATACTGCCAATTGCATCCTTCCATATTGCAACGTCAAACCAGATATGAGGATCAGATAAAGAGTTATCCTCCGCATCAGTAAGCAGACCCGAGCCATCGATTTTCTCCCCGATTGCTACTGTAGGAGTGCTATCCTGCATATTTTCGAACACTTCCAACATCTGACCTTCCAGATGAAGCCCGTTATAAAGAATGACATCGGCATCTTGAAGCTTTTGCATATCGCTTTGCGTTGCTTTGTACAAATGCGGGTCAATTCCTGGACCCATTAGACTTTCAACCTCCACATGTTCGCCGCCAATCTGTTCAGCAGCATCGGCAATTTGAGCAATAGTCGTCGTCACCTGCAATTTGTTTTCCTCAGAACTAGAAGCAGAATCGGAAGCACCACAACCAGCAAGTAAGAAGACAGCAAACAAAGGGGAAACAAAGTAAAACAGCTTTTTCATACAAAACACTCCTTTTCAGTAAATTCAATCCTTTAGGCTCACGCACTTATTTTGCCTTAGTGCAAAATTATATTATGTACATGGGAAAGTCAAGTGCATGTTTGCAAAAAATAATCAGTTAAGAAAATAAATTTACCTAGGGCAAAAAACGACATCTGCTGCATGGAATTTATGGTAATATGGTGGGAAGGGGATGGTATCAATGGAGCGGATGAGAGGAATCATGCAAGTATTGAGACTTGCTGAAAAGCTCAAATTTGAGATGCGACACAGCTGGATGTCTAACGGCAGACAAGAAAGTGTAGCAGAACATACATGGCGTGTAGGTCTGATGGCAGTGCTTATAGAACCATACATAGAAGAAAAATTAGACATGGCAAAATTATTGAAGATGATCATGATTCACGATTTAGTGGAAGCAGAGGCAAAGGATGTTCCTGCTTTTGATACGCTGTTTGATACGGAAAGAAAAGAACAAAAGCAGCTGGCAGAACAAACAGCTATGAATAACATCAAAGCAATGCTTAAAGAAGAGCCAGGGAAGGAACTGCAGGAGCTTTGGCTGGAATTTGAAGCAAAGAAAACATTCGAAGCAAAAGTTGCCAACGCTTTAGATAAGCTTGAAGCACAGCTACAGCATAATGAAGCATCGATTGATACATGGCTTGAGGTTGAAAGAGAAATGGTATATTTGCTGAAACCTCATACGGAATTCCATCCGGTACTGGAGGACCTACGGAAAATGATCGTTACCGAAGCAGAAGAAAAATTGAAAGAGCATGATTCTGTACAAAGCGCGGGATTTTCGGAATGATTAAAGGGATCAGCCATATCACGTTTGTTGTAAGAAATCTCGATCGTACTGCTGCTCTTTTTAAAGAGATTTTAGATGCAGAAGAAGTATACGACAGCGGAAGTGAACGCCATTCTTTATATCCGGAGAAGTTTTTCTTGATAGGCGGTCAATGGATTGCTGTCATGCAAGCAGATGAGGTTGTGAACCGGACATATCATCACGTCGCTTTTAATGTAAAGGCAACGGATCTCAACAAGTATAGAGATCGAATAGAGAAGGCGGGCCTAGAATTAAGACATCCCCGCTCTAGAGTTTCCGGAGAAGGGGAATCCATTTATTTCTACGACTTTGACAATAACTTGTTCGAATTGCATGCGGGCACGCTGGATGAGCGATTAAAAGCATATAAAAAAGGATGAAGCTTAAGCTAAGCTTCATCCTTTTTCTGTTCTTCTAAATAAGGCAATATGATTGATTCAAATGTTTCCGGATTAGTAACAATTCGGTTCAAATAATAAGCGTCATCTTTTACAGTAATTGATTGCGGAGCAAGAATAGCTGCTTGTTCGAAGCCGGCGTCTTTGACAACTTGAGCAACCTTGTCATTCGTATTTCCATAGGGATAGGCGAAGGTGATAGGATCAATATCTAAATGTTTCTCAATTTCAGTTTTACTTTTCTCTAAATCTTTTGCGAAGGCATCTAGATTATTATCATTCAGAAACAGTGGTTTGTCTGCTTCAAGTCTGTGCATATCGTATGTATGCGACCCGATTGTTGCAAGTCCACTGTCAACCATTTTCAGAATCTGCGGCCAGGTAGCCATCTGCAGATTCTGAAAGTCTTTATCTCCAACATGTCCAGCGATCACATAAAGAGTAAAAGGTACTTTCTCTTTTCCCAGAATCGGAAAAGCATTTTCATACACAGTCCGATCAATATCATCAAAGTTAATCCACACGCAACGATCCGGAAAAGATCCTTTTTTCTGGTAGCGATCGATGTCTTCTGGTGTAACAAAGGTAACGTCCATACTTTTAAGCTTTTGAAGTTGCGCCTCGAAATCATTGGTATAGACACTATATCGTGTCAGCTCATCCGATCGAGTGAAGAATGAGACAGTCTTATTAAAGATTGTCGGGCGTCTTACTCTATGATAATTCAATCCTAGGCAGCCATCTTGATTCAAAGCATGATCAATCTTTGTCTCTTCGGCTACGTCAGCCTCAAACAAGTGAATAGCACGAAAAGTAATCAACCCTAGTATTATTACACCAAGGAGGATTAAAAGAATTCTTCTCACTTTTCTAAATCCCGTACCGGATTTTTTTCGAACTCAATATAATTGCTTGTCTGCAGTTTCTTAATCGTTTCTGCTGGAATGAGTTCCAGCTTCTCCAAGTCATCTACTGTAGCTGGCATTGGAGACTTGCGTCGCGTCTTGCTTCCAAAACGTTTCTTATTATACGTTCTCCAGAATAAGAAGTAGAGAAGGAAGAACAAAAAAATACACACGCCAATCAGCATGAACGTCCGAACCTCGGCATTTGAAGTCTTGAAAGCAATTTTCAATATGCCGCTGTACCGATCATTTGTATCGAATAAAGCAGAGGCGAAAAACCAAACGACAAACAGACTATAAATCCAGATAAGCAGTGTGAATAGCAGGCTCACGATGAACCGTGGCAAAGACTGCTTTTCGAGAATAATCACTTGTTCCTGCTTATCCCGCGGTCTGGGCTTTTCCATGTCGCATAGCCTCCTTTATAACGTGATGCAATGGCACGAGGAAACGCACTCATAACGACACCTGTATTAACGATCCAATAAATAGCAGGATACCAGGATGCCCACAGGTAAAACCGTTTCACTTTGTCATACTTCGAATCAATGTGCAAAGAAATGAAGAGTTGGATTAGACTCATAAACACAAGGGCAAAGGAAGTAAAAGTGATCCAGATGAGCATTTGCTGGAAAGTCTCTGCAGTTAGCAGAAGTGATACGGTCACAAACAACCAAGCGAATGCCCAAATCGTACTGATCCATTGTTCTAAGTAAACAACCCAAATTCGGCGCTGATTCCAGCGGAACAGCACACGCCAGTGGCGCAGCATAACTTCCTGTCCGCCTTGTGCCCAGCGGACGCGCTGCTTCCAAATTCCTTTCAAACTCTCCGGGACAAGCATCCAGCATAGTGCCCGCGGCTCATAGCGAATATCCCAAAAGCGCTGCTGCAGCTTCCAGCTGACAGCGATATCTTCGGTGATCATATCCCGATCCCATAAACCTACATCTAAAAGAGCTCGCTTACGAAACGCAACGACAACTCCTGATACTGTCATAACTTTTCCGAGAATCCGCTGCGTCCGCTTGATTGCTCCAATAATAGAGGAGTACTCTACAAGCTGCATCCGGCTAAGCAGTGTATTTCGATTCCGTATGCGCGGGTTCCCGGTAACGGCTCCAAGACGCTCCCCCTTATGAAGGAAATGATGAATCAAATAATATGGCGCATCATTATCAAGAATCGCATCTGAATCCAAGCAAAGCAGAAACTCACCTCTGGCTGCATGCGCGCCGAGATGCAGAGCATTCGCTTTTCCGCGGTTTTCATACGACTGAATAACTCGGATGCTCGGATGTTTTTTACTCAGCATTTTCAGGATGGCTGCCGTATTATCCTTGCTGCCATCATTAATCAAAATGATCTCTTTCTTCGGATAATCCAAACCTAGTAAATTATCTAAAGTCTCTTCAATTGTATCTTCCTCATTATAACAAGGGACCAAAAAACTGATCAGCGGCCAATCAACCTTATCAAAATCAATTTTCTGGTCTTTATCACGAAACCATATATAGACAAGCGTACCAGCAATCCAAAACAGCGACATGACAAATGGGTACCAAAAAACAAAACTGGCAATGCCGTTTAGCCCTGGTACGAATATATTATCGAACATGTACTTGCCCACCTTCACGTATTACGCAACTGCGCTATCAAATTATAATAGATTGCCACATAAAAAGCACGAATAATTTGTATATATATGTAAAAGAAAGTTAAAAAATTTAGGGGTTTTGGCTGCCCATAAGCAGTAGTCTTTGGTCAATTCTATTTTCATAGTGGGGATACTTTATAAAAACCCAAGACAAGGGGGGATGGATATAAGTAAGATAAATCCAGGTTTTTACACTTTAAAATTTATCTACTTTTCTGTATTTGCTATATTCAATTCTATATGTTATGATGAATTTAGTTATTTTTGTTCGGTGTAAAATTTGCAAGAAGCATTTTATCTTGAGATAGTATGTTTGAACAAGGGTAGTAATATATTTGTGGGCAACCCACAACAGGAGGCAATATCATGGAACAAGGTACAGTAAAATGGTTTAACGCAGACAAAGGTTTCGGTTTCATCGAAGTTGAAGGCGGAGAAGATGTATTCGTACATTTCAGCGCTATCCAAGGCGAAGGCTTCAAATCTTTAGACGAAGGTCAAAAAGTTACTTTCGATATCGAACAAGGTCAACGCGGAGCACAAGCTGCTAACGTTAACAAAATCTAATTTAGTTAAAAAGACTCCTTCGGGAGTCTTTTTTTCTTTTTTAATATACCTAATAGTGGTGTATTGATGACTTGGTATAGACTGCAAAGGGTATTTTTAAGGCAAAAACAAAACCGATCAACAGTTGTTGATCGGTTTTTCTATTTAAGGGTGTGTGATTTCTACAACATCATTTTTAGGAGTTATATATTCTACTCCCATCGATAAATCACCATTTCCGCGTTGTATTTTAGCATATTCAAACGTGTTGTCATCTTTCACTACAACTAAGAGCTCTACGTCATCCCTTAATGCCATACCAACTGGATCATGAAACTTTAAACCCAATATATCTTTCATATCTGCTTCCTCAGTATAAGGATAAAACATATAAGCTCGTTCCCAATCGTATGTTATTAAATCTCCGATATCAATAGTCTTGCTATTGTCTTCTTTTATTAGCTTATTTAAGCTTTCTTCCAATTCTTTATCATGTTTAACTGATAAAAAAGGTACAGCGAAGTATACTAGAATTCCTACTATAGCTAAAACACAAAAGATTATAATTATTACTTTTTTCTTAATGATAAAAATCGACCTCATTGTTAACATTTATTTCCTATTATAATCTAATGCACTATATAAGTACATTTTTTCCAATAATAGAAAAAAGGCAGAAGGTCATCAGATTATTACTGGTGAGCTTCTGCCTTGGAGTTCAATCATTTGTTTTTATTTATCCACACTTAATTTTTTCGTTTGTGTACTTCTGCCATCAGAATCATTTTTCTTTCTCAAGAAGAAAGCCAAAATCAATCCAATTGCTGATAAAATAACTGCTGCAATAAATGCAGCCCCCATACCAGTCACTTGCGCATCGGCGGGATTAGTGAAGTCACCATACTTAATCGTATTAGTCATAATAGTAATCAAAATGGCTGTTCCAATTGAACCGCCGACTTGACGGAATGTATTGTTCATTGCCGTCGCGTGCGGAATCAAGTGGTTTGGAAGTGCGTTGATTCCAGCTGTTGTTAACGGCATCATGACAAGGGCTGTACCAGCCATTCGCAATGCGTAGATAACGATAATGAACGTAAGGGATGTATCCAGTTCCAGGAAAGCGAACGGAACAGTTGTCACAGTCATCAGAAGGAACCCGACGATGGCAAGCAGTTTCGCCCCAATTTTATCAAAGATTATACCGACGAATGGAGACAGAACACCCATCACGATCGCGCCAGGCAGCAGCATCAATCCGGAATGGAATGCACTGACATCACGCAAGTTCTGCGTATACAATGGCAGGATAGTTTCTGTCCCGATCATCAAACCGAAGACTAGCATCCCCATAATGGTTGTGATCGTAAAAGTGAAGTTCTTGAACACCCGGAATTCCAGCAACGGTTTTTCCAGCTGCAGCTGTCTGACGATGAACAAGATCAATGAGAGTGCACCTACGCCGAGTGTGCCCATCACTTCCCAATTCACCCAGCCATTCGTACCGGCAGAACTGAATCCATAAAGGATACCACCGAAACCAATAGATGAGTAAACGACAGAAAGCACGTCGATTTTGGATTCCTTTAAAGTAGTTACATTTTTCAGGATAAATATCGCCAAAATCAAATCAATGACTGCAATCGGCAGAACGATATAGAACAGGTAATGCCAAGAGAAACTGTCTACGATCCAACCGCTAAGCGTCGGGCCGATAGCTGGAGCAAACGCGATAACTAGCCCAAACATCCCCATTGCTGTCCCACGTTTTTCCGGCGGGAAGATGGTCAGGAAGACAGTCTGCATGAGCGGCATCATAATACCAGCACCTATTGCCTGAATGATACGGGCAATTAGTAACAGGCTAAATGATGGTGCAACTGCCGCAATTAGTGTCCCGATGCTGAATGTAATCATGGCGAACAGAAATAGTCTTCGTGTGGAATATTTCTCTATTAAGAATGCTGTTATCGGAATGAGTATCCCGTTTGTCAGCATAAAAGCAGTAGTTAGCCACTGGCCTTGATCTGCGGTTATATCAAAATCTTGCATGATATGGGGCAGCGCCGTAACCAACAATGTCTGGTTTAAAATTGTCACGAATGCACCGATGATGAAGATCGTGACCGTTGCTTTTCGATTAATCTGAGCGGTCTGATTCGCCATTTGTCTTCCTCCTCATAACAGTAGCCGAATTGCTCGGATACTTTCTTTCAAAGTATTGTGTTGATCTAAGTAAGTTAGCAGCGCTTCAATCAAATAGGAAGCAGGCTTAGTTTTAAGTAATTCTTTCTCCAAATGATCAACAGCTTCTGTCAGCGAACTGTCCTGTAAGTCGGTTACAGTTATTCCGCGTATTTGCTGTAAAATTGTATGCAGTAATTCTTCTTTACCAGGAGCATCTGGCAAATCAGCATGAAAATGCAACTGGATATGCTGCTCATTAAGAAGTGGAGGACGTGTCAGCTTGTCTTTAACTATTGCATCCATTACTAGCTTCAATTCATGTGCAACATCTGCAGGATCTCGTAGAATTGCACCATCTGCCATCATTTTTAAATAAGGGTTTAGCAACCCCAATAGATTGAGCGTCATATCCCATTTGAATGGCTCCACTTTATCTCCATAAAGATTCAGCAGCATATCCTGATGCCACTTGATTAGAATAGCGCGAACATTGTTCATATGCCGCTGCAGCTCAGACGATTCCTTAAAAGGAGGGGAAAACATCAGCATTTGAATGAGATGTTTGTTTTCTTTAAAAGAATCAATCTCCATCACAATCTTCCGTTCAAATCGCGCAGCAGGGGACAAGCTCTTGTCAGCCTCTATCAAAGCGGCCTTATTTGTCAGCTGCTGATGATTGTATTGAATAAGCTCATTCAGCAAAGCTTCCTTAGAATCGAACAACTTATATATAGAAGCCTTCGATATTTTACAAGCCTCCGCAATCGACTGCATCGATACTTGCTGGAAGCCGAACTCTGCAAACTTATGCTTTGCAGCAAGTATAATTTCTGTTTTACGATCCATCACATCACCTCACTTAAAACTCATGGGTTTTATAAAAACCAACAGGTTATCTTTGGTACTATACGCTCCTTATAATAGGAAGTCAATTTATGTGTTTTAGATTACCCGAATTAACTTTTCTTAAAAGCGTTGACAAGCCTATGTATCTTTTATAAAATAATACAAGACGTTACATTACATATCGATTCCGTAGCTCAGTTGGGAGAGCATTACCTTGACAGGGTAGGGGTCGCTGGTTCGAGTCCAGTCGGAATCACTAACTTAAAAAGGCTTGCAACCCTTGGTACATAAGGGTTCAAGCCTTTTTTGTATGCTTGTTAGCTGAAATTAACTGGCATAGATTGAAATGCTAACATTTTGCTAACGAAAAATTTGTACAATGTACGAAGACCAGTTGGGAATCAGGTAGTTACTGCGCGTAATTGGGTTAGAGAAGATGTCTATCAAAGAATAAGTGCAGGTAGGAGTATATTAAAATGAGGTCAGGAACTGTATGAATCCCCTTAGGGGGATTTTTTATGTAGAGGTATTAACTGTCTTGGAATTTAGGATATCAATATTGAAGATTATAAATTCTAGACTTTTAGAGTGATTGATATGAAACTTATGGGAGAGTTCTAAAATGAAGAAGAAAATGAACTATTTAGTCTTACTTTTAACAATTATTTTTATGGTTGGTTGTACCAATGTAGAAGATGCAGCTACTAGCGATAAAGAAACAGTTTCTAAAGTAGTAGCAGCAGAGAATCCAGATACAAAAAGTGAAAAGGAAGAAGCTGTTACGGAGGTTGGGGATGAACCAGAAGGAGAGGAGTCTGATGTAGAGGAAACCGCAATCGGAGCAAATGAAGAAGAGTTTCCGGGATACGATATTCTTGAAGTCGATGGTGGTAATTTGTCTGGCTATCGTCAACCGAAAGTCGTCGTTGACATTGGTTTTGGGGAACGTGTTTATTGGGCATTTACTAACGAATACGGGCAATTAGTACGTGTCATTGCTGACGAAATTATTGTACAAGATGACAGTACTGAACCTGTAACATCGTCTGGCAGATACTACTCAGATGAGGCAAAGGTTCCTGGTGTCGAAAGAGCAGATTTAGATGAAGGACATATCATTGCTGATTCTCTCGGAGGGGTATCGAATGCTTATAATATAACTCCTCAAGACAGCACGCTCAATCGACATGGTGATCAAGCGTATATGGAAAAAAGTATTCGTGATGCAGGTGGAGCCACTAATTTTGAAGCCCTTATTACCTATCCGAATAAGGAAACGCAGATTCCTTCAAGTTATCAGTATACCTATACTTTAAATGGTAACAAGATCGTTGATACATTTGACAATGTGAACCCTGATGAAGTAAACGAATCACTTGGACTAACTGGAAATATGGACTCTGAGTCCGAATTAGCAAGTTCCTCCACAAATGAAGGGGATCTTTCTAGTGTTGATACAAACGGTAATGGACAGGTTACAATCGCAGAAGCAAAAGCAGCAGGATTCAGTATGCCAATAACGAGTGATCATTGGTTGTATAAGTATATGAAAGATAATGATAACGACGGTATGGTAGGCGAGTAAGCTTATTAATTTTTACCCAGAATGGTTCAGTTTTATAATGCCTTATACATGAATAGGCCAATCTAGCATTCGGTGTAGCTACAGTATTATTTATTCTGGATATAGATGTTGATGAATAAGATATAAAAGTAGTTTCAACAAAGTAGTAGCGCCGGTGTTTTACCCCGGCGCTACTACTTTGTTATAGTGAAATTCTCTTAAATTGAAGAAAGAATATATTCATACAGTCTAATTTGATCAATTTAATTACTTTGACAATAGCTGGTGACAGCCAAATGTTATTTTCCAAATCTTAAAGTTATTTTAATGAGATTTAGGGAAGATGTAATTATAAGATTTGGGGAGGTAGACAGTTGAATCGAACTATAATTGGTGTTTCTTTGTTATTTATTTCTGCACTGTTGAGTATAGGTAAAATGATAGGCACTGCTATACTTACCGCATCATTTCAGGATGCTGCTATATTAAATTGGGAAGCAATGATGGGGCAGACACCAATCGAAATAGACATTGCTATTATAGGTTGCCTCATATTAGGCGCATTAATATTGATTCTTAACGAATTGTTCGGAGATAGGCGTAATAAATAAAAGAATCCCGTTTATGGGATTCTTTTATTTATTAGTCTAGATTTCTATTCGTGATTTCTGCAAAACTACTTCCTGCTCCAGTTCCGGTTAACTGATGCACAAAGCTTCCGTCGGTTACACTAATGTCATTGTAGCTTAAGCTTAAGGTATATAATACTGAGAATATAGCTGATGTATCACCAGAAATGTAAGGCTCACGAGGTGTGGCATTCAAAGTTTGAATAGGAATGTAGTTTTGTACAACAGCATGACTTGTACTATTTACAGAACTAACGGTACAGCAGCTTTGTCCAGGATCATTTTCAGTCGTATACTGCATGTAAATATTCAACTGTACCACATTTACTGCTGCAATCTCTACCGTAGTATTAACGTCTGCTGTTTCTTCAAAGGTATCTTGGACACTGAAACCTTTATAGTCGTTTCTTTCCATTGTCACTTTTACATAACCACCATACAATTCTTCCGTAACAGCGTCTTGATCTTCATCTAGCTTTATATTACCGATTGTCTGATAAATATCCTTTAATATTTCTGGGTCATTAATAGTGCTCAAATACCTCTCTTGTTCATCTCGATTCAATGAATTAAATGCGTCA
Source organism: Terribacillus saccharophilus (assembly GCA_900110015.1). Classification (GTDB taxonomy): domain Bacteria; phylum Bacillota; class Bacilli; order Bacillales; family Amphibacillaceae; genus Terribacillus; species Terribacillus saccharophilus. The sequence goes on along the minus strand of FOCD01000001.1, from coordinate 1,206,498 downwards.
AGAGCTTCTTTTGCTTCATTGTCAGAAGCACTGCTTGCAAGTCCAAATTCTTTAGTTTTACTTTCTAGATACTTTGCATATGCTTCGGGGGAACTAGATTCTTCAGGGACAGGGGTACTTTCAGCAGATACATTGATGTTGAGGGAAACAAAAATTAACGAAAACAAGATGGCTGCTATTGAGAACTTACTAGCAAAATTCAAAGACATGTTGTTATTACCTCCTAAAATATGGTTACTGGACATGTTCCTGTAATTCTATTATCTTGTTTATATCTGGATACCAATAGGTCAAAACGGAAATCAGACCGGGGAAAAACGCCCTAGTCTTTTTTTACTTCATTTTTCTCCTTTGGCTTCCGAATTGTATAGCTTGTCAACTCGTCTAAGATTGGAATAGGGTAGGTACCGTATGCCTTTCCCTGTTCCGATCAAAGTATCGTCAGTTCAATATCAAGTGACAAAGGAGGAAGAACAATGAAAACGAAAAGCGCAGAACTAATAAAACCGTATATAACATCGTAACGGAGCAAATTATCACAAAACCAGAATCTTGTAAATTACCTTGGAGAAAGCCTTGAAAGAACGGCGGAGCTATCATATGGTCAGTAAACGAGCCTTACAGAGGAATAAATACAATCCTGCTGGAGCCAGGGATTCGGATACGGGAACCCAGATTCCTTCAAGCAATCAGTATACCTATACTTTAATGGGTAACAAGATCCTTGATATATTTATGTGAACCCTGAAGAAGTAAACGAATTACTTGGACTAACCGGGAATAATGACTCCGAGTCCGAATCAGCAAGTTCCTCCTATAAACGTATATAGCTTTTATAGGGTTTATCTTGATAACTCATGTAGGAACTGACGGTACAAGTTCGCCTGCTTTTTTTGTTAGTTCATTTATGGGCATGGTTGCGCTTTTTAATGAATATTTTGAGCTATGTAGATATAAAATGTTTGAGGGTGATGTCGGAGGAGAGGCATTCTACAAAGTGTTCACTGTTATCTTTGGTGCCGCTGTTTTGTGATGCTATTAGGGATTCTAAATGTACTAACTCTATCAAATCACTCACCTTCATTCTGCGTCAACTTTATGGATTGGAATATATTTAATACCCTTTCTTTTTCATCCTCTACTAATTTTGAGCACTCATCTGAAGAAAGGTTATCACCACAGATCATACTAGTGAATATCTGTATGTTCTCGTTATTATCATTCCAAATCAATGTCGCAAATCCAGGATTGATTCCATCAGTATAATCAGCAACTTCAATGTTCTGTCCCCCAAATTCAGTGTTTTTTGACTGAAATTGAAGTTCTTCATTTCTCTTAGCGGACAGTCCATCCTTAGTTGACTCCACGTCACTCATAAAACCATAGTATTTTAATTGTATATTGGTGAATACGTCAAGGCTTTCATCGGTATGAGATATAGTGAGAAATTCACTGTCATTCTTTGAGGATTTATTATAACTTCTCTCAACTATATTCATATCTCCTGGGAAATCCATTGTAAATTTCCCGGACTTCGCTTCAAACGGGTAATATCCTTCTCGAACCGGTTCTGTTGATGTAAGAAAATCACGAGTAAATTCATTTTGAAATGCCGGTACATCCGGTAAATCTTGTGGATCCATCTCGGAAGGTGAAGCAGATCCTTTTCCGTTTGACATACTACATCCTCCTAACACAAACGCTGTTAATAATATTAGTATTAGAAATTTAGTTTTCACAGAGTAATACCTCCGCTCTTATGATGCTTACTGCATAAAATTATACAAAAACAGATACTACCATCACAGGGATATAGTGGATATTTACAAAAAACTGTTCTTTTGTCTTGGGTATAATTACCATTGAATATGGAGATGTGAGGATACGACGTTGTAAAAATACATTTTATTTAAATGGCCATAAGCAGTCTATGACAAATTAATCTTCAAATAGTGAAGCCTGCATTTGCAATATGTATTGAATCATAGTAGACGAAGTCGAGACTTTTTGAGGATAACTGTATTAGTGCTGTTTTTCTGATTTCACTAATACAGATGGACAAAGGGCCATTTGCTAACGTCAATGCTAACGTAATTATTTTTTTGAACTGATTTTAACGGAATTAATGGACTATATGGACAGAAAAACCCCTTAAAATACGCTATTTACGTCTATAACAAAATTGACAGGGTAGGGGTCGCTGGTTCGAGTCCAGTCGGAATCACTAATTGAAAAAGCTTGGCACCCTTAGTATATTAGGGTGCCAAGCTTTTTTCTGTTTTAGGTGATTAAGGTGACAAAGGTGTTTTAAGGATTACCAAATTAATAATTGCATTGTGTAATGAGCTCAATATGAAAAATCATGGTAGAATTTTATGAGTGTTCTAAGTCCAAGCTATTCTAGACTTTATATTCAATTTTTAAGAAATCGATGTAATTAATCATTTAAATATATTTAAAAGAATTTGAGTAGTTAACCTCAAGCTGTTTTATAGCTAGGTGTGTATTTTGATGAAAATATTGTTATTATAGCCTAAGTACAATATTATGTAGTCGTTCAAGAATGTACTAGAGGCAAGAGATGAGTTTAATGTAGTAAGGGGCTTTGACATGGGACGAAACAACCGATCAAATGATTTACATAAAGGATTGAAAAACCGTCATGTGCAGATGATTGCATTAGGCGGAGCAATTGGAACTGGTTTATTTTATGGTTCTGCTTCTGCTATTGGATTAGCAGGGCCGGCTATTGCACTTGCTTATCTGATAGGCGGTTTGATGATTTACTTTATCATGCGGGCCTTGGGTGAGCTTTCTGTTGATACGCCAAACTCTGGTTCAATCAGTTATTATGCTTATGAAAACTTAGGAGACTTTTTCGGATTCTTCTCCGGATGGAACTATTGGTTTAATTATGTAGCAGTGACGATGGCTGAGTTGACGGTCGTCGGCATATATGTCCAATATTGGTTTCCGGACATACCAACTTGGGTAACTGCTTTCGCATTCCTTATCTTAATTACTTGTGTCAACTTATTAAGTGTAAAGCTATTTGGCGAATTCGAGTTTTATTTCGCACTGATCAAAGTGGTAGCTATTATTGGCATGATAATTCTCGGCTTGATAATCATCTTCACAGGAATAGGAAATAACGGTGTACCGATCGGATTCTCAAATCTTTTTGATGAAGGAGGCTTCCTGCCGAACGGAATGACAGGTGTTCTTCTCTCACTTGTACTCGTTATGTTCAGCTTCGGTGGCGTTGAGCTAGTAGGTATTACAGGTGGGGAAGTTGATACCCCAAAAAAGACTATTCCAAAAGCAATAAATCAAGTTGTTTACCGTATCCTGATTTTCTATGTGGGTGCATTACTCGTAATTATGTCTATCTTCCCATGGAATCAAATTGATGGGGAAAGCAGTCCATTTGTCCAAATACTCGATGGTATCGGTATACCGGCAGCAGCTGGAATATTGAATCTTGTTGTTTTGACTGCAGCTATTTCAGCGCATAATAGCAGTTTGTACAGCAATGGCCGCATGTTGCACTCCTTAGCAAAGCAAGGCAACGCACCGCAGTTCTTACAGCGAGTGGGGAACCGGACAGGAGCACCAGTACCAGCTATTTTACTCTCTTCAGGAGTAGCAGGAATTGCTGTTATTATCAACTTCTTATTCCCGGAAAAGGTATTCAGCTACGTGATGGCAATCGCAACGGTTGCAGGCATCATCAATTGGATAATGATTGTTACTATTCATTTGGCATTTCGTAAGCGCATAGGTAAGAAAGCAGCAAGCAAGCTATCCTTTAAGATGCCGCTGTATCCGTTATCCAATTATGTCGTACTGCTATTCCTAATAGCGGTAATTGTTATTATGGGCTTTATTCCGGATTATCGTCTGGCTCTTTATATATTGCCAATATGGGTACTGATACTTGTTATAGGATATAATCTAAAGAGAAAATGAAAAATGCGTGTCCATTATAAGGACACGCATTTTTTTGAATTTTACTGCTCTCCTACCGTACATTCAAATAGAATATTCGTTATGCACTATCGATGTCTTTTTAGCTACATCACCAACTGTAGCAAATGTCACAGGCAAGTACTTATTCTTCATCCTTTGAATTATTTTAGTTCGTTCGAGAAAGTACGACATGTTGAACCTTAGGGATACTAAATGTATTTGGATAGTCACCAATGAACTTGTTCGAAGACAAAGCAAAGAACAGTAAAAAAGGACATGTTATCCTAAAAATACCTGCATAAAAGGGCTAGATTCTTATTCCTTTTGATGCATGATGCCCCATTTATACATTTCATAATAAACGGGAAGTAAATCTTTTCCCTTTTTTGTTATTGTATATTCAACACGTAGGGGGATTTCATTATATTGTGTCCTCATAATTAGACCATCGTTTTCTAGTTCACGTAACGTCGTGGATAGCATAGTATTTGTTATTTTTGGGATTTTTCGATTAAGCTGACCAAAACGAGCATTCTTTAAAGCGATAATTTCAAATAGTACTTGATTCTTCCACTTTCCATGCAAGACATTGAAGACAGGAACAAGCGGATTTATAGCAGGGTCGCAGTTATCTTGATCATTTAATTTTCGGACCATTAACTCTTCTAAACTCGGTATATCCATTATTCTTTCACTCCTTAGTACTGTTCACCGTACTTAGTAAGTATTTTTATCGTACTTGAAAAGGCTATCATTCAGTACGATAATCATACTAGTACAAATATTAGACCGAAAATGAGGAGTATTCAACTATGAAAACATTATTAATTACAGGAGGTACTAGCGGCATTGGCGAAGGGCTAGCGAAGTATTATTTAGAAGCTGGGAATAGAGTCATTATCGTCAGCAGAAATAAAGGTGATCTACCTAATGCTATTTATCTTCAAGCGGATCTAAGTCTTGCATCGGAAAACTATCGTATCATCGAAAATATCCAAAAAAACTATGGTGCAATTGATGGATTAATTCTTTGCGCTGTCCTACAAACAGCTCGAAAAGATGCTTTAATCACAGAAGAGGGTTTAGAATTTACTTTTGCATTGCAGTATTTAAGTCGGTATATCTTATCAAATCAGTTAACATTTAATGATGACTCTTTTATTTTGAATGTTGCTACCCCAGGCATCTATAGCCACATCAACTTTGAAGATTTAGAATATCGTCGCAAGTTTAACAGCGTGAAAGCTAACGCCAATGCCAACCGGCTAAATGACTTGCTGGGTGCGGGATTTAAGCGCAAGGGCATTCGCTATATCTTATATAATCCAATGGCTGTAAGAACTACTGGATCTAAATCAGTCTTTGCGAATCCTCTAATGAGATTGTTCTTGAGAGTAGTTCACCGTCTAGTAGGGCATGAGGTTGATGAAATCGTGAAAAGTATGGTTGATGTTTTACAAGAATCAAGATCTCAGAGTTTCTCAGCTTATCGAATTTCTAAACCTGTCGATTTATCTATGAAAACATTTGATTTACAAAACGCTAAGCAGTTAGATGAGATGACTAAAAGAATACTTTTGAATGTGTGAAATCTATAAACGTTTTTTTAAAAAAAAGTCTATCCTATCCCCAAATCAATATACTTGTTATTATAAGGACGTTCAAAAAAGTACGCCATGGTGAACGTAAGAAGATTAAATTTTACGAGGGTGCATCAGTATCTACACAAACAAAAGATGGCCTTCGCTACCTCGAAAGCCATCTTTTGTTATGCTTTAATCTTTTTATTTGAATTGAACCCACATATGAATAATATGAATGGCAAGTTCATCAGGTCTTTATCCTCTAGAAAAACAGAGAATAAGTTATGCAGGTTATCCCACGCCTTATTTACTTGTTAAAGACACTCCCTCATCTTTAATCGTCTTAAATGGTTGAATAGCTAGTATTGAATTAAGATAGTTATTGCTCAAAATTCCCTACAACTTACACAATATTTAATTAATTCTCTGTGCGTAGCGTCATCAACCGCTTTAGTTTATTATCAATAAACGCATTATCTGTACTGTTAATTCCACGACCGGCGAAATGTCCCCATACTGATTTAATAGGATGATATTCAACATTAGGTATAAACTTAGCCTCATATTCATTAGCTTCAGCGGTACAGAAGAGATCGGTACTACCTGGCATGATGTAGGTAATAGCTTTAATACTTTTAAGTGCCTCATCAAACTCTCCATTATAATTGGAGTTTGCACTAATATCGGCATGTTGTCCCGTCCATAACATGGATAGAACATTATGAGGATCCATATTCATAAAACTGTTTTCCCAAACTCCAACCGAAAAATCTTCTAATGAGTTAAAGCCCATCTCACGATAGAGTTCTTCTTTATAGAAGGTCTGTGATAAGCCCCATCCTGCATAGACACGACCAACTGCTCGCATATCTTGAGAAGTCAATTGATTTAGTTTAGTAGAATCCGAGCCAACTGAGGCCAGGAGCGCAGCCTTAAGTCCATTGAGGACCACATAAGTTTGTGGCCAAGTCTTTGCATTTCCACAGAAAGAGGCAATTCGATTCACCATTTCAGGATGACTTACCCCCCATTGGAAGGATTGAAGACCTCCCATTGACCAACCAACTACAAGAGCGATCTTTTGAATACCGAATTTTTCTGTAATAAGTCGATACTGTAATTGTACATTGTCATAAATGGTTACCTGTGGAAAATTAGCCTTGTCGTATGGTGCAGGCGTATTACTAGGAGATGAAGATAATCCATTCCCTAACAGATTAGGAACTATAATAAAGTATTTCTGAGGATCTAGTGCCATCCCTTTACCTATTAACCATTCATTATTAGTATGTTGGTCGCCAAAAGCTGTAGGGTATACGATAACATTATCTTTTTTTTCATTCAGTTTCCCATAAGTCTTATAAGCAAGAAAAGCGTTTGGTAGTGTCATTCCGGATTGTAAGGATACATCACCTAAATTAAAAATCTCATAATTTTTCATTGTTTTCACTCCTATCTGATTGAAACACAAACATTTAGAATGTATTTCTTGTTATTGAGTATATAACTGTGTTACTTTCAAGAAAAGTGAATAAAATTCATATTAATATTCAATATTTTTGAAAGTAAGGGTGAATTACATTGGATTTGCGCCAACTGAACACATTTCAAACAGTTGCAACAACTTTAAATTTCAGCAGGGCTGCAGAAGCATTAAATTACGTGCCGTCCAACGTAACTATGCAAATTAAAGCATTGGAGGAGGAGCTAGATGTTCGCCTCTTTGATCGCTTGGGAAAGCAGCTCGTTCTTACTACTGCAGGTAAACGTTTTTTAACTCATGCCAAGGAGATTTTAAACAAAATGGACGAAGCTCGTAGTAGTGTACGCCATGACAATGAAATTCTAAGCGGTACTCTAACTATTAGTGCTAACGAGGTAGTTTGTGCTTACCGACTTCCAGATGTCTTCAAACTTTTTCGATCGAGATATCCAAGAGTTCGTCTTATCTTTCGATCTGTTCCAAATCTACAAATTAAACAAACACTCTTTGATGGAACCTCAGATGTCGTTTTTATACTTGACGAACATATTCAATCAACGGGACTTGCAGTTCAACCATTGACGAAAGAAGCTTTCCGCCTTTTTGCCGCTCCTGATCATCCACTTGTGAAACAGGATGTATTACAGCTCGAAGATTTTCGCGAGGAAGTTTTCCTCATTAATGAAAAGGGTTGTCCTTATAGAACCATGTTTGATCAAATTTTTAAACAAGCTGACATTGATTGTACTTCATCTTTAGAGTTTCAAAGTGCCGAAGCAATTAAGCAATGTGCAATTTCGGGAATCGGTATTGCCTTTCTTCCTGAAATAGTAACTGAAGTTGAAGTTAACCGCGGTGAACTTGTTCCACTTCCATGGCCAATTCCAGAATTGGATGTATATACACAGATTTCTTGGCATAAAGAAAAGTGGCTTTCACCAATCATAGTAGCTTTTATCGAAACGGCAACGGAAGTTATGACTCTAGAAGAAAATAACCAATCAGTGAAAACTTAAAAGAATTTTTTATGATTAAGAGTAAGCAGGGCGTACGAGAGATAGTTAAACATAGTTCAAAAAAGTACACTTCCTTATACATTCATCATCAGTTTATTGGTTAGATTTACCTTATTTATATCACTGAATAAACAATGCATGAACAGGAAAGGGAAGAAGCATGTATTACTCATATAATCAATTAGATCCAAATTCCGGAGGCTATATTTACCCTAAAGCTTTACTCTGTATATGCTCCACCGAATCATCCTTTTGGGGCTGTGCATAACACAAAAGCTGATGCGATGCACTTCTTATAATAATTTAACCCGACGTTTAACAAAAATCCCCTGTTCATATAGGTTTACAATAACCTCTATAGCATCCACGGGAGGGAGTTCGAGAAGATTCTCATCTATTAAATCATCTAACTTTTCTATATCATCTATGAAAGTGAGTATTTTCTCGGAGTTTTCTACTATATATATTGCGTAAGTAGCGAAGTTCTTTATAAAACTATCAATTGCTTCAGAGTTGTTATTCATAAACGACTCAATCTTAGTTACTACATTACCTATTCCATTGCTAAATGTAATTGCACCACGACCTATACTCTCCATATTTTTCATGAAGACTGTTAATGAATTTTGTTGTTCCATTTCACATCTCCTAAGCCCTTTTTTTATTACTTACAAAAAAATTCAATGGTTTCGTTAAAATCAAGAAAATCGATTTTACTATTTGTAGCTACAAGCTAATCAGCAGTTCATAAAACAAAAAAATCCACAGTAAATAAGAGATTTTTCTATTACAAAAAGGTAAAATTTTCATTAGGTAACTACTAATTATAGGAGATGATTACGTTATGTCTAATCCTAACACTGAAATTATCGCAGTACATGCAATAGTAAATGAGACTTTTCAGCCTGGTCAACATCTAGTAGCACGAATTCCTACCGACGATAAAGAGCCTTCTTTTGACGGATATATAACAGTCCATAATGATGCTTCTAAAACAGTGAATAGTTTTATGTATAATGTCCCAACACAGGTTAAAGGGACTGAGGTAGATGAATTTTCAGATAGCAGCAGGAGTTTCCCATTAGAAATAGCTGATTATCAAAACTACTATAAACAAGGTGGTTGTTTACTTTTAGTTGTAGAAGTACTTAAAACAAATGTTAATGCTACCAAAATCTTTTATAAACATCTTCTTCCTATTGATTTAAAGGAAATAATTAATATCCATGGTAAACAGAAAACCCACGCAGTAAAACTTAGACCATTAGAAGAAACAAGCTTATATTCCGTTTGCGTAATAATGGATGATCAAATGCATAAGCAAAGCACGTACCTAATTGAAAGTAATCAATACAAAGATGAAGAATTTGAACAACATATTTTCACTAGCCTTACTTTCGACCCAGAAAGAGATGCTCCTTCTGACATTATGAAACACGACTTTATTCATTTTGGTCTAAAGGATAACATTGAGTATCCATTACGGCGTAGTAGAATAGAAGGCATCGGTGTAAAGTATCTTCAGAAAGTTGTTGCTGGAGATGAAGAATATATGTTTAACGTCCAAACTAGTTATACTCCTCCAATTTATCGATGGGTTATAGAAGACTCTTTAACCTTCATGAAAAACGAAAAAACTGAAAATAAATTAACATATTCTCTTGTACCTAAATCCCTCCAGAGCATACTTAAGATATACCCATTCTTAATTAACTTTCTGAGTTCTGGAAAGATTAGATTCGATGATTTATATGCTGAATTCGATAAAGAAGAACAGGTGGAGGTATTAAATCAAGTCAATCAAGCTCATGATTTTTTTGAATTAGCAGGCATGACTTTTGATCGGTTAGGTATAAGCCATGAATTAGAGTTCAATGGTACCTTTGAAGAGATAGTCAAAAAATTAGAGTTTTTACAAGATATCTTTGTTAATAAAAATTACGAGGGAATCAATATTCAAAATCCTGACAAGCCAAGTTATTGCAACGTTACTATTGGTGATGTAACAATACTTATGTTTTACAATCCTAATTCTAAAAAAGAAAAGTTTTTGAATGTTTTTGATGAGAAGTTTTTAGATTTAGATTGGACATATAAAAATAATGAAACAGGAAAGCTTGCCAATATCTCTCCTTATCTACTAATAAATAAAGATGCTTTTGTTAAAGCAGCAAACATTGATTTCAATTTAATTAAACAGTCACTATTACAAATAGAGTTTATAGAAGACTTTGTATTTGGGCCAGTTAATAATTTTATACTAAATTGTATTAATGCATTTGACGAAACTAACCGTACAGAATTCCTGCAACTAGCCCACGATTTAATGCATGACAGAAAAAAGGAATTCGCAGAAGAGAGTAACTATGTAGTGTCTGAATTAAATGCTTTGCAAATTTCCTACAGAATGAACAGAGAATTAAATACTGAGCAGTTCCAAAGGTTGTTAAAACTGAAAGATAATGCTGCATCTCTTTCAAACAAGGTTGAGTTAATGTATGGTGTTTCAGTACTGTCAGAGAGTTTACGAGAAGCAGAATTTTACTTCGAACAATTTGATGACGAACGAAAATCATATTATAAGACTCTTCCCATTTACAAATTGTATAGTGATCTTAAAAAGGGTTCTCACAATTGAGAACCCTTTTTAACGTTTTAATTAGAGAAAATATATCCAGTTCATTATTTGCACTTATTCGTGCAGAAAACTAAGGAATAGTTAAGTATCGGAACCTAAATAGCAAAGGTTACTGTTTTATAATTTTCCATTCATAATGCCTACATTAGTTTTAAATTAATTCCAAATAAGGAAGTTTTTTGTAATTATATGTAGAATAAATATTGTAACCCAAATAGGAGGTATCTTAATGAAGAAATTTTTTGTTAGTGTTTTAGTTTTAATGATGGTCTTGATAGCTTTTATGCCTAGTCATTCACATGCCGAATCAAACGCAGAACATACAGAACATAGTCATTCTCATGAAGAATCAAACACAGAGCATTCAGAACATAGCCATTCTGAAGCCAATGAAGGTGAGGGGGAGTTTACTGTACAGTATATTCCATGCCCTGGGGGTGGAAAGCATACAATGACACCACATTCCCTAGGTGAAATTCGACAAAATGGGAAAGTAATTCTTAAATTGGGATATGCATTTCAATGTAGCAAATGCTTGGAGACAATGGTAGTTCAGCATAACCCTTCTTGGGGGGCGACTAAACTTGGTACATATGGAACAGATACTCCTGGATTCCGACTTCGTACAGGTTATGTCATGAAATATCCAGATTACGTAGGATACAATTCTTCTTTACGAAATCGTGGATGGGATTCATACATTTGGTATTAATAATTAATACAACTTAACTCATCTTATCAAAAGAACTCTCCTTAACAAGGGAGAGTTCTTTTAATTACTTTACATATTAGGCTGACTTAATTCTGTCATTAGTTTGTCTACTCTAATTAACATGTATTCAAGCAGGTGATCTTCATTCAAATCAGCCTGTCCTGTAATTGTTTCTTCACCTGATGAATCTCCGTCTATATTTTTGTACTCAATTTTCATTGTAAAATCATATACGTTATCTTCTGATTCCGTACTCTCTACCTCTATGTCTGTAACATTTAATTCATAATTATTTCTTACTGGCTCAATCCATAACAATGATCCGTAAGTAGACGTGTATTCTTTATAAAATTCGTCACTTGCAAAATAATCTTTTAATAGTTCTTCTTCGTATTGGACTATTCCCTCAATATTAACGTCATTCATCATTTCTCTTACTTCTTCTTCAGGGCCATTAAAGTTGTTCTCTAGTACTGTTTGGACAACATCTGCATCTTTTTCTTGTATTTTTGATGCTTCTGAACTACAACCAACAACAAAGAGCAGTGTAGTTGTTAAGAAAATTGGAAAAAGTAATTTTTTTAACTTCATATATTTTACACTCCTTCATAACTATACGAATCCTCAAAATAATCATTTCAATTTTTTAACAGTTCTGTTTATTCTAACATGAAAGATTGGGATTTTCATTAATCATTAAGTATTTTAGCCTTGGGAAAGTTACTATATGAGATGGTACAGAAAGTCTAAAAAATGAACGTTATATGTATTTACACATCTAAATCAATAGGAGAGATTATTATGGCTTTTGTTATTACATCACCTTGTAAGATAGAGATGGCCGGAGAATGTGTAGAAGTATGTCCAGTAGATTGTATAGAAGAAGGCAGGGACATTTTATATAAACTCTGAAATATGTATAGATTGTGGAGCATGTGAAACAGTGTGCCCTGTTGAAGCAATTTATCACGAAGAAGATATCCCAATCCAGGAATTGCAATATATTGAGATTAATAGAAAGTTCTTTTTATAATATCTCATACAAACCAAAATATCCTATATCGTCCTTTTTACACATTCAGTTTATATGATAATAAAAGCCACCTCGAAGGTGGCTTTTATTTATTGATCTAGTTTTGTATTCGTGATTTCTGCATAACTACTCCCAGCTCCTATCCAGTTAACTGATGCACAAATTTTTGAATTTTCGTGACTACAATGAACAATTTATAGCTAATAAGAAAAACATCTCAAAATAAGAGATGTTTTGAAATAGATTTCACTGTGTATTGCTTATTAATCCGAAGTTAGGGAAATGGAAGGGCAAGGGGTGATAGTAATTGCAGCAGTCTGAAATCGTGTTGTTAGAAAGAGAGATAGAACGTATTCAAGAAGACGCAGCCAACTGTCCAAACTCAGCATTAAGGAACTACATGCTATATGAAATTATATTATTATGCTATGTTGTAAAGAAATATCGACCTGCTGATAATAGAATACAAAAGAAACGATTGTAATTTCAGCGTTTCTATCACTACTATTTCTATCTTAAATACAAAAAAGCTTTCCTGTGTTTTAAGAAAGCTCTGTCGCGCATTTGTAGAAGGTAGCAACCTGTTTTAAATTAAGAAAATATCCTACCTTGGCTGATTGCTAAATGTAAAGAACTTTTCGATTCTGTTGAACCATTTAGACCCATATATATAGCAGATTTTGCAATATCTGGATGTACTCCAGATATGACTATTTTTGTACCCATTATTTTCAGTGTTTCCGTAAGATTAGATATAAATAGGGAGGCATCCTTGTTTAAGCTTTTCAATCCAGTTAGATCGACAAATATGTTGTCTAATTGTAGTTCGCCTACTTCTTGTGTAATAGAGGTAATAATCTTCTCAGCACGAGTATTATTAATATGACCGAACAGAGGAACTAAGGCTGAATTTATACTCAAACGTATCAGTGGAGAACCTAGCGATTCGATTACCTTCTCTTGCTCAAGCATGAAATCATTATATGCTTTAAAAGCACTAGTTGTGAGTCTACTAATAAATTGATCGAAAAATAGAGTGATTAAATTGCATATTCTAAGTCCTTGGTAAAAGCTCAATGCGTTTTCAGTGCAGAAAGATTCTACCAGATCTATATACAACCATTTTACTTCGCTTAGCTTACTTACAATTTCTTCAATAGGAAAGTTAAAGTAGTATTGGTCATTTAAATCTTTTGCCTTATCTTCAAGTATCTTAGTTGTAAGATTCTCTTCAGTATTAAATACATCACAGAATCTATCGTTAAAGTTTGATGGTTGTGTTTTATCCTTGATAAACAAATATTGGTCGATATCTTTAAACTTATTATTTACGTTAAAGTTGGTATTTTGAACTAGATAGTTTCTGAAATGGGTGTAATGAACCATATAAACTCCTATAATAATTTGACATAGTATTCCCTCTACCCTATTTTGCATGCGAAGTAACTTGTTTAATGATCTTTATATTAATAACACAAAAAAAGACACCTACTTTACTGAGTGTAAACGGTAATGGACAGGTTACAATCGCAGAAGCAAAAGCTGCAGGGTTCAGTATGCCCAATAACAAGTGAACATTGGTTGTACAAGTATATGAGGGATAATGATCACGACGGTATGGTAGGCGAGTAAGCCGCTATTTAATAGAGATAACAAAAAGGACTAATCACTGCTTCAGCGATTAGTCCTTTTTACTTCTTTAAAGCCCACATTTTGATCAGTCGCTAAATGGGTTTGCGACCCCTCCTTATAACCTGTCAGTAGGGGTAACGGCTCCAAGCGCGTTTTTTTTGCTCTATCATCTAGAACGAGGCACCATTAATTAGTGTAAGGTGCGAGCTCATCTGGAAAGGAATTTTGAATAGAATTAGTAACCATATCCGCCGCCAACATAAGAAGTACCTACAATAATAAGTAGGATGAAAAGTACAACAAGCAATGCAAATCCTGCACTCATACCGTATCCACCTTCGTAGCTGCTCATATAAACCCTCCTTATATTTTATGCATTAATATTATTACTTGCCATGGACAAGCGTGGAATTAATCAACAAAAGAAATTTCGCCTATGATGTACTACTTCCGTTCTGTAAATGGGTTTCACAATGTATCTTGGTACATCTATTACATTTATTCGTCTAACGTGGACAACTGGGCGAATGATTGGTTGGACTCGTTTAACATATTCATTTCTAACACGATTTTCTGGAGGACAAAAATTGGTCTTCTTGTGTGAAACACTTTTAATTCACCCCCTTAATACTTATATTAGATGGATAATATGTACATTTTGAAACGAACAAATGGTGATTCTACTTGAATAATAGGTTTATTAACTAGAATTAAGGCAAAAAAATAATAAGATGCTTTCTTTAGTAAAATAAATCACACAAGGTAATTAGGAAGATAAAGAGGGTAAAATAACCTAGTTATATGCGAATAATTTCGCCGGATGCAAAATTATTTAGAAGGTCTTAGTTTGCTGTATATGCATAAAAAGGTTTGTATAGACCCACTCGATTTAGCCTTGTTAAGCTATCTAGGTACTTAACAAGGAGGAACAATAATGGTTGTAGATGAAAAAGTAAGAAACCTGAAATTAGGTGAAAGGGCAGCCTATCTGAGCATTGTTGCCTATATATTTATGTCAGTTTTGAAATTGTATATTGGTTACACAAGTGACTCACAAGCTCTGCGAGCAGACGGATTGAACAACACCACTGATATTATTGCCTCAATTGCAGTATTAGTCGGGTTGAAAATTGCCCAACGACCGGTAGACAAAAATCACCCTTATGGACATTGGCGTGCTGAAACTGTTGCTTCTATGGTTGCGTCATTTATTATGATGGCTGTGGGACTGCAAGTATTGTTCGAGGCGGTGACTTCCATATTTGAACCACATCAAGAAGCTCCGGACTTAATCGCAGGTTATACAGGAATTTTTGGTGCGATCTTCATGGGAGGGGTTTATTGGTACAATAATCGACTTTCTAAGAAAATCAACAGTCAGGCTGTCCGAGCAGCTGCAAAAGATAACTTGTCTGATGCACTAGTAAGTATCGGAACAGTAGTCGGTATTTTTGGCTCCCAATTAAATATGCCATGGCTAGATCCAGTGGCAGCTGTAATGGTAGGGATTATGATATGTAAAACTGCTTGGGATATTTTCCGGGATGCTTCTCATCAGCTAACAGACGGGATAGATGAAGGTTTATTAATGGATTACACGGCTACTATCGAAAGTACTAGGGTTGTAAAATCAATTAAGACTTTAAAAGCCCGAACATATGGCAATAATGTTGTGATAGATACGGAAATCAGAGTGTCACCTGATCTTGATATCTATAATGCACACGAAATTGCAGATAGAGTAGAATCTGAGTTAATTAAAAAACATGAGGTGTACAACGTTCATGTACATGTAGAACCTGATGAACAACTGAGCAGAATGGAATAATTCTAAGAACCTGATTGAAGAGTGGGCAATAACACTTTTCTTTTCCTTGCATAAAATGCTACGGAAAGAAAGGGAGGGTAAAGTATGTTTAATCAACCTTATAACCATTTAGGTCCATATTTTAATGGATATAACCATAATGAAACACAACAGGATTACAGGTATTTTCAAAATCAAGTGATACCTCAAGAGGGAAACAACCATCCTCATTATACACGCGAACAGATGTATTTTCGCGATCACGGCGGACAACCATTTGTAGTCGATATCAATGTAGCTTCGAAACGCAACAATAATTATAGAAATGCTATATGGACAGGGGAACATTTACAAGTGACTCTTATGAGCATAAATCCAGGAGAAGATATAGGACTTGAAGTTCATCCCAATGTGGATCAGTTTCTCCGTATTGAACAAGGTCAAGGCTTTGTTCAAATGGGGAGTAGCAGAAACAATCTTAACTTCCAAAGAAATGCTAAGGACGACGACGCAATTATAGTCCCAGCCGGTACGTGGCATAATGTAACTAACACTGGAAGTATACCATTAAAACTGTATTCTATTTACGCTCCACCAAATCACCCATTCGGTACTGTACATCACACCAAAGCACAAGCAATGCACATGGAAAGATGAATCAAGTCATTTAAGCTTAAACCAGCATTAGGTTTTTCTAGTGCTGGTTTTTAGTATTAACTATACCTAACGAAGGAAAGCCAACAATTCAGTAGCCTTAATAATATAGATACATAAAAAGATTCCAGCATTAATTTTATTTTTTGTAAATACCTCTCGTTCTAACTTTCACTTCTATATCAGCGTGCATCTGAACTTTACGGAAATCTTCTTTCCAATTTAATTGTTTCCATATGTCATTATGAAAAGCGTGTAAAGTCCTTCCCACGCCAAAAATATCTCCATTGGCTTCTTTAGTTAGTTCAAAAATTTCCTCGGCTTGATGTGTGAGACTTTCTTCAAGCTCTTTTTTAACCTTTGGGATATCATCTAATGTAAAGTCATCAGCAGGATATTCCTCAATATCTACAATCAACTTTGTATTGAAGTAAACATGAATATTTTTTCCATTCGGTCGTACTTTCATAGAGGCCTTTAATTTTTCAACAAATATTGTTGTGTAGTTTTTAGGGTTTTGAGATTCGTTATCCCTTATCTTAGCGGTAATTAGAGCTCTATCTCCTTTTATTCCCCGCATTAATAAAGAAAGCGTACAAAGTCTCGGGGGAATATCGACACCAGAATATTTATTATCTGAAAATATAGCCATGCCTTCATAAGAAACTTCATCATTTTTCTCCGTTTTTTTAAGTATTGGAGTAACAAAATCAATACCTGATTCGTAAATATACTTATTTATTGTATCTACATTTACTTCCTCCAATTCAGTGGTATTTACTAATGACTCCAAAATGCCCTCAACATACTCTGATTTTTCTACTTCGGATTTTGGTGCAGTGCTTATTAGTTTGGCAGCATCCCCTCTAACTAATCCAAGTACTGCATCTAAATGCATGCGTGGATCTCGATAGAATGCATCAAGGTAAGGATATATATTTTGTTTAGCTAACTTCTCACTAAACAGAACAACATCTAATTGAGATGGACCATATGTATTCCTTAATTTATTATCCAGATTTTTTCTTGCCTCGGATGGTGTGTTTCCGTTAGCTGAATAGATAAATGCTGGTGAAGGTTGTGTGGGTCCCGAACCACTTTTTTGTATGTTAGGAATTAAAATGGAATTTTTGTATCTACCATGGTCTATGTCGTATGCAGCTAAAATGCCAAGTTGAACATCTTTCATTGGTCTGGCATCCCAGCAACCACACAACATTACTAGAAGTATAAAAATTATGATTACCTTCTGCATTTGTATCCCTCTTTTTAGAAATGAGTTGCTCACAAGTAGTGTATACAGGTAGTATGCGCAAAGCTTGAAAGACATATAAAAGAAAATAATCATCCTTATTTGGGAAAGACTAAACAAGATATTTGCTTAGGAAAGTAAGGATTAAGTAAGAAGGGTGAGTAGGTGTGAAGTTGGCGTATCTTAGTAAATCAGTAATTATGTCAATAACAGTAGTGATTTTATTAGGGTTTCAACATGGACAGCTAAATAAAGAGGAATATGAAAAGTCAGGGGAAATCACCTGGGAAGTGCAGACAAAGAAAAAAGTTATTGCATTGACATTTGACGATGGTCCGAATGGGACCTACACTAATCAAGTATTGGATGTGTTAAAAGAGAACAATGCGAAAGCCACTTTTTTTGTAATCGGGGAAAATGTTAAGAGAGACTCCAGAACGTTGATAAGAACACATACTGAAGGACATGAAATTGGGAATCACACATTCACACATACAAAATTACAGAATATTGACTTGATTAGTGTAGAAAAAGAAATAAAACAAACTGACGATATTGTGATGAAATATATAGCACAAAAACCTCTATACTTTCGTCCAGTTGGAGGATATTACAATGAAGAAATTGTAAAAGCAGCAGTAGATACGAATCATAAGATAATACTGTGGTCACAGGACACAAGAGACTGGAATCACGAATCGGCGGATCATATTTACAAGCAGGTAATGGATAATATTCACCCAGGAGATATTATTCTTTTACATGATGGTGGTGGAGATAGAACCGAGACAGTTCAAGCGATCAAAAGGTTAATTCCGGCTTTAAAAAAGAAAGGATACGCATTATTAACGATTTCAGAATTGAAAAATCTAGCCAATGATAAGAGCCCTTCATAATGAAGGGCTCTTATCATTTCTATCTAGAAATCATCGTTTGTTTTAATTCTATAGAGTTATTTCTGGAATATTTGCGTCAATTGTAAACAATAATCGCGTACTCATTATACAACTTCATCAGGATCTACAAAAGCGTAGTTGTTATATGCAAAATAAAATGCGAGTATTGCCCCACCAAATAAAATGCCGGTTCCAATTAATGAAAGTATACTTAAAAGCAAGCTTCTTTGCTCTGATGTTAACTCTCCGCCCATTTATAATTACCTCCATTATCATGCTTTAATAGTACCCGTACCACATATAATGAGAAGGGTATCCAGCACCATATGGAGTATAGTTAGTTTCATATTGATTATACGGTTGGGAATAGCTCGAGCCAAATTGATTATAGTGAAATAGGTGATTTGGGAAGAAGGCGCCTGCACTTCCGGATAGAACCGGAATGATTATTGCATCCCTGTGTTCAAAAGGATTCAGATATTGATTATAGGCATTAACATAAGGGTGATGATCGATCATCGATTCTCACCTTAGTATGGATAGCCGTAGCCGTAGCCGTAAGGATACCCGTACCCATAAGGATATCCATACCCACCATAGTAAGGACTATACAGGGTGCTTGCTAATGCGCCGCCTATTAATCCACCCACAAAAGGTGCACCGAACCCATACCCGCCATAAAACGGTCTACCAAACCCAAATCCAGGTCGCCCGAAACCAAATCCTGGCCTTCCAAATCCAAATCCAGGTCGTCCAAAACCAGTTCGCCCGAATCCAAATCCAGGTCTACCAAACCCACCGAATCCAATGCGTCGTACATCTTCAGGATCTACCACTTGATGGGTCTGATCGTATCCATAGGTTTCTGGATTATTTAACACCTCTGACTGGTTATTCCACGTTTGATATTCATAATGCTCAGGACTATTTGATACCTCTGCCAGATCATTCCATGTTTGATATTCATAATTGGTCATTTTTAATCCCCTTTCCTTTATGGTTTAATGTATGCCTAATGAATATTGGGGATTGAACACATGCCTATTTATCATTAAAAATACGCCTATTTTAGGCGTATTTTGATTAATGGATAAGAAATAAGTGGTGCTCTTAATTGAACAACTTATTCCATAACACTTATTCATCTAGAATGGCGATGGGATTGAATACTTCGTAGTTAATTTGTTCTGCTGGTATACTTAGTTGTTCTAAGATATGGTTAATAGCTTGCATAAATGGTATCGAACTACAAAAATAAATCTCAGTATCCTTTAAATAAGGGATAGACTTAAGCAAATCTGTGTCAATAAACCCTTCTTTTTCTAAGTTGTGCTCGAATTGATCTTGTTGCGACGGCATGCTGTAACATATAACCTTATCAACGTTTGAATTTTGGGTTGCTATCTCCTCGATGTGATCCTTGAATGCTTGTATTTTACTATTAGCAGCAGCATGAACGAAGGTAACCTGACGATGATCCTTATTTTTAATTAAGCTATTAAGCATGCTCATAATTGGAGTAATACCGTTTCCTCCGCTAATGAATACAGTGGAACGATCATTCTCCTTCAGTACAAAGTCACCCGCCGGTGCTGAAAAAAACAAGGTAACATCTTTAGAAGATTCTTTATGGAGATAATTAGATACGATTCCAGGGGGACCATCTTCATTTGAATCCACGCGTTTTACACTTATGTGATAATATTCACTATTCGGAGCATCAGAAATATTGCAATGCCGAACATGGGTATATTGTTCTCCCGGGATTTTAGCTTTTATCGTTAAATACTGTCCCGGCTTATACGTGGCTATCTCTTTCCCGTCTTTTGGTTTTAAGTAGAATGAAGTGACTTTTTCGGTTTCTTTTACACTTTTATCTATGTAGAATTCTATATAACCGCTCTATCCTCCAATTTGCTTCACTGTTTCATCATATAACTTCTTTTCTAAGCTGATTAATGTATTTGATATATATCCGTACGCTTTTCCCCAAGCATCAATGATTTCATCTGTAGCTGCATGACCCAAAACTTCTTTTACTGCTTGGAGAAGAGTTTCTCCAACAACAGGGTATTGATCAGGCATGATACCGATTGCTCGATGTTTATGACATATTCTTTCAATTACTGGATTAAGTTCACTAAGATCTGTAATATGCATACTGCATATCCTAACGCTTCCTGTTGAAGATCTCTTTTTTGATTAGTCTGATTAAAGATGTTATATAATTCAGGAGCCTTATCAAATAAGAGTCTATAAAACGTTACTCCTATCTGTTTGCTGTTTTCTTTTAATACGGGAGCTGTAGTTTTAACAATTTTGATGGTTTCATTGTCTAAAATAAGTATTTACTCCTCGTTTCTTAAAATGTACATTAAGTTTTCCAAATAGTATAAACGTATACAAGGGAATCCACATAGGAGAATTGAAGGATTAAATATCTAAAAATGCGCCCTATATTAGGCGCACTTTTCTGTAGTATTTTGAAAGGAAAGGTAAGGTATCATATGCAACATTTATGTGAGGAGTTAACGATTAAATCAATACCTTATTGTTATAGACAAAATTCAAGTAAAGGACTAAAATATTTCAATCCTATAGAGGCATATACCCTGTCCGAGATTGAAAATCAGCATATAGTATCTTATATCCATCGAGAATCACAGTTATGTTTCTCTGGGTACCCCTTTTCAAGCTTTATTATTGGTCATGATAAAGCTAGGACTCCTCCAGTTATGGAAAGGAGTCCTTTACAATTCGAATAAACAGTAATCTATATATTTATTTTTTAATAATGGTGATAGCCTTGAGAGTAATTATGTCCGTAGTGTGGCTGGCCGTACCCATAATGCGGTTGACCGTACCCGTAATGTGGCTGATCGTACCCGTAATGTGGCTGATCGTACCCGTAGTGTGGCTGCCCATATCCGTAATGTGGATACCCACCATAGAATGGAGGTCTTCCATAACCAAATCCCGGTCTGATATTTCTTTCATCCTCGTGCTGACTACTGTAGCAATTTTCGTTTTGCATTTACAAACCCCTTTCCTTTATATGGTGCAGTGTATGCCCATACTTTGGTTATGACTGAGCTAATACCCAGAAAAGAATAAGCATTGATTTTGTTATACAAAAAAACCTCCTCATAAGTGAGGAGGGAATAGGGATATTATATAGGTGAGGGAGTATGACCACTCCGCTACAAAAGTATATGTAGAGCCGTCTTAGTGGGTTACATATCTAAAAGTAAAAGAAGTCCTTAATATATGCTTCTCAATACATATTACTATTAGATTTACATTCGTGAAGCTTGAGAAGTCACTAATTGTTTTCTTTATCGTTTTGAGTCTGCACAAGAGAATGAGAAATTTTAGTTAAATCAGCCATGGTAATCGGTTGATGAATTTTCTTTTTTTCATAAGATAACTGTCCGCTGGGCTCGAGATAAGCCGTTTCGATTTCATTAATGTCAAAAACGCTGTGTTCCCGAAAGCGTTGCTGAAGATCGGCCATTGTTATTTTCATTCTTCTCATATTCTCTTCGTTTAATTTCCCCTTCTCCATAATGATAGTTGGAGTACCAGATAAATACTTCTTTATTTTTCTATTTTTAAAAGTAAGTAGGAGCAACAAGTAAAATGTTATAACAAGGGCGATAAAGACAATTAAAGAGTGCCTGAACGTAACAGAAGGGTCAATTGCCATATTTGCAATAACTGAGCCAATTACAATAGACAATGCAAAGCTGAAATGGTTCTTATTGGAGTTAATGTGTTTGCCTATAAGACCAGTAATTACAAGAAGTAATAAAAAACTAAATACTGCCTTAAGTGTTATATAAATATAGACATTCATGTTGGTCATTCCTTACCAAAGCTATTTTCAACCTAGGACATAACGTTCCCTAATCGGTTAAAAGGCATTCAATAATAAATTTTAAGAACTTTGTTCAAACTACATATAAACCTCATGGAAAGAGTGGGTTATATGGATTTGTTAATGAACCCTTTCATTATTTTTATATTTGGGTTCCTGTTTTTACGCTTTACTGGAAAAAAGGCTGTATCTCAAATGCATACATTTGATGTTCTTTACGTTATTGTAATTGGTAATGCAATCAGCCAACCAATACAGAAAAACAATATTTGGTTAGCACTACTGTGTACAGGAATCTTTGTATTACTTTTATAAAATATTCATGCGTCTATCACTTCATAATAAGTTACGTTGGATTCTTTATGAGAGTCCGACTGTTCTCATTAGAAATGGTGATATTGACCGAAAAGGTTTGAAGAAGGTTAGGCTACCTGTTGATGAATTTCTCGCACAGTTGCGAATTCAAGGTATCACCGATACTACCACAGTTGAAATGGCTACGCTTGAAGATTCTGGTGTATTAAGTGTGATACCTAAAGCTGAGTATAGACCTGTCCAACCTGCAGATATGGATATCAATGTCAAAAGAGAATACCTATACCTCTGATAATGGATGGCCAAATAATCAACCACAATCTTAAGTATTTGAACCTTACAAAGGAATGGGTTTTGTAACAGTTAGAGTTAAAACATATAGGGATTGATGATATAATCCTTGGAACTTACACAGAGAATAAGAAATTACGAGTGGATACAAATGTTGAAAAAGGTCAGTCTGGAATGTATTTCTACCAACCAGGTCAACATAATTAATGAAAGTATTCCAATAGGTCAAATAACGTAGTTTAATACACCATCTGAAAACGGAAACGCAGATAACTAAAGGCGCCTCATTGCACCTTTAGTTATCTGCGTTTCCTGATGAAAGGATACTATAATAAGCCGATTTGCATACAACCTAAGTTCATCTTAATTTCAGCTTATTGTATCCTTCGAAGAATTGCAGCAAGAACATCGTCCATAGACATATCATCATTAGCGTCAAGGAAATCAGTTAATTGGTTATTGTTATTTGTATCTGAAGGTACTTCTCCAATTAAAGTGATATTGGACAGGTCCGTATTACGATCAGTCTCAATCAAATCAACACTAAGCTTTCCATTCAATAATAAGACAGCTGTTAAGATGTCTAAATCACTTACAACATAGTCATTCTTGGAAAGTTGGATCTGAAGGTTATTATTTTGCACTTTAGATTTGTTTAATTGTCTCATCGCAATTCCCCCTTTATGATAGGTTATTCTCATCTTAATAGTTCGTGCTTTTAATTTCTCTATAGGGTTCTTGTAAATAGTAAGTTTTTAGTTATTTGGAGACAGTATTTATATATAACTTAGAGAGGATGAGAATAGAATGAGTTTTCCTATAATACATACGAATTTTTGGGACTCTACGATAGGTATACCTGTGGTTTTAATACTGACGCAATGTATTAAGTGGTTTACACCTATAAGTAGAAAGTACATACCTACTGTCGCAGTAATATTAGGGTTAATGGTATCTATATTTTATAGTCACCCACATGACCTTGTGGCAGGTATATTTATGGGATATTTCTATGGGTATGCTGCTATTGGCAGCTACGCAGCAACCAAAACCTCTTGGCAAGCATTTAGAGAAGAGAAGCGTACTTTTACACAGTATCAATTGAAAAGTAAAAAGCCTCCTTACTAGTGTAAGGAAGCAAGTTGGGAGATTAATTAAAAACAAAGTCGTACTAATGTAGTATATGGTCAACTGCATAAGAGTGTGAAAAGATTCGTCAGTACTGGAAGAGAAAATTAGTGTTAATGTAACTCATCCAGTTGCTCATTATCCACTTCTATCATACGTTGAATAATTCGCTTGTGTGCCATTAATTCGATTCTAGTTGTACGACTCAATAAAGTATCTTGGAGCTGATGGTCTATATAAGCTATTGCTTGAAATAGATCCTCATGTTCTTGTTCGATATCATCACCCACTTAAATAATAATAGTAATCATCTGATTCATTATTATTATCTCCTAGTGTGTAGGCTGCATTCATCTAACTGAAAGCAATGCATTAACTAATGAATTATTAAATTCAATACATAGATAACCTGTAAGTTCATAACCTGTCGTAATACTGCGGAAATATCACAATCATGTAGTTCTCAACAAATAGGAGGTTAAGGAATTAATGAGCTTTGCAGATGTAACAATAAGATGTGTATTCAGTTTTACTATTTTGTATATCGTTTCAAGAATTATAGGCAAGAAGCTCATTCCAAATCACCTTCTTCGACTTCATTTCAGGTATTTCATTGGGTGCAATAGCTTCTATAATGATTCTGGAGAGTAGGGTACCTCTGTTAAAAGGAGGATACGTTGTTATATTATTTGGAGCACTAACATGGTTTCTCGGTGTTTCGCTACAAAATCTTTTACAGCCTGGAATGTGCTGGATGGTGAATCATTATTAGTCAGATGGGAAAGTACACGACAAAGGAAAGTTATAAGTTGATATGAGTATGCATTTATCTTATCGGTCCGTTGACGCCAAAACAGCCATTAAGTAACAGGTGCTTTAGTTGAATTATGTAATAAAGTAGAACTACACATTTGACATGTCTAATATGTACGGTTCTATAACGGTTTCGCTTTCCTAACCTAAATATAACATTGGTTGTACAAGCATATGAAAGATTATGATTACCATAGAATGGTAGGCGAATAATCCGTATATACCAACTGAATATGAAAAAAAGCTTTCGCTATAGCGAAGGCTTTTTTTCATATTCATCAATAAAACCTAAAAGACCAATAAATCTAACCCGTAAACGCGATAGCATAGAAACTTTCAGGACCAACACGAACAGTTCCAAGTAGGTTTGATGAAACAAAAGCTGTGTATGTTAGCTGACCACTAGCAGGTGGAGGAACATTAATGTCCGCTGCTACGAAATTGAAGGCTTGCGGTCCAAGAATTTCTAAATCTAAGTTTGAACTTGCAGAGAATACGGTGGGATCCGTGGGTTGTGTACCTCTCACAATCCTTACCGTAACCGTTGTTAGCGCGGGAAGTAGGGGAAGTTGTAGGGAAATGATTCCGCTCATTTGAACTCTGATGGGGGTGGTTGTCCCAGCAGTTATTAGCCCAACTTGACCAAATAACTGTTGAGTCCCAACTAAAACAGGTACGGAAATGGAGTTAGAGGTACTTGCATTCTGAGAAGTCCTAGCATCTAGTACAGTAACCATATAAATAACACCCTTCCTAAGAGATATATTTCAATATATGAATGGAAATTAACTTTGTAAGTGTCAGCTAACCAGGTTTATCATCATTTCTTAGTAAATAATAAAAAAGCCCCCTCCCGTATAGGAAGTGGGGCTTTTTAGTGTATGTGTGCCTCGACATAAGAAGGAAAGGGTCTTGCAATCTTAGTATAGTCGAAAAGTTAGCCTCACATACAAAAAAACTCCTCATATGAGGAGAAGGAGCTGGTATATCAAATGACAAAAGTTAAAGTACACATTATTCTATGCCCAGATATGAAATGTGTGAAAAAAAAAAGCCCTTTTCAGGGCTAAGTTCTTCCGATTCACCGAAACGAAAGAAGTGGTTGTAAATCATATGAATCGACTAAATAAATTATGCTAACACAACATTTAATCCTGCAGTTCCAAATTCAGCATACGTACTATAGCGAGTGTATGTGCTTTTAAATTTATAATTTGATGAAGATATTCATGGTGCAAGCTTTCGCTACAATTTAAAAAATATCAATCTTCTTCGAACAGAGGATAGTAGCCATTTATTAGGAACGTATAATCCAAATACATTTCTTCAAACATAGTTCTTTCCTCTGACGAGAACATCTTTATTCTATAATCTTGTTCTAAAGATTGCTCAATTTCTGGTAACGTGTCACCTTCTAACAAATCTTTAATAATTTCTTGACGAACCTGCAAATACTCTAAATACATCTCTGATCTAATCACGATAGCAACCTCCTGTAGTACCCACCTTTAATTGTGTTTAGGAGTACATACCACTAATTAGAGTTAATTAATCATTTGATAAGATAAAATCAACCTATAGGAAAATCACCAAAAATTAGAAAAGCATGATCCATATACATCTCTTTAAGCATCTTCCGTTCCTCTTCTGTCTTACTCGAAAGAAAACGGGCCATTATTGCTTCGAAATCCGGCTTGTCTTCTTCTCCTGGAACAATAAATTCCCCATCCATTCCCGTACCGTCTGGGATATCTATATCCAGCAACTCTTTAAAGCGGCTGGTTACTTCATTATTGTGTCACGTATAGAGTTTTACTACCCATTCCATTTGGAAAGGGTTAAGCGTATACCGTCTGAAACATGAGTGGTACTTCATAAATAGCTACAGCATTAGGCATCTTATAAAGCTGTATTAGAAATACTAAAATCATTAGAATTCAACGTTTCGACATACCAGCGGGGGGTATTAGATAACATAATATAAAAGGAGGTGGGAATTGTGGCTTTCCTAGAATTAGTATCTTATATAGCTATTTTCATAGGCGCATTACAACTTCTAATCATTATAGGAGACGTGGTAAGGCATCCCCAAGAAATGTTTGTAATGAATATTGTTTGGCCAATTACTGGTCTTTATTTTCCTCTTGTAGGTATATTGCTTTATTTTAAATTGGGTCGTAAGGATGCGAAAAAACATAATGCCCACAATACTGAACATGTCGAGCATTCTCATGATAGTAACAAACCTTTTTGGCAAAGTGTATTAGTATCTACAACACACTGTAGTAGTGGTTGCTCTATTGGAGATCTTATTGGGGCACCTATAGTTTTCTTTACAGGATGGACTATCGCCGGAAGTGTGCTGTTTGCTGACTACGTAGTTGAATTCATTCTTGCGTTTATTTTGGGCGTAGCTTTTCAATACTACGGTATGAGAATGAAGGATAGGAGTCCAAAAGAAGAGTTAGTGAATGCGCTAAAAGCAGATACATGGTCACTTATCGCATTTGAAATTGGAATGTTCGGATGGATGGCATTATCGCATTATGTATTCTTTAGTAATGCACCTAATCCAGACAATGTAATATTTTGGTTCATGATGCAGATAGCGATGATGATAGGATTTTTAACTAGTTATCCAGCTAATTGGATGTTGGTTAAAAAAGGTATAAAACATGCTATGTAATATCCATAAAAGAAGGTCTGCATTTACAGGCCTTCTTTTTTAACTTGCCATCTTTCGACATACTTCTGTACGCAGGTGAGCAAATTACAATATGCTCAAGGTGTTTTTTTGCGCTAATCACATAAAAAACTCCCCTGGCAGGGAGCTTGTGAGAGAGAATTTGTAGTTAAAACTCATTTTGCAATTTCAGCATACGCTCAATGATGCGCTTGTGTACAAGAAATTTAGTTTCTTTACTAATATAGTTTCGTTTAGCTAAACTCTACCTGATACTGCTCTTAGTAAATCGCAATTTGATTCCTCCAAAAGTTTCACCTAATTTAAAAGTATTATGTGGCAAGTCATCCATTAGGTAGCAGACAACATGGATACATAAATTTGTATCTGAGAGGAATGCTTGTATAAAAACGTGAATTGAATCAACTATCTTCACTTTTTTGAGGAACCTCTGGCACTTACATTAGCAGTAAACTGAGAAATTTACTTGAAAGCTAATTAATCATTTAGTAAATTATTCGCCTCAAGAAAGTCTTTAGCGACACGTTCCACACTTTTTTTTTCAATATCAACCTGATAGTTCAACTCGCGTAAGGAATCATCTGTCAGCGCTTTCTGGAGTGGCATCAGGAGTTCTGTGAGTTCAGGATACTTGTCCAGGGTTTTTTGATTAATGGATGCTGCTAGATTATACGATGGAAAGAATTCCTGATCATCTTCGAGAATTTTTAAATCTAATGATTTAATTTGCGGGTCTGTAGAGAAACCTTCCGTAACATCGATTTCGCCATTATTCAAGGCAGAATAGTAAAGACCAATTTCCATTTCACGTATGTTGGAATCAGGTAATTCGAAGCCATAATGTTCCTCTAGACCTGGCATTCCATCCTGCCGGTTGGCAAACTCGGTTTCCATTCCAAAAACGAGTTCATCAGGATTGGCATTAACATATTCAGCTAAATCACTAATCGTATCAAGACCGAGTTCCTCGGCTCTTTCTTGTTTCATTGCCAGTACATAGGTATTATTGGCATCTGTAAGATTCGTCCATGCTACACCATTTTTCTTGTCTAGTTCCTGTATTCTTTCCATCGCCTTATTTTTGTCAACGATTGGATCTTCACCAAGATAGGAGACCAATGCAGTACCTACATATTCCCAAGTTATATCAATCTGCTGCGTTTCAATAGCTTGACGCATGGCTGAAGAGCCAAGGTTTTGAATTTCTTCTACATTAAAACCGTTGTCTTCCAGTATAAAGCTAGTCATTTTAGCAAGGATAAGCTGTTCGGTAAAAGTTTTAGCTCCGACGGTAATGTTTTTACCACCAGGACTGCATGAGCTTAGTACTACTATTATGACTGTTAGCAATGCGATTAAGCTTAATCTTTTTTTCATAGCTTCAGTTATCCTTTCTTTATGAATTTTGTGCTTTTCTAGCAAGTCGGAGTCCTTTTGGCACTAAAGCAAACTGCAGCCACTTGAATAGATAGTCAATCACAATAGCCAACAGTGTAACAGGAACGGCTCCAGACATTAAGAAAGCATTATCGAAAAGACGGATACCAGTGAAAATCCATACACCCAGACCGCCGGCACCGATAAGATAAGCAAGTGCAGCGGTCCCGATATTGATGACCAATGCTGTCCGCACGCCCGCAATAATCGAGGTGAGTGCATTCGGCAGCTCGATCTTCCAAAGGATTTGCGTGTTTGTGAGTCCCATTCCTTTGGCTGCATCAATCATGTTGTCGTCAACGGAATCCAGGCCAGCAATCGTATTTTGTAAAATAGGCAGCAGGGAGTAGACGAATAAGGCAACTACTGCTGCGCTGATTCCAATACCTAGGAAGCCCATGGCTAATGCAAGTACAGCTAAGCTTGGAATCGTCTGCCCAAGATTTGCGATCCCTACGATCAGCCATTCAGATTTACGGAACTTTGGCCGTGTAACGAAGATGCCTAGTGGTACTGCAAGCAGCACAGCAGCAGCTCCTGAAAGGAGTACAATCGTAATATGCTCACCGAGTAAGCGCAGGAAGGTATCCGGCTGTTCCCAGATTTTACTGAACATATTGTTGGCGAATGCCCAAACAAAGAAGGCAATGAGCAGTGCCCAGAAGATAAGCTTGATAATCAAGGCGATGGTTTTGTTTGTCCTATCCATGATTACAGCCCCCTCAGACGCTCTCCTTGATCTCACGGTGCAAGAACTGCTCGATCAAGTCTAAAGTAATACTTCCTTTGCGCGTGCCATTGTCGTTCTCTACAATCAATTGATCCGCTTCCTGGTTTAGAATTTTCGATATAGCCACTCGCAAGGAAAGGTTTTCGTTGATATTCTGAGAATCAGGAGATTCAATGACAGGTTTTAGTGTAAGTGCATTAGCAAGATCTCTCACTGTATACAGACTCATGCTCTTCAGCACGCGATCCTGACCGACAAATTCTGCAACAAAGCTGTTGGCTGGTTTGTTCAGCATTCTGGCTGGCTCCGCGTATTGCATCATTTTTCCACCCTTAAGAAGTGCAATTTTATCTGCCATCTTGACTGCTTCGTCAATGTCATGGCTGACAAAGAGAATGGTTTTCTTTAGTTCCTTTTGAATTTGCAGGAATTCCTCCTGAAGGTGAGTACGGATGATTGGATCAAGTGCACCGAATGGTTCGTCCATTAACATAACCGGTGGATCTGCTGCCAAAGCACGAGCCACGCCGACACGCTGCTGCTGTCCTCCGGAAAGCTCATGTGGGTATCGTTTTCGATATTCATCAGGATTCAAGCCTACAAGTTCCATTAACATATTGAAGCGATCACGCATTTTTTTTCTGTCCCAGCCGAGAAGGTTAGGGACAATCATTGCATTGTCCTCAATGTTCATGTTGGGGAATAAGCCATTGGATTGAATGACATACCCGATATTGCGACGCATTTCAATTTTGTTGGAATGCCAGACACTCTTGCCATTCAACATGATATCGCCTTTCGTAATACTCTCCAGTTGATTAACCATACGCAATAAGGTCGTCTTACCGCAGCCAGAAGGACCCAGCATGATGACGAGTTCTCCTTCTTCGACGGTGAAATTCATATTTTCAATTGCTTTGACATTGCTGTTATATATCTTGGTTACATCATTGAAATGTATCATAGTTTCACCCTTTTTATTTTTTTACACCTTTAGGCGTAAATAGATTTTCGATTAAACGCAAGAACAAGTCAGCAATCAGTGCTAAAACTGCAACCGCTATTGCACCTGCCAGAATCATTGTGTTGTTGGTACGAAGTATTCCTTGATAAATAATACCGCCAAGACCTCCAGCGCCGATTAACGTAGCAATTGCGCCGACACCGATATTTAAGACAGTAGCAGTACGGATACCAGCCATGATTAATGGCATAGCGTTTGGAAGCTCCACTTTAATTAGGCGCTGGAATGTAGTCAGACCAATGCCATTTGCCGCATCGCGTATGTCCGGATCGACATTATTGATAGCAGTGTACGTATTCCGGATAATCGGAAGCTGTGAGTAGAGAACAAGTGCAATAATGGCCGGTAATGTACCGATTCCTTCATTAATAAGCGAGAGAACTGGAATCATGATTCCAAATAAAGCAAGGCTTGGAATAGTCATCATGATAGAAGCAATTTGGAGAATAGTGGAGGCTGCGTATTTATTGACGGAGCAATAAATACCTAATGGGACGCCGATCACAATTGCGATAATAATTGCTAAACCGACAAGCTTGATATGGTCCCATGTGTACCCAAGAATGAAAGTGAAGTTACTTACGAAATATTCAATTAAATTAACGATGAGATCACCTCCTGAACACATTATTTTCTAAATCATCAAAAAATTTTTTGACACCTATCTTTATACCCAATACTAGTCACATCATAACATGGAATAAATACCCATCATAAAGACGGTATTCGATATTTGTAGTGAAAAAAACATGTAGGATTAAAAGCGAAGCATCATAAGGGGCGTGAGATTTACCTCTTGTATTAGTAAAACAATTATAATAATCTAATAACTTTCCCTACCTAACTTAGGTTATACATTATTATCACACAAAGCAAACTTTTTAATCTTTTATTATTAACAAAAAAGTTTTAACTGTACAAACCGCACTAACGGTATATAAAGTAGATTAGAACAAGGTTTGGCCGTCGATAATACTAATCGCTTAAGTCATGAACTAGATCAACTCTGAATGCGCTAAATAACCTTGATAAATCTAAAATATAATAAAAAGACTGTACACTACATAGGTGTACAATCTTTTTATTGAACCACAAAACTGACGCAGAAATTTAGATATAACAATAATGCATGCCATATAAGTACAAATCATAAATAAATGCTTCTTAATGCTAGAATTTAAGAAGGCGCAGCAGGAGGAAGCGATGAAGAACGTTGTGGGTCATTGATGCAGAGAAAGTCTTGGTGGTAGCAAATGCTGCAAAAGAAGAGGAAGTAATCAATTATGTACAAAAAATGAAGGAAGCACTTTGTCAGTATTGATGTGTTCGTTAATAACGCGGGCATCAACGGAGAAATTTAATACTATTGTAGATCATCTGCCGAGAACTTGGGAAACGTATTGGCTGTCTACGTAGTAGGCGTCTTCCTTTAATTGAAGCATGAATTAAAATTAATTACAGAACAGAAAAGCGGTGCTGTCGTGAACACAGCTTTTAACGGTGGCTGACTTGGTTCTCCAAGTATGAGCGCTTATATTGCTTATTCCATCTGGTGTAGATACAGCGATGATAATTTCTATCCAAACAACTGCAAAAGGGCATGTAGAAGAGGCTAGGAAATACTTTGAAGCTAGTATACTAATGAAGCGCTATGCTACAGCAGAAGAAATTGCTGATTTAATGCTATTTCTTTTTTTGAGGAAGCATCTTTCATTATAGCTTCTTACTTAACGAGTCGATGGCGGACAAGGAACAACTTATGCTTAATTAAGTTCTAAAAAAGGAGCCATCTTAAAGTGACTCTTTCTTAAACATCTAATAAATGTTGTAGGTAACTGCAATAAAACAAAGCCTTCGCAATTGCGAGGGCTTTGTTACAAGTAAAGTAACTATCCTTTAAGTATCCTTCTGGTTTAAATCGATTTAGCCTGTGATAGATATCTTTTAAACCGTCACGTAACAAAGTCCTCAAACGCTACCAATCACGATTGTTAAGATAATGGCGCGCATTGCTACCTCATATATGATAGAGCATAACACCTTCCAGCTCCAAGCGTTCTTGTAATCGATTCAATATCAATTACAAGTTCAGCAATAAGAACCAGATACAATAACTGATAAAGAAAGAGGCAACTCGCCATGCGTGTAATTTGCAACCTGGTGACTCCCATCACATTTTCCGCTTCCTTTACGAGTCAAGTATTCCTGTATACGTATTATTGAAGAATTGGAGCTGTGTAATAATGGAATAATGCCCATAAAACTGTATTAGGTAGCAACTGAGACCAATCTGTATTGGATAAATCATTGTAGATTTGAAACCGGATTCTTAAATACCTAGCATATACTATTTCTTCACGATTAATCAACCTATGAATAAGTTCAGGTTGAATCAAAAATATCATAGATTATGACAACATAGGTGGTAAATGTATATTGGTTATCACGATTGGTCCAAAATGCTCTGTCTTGTCACATTGTAATGGATACATCTCGTTACACTAGAATTACAAAATACATTTTAGCCTCATAACACGAAAACACTTTGGGATGATTATAAACGAACGTGAAAAGACCGGCATAAGTCGGTTTTTTTATTGTAACAAGTTTCTTCTCATCTCATATAATGCTCAAATATATATTTGATTATTTGTTTTGTTTATTTTAAAATACATTCAAACAAACTTTTTAATAAGAGAGGGTTTCTATATGACTTCTGATAAAGCACTCTGTCAAGTTACTTGTATTCATGAAGATAAAGTCAATCGTGTGAAAGAACATATGGCAGACCGAAATACGAATGGTGTTGCAATAATACTGAAAGCAGTTGCGGATGAAACAAGGTTGCAGATTTTATGCGCTTTAACAATTGAGGAAGAACTATGTGTCTGTGATGTGGCTAATATCATTGACTGTAGTGTAGCTACAACCTCTCATCATCTTCGTAATTTAAAGAAAGCAGGAATTGCAAGTACAAGAAAACAAGGTAAAACGGTTTACTACAGATTAGAGGACAATGTCATTGTCGAGCTAGTGACCAAAATGGTCCTTAATAGAGATAAAGTATTGTCTTAAAAAGGAGGATGCCTTATGCAAGAGCCTAAACAAAAATCCTGTTGCCAAAACAGTAATAATGAACCCCAGAGCTGCTGCAGCAATAATGAACAGACAACAGTTTCACTAAACTCAAGTGCAACAGCAGTTGTATCTGCGCCATCTACAACCGAAGTAGAGGAAAAAGCATCATGTTGTAGCACTGAACCAGATGAACCTGCCCCTGCAGCCTCGTGCTGTTCTTCCCAATCTGCAGATAAACAAGCTTCTGAT
Organism: Terribacillus saccharophilus; assembly: GCA_900110015.1. GTDB lineage: Bacteria > Bacillota > Bacilli > Bacillales > Amphibacillaceae > Terribacillus > Terribacillus saccharophilus. The sequence continues at coordinate 1,172,177 of FOCD01000001.1, read as the reverse complement.
TGCAGTAGTACACCCGCTGAAATAAAAGAATCATCATGCTGCAGCAGTGATTCGGATGAATTGGAAACCGTAGACTCATGCTGTTCTTTTGTTACGGCAAAAGAGCCAGTTGGTACTTCATGCTATAGCTCTTCAGCTAATGAGAGTTGCGTTATTAGTACTACCAATAAGGGTGAATCGAAAACGGCAGTCCAATCTCCTTCTGCCAATCTCGTGCAATACGCGGTTTCTGGTATGGATTGCGGTGCATGTGCAAAGACGATTGAAAAATCGGTTTCTAAAATGCAAGGGGTACAATCGGTAAAAGTACAATTCGGTACTGGCAAGATGAAGGTCGCCACCTCTGATGAAGATGTATTACGCGAAATACCTCGTACTGTATCAAAGCTAGGTTATGGAGTAGAACAAATGCATACCCGTAAGGATAAAGGTGAAATATATCTCGTAGGAGGAATGGACTGTGGTACATGTGCGAAAACAATTGAAAACCACTTGCGAACCATCCCTGAAGTAGAACGGGTAGAAGTTAACTTTTCTACAGGTAAATTGAGCATTGCGCATACTTCTGATCAGGATATGATTATACGTGAAGTCAAAAAAGCAGGGTATACGGCGGCTTTAGCTTCTAAGAGAAATCGTCTGGATGCAGAACCAGCTAAAAAATCCATTGATTTCGGTACACTTTCTGTTATATTTTCTAGTCTTTTACTGGCGGCAGGGTACGGCATCTCATTCTTGAATGCCCCATCGATTATCTCCATTTCGCTTTATGCGGCAGGAATGCTTATCAGTGGATATAAACCTGTAAAGAGTGCTTATTATGCAGTGAAGAGCCGCTCGTTGGATATGAATGTACTTATGTCTGTTGCTGCTATTGGGGCAGCAATTATTGGAGAATGGCTGGAAGGGGCTCTAGTAGTTTGGCTTTTCTCATTAGGGGCGGTACTTCAAACAAAATCAGTGAACCGCACGCGTAATTCCATTAAAGAATTGATGGACCTTGCACCTCTAGAAGCATGGGTAAAACGAGGGAACGAGGTAATTAAAGTCCCTGTAGAGGACGTCACGTTAGCTGATATCATAGTTGTTCGGCCTGGAGATCGTATTCCGCTTGATGGAGAAATTGTCAAAGGGGAATCCAGTATCAACCAAGCCAGCATAACTGGTGAATCGATTCCCGTTGATAAAACAGTCTCAGATGCAGTATTCGCAGGTACGATGAATGAACACGGTACATTGGAGATCCAAGTAACCAAATTAGTAGAAGATACAACGATTGCAAAAATCATTGAAATGGTAGAGGAAGCACAAGGTAAACAAGCTCCAACACAAGCTTTCATTGATAAGTTTGCAGGTATTTATACTCCTATTGTATTAGTTGTCGCATTGTTCGTTATGGTAGCTCCGCCACTGTTGAGTTTTGGTACATGGGGCGAATGGTTTTATCGGGGTCTAGAACTTTTAGTTATTGCTTGTCCATGTGCACTGGTCATCTCAACCCCAGTAGCCATTGTTTCAGCTATAGGGAATGCAGCTAAAAATGGTGTTTTGATTAAAGGAGGAACCTTCTTAGAGAAGGCTGGGAAAATTAAAGCAATTGCGTTCGACAAAACCGGTACCATCACAGAAGGTAAGCCAAAAGTCACCGATGTTGAAGTGTTTGTTGGCGATAAAACGTCGCTGCTGCAGATTGCAAAAACTTTGGAAGGTTATTCAAATCATCCAATCGCAAAATCAATTGTGAACTATGCAGAAGAAGAACAAATCAGTGCATTGACAGGAGATAACTTTCTAAGCATTGCTGGTAAAGGTGTGCGTGCCACGATAGACGGTATCAACTACTATGCCGGAAATCGAAAACTTTTCGAGGAATTGAACGTAACAGATATTCCAGGAGTTATTGAACAGTTGCATGAACAGGCGAAAACAATCGTTATTGTCGGAAATGAAACAGAAATTGTGGGTGTCATTTGCGTGGAAGATACAATCCGTAATACTACTGTCAAAGCAATTGATCAACTGAAAGCAGTCGGTCTGAAAGAAATGGTTATGCTTACCGGTGATAATGAGAAAACCGCCGCACTTATTGCAGAAAAATCGAACATCACACGATACTTTGCCAATCTGCTTCCAGAGGACAAAGTAACGTCCATTAGGCAGTTGCAGCAGGGGGGACACCAAACGGCGATGGTCGGTGATGGTATCAATGATGCTCCGGCACTGGCCGCTGCAGATTTAGGTATTGCGATGGGAGGCGCTGGAACAGATACAGCAATTGAAACAGCCGATGTTGTCTTAATGGCTGATAATCTAAAAAAACTCCCGTTTACAATGAAGCTTAGCAAGAAAGCTCTAAACATCATCAAGCAGAATATCTGGTTTTCTATCCTGATTAAGGTAGTTGCACTAGTACTAATTTTTCCAGGTTGGTTAACATTATGGATAGCTGTACTAAGTGATACAGGAGCTGCACTGCTTGTAATCCTGAACAGTTTACGTCTCTTCAGACTAAAATAATAAGTGTACTATGACATCTGCTTTTAATGGCAGATGTTATTTTTTTGAATATAATTGAATGCTTTCTGTAAAGGTGGCATTCTAAAAAGTACACTTTTTATGGGGAATTAATTGTGATGTGTGGAACCGTATCATAAATAAGTACGTTTTTTTCTACGTTTTATAAATGACAAGTGTCATCTGTATCTATTGACACCTGTCGATATTTTCATGGGTGCCCTGTAATGTACGATAAAGGTATAAAAATGGAGGGGCATTATATGGAACGTATAGCATTGATTGATATTTTAAGAGGAATTGCTATTTTGGGAACACTTGGAACGAATATTTGGATTTTTGCCCATTTAGGGGATCTAAAATATATCACGACTACGGATTTTACCAGTTGGTCGAGTATGGATGATATTTTACGCCTCTTTGTACTGTTCGTATTTAACGGCAAGCTGCTTGGCATATTAACGATAATGTTCGGAGTAGGAATGGAGATTAAATATCGGCAGTCCATTAGGCACAATAAGACTTGGATCGGTATATATAAATGGGTAATCTTATTTTTAATGGTGGAGGGTTTTCTGCACTACGTACTTATAATGGAGTATGATGTGCTCATGAGCTATGCCGTCACTGCAGGAATTATTGCGGTCATACTCAAGCGTGGAGAGCGGGTGATGAAAAGGGCGTTATGGATTGCAGGAGCTATTCATTTAGGGCTGCTTGTTCTGATTTTTACTTCCATGCTGTTTGGATCGGCGTTTTCAATGGTAAGCTCGCCAGAGTTGCTTGCAATTTATGCAGAGGGAACATGGCTGGATTAGGTCCAGAATCGTCTCTGATTTGTGGAACATAAGCGATTGCCAATCCTAGGCCACCAATAAGTTGTAGCATGTTAAAAAAGTTGTAAAGTGTCATTTATAACTCCTCCAAGTTATGTATTATATTATTAAAATGACAGAAACAGCAAGGTTTCTTTTGTTTTTTATTAGTATTATGTAATAACATAATATTTAGATTATCTCAGTCGTTAATTAATTTACCGGGAGCACCTTGTTACTGTAACAGGAGGAGCAGGTTACTAACTTTTTCAATTTCAGAGTAGTACTAGATTAATCTCTTCAGCAGTAAATCCGACACTTTCGAAGAATGGATTTTTATTCGTAAGAATATTTACTTAAGTTTGTTATCTAATGTAAGTATTTACGAAAACGTATATAAGTAACATAAGTTAATTAATTTAGTTATATTGATTGGGTTGTATATATATAGTAATTTTATGGGTATAAGTATTTAAATGAATATCAGAAATAAGGTGACTATTATCCCTAAATTTACAGAAATTACAATGGATGGAATAGATTATGAGTATTTATCGGGTACTTTTATAAGGAAAGCCAACGGTATAGTCCTTTATTTTGATACTATAGAGCATGCAAACATGTTTTCTGATGTCCTTAAATTTACTGAAGTCATTAATCTCCTCTTATTTAAAAGAGGAGAAGAAACAATACAAGGATTTGGCGGTCCCCTTATAATTAAGAGTCTTGAAGGTACGAGGGTATTCTTAGGAAAGTAGTTAGTGCAGAAAGTTTGTTATTTTGACATGTACGGTCGAAAGCGTTGTCAGAAATTTTCTGAGGGTATATTGTATCATTAAATAAGGCGTTCTCAGTGCCTAGTAATAGCAGGTTTTCTGTAAAACAACGGAAACTATCATCCTATGAAATCCTTATTAACAGGAATTATTTAACTCATCAAGAAATCTTAATAATTGTAAAAAGTATGGTATCATAAAACAATATATAATTGAGGAGAGCACTTAACAAATTGCTTTTTTATTAGGAGTAAATAAGGCAAAAATTATGCTCGAAAAGTTTTAATGTTCCACTGGATACTTCTTATCTGAATATAGAGACACCAGCCAATAAGAGAACAATTGGTTCAGTTCTATATACTTAAAGAATTTGGAACAAACGCTTATATTACCTTCTAAGGAAATCCCGCTTTCATACAATAAAAACACAGTTGGGATTAGAATAAAAGAGATGACATTCCATCTTTAAAGACATTAGGACACTGAATTTGTCTTTGCGAAGTCCTGTTAAATAAGCCTCTTCGGAATAAATGAAGTGAACCTTTTTTGTATTATAATCAGAGCATAAAATTAATTCTTTACCAATCGTTCTCAAAATGATATTATAAATGTGTAAGATGTATATGTTTTACTATATTAAATTAGAATGTTCATTCTCAAAATGATATTTTTGGCGAAGGACGAGAAAGTCAATTGTTTTTAACTTTATGGTTACTCCAAGATTCACTCAAAGGAAATGATAGGATGGCTAGAAATAAAGAGTTTGATGAAAATGAAGTATTACGAAAAGCTATGGAACTTTTTTGGATACAGGGCTATGAAAAAACCTCTATGCAAGACTTAGTGAAGTATATGGGAATCCATCGTCGTAGCTTATATGATACGTTTGGGGACAAACATGCTTTATTTATAAAAGCATTAGAGCATTACAATGAAATAATAAGAACTAGAACAGAGAATACAGTAAACCAACAGGAATCGGTAAAGGATGCAATCAGGCAATTATTTGAGATGGTAATTGTTAGAGATAAACAACAAATTATTGGTTGCTTGACGGTGAATACGGCAGTTGAGTTGTCTTTACATGATGATCAAGCAGCAGAAAAGGTGCTGGAGAGCTTTTCTGGTACCGAATTACTGTTAAACAAGCTAGTACTCAGAGGTCAACAATCTGGAGAAATATCTAAACATCTTGATGCAAAAAAAACATCGGAATTTCTTCATAATTCCTTAGTAGGGCTACGTGTTATGACCAAAACTACTAATGACACAGAAAAGTTAAATAATGTTATTGATATAACACTCTCGGTATTCGATTAATTTTTTCACTCTTTTGAGAACGTTCATTCTCAAAAAGTTGAAGATTATTTTTAGAATAAATGATAATTTAAATTACTTAAAATTAAGGAGAGATAATATGAAATACACAGTTATTACAGGAGCAAGCTCCGGTATAGGGTATGAGACAGCGTTAGAATTTGCTGCTCGAGGGAAAAATTTAATTATAGTTGCAAGAAGATTAGATAAATTAGAAGAACTAAAAACCGCAATTCAAAATATAAATCCCGAATTAGATGTTATCATTCGCACAGTTGATTTATCTGTCACAGAGCAGGCATATAACCTGTATAACAAACTAAAAGGGTATGAAATTGAGACTTGGATTAATAATGCTGGTCTTGGTGAATCCGCATTTGTAGCAGATCAAAATTTAAGCAAAGTTGAAACGCTGTTACGGGTTAACATAGAATCTTTGACAATCCTTTCAACATTATTTGTTCGAGATTTTGCTGAAAAAGAGGGAACTCAATTAATTAATGTATCATCGGCACTCGGATATGCAATTGCTGTTGGGACTATAACTTATTCGGCATCTAAGTATTATGTCAGTGCCTTCACTGAAGGTCTTGCAAAAGAACTAGAATTAAAAGGGGCAAAATTAAAAGCAAAAGTGTTAGCACCAGCTATGACGGAAACAGAGTTCGCTAAAAATGCAACTGATTTGGATAGTTTCAATTATAAAGAAAATTTACCTATGTACCACACAGCTAAGCAAGTAGCTGGGTTTATGATGGAAATATACGATAGTAATGCGGTAGTAGGTGTGGTAGACCAAAATTATGAATTTAAGATTAGAGATCAAATTTATCCAATAATTGCAGGTTAAACATCCTTGTAGGTTTGTGGATCTTAGTAAAGACTCGTTATAACTCCAAAAATAGAAAGGGTTATAATCTGACCTTTTAAATACTGTTTTAGTTTTCTTTCTCCGGGATTTTTATAATATTCATTTTATTAAAAATATAGAACTCAATGTTCGAAGGAGAAGTGACTCAAATGACAACATTTACCATGCCGGCTCAATCAGAATTTATTGAAATTGAAGGTACTAGTTATGCTTATAGAAGGTTTGGTGAAAAAACGGGAGTACCTGTAGTATTTCTAGTCCATTTTAGAGGGACGATGGAAAATTGGGATCCTAATATGATAGAACCAATAGCGAAAGAACGTCCAGTAATCCTATTTGATAACAAAGGAGTTGGTGAGACGAAAGGGCAAACACCTGCTACGATTGCTGAGATGGCACAAGATGCAGCGAAATTTATAAAAGCACTTGGTTTAGATCAAGTCGATATTCTCGGATTTTCAATTGGTGGAATGGTTGCACAGGAATTGGCATTACAAGAAGGGAATTTGATTAGATGAATCATCATGGCAGGTACTGGGCCTGAGTCTGGAATTAATCCTGAGCCAGAAATATTTGAAAGAATGAGTCGACACGGTGGGAATGCAGAGAATGCTTTGGATGACTTCATGTTTTTCTTCTACCGTTCAACTGAGACAAGCAAATCTGCGGGAATGGCATCTTTACAAAGAATTGTCAATCAGAAAAAGGTTGAAAGTTCTGATCAAGTACAACAAGCCCAATTAAAGGCTTTGGCAAAGTGGTCTCAACCAAAATCAGATAATGATTACAATTGGTTACAGAACATTAAACAACCTGTGCTTGTGACAAATGGTGATAACGATGTTATGGTTCCAACTAAAAATAGTTTAATTTTAGCTGAGCACTTACCAAAAGCACAACTCATTATATATCCTGATTCTGGTCACGGACACCTATTCCAATTTCCAGAACTATTTGCTGAGAACGTCAATTCGTTTCTGAATTCAACATCTTTATAAAAAATTGATACCGATTAAAAAGGAGGAAATTATATGAGCAAGTTATTTGAATCAGTCAAAATTGGGAATATAGAACTAAAAAACCGTTTGGGTATGGCACCAATGACAAGGAGTAGAGCACTACCAGATGGCACACCTAGTGATTTGGCAGCAGAGTATTACAGCCAACGTGCATCTGTTGGTTTGATAATAAGTGAAGGTACTCAACCCTCAGATGATGGTCAGGGATATTCTAATACACCTGGTATTTATAAAGAATCACACATTGAGGGATGGAAAAAGGTAACATCAAAAGTGCACAACGAAGGAGGACGAATCTTTATTCAACTTATGCATGTAGGCCGTGTATCACATCCCGACAATACGCCTCATCACCGTCAAGCTGTGGCGCCTTCTGCTATTGCACCTAATACAGAAATATTTACAGCACAAGGGATGAAGGAAATTCCTACACCTAGAGCGTTGAGTGAAGGAGAAATAAAGGATGTTATAAATGAGTTTCGCTTAGCAGCACGAGCAGCGGTAGAAGCTGGTGCAGATGGGGTTGAGATCCACGGAGCAAATGGTTATATTATTCAGCAGTTCTTAAGTGAAAATGCAAATCACCGTCAGGATGCGTATGGTGGAACGATTGAAAATCGCTCGCGATTTGCCATTGAAATAGCAAAAGCAGTTGTTGAGGAGATTGGTCCAGAACGAACGGGCATACGCTTCTCTCCTCAAGGAACACTAAATGGTATAGAAGAGGGCGAAACAAGTAGTGAAATGTATCGTTATTTAATCAGCGAGTTAGATAAGCTCAACCTTGCATATCTACACATCATGCACTTCGGAAACGAATCATTTTTACAAGATATACGTCACCTTTGGTCACAGGCACTTCTTGTTAACCGAGCAGGGCGTCCTCTAGACCAACTGACGGTAGACCTGGATAATGAACTTGCGGACGTTATAACTGTAGGGACTTGGATGATAGCCAACCCGGACTTTGTCGAGCGATTGAAATTGGATGTCCCACTAAATACGCCTGACAGAAATACCATTTATGCAGGAGGAGTGGAAGGGTATACAGATTATCCGTTCTTAAGAGAATAAAACAGGCTAGGCAATGAATGATTGAGATAAACGAATGAGAAAAACCATCAATGTAAGAATTGGTGGTTTTTTTAAAAGGAGATTAAGAATATGAAAGCTGCTCAAATTCAAAAATACTCAAAAAACATTGAAGCTCAAATTGTTGATATCCCTATACCAAGTATTAAAGATAATGAAGTACTGATAAAGGTAAAAGTTGCTGCGGTAAATCCACTTGAAATCTTAAATATCACAGGTAGTGTAAAGTTAATACAAGACTATAATATGCCTCTGATATTAGGAAATGAACTAACAGGGATTGTTGAAAAAGTGGGTAAACATGACTATGGGTTTAAGGTTGGAGATCCTATTTATACAAGACTCCCTATTGAAAAAATCGGGGCATTTGCAGAATATGTTGCAGTTGATGCTAAATCCATATGGCATTTACCGAAAAATTTAGATTTCGTCACTGGAGCTGGTGCGCCTTTGACTGGTTTAACGGCATATCAAGGCTTAGTTGAAGAGTTAGAAGCAAAGAAGGGACAAACTGTGTTTATACCAGGAGGATCAGGAAGTTTTGGACAAATGGCTGTTCCGATAGCTAAAGCAATGGGATTAAAGGTTATTGTTTCTGGTAGTCCTTCTGCTAAAGAGAGAACGTTGAATGCTGGTGCAGATCAATATATTGATTATACAAAGGAAAATTACTGGGAAATGTTAGACGAAGTTGATTTTGTAATCGATACTCTAGGTGCTGATGAATTCGAACGCGAGTTATCCATTATCAAACCAGGTGGTCGGTTACTAAGTCTTCGTACTGCACCAAATAAACAGTTTGCAATAGATAAAGGTCTGCCTAAATGGAAACAACTTATTTTTGGATTAGTTGGCTCGAAATTTGATAAGAAAGCACGGAAAAAAGGTGTTCAATATCGCTTCATTTTCGTAAGAGCTGACGGAACACAATTGGAAAAAATCACAAAAATCATTGAAGAAAACAATATTGTTCCAGCCATTGACCCTGCCAATTTTACAATTGATGATATTAATGATGCATTACATTTAGTAGCAAAAGGAAAGACAAAAGGAAAAGTAGTTATTAAATTTTAAAGGCGAGTAGGAGTAGAAATAGCAATGTCGATTCATTATTCTTATATTGACGCACCTAACTTATTTATTCAGCACCAGAATGGTAAACGGTATGCTTATAGAGAATTAGGAGAAAAAAAAGGAACACCGATTATATTATTGACTCATCTTTCAGCTAATCTTGATAATTGGGATCCAAGGATTATTAATGGTCTTGCTAAAAGTCGTTGGGTCATCGCATTCGATAACACTGGAGTAGGACTATCCAATGGGAAAGTACCAAACAACATTTCTCAAATGGCAAACGACGCTATCACATTTATCAAACTACTAGGATTTCCAAAGATAGATTTGATAGGTCTGTCAATGGGAGGAATGATTGCTCAAGAGCTAATCTTAAAGGAACCAAGCTTGGTTAGAAAGCTGGTATTAGTTGGTACGGGCCCTCGAGGAGGAAAAGGTATTTCCAATGTCACACGTGTTACTAATCTTGATTTTGTCCGTGCAATATTGACTTTCAAAGACGTAAAGACCTATCTCTTTTTCCCAAACACAAAGAATGGCAAGAAAAAGGTTAAAGAATTTCTAATTCAAATAAAGAAAAGGAAAAACCATCGAGATAAAACAATCAGTTTGAGAGCGTATAGAATGCAATTAAATGCAATCAATAAGTGGGGTAAAGACAGGCCTGCGGATCTATCTAAAATTGTTCAGCCAACATTAATAATAAATGGAGATCATGATCGCATGGTTCCAACAGAAAACTCATATGACTTGGCAAACAGAATTGCTGATAGTAAGTTGGAAATATTTGACCAAGCAGGACATGGTTCCTTATTTCAATATCCAAATGAGTTTGTCCAAATGGCACATAAATTCCTAAGTTGATAGTTTTACTATTTGGCGTTAACTATAAAAACCTAAAGACTTGGGGCCTTGATCCATTAAGGTCAATGCTTATTTTATACCTTTGACAAGGCAGCCTTCCTGTTATAAATGAATTGCTGATAGTGGGAATAAATACAGTTAAACTATACCACCAGGTAATGCCTCTTGATTAACAATTTAATAAATATTCGCATCTAAGGTATAGGTACACACAAACGTTTAAGAGCACCACTATGGAGGTAGAGGACATGGAAAGAGTAGTAATAACGGGTATGGGAGCAATTTCTCCCATTGGAAATACTACAGAAACATTTTGGAACAATCTTATTAATGGTGTATCCGGTATTTCAAATATTGATTCATTTAATACTGATGAATATAAATCAAAAATTGCAGGGGTTGTTAAGAATTTCGATGCAACAGAATTACTTGGAAGGAAGGAATCGAGAAAACTGGATCGATTTGCTCAGTTTGCTTTAGTTGCAGCTGAAGAAGCATGGATAGACTCAAAACTGGAAGACAGCGAAATTGATCCTGAAAGGATAGGAGTCTATATAGGCTCTGGAATAGGTGGGATCCAGTCTTTATTGGATAGTATAGATACATTAAGAAAAAAAGGACCTAGTAGAGTGAGCCCTACTTTGGTTCCAGCAATGATAGCAAATGCCGCAGCGGCACAAGTAAGTATAAGATTTCAAGCAATGGGCCCATCAATGGCACCTGTGTCAGCCTGTGCAATAGGAAATACAGCTATTGGTGAGGCTTTCAAGGTTATCCAAACAGGAGAAGCCGATGTGATTTTCGCAGGAGGCTCCGAAGCAGCGATAACTGAAATAAGTTTATCTAGCTTTGGAAATGCTAAAGCACTCTCAGAGAGAAACCGTGTTCCTGCTGAAGCAAGTCGTCCCTTCGATAGTGAACGTGATGGGTTTGTCATGGCAGAAGGAGCCGGAATACTAATCTTAGAATCGTTAAGCAGCGCATTGAGAAGAGGCGCACATATTCATGGCGAGATAATTGGTTATGGCGCTAGTTCGGATGCTTACCACATGGTAACGCCACATCCAGAAGGAAAAGGAGCATTCCTTGCCATGAAAAAAGCCTTAAGCAATGCAAATCTAACTATAAAAGATATTGATGTCATAAGTGCTCATGCAACAAGTACTTTTGCTGGCGATCTTGCAGAAACAAATGCAATAAAACAACTCTTTGGTGATCAAGCATATAGTATTCCAATAACAGCAAACAAATCGATGCTAGGTCACATGTTAGGTGCAGCGGGAGGCATCGAAGCTATAGCTTTAATTAATAGTTTAAATAGAGGGATAATTCCTCCAACAATTAATCTTACTAATCCTGACCTTCAGTGCGATTTAGATTACACACCAAACGTTTCAAAAAAAGCTGAAATGAGTATTGGTCTTTCGAATTCTTTTGGGTTTGGTGGACATAACGCAGCAATTATTATAAGAAAATATCATTCATAATGTCTTTTTACTATGATTAACAGAATTTAAGTAAGTATAAAATTTCGGGTGGTAGCACTCTAGACTGATCGAAAAAAACGATAAAGAATATCTTTCTATTGTGGATATTCTCTGACACAACATAAATTGATATTATCGTCTTATACACACAATAGTAGAGATAAGTGTGGTTGTTTTTATTTCATTTTTTAATCTATTAAGCTAACAATAACTATATCTGGTTTTTAAGAAGAGAATGAACAAGAAATAATTACGAATGAGCATCCATGAAGGAATATCATATCTCTATATAGAGGTTGTTATAGAATCAGATAAACAGTGTTCATAAAAGTACACTTTTACGAACATTATGATTCTAAGTGAATACCAACTAAATCAACGTTCAAAACATATTAAAAACGATTTTTGAACGTTCTACTTTTTACATGCACTTTTACGTACGTTTTTTTAGAATAAAGGTTCTTTCAAGAAAAGCTATTATAGCAGAAATTGATACAATTAAAGAAGCTTAGGAACAGAAAGTTTGGGAGGAAGATTTACCTTATACAATTATGCCGTCTTGAGCAGGTTCCGATACGCTGTATTACGATTTTTTATGTTTAATACCGATAGAAAATAACAACATAGATAACAGCCCTATAATAGTGAACATAATGTATATATTGCTGTAGATCAAACTTTCTCCAGTAAGGGAAAAGGGATTAATTTGCAAAGAAATGTCTTTATCCTCAAGTATCTTTCCAAATAAAGCACTGCTAAAAGCACCTGCAAAAAAGTTAAATAAATTAAACAGACCCATACCCACTCCATTTTGTTTTTTAGTTAAATTCATACTAATTAAAGCAGCTGTGCCGCTTTGAATTAATGGAAAACCAAGGTAAGTGATTAAAAGTCCTAATGCTATTAGTAAGATGTTAGAGCCGGTAAAAGTGGATATAAATAAGGTCCCACATGAAATTAATAGCAGTCCAATCTTAACTACGGATTGACCACCTCGTATTTCTATGACCCTTCCAGTCCACTGTCCAATTAATCCAGCTACTATTGCGCCTGGAAACAGAATTAAACCTATTTCAATCATGGATAAATCATAGAGTCCCCTCAGCATGATGGGGATTAAGAATATTAATCCTAATACTATAAAGTTACCAAGAAAACTAATAATCAGAGTGACGGTGTAATTTCTAATTTTGAACATGCCAGGATTAATAAATGGTGAATCGGTAGATTTTGTTCGCCATGCTAAAAGTAAAATAAAAGTGGTGAAGAAAAGTATAGATATCCAACTGGCAGTCGTGATTAAAAATAATAGACTGGTAACCGTTAATCCTACTAGTGCAGCTCCAATAAAGTCAATTTTTCCTTTCTGTTTAGATTCGTGAGGGAACCATTTTCGGAATAAGGGAATGGAAAAAGCACTCACCATAGAAATCAAAAAAATATATCGCCAATGTAAGGTCCCACCGATAACACCTCCAACTATAGGTCCGATTCCAGAAGAAAATGCGATAGTTGAAGCTAGATATCCAAACATTCTTCCTCTCTTATTTTGAGAAAAACGTGTGGGTACTATAAAAGATAGAGGAGGTACAGAAGCAGCTCCAATAGCTTGAAGGATTCTTGCAACAATCAATGTTTCGAAATTCGGTGATAAAAAGCCAATAAAAGCTCCCAATGCAAAAAAGCTTAACCCGATGGTATAAAGTGTTCGAATGGAATAGAAATCAGTTAGTTTACCATATATTAAAGTCCCAATTGCAAAAACAGTAGTAAAACTAGTTACTACCCAGCTGACTTGTGCTGGTGTTAATTTAAAGGATTCAGATATATCGGGTATTGCTACATTGAACATTGTTCCATTCATTACTGCAAAAGCGAGAACGATACATGTTAAGACTATAACTTTTTTTGAATGGAAATATATAGATTCCTCGGAAGTCCCTTGTGATTTCAATATAAAGCTCTCCTCAATTGTTATTTCATCAGCTCATTAGTATTCCCTGTATTTAACTGATAATATAAAAATAAAGTATCCACTTACTGTACACTCAAGGAGAAAAATGAAAAAACAAAAAATAACTTCCGGAGAAATCGCAAGGATTTGCAATATCAATAAAAAAACACTTTTTTATTATGATCAAATTGATTTACTTAAGCCTGCAATAGTAGAGAGTAATGGTTATAGATACTATACGCTGGATCAAATAGATATTTTAAGTAAGATTAGAGCTTTGCAGAGTGTAGGGTTCACTTTATTAGAAATAAAAAAACAGCTTTCTGTCGATAATATAGCAACGGGAATTGAAACCTTATCTCAGCAGCATTGTAAGATTGAGAAGAAAATTAATGAATTAGTAATAGTGAAAGAAGCTTTGAATCAAAAGATTCTAGAACTTGAACATTATAATTTAGTAGGAGACCACTAGGTGTTTTTACAGGATTATGATGAAGAAAGTCTGTCTCTAGACGAAACATTATCGCAAGAAGAAATAATAACTAATTATATAGTAGACGGTTATCATTCTGGAGTTATCTTAAAGAACTTAGATGATTCAAATGAGCGAATTAAAATTAGTAAGTATCGAAAAGTAGAAGATAGTGAACTAGCCAATTATAGAAAAGAAAGAGGAACGTATGTTGGAGTATATTTCATTACAAAAGAAAAAGATATTTTAGACGGTGCTTTAAAAGCATTGTCTATAATTAAAAAAAGCGAATACTCTACAAATGGAATAGCTTATTTAAAAGATGTCGCAGCTGACTTTGTAAATATTAGGGACGGATATATGCCTTTTCTAATAACAATGAAATTAGAAGATGATATTTAGATGTCGCTTCTCTTAAAAACCATTATAGAATATATCGCATATTTCTAATTTGATGAGTTAGTAACAGGATGCAAGAGCTTATTGAAGTGCAGCCGCATATAGTATACAAAATATGCACGCTGGGGGAATACTGATGTATCGAGCATATCATTCAACCCTGAATGAAGCAGAAACAGCATTGTGTGATACATTTCGATTTGCATTGATCAGCAGTCTAAGGATGCCTGTTGATAAAGCAATAAGTGAGATTTATAAAAAAGATAAAAATGTTCCTGACAAACTTAGTTGGGCGGCCTTTGACACAGAGATTCTTAAAATAAGGCAGCTATATGGTGTTGGGGGAATCTATGAAATAACACTCAAAGTATATCCTTATTACCAGGCACATAATAGATACGGAATAGATGAGATTATCGTAAATACAGATGGTGAACTATTAGGCTACACGCACATTCTTACGTACCCGGTATTTTAATTTGTAAGCGGACTGTTTCTTTAAAATGTTTGTGTGTAATGAATTTAGCAAGCAACTGTACCCTTTTTATGTAATACACCACCATTTTTCTCTAGCCAAAGGTATGACTCCTCCTTGTGACGGGTTTTAGATAAGTAATTTTGTATTAGCTAATGAAGGGATTCTAGGTTGTAGAAAGAATTATTACTTGTACTGGCAGAATATGAAAGCAAAGAAATGATCTAACTTTATATGTTAAAGGATTTCTGAAAAGGAGGCTGCAATTTTGAAGGTTGAAAGAAAATTGACTAGATCTTCTATTGATCGAGTGAGCTTTGGTGTGTTAGGCGGTATAGCTCAGTTTTTTGGTTGGAATTCTAGGTTGCTACGAATTGTGTTTCTATGTATCACTTTAGTTACATTCAATTTCTATTTAGTTGGTTTATATATACTAGCAATCATATTAATGCCAGATGAAAGACATTAGGAAAGCATTATTCTCGATCTTATTGGTTTTTCCTTGAAGGAAGTTCACATAGCAACTAATAACATAAATGAAAAGGTCTTTGACTTTTAAAATAGCTGAATTACTTATGCCACAATAAAATTTTACAAACATTTACATAATACGGAGTATAATTGTATCAAAAGCTATCTTTCCATGAAAAACAGATCATTACAATAGATAATAAAAAATGAAGTAAAGAGTTTATGTTGCAAATGCAACAAAAACTCTTTACTATTTATACATAGAAAAAAAGTGGAGTTGTATATATGAAGGAGATTCTACGCGAGATAGGAATGATAGCTAGAGCACTGGATTCTATAAGCAATATAGAATTTAAAGAATATGATCTTGCCAAGGGGCAGTATTTGTATCTTGTTCGAATTGTTGAAAATCCAGGAATTATTCAAGAAAAGCTAGCAGAAATGATTAAAGTAGATCGAACAACTGCAGCGCGTTCTATAAAAAAGCTTGAGATCAATGGCTTTATTGATAAGAGAGATGATGAGCATAATCAAAAAATCAAGAAACTGTTCCCAACAGAAAAAGGGGAACGTGTTTATCATTTCATAAGAAGAGAAAATGATCATTCGGATAAGGTTGCGTTAGCTGGATTATCTGAAGAAGAGGTAGAAATCATTCACGTACTTCTGCAAAAAGTTAGAAAGAATATTGAAACAGACTGGGAATATGTGAAAAAAGGAAATAAGCGAAACTATTGATTATGTGAGGGAGCTATACATTACATGTCGTCTATAAGTATTAAGAAATGCAGCATAAAAGATCTACAGATACTTCAGAAAGTTAGTGTCGAAACCTTTACCGATACATTTAAAGACCAAAATACACCTGAGAATATGAAGGCTTATTTGGATAAAGCATATGCCTCGAAAAAGCTGGAAAATGAATTATTAAATACCTCTTCCCAATTCTTTTTCATATATTTAAATGAAGAACTGGCTGGATACCTTAAGGTAAACACAGATGATGCGCAGACTGAAGAAATGAACGATGATTCACTAGAGATTGAAAGGATATATGTAAGAAGTAAATTTCAAAAACAAGGGTTAGGCAAATACCTAATGAACAAAGCAATAGAATTAGCTACTGAATCAAGAAAAAATGTTATTTGGCTTGGGGTATGGGAAAAAAATCAAAACGCAATTGCTTTTTACAGTAAAAATGGTTTTGTTAAAACTGGAGCTCATTCCTTTTATATGGGTGATGAAGAACAAGTGGATTATATATTGACTAAAACACTATAAGGTAAAAATAACCTACATTATGCATGAAAGAACAACAAGCTGTCAGCTTGTTGTTCTTTTTAATTACAGCTTTATTTGCAGGTTAATTAGTTGTGGAGGTCAGATTTGCTGATGTTGTTTCTATTTGTATTTATGTAGCTTGCTGCGTCTCTTTTGGCTTTTTGTGCGATAGCTGCAGAGATTTCATCTGGAGAATGAAAAAGATCTTTAGGAGTGGTGACGGTAATAACGACTACAACGAGAATGCCGATCAATAGCAATAACATCTTACGTCTCCTTTAGTTTATTCTAATTATTCTCATTATAAATATGCTTTGTGTACATTATGTGTTGTCATCCAATTCTTTTCGAATAAAAAATTATTGACATGAAATCGATCCCAGGATGTATGCTTCATTCGTACTTATCACAAGTGAAGGAGATATGATACATGCTAAAACTGGTTGTAACAGACTTAGACGGGACTTTTTTGAATAACAAGGGCAGCTTTGACAAAGAACTCTTTGACGAAACTCACAAAATGATGAAAGAAAACGGTGTAATCTTTGCTGCTTGTACAGGGAAACAGTGCGAAAGGGTCGAAGAACTTTTTGAAGGACATTCTGATATTTGGGTGCTGGGAGATAGCGCCACTCGCATTAAAAGAGATGGTGAACTGATAAAAGATTTCCCGCTTGATAAGACATTGGGGAATGACCTTATACGTAATATTGAGGCTAATAATCAAAAGGTAACTGTGATTGCGTGTACTGGAGAGTCTGCATACGTAAGGTCGGATATATCTGAAGATGACTATAAAGTAGTCCGAAATTCTTACAAGGAAGTTAAAAAAACAGATGATTTAACTGCTATTGAATCTGAGCTTGTAAAAATTACTGTCTTTGATAGATCACTCGGATCGGTTGCACTTAAAGAGCACTTGTTGAAGCAGACATACACTGCACCGATGTATATGGTCGCTTCTGAACCGGCATGGCTGGATATTACAGCAGCTGACGTTCACAAGGGGAAAACCGTGCAAAAGCTGCAAGAAATTGTGGGGGCGACGAAAGAAGAAACGATGTCTTTTGGAGATGGGGAAAACGATGTTGAGTTGATGGATATTGCAGACTATAGTTTTGCAATGGCGAATGCTTGTGACAATACGAAAGCAGCAGCCAGTTTTATAACGAAAACGAACGAAGAAAATGGAGTACTGCTAACGATTCAGAAAATGATTAACTTGATGAAGTAAATTATCTTATGTACACTTATTAAACTAGTTTAATAAGTGTTGATGAAAGGGAGCTAACGAATGAAAATTGAACATGTAGCCATCTGGGTGAAAGATATTGAGCGTATAAAGAAATTTTACACACATTATTTTGGAGCTGAGATTAACAATCTGTATGTAAATGACAAGAAAGGTTTTGCTTCTTATTTCCTTACTTTTTCAAGCGGTTCCAGATTGGAACTAATGAAAAAGGTGGGAATTGATAAAGAATCACAGCCGGATCAATTAGGTTGGGCACATGTAGCATTTTCTGTAGGAAGCAAAGAAGAGGTTGATATATTAACTGAAAGACTCAGAAATGACGGTTATACGATCCAGGGTGAACCTCGTACAACAGGAGATGGCTACTATGAAAGCGTCATAGAAGATCCAGAAGGAAATACCGTAGAAATTACTATTTAGGAGGATGGAAAAGAAATGTTGTTAACAGAAAAAGAGAAAATGGCAGCAGGTGAATTATACCTTTCAGGTGACAAAGAATTAGTGCAAAACAGAGTCGAGGCGCAAGAGCTAATTTATCAATACAATTATACTAGAGGATATGAGGAAGAGCATCGTAAAGAAATACTGAAGCTGCTGTTGGGATCTGCTGATGAAACAACAACCATTATGCCAACATTTCGCTGTGATTATGGTTTTCACATCCATGTTGGAAAGAATTTTTATGCGAATTTTGATTGTGTTATGCTGGATGTATGTGAAATACGTATCGGAGATAATTGCATGTTTGGCCCTGGGGTTCATATCTACACAGCAACACATCCTCTGGAACCAGCAGAACGCAATTCTGGTCTAGAGTATGGCAAGCCGGTCACCATTGGAGATAATGTATGGATTGGCGGACGCGCGGTAATAAATCCAGGAGTTGTTATCGGCAATAATGTAGTTGTCGCTTCGGGGTCTGTTGTAACAAAGAGTGTACCTGACAATGTTGTAATTGGAGGCAACCCTGCACGTATTCTCAAAGCTATTGAAGTATAGAAGGAAGGTATTACGTTGGATAATCAGATGACTATGCAGGATCAGGTGAAAGCAAACATTATAAGAGGTATACGGCAATCGCTGTTGAACACTCCTAGTATGTCAAAAGCAGAAATCACAAATGCTCTTTCGATAAGCTTTCCAACTGCCAGCAAGTTCATCAAGGAGATGGTGGACCGAGGAGAAGTGCTCTCCTTGGGCCTGTTACCATCTGCAGGAGGCAGGAGAGCTCAAAGTTATGCTTATAATCCTGACTTTGCACATACATTGCTAGTTTACTTGGAAAAAGAGGAAACAAAGTATGTCATCACGGATGCCTTCAACAAAAAGATACATGAAGATACTGCGGAGAGCTTCTTAAAACAGGAGCCAAATACTTTATCTGCATTTTTGAGAAAGATACTAGCAAATGATTCTTCCATCCGAACAATTGCAATGGGCATACCCGGAGCTGTAAACGGAGACGTAATAAGCTACATACCTGAATATCCTCTCTATGCAAACCAAAATATGAAAGATATTTTAAATCTCCCAGTTGAAGTAGCAATTGAGAACGACATGAATGCTGCTGTTATCGGTTACCAGAACAGAAAGGGTCTAACCAGTGAAGCGTCCCTTGTCTACATATATATGGGAGCAAATGGACCAGGAGCGGGTATTCTGATTAATGGAAAACTAGTAAAAGGGCACACGATGTTCAGTGGAGAACTCTCATTTATTCCGTTAAATGATAAAGAACGATTCCTCCCAGAGAGTGGCTTTGATATAAAAGATGAGAGGTCTGTATCACTAATCTCAAAATTAATTCAAACCATCAGCGCATTGTTAAACCCGTCGCAAATTATCTTCCATCAGTCAGAAGTGAATGAGTTGTTTCTGAGTAAAGCTAACGAAAATGTTAGGCGTTATTTTCCATCAGAGCACCTGCCTGAATTGTGTGTAAGCGATTGGGATAAGGACTATAAGGAAGGGCTTTGGGATATTGCTAAATCGAAGTTATTAGAGATGAATTTCTAACTTAATTTAAATATTACGTATAATTTCCTAGAATCTTAAGATAATTTTACTTTTAAGTTATACTGTTTAAGTACTTATAATCTTATTTCTAAAGGAGTAGCCATGAAGAACAAGATTGTTGCTGGAGTACTTGGGATTTTATTGGGGAACTTAGGGATTCATAAATTTTATTTAGGTAATATAGGCTTGGGGATTTTGTACATATTATTTTCTTGGACAGTAATTCCAGGTATTGTTGGATTTGTTGAGGGGCTCATATACTTGTTTCAATCAGAAGAAGAATTTGATGCAAAACACAATCATAACAAGTTATTTATAGTAATAAACCGGCAGCTGCAAAAGGCAGTTGCCGGTTTTTGTTGATTAAAAGGCGAATCATAACGCTTATTTTGCCTCTTGCATATCTTTAAGCGTATTTAGATATTCTACTCCCCAAGAATCCATCGCGGAGATGATCGGGCGTAATGAATTTCCTAATTCACTGAGTTCATACTCCACTCTTGGCGGTACTTCTGCATATGCATACCGAACTAAAATACCGTCTTCCTCCATTGATCGAAGGTTCTGAGTCAAAACCTTTTGACTGATACCGTCTAAGCTTTTGCGGAGTTCATTGAATCTTTTTCTTCCTTTTAATAATTGCTGCAAGATAAGTAGTTTCCACTTGCTTCCTATCAAACCGACTGTCGTGGCAACAGGGCAGACTGGGAGATCTTTTTTTGCTATCACACTTATATACCTCCATTAGTTTCAAATGGGTTGTTAGTTTATTTAATATACTTGATGTCTTATTGTAACTTTTTGTCTAGAGGAACTGCAACAACAAAAGACCTAACAGACCCTAAGTGGATTTATTCATTTCTAAGGATTAAAAGGGTTCAGTTTCTTTTAGAGGATAAAGCTATCTTCATCTAGTATATATAAGATGAGTGAGTAAACTTCTAAAAAGAGATTACATGGTTTTATTCTAAAATTGTTAGGGGTTATGTAAGGTGGATTTTGTTATAAATAAGGAATGGCTCAATGAACATTTAAATAGTGAAGGAGTTGTGATTGTAGATTGTCGGTTTGAATTAGGCAATCCGGATAAAGGAGCAGGGCTATATGAGGAAAATCATATTCCTGGTGCTGTTTATTTTGATTTGGAAAAACAGCTATCAGCTCCTATTTCAAAGCATGGCGGAAGGCACCCGCTGCCAGATATAGTTCAATTTAAATCTGAAATCGAGAAAGCGGGAATCGATAATACAAAAACGGTAATTGCCTATGACGGTGGAGAAGGATCGTATGCTTCCCGATTTTGGTGGCTGCTTCGATTTTTAGGTCATGAAAAAGTAGTTGTACTGAACGAAGGCTTCAAAGGTTGGGTTGAGGCAGGCTACATGACGACAGAAGATATACCTGAATATGAAACAGCTGAATTTACATTGAATATTAGAAGAGAAATGCTGGCTTCTTATGAGGAAGTAAAAGAAGTTGTCGAACAAGAGGATAAGTCTCCAATATTAATAGATTCAAGAGAGGATCGACGCTACATAGGAGAAGTGGAACCAATAGATAGAATACCGGGCCATATCCCGGGTGCCATCAACAAGTTTTGGGCGGAAGGATTGGAACAAGGTTCATTTAAAGATAGCAAGAAACAAAAGAAAAGATTTGCTGAGCTGGATTCTAAAGATCCAATCATCGTATATTGCGGATCAGGCGTAACAGCAGCCCCTAACTACATTGCTTTGAAAATGGCTGGGTTTGATAATGTGAAATTATATGCTGGAAGCTATAGCGATTGGGTTTCGTATGAGGAGAATCCAGTAGAAAAAGGAAAAAAATAAAAATGAGATTCACGTAATATAAATTAAATTTTAGATTGGAGATCTTCACATGGACTATCAATACCTTGGTAAATCTGGTTTGAAGGTAAGCAGACTTTGTTTAGGTACGATGAATTTTGGTACAACGACAGAGGAAAAGGATGCTTTTCGCATTATGGATGCAGCACTTGATGCCGGCATTAATTTCTTTGATACAGCGAATGTATACGGTGGTGAAAATCCTGGCTTTACAGAATCTATTATTGGTAGATGGTTCAAACAAGGCGGAGGTCGAAGAGAGAAAGTAGTACTAGGTACGAAAGTGTACGGAAGCATGCGTGATGCTGCTGATGGACCAAATGATGAATCTGGATTATCAGCTTATAAAATTCGGCGCCATCTTGAGGAATCTTTAAAGCGTTTACAAACGGAACATATCGAATTGTATCAAATGCATCATGTTGATCCAGCTGTAACGTGGGAAGAGCTTTGGGGAGCTTTTGAATTAGGAATCAACCAAGGAAAGATAGGTTATGTAGGCTCCAGTAACTTTGCAGCATGGCAGCTTGCCAACGCTCAAAATGCTGCAAAGAACCGTCACTTTTTAGGGCTGGTATCGGAGCAGCATAAATACAATCTGAACTGTCGTTTTGCCGAATTAGAAGTACTACCAGCAGCGAAACAACTTGGAATAGGAATGATTACTTGGAGTCCTCTGGATGGAGGTTTGCTCGGACGGAATGCTCTCAAAAAAATGCCGGGAAGTCGAAGTGATAAGATTGGTGATAAAATCAATGCGCAGCGAGCCCAATTGGAACAGTTCGGACAACTGAGTGAGGAATTAGGAGAAACACAGGATAATATTGCCCTGGCATGGCAGCTTGCTAATCCTGCTGTTACAGCGCCAATTATCGGGCCGCGTACGGTTGAACAATTTGAAAGTACGTTACGTGTACTTGAAATCAATCTAGATGATTCTGTTTTAAAACGGCTGGATGAGATTTTCCCAGGTCCAGGCGGTTCGGCACCATATGCATATGCTTGGTGAATATAGAAACTCCTGGATCCACTATGGATCCAGGAGTTTTTTTACTGACGAAGCGCTGCATCTGCCAGCGAATAAACTACTGCATCATCAGTTGGAGGGTTATGTAATCCAGCTCGAACATCACGGAAGTGTCGCTGCAGCGGGTTGTCTGCAGACAAACTTCTGGCTCCAACAATACGCATACAGAGATCCACAACTTCATTAGCCTTATTGGTGACAATATGCTTAGCGGCAGCTAAATCCGGACTCATTTCAAATCTCTTTTCAGGATGCTCTACCCACTTTCTAGCTGTAGAGTAAAGTACTTCTCTGGCATTGAAGAGTGCGAGTTCTATTTCACCAATTTTTCTTCTAACCTCTGGGACATCTTTAATTGGGCCAGGCAAGGAAACCGGCTGGAATTCGGAAGCAAATTGAATGGTATAGTCCCTAGCAGCAACAGCTATACCAAGGTACACAGCCGCGATCTGTAAGTACCAGCCTCTTGGAGTGGAAGTGCCTTTGTTCTCTTCCACAAGCAGAGCATCCTGATCAACAAGCACGTCCTCCAAAATCAAATCATCGCTTCTTGTTCCTCTCATTGCGGTGCTATTCCATGTTTCCTCCACTGAGACTCCTTCTAGAGAGTGATCTATCAAAAAGAAGCCTTTGTTTCCAGATGGGAGTATAGTGGCGGTGGCAATGCTATAGTCCAAAGCAACAGCCATGGAAGCGAAGGATTTACGACCATTGATCCGCCATTTTGAACCTTCCAGTTTTGCAGTCGTCCTCGGAGCTGCTCCCCTTGAAGGACTGCCTGTAGCGTTTTCTGTTTGAACTAAATTAAGAAGAACTTTGTCATGTACGATTTTGTTGTTAAGATCTTGAAAACTCTGTTCATCCCATTTTCTGCTTTCCGCATTTTCCAGCACAACACCTAGCTGCCAGCCAAATGACAGAGCTGTAGGAGCATCACCTTGAGCAAGTATCTCTTGAACTTGTAAGTACTCTACAAGGTTTAATCCTTTGCCTCCGTATTCCGTTGGCACAGTCAGCGACAAAAAGTCGTTCTCTTTTAAAGCTTGGAAGTTATCGTAAGGAAATTCACCACTTGCATCAATATGAGCTGCACGTTGCTTGAATTCTTCAGAAAGGTTTCTTGCTTGCTGTATCACTTGATCAAATATTTTCGTTTTTTCGGCGGTATCTCGCATTATCATTCTCCTTATCCACTAAATTAAAAAACCTCTTTCCTGAGAAAGAGGTGAGGTTTATATAAGCATTCTCTCTCATCTCTCAGACGTGTCAGTCTGCTGGACTTAGCACCTTACTTCAAACAAGCGGTTGCTGCAGGGTCGTTGGACCAGTTCCTACCCTGACTCTAGATAAGTTTGTTTATTCGGTTGTCGGCATAAATATAAGTCATATACGGAATATTGTCAATTATATATTTAATTTAGAAAACTCGATTGACAGGCAATGTACTGTCCTGTATATTGAGCTTTAATTCAATAAGCATTTCTTATCCAGAGAGGTGGAGGGACTGGCCCTTTGAAGCCTCGGCAACAGACTGCTGCAGTACTGTGCCAATTCCAGCAAGCTTACTAGCTTGAAAGATGAGAAGAGAGAGTGGACGTTGTACGCCTGCGTCGACTAAGTAAGACCTCTTCTTATCCGAGAAGGGGTCTTTTATTTTTAAAAATGGAGGGATAAAAATGGGAAAGCAAATCATTTTGAATGCATTTGATATGAATAGTGCAATGCATAACTCGCATGGATTATGGAAGCACCCGGAGAGTAAGCGTCATCGGCAGTATAAGGATTTGAATTATTGGGTTGAGCTGGCAAAGCTATTGGAGCGCGGTAAGTTTGATGCAATTTTTTTTGCCGATGTGCTAGGTGTATATGATGTTTATCGTAATAGTAAAGCTCCTTCTATTCGGGACGGTCTTCAGGTTCCTTTGAACGACCCTGCTTTGTTGGTTTCAGCAATGGCCAGTGTTACGGAGAATCTTGGATTTGCGGTTACGGTAAGCACTACATATGAACCGCCATTTGGGAATGCGAGACGTTTTTCCACATTGGATCATCTGACAAATGGAAGAGTTGCTTGGAATGTTGTGACTTCCTATTTACCGAATGCTGCTCGTAACTTTGGCTTGACCGACATGATCAAACACGATGAACGGTATGAGATTGCAGATGAATTCCTGCAGGTTTCTTATAAGTTATGGGAAAGTAGCTGGGAGGAGGATGCAATTGTTGAAGATCTTCAGAATCAAGTTCTGGTAAATCCTGAAAAAGTACATGAAATCAATCATGAAGGTCACTACTTCCAGGTTGAGGGGCCGCATCTGAGTGAGCCTTCGCCGCAGCGGACTCCTGTCATTTATCAAGCCGGTACATCCGAACGGGGACGGGAATTTGCTTCCAAACATGCCGAATGTGTATTTGTTGGAGGACCTACACCTGAACGTATCCGTTATTATGCAGAGGATATAAGAGAGAGAGCCGCCAGGCATGGACGGAATCCAGATCATGTTAAGATCTTCTCCTTCTTGAGCGTCATTGTAGCAAAAACTACAGAAGAGGCACAACAAAAATATCAGGAATACACGAGTCATTGGAGTTCAGATGCAGCCAAGGCTCAATTTGGCGCAAGTGGCTATGACATATCCGAATATGAAGAGTTAAATCCTGACGAGCCATTTACATATGGCAAAACAACAGAAGGTGGCCACTATAAAGCGGCCTCGTTGACAAAGGATGCATCAAAGCAGCTGACAGTAGGCGAAGCATTGAAACGATTTGAT
Source organism: Terribacillus saccharophilus (assembly GCA_900110015.1). Classification (GTDB taxonomy): domain Bacteria; phylum Bacillota; class Bacilli; order Bacillales; family Amphibacillaceae; genus Terribacillus; species Terribacillus saccharophilus. The sequence continues at coordinate 1,146,371 of FOCD01000001.1, read as the reverse complement.
ACGCCTGACAAAAGTTTGATCGTCGGGAATCCAGAAGAGGTAGCAGATGCCATACAGCTTCAATTTGAAGAATCGGGAGTAGACGGTTTTAATTTGAACCATCTTGTTACACCAGGAGATCTGGAGTCCTTTATTGATTTAGTTATCCCGATTCTTCAAGAACGCGGACTTTATAAACAGTCTTATAAAACAGGTACTTTGAGAGAGAAACTGTTTGACTATGAATCAAGCAGACTTCCATCTGGTCATCCTGCAAGTGATTATAGACCGCTGAAAATACCGACAGGAGAGGGAGATGAAAGGTGATAAAACTGGAGAACATTACAAAGAAGTACACCAGCAAGGGCAAGCAAATCATAGGCGTTGACGATGTGACACTATCTGTTGAAGCTGGTGAAGTATTTGGAATCGTTGGTTACAGCGGAGCAGGCAAGAGTACATTGCTGCGCTGCATCAACTTGTTGGAAAAGCCATCGTCGGGGAAGGTCTTTGTTGATGGAGTTAATTTGCATGAGCTGTCGCCTAAGAATCTGCGAAAAGCCAGACAATCAATAGGTATGATCTTTCAAGGCTTTCATCTTGTCTCCTCTAAAACAGTATTTGAAAATGTAGCATTTGCATTAAGAGCTGCAGGAGCAGACAAAAAGCGAATAAAACAGCGAGTAGAGGAGCTGCTTGCCCTGGTGGGACTGGAGGATCGAAGAGATCAGTATCCAGCACAGCTTAGCGGCGGTCAAAAACAGCGGGTCAGTATTGCACGGGCGCTTGCAAATCAGCCGAAAATTCTTTTATGTGATGAAGCTACTTCTGCCTTGGATCCTGGTACGACAAAGTCGATTTTATCTTTACTTAAGAAAATAAACAGAGAACTAGGTTTGACCATCGTTGTCATTACACACGAAATGGAGGTTGTAAAAGAGATATGCAGCCGCTGTGCAGTGATGCAGGATGGAAAAGTGGTCGAGCAAGGGTCAACTTATGATATCTTCTCCGATCCTGCTAATCCGTTGACAGTATCTTTTATTCAAACAGTGCTTAATTTTGACCTTCCGGAAGAATTACTAGGAGAGATCAATGGAAAGTTAGTCAGGCTCCAATTCAAAGGCAGTATCGCTGCAGAAGCAGTTGTATCAGACATGCTGCAGGCCTTTCCTATTCGCGGTAATATTCTACACGGCAAGGTAGAGTATATTCAAAGCAAGCCGTTAGGGATTTTTGTGATGGAATTGAACGGAAATGAAGCGGAAGTAAATAAAGCAATTGCTTATCTCAGAGACAAAGTAAGCAAGGTGGAGGTGTTTGATGATGGAACGCGTAATCGCCATCTTGCCTGAATTGAACCAAGCATTTCTTGAAACGCTTTTAATGGTCTCCATCGCTTTAGCTGTAGCGATCTTGATCGGATTGCCTTTTGGGATTTTATTATTTGTAACAGATCGCGGATTATTTTTAGAAAACGTACTAGTAAAAAGAGTAGCAGGGCTAATTATCAATCTCATTCGATCTGTGCCTTTCGTCATTCTGCTTGTCTTTTTACTGCCGTTTACTCAATTTCTACTCAACACGACCATTGGACCGTTAGCTGCCTCTGTATCCTTATCTGTTGCAGCTATACCGTTTTATGCAAGAATCGTAGAGTCCTCAGCCAGGGACATAGATAAGGGTGTCATAGAAGCTGCTATTGCAGTAGGTGCCTCTCCGTGGATGATTATCAAAAGTATCATCCTTCCGGAAGTCAAACCTGGCTTAATAACAGGACTAACCATTACAGCAATCAGTCTAATTGGATATTCTGCCATGGCCGGTACAATAGGCGGAGGCGGAATAGGCGATTTGGCAATAAGGTATGGATATTATCGCTATGATAATACAATTATGTTCACTACGGTTATCGTGCTGATTGTACTCGTACAAGTTGTTCAATACCTAGGCGATCTTGTAGCAAGAGTCGTATCAAAAAGATGAATGATCAGGGGGATGGAATAATGAAAAAAGCTCTTCTAGTATTCTTTGCAGCAATATTCACGGCAGTCTTAGCAGGTTGCGGTTCCGGAGAAAGCAGTGCTTCAGCCGATAAAAAAATCGTTTTAGGCGCAACCATTCCATATAGCGACATGCTTGAAAAAGGCGTAAAACCATATTTAGAGGATAAAGGTTATACAGTGGAAGTAAAAGAGTTCAACGACTATGTGCAGCCGAATAAATCGTTGGAAACCGGTTCACTAGATGCTAATCTATTTCAGCACAAAGTATATATGGATGCCTTTGCCGAAGAAAATAATATGGATCTGACTAGTGTTATTACAGTTCCAACAGCGCCTATCGGTATTTATTCAAATGAATTCAAGTCACTGGATGAAATTAAAGACGGTAGCACAGTTGCACTCGCTAATGATCCGACTAATCTGGGGCGCGGTCTTACTGTGCTAAGAGATAACGGTCTAATAGAAATCGATGAAAACGCTGATCCACTGCGCGTCACTGAGAAAGATGTCACAAGCAATCCGAAAAATTTAAAATTTGAACCTGTAGAAGCAGCCCAGCTGCCACGTACATTGGAGTCTGTCGACTTAGCTGCTATTAACGGGAATTTCGCTATATCAGCTGGCATCGACTTAGCGACTGCACTTGCACTTGACGAATTGCCGGAGGATATCCAGAACCGAGTAGTTGTCTCAACAGAAAACAAAGATGAACAATTTGTTCAGGATATTAAGGAAGCAGTAGAGTCGGATGAGTTTGCTGAGGTGATCGAAGAAGAGTTTACAGAATTTCATAAGCCGGAATGGATGAAGTGATAGTCGGAAAGAGGAGGATGGATCCTTCTCTTTTTTTGTGTTTCATATTAAGTAATCTTGAAAGAAATGGTTGATGATACTGCTTTAAAAAAGTTCAAGTAAACGAAATAATAAGGGCTCTAGAATGAAATGCCCAAACGGGAAAGACAGAACATCCTGGAATGGTGCATACTATTCATAAGGATATCTTTAGGAGAAAAATAAATGGACAATCATGTGTACGCTCAAAACAATATCAAACAAGAAAACAATAATATGGTCGCAGCAAGAATACCAGGGTTAATTTGGATCTTTGTTACATTTACTGCTTCTTTAATTATACAAATTGTATCGGGAAGTTCTGTTTTGCATTGTACTTCATTTAGTTTGCTGATTATTATTTTTAGTACATTTTATTGGTTTTCAAACAGGTTCCTGCCGAGAAGAGCTTGGATGTATTTTGTTGTTCAAGGATTAATTGTGTATGGAAGCGCCTTTTTAATGTACAACGTCTCTGTAACGATTATTGCATTGTTTCCTTTGCTCTTAGGTCAGCTAGTAGGGATGGTTGGGAGAAACAGAGTTGCGTTCTTTGTCATATTATCAGGTCTTTCGATTATTGCATCAGTCATCATTATTCCGAGTGAGGGTTTGTTTACTTACTTTGTTATCGTTATTCCTGCTACCTTAATAATCGTTGCCTATGCTGCAATCTTCTTCAAACAGGTAAATGCAAGAATAAGAACGCAGCAAATTCTGCAGGAACTGGAAGAGGCACATCACCAGGTGGAAAATCTAACGCTGTATAGTGAGCGACAGCGGATGGCACGTGATTTGCATGACACGTTGGCACAAGGAATTGCCGGTATTAAAATGCAGCTCGAAGCAATAAATGCTCATCTCACTAATGGGAATCAGGAGCGTGCGCAGCAAATTGCACAACTGGCTATGAAGGGTGCAAGCTCCGTATTGGCAGATTCGCGAATTGTGATCGATGACTTACGATTACACGAAGAAAATATCGACTTGGAGTATATCTTGCGAGAGAATACCCAACAGTTTACGACTGCAACAGCTATACCTTGCAGCTTGAATTATGAAGTCATGCAGTCACTATCACCGAAAATCACCGAGCACTTGTCCAGAATCGTCAGTGAATGTCTATTGAATATTGCAAGGCATAGCAGGGCAAGTGAAGTATTTGTTTCCATTAAAAGCACTTTGGATACACGTATTCGTTTAAAGGTTGAGGATAATGGTGTTGGCTTTGATACAGAAGAAATCTCAAATAAACAAGGTCATTATGGATTAATTGGTATGAAAGAACGTGTAAGGATTTTAGGCGGAGAGATCCGCATTAGTAGCACATTGGGGGAAGGTACAACAGTGACGGTCAGTATTCCGGAGAATGGAGAGGATTAAATGACGTATAAAGTACTTATCGCAGATGATCATGTAGTCGTAAGAGAAGGTCTGAAATTGCTTATTGAAACAAATGAAAATTATAAAACCATAGGCGAAGCCGGACATGGGGCAGAAGCAATCCAGCTTGTAAATGATTTAGTACCCGATATAATACTGATGGATTTGTACATGCCTGTCATGAGCGGCATGGAAGCAATTCGTAAGCTATCAGTTACGCATCCTAAGCTGCCTATTATCATTCTCACAACTTATAATGAAGATCAATTGCTGGCAGAAGGATTTGCTTTAGGTGCAAAAGGTTATCTTCTAAAAGATACCAGCCTCCAATCTTTGTTTCATTCTATGGATGCTGCTATGAATGGGGAGACCCTCATAGGAGAGGAAATGATGAAGAGAATCCAAGATTATCAGGAAAAAAGGCAACATATTAAAGAAAAGGTCCAGCTTTCTCGAATGGAAATCATTATTCTTCAAGCAGTTGCCAGAGGGACGACGAGCAAGGACATTGCTTTTGATATAGGTGTTTCAGAAAGGACAGTAAAATCAAGGCTAACTGCTATCTTTAATAAATTGGGTGTGGATTCCCGCACGGAAGCAGTTGCTGTAGCGATTGAATCTGGTTTGATTCACCTCAACTACAATAAATTGTAGGCTTTTTAAAAACGTACTGCCCAAACGTACGTTTTTTTTATTTGCCATCCCTTTAATATGAATGGAGTAAGTTATTCAGGTTCTAAAATTAGAAGGGAGATTTTTATGTCAACATTGTTATATAGATTAGGAAAATGGTGTGCATTGCATAAAAAGACTGTTCTTGCTGGATGGGTTGCCTTCATTGCAATCATCTTCATTTCTGCATTTCTTTTAAAACCGTCTTTTTCCGGTGATATGAGTATACCGGGAACACCATCTGAGGAAGCAAACGAGTTATTGCAGGATGAATTCCCAAGTGGGTCGGATGCTGGGTCGTTAAGAATTGTGTTTGGTGCAGAAGGTAACGAGAAATTAACATCTGAATCTTCTCAGCAAGCAATCAGCGATGTACTTGATAAGATAATGGAAGATGACGAAGTAGCATCTGCAGCAAATCCATTTGAAGCACAGACCGTTAGTGCAGATGGAGCTGTTGCTTATGCTGATATCACATATAAAGAAGCTGCTGCCGATGTTCCGGAATCCTCGGTAGAACATGCAGAAAAAAGTATTGAAATTGCCGAGAACGAAGGATTACAAGTTGCAATGAAAGGCGACATCATACCGTCTGAAGTAGAAATCGGTGGAATCTCCGAAGTGATTGGGATCGTAATGGCCTTCATCGTATTAAGTATCACCTTTGCATCGTTTGTCATAGCCGGATTACCGATATTCAACGCATTGCTTGGTTTGGTTGCCAGCATTGGCGTAACGCTGATTGGTGCAAGTATGTTCGACATTACATCATTCAGTTTGTCGCTCTCCGTCATGATCGGCTTAGCTGTTGGAATAGATTATGCGTTGTTCATCTTCTCAAAACATAGACAGCAGGTAAGAGATGGTATTGAGATTAACGAATCTATTGCAAGAGCAAATGGTACAGCTGGTGGAGCAGTAATATTTGCAGGGCTGACAGTTATTGTTGCCTTGTGTGGTTTGACTGTAATCGGTATTCCATTCCTTGCAGCAATGGGGATTACGGCTGCATTAAGTGTACTTTTCGCAGTACTAGTTTCCATTACTGCTGGTCCTGCTGTTTTAGCCCTTGTAGGCAAAAGAATCGATAAGAAGAATCGTCTGCTAAGTAAATCAAGCAAAAATCAAAAAGGACAAACTGACTCGAACGCTTGGGGACGATTCGTTACAAAGCAGCCTTTAATTGTTGCGATTATCAGCATCGTGATTTTGGTAATAATCAGCATCCCGGCTACAGATCTGCGATTAGGCTTACCTGACGATGGCATGAAAGTAGAAGATGATCCGGCACGACAAGCATACGATTTACTAGCGGATGGATTCGGTGAAGGTTTTAACGGACCTTTAGCTGTTTTGGTTGATGCTTCTGGAACAAGCGGTGATCAGACAGTGCAATTCCAAAAAGCAACAGAAGAGATTGGCAATTTGGATAATGTAAGCCAAGTAACACCAGCCATGCCGAATGAAAGTGGGAAGTATGCAATCGTTAACGTGATACCGGAAACAGGTCCAAATGATAGTGGCACAGCCGACCTTGTCCATGATATCAGAAAGCTCTCGCTAAATGATGGTGGAGAGAATATTGAATTCCGAGTTACTGGTCTGACGGCCATTAACATTGATATTGCTGAAAAGTTGAATGATGCAATACCTATCTTTGGTGTTATCATTGTTGGATTTGCGTTTATTTTGCTAATGGTCGTATTCCGTTCCTTATTAGTACCGCTTACAGCAGTATCTGGATTCTTACTTACTATGACTGCGACATTGGGTTTTTCCGTGTTCATTTTGCAGGATGGGTATCTGAATAGCTTGCTCGGTATTCCGCAAGAAGGACCAATCTTGGCATTCCTGCCAATTCTGGTTATCGGTATATTGTTTGGTTTAGCAATGGATTATCAGGTATTCCTTGTTAGTCGCATGCACGAAGAATATACAATCACTAAGGATCCGGTCAGATCCATTTTAGCAGGTCTAAAATATAGTGGTCCTGTCGTAACAGCTGCAGGTTTAATCATGATCTTTGTATTTGCTGGATTTATCTTTGCGGGAGATACGATGATCAAGTCAATGGGACTAGCTCTGACATTCGGCGTGTTGTTTGATGCCTTCATCGTTCGCCTGGCACTTATTCCGGCAATAATGAAGTTGATGGGACATGCTACTTGGTACCTGCCTAAATGGCTGGATAAGATAATTCCTAATGTAGATATTGAAGGACATAAGTTGTCTGAAAAACTAAGTGAACAAAATGAAAACGTATCTGCTCAAGGAAATAAATTAAAGACAAATTAATGGAGTAATCTTCTGAAAAAACAGACCATGTGCATTTACATGGTCTGTTTTGTGATTGAGTTTGTCCATTAAATAAATTTGAGCTCCTCTATCAATTCCAGTATAGTAACATGTATAGCATTCGAGATTAGAATAGGTGGAATATCTTATGAATACACACCATGAGTTTATGGATGAGTGGTTGGCTCTGGATAATTTACAATTGAAAATAAAGAAGGAACTGGAAAACGTTCTGCAAAAAGAATATAGCTTATCAATTAAAGAGTTTTATGTATTGTATTATCTCTCCAAGGCACCTGAAAAGAAGCTTCGTTTGCAGCAACTGCAAGAATTGATCGGGTTAAGTCAAAGCGCGTTATCTAGATTGGTTGCGAATATGGAAGCCGATCGCTGCGGTGCATTGCAGAAGCACGTGTGTACAGATGATCGTAGAGGAACGTATACACAAATGACAGAACTAGGGGAAAATAAATTGCAGCTGGGTCTTCAATCGTTTCATGAAGTAATAGGTACTAACTTTGCTCAAGTGGACTCTGAACGCATACTAAAGCAATTACTGAATAAATTATGAGACGTAGACAATCAAAGTACCTGAAAGGGTACTTTTTTGTGTATGCCTTTCATTTGACAGGGTTATTCTAAAACGATAAATTAAATGCATGTGTGATGCATATAATTTATTCGATGAGGAGTTTTCAACATGCAAAATTTGTTCAGTACTTATAAAATAAAAAATCTGGAGCTGAAAAACAGAGTTGTCATGCCGCCGATGTGCCAGTATTCAGTAGAAAAGAAAGATGGAATTGCTAATGACTGGCATTATCTTCATTATGTCAGCAGAGCGGTTGGCGGAACAGGGTTTATTATCGTTGAAATGACTGATGTAGAGCCAGACGGAAGAATTACAGATTACGATTTAGGTTTATGGTCTGATGAGCAAATTCCAGCTCTTGCAAAAATTGTAGAGGCTGTACATAGCCATGGAGCTAAAATTGGTATTCAGATCGCCCATGCGGGACGCAAAGCAGAAGATGCTGCTGAGCCAGTGGCACCATCCGCTATTCCATTTGATGAAAATTCTAAAACACCTAGAGCTTTGACAACTGAAGAAGTGAAAGGTATGGTCGAGAAATTCCGCTTAGCTGTAAGACGTGCAGTACAAGCTGGATTTGATGCAATCGAAATCCATGGTGCGCACGGTTACCTTATCCACCAATTCCATTCTCCACTAACAAATAAGCGTGATGATGAATATGGTCAAGACCTGACTAAATTCGGTCGTGAAGTCATCGAAGCAGCAAAAGCAGAAATGCCAGCTGATATGCCATTGATTATGCGGATTTCAGCAAGAGAATATGTAGAAGGCGGATACGGCATAGAGGAAAGTATCGAATTCTCGAAAGCTTACAAAGAAGCGGGTGCGGATGTGTTTGACATTTCTTCCGGTGGTGAAGGAAAGATTGCTGCATGGGGAAGACCAGGTACACATGCGGCTTACCAAGTACCATTAGCACGTCAAATCAAAGAAGCACTGCAAGTCCCAGTCATGGCTGTCGGCAGACTCGATGATCCAATTCTAGCAAATGCCGTTATCGGAAATGAAGAAGCAGATCTTGTACAAGTTGGAAGAGGAATGCTAAGAAATCCATACTGGACTTTAGAAGCTGCAAAGAAGTTGAGAAAAGAGAATATTGTACCGAAGCAGTATGAAGCTGGATTCTGATTTCTTTATGAGCCCCTAGAATAATAGGGGCTCATTTTAAATTCTGAAGATGGTTTAGATGTGTAAGGAACAGCCATGCAAGTATACAACCAACAGTAGTTATTATAATTGGCGTTAATCTATACTTTAAATCAACATATTACGTTCTTTATGTGGATTGTGAAGTAGAAGCCACTCTTCAGACGCTTCTATCATCCATTCACCCATATTATTTAGGTAAGTGATTAATTCATCCGTATTCTCAATGGGATTTATCGCATATTCAAAAGCTTGTAGCATTTTCTCTTTTTTCTCAGGATAATATCTTGAGAATGCTTCATATGCTGGATACAAATCTCGGGTATATTGTTTTTCTTCTTCCATTACCAATGCTAGCCCTGCCCTAATTATGATTTTCATGATCCAAACACAACAGTCTAAAATATCCTCTTTATCCTCATTTCCTCTTAGGTCTTCTTTTGCTTGCTCAATATTATTTTTTAAATTGATGATATGCTCATTTGCTAGAGATTTATCTGCTTTGAAAGATGGTAGTTGATCTCTCAAATCCTCACCGTAGACACAAATACTATGCGTTTTGATCATAAACGGTATGATAGAAAATCGTGTGGTGTTACATATATGATCAAGGTGAAAGAAACTCATTTCCACTCCATTAACGTCAACGAAATCTTCGTTAATTTCTCGTTCTGCTTTTTTGGACCAATCCAGATCTATCTCTTTTAATTCTTTATTAGTAATACATAATGTATCTAAATCTGATACGCCGGGGATGCCTAGACCACGCGGTATAGATCCTCTTATATAAACGCTATGTAAGTCGGATTGTAACTGGTATTTATAAGTTTCTACAACTGTTTTAATTAAATCATTATAAATAGAATCAACCTTTTCAGGTCTTGCATCATTTAAGATGTAACCCTTGGAATCGTTCATACAAAAGCGACCGATATTTTTTATATTAGTCATCTGTATCTCCTATCATTTTGATTAGTCTTTTTTGCGTGGTTAACTAGTAAGTTTTCATGTCCAGTCTGAAGGAAAAAGGTTGCCACTTTTTAAATACAACTTTCGAAACTAATGATGAATGGTGATTATATGAATAGCAGAGTATTTTTGAAACAAGAAAATAAGATAAGTTAAATCTATCATATATTCCAAATTATGGTAGTATATGATTGTTGGCATCATAAATTCATTTTGAAAGGTTGGTAACATGAATATATTATGGGATTTCGATGGGACATTATTTAATACATATCCTGCGTATACCAATGCGCTTTCATCTGTTCTAGGGGATGAATTTGATAAGAAGGATATTTATAAGAATTTAAAAATCTCGTATGCTCATGCAATTAAATACTATAACGTCTCACTAGAGAATGAAGCCGAAGTAAAAAGTCTTATTAAGAAGCTACAGCCAAAGGATTTAATGCCATTTAATCATGTAGAAGAGATACTGAAGTTTGCGAATAAAAATGTCATTATGACTCATAAGCACAGAGAAGGCGTGTTGGCTATTCTACAGCATTATGGATGGGAGAAGTACTTTGCTGACATAGTAACAATTGATGACGGTTTTCCTCGTAAACCTGATTCTACGGCGTACAGCTATTTGCACAAAAAGCATAGTTTAGATTTAGCAATTGGAGACAGGGACTTAGACTTACAGCCAGCTAAAGAACTGGGTATACCAACATGCATGTATCAGGGACTAAGTCCTATAGCTGATTATCATCTGCAGGATTACGCTGATTTCTTTGAACTTGGTTTAGTAGTTATCAAATAAACACTATGAATTGGAAACGCCTGTTTCTTCATAAGTGCGAATCAGTTTCCACTCTCCGTTTTTGTATGAGAACGTTTGGAAGAACAGATTTGATGTTTTGATTAATTTTCCATCGAGAGTCATTGTAGCTCGAACAATAGCCAAAATTTCTTTTTCATTGAGTGGCAGGATAGAGATTGGAGATAAGATCCATTCCATATCTTTGTTTTTAAAGTAGTTAAATGCGTGGCTCCATCCTGTCACCGATGCTTCCTTTCCGTGTGTGGTGATTTTACCATCTCTAACTTCAATTCCTTGAAAGGAATCATCAATTAAATTCTCCATAAAGTGTAAATCAGCAGCTTTCCACCTTGATAGATATCGATCAAGGAAAGTATGAAAATTCTCCACGATTATTGCCTGACGCTTAGTTGCGCCACATTTCACAGAGAGATGGGTGATGTATTGAAAAAATATAGATGGTGGTTCATGGGTACGGGTGCAGTTTTGTATCTTCATCTGTTCATTTTCGAATAAAGAACTCCATAAAACAACCTCTTTCTGCATGTTTTTGATATAGTACACGACTGTTTACTAATTCATTTAAAACTATGATAGACTAATTTTATCAAATATTCTAAAAAATATAATTACTGAATCGTCCTTTATTGAAAGGGGAAGTTGCTATGAACGCAATAAAAGTTGTTATTGGGGCTGGTCCATACATGAATAACCCTGGTTGGCTGCATACACAGGAGGAAGAATTGGATTTATTGGACGAAAAAACGTGGCAAATCAGGTTCCAAAAAGGTTCTATAAAAGCCATTTTAGCGGAGCATGTATGGGAACATCTTACATATGAAGAAGGCATAGAGGCAGCAAAGATTTGCTCGCGTTATCTACAACCTTCTGGCTATTTTCGATGTGCCGTTCCCGATGGTTATTTTCCAGATGATGCTTATCAAAATATTGTAAAGGTTGGAGGGCCTGGACCAGAAGAGCACCCGGCTGCCAGTCATAAAATAGTGTATAACTATAAGTCGTTTACTGAGATTTTCAAAGCTGCCGGATTTAAAGTTAAACTGCTTGAGTATTTTGATGAAGAGGGGAACTTTCATCAAAACGCCTGGGATGGAGAAGATGGGGTTATTTTTCGATCCAAAAAGTATGACCCTAGAAACCAAGGAGAAAAAATAGTTTTTCCATCACTTATAATAGATGCTATAAAGTTATGAAAGAAGAATCTATAAGATCTAGATAGAACAGTAGAACCTGTCTTACAGAAGGTAATAGGTAAATTAATATTAGACTTGGAGAGAGTAACTTTGGATAAAATGATACATATGAAATCATTGAAATATCCCGACATACCGCACTATGAATGGAAAGGTCGCTTATTGAGAAAAACGCCAGAGTATGTGATGGTGCTTTGTGAAAGTGGAAGAGAGATGAAACACCATACGAAAAATACAACCTTTACAATAGATGTCACTTCTTTGGAGTACTTCTTCTTAAAAGAGGGTTATACAGTAGCCATGGAGATTGAGGAAGGTAAAATACTCTCGTATTACTGCAATATTGCGATGCCTTCTGTGCTTCATGGGGATCAAATTAGTTTTGTGGATTTAGATCTGGACTTAGTGAAAAGAAGAAACGCAGACTGGATGATCGTCGACGAAGATGAATTTGAGATTCACAGTGTAAAGTATGGTTATCCTGCTGAAATAAAAGAATATGCTTTAAAGTCCTTGGATTTATTACAGAAGAAAATAAATGAAGGTCTGTTTCCTTTCGATGGAAGTGGACTTGAGGTAATAGAACGTATCAAATCGGTAGAAGACAAATGATCGTTAAGATGAAAAAAATAGCCTTGTAATGTATAGTGCTGGGGGTAGAATATGGATTTAAAACGTTTAGAGAAAACACTACTTGAAATAAACCAATTTAGCCAATCAAAAGAGGGGGTAACTCGCTTAGCCTATTCAAAAGAAGAACGACAAGCAGCTGAACATTTTAGCAATCTTTGCAGACAAGAAGGAATGACTGTTCGAATGGATGCCACTGGCAATGTGATAGCACGCAGGGAAGGGAGCAATCCTGATCTTCCTGTAGTAGCATGCGGTTCTCATTTAGATACAGTGATCCAGGGTGGGAGATATGATGGTACATTAGGGGTTATCGCAGCTCTTGAGGTCATTCGCAGCTTGAATGATAAAGAGATTGAAACAAAACACCCAATTGAAATCATTGCTTTTGCATGTGAAGAATCTTCAAGATTTGGTGTTTCTACAATAGGCAGCAAGGCAATGGCAGGCTTATTAGACAAGGAATCTGTGGCTGAACTTACGGATAGTGAAGGGAAATCTATATCCGATGTATTTTCTGAATGTTCCCTTAATTTTGGGGAAATAGAAAGAAGTATCCGCAGGAATGAGGAGTTTAAAGTATTCTTTGAGCTGCATATTGAACAGGGACCAGTGTTAGAAAGGCAATTAAAACAGATTGGTATAGTTACAGGAATTGCTGCACCTACAAGATTTGAATTAAAAATAAAAGGGCAAGCATCTCACTCAGGAACAACACCAATGGACTATCGAAAGGATGCCTTTTTGGGTGCAGCGGAAATAGCTCTGCAGCTAGAGGAGGCTGCAAAAATGGAAGCTAGTAACGGAACGGTTGCAACTGTAGGGGCATGCGAAGTTAAACCTGGATCAATGAATGTGATACCAGATTTGGCGAATATAAAAATCGACATACGGGGAACATCTACTGATTCAAAAAATAAAGTGATCGAGAAGTTGTTCACTTCAATTAAACAAGTGGAGGAAAAGCGTAGTGTTAGCATCGAGTATAGTGAATTGAGCAATGAGCATCCTATCAATCTTGATGAAGAAGTTATTCAATCCTTAACTGAAAGTTGCGAGCTAAAAGGATATACATATATGCATATGACGAGTGGTGCAGGACATGATGCGATGAATATGGCAATGCTATGTCCAACTGGATTAATTTTTGTACCTTCTAAAAATGGTTTAAGCCATCATCCTAATGAATATACAGATATTGAGCAGATTGGTATTGGCACTGATTTATTAGAAACTGCAATTATAGAATGGGCAGGTCATATGCAATGAGTACAAAAAAGAATAATAATGCAGTTGATGAATTAGAGTAGAGGAATAAAGTATATTTATAGATTGGATATTAGTTTCCCATATTTCCGTGGATGCATGAATAGGAACCCAGAGGGGTTCCTATGATAAATGAGATAGTAAGGAAGAAGAAAGATCTTCACTTTCAATGACTAGAGCGGTCATGCCATTGACGGTTTTTGTCTCATGCCATTCTCCTTTATCCCAAAATATTGCATGCCCTGTACTCACTTCCGTAAACGCATTTTCTTTTCCTTTAACATAACCTTGTCCACTAATAATTAGTAAAAGCTGAGGTGTAATAGCCTGATGATTTCCGATATTTCCATTCTTCTCTAGATACATACATCCGACATGTGTAGTCTTTTCCAACCTGCCAATTCGTGTCATCGTAAAATCGGAATCGAATTGAGTTATATGCTTACCGAATTCTTTTGTATATTTAAATATTTCCATTAAGCATCTCCTTGTATATAGTTAACTACAGAATTGTTTGTTTTATGTTTTCCAATTAGTCTGGATTAAGGCCTATTTCAGTTAGAATATACTGAAGTTCACTCAAATCATTTATAACATGATCAGCGTGAGCTAGTTCCGCTTCATTTGCAAAATCAAAATTACATCCAATTGAAACTAGTGCATTATCTTTCGCGGCATTTATATCTGAGATGCGGTCTCCAACCACAGTACCAGCCTTAATTTTGTATTTGTCTATTATGGTTCTGACTAAATCCCCTTTATTGAGTGTACGGTTTTGTTGAATACTGAATGTTTCGGTTACCCACTTGTCCAAATTATAATAAGTTACAATGGCATGAAGATACAATGTGAGCCCATTGCTAGCAATAAAGATTTTATAGTTATTCTCGTGCAAGTAGTTTAATATTTCTTGCGCGTTTGGATATAAAGCACCATTTCCGCGTGTTATATTAGCCACTAGTTTTTCTAAGAAAAAAGCGTCCATTTGCTGTCTAATTTCGTTAGAATGCTCAGGAAGCAGGATTTCCCATACTCTAGGCAGTGGGACTCCCATTATTTTTCGGTATGTATCAATCGGAGTATCAGTATCCCATAGGTTTAATGAACGCAAGTGATTGAACGTCTCATTCAGGGCTAATTCTAGTATTTTATCAGTTTGAAAAAGTGTACCGTCCATATCAAAAATCACTGCGGTCGTCATACTCCTATTCCTCCTCATTCTATATTTTGGAACAACATACTATAATTGTATCATTTAAGAAGTTTAAGAGTTGCAGAACACTAGAATTTTTAATCATAAATCTGTTAGACAGCTTTAGGGACAACCTAAGATTTTTTCATATTCAACTTACTAAATGGTATTATTTCCAAACAAAGAGAGTTTTTAAGGGGGATTATCGATGTTTGTAGTCAATGTTGAAGGTGCTATTTACCGTGATGGTAAGTGGCTGATGATTAAAAGAAGTGAAAAAGAAGAGCATGCAGCAGGATGTCTTTCCATGGTAGGTGGAAAATGTGACTTGGAAGGTGTGTCTACCGATATTTTGGAAAGGACACTGAAGCGTGAAATCTTTGAAGAGGTAGGAATTGAAGTGGAAGATCTTACTTATGTGAATAGCTCTTCTTTTGTTACGGATAAAGGAACCCACGTTATTGATATAGTTTTTCTTTGTCAGCATATAACTGGTGAACCTTATGCAAAGAGCATGGAAGAAGTGGGGGAAGTGATGTGGATGACGACGGAGGATATAATGGTACATGATGATGCACCTTCCTACTTAAAAGAGAATATTACACTCGCTGCGAACAAGCTCATTTTAACAAGATGATTCTGAGTATCAAGGGATTTTGATTTTAGATTTGATCAGGGCAAAGGAAAAGCTGTCACGATGGACAGCTTTTTTTAATTCTTTGCAGCAATAACTTCTTTAAAGTTATAGTTCTGCTTTACATATGCACTTCCCTCAAGAATTCTCCTTGCCGTACGGATAACCTTTATTTCTGATAAACTGGCATACGCAGTCTCAGTAATGCCGGATGGATGGGCAATGCGTAAGCTTCCGGTAGTTTTTTTTGCAAGCGTATGAGGCAATGTTCCAGGAATGGCACATGCTGCAGTGGTGCAAATTGCGCCAGTAATGGCAAGTGCTTCATGAGGTCTTTGCATCGATAGCATACGTACATGGATATCCATATCCTGAGTGGAGTAAATGTTCTCGTTTGTATCAGTGAAGGCTTTTGCTTTTCCTATCAATGTTAGTTTTGGGACTGCCGGAGATATCTTAGTAGCTTTATCTCTAGTGGCAAACCCGCAGAGTTCAGCGGCAGCAGCACGTATTTCCTCGCATCGCTCCAGATCTGCTTCTGTGAATGCATCGGGCAGAATAGTTTCTTCTAAACCGAGGTCAGCAGCTTCTATAAATGCTAGAGGATTTGCTGCATCAACGATAGAACAGACAATGCTGCCAAAGCTCGTTTCAAGTACATCAATAACGTTTCCGGTAGGCAATAATTCACCTGTTACGGATCCTTCAGCATGGCAAAATGTCAAAGCTATTTCTGATCCATAACCAGGTACTCCAGGTATGGCTGTCGAACCCGTTATTTGGACGTCACCATCTTTTACGGCTACTTCGGCAATGATCAACTTTTGAGTATTCGTATTCCATATCCTTACAGTCGTGGTTGGTTCGGTGGCAGAGACAAGTCCTTCCTGGATTGCAAAGGGACCAACAGCAGAAGATATATTGCCACAGTTACCGTTCATATCAACTGTTTCATCTGTAATACTTACCTGTGCGAATGTATAGTAGACATCAAAGTCTTTATCCGGCTCTGCTTTTCTTATAATGGCAGCTTTGCTGGTTAGTGAATTGGCGCCTCCCAATCCATCAATTTGCCGTTTGTCTGGGCTGCCCATTAAATCGAGAAGAAAAGGCGTCCAGTTCTCCTTTTCAGCAGGCATGTCTGTTTCATGAAGAAAAACGCCTTTACTTGTACCGCCGCGCATGTAAACAACACGAATCTTTTCCATCAGCTCACGTCCTTTTAGAGATGAAGTAGTTTATACTGACAGCATAGTCTGGAAAATCGATAAAATAAAATACAATAATTTTTCTTGAAGTTAAAATTTATTTTATAACTGTGAGAAAGTACCTAGGAGGGTGAGCAATGGATGAGAAAGATTGGATCTTATTAAAGCTATTAGGAGAAGAAAAGAGTGTAACAAAAGCCGCGGAACGATTATTCACTTCTCAGCCTTCATTGACATACCGAATTCAAAAGATTGAAGACAATTTTCATGTGAAGCTTTTTACCAAACGGAACAGAGGAATCACGTTAACAGCTGAGGGAGAGTATCTTTCTGAGTATGCCGTGGAGATGCTGCGAAAACTGAAAGAAACGAAAGATGCTTTAGCGAACCTAGGCGAAGAGGTCCAAGGCACGCTTCGATTAGCGGTTTCCAGTAACTTTGCTCAATATAAGCTACCGGGATTGCTGGCGAAATTCTCTTCTTTCTATCCGAATGTCCAATACAATGTACAAACTGGTTGGAGTACAAGAGTAATGAAATTACTGGATGAGGGGGATGTACACTTAGGCATACTGCGTGGGAACCATCGCTGGCAAGGAGTAAAGGAAATTCTAACTAGAGAACAACTGTATGTTATTTCTAAACAGCAAATCAGTATCGGGCAGTTGCCACTTCTTCCTTTCATTAAATACAATACCGATACTTCCTTGAAAACGATTATTGATGGATGGATACATGAGCATTTACAGCATGCACCGCTTACAGCAATGGAAGTGGATCGGCAGGAAACGTGTAAAGAGATGGTTAAACATGGTTTAGGTTATTCGATAGTGCCTGAAATTTGCCTTCGTGAATCCGATCAGCTATACCGCATCGGTCTGACAAATGAAAAGAAAGAGCCTTTGCTTCGTGAAACATGGTTAATGTATGACCCTAAATCACTCGATCTTCAAGTGGTGAAGGCGTTCATCGGTTTTCTGAAACAGGAACAGCATGTATCAATATAAAAAATACTTATGAGTTTTGCAAAAATAGTTATATTTAACTTATCTCCTGCTATGTAATATGCTATGTCAAATGCTTCTTCACACAAGTAAATGAAAGCGTATTCAAAGAGAGGGGAATTAACATGCTAACGATATTAGGGTTTTCCATGATGATCGTGTTTACTGTACTGATTATGTCTAAAAAGCTTTCTCCCATTGTAGCCTTGACGATTACACCGATTTTCTTTGCTTTAATTGGAGGTTTTGGAGGAAGTCTTGGGGATATGATCTTAGATGGACTGCAAACCGTCGCCAGTTCAGCGGCCTTACTGTTATTTGCTATCTTGTTTTTCGGAATACTTATTGATGCTGGACTATTCGATCCTTTGATTAAGAAAATACTCGTATTAGTAAAGGGAGATCCAGTCAAAATTGCGATTGGATCAGCTGTGCTGGCAATGCTAATTGCATTGGACGGAGATGGCACGACCACTTATATGATTACGGTTTCTGCTATGCTGCCTTTGTATAAACGGATAGGTATGAATCCATTAGTTATGGCAACAGTTGCGATGCTTGCTTTGAGTATTATCAGTGGTATGACTCCTTGGGGAGGTCCTGCAACTAGAGCAATCGCGGTACTTGGATTGGATCCTTCTGAATTCTTTGTTCCACTTCTACCAACGATGTTGGGAGGTATCATTTTCGTTATCTTTACAGCCTTTATGCTAGGTCTTAAAGAGCGCAAGCGCATAGGTGTAACGGAAATCGAGACTGATTCCTATGCATCTGAACCATATATGGCGGCGGCATTAGAAGGGGATTTATTGAAGCGGCCAAAGCTGCGCTGGATTAACTTGTTCCTTGTTATAGCTATTTTGGTATTGCTAGTTATGGGGATCATGCATCCTGCTGTACTTTTCCTCATAGGTTTTGTATTGGCTCTATCAATCAATTACCCAAATATCCAGGTACAAAAAGAGCGTATTGCTGAACACGCAAGCAATGCCATAACGGTTGTATTACTTGTATTTGCAGCAGGCGTATTTGCTGGAATACTATCCGGAACAGAAATGGTCAATGCAATAGCAGGTTCTATTGTCGCAATCGTTCCGCCTTCCATGGGTGAACTTTTCCCGGTGGTTGTCGCTATCACAAGTCTTCCATTAACCTTTGTGCTTTCAAATGATGCCTATTATTTCGGTATGGTTCCGATATTCGCAGAGGCTGCTTCTGCTTATGGGGTTGATCCAATTGAAATCGCCAGGGCATCCATCTTAGGGCAGCCGGTGCATCTTATGAGTCCGCTTGTAGCCTCTACGATACTTCTTGTCAGCATGTTGAAAATTGATCTTGGTGCATTTCAGCGATATGCAGTCAAATGGGCTGTTTTGACTTCTTTATTTATTATCCTTGTAGCAATCGTAACGGGTGCAATCACATTTTGATGAATAAATTTTATAGTACATGCCATAAAGTCACAGTTTCACCATCACATATAATTGGAGAAGTATCACGCAGAAAAAAAGTTCGGAACTGAAACAGTGGGTTTCTTCCTAAGCGATAGAAGCACCAGCTAATTGGCTGGTGCTTCTTTATTATGCATATCACATGAGCAAAGCTTTTACTTAGACCCGAAACGTCGTAGTAATGAACGGATACCGAAGTAAATCGTACTGCCGATTGCTAAAATAATAATCAAGATTGTGATTGTATTTCCCATGAATGCTCTCCTTTTTAAGGTCCAATCTGAAACAAACGCAAAATGCCGCGGCCGATCCACAGTAGTAAACGAAAAGGTAAAATCAGCAGTTCTGGTACATAAAGAAGAATATCGAGAATATCCCATTTGTGATTCGGATCAGCTTCCCTTTTTCGTTTTCTCCGTCGTTCACGCAGTGTCACAGTCGTCTCTCCCTTTGGAAAAAATAGGTTATATTCATCTTATCATAAATTACTAACAAAACGTGTTATTAAAAGTATGTTCAAGCCATCTCACCTTGACAAATATTAGAATCCGGAACACTATAAAAGAAAGCGCTTTCCAATTAGAATCAAGCAGAGACTTGATAAAGGGGTGTCATGCATTTTGGAAACAAAGGGATTGTGCAGGACATTAATTGTCGATGATGAAATTCTTATCCGACAAGGAATCAAACACTATCTGGATTGGGAGAAGGAAGGTTTCACAATAGTAGGGGAGGCTTCAAACGGAAAAGAAGCACTGGAACTGATTGAAAAGCTGAACCCACATATTGTTATCACAGATGTCGTCATGCCAATTATGGACGGAGAAGCCTTGACGAGGATCGTAAATGAAAAATTCCCGCATATCGGACTGATCGTACTGAGCAGCTTCAGTGAATTCGATTATGTACGAAGTGCTTTTCAGAACGGAGTTATCGATTATATTCTCAAACCAAAATTGAATGCAGAGGTGCTGCTGAAGGCTCTGCGCCTGGCAGCAGGACAACTGGAAGGGTTTCACCTCAGCAGTGAAGGAGAGCATCAGCAAACTTTAAAGGAAAAATTAAGAGGTCTATATGAAGGAACAGATCTCAGCTTGGAAGAAGAAGCAGCAGCTAATTTTCCTCATAAGTATTTTCAGGTACTAAGCCATAATTACGAACCAAACAAAAAAATGATACATCTTCAAGATTTCTTAACTGATGAGGATGGAATCCTGACATCAATTTTTTCAACTTCGGATTTGCATATTTATTTGTGGAATGGCGACCGAATACTAGGAGAAGATGTATTTTCCGGATTACCCAAATCAGGTTTTATTTGCAGTACAGAAGTTTTCAATAATCTTTCGGAACTAAAAGGAAAGCAAAAGGAACTGGAAAGACTGGAGAGTTATCGGTTCTTCTTTCCGGACAGTTTTTATTTATCTGACCAAAGCCTGCCACCATTGCCTGGTAAGTTGCAGGACTTTCAATTGGATCGCTTTATTGAAGAATGCAAGCGGGACAATTTTCAGGAAGCTTTTTCATATTTACAGGACCATACCGGTCAGAATGTGCAGAATTATCAACAGGATGTTGCCGAATACAAAGCATTTCTCAATAATATTATGTTCAATCTGATTGTTCTGCTTGGCAATAAAGATTATCAAACAGAAGTGCTTGAGAAGAAGAAGTACACCTATTTTCAAAACGTTGGCCAAGCAGCAGATGTGTACACAGCTAATCAGACCGTTGATTCTTTTTTAAAGGAAGTAACGAAGATTGTGGAAACAGAGGAAGAGCAGGGACATATGAGGAAACTGACAGACTATATCAAGGCGCATTATCATGAATCGTTATCATTATCTGATATTGCGAACCATTTCCATTTCAGTCCTTCTTATTTATCCAATTATTTTTCCACACATAGTAAGGAGGGCTTCAGCGAGTACCTTAACCGCGTGCGGATTGAGGCAGCTATTACCTTGTTACGGCAGAGTGATATACCAATCTCAAAGATTAGTGAGCAAGTCGGTTTCTCAGATCATAGTTATTTTTGTCGTGTTTTTAAAAAGCAAACGAGCTATTCTCCTTCGCAATACCGGCGAAAACGGATAATGAGCTGAGGAGGAATAGCTGATGAAGATTAAAGACCAGCTTCAGCCTAATGGCCTGTTTATGAAGATGTTCCTTATAACAGTTGCACTTATAATTTTAGTAGCTATTACCGTTACTCTTACGACAATTCGGATGGCTGAGCAATTTTTTGTTGAGAAGTTCAGCATTACAAATTCTCAAATAATCGATCAAATTCAATATGATTTCGAAGAGTTGAATTACAGCATCGTAATGGCAGCTACCGATATCGGTCAGAGCAGTACAATAGAGGCCTATTTATCAGAGGAAGAGCCTGATAATGAGCGTATATTAAGTCTTTACCTTGTGATGAGCCAAATTGATCATCTTCGGGAACAGCTTGGTGATCAAAATGTAGAGATTGCAATTGCAGATCAAGAGGCAATCTCATACAGGACGAACTTTACGTATTGGCCAGCTGCCCCTACAGATATTCGTACTCATGATATTACGGAAACAATCACCAAGGAACCGAACAAGCTGCTTTATTTTCAAGATTCACGAGAAGCCTCCGATAATTATGTCATTGCGGCGAAGGCTCTCCTTGATCGGGAAACAGATCAATCATATGGTTCGGTCTACTTTCCAATTAGGGAGGGGCAGCTGCGTTCCTTTTATACAGACTACGTAAAGCCGGGGAATGATTTTTATGTGCTGGATCGTAACGGCAAAGTGGTCTCGAGCAGTTTAACGAATGTAATTGGACAATCGCTTCCAGAGCTTAGTCAGCAGGCGGAGAATATGCAAACTGAAGGAGAAACATACCGGGAGGTCGAGTTTCAGGATACAAATCAGATTATGCTGGCAGAATATCTGCCTTATTTTGATATGTACCTTATAAATATGGTGGACAAACAGACCGCTGTAGGCAATCTGATTGATACAAAGCAGATTGCATTATTGCTTGCAGGTGTTGTTGTTCTTGCGCTAATTATTGTTTTCCTTGTTACGAAGCGGCTGACCAACTCCTTATCGAAACTTGTTAAAGATATTGAAGCAGTACCAAAGAAGGGACTTAAGCGGCGGCTCGTATATGAAGGTACATACGAAACAAACCAAATTGGTACTGCTTTTAATAGCATGATGGATGAACTACAAGTGTATGTAGAAAAACTCATCGAAGCGCAAAAACAGCAGCGCCATGCTGAGCTGGCTGCATTGCAGCAGCAAATTAATCCGCATTTCCTCTATAATACGATGGCTTCCATCAAGTTCCTGGTCATGATGGGAGAAAGAGAAGAAGCTGAGAAAACAATTGATGCGTTCATCACGCTTTTGCAAAATACAATTGGCAATGTAGATGAGTCGGTTACCGTAGAGCTTGAACTTCAGAATTTAAAAAACTATGTGCTAATCAATCAGAAACGGTACGGAGATAGGATTCAGGTACAATTCATGGTGTCTCCGGATTGTTTGGTCTATCTTATTCCGAAACTGATATTGCAGCCTTTTATCGAGAATTCATTTTTCCATGCTTTCAATAAAACAGCTAAAGGCACAATTTCGGTGCTTGTATGGAAAGAAGCAGACGATCTTGTATGTGAAATAGCCGATGATGGCGATGGGATGGCAGCTTGTACAGATCTGCCCAATACGAACCGCAATCGACAACTGTTTTCCGGTATAGGAGTTAAAAATGTCCATGAACGAATTCAGCTTCTTTATGGGACAGATTATGGTGTGACCATCACGAGTAAGACAGGTCAGGGGACGAAAGTCAGCTTAAGATTACCTGCAGTAAAAGAAGATGAAAGAGATGCGATTTAATTCAAAATGCTGACCATCTTCATTGACTGTCGGCTTTAAGGGAGCGTATAGGAGTAAATTAAGAAAGAAAATACAAATAACAAAAAATAATCCTAAATACGATAATGTAAGCGTTATCAATATAAAGATTAAATCCTAGTATGACTCAATAATTTCCTAACAGAAGGTAGCGGACGCATGCTAATATTTAAACAGAAAGACAGCGCTTACAAAAATGAGGGGGTAAATAGGATGAAAAAGTTTTTAGCACTTTTATTTGTTAGTTTGCTCGTTCTGTCTGCTTGTTCTTCTGGTTCCAGCTCGGAAGCAGATGCAGATACGAACGATATCAAAGTTTGGGCATGGGATCCAAACTTCAATATAAAAGCAGCGGAGCTTGCGAAAACAGCTTACCAAGAAGAAAACAGTGAGCTGAATATTGAAATCATCGAGTACGCACAGGATGATATCATCCAAAAGCTGAACACAAGTCTCAGCTCCGGAACAACGAAAGGTCTTCCGAACGTCGTTTTGATTGAGGACTATCGTGCACAAAGCTTCTTGCAGTCCTATCCAGATATGTTTTATGCGGTTGACGATGCAATCTCAATCGATGACTTTGCAAAGTACAAACAGCCACCAACTAGCTTTGAAGGTAAACAGTATGGAGTTCCTTTCGATTCTGGTGTAGCTGGTCTGTATGTACGAACTGACTACTTAGAAGAAGCAGGCTACAGCATCGATGATCTACAGGATGCTGATTGGGAGAAAGTGATTGAAATTGGTACAGCGGTTAAGGATGCTACAGGTAAGCAAATGATCACACAGGATCCAAAAGACCTTGGACTATTGCGTATGATGATTCAGACAAGTGGTGCGTGGTATTTGGAGGAAGATGGTGTAACTCCGAATATAGCTAATAATGATGCGCTGAAAGAAGCATTCCGTCTATATAAAGAAATGATCGATGCAGACTTGGTTAAACCGCATGCAGACTGGAGTCAATACATTGCCACAATCAATAATGGTGATATTTCTATGCTGCCAAGTGGTAACTGGATCACACCTTCTGTTAAAGCGGAAGCATCTCAATCAGGTAAATGGGCAGTAGCGCCGTTTCCTAAGCTTCCTGGCATGGACTCAGTGAATGCATCCAACTTGGGCGGTAGCTCCTGGTATGTACTGAACATCCCTGGTAAAGAAAAAGCAGCTGAATTCTTAGGCCAGACATTCGGTGCCGATGTTGATTTCCATCAGCAGTTCGTTGAAGAAGTAGGCGGTGTAGGAACCTATCAGCCTGCAGCAGAAGGCGAAGCTTACCAAGCAGAAGATGAATTCTTTGGCGGTCAGAAGATAATGTCTGATTTCGCAGCTTGGACAGAAGAAATTCCACAGGTCAATTACGGTCTTCATACGTATGTGATCGAGGATATCCTTGCGAATGAAATTCAGAAATATTTGCAGGGCGAAGATTTAGATACGGTTATGGAAAACGCACAATCGCTGGCAGAACAGCAAGCGAAGTAATCCAAGTGCCCTGGGATGCCGCGAACACATGCTGCCTCCCGGGGCTTCTTTCGAAAGGAGCCCAAACTTATGAACATCCCTGAAAAACTAGGACCGGAAAAACTTGCTAAAAAACCAGCACCGCGCCCAGCACGTTCCCTCCGACTAAAAAATACATTGATTGGCTGGTCATTCGTAGCTGTAGCCTCACTGCTAATTGGAATATTCTATTTCTTCCCGATGGTGCAGGCATTGATAATGTCGTTCCAATCTGGCACCGGCGTAAATCTGTCGTTCGTCGGATTCGAAAACTATATCCGTCTATTCCAGGATCCTGTGTTTCTGACAACGGTAAAGAATACGGTCATCTATTTAATCATCCAAGTACCAGTAATGATTTTACTGGCTTTGTTCCTATCAGTAGTACTAAACAATAAGACACTGAAATGGAAAGGGTTTTTCCGTACCGCCATTTTCTTACCGTGTGTAACGTCTCTTGTTGCCTATTCAGTTGTGTTCAAATATTTATTTGCACCAGATGGCATCGTGAATATGACGCTAATGAAAATCAATCTTGTCTCTGAGCCTGTCCAGTGGCTGACAGATCCGTTTTGGGCGAAAATCACTATCATTCTGGCAATCACATGGAGATGGACTGGCTACAATATGATCTTTTATCTATCTGCTCTTCAAAACGTGGATCAATCCATTTATGAAGCAGCAAAAATTGATGGTGCTTCTGCTATTCAGCAGTTCTTCAAAATAACGATTCCGATGCTGAAGCCAATCATATTATTTACATCCATCACATCGACTATCGGAACACTGCAATTGTTTGATGAGGTAATGAACATAACAGCCGGCGGACCAGGGAATTCAACGATGACTATTTCCCAATATATCTATAACTTGTCCTTTAAATATACGCCTGACTTTGGTTACGCTGCTACTGTATCCTATGCCATCGTAATCCTGATCGTTATCTTCTCAATCATACAATTCAAAGCGGGAGGCGATAAGAAATGAAATCATCCAACAAAGTAATCGGTTATCTGTTCCTTAGCATCTGTGCGATCATTTCTATTTTCCCGTTTTACTGGATGGTTGTCAGCATGACAAACACATCTTCTGACGTAACAAGGGGGAAATTGCTGCCGGGTGGACATTTTATTGAGAACCTTAAGAACCTGCTCCAAACAGTTGATTTGGTACCCGCATTAACGAATTCTGCCATTATTGCAGTTGCTACAACAGTCCTTAGTTTGCTAATAGCATCTTTGGCTGGGTATGGATTTGAAATTTACCGCAGCAAAGCGAAAGATATCGTATTCAATATCTTGCTGCTGTCCATGATGATTCCATTTGCTGCCTTGATGGTGCCTTTGTTCCGTATGTTTGGTAGCTTCACACCGATATTGCCGTTTATCGGAATTGATACTTTATCGGCGGTTGTCCTGCCAACTATCACCACAGCATTTCTGATTTTCTTCTTCCGTCAAAGTACCAAGATGTTTCCAAAGGAAATTTTGGAAGCTGGTCGGATTGATGGCTTGAAGGAGCTTGGCATCTTTTTCCGAATATATGTACCGACGATGAAGACAACATATGCAGCTGCAGCCATTATCACATTCATGGCCAGCTGGAATAACTATCTCTGGCCGCTAGTTGTCTTGCAATCACCTGAAAACCAAACGATACCATTGCTCATTTCGAATCTTGGTTCCAGCTACTCGCCGGATTACGGCATGATTATGATGGCGATTGTTATTGCTACATTGCCAACAGCGATTATATTCTTCTTTATGCAGAAGCATTTCGTAGCAGGAATGATGGGTTCCGTGAAGTAACAGATAAAGAGGGAGGAAGAGATTATGACAATCAATACAAAGGTAACTCCAAGTTTGGATTGGCTTTCGGATACGAGTGTGTTCGCGGTGAATCGTGTGCCGGCTCATTCCGATCATGTGTACTTTGAAACTCTGGAACAGGCTAAGGTAAAGAAGGATATGCCTTGGCGCCAGAGCTTGAATGGTAAGTGGAAGTTCCATTACGCGCAGAATCCTGCTGCTCGACCTGCAGAATTCTACGATTCAACATACGACTGCAGCCGCTGGGATTCCATCTCTGTTCCAGCCCATATGCAGCTGGAGGGGTATGGGACACCTCAATATGTGAACACGATGTATCCATGGGATGGTATTCATGATATCCGACCGCCTCAAGTGCCGATGGAGGATAATGCTGTCGGCAGCTATGTGAAACATTTTACCGTGCCGAAGCACATGGAAAACATGCCATTGTATGTCTCGTTCCAAGGTGTGGAGTCTGCTTTCTACGTTTGGCTTAATGGTCAATTTGTCGGCTATAGCGAGGATAGTTTTACACCAGCTGCGTTCGACCTGACAGCATACCTCCAGCCTGGTGAGAACAAATTGGCAGTAGAAGTATATCAGCGCAGTACAGGCAGCTGGCTGGAAGACCAGGATTTCTGGCGCTTCTCTGGTATTTTCCGTGATGTGTATCTGTATACAACACCAGAGCTTCATGTTTTTGATCTGTCTGTACAAGCAAGGTTAGATGATACGTATTCGAAAGGTTCTTTGAAAGCAGCAATGTTATTCCAAGAGAATATTCCAGTGGGTGCCAAGATAACTGGAAGTCTATATGACAAACAGGGCAGTTTGGTGCAGGAAGCAGATGGATTGTTCCAAGACAAGACAGCTGTCGTTTCGTTCAATGTGGAAACACCGCAACTATGGAGTGCGGAGAATCCTAATCTATATTCTCTTTACCTGCAGATTTTCAATGAGGAAGGACAGCTTGTCGAAGCCATTCCGCAGACCGTCGGCTTTCGCCGTTTCGAAATGATCGACAAAGTGATGTGCCTGAACGGTAAGCGCGTTGTTTTCAAAGGTGTCAATCGACATGAATTCAATGCACGATCAGGAAGGGTCGTTACCAAAGAAGATATGCTTTGGGATATCAAAACGATGAAACAGCATAATATCAATGCTGTTCGGACTTCTCATTACCCGAACCAAACTCGGTGGTATGAGTTATGTGATGAGTACGGTTTGTATGTTATCGATGAGATGAACCTGGAATCGCATGGTTCCTGGCAGAAGCTTGGACAGGTGGAGCCTTCTTGGAACGTCCCGGGCAATTTGTCTGAGTGGCAAGATATCGTAATGGACCGTGCTGTATCCATGCTGGAAAGGGATAAAAACCACCCCTCAATTCTAATCTGGTCCTGCGGTAACGAATCATATGCTGGGGAAGTCATCGTCAATGTGGCGAACTACTTCAGAGAAAAGGACCCGAGCAGGCTTGTCCATTACGAGGGTGTGTTCCACGCACGAGAGTATGATGAAGCAAGCGACATGGAAAGCCGCATGTATGCCAAAGTTGATGACATTATAGAGTATCTTGAAAATGATCCGGAGAAACCATTTATCAGCTGTGAATATTCCCATGCAATGAACAACTCATTGGGCGGAATGTACAAATATACCGATTTGGAAAATGCCTATCCGATGTACCAAGGCGGTTTTATCTGGGATTATATGGATCAGGCATTACTGAAAAAGAATCGATACGGGCAGGAATTTTTGGCTTACGGCGGTGACTTCCATGACCGACCGTCGGATTATATTTTCTGTACAAATGGCATCGTCTTTGCTGATCGTAAACTTTCTCCGAAAATGCAGGAAGTGAAATATCTTTATCAGAATATTAAGCTGGATATAGATGATAAAAAGATAGTGGTGCGCAATGAAAATCTCTTTGCTGATACAAGTGCTTATGAGTTGGTATTGACAGTGCGAAGAGAAGGGGAAAGCTGTTATGAACAGAGCATGGAACAGAGTGTTCCAGCTGGTCAACAAGCAGAATACGAAATAGGTATTCCAGCAAGCGTTTTAGCTGAACCAGGAACATATACAATCGATGCTGGCATGAGACTGCGTGAAGCAGCATTATGGGCAGATGCAGGATACGAGATTGCATTTGGACAATATGCTTGGGAAAGTAAAGCAGAAACCCCGAAAGCTACCGGTAAACTCCGCGTCGTCGAAGGTGATGTGAACATCGGCGTACATGGTGATGATTTCAGCGTTCAATTCTCTAAAGCTGCTGGCAGTTTGACGTCGCTTTGTTATGACGGAGAGGAACTGATTGAGACACCGCCTCATCCGACATTCTGGCGTGCAAGCACAGATAATGATAATGGATACCAGCAAAGCTATACTGCCGGGGTCTGGCTGGCAGCAAGTGTAGCGAGGAAGTGTACGGATGTAGCTATGGATATCGGGACAGAGCAAGTGGATGTGACATTTACCTATACATTTTCCATAGCAGAAAAGCTACAGGTACAGACAATCTATTCTGTGTTCCCAGATGGTGCTATACGTGTGAAAGCAGTGTACCAAGGAGCAGAAGATTTACCCGATCTGCCGACATTTGCCCTCACTTTCCGTACTTCTGCAGCATATAGCAATCTGGAATGGTTTGCCCAAGGTCCGGAAGAAAACTATGCCGACAGAAATAACGGAGCGAGACTCTGCCGCTTCGAGAATACTGTTGAAACAAATGGTACTGCATATGTCCGACCACAGGAATCGGGCACAAGGACTGGAGTGCGCTGGCTGAAGCTCACTGATGTAAAAGGAAGCGGTATAGAGCTCCATTCTGATGATAAGCCGATTACATGCAATGCTTCTCCGCACACAGCATTGGAAATCGAGCAAGCAAATCATGCTTATGAATTGCCTCCAGTACACTATACGGTGCTGACTGTTTCTGGAAAACAGATGGGCGTAGGTGGAGATGATAGCTGGGGAGCGCCGGTACATCCGGAGCATACACTAACTTCTGATGGAGATCACAGCTTTACCTTCACCATCAAAAGAGCATAAAGAAACCCCCTCTGCTTAGGCAGAGGGGGTTTAGTATTACGCGAAGCTTGCTTCTTCGTATTGCAACAGTGTTTTCGTCATAACTGGCGCTTGATCTTTGTCTTTTTTCTCTTTGCGCATTGCACGGTGCTCAGCAACATGTGATTCTCGGGAGATCCATGCTACGAAATCAGCTTTTTGATCCCACTTCGTTACGATGGCATAAGCAACTGTATCACTTTTTTTCGTATCTTTGTTCCAGCATTCAGCTGAATGCAATCCAGCTACATCAGTCAGCTCCTCCATCGTATGCTTCACTTTATTTATAATTTTATCTTGGGCATCGACTGCACCTTCGAAAATAACTTGATTAACAAACATAGGATTGCCTCCTCATTAAAACTAGTTCTCCTTTAAAGCTACCAGAAAGTAAGGGGGGAAGTCAATGAGAATGATTATCAGTTTGAGGGATTTGTTTTAGCATGAAGAAGGCAGATACGCTGCGCGGCGTCTTTTATATAGTGAGGATATGTTATAATGAGTTATATATCTGAATGTTCGAACATGGGGGTGCAGTATGTTTGAATCTGACTTTGTTAATCTTATTTTAAAGATAATTAGCACATGGGCAGTATACCTACTTGTAACCTATACTATCTTTGATGATCTTAGTAGGGACAGGTTATTGTTTGTATTATTCATTATCATGTCTCTTGTGATGATCATATCTACCGCTATTAGAATAGTTAAAATTGTTAACATCAAGAAAGAACAGAAAGCAAACTGATGACCAAACTTTCTGATTAAATGAAAAAGGGCTGTCGAAATTACTTCGACAGCCTTTTTATCAATATACTTTATCGCCATTAAAGATGCTGTTTTTTACAACAACATAATCAACGTTACGGATTGCTTCTAATTTCGTACCACCAGCATAAGAGATGGAAGACTGAAGATCTTGTTCCATTTCTGTCAAAGTATCTTGAAGAGATCCTTTGTGCTCAACGAACATTTTCTTACCTTCAACGTTACGTTTTTCACCTTTTTGGAACTCAGATGCAGAACCGAAATATTCTTTGAAAAGCTTGCCGTCTTTTTCTACTGTCTCACCAGGAGATTCCTCATGGCCGGCGAACAAGGAGCCGATCATAACCATTGATGCTCCAAAGCGTACTGATTTGGCAATGTCGCCGTGTGTCCGGATACCGCCATCAGCGATGATTGGCTTGCTTGCTGCTTTTGCACACCAGCGTAATGCTGCCAGCTGCCAGCCGCCAGTTCCAAAACCTGTTTTGATCTTTGTAATACAAACTTTACCTGGCCCGATTCCTACTTTTGTTGCGTCCGCACCGGCGTTCTCAAGCTCTCTAACTGCTTCAGGTGTACCGACGTTTCCAGCAATAACGAAGCTCTCTGGCAAATGCTTTTTAATATGTTGAATCATACGGATAACAGCATTGGAATGACCGTGTGCGATATCAATCGTAATAAATTCGGGTACCAAAGCTTTGCTTGCGAGTCCTTCAACGAAACCATATTCTTCTTCTTTAACGCCAACACTAATGGAGGCAATCAGATTTTGTTCCTGCATTTTTTGGATGAATGCTTCTCTTGTTTCTGGTTCAAAGCGATGCATCACATAGAAATAATTATTTTCAGCCAAATAAGTGGCAATATTTTCGTCAATGATTGTCTGCATGTTTGCCGGTACGACTGGCAGACGGAATGTATGGTTTCCAAGTGTAGCAGTCGTATCACATTCTGAACGGCTATCTACTACGCATTTTGCGGGAATTAATTGAATATCTTCGTAATCAAATACATTTTCCATGTTTATACCCCTCTAAAGACGAATTATTTTTGGTGGTGCCTTTTATTTCGTTCGCCCTTTGGTACTATACAATAATTCAGAAAACAAAGCAAAGGTTTTTATTCAAAAAATAAAAATATAAAGAAATGGGGTAGAATAGAAGAGAGGGGTGACAAAGTGAAACTACGTATGAAGATGACATATCGCACACCTAAAGGGACGGAAGCGGAATTCTTATCTGATTATTTACCGCCAGGTGCTATGCTCTTACTGATGGAAGATATGCAGCAGAGCGGAAGAATAACTCAAATAGAGATCTTGGATCAATATGAGACAGAATGGTCAATAAAAGAATTGCGCAACTACATGAAGGAACTGGTAACAGAGCCGCATAATGTCCGCGTGTATGTGGATGGAGGCTTTGATAAAGGAACAGGCAAAGGCGGACTAGGCTGTGTTATTCATTACGAACAAAATCAAAAAGAATACCGTCTTCGCCGTAATCAGGAGATGGAGCAGCTTATCTCAAATAATGAAGCAGAATATGCAGCACTGCATTTTGCCATAGGTGTTTTATCGGAACTAGGAGTGAAAGAGCAGGAGATCGAGGTATTCACAGATTCCCGTACCGTCGTCAATCAGATGTCGGATGAGTGGCCAGTTTATGAAAAAGAACTGAAATACTGGGCAGACAAAGTAGATGATCTGGTAAAGGAAATCGGTTTAACGGTGCAATATGACCATGTGGATAGAAAGAAGAATAAAGAAGCGGATCAACTCGCGAGCCAGGCTTTGAAAAGTATTCAAATTGACAGTACGATACAAAAATAACCGCCCAAGCAAAAGCTTGAGCGGTCATTTTTATTTGGAAGTCTGTTGATCAAGAGCTTCGATCAAACTAGTCTTGGTTGAACCAGATGCTGCTTCCACTAATGTCTGGAAACGTTCTGTCAGCAATTCTTTGTTTTTATACTCCTGAGGATGGTTCTGATTGTAATAGAAACGGAAGATAGCTTCCTCAGAGAAATGCTGTTTTCCGATCTTAATCATGAATCCTACAGGAAGCTTATCATAAGCATATGCTGCTTTTTTCTCGACTAGCGGCGTTTCCGCTACAGCTGTTTCGTTTTCAGATGCCAGCTGTTGAATTGCCTGCTTGATGAATTTCTTGCGAGCACGCTTCTTCTTAGAACGCATGTTCATCTCAGCAAGAACTTTATCCAGACTTTCGGTTTTCGTAAGTACTGTCACGACTAAAAACTCCTCTATTATTGTCTGCAACCTCTATCATATGATATTTTCGCAGATTTTAGAAGTCTAGCAGTAGAATTGCTAACATTCTGACAAGTTATCAATAATAGTAAGTGTCGGAATACGTTGGATCTGATTCAAATAGTGTGAATCCAAGAATCATGAAAATCATGAAAATAATAAAGTAAATGATGATACCTGCGGCCATTACGATAAATGTGGCAATGGCAAAGTTCCTTCTCGGATTGGCACGATCAGCTGCCCAGATGATCAGCATGATGATATTGACAAGCGGAATACCTGTCAGTACTAAAGTCCATACCCATTGCATGATTCGCATTTGACCATTGCTTTGACGGTCTATTTGTTGTGGTTCCATAAAAAATCGCTCCTGACTAAGGTGAAATAATGACAGAAATAACTATAATGGATAGTTTCTGTAAATTCAACCAGTGTCAGTAAGTCCTTTAAAGCTGATTTAAAGCCATTTTAGGGACTTTTCTCCTGATTTGCTGCTCGCTCCAGCCTTTGTTTTGTCTCCAGCATTTCCTGTCGTGACATTGGATCAAAAAGACCTTCCGCAAGGGTTTTATCAATATATTGGATAGCTTTGTCCAATTGGGAATCCATTTTCTAAGCACTCCTTCTCCATAGGTTTTCTCTACTACCGTGAATTTCTAATACTTCCAGTATAATGGCACATAATCGCATCCTTTATACTAGGTAAAATACAGTCTTTTTTCTGAAACTATTATAATTCTATAGGTTGTCCGCCAACTCCTCTTTCGATATGCTTAATTTATTGAAAAGATGAGGTGGAAAGCATGCTATATGACATTATTATTCTAGGAGCCGGATCAATGGGGATGAGTGCAGGTTATCATCTGGCAAAGGAAGGTCGGAAAGTGTTAATGCTGGATAGCTATCACCCTCCTCATGATCATGGCAGCCACCATGGAGAAACGAGGATCATTCGTCATGCCTATGGCGAAGGTGAAGCTTATGTGCCGTTCGCTCTCCGAGCTAGAGAATTATGGAAGGATTTAGAGCAAAAGCTCGGAAGGGACATTTTTATTGAAACAGGAGTATTGAACTGCGGTCCTGAATCGAGTCCATTTATACAAAATGTCCTTAAGAGCGGGGAAAGATATGATCTTCACGTAGAAGAACTTACATCAAATCAAATGAAAAAGCGTTGGACGGGTTTGACTATACCAGCTGATTATATGGGAGCTTATGAAAAAGATGCAGGTTATCTGCGAACGGATCCGATTTTAAATGGATACGCAGACCTTGCAGTATCACATGGAGCCGTACTTGCAGGTGGTCAGCGTGTGGAAGAGGTAGAAATAAAGAAGAGTAATGTTGAAGTTAAGACTAAAGATGGGATACATAGAGGAAAGAAGCTGATTGTCACGGCAGGAGCATGGGGTGCAGAAATATTGTCGCAGCTCGGGCTGCAGCTACCGATTACAGTAACTCGGAAGACATTCGCTTGGCTGCATGCCGATGCAACTTTCCATGAAGACAAATTCCCTTGTTTTAGCTTTGACACAGATATAGGTACTTATTATGGGTTTCCTGATATTAACGGAACAGGATTAAAAATTGGACGCCATGACACCGGCTTGCCGATACATCCAGATCAAAAGGGTGCCCCTTTCCATGATGGAGACGCTGAAGAGCTGCAAAGCTTCCTATCTCGGTTCATGGGTAGCGGAACATTTCTGCTGCGAGAAGGGAAAACGTGCATGTACAGTATGACTCCTGACGAAGATTTTATTATCGATTATCATCCAGAGCACCCAGAAGTTATGTATGCTCTCGGTTTTTCCGGTCATGGATTTAAATTTGCCAGTGCAGTAGGGGAAACCTTAAGTGAGATGGCAATGGAGAAGGAATTGACAGTGGATATGAAACCTTTTCGTATAAGTAGGTTTGCATAGCTACAGGATAGAAGAGTTATCAGAATTGATGGCTATTGTTAAAGAATGGACATAAATCAAAGCAGTGTGCCTTTCTATCGTGTTATAATAAAAAAATAGATTATTTTTTGTAAGGAGATGCTGTATCATGCCACCAAGCGTGCGTTTGATTCTGATCTTGGCGGTGGCCTTGCTTACTGTCGGGCTCTTGTTCTATGGAGCTGTAAAAAGTAAGCAGATGAGGGTACCTTTCTTGATTTTGGGGATATTATTAGCATTCATCTATATCGTGTCATTTATCGTATTATTTGTTTTATAGAAAGCATGCACAGTTATTGTGCATGCTTTTTTCATTTTCTACAGGAAGATGTACCATTCATTTCTATTAGCGGTGAATTTGAAACATTATTGTAATGTTTTGTCACACTTTCGTATAGTATACTGTTTCCGGAGATTACTTTATTTTCTATTTCATTACAGATTAATCAAACTAGGGCTATGAAAACTATAAATAGATTCACAGGGGGAACAGATTTGAGAAAAAAATGGCTGCATATTGGTTTGGCTGCAGTGATCGGAACTGCTGCACTTGTCTTGCCGGTATCTAGTAATGTTGCTTATGCCTATGAAGATTTAGATGAACAAAGAGATGAAGTCGAACGGAAGAAATCGGAGAACGAAGAGCAGCAATCAAAAAAGACAAAGAAGCAGGATGACCTGCAAGCTGCTGCTGAGAAACTCCGCGCTGAGTTAGAGAAAATCGATGGCAAAATCGGTGAAACGAATACAAAGCTAGCAGATACAGAGTCAGAGATTTCCAGTTTGGAAACAGACATTGATACATTGAAAAGTGAGATTGCTGACTTGGAGGTCCGGATTGAAGAGCGTCACGGTTTGCTTAAGGATCGGATCCATTCTTTGCAGAAAAGCGGCGGTCAGGTAAAATACTTGGATGTTATTATGGAATCGAAGAGTTTTTCGGACTTCCTTAACCGTGTTGATGCCGTAAGCACTATCATGGGAGCTGATCAAGAATTGATGGAAGCCCAGCAGCAGGATCTGGCAGATGTTGAATCTAAGAAATCAGAACGTCAAACAAAGCTTGTTCGTGTTGAGAAACAGGCGGATGTCTTAGAAGAGACAAAGCAAACCTTGACGGACCAGCAGGAAGAGAAGGACAAGCTGATCGCAGATGTTATGAAAGAATATGATCTGACTTCTGAAGAGCTTG
The DNA here is from genome assembly GCA_900110015.1 of Terribacillus saccharophilus. Taxonomy (GTDB): domain Bacteria; phylum Bacillota; class Bacilli; order Bacillales; family Amphibacillaceae; genus Terribacillus; species Terribacillus saccharophilus. The sequence continues at coordinate 1,110,618 of FOCD01000001.1, read as the reverse complement.
TAAGTCTTAGCGAGGAATCTGCATTGCTTGCTGCACAAGAAGATGCTATTGCTGCAGAGGTTGCTTACCGTGATAAGCAAAATGCAGAGGAAGAAGCACGTAAGGAAGAAGAGCGTCAGCGTGCTGAGCAAGAGAAACAGGAAGAAGCTGCTAGAGTAGCAGCGGCTGAGAAAGAAGCAGCTGCCAAAGCAGAAAAAGAAGAAGAAAAAGCTGCTGCATCTGCTGCTAGCAAGCCGGCAGTAAAACAAGAGCCGAAGCAAGAAACAGCTACGAAAAAGCAAACAGTTGAATCAAAATCAACGGCTTCTAATTCTGCTTCATCTGCGCCGAAACAGCAGGCAAAACCAGCACCTAAACAGGAGCAGCAACCAACTAAAGCTCCTGCTTCCAGTGGTGATTTCATTACTCCGGCACCAGGCAGCATTACTTCTGGTTTTGGTCCAAGATGGGGTACATTCCATTACGGAATTGATATTGCTAAGCGCGGATCAAATGTACCGATTTGGGCAGCAGCTTCTGGAACGGTGTCACAAGCCTACTATTCTTCCAGCTACGGAAATGTAATTTTTGTGAGCCATTCTATTGACGGGAAAACATACACGACGGTATATGCTCACTTGACGTCTATGCAAGTAAGTGACGGTCAGCGTGTGTCCCAAGGACAGCAGATCGGTACAATGGGGAATACAGGCATGTCCCAAGGACAGCATCTTCATTTCGAATTGCACACAGGTCCATGGAACGGCAGTAAATCAAATGCAGTGAACCCAATACCATATTTGAACTAAAAGAAACTCCAACACTCGTTAGAAGTGTTGGAGTTTCTTTTTATTTAGTGTAAAATGAGAGGAATAAATGGAAAAAGGAGGGAGCTTGATGCATCAAGCAGCACTTGATAGTCTAGTAGATATTTTAGCAAATGAAAAAGAAGTTAATGCGATATTTGTGAAAGGATCATTTGGGAGAGGAGAACAGGATCCATACTCCGATATAGATTTATATTGTCTCGTAGAAGAGCATAACTTGAATAACTTCCTGGCAAAGAGATTGCCCTTGCTTTCCAAATACAAAGATGTTTTATACAGCGAGGAGCTATTTATTATCGCGCCACAGTTGATTATTGTTTATGATGACTTCCTTCATGTGGATTTGTTCACCGTTACTGAAAAGACATTCAAACAAAGTGACCATTTTAAAGTTCTTTATGATCCAGATCAATTGCTGGATCAATTCAAAGGAACCCAAAAGCTTACGATGACAGATGAAGAATACGGAAACCAGATAATAGATCTGACATGGTTCTTATTCCAGTATCGCAAAGCTGCTTTGAGAGAAAATAGTGCATGGGCAGCAGCTATGCTTCAGCAAGTTACTGATCCGCTGTCCAGTATGCTTTTGCATCATTATGCTCCTGATCGAGCACAACTTGGTCTAAAACGAGCCGAGCAGCTACTGCCTTCTTCTATATACAACGAGTTTAATATAATCCTGGAAAACGTCACTCCAGCAGGTCATCAGAAAGCGGCTGCTGCAATCCTTCAGCTGCTCGCAAAAGAACAATCCTTTATAGAGAATCATCTAAAAGGAACCGAAAGACAAATAATTAATCCTCTTTTTCAAAAGATAGTAACAGAAGGATTTAGTGTAAATACGTAAAAGAAAAAGCCATATCCACTAGGATATGGCTTTTATTCTATACTAGCTTGAACCGACCACCGGACATCGCTATTTGTCTGTGAATTAAGCTTCTGCATCAGATCTGTTGCTTCCGTTTCACTTTGAAACAGCATTTCTGAAGTTGAACTGGAATGTTTTAGGTAGGTTTTCGTTCCGTTCGCTTCTCGGACAATTCTGTAGAGCATCGAACCCACTTCCTAACCTAGTATATTTATGTTTCTAAACCCATTGTCTCATAGGAAATAGCGAATGTATATGAATTAAATCGAATATACCATTAAAATTTTGTGGCAATTTAGTATAATCTGCATTTTATTAGATGACTTCTAACGAAAATTAGGTAAAAAGTAACTGCTTTAAAAACGCAGTAAGATGATGCTATTTATATATTTGCGTTATTCAATTTTTACAACTTAACATCAAATTGTGTATAAAATGTAAATTATTTACGTTTGGTTTGGCTAAGTCAATGATAAACGTTGTTTTAATAGAGAGAAAGCTATCAAAACAATTTTCATTCTTTTACAACAATTAAACATATCTTCACAATAACTTAAACACTAGCTTCACAATCAGCTTGTACAGTTAACAATATAGGAACAAATGAAAGGAGTTATGCTGTGAAAGATATTTATTTTTCGTTAATGCTTCCCTGGAATGCCCCTTTGAAAAGAGTTGTGCCTAACACAGCTGACAGCTATTTGGGTGGCTATGGGCAAGTAAAGGAGGGCGTCACATGAAAATAATGGTTACCAATGACGACGGAATTTTCTCTCCAGGTGCAGAGGCAATGATCGAGACACTGCAGCATTTTGGTGAAGTATATGTTGTTTGTCCAGACCAGGAGTATAGCGCTGTTAGTCAATCTATTACTTTGCGTCAGCCTGTTCGTGTGAAGGAGATGTACCATTTTCCAGGTGTTGCTGGAGCTTGGAGCCTTAACGGGTCACCAGCTGATTGTGTAAAGCTTGGTGTGGAAGTACTGCTGCCAGAAAAACCGGACTTCCTTTTTTCTGGGATCAATCTTGGTCCTAATCTGGGACGTGACATATATCATTCTGGTACCATGTCAGCGGCGATAGAAGCTTCCCTCCATCAAATACCGTCAGCTTCAGTCAGCTTAAACAGCAGTTCGCCTCGCCATGTAAACTATTCCAAGGTCAAGACGCTGTTTTATCAGGTTGCCGAAGTACTGCTTCAGCATAGATCGAAATCCGTAGGCTTACTTAATGTCAATTTGCCAAATATCGATAAACGGGAGTTCAAAGGGATACAAGTCATTCCAATGGACATGAGTGTATCGCGATATCGCTTTGTTGGCCTGCATGATCCGCACGGGGAAGTATATTACTGGCTGAAGGATCAGCTGTTGGAACTAACGGATTTTGAACCGGCAAGCGATTATCTTTTATTGAAAGAAGGATACATAACCGTTTCACCGATTGAATTGCGAACAAATTATAAGCGGAAACAAGAACAAGTAGAACGCTGGTTCAAATCTATGGAGACAAATACATCAGAGTAAAGGGAGAGATTGGGATGAAAAGAAAATGGATGGCAGGTATCGTGGGCACTGCATTGTTTGCACTAACAGCATGCGGACAAGAGGACGCTGAAACCAGTGCAAATGCTTCAGACGGAAAAATTGCCGGTACGCTCAGCTTCTATACATCCCAGCCGGATGCTGATGCTCAGAAATTGGTAGAGGGCTTTGAAAAACGCTACCCGGAAGTGGAAGTGGAAACCTACCGTTCTGGTACTGAAGAGGTAATATCCAAGCTGAATGCGGAGAAAATGGCGGGTGATGTGCAAGCAGACGTCCTGCTCGTGGCAGACAGTGTGACATTTGAGGATCTGAAAGAACAGGATATGCTGCAGGCCTATGAGTCAGGAGAATTGGATGCCGTCCCGGATGAATTCGAAGATGCAGATCATTATTATACAGGTACGAAAATCATGGCGACAGGAATCGTAGCCAATACCGATGCAGGTGATGTACCAACTAGCTGGAGTGCATTGACTGAAGCTGATGCAAAGGCTCAAACAGTCATGCCTAGTCCGCTGTACTCTGGTGCTGCCGCATATAATCTTGGTGTATTGACCAGACAGGATGATTTTGGATGGGAATTCTATGAAAAGCTCAAGAATCAGGAAACATCAGTTGTAAAAGGAAATGGTGATGTACTCAAATCGGTTGCTTCAGGTGACAAGCAGTATGGTGTGATAGTTGACTATCTTGCTGCCAGGGCAAAGACGGATGGATCTCCAGTTGAGCTCGTTTATCCAGAAGAGGGTGTACCTGTCATTACTGAACCGATCGGGATCACGAAGGATACCGATAATAGTGCAGCAGCAGAAGCATTCGTAGATTATGTTTTATCTGAGGAAGGGCAAAAGCTAGCAGCGGAGCTGGGATATACTCCGATACGGGATGGAATCGATGCGCCAGAAGGTTTGAAGACATACGATGAAATGAAAGTGTTACAGGCCGATACTGAGGCACTGTATACATCTCGTAATAAAGACAAACAGCAATTCGAGGACATGTTCGGTAAATAAGCAAAAGGAGGGCAACCCATGCAACTAACCATGAAATCAAGGCAGCTGGAAAAAGGCAGGCATATCGCCCTCCGCAAGCTTCCAGCTTTAGTCGGAACGCTAATTCTTTTCTTCTTTTTCCTATTGCCGATTCTCAGGCTGCTTCTAATGAGTTTCACCTCTGGAGAGACTATCTCTTTCGGCGCTTATTCAGAGGTGCTCAAGGAGTCTGTTACGTGGAGAACACTTTGGAACACAATTTATATTGTCCTTGGCAGTACTGTCTTGTCCGTGATTCTTGGCATAATGATGGCTGCCATCATGGCATATACGGATGTTCGTGGTAAGTCTGCTATGCAGTTGTTCATCTATTTACCTTTTATCATTCCGTCGTATATTACGACACTCGCTTGGGTGCAGTTTTTCAGCAGTTCCGGTCCGCTTAAAGGATTGCCTGATTGGCTTATTCCTAATTTATACAGTGTCGGGGGTATCATATTTGTGCTTGGTATTTCACATTACCCGCTTGTCTATTTGATGACAGTACAAGTGTTCCGCAGAATTCCACGTGATGCAGAACTGGCTGCGATGGTGGCAGGAGCATCACGTATCACAAGCTGGAGAAAAGTGATTTTGCCGATGGCATTGCCGGGTATATGCAGCGGGGCTCTGCTTGCTTTCTTATCTAATCTGGATAATTTCGGTGTGCCAGCTTTTCTTGGGATACCGGCAAACATTCGGGTACTGAGTACATACATCTATGAGCAAGTCATTGGATATGGGCCGAGTGCCTTCAGTCGGGCTGCTGTTCTTTCTGTGTTGCTTGGTATCGTTGCTGTTGCTGCTACGCTGATACAAGTATGGCTTTTAAGAAGAAGCAAGGTTACAGAAACAACTGTGCCAGATAATGAGCCACGCATCCAGCTGCCATCAAGTCAGAGGAGGATTCTGCAGACAGTTCTTTGGATTTTTCTGTTAGGTACAAGTCTTGTGCCATTCTTGGCAATGGGTACAGTCAGTCTCGTTCGGGCATATGGTATCGATTTGACATGGGAAAATTTATCCTTTGAAAATTATCGCTATATTTTATTTGAGGATGAAAAAGTGATTCGATCGTTAGGTAATAGTCTTTTATTAGGGCTCATCACCTCGATTGTATGTCTTGTTTTTGGCACTTTATTTGCTTATTACCGGTCTTACAAGCAAGGTAGATTTCCGAAGGTATTAGAAGCGATTATTACGATGCCTTACGCACTTCCTGGAACAGTATTGGCGCTGTGCATCATTTTGATGTGGATGCAGCCATTGCCGGGCTGGTATCCAGGTGTATATGGCACACCTGCTATTCTTTTGATTGCTTATATTACACGATTCTTTGTTCTGCAATTCCGGGGCAGTTATACTGCTTTCTCGCAGCTGGACGCTCGGATGGAGGAGGCTGCGCGGACGAATGGTGCTAATCTTTTTACAAGATGGAAACAAATTCTGCTGCCGCTTATTCTGCCGGGAGTTCTAAGTGGTGCGTTACTTGTTTTCCTAACTTCGCTGACAGAGCTGACTGTCTCCAGTATGCTTTGGTCCAGCGGTGCCGAGACAGTCGGAGTAATTATTTTCAGTTTTGAACAAGCTGGTTACAGCACGTACTCGACAGCTTTCTCATCAGTGATTGTCTTGGCAATTCTTCTCGGAGGACTTGCATATCTCATTGTGCAGCGCAAAGGCAAACAAAGGGGGAGAAAAGCATGATTACATTGCAGGGATTAGAAAAACATTACGGAAAAACTGCAGCACTAAGTCAGGTAGATTTGACGATTCAAAAAGGCGAGTTCCTCGCTATTCTTGGTCCGTCTGGCTGCGGCAAAACAACATTGCTGCGAATGCTTGCTGGTTTCATGAAGCCCACGGCTGGAACAATACGATTTGGCGATACGGAAGTAGCTAATTCTAAGCATAGCAGCAAGCCGGAAAATCGTAATATAGGCATGGTTTTTCAATCTTTTGCCCTTTGGCCTCATATGACGGTAGAGGAACATATCCGCTTTGCTTTGAAAAATCATCGTTTTTCACAGAAACGAACGGCTGAAGAACAAGCAGCAAGAATAACGGAGGTGTTGCAGCTTGTCGGGATGGAAGCTTTTCGAGAGAGATATCCTGCAGCATTATCAGGTGGACAGCAGCAACGTGTAGCATTAGCGAGGGCAATAGCACCGGAACCGGATATTCTGCTCATGGATGAACCTTTAAGTGCTTTAGATGCAGAATTGCGTATCAGTATGCGAAAGGAAATCAAGCAGATCCATAAAAAGCTCGGTGCCACTATCATTTATGTTACACATGATCAAGGAGAGGCGCTGGCAATGGCTGATCGAGTGCTTGTCATGCAGCAGGGTCAGATTGAACAAGCAGATACTCCAGAAACCATCTATCAGAATCCAAAAACTCCTTTTGTGGCTACATTTGTTGGAAAGGCAAATTTAGTAGAAGGCACATGGAATGGCAATCATTTTATTCCTGCAGGCAGTCAGTTAAGCTGGCAGGATAATGGTGTATCAGTACAGCTGAAACAAAAGCAGCTCTTCCCTGTCAGACCAGAGGAATGGCAGCTGTTACCGGCAGATGCAGATGGGTTAAAAGGAGAAGTTATCATAAGCCAGTTCCAAGGAACAGAAAGACATTATGTGATTCGAACAAATAGTCAGGATTATCAAGCATCTCTTCCAATTGCTGCTTCAGCATGGCGTGAAGGGGAGTTGGTATCATTGCATGTTAGAGGAAGAGAGACACAATATACGACAGATGAAATACTTTTAGAGCTAAGATAATAGTGAAAAAAGACTTCTATGTATAGGGAGTCTTTTTTTCTTGAAGGAAAATCGATTCAAAGACAGAAATAATGGATAGAGGTGATGCTATTGAAACGGGATATGTCTCTTATCAGGAGTCTCTTATTGGATATTGAAGCAGAATTCACTGAGGGAGGTTTCGCACTGGAAGTAACAGAGGAAGATGAGTATTCCGAGGAAGAAATGAATTATCACCTGCAGCTGATGAAAGAAGCAAAGTTAATAAAGTTGGACATTGTTTTAGATGAGGAAGAGGAAGAAGAGGAACTGCTCATTTATGGTCTGACATGGGAAGGACATGAACTGCTGGACAGCATCAGGGAAGAGGAAGTGTGGCAGCAGCTGCTCGTGAAGCTTAAAAGGGAGAAAGGCAGTATGCCATTTTCAGTATTACGTAAACAGGCAGCCAAAGCGGCAGAAGCATATTATGCTTCTGAATAAAGCTAGCAACTATTCTAGCGAAACGTTGAATTCGTAGTAGCTGATCTCCGCAACAGGGCCGGCAAATAAAAAAATACTCTTTAGATGAAATTTTTGTAAAAAAGAAGTTTTAACATGCAGTCAACTTGGCAAAACAGAAGTATCAAGAATATGGGAGGGTTGGGTATGCTCTGCATCTTTTCCGCTGCGAGGGACAAGTTCCGGGAAGACTACCAAAAACAGCAGCAGACGGCTAAGCAAGGCGCTAAGACTGATACTGTCGCTAAGAAATAAGAAAGAACTGCGCACTTATAAAAAGCGGATGCTAAGTAAAGACTATTGTTAAAAAGCAAAAGAGGTGCAGGCAGGTGCGCAGTCGGTCTACATTTATTAAAGGGTTCATGCTAGGGATTGTCATTGCTCTGGCAGTATGGTTCGTCGTGACTTATATAGCTTCCAAATTTATCTGATATAAGAAAACACAGCTTTTAAAGCTGTGTTTTCTTTTGCTTGTGGGCGTTGTTTTCATATTCAGTCTCTGGATGCCCGTAATCACCATTCATTACTTGCTCATCCTGATCCAAACCAATCGCTTCTGCTGATTCATCACGCTGATTCGATTTATCCTGTTTCTGCATCTATCCCACCTCCTGCCGATAGTGTGGCACTCCTGGCGGTAATTATGTAAGGACAGTCAAGCTGTCCCTCTATTTTCAACGCTGTTGAGTAGGATAGTAATAGTTGTTGTAAGGATAAGGTGTCGGATATGGATAAGGAACAGGATAAGGCACCGGGTAAGGAGCGTTATATCCATATTTATAACCATATCCAGGTCCGCTAATTAGTGCGCTGCCAAGAAGACCTCCGGCAAGTCCGCCGATGAATGGTATAAAAGCGAATCCGAAGCGCTGATCCTCTTGATTCGTTCTATAGTCTGTCGTATAAGTTGTTTGTCCATATGGATGCGAATAGTGCGTGTAGCTCATAATCATTCCTCCTGTCCCTTTACTGTATGCACAGCAGTCTAGGGAAGGGTGGGCAAGTATCATGGCGCAAGAGAAAAGATTTCCAAGCTAGAAACTCATTGGCAGGACTAGTTTTGCGGACAGGAACATACTCTATTAAAGACATCTTCATGTTTGTTAAACAAGGTGACTGGGTAATAAGCGTTATGGACTGATTATGCACATACATAACGAAGAAAAGGACTTGATTATGCAGAAACTTCTTACGCTTTTTTTATTGACTTTCTTTTTTGTCAGTAACCTATGTCTGGTTTTATACCTGCCATTAAAGGATCTGAAACAGAATGTCTACCCTGCAAGAGTTTATGCGGATGAAAGAACCCAGCCTATGTTATCAGATAAAGATACACATTCGGTAAACGGGCCAGCCGCCATAGTTTTAACCGATAGAGATGACCGAACAATGGATTTGGCAGAAGCAAAAATCGAGCAAAAACAATATACAACAGAGGAAATAGAACTGCTCCAAAAATTGGTTCAAGCGGAGACGAGCGGAGAAGACTATCCAGGCAAGGTGGCAGTGGCCACTGTTGTACTTAATCGTATCGAAAGTGATGAGTTCCCTGATTCTATCCATGATGTGATTATGCAGAAGGGTCAGTTTCAGCCAGTAGGCTCAGGTGTCATCTGGAAAAGTGAACCGACGGATGAAACGGTACAAGCTGTGGCTGATGCATTGGTACAAAAAGACAACATGCAAGATATCGTTTGGTTTATGAATCCGGAAACAGCTACCACAAACTGGATAGCGGAAACACAAGAGCATGTGGAGCAGATTGGCAATCATGTATTTTACCGATAATACGCTCGGATTCATTAACTAATATTGACGAACTTAAAAGTGATTTTTAACTGTGCTTGACCTAGCTTCTAACAAGAAATATAAAAACTGAAAATTATCAATACCTGCTGAAATCTCACTAAAAGTATGTTTTACATCACCTTTGACCGGTAAAACATTAGGGAAGCATACTTGAAGGAGTTGTTAGCATTGGGGAAATTAGATAATCGTATTACAGTCGTGACTGGTGGTGCTACCGGTATTGGGCGAGCAACTGCATCTTTATTTGCAGAAGAAGGAGCTACTGTACTAGTAGCCGATATCAAGAAAGATGAGATGACAGATTTGGTAGAAGCGATTCAATCGGCTGGAGGAAAAGCTGAAGCCTATGAGATAGATGTTTCTGACGAAGATAGTGTGAAGCAATTTGCTGATCAGGTGAAGAATTCATATGGGAAAGTAGATGTGCTCTTTAATAATGCCGGTATCGATCAGGAAGGCGGCAAAGTACATGAATATCCAATTGAATTGTTCGACAGCATCCAAAAGACAGATTTGCGTGGAACATTCCTTATGAGCAAATTCCTTATTCCGCTTATGCTGGAAAATGGGAAAGGCGCTATCGTAAACAATGCGTCTATGAGCGGCAGTTTCGCAGATCTCGACAGATCTGGCTATAATGCAGCCAAAGGCGGCATCATAAACTTCACAAAAGCAACAGCCATTGATTATGGCAGACAAGGAATCCGGGCAAACTCTGTTTCTCCAGGTACAATTGAAACACCTCTAATTGATGAGTTGTCAGGATCGAAAGAAGAAGAACAGGGGAAAGCATTCCGTGAATCAAATAAATGGCTTGCACCGATGGGCCGGCTTGGGGCTCCGGACGAAATTGCAAAGGCTGTTCTGTTCCTTGTATCAGATGATAGCTCCTATATTACTGGTCAGGACTTAATTGTTGATGGAGGACTAACAGCATACACATGGCCAGGTAAAATGGTGATGGACGACAGCTGGAAAGAAACGACGCAATAAGAGTGGGGGAAGCCCCGCTCTTTTTTTATTGGAGCAAGAGGATTGACATTATAACTGCTTCAGTATATTATTGACCTATCAACTATTGATGTATCAACTAATTAGAAAGAGGTTATGCCGATGACTGCTTGTTCCGTCCGACTGCAGATTTTCCTACAGTTGCAGGCTGTAAATAAAGAGCTCTGCTCTAAGTTCGAGGCATGCTTAGGAGCCAGTCCTTCTCGTGTGGAGATTCTCCATTATTTACTGGAGCATGAGGAAGTGACTCAATCAGCATTGCAAAAAGAAGTTAATATCGATGCTGCCGCTGTTACAAGGCATTTAAAACAGCTTGAAGCTGCCGGTACGATTGTACGCTATAAGAAGGCAGAAGATCAGCGAGCTACTTGGGTGAAGCTGGAGGATGAAGCAAAGCGTCATATCGAGCAATCCTATCAAGAGAAAAGCCAATTTGTGAAAGAGACTTTAGCTGGCTTTTCGGAAGCAGAGTTAGAACAATTCTTGCAAATGCTGAGCAAAGTCAGTGAAAATGTCTCTCGCGTCACGAAGATTGAGCTAGGAGGAGAAGACATATGAACGAAACACCACTATATAATAAAGAAGCGTTCCTGCAAATCGTTCAGGATCGCCGTTCCATCCGTACGTATGATGAAAACGTAAAAATCAGCAAGGAAGAAATGAGCGAAATGCTGTCAGCAGCAACAAAGGCGCCATCTTCCGTCAATTTGCAGCCGTGGCGATTTGTTGTTATTGAAAGTCCGGAAGCTAAAGCTAAGCTTGCACCGCTTGCTAGATTCAATCAGCAGCAAGTGAAAACTTCTTCTGCAGTAATCGCTGTTTTTGCTGATATGAATAATCTTGATTACCTGGAAGAAATCTATGGAAAAGCGGTAGAGAATGGTCTAATGCCGCAGGAAGTCAAAGATCAGCAAGTTGTTTCTATCCGCAAATTGCTTTCCGGAATTTCAGAACAAGGGAACCGAGAAACAATCTTGATCGATGGTGGTTTAGTATCCATGCAGATGATGCTAACTGCGAAGGCATATGGTTATGATACAAATCCAATTGGCGGATTTGAGAAAGATCAACTTGCAGAAGCATTCGATTTGGATAAAGATCGTTATGTTCCAGTCATGCTGCTTTCTATCGGGAAAGCAGCAGATGCAGGCTACAAATCCTACCGGATGCCGGTAGAACAAATTACAGAATGGAAATAAGGAGAGAGAAGCTATGATTATTATCCACGCTAGAATGACAGTTAAACCAGAGAAAAGAGAAGATTTTCTTCAAGAAATCGAAGCAGTTATGGACGGAAGCCGAGCTGAATCAGGTAATAACAGCTACGACCTATTCCAAGATCCAAAAGATGCTAACAGCTTTGTAATGGTGGAAAATTGGAAGGACATGGAGGCTGTTCAAGCGCATAATACAAGCAGCCACTTCCAAAAATTCATTGCATCTGCTAAGGAAATGCTTAGTGCGCCACTAGCAGCGGATGTTTATCAAGGCGAGAAATTAAATTAATTGAAAGGGATGACCATGATGGTCATCCCTTTTCTTTTGTGTATAGTTTTAATGGGAGTATTCGTTCATAAAATTCAATTGGTCCTGCTTCGGAGATGAGAAATCCTCGGAAGCCATTTTTATTTACATCATGAAGAGCAGATAGTACAAGAGAGCGGCCATAATTAGAATCTCTGCAGTCTTTCCTTACTCCCATATAAAAGAGGCCGCAATTAATGCAGCCTCTGCATTTCAAATTTAGTTTGTAACAACATTTTATATTCGTCCTCGTCAATCGTCTGCTTTACAGGAACATCGTTGTGCCATTTCGTAAAAGAAGAAGGAGTTAGAATGTAAATTCCATCTGCAGTCCTTCTTGTAAGCAGCGGAGACTTGTTAAAAGGAGAAGAAGAATGTGTCTCGATAATCTGCTGCATTTGTTCCAGTTCGGTCACGTTAGTTATCCGGTTATTTTCCGTGAAACTATATCCTGTACGCCAATCGTTGTCTCTGCCTGCTAATTTTAATTCCAGCATATAACCTTTATCAGCAGGCTTAATGCGGAATTGACCATTAGCAGTTGTCATAACTTCTCCTGACAAAGGCAGGGGTGCAAGCGGTATATTAGCTCCAAATCCGGCATCGACAATATATTCGTCCCCATTCTGCTTCAAAAGGATAGTAACATGGGTATCACCAGTAGCACTCCAGTCATTTGCTTGTTGATCGAAAATACGGGCAGATAATAAGGTAACATCGAATCCACATTCTTCTAAGAAATGATAAAGAAGTGTATTAAGTTCATAACAAACGCCGCCTTCGCTGCGGATTAGAATTTTTTCCTGTAGACCTTCTTTTGATAAAAGGCTCTCATTTTTATCGATAATTCGCAGGTTTTCAAATGGAATGGCCTGAGCGAAATTTTGTAATAGCATAGGCAGTGTATCAAAGGTCACTTCGCTGTCCATATTGATTCGCTGTTGAAATAGTGTTTTAAAAGATTGCATCGTAATTCCTCCTGACTTAGTTAGTATAAATACTTTGTCTCACAATTGCTTGCACTATGCTTTCATCTCCTTTATAATGACCAGATGAATATGGCAGATAGTTTTCTAGGGTTCCGCAGTTCTACACTGGTCTGGTCCGAGAGAAAACGCACAGCATTGCTGTGACACGGAAGGATAAAAGCCTGGGAGATTTCTATCTCCCAGGCTTTTTTGATTGGAGGAAATAATCATGACAAAACAGTGGCTTAGCGTCGTGCTGGCCGGTCTGATTGAAGTTTTATGGGTTATCGGGCTAAAGCACGCGAATAACACACTTGAATGGGCAGGTACGATCATATGTATTTTGCTTAGCTTTTATTTAATGCTGCAGGCAAGCAAGCATATGCCTGTCGGAACCGTATATGCGGTATTCGTCGGTATCGGATCGACGGGTACCGTTATTGTGGATATGTTATTTTTCGGTGAACCTTTCAAACTAGCGAAGGTCGCATTGATTGCCGTTCTTTTATTAGGTGTTATTGGTCTTAAGCTCGTAACGGGAGACAAACAGACGGAGGAGGGTGCTTAAATGGCTTGGATTGTGCTAGTTATAGCAGGTATGTTTGAAGTGCTAGGCGTGACAATGATCAATAAACTCAATGAAAAGCCTAGCTTCAAGAACATCAGCATATTCATTCTCGGATTCGCGGGAAGCTTTGGCTGCTTATCCTATAGCATGTCGTACCTGCCAATGGGGACTGCTTATGCTATTTGGACTGGCATAGGAACTGCCGGAGGAGCAATCGTTGGGATGCTTTTCTTCCAGGAATCGAAGGATTGGAAGAGACTTGTATGTATAGCGATGATATTGGCTTCAGCTGTAGGATTGAAATTAATCGCTTAGAATGAGGAGCATGTGGAGACGCATGCTCTTTTTTCTATTTAAAGATGTTCAATAGGTGCATATTTGTGTTAAATAATTGTAAAAGCTCTAATCTACTATAATTCGCCCCAATTTTACACAATACCTCAAATTACCAGTTTATAAGACTTTTATAATGGTACTAAATCATTTCTTTTCACAAACCGGGATATAAGCCTATTAGTTTTCGGGACTTACCGCTTAATTTCTGGAAATCGTTTCATACTCCGTTGACTTTAATTTTTCCTTTCTTTAGGATTTATTTTAGAAGGTATTGGGTATACATTTATTGGAATCGTTACAACCTTCTGTAAATCAATTAAATGAGGAGCTGAGCAAATGTCGGGACAAATTCGCATGACCCCGGAGCAGTTACAAAGCCACGCAAAGAGATATCGTAATAGTTCTGAACAGATCGACTCAATTCTAAGCGATCTTAATGCTTTACAAGTACAACTTCGTTCAGAGTGGGAAGGTAGAGCTTTCGATCGCTTTGATGAACAATTCATACAGCTGCAACCAAAAGTTCAGGAGTTCTCTCAGCTTATGCTTGATATCCAACTACAGCTTGAGAAAACAGCTCAAGCAGTACAAGATCAAGACCAAGCACTATCACAAAACTTCGGATTCAGATAAGCACCCTCTTGGCTGCTGTTTGACCGTCGCATGAAACGACAGGCTGGGCTGCATGACGCATGCGTTATGTAGCCCAATTACTGTAAAAAAATATGTGCTTTTGCCATGCATATTCTTTTAATCCTTACAACACATAATCTATAAACTGGAGACACCAGGAGTTGATAATACATTGAAAAAGTTTGATAAAAGGTGGATTTTATTTTTAGTACTTATCGTACTGTTAGCATCTGGTTTATCTTACTTAACCTTGCATCAGGAAACGACGAAGACAGCGGAACAGCCGAAAACACAAAATATGTCGGTTGCACTTGTCAATGAAGACCAAGGCTCTACTTTTAATGGTACTGATTTAGCCTTCGGTGATGCCTTTGTCAGCTCGGTTAGTGAGAATGAAAATCACGAGTGGTTCGTCGTAAGTCGGGGAGTTGCGGAAAGCGGCTTGAAGAATAATACATACGATATGATGATCGTAATTCCCAACGACTTTTCGGAGAAATCGCTCAATATAACAGCAGAGGCACCTGAACAAGTAGTGCTTCAGTATAAGATCAATGCATCTGAGAATCCGCGTATGAAAGAAGAGGCGGAGAAAACAGCAAGTGATATTTTGAATGATTTTAACAGAAGAGTTATTGATGTGTATTTTGCCAGCATCATCGGGAATCTGCAGAATGCACAGGATAACATCGGTCAGATGGTCAACCGTCAAGCGGCATATACGAATTCTTATAACTCAAATGTGTTCCAGCCATTATCTGGCTACACTGATCAATTCGGTATGGTAAGAGAAAATACAGAAGTGTCTAAGGATAGCTTTACAAGTTTCGGTGAGCTGTTGGCATCATATGAAGAACAGCTTGTTGATGAAACTCAGCTTGGAGAAGGCTTCGTCAGCAATCTGGACGATGTGATGAATTTAAAAGAAACAAATAATACAAATCTAGTAAACTTCCACGATCAAATGAACCAATTCAGTCAAGGTTTGACTGCAGGGGAAGTGGACCAGCGACTAGATCAGCTAGCTGCAACAAATGAGGCAATTAACCGTCAATTCGCAGCAAGTCAGCAAGGTATTGTTGATACGGTTATGGCTCGCCCTGCAACTTCTTTGAATACGACGAATATCTATAGTGGCTCTGTATCTCTACAGCAGCAGCTGCAGGATTCCTCTGAAAGAGTTGCAGCCCTTCAGCAGGATATTGACGCTTATCTTACGGAAAGCAATGAGCAATTCAGGGCTAAGGTTGGAGAGAGAATCAGGAGTACAATTGAAGAAGAACTTGATGAAGATCAGATGTTGAATATCAATAAGCTGTTTGAAGATCCTAATCAAGTTGCTCGAAACAGAATCAACAGCGCTATAGGTAAGCTGCCTTCTTTGAACACAGATGATTTTCAAGGTGTGGGCTTGCCGGATAGTACAGTAAATGAGATTACTAATGTCATTCGAATGACAGAAAAATATCGGGAAAATAAGGGTGTGAGTATTGATCGGAACCCGTCTACAATCTTGAAAGATGAGTTTGACAGATTGAATGAGAAGCTTCGAGAAGGTATTCAGTTAACAGATACTGTAAACATTCCAGAAAATAAGAAAGAAGGCCAGTTATTCCGACTGCAAGTTCCAGAAGGTTTCACTATTAAACATCTGGGGATTCAGCTACCAGGTGAAGCGGAACAAGGATTTACTGATGCAATAAAGAACGGGGAAGTGAAATTACCAGCTAACCGTGAGGGCAAATTTAAAGTGAATCTTACCCTGCGGAAAGACGAGGGAAGCTTCGATGTTTACAAGCCGATTAATTGGAGCTGGACTCTGGAGCAGAAGGACCTGGGAGACGTAGATAAGCCAGATGATTTGGCTTATAAGGCTACAAATGGAAATCTTCTTGCAACAATTCAAGTCAAAAATAACGGGAATCAGTCAGCTGAAGAAGATGCTGTCACCGAAGAAGATACACCCGTAGAAGACTTACCATCCGAAAATGGAGAGAATGATCAATCTTCTCCTGGTGAAGGAAACGAGCCTAATGAAGATGAGACGGAAACCCCAGTAACCCCGCCGAAAAATGATCAGGATGAAAACCCAGGGGATGGAGGAACAGGTCAGCCAAGTGAACCTGGTGAAGATGAAGAACCAGGTGATTCCGAGGAACAGCCAGGCACTGACAAACCAGATGAAGATGACGAAGAAAAAGATGAACCAGAGAAGTTGTATATCAAAGACAACATCATCCAGCATCGAATCAGTACGCCCATAGAGGATTTGGATAATACGACGGAGACATTAATTCGTACAGTGACAAACTCAATTTCTGCTTATCAAGAACTTGGCTCACTATACGAGAGCTATTATGGTTTCGGATTGCATGGACTACCAGATAATTTTGGTTCTGCAAGCTTAAATGATTTGGCTACTAATAACTCCCTATTTTACTTATTCAACAAAAAAGACATCAAGGATCTTCTAGCAGACTACATGACAGGCCAAATCACTGGCAGCGTCACTGAACAGCTTCAAACACCAGCAGAAGCTTTCCGACAGCAAGTCGGTGACTATCAGTCGCGGGTACAGCAAGCTATTGCAGATGCTGATACATTAACTGGCCAAGTTGCTGCAACAACAGAGCAAGCAGCTGTCTTGAATGACAATGTGAATCAAACATTGGAAGATGTCACTGCGTGGCGTGATCAAGTGCTGGCACTTCTTGAGGGACAGACAGAGATTCAGACGAATGCACAGGGTGAACAGGAGGCTGTCCTAACATTGGGCAGTGAATTCCAGCCGCTTCTGATGTCGAGTCAATCATTAGCTGAGCAAGCACAAAGCAATACGAATACAGCTGATCAAGTTTATGAGACATTTGACAACATTGATACACAAGCGAGAGAGATTGAACAAAGCGGTACTGGGCTGGTGAGCGATGCGGAAACACTTGCTTCCAATCTGACAGACAAGCTGTCAGATGATCAGAACTTCACTGAGAACTTCACGGAAGTGCTGGCAAATAGCCGAGTCGGTGACAGGCAGAACGAAAATCTATATGATTTCCTTTCCAATCCTGTCCAAACAAGCAATGAAGGTACGATTGCAGCTCAAAGCGAGACAGTCTTCACGCCATATTATCTTGTGTTGATTAGTTTCATTGTCGTTCTCTTCACGGCTTATGTCATCTCAACTTTGCATATGAGACGAAAACAGGATGACCAATTTGCGTCTGATACATCACTAATGGTACAGCATGCACCAATTACAATCATTACAGCCGGTATCGGTCTGCTGGAAGGTATTGTCATTGGAATTGTATCTAGCTACTATTTGCCAATTGACGATTTGAATAAGCTTCAATTGACTGCTGTCATGGCTCTCCTTATTACGGCAATGCTGTTGATAGCGACATACTTGTTAAGACAAATGAAAATGATCGGTATGTTTATCTTGCTAGCGATATTCAGTTTGTATCTGTTCTTTACAGATGCGATCGGAACAGCAAGCACAGCATTCCCGACAATTGAGAAGTTTTCTCCTCTGCAGTACATGGAAACATTTATGCTTCGTATTGTAGAAGGCTCGGTTAACTACGTTGTTGCGATCTTTGCACTAATCATTGCAGCAGCTATTGGTGTCCTTGCCAACCTATTGGTCATTAGCCAATCGGATAAAGGAGTAGATAATGCCGATGACAACCAAACGGAAGCTGGTTGATTTGGCGTTCATATTCACAATTATTCTGCTGATACTTCTACCTATAGAGGTATCAGCAGAAGTTAATTCTGAGGAAAATGAACGCGGAAGTCTCCAGATGCAAATCGACCGAATACAAAAGGAAAAAGATGTTGGGGCAGATATCCGGGAAACAGAGAAGGAAAAAGTTTTCCCAGGACTGTTCAATGACGAAACAACCGATGATATTCAGCAAAAAGCTGAAGTAAAGAAGGAAGATGTTGAAGCATTGCAAGATAGTGTTTTTACACTTGATATCAACCAGCAAGCACCATTGGAGGAAGTCCAGGATAAATTATTTACCGCAGACTATACCTCGGAAGCGGCCAGTGGTCAAAAGGAAACAGATCAGACTGAGACGGACTCTGGAAACGGAGTACTTTACTTTCTAATCGGGATAGCGCTTGCGTTATGCATCGGATTATATATGATGATGCGAAAATTATTAGACTAGGAGAAACACGATGGCCAATACGAAACATATTAACGTCACGATGGATTTGCAATCTGTCAGCGGAGAAGGATCTGTCTATGACTTGCGTATTCCTACCCAACTAACGGTGAAGCAGCTGCTTCATCACGTAATGGATACATTGCATATTGAAACAACCCACATCCATTCCACGATTAAGATTGTGACCAAGCATCTTGTCCTGGCGGATGATGACTATCTAAGAGACTATCCAGTCACAGACGGCGATGTACTAGTAGTCTTGTAATTTATAGAGCCGTGTGTGCTAATTGTGAAGGAGCCAGCAAAACATGAATGAGAGAAAAATAGAATTGGATAACGCTACATATACCTTGCAGCAGGACAAACAAGCAATCCGTATAACAATGCCCAAATCCCAAACCACGGTTAAGGATATGCGGCAGCTGCATTTAATGGATCAACCTTCCGAACAGTTTGTGCCAATGGAGGTACAAGAAGAGGAAGATACTTTAGCATTCATCTACAACATCAATCCCAACCATAAAAAGTGGTCTGACATCCAAAAGCTGCGTCAGGATGATAAACTGCGCATTCTGAGTAATGTTGGCAAACTTGAACGCTTCCTTTCCAGCCGGATCACGTTTTTCCTTCATCCTGACAATCTCGTCTTTGATGAGAATTTGATGCCGCAAGTGATCCACCGCGGCGTCCGTGATATCGTACCCCCATTCGATATGCAGTCAGAGACATTCCTAAAACAATATAAATGCTTGAGCATCGCCATGTTTTCTAAGAAATATTCATTCGATCAGCTTTATCATGGCTCCCTTGAGAATGCAAATGAATCAGATTATGAGAAGAAAATCCAAAAGCTTGAAACGATTGAAGCTTTAAGACAATTCCTGCAAGACAGCTATGCAAAAGAACAGAAAAAAACAGATAAGACAATGAGCTTCTTACCGACGAAACGTTTTAGATTATATAAACGTTTATCCATCATCATGATGATCCTTAGTGTTTTGCTGGCTGCACCGCTTGTTTACTTAGCGCTGATTAAGGACCCTTTCCAAGATAAGCAATTGGAAGCGCACGGCGAGTTCCTGGCGAATAATTACAATGACGTCATTTCAACTTTGGCAGAAGAAGATCCGGAGAAGTTGCCTAGCCAGACAAAATATACATTGGCGTACTCCTATATTCAGGTAGAAGCTTTATCTGACGAAGAAAAAGAATCAATTTTAAAGAATGTGACACTGAAAAGTGACCAGGATTATCTGCTTTATTGGATTTATAATGGCCGTGGTGAATTGGATACCTCCTTAGATAAAGCTAAATATATCGACGATCCACAGTTGATTATCTATGGCTTGATCAAGAAGATTGAACAAGTGAAGAACAATCCGGATCTATCTGGAACGGATCGAGATAGAGAAGTTGAAGATTTCCAAAATCAACTGGATAAAATGCTAGAAGAATATAATTTAGATCCTCTCGGTGAGGAATCAGAGACAGAGGCAGCCCCTGATCAGGAAGCTGCATCAGAGGAACAGCAGAACGCACAAGAAGAAAATAATGATGAGAATAAAGAAGAGAAATGATGTCTGTCTGCGATGGATGGAGTGCATAGAGAGGACGTAATATAGATGGCACATAAAACACTGCTCGTAGCATATAAAGATAAACTTCATAAATGCCATTTGCCGGCACAATCCGGTCAAACCGTGACTATCGGGGATAGACGCAGGAATCAGGTGACTATAACCGGACTGGCAACTGCAATAGAGCTGGAATGGGACGGACAGAAACTATCATATCAGCAGGAAGAAATTCGAGCTGCTAAACAAATAGGAGAACTGCAGCTCTATTTGGTTGATGCAAAGAAGTGCAACGTATTTGATATAGCTGGCCAACAATCTGTTACATTCGGTGCAGCGGATTACAATGATATTAATAAACAGCATTGGCAAGCCGATTTTGTACTTCTGCGTGAAACAGGTGTGTCTGGTTTTCACTTAGATTTACGAAGCGGAAAAGTCTACCATAACTACCAACTGATCCAAGATGATGTGCAGGTGAATGATGGAGATATCTTATTCGCAGATGGTGTCTTGTTGACAGTATATCGCGACAATATTGAAATTCAAACGAATGGAGATCTCGAATCCTCCTTAATGGAATTGATTGGCCAAGAAAAACCATATGGCGGGGAGTATCCGGATTATCATCGTTCCCCGCGTATCATTTACCGGGAGCCCGAGGAGAAACGAACTATTGCCAAACCCGCTAGTAAGCCAAGTAAGCCGAGTGAACAATTGGCAAGGAATATCGTACCGCCCCTTGTAATGATAGCAGCTTTAATCGTCATTTCATTAATTCAGCCACGTGGTATTTTCATAATTGTAATGGTAGTTGCTACTGTAGTTACGGTAATCTTTTCCATTACGTCTTATGTGAAAAATGTGCGCAAATACAAGGCTGATATGAAACATAGAGAAGAAACATATAAGCGATATCTGAAACGAAAAACAAAGGAACTTTATCATGCAAGTGAAGAACAGCGACATGCACTGCATTACCACTATCCTGATGTAGAGAAAATATCTGAAATGGCCGCTGCTACTGAAGCGCGCATATATGAGAAAACGGCTTACCACCATGACTTTTTGAATTTCCGTACAGGACTAGGAAGAGTGGATACAAGCTTCGAAATTACTTACAACGAGGAAGAATTCACACAGGAACAAGATGATCTGGTAGATGAAGCAAGACATTTACTCGACCAGTTCAAGGAATTGCATAATGTTCCTGTTATTACATCACTGACGAAGGGACCGGTCGGTTATATTGGGCAGAGAAAGCTTGTACTGGAACAGCTTCAGCTGTTAGTGATGCAGCTTTCCTTATTCCACAGCTATCATGATCTTCAATTCGTTACAATCTTTCCAGAAGAAGAAAAGAAAGAGTGGGATTGGATGCGGTGGCTGCCGCATGCAAGTGTGCGAGACATCAATGTTCGCGGCTTTATCTACCATGATCGTTCCCGTGATCAGGTCCTGCACAGTTTGTATCAAGTACTAAAAGAGCGGAAGCTGCAAGTTGATGAAAAAAGCAATTCAAATGAGAAGCTATATTTCTCACCACATTATGTTGTGTTAATTACCGATGAGAAGCTGATACTGGATCACACGATTATGGAATTCTTCAATGAAGATCCAAGTGAATACGGTGTATCACTCGTCTTCGTTCAAGATGTGATGCGGGCATTACCAGAGCATGTAAAAACAGTAATCGATATTCGTGATAGCAATGACGGAAAAATCATTCTGGAAGAAGCAGAACTAGTAAACAAAGCCTTCAAGCCAGATCATTTTCCAAAGGATTTCAATAAGGAAGCTGTCTCACGAGCATTGGCACCGTTAAACCATCTTCAAAACTTGAAAAATTCTATTCCAGAACAAGTTACCTTCCTCGAGATGTATGGTGTAGAAAAGGTAGAAGAATTAGCGATTCAAGCACGCTGGCGTGCAAATGAGACCTATAAGACTCTCGCTGTACCGCTTGGGCTGCGAGGAAAAGAAGATATTGTCCAGCTGAACCTTCATGAGAAAGCACACGGTCCGCACGGATTGGTAGCGGGTACGACAGGATCTGGTAAATCGGAAATCATCCAGTCTTATATCCTTTCGCTTGCTGTAAACTTCCATCCGTATGAAGTCGCCTTCCTTCTGATTGATTACAAAGGAGGCGGGATGGCGAATCTGTTCCGTAAACTCCCGCATTTGATGGGAACGATCACCAACCTTGATCGTGCACAATCAATGCGTGCTTTGGCTTCTATAAAAGCAGAATTACAGAAAAGACAGCGTCTCTTCGGAGAGTATAATGTGAATCATATTAACCAGTATCAGAAGTTATTTAAACAAGGAAAAGCAGCTGAACCGATGCCGCATTTATTCCTTATTTCGGATGAGTTCGCCGAATTGAAATCCGAACAACCTGATTTCATGAAAGAACTTGTTTCTACAGCACGTATCGGACGTTCCTTAGGGATCCACTTAATTCTTGCGACACAGAAACCAAGTGGTGTAGTTGATGATCAAATTTGGTCCAACTCCAAGTTTAAGTTGGCATTGAAAGTTCAAAATGCAAGCGATTCGAATGAAATAATCAAAACACCAGATGCAGCAGAAATTACACTGCCGGGTCGCTCTTATTTGCAGGTTGGTAACAATGAAATCTATGAACTGTTCCAAAGTGCATGGAGCGGAGCAGACTATATTCCAGATAAAAACGATGAAGACCATGTGGATCTTACCATTTATAGCATCAATGACCTTGGTCAATACGATATCTTGACAGAAGATTTAAGCGGACTGGAGCAGAAAGAGTCTATCGAAAAAATTCCATCAGAGCTCGATGCTGTTATTGATCATATTGCTGATTACACGGAGCAGCAGCAGATAGAGCCGTTAGCACGCCCATGGCTACCGCCTCTTCCAGAGAAAATATTCGGACCGGAACTTCACCCAGTGGTATTCCGCGATGCATGGAAAGAACCGAAAAAACCTTTGGAGCTGGTGATTGGTTTACTCGATCAGCCGGAAATGCAGCAGCAGATTCCTCTTACACTGAACTTATCAAAAGATGGACATATCGCTGTATTTGCAAGTCCTGGATACGGGAAGTCAACATTCTTGCAGACAGTTGTCATGGATTTGGTTAGACAGCATAATCCGGAACATCTTCATGTGTACTTGCTTGACTTTGGTACGAATGGATTGCTGCCACTGAAGAGTCTGCCACATGTTGCGGATACATTCCTCGTCGATCAAGTCGAGAAAGTAGGCAAATTAATCCGGATGCTAACTGGAGTCATGAAGCTGCGCAAACAAAAGCTGAGCCAATACAGCGTGGCGAACATAGGCTTGTTTGAAAAGGCAAGCGGAGAGACCGTGCCGAATATCTGTATTGTGATCGATAACTATGAGTCTGTCAGAGACAGTGATTTTGGTGATGATTTCGAGAAAGTTATCACACAAATTGCCCGAGAAGGTGCCAGCATCGGTATACATCTGATTATCAGTGCCGGCCGTCAAAGTGCTATGCGCATGCCTCTACTCTCAAATATCAAGACACAAATCGCTTTGTACCTGATCGAGTCCAACGAAGCAAGATCAATCGTGGGGCGCACTGACATTGAAATTGAAGAAATCGCAGGTAGAGGCCTTGTGAAAATGGAGGAACCAGCATTATTCCAGACCATGCTGCCTGAACACGGAGAAGAAGCATTGGAAATCCTTGATCGGATTCAAGATTTAGCTAAAGACATGAACGAAGTGTGGGATGGCGATTATCCTGATGCTATCCCGATGATGCCAGAAGGTGTCGTGGACTTCTTAGAATTCAAGGAACAGCGCCGTACCAAACGGATATTGGAAGAGAAGAAAGTACCGCTTGGACTTGATTTTGAAGAGGTCTTGCCTGTTGCCTATAATCCAGCGCAATATGATCACATGACAGTCATCAGCGACCGGAAAGATGGATTAGATCGTATGATCAGATCTGTCGCTAAGAACGTTAGTTTACTGAAAGATGTTTATCAAACAATTCTAATAGATACAGCTGATAAGGATCTGGAAAACATTGGGGAAGATATGCAGGCATATGTATCCGAAAGTATTGGAATAGCCGCAATCAAAAATGAAATTATCAATGAAATCAAACAACGAAATGTAGAAGGAACAGTGGAATCTAAATGGATCGTCCTAATTACAGACCTGCAGGACTTCACCGAACGCGCTGGACTAACGCTCGAAGAAGCGACCCTCATGATGGAAAGAGGCGGCAAAACCGGCATTCACTTTATCATCTGCAGTGACTACAACTATCTTGGCATGAGCTATGAGCAAGTACCAAAATACCTTCGCAGCCAAGCCATCTTTGGTCTGGTCGGAATGCGCTTAGGCGATCAGGATATTTTCAAGCAGCCGTTTATCCGCCAGGAAAAATATCCTGGACCGTACGAATGCTATGTAGCCATGGATCATCAGCATGTGAAAGTGAAAATCACAGAATAAGATTTAACTTCAACTTCCTTATGCTAAGAAAGGAGTGGAAACATGTCGATTTTATGGTTTAAGACAGATACGGAAAAGAAACGAGATGAGTACTTGAAGCTGTACCATAAGCTTGAGGATGCAAAGGCAGAACACGACAAGCTGGTCAGTGAAGCGGAGTCATATTTTTCATCCTATAAAGGAAGCACACCATGTATGGCGGAAGATGCTATTCCTAGTAATGACTTCATTCCAGCACAGGAAAGACTTGATAAGAAGCTGACAGATTACTTGGATAACGAAAAAGACTACCGCATTAAGCTAGTTACTGCTACTGACAGGGCGTACGAACGGTATCTTCATTATAAACGAAAAGCAATGGACGAGGCGAAGGAGGACTAAGGCGTGGCAAAGGATGTGATTATTGATCAAGCTGAATTGGACACAGCCAAATCATCAGCATCAAAGCTGAAAGAATCGCTAGATAATACCTATTCTCAGGGTGAAGCTCTGCTTTCCCTTGTGCAGGGTTCGAAGTGGGAAGGGAAGTCACGTGACAGCTTCCTTGCCTACTTGGAGCTGCTGCTTCAGTATCATGCTGACCTTAAGGATGCAGCTTCACTGCAAAAAAAGGCACTGGATAATATCGCTGATTATCAGGCTGACTTCCAAAACGACAACTTGGTGAAGGAAGTGAAAAGCCTATGACACAGACGGATATCGATACCTTTGATGTGACGGAGCTTTATTTGCTTGCTGCGGCGTTTGATGCAGAAGCATTATTTGGCTTGCCGGATAAGAAAATCTTTCAGCTACAGGGAGAGGAACCATGGAGCCAAGCGCATGCAAAGCTCATAAATAAGGGCGTCTTTGATAAAAAAGGTTCGCTGACTAAATCTGGCGCTGTCATCATTAAGACCTTGTATACATACTTCTTTAGCCAGAAATATGTTCGGATCAACAACCTTATGTTTGCTTTCAGAGAAAAAGAAGCGGAAGAAGTCATTATCCTTGTTGAAACGGCTGATAAGACTTACAAATTGTATGTCATGGCCAAACCGCTTGTTCTGAAACTGCTAGGAGAGAAAGTACCTCTACTGAACCGTGAACCAGCTGAAGTGGAGAAGAATTTCCTACAACGAGAACTGTCGCTTGAGGATAAGGATGCAATTAAAGAAATTGAAGTGACTAATGATATCGTCAATATAGAGCTATTTCATCCTCGTGTGAAACCGCAAATAAACACTAATCCGAATCATTACCAGCAATGGCTTGTCCTGTCGAAGGACAAAAAGTTGATCATGATTGATACGACACAGAAACAGTATTACCAAGCAAGCCAGTACTGGTTCATGAAGGTTTTGTTCGATGCCTTGGACTTCCCGTATCAACAGAAAGTAGGGGTATGATAAATGGCCAGCGGAGCAATCACAGTCGATCCGATAGAGATTACAGATATTTATAAGCAGCTTATGGCAATCATGGAAGATTTACAGTCAAATGCTGTGCCAGCAATCGAGGATATAAAAAATACAAAATTCTATCAAGAAGGAAAAGCGATGGAAGCTATTGAGGCTTATCCTGAAGCGAATGAGAAGTTCATGGAGCTGCAGGATCATTATGCACGTATTTCTTCCTTGGTGATTGATACCTTAAACACAATGATCGAAACAGACGAAGCCATCGCTTTAAAAATCATTGATGCATTGGAGGTGTAATGCTTGGACGTTAAATATCGAAGCAGTCAATGGGAGAAAACAAGGGACAGCCTGCGAAACCTGATCGGACTTGGTGCTTGGGGCAAGGGCATGATCGATACAATGAAAGATATTACTGACAACTTGGACGAAGCAAGCGAGAAGGTAGCAAAGTATGATTCAGACGGTGTTGTCTCGTTCTCTTATACAAGCGATAAAAATAAGTATCAACGTTTGTTTGAGGATTTTAAGGTATTAGAGGATTACAGCGGAAGTGTCGGAGATATTGTGGAGGACAAGATCGATCAGCCCTTTTATGAAGACATAGATGAATTTGTTCAGAAAGTACGCGATTCTTCCATATCCAACTACACGACCAAGAACCATATCGGTGCAACCGAAACAATCCCAATCTCTTATTACGGCTCCTATCAAGAATACACGACTGAGAAAACAGAAATCACCATAGATGATATACTAAGCGGGGATAACTACTACGCCGACCAGATTAAAGCATCTTTTGAGGAATGGAAAGTGCAGAATCCAGATGAGGATATCAGCTACGAGGATTACCGCACTGCTGCCGTTAATACGCGAGCCTTTGAATATGAATCGATTGAGGACGGGCAGTTTACAAAAGAGTTTTGGGTGAATATTGCAGCTTTAGTCGTCATCGTTGGCGTAACCGTTGTATGCCCGCCAGCTGGTGCAGTACTAGGAGCGGCTTATGCGACAGTGGAAATGGGTAGTGCAATCTCAGGACAAGACTGGGCTTCCGGCCGAGAGTTAGATACGACAGAACGCTGGACAAGGGGTATACTCGCACCTATTGATATACTGCCAATTGGAAAAGCTGTAACAACCTTTAGCGGAACTGCTCGTACGACAAGTAAAGTGATTGATGTAGGGCAATACGCAAATAAAGTGAATAAGACTACTAGTTCTGTACACCAAGCTGACAATGTCATTGAATTAAAGATACCGAAAGATAAGCCGGAAGTAAGAACGTCAAATCCAGACACTGCAACTGTACATACTGATAATGTTGTCAGCTTGGCAGATCATGCAAATAATCAGACGGCTAATAGACTTCGTAATAGTCAGTGGGCTGTGAAGGAACAGGATAAGGTTCAGGAACTACAGAGAGTAGCTGGAGGTGAGAATCTCTCATTCACACATAATTTGGCTGACGATATAAGTCCTATTATGATGAAGAATGGAGATTCTAGTGTGAGTAGCGTAGGATCTGTAAAAGGTTCTGCGGAAGTGAATCGGGTTAGTAGCAGCAGTGTTGGTAGAGTACATTCTGGGGATTCTAGTATCCCTGGTGAAAATGTTAAACCTATTGACTTAAAAGTAGATCGAATATTTACGAATGCAGGTGAATACTTTGATTTTATTAATACCATTGGTAAGAGAGCTGACTTAACTAATCAACAAAAATTTGATAGTATTCTAGAAGCGTACCAAGCTCTTGAAACAAAAGGCAATGTGACTGTAGTATCAGACATGAAATATTTAAAACCTCCTGGATTTAATGAAGATGGCAGGATGGTTATTGATTGGCCAGATAGAATGGGATTCACAGATAATATTCAACCAGTGAACAGAACAAACAAATTACCCGACGAATGGGACAGAATCGGCGGAATGGGTGGGGAGAATTTTACTACTCTACCATCAGATGGTATCCCGTTCTCATATGATGATAGAGCTATACCATACTTAGAAAATCCATCTGCAAGACATACAGGATCGTTTAATAATGATGTGTATTTTGATGCTATTGATGCAATAAGTGAGAGGGATCTCACCAAACTAAATGAGATCGTGACAAACAATGGTATGCCGGGAATCTCAGCTGTAAATTTTGATGATATGGTAGCTGCGTATTCAGATTTCCAGAGTCGTGCAATAAATAGTTTAGGTAATGTTGATGCAACCTACGGTCTTAAGGGTCATGCAGCACCTTGGGAAAATAGTACAACTGGGGAGATTTTGTTAAAAGGTGGAGCAGAACAAATTGTCACACCTTTAAGTGGGTCTCAATTAATCGATTTAGGTGTATTAAAACAACATTAATGAGGTGGAATATGGATAAAGCTGAGTTTATAAAAAAGATAGCAGAGGATAATCTAAATCTAGGTGAATTTCAGATTGAGTTGAATCAAATTACAGATGCACCTTATGTAATGGGATGTTGTTTTAGTCAAGGTGTTTGGAAAATATATAAAACACGTGAACGGTTAGGACATTATATTATTAAAGAGTTTGAGAATGAGTCAGATGCATTTAATTACTTTTATGAGCTTGTATTGATACAGCATAATAGAACAGTTAGTAATTAATTAAATTAGAAGAATAAAGAGTTAGGCGACAGCAAATTATCTGTCAGCTACTACATAGCAAAGATAGTTTGTATTATATTTAGTCTATGGAAAATCTTGCTTGGTACTTGCCAAACAAGATTTTTTACCTTTTAAGTTAAGTAGAAAAACACAATGTGTTTGATTTTATGGGAGAATATGAAAAATAATACTTTTGCGATATATGAGGGAAAAGAATATGCTGCAGGAATTAAAGCTGATGGAAAGATAATTTTGCGTTCCGAAGATTTCCAAGCTGAACTGTTTGGATTCGAAAATAAAAAGATTGCCGATAACACCATATCTGTAAAGTATGTCCATCAAAATGACATAGAACAAATTTATAAGAAACGAATAGAAGCAATTCATAAAGGTTATAAATTTGAAGTGGTTGAAACAAAAGGTGATATGATATCCATTGTTACTATGACTGGTGATTATAAGATTTGGGAAAAATTAAGTATGAATCTGATAGAAAAAGGTATCTATCAGAAGTGGATAAATAAAGATGATGCGATAATGTATGAAATAAAAGATAAGATTTTAATTAAGTAATGAGAAAATTTTTAATTAACTAAGTACGGTAAAACTGTTTTGTCTTTTTATTGTTATTCCACACTCCCTATCAGTTACAAAAGGGCTTTATTTATCAAAAAATGAGTTTTACTTTACATTTTAAAGATTTTTTATTCTAGTTGTGTAGTTAAATTTATACAATAAAGAAGAGGCATATTCTAATAGAAGTCATACAGTCTACAAAGGAAGGTAGAAGGATGTCAGGTAGAAGAATGGTAGATAGATGGAACGATGATAATAAGATATATCTTAGTTTGAAAATAAAAAAGAGAGTACTTCCTACTATGTATGGTGGTATATTAGGAGATTTGATAGGTGTTCCAGTGGAATTTAAAAAAAGAGGTACTTTTAATATAAATGATATAACAGGATATGGAACTCATAATCAGCCTCCAGGAACTTGGTCTGATGACACCTCGCTGACTTTGTGTTTGATTGAAAATATTATAGAAAATGGTAATATAGATAGTTTGATGGATAAATTTGTACGATACAGGGATTCGGGTTATTTTACACCTTTCGGTAAGACATTTGATATTGGTATCGCAACTAGTAAAGCTATAGAAAGATATAAAAATGAAGTCCCAGCACCAAAATGTGGCGGAAACTCTGAGTATGACAATGGTAATGGTGCAATAATGAGAATAGCTCCACTAGCATTTCTGCTTCATAATGATTTTAATTTTAAGAGAAAAGCAGAAATAATTAAACAATACACAGAAATTACCCATGCTCACCCTCGTTCAATAGTAGGATCTATAATTTATGTTGAGTTACTACTTAGGTTATTTCATAATAATTCACTAGCTCAGTCTTTAACAGATATAAAAGAGTTGTTTTTCGAGAATTTTGACACAGATCATATATATATAAAAGAGTTATATCATTATAAGCGAATATTTGAAGTGGACTTTTTAGATTTGTCAATGGATGAAATTTCTTCTGATGGATATGTTATCCATACGCTAGAGGCTGCAATTTGGAGCATGGGAAATACAGATAACTTTAAGGATGCAATATTAACAGCTGTGAATTTAGGGGATGATTCGGATACAGTTGCATCTATAACTGGTTCGGTAGCAGGCATGTATTATAAAATGGATGAAATCCCCAAAGAATGGTTAGACAAGATAGTTCGAAAAGAATTTATAGATAATCTAATAAAAAAATACTATGAATTCTGTGCCGATAAGGCAGTGTTAGAAGAGTACGGTAGTCTTTAATCATTTATGAATGGGTGAAAGGAGTATGTCAGTGACATGCTCCTTTTAAAATTGGTATAGGAACTCGATGTGAAAAAACTGGCTGACATGAGATGAATATTATATGAAAATGTATATAAAAACACATAATACAACATCACAAAATTGGTACTATGAATAACTTGTACTAGGTGGACTAGCTTCTTACCATGTATATGAGGTTACTGAAGATTTGTTTAACTCTAGGAAATTTGTTCATTAGTTTAATCCACCATGTGAGGAAACGCAATGAAATATATAAACTTAACTGTTGTCTTACTCGATAAGAAATTAATAGAACTTAATGTTACTAAACAAATAAATCTACAAAGGAGTATAAAATATGGACTTAAGTGGTGTGTTTAATTTAATTGATAGTGAATTCAAAGTGATCCAAAGAGATACAGATATTATTTGTGTTGCACCAGTAAGTGAAGAAAATGTTGCTGAAACTATTATTAAGTTAAACTTAAATAAAGTAAGGAATATATATGAACTATTTGAAGTTGTTAGAGGAAATGAATACAAAGTAGATGAATTTACAGATGAATATAAATCAATATTGGCATTATATATCTTTTCAAAGAATAAGTTGGAAGTAAAAAAATATGATGCAAATGTTCAAAATGAGATTCAGAATGCAATATCTTTAATTCATATTGAAAATATATTCAAGACCAATTTAGATGAACAATATTATTCTTTCCTAGTACATAAGCCAAATAGATTTATTTTAGAAAAAGGCACAAACGATAAATACAATGTTCTGTTTCTTGGAAAGAGTAATTCAAAAGTTTATATAGATATATCAAGAAATTTAAATAGTGCCGCGGGCGTTCTATATAATTTTTCTTTAAAATTGATGCTATTTTATGACCTTATAAATGTAATTGAGGTAAAAACGGATTCTGATTTTATAGAAACTCTAAAAAAATTATATCTTTTAGGTTGAAGATCTCTTTAAAAAGAGTTTAGGGGCTTTTTGCTTATATGAACTTGTTTTAGCATAGATGACCAATTAACATAATAGATTGTTAGTGACTAATGTAGCTGATAATTAATGCTAGGTATTATGGAAATATATTTAATTCAAGAAGAATTTAGAACCTAAAGATAATGAAAGAGCAAAAGGAATAGATCAAGAAAAAGGATGTCTGTCCGTTCAGAATGAATCGACAGACCTCCTTTTTTGTCTTCAATAACGTTTTTAGCGGCCTCAAGAAACAGGGGCTCTCTACAATTTGAAGAGTGCATTAGTTGATTATCTTTTCTACTTGAAATGTAGTGTTGAAGTGGTGGAAAGAGGTAAAAAACATTGATTTTATGCATTATAGAGCGATTTGGGTACTCTATACTACAAAGAAAGACAGAGAAGTCCCAGAAATGGAAAAGGAATATAGCGAAATTTACTTCTTTCTGCCGATATTGTCAGATTATAGAACATGTTACGCTTATTGTAAGTTTTGAACGGAGGTTGAACTATGAATAAAAAGTTAATGATTTTATTTGGTGCAATGCTTTCTGTATTCATTATCAGTGGATGTGGAGCTGATAATAAAGAAGCAAGCACAGAGGAGAAAACTGCTGCATCCGAGGAGAAAGCAGCGAGTGAAAATGACAGTGAAAATAAAAATGAAGAAACAGGTAGCGAAGAACCCGCTGCAGTTGATTCCGAATCTGGAGATTCTGCCGAACTAATTGATTATATGAAGACAACTACAGATGCGGAAGAAGCAACAGTTTTCTACGAGAGTACCGATCCACAAACCCACGATATGGATGGTGTTACAGCTTCTTTGGATCAATACTCCATTGTTGGTCTGAAAGATTTCCACACAGACTACAGCATTCCTTTCAATGATGAAACCAATGGTGCTGTCGTTCTAACTCAATATACGATTACGAATGATACAGATGAAGATGTTCACTACATGCCATCTATGTATATGAGTATTCCCGGAGCGAAGCAGCAGTACAACAACTATAGAGAGATTCTTCCGGAAGAAGGACAATTACCTGTTAAGCTTAACCCGGATAATAAGTATCTGATTAAAGCTGGTGAATCTGTCACTGGTACTTATACATATCCCCTTGGTGAATCCGAGCTTTATGGAGCTATTGCGGCTGGTGAAGGTACAATCGAAGCACCAACAGCACAGACTGATCCGGATGATATTTCAACAGCAATCGGTCGGAAAGGTTCATTCATAATTGATTTTAGTAGCGTTGCTGCAGAGGAATCTGAATCTGCAGATACTGAAAATACAAGCAAAGAAAGCTCCACAGACATAAATGAAGGATTTTATGAGGATGCAACTACCCTTGAAAATATGGGTGAGAAAGCAATGCTAGATCAGAAAGAGGGTATCGGTGAAAGTCAGGAGCTTGGCGATACTACGGTAACGCTGGAAGGATACCAATTTACAGAGTTTACACCGAATATGGATGAAGCACCACGGTTTGAAGATTTCAACGGAGTGGTCTTACTAACAGTGAATTTTGCACTGGATAACAAAACCGATGAAAACATTGGACTAGGAAGCATAAGCTCGACTTTAACAGTAGATGATTCCTGGTGGCAATTAAATGAAGGTATGCTAACTAACTATAGGATTTCTGAAGTGATAGAGAGTGGCGAATCAGGCGAATTACTCCAAGTGTATGTTCTCGATAAAGAAGAATACGACAAATTGTGGAAGGATAAATCCTTCGAGATGGAGATTGGTCCGATTAGAAATGAAGATGCTAAAGACATTTCCAAAGGAAAAGAAGCAGTATTTCAGCTTAAATAATATATACCGATCGGCAACTGCCGGTCGGTTTTTCGCCTTTTCAGGGCAGCATATCTCCAGTTTAAACAGGGACTTATTATCAGCTGCAAAGAAGTTACATTGTTTGAAAACAAAAATCTATAGTAGTTTAAAAGCTGAAAAATAAGAGCATGCCCCGGGCATGCTCCTTTCACAACGGATTAATCAATTCCTCACTATTATTTCGCGGCGAATTCACCAGCGTAGAAACAGGATAAGCAGTCAGTTCCTCAGAATAAGGTTTCAGCAATGACTGCAATTTATCTGGGACTTGCTGTTCCCAATCGAGCCAGATGTCCTGAGAAGCAGATGAGAGTATAACCGGCATTCGGTTATGAATCTGCTGCATGAAGCTGTTGGCTTCGGTTGTGATGATGGTGCAGGTGAAATTTTAGAGCCATCTTCATCTTGCCATTTCTCCCACAGACCCGCGAATGTGAGGGGTGTTTTATCTTTGCGCTGAATGCGCATGGGCTGTTTTTTACCGTCTTCAGTTTTCCATTCGTAGAAACTGTCAGCGGGAATAAGGCAGCGCTGTTTTTGGAAGGCTTTCTTAAAGCTGCGTTTTTCTACAAGTGTTTCGGCTCTGGCATTGATCATTTTGCTGCCTATTTTCTTATCTGGTGCCCATGGCGGGATGAGTCCCCAGCGCAGGGTTCCCAGCCTTCGTTTGTTTCCGTCATGTATGACTGCTACAATTTGCTGCGTTGGTGCGATGTTGTAGCTTGGCTCGAGTTCTTCCATTTCTGAGACAGCATCATAGGTGCGCAGGAGCTCTTCCCAGGGAGTGAGTAATGTAAATCTGCCGCACATCTTCATCTCTCCTTTTTTCTCCATTATAACCCTTCTGCTGTTTACTGAAACGATTTGGAAACAATGATACATAGAACAATAGCACCTAGCATAACTGCAGCAAAGATCCAATCTATCCAACTTGTATGATAAGTACGGTAAAATGTTCGATCTCTTTCTCCTGTGAAACCCTTTGATTCCATGGCAATGGCTGTCCGTTCGGCTTTACGAATAGCGCTGGCCAGCAAGGGAATAGTGTATTGTTTGTATCGGCTGAATTTGCTTGTATTCGTTTTGGCTCCGCGAATAAGATGAGCAGAGCGAATTGTTGTTAACTCATCTTTTAGTAACGGTAAAAAGCGATAGCCAGCTAAAATACCGTATGCAAGCTTTGGCGAAACGCGGCATTGCTGAATCAGACTTAATATGAAAGCCACTTTATCTGTCGTCAGGACGAAAAGCAAGGATAGTGTGCTATAGCTGAATACACGGATAGCTAATGCAAGTGCATCCTGTACTGTTTCTCTCGGCAAGTCCCAGAAGAGGAACTGCTGTGTGACAGATGGATTCTCCGGTATCTTTGCAAATAGCAGAGTGGATACGAGCATACCGATTGCGAACAGAGTGAAGGGAAGCAGATAGAGGAGATACTTCCTTATTTGCACCTTCCCGAACAGCAATGTTACAGCGATCGTCCAGCCGATGTACAAAAGAAGTGCTAATGGATCAAAGAGAAAAGCGATAACGATTGCAGCTAGCGTCACTGTTCCTGCTTTGATGCTAGGGTTGATATTATGCATAGAGGCTGTCCTCCTGCAATCGCTTATAATAAGCATCTTTTGCAGGAAGGGAGAGCCCGTAGTCGGACAGATCTGTTTTCTTCCATATAGATGCAGGGTAGTTATCTTCTACTACACGCCCTTGATCAACAATCAAAACGCGTGAAGCGAAACGGTCGACAAGGTCCATATCATGCGTGATCATAATAATTGTGCATCCGCGCTGATGATGTCTCCAAATTAGATCCATCAATACTTCAGTAGTATGGCTGTCTTGGCCAAATGTCGGCTCATCAAGCACGAGGAGTTGAGGCTCTTGGACAAGCATGGTTGCTACACTGAGTCGTCTTTTTTGACCTTGGCTCAAGGTAAAAGGATGCTTGTCGGCTTGATCAGCTAATTGAATTTCCTCCAAAGACTTCTGTATTTCTTCCTCGCTTACTGTCTGACCAAAGGCAAGCTCTCCATAAACAGAGTCGGTAAGGAACTGATGCTCAGGATTTTGAAACACATAACCGATTTGCTGATAAAGTTCATTGGTTTTCCAGCGACGAAGTTTTTTTCCGAGAAACTCGATATCCCCAGCTGTGGGCTTCAGCAATCCGGTTATCAGTCGAGAAAGAAGCGTCTTTCCGCTGCCGTTTTTGCCTGTAATGGCTATTAATTCTCCTTGTTGAATATCTAGGGCAGGGATATCTAGCAAGACTTTATCTTTATTGCGAAAGATAGCATTTTCTACGTGGACAATATACTTCTTGGTTTGCTTAATCTCTGGTGCTTCTGTTTGGAACTGCAAGCCGTGAGGGAGAAGGTCAATCGTAAGCGGCCAGGGCTTTGCAAGCTGTGCTTGCTTGGCTAGAAGAACAGCTTCTGGCAGCCAAATGCCGCGCTGCTGCATCTCCTCGTCATAGAGATTGACCGCCTCACGCAAGTCTCCGTCAAAGAATAGCGAGCCATCTCGATCCAGTAGCATCGTCCGGTTAATAATTGGAAGCCAGTAGTCAATATTGTGCTCGATGATAAAGAGTGTGATATCCTGCTGTTCTTTTAAGTGACGGATTGTTTTAACAAGATCCTTACTAGCAGCCGGGTCCAGATTGGCAGTCGGTTCATCTAAAATGAGTAAGCGAGGCTCCAGAGCCAGAACTGCTGCCAGTGCTAGTTTTTGTTTTTGCCCTCCGGAAAGGGTGTGGATTTGATCTTTTCTCCGATGCTGCAATCCGACAAGCGAGAGAACTCGATCGATTTCTGACTCCATCAAATCTGGAGAAATCTTCTTATTTTCTAGGCCGAAGGCAATCTCATCCTCTACGGTTAGCATACAGAATTGTGTTTCTGGATCTTGAAATACAGTTCCAACCTCTAAGTTGATTTTTCCGCTTTTGAATTCCTCAATATTGGATCCAGCAAAGGAGATATTGCCGCTCATCTTCCCGTCTAGTTCTTTTGGATACAACCCGTTCAAACAGTACGTGAGTGTGCTCTTTCCGGAACCACTAGGTCCAAGAAGGAGAATGTCGTCTCCTTGTTGTATCGTAAAGCTCAAATCAGTTAAGGTAGAGCAGCTTTCTTCCTCAAATGTGACAGTCAGCTGGTCAACTTCCAGAAGGGGCTGTTTCATCCAGCTTTTCGATGGCGATATGTTTTACCGAGCGGGAAGCTCGTCAATGTGCCAGTTTTCGCCAGCGCCTCACTGATTGCTTTGCCGATCAAGCCGCTTATGACAGCTCCGCTTATGATCCGGACAACTAGCATAAGCACAACATAAGAAGGGTCTAGGGCTACAAAGCCGCCGCGGAAATAACCCCAAATGAAACTTGTAATGGCAGCCCCAACACCAGCACCCATCAATACAAGAACATGATAAGAGCGGTAGCGTGTAATGGCAAATGCTGCTTCAGCACCAAGTCCTTGCACGATTGCAGAAAGAATGATGATTGGTCCGACACTGCTGCCGATCAACACCTCGACAATACCAGCAATGGTTTCCGAAACAAGAGCAACGCCTGGTTTTTGAATGATATAAGCTGCAACGATCGAGACAAGAAACCATACTCCGAAGATGATATCAGTTCCAATCGGTCCTATTAGTCCCATCATGACGACGTTGACCGGCAGGAATAAGAGATAAACTATGCCGAACACGACAGCGAGTGCTGCCATGACGACGATATCTTTCATGCGCCAACTTTTCATTTGATTACACCCTTAGCAGACGGACTGTTGGCTGACATTGTCACCGTCATAACAGTATGGGATGAACCAGACGCCTCAGTTTCAGTAAAAACATGCTCCAAACCATCGAAGACGTCAAAAGCATTGCCATCAAGTCGCGTGGAATAATGTGACTTGGAAACAGTGATTCCGCGAGAACGCATATTTTCAATCTGGCTGTAGATGGTGTCCATGTAATTTCCGCCTCCCAAAGGGTAAAGTGAGAATTTGGATGCTGTCTCAAGCTTGATATTTTTTACATTTGAAATATTGAGCTTTGTCTCGTCCTCGGCCATATAAACATCACCAGTAGAGTCACCAGGACAGCCGATGGAATATGTACCATTGAACACAACATGATCGCCATCTTTAGCTGCCGCTATGAAAATAGCAGAAGTGACATCGAATACGTGTGGAATTCTCCCGCGTACTAGTGTGGTTACATCATCAGTCTCAATCCATACTTTCGACGTATCTACAGTTTTCAATGCCTCTAATATTATTTCTTTGAACCTGTCTGCCATCGGATAAACCGAAAAACTGCAGCCGGCAATCCGGCTAGTTCCGCAATAATTTTGTATTTCCATAATGATTCCTCCTAATTTTTTGCATATAAAAAGCGACGGCACCATAGGGTGCAGTCGCAGAATATACAAAAGAAATAGGACAATTCTGGCTGCACTTCCCCACGCTGGTATTATCCAGATCGAGTTCAAAGGGTCAGAATCATTCGATTCCTCTCAGCCGTTACCAGCTCCCCCAGTGCGTCGCAAGCTTATGCAATTGATACATCTATAGTAAAAAAGATAGCTTAATTTGTAAAGGGTTTCTTGCTGAAACATTCTGATATTTAACTTTCCTTAGATATGAATCCCTCCAGTAAATGGATGGAGGGCAAAGGATTATCCTGCAGAATCTAGGGGAATTAGAAAAAGAAAAGATGGAGGGGAAAACATGGAGAAGCACGCTTTTTCAGGTACAGCATGGGAGTGGCTTCAGGTAAATGAGAAGAAGGATTTAGGGAGAAAAGACGAATTTAACACGTATACAATGGATATTCCATGGGTAGAGCATATACATGCTTCTGACACGAATAGTCTGCAAATGAAGACGACAGATCAGGACTCTCTTGCTCTTTGGGGCTCGCTCATATATGTACAAGAAGCACATAAAAAAGAAGAAAAGCATCTTTTTCACTTCTTTGTAAGAGAAAATACATTACTAACAACAGCACTTGATTTTAAGCTGCTGCCAACCACAACACAAAAAGAGATTCTCGCTAAAATGCAAAGTGCAACTAATGCGATTGAAGGCTTTATGATTCTTCTTGGGGAGATTGTTTCTGCTTTTTTACATAAAATTGATCAATACGAAGTCCGATTGAAGGATTTACTTTGGCAGGTAAAAGAAAATAATGATACAAAGCTGCTTAATAAAATTGCTGAAAACCGCCATGAAATACTAGTTTGGAAGAACTTTCTGATTCCATTCATTGAAGTTAAGACTGGCGTTGTAGAAGCATTTGGAGAAAAATATACGGAGAACGTGCATTTTAAACGAACAAATTATCGTTTTGAACGGTGTCAGAATCTTGTTCGAGCTTATGAAGAGGAAATCAGAGGTCTAATCGATTTTGAAGATGTTGTATCTTCTTTCAGAGGCAATGAAATTATGAAGACACTTACTGTTATGACTGTGCTTTTTACTCCGGTCATGGCGCTCGGTGCATTATGGGGAATGAACTTTGATAGTATGCCGGAATTAAGATGGAAATTCGGGTATGCCGGAGCTCTGATTTTGATCCTCATTTCAACTCTTTTAGTATATTGGTTCTTGAAGGCAAAAGGCTGGACGGGAGATATGCTTAAGTCGAAGAAGAAGCAGAAGTATGTGGATTAAAAAAAGCGAAGCGTTATAACTCAAGGTATTTTTTCATCTGATTTATCACAATTTAAACCTAACATAATTCAGAGTGAAAGTTGGGTTTGAATGGACTTAAAGGTCATACAAGCAATCAAAAAACACGCAATTCCGTTAACAGGTGAAGCAGATTTAAGTATCATCAATGAAAAAGCAGGAAGTGCAAAATTTGTTTTGTTGGGAGAATCATCCCATGGAACGTCTGAGTTTTATACCGTACGTGCGGAGATAACCAAAAAGCTGATTACAGAGAAGGGTTTTACCTTTGTAGCAGTGGAAGGGGACTGGCCGGCATGTCAGGCTGTAAACCGATATATTAAAGGTTACGATACAGAGAGCACATCAGCTAGGGATGTCCTCAGCAGTTTTAATCGATGGCCAACATGGATGTGGGCGAACGAAGAAATTATCGATTTGGTAGAGTGGATGAAAGAATACAATGAAAAGCACGATGTGCAGCCGAAAGTTGGCTTTTATGGAATAGACATGTACAGCCTTTGGGAATCCATGGAGGAAGTAATTGCTTACTTAACGAAGATTGATTCTCCTGACGTGGAGATAGCTAAAAAAGCATTTACTTGTTTTGAACCATTCAACAGGGACAACCAAGAATATGCTGTTTCTGCTGGTTTGTATTCGGAAGGCTGTATTGACCAAGTAGCCAAGCTTTTGACAACGATTCAAAAAAAGAAAGACCAGTATTCTTGTGAAGAAGAGCTCCGTTTGAACCTGGAGGTTAATGCACTCGTAGCATATAATGCAGAGCATTATTATCGTTCTATGGTTGTCCGTGATGACGAATCATGGAACATAAGAGACACCCATATGGTGCATGCGTTGAATGAAGTAATGAAGTTTTATGGATCAAAAGGTAAGGCGATCGTTTGGGAGCATAACACACATATTGGAGACGCCCGGGCTACAGATATGGCGCATAACGGCATGGTCAATGTAGGAGAGTTAATACGACAGCAAAATGCTCCTGAAGATGTTTATGTTATAGGCTTCGGTACACACAGCGGAACTGTAATAGCTGCAGATGAATGGGGAGTCAATCATGATGTGAAGGTTGTTCCAAAAGCAGTTAGGGGATCATGGGAGGATCTCATGCACCGAGCCGGCGCACATGATAAAATGCTTTTTTTCGATAAAGTAAATGAACATTTATTCCAGCAGAAAATCGGACATCGTGCGATAGGTGTAGTGTATCGACCGGAGTTTGAGCAGTTTGGTAATTATGTGCCCTCTCATATGGCCCAGCGGTATGATGGGTTTATCTATATTGATGAAACAAATGCTTTAAGGCCTTTGGCAGTCGAGAGGATTTTAATTTAAGGTAATATATTTAAAGAGGAGCCGTTAAAATGTCGGCTCCTCTTTAAATAGGATTGAAATGATTTATTAGAATAAGAGAGAGCACTAAATCAATGTATTCCAAGGTAATCTAAAGCATCCTTTACTGTAGACATTGTTGGTGAGGATAACAAGCTAAGATCCAATTCAACAGCTTCTATCGCAAGCTCTGGTCTTATACCAGTAAAGATAGACTTTATACCGAGCAGAGACAGAACGTGATTAATCTTGA
Organism: Terribacillus saccharophilus; assembly: GCA_900110015.1. Classification (GTDB taxonomy): domain Bacteria; phylum Bacillota; class Bacilli; order Bacillales; family Amphibacillaceae; genus Terribacillus; species Terribacillus saccharophilus. The sequence continues at coordinate 1,070,056 of FOCD01000001.1, read as the reverse complement.
AGAGATAATCTGTTACAACTTTATCAAGTTGTAAGATACCTGAGAAATCAATAATTAAACATTGCACATCCTGCTGCTTTGCTTTAAGGGGAACCAGTTGTAAAAGCTGTCTTGCACGCTCCTCGTCTATCGAACCAACTAAAGGTAGAATAGCTATACCGTTTAAAAGAGGCACTAGGGTAGCTGAAAGTTCATTGATTTGGTTCATCATTTCCCTGCTTTTCCTCTCGGAGTCTTTCTTGTCAGAGATATCCCTGACATATGTTTGAATAGCCTGCGTATCCTCAATGAAAACAGGATGACAGTATAATTCCACATCTGCTGTTGTACCGTCCAGTTTGAAGATTGATTCCTCTATCACCTCGGCAGGCTTGGCATATGCCGATTGGATTCTTTTATGTATCGCTGATTTTGAAGTTTCATGAAATATATCTAATGGACTTGCTCCGATGATGTCTTCACGTTTTCCTTTGAAGAAGACTTCAGCAGCATGGTTAACATAAATTATCTTTAGATCTGTATGTACAATTAAGGGATCCAATGAATATTCAATTACTTCGCGATAATTAATTTTCGATATGTCTGCACTCATTTTTATCCCCTCCTAGAGAAAGTATAGTGAACTTTGGATACGTTAACAAGTCAAGTATCTTTTGCTTTGAGTTTACAGAGAGTGATTCTAGCAGATTATCTTTTCATTTAATAAAAAAGATTGTAGAGAATTAAGAGCTTTCTCTTCAGTCATTTTTTTCCCTTTTAATAATTGTACTAGTCCAAGCCGCGTCACCTAGCTGCTCACTTCATGCCCGGATTCGGCAGCTCATTAGAGAAGGGATAGAGTTCGTAAATTAAATCTATTTTTAATTTAATTGGGTATTTTTGTAATGGGGTGTGTGATAAAGTTTACGTATGGAGGTGGAAGCTAGGTGAAACAAATCTTTCTTCTGTTATTGTTAATCTTTCTATCAGGGTGTGGTGGAATAGAGCTTGAGCCTAGTAAGTACACAGATGAAATAACGACTGCAGAAGATGTACTCCTTGAGATAGAAGATGATAGTATTCTGAAGAAGGTTTTATATTTCGGATACTAAATAATAGTGACACTTTCATTACTATAGGTCGTGAATATGTACTTGAAAAATATGATAAGAAGAGAGAAGAGTGGTTACATATACCGCTTAAAGCCAATATTGGTTTTCAAGCGGATGGCATGATTATTGATTCTGGATCTGAAACCAGTTTTTTTGCATCATTCGATACTTTCAATTACAACTTTCCAAAAGGTGATTACCGCATTATAAAGGTTCTGTCTTCAGAAGGAGATGGAATATTATTGTATGATGATTTCAAAATTGATAAGTAAGAAAGGAGTCTATCTATGAAAAAAGTAATCATAGCTGGAGGGACAGGGTTTATTGGGGACTTCTTACAAAAGAGATTTCAGGAATTAGGTTACGATGTCATCATTATCTCAAGGCAAAAACAACACATTAATTGGGAAGATAGATTGTCCATACAAAGAGCATTGGAAGGCGCTGAACTTCTCATCAACCTTGCGGGTAAATCTGTGAATTGTCGATATAATGAAAAAAATAAGCAAGAAATAATGAATTCAAGGGTAGCAACTACAAAAATCTTAGGTGAGGCTGTCCAGTCCTGCAGCAATCCGCCCGAACTCTGGATCAATAGCAGTACTGCAACCATTTATCGTCACGCAGAGGATCGTCCGATGACAGAAGCTGAAGGGGAGATAGGGTCGGGATTTTCAGTTGATGTTGCTACCAAATGGGAGGATACATTCTTTTCATATAAGCTGCCAGAAACAAGGCAGATTGCTTTGCGCATAGCTATTGTGCTTGGTAAAGGCGGCGGAGTCATGACCCCGTATCGGAATTTAGTGCGTTTCGGTTTAGGCGGGATTCAAGGTTCAGGAAAACAGATGTTCAGCTGGATACATATTGAAGACTTGTTTCAAATTATACTCTTTTTGAGAGATAAGAAGAAGTTGAGCGGTGTTTTCAATTGTTCTGCACCGCAACCTGTTACAAACCGTGCATTAATGAATAAACTAAGACATGAAATGAATGCTCCGATCGGCTTGCCCGCCCCTAAGTGGTTACTGGAAATAGGATCCGTTTTTATTCAGACTGAAACTGAGCTGGTTCTAAAAAGCCGCTGGGTCATCCCTGATCGATTAGAACGAGAAGGTTACAATTTCAGATTTAAAACACTTGATCATACCTTACAAGACATTCTGAATGTATGAACCTTCTGCAAAAGTAAACTTTTTTCAGGTAAATAATAAATTTGAACAAAATTACGGCATCAATGTAGCTATTGATTACTAACATCTCAAAAGAACTTCTACAGAAGTTCTTTTATTTTTCAGCTGCTAAATAACTTGGTAAACAATTCAGGAGCTTGGTACCTACAAAATGTAAGCGCTTTAATATAGAGTGAATAGTATAAAGATAAGCTTCCACCTGAAAGGAGGATGAAGGCCATGCGTGGCGTAAAACGAAAGTCAAAACCGTTATTCGTTGTTCTTATTGCCGTTCTTACTATGTCAATGTTTCCAGGGTCAACACTGGCCAAACCAAGACAAGAAGAAGTGAAGGTATGGTTTAGCTCGGAAAATGCTCCGGCTGACAGAAGCTGGTACGATGAACCAAAAGAAATAAAGTATAAGCTAGATCAGCAGTCATCTCTTAAGATTACGAAAGAAAAAGAAATCAACGGGACAACGATCTTTGTAGACCCAGACAGGCAGTATCAGGAGATGCTAGGAGTTGGTACCTCTTTAGAAGAATCTTCTATCTATAATCTGTCGAAAATGGCTCCGGGTAAGCGAAAACAAGCACTTAAAGATCTGTTTGACCCAAAAAAGGGAATCGGGATGGATGTTATTCGGATCACGATTGGAACCTCGGATTTTACCGCACAAGATGCATTTTATACCTATAATGATATTCCTATTACAGAGACAGATTATGATTTAAGGGAGTTTTCGATTCAACGTGATATTGATTTGAATATTGTTTCAACCTTAAAGGAAGCGCTCAAAATTAATCCGGACATTAAAATATTTGCCTCACCATGGAGTCCACCAGCTTGGATGAAAACAAATAAAAGCTTGATTGGCGGTAAGTTAGAAGAGGGAAATACAGAAGTGCTGGCAGCTTATTATCGGAAATTTGTCCAATCATACGAATCTCAGGGAATCCCAATATATGCAATGACAATGCAAAATGAACCACTGCTGGAAATCGATTATCCGAGTATGTATATGCCACCGGAACAGCAAAGAGAGTTGGCAATTTTACTCCGAAACGAACTGGATAACCATCATTTAGATACAAAACTATGGACATTTGATCATAATTTCAGTGAAGCCCGTGATTACGTTTCAACCGTTTTCGAAGACGAAGCGGCAGAGGAGTCGATAGATGGAATCGCCTTCCATGATTATGCCGGTGATCCTAAATCAATGGGGGAAATTAGCCGAGCGTATTCGGATAAGACCATTCATTTTACCGAAAGATCTGTGTGGGGGACTGCTGGAGCAGATAGAATTGCTCAATACTTTAGAAACGGTGCAGCAAGCTACAATGCATGGGTAACGATGCTTGATAGTAATATCAACACCCACCATTGGATCGGTACTCCAGATCCAACAATGTTGATACAAAATGCAGAAAATGTAAATAAGTATTGGAAGATACCAATGTATTATATGACAGGTAATTATTCAAAGTTTGTTGATCGTGGTGCGAAGCGGATAGACAGCAACTATGGATATAAGGATTCTGTTACAAATGTCTCTTTCTTAAATCCTGACAACTCTATCGTAACAGTGGTTATTAATCAGACAGACAAAGCCCAGAAGTTCCGCGTTGTATCAGGAGGCAAGCAATTCGCTGCAACACTGCCAGCAGGAACGGTAGGGACCTATGAATGGTCACGTCCTTCTCAACAGGAAAACAACAACCTGATTGAAAACGCCAGCTTTGAAACGGGAACGTTAGATCAGTGGACGGAAAGAAATAATGGTGTTTCAGCACATAAAGCAGACGCAGATGAACCTTTTACCGGTATTTACAAACTTACACATTGGCACTGGGATGCTTATAAGCAGCAGAGCGCACAAAAGGTAAAAAACATACCAGATGGCACATATGAGGCAAGCGTTTGGGTTCGCTCAGGTGGTGGTCAGAACGAGCTTCGCTTCTTCGCAAAGGATTACGGCGGAGCAAAAAAAGTAGCTGACATTGGCTCAAGTCCGGTAACTAGTTATACACAGTACAAAATAGATGATATTCACGTGACCAGCGGCCAGATCGAAGTTGGAGTATGTTCTGATGCTAATGCTGGTAATTGGGCTGTATTTGACAGATTTGAACTGAAAAAAAAAAGAAATAAACAAGTAATCTGCTAACGGACTGCTTTTTTGGAGCAGTCCATTTTTCAATGCATATATAAATAATTATGGAAATGGAAGTATATGTTAAAATGGTGGTGGGGGGTGTTAGTAATGATTGAAAGGAATCGGGCCGGATTTGGAATCAGGTTTTTTTCTAGTATCATCGATATGTTTATTCTTATTATTCCTATCACTATTTTGCTCAACTTCATAAATGGAGAATTTTCTACTCAGTGGTCTGAAGGTTACTTATGGGATATTGGTTATGTTATATATCTGACAGTTCTTCCGGTTCTGTGGAAAGGATATGTCATCGGAAAGCGGATTACAGGGATAAAAATCAAACGAATAGATGGGGAAGATGTTACGTTTGCCAACATGATTCTTAGAGAGGTTATTGGCAATGGTCTTCTGGTGTTTATTACTCTTGGCATATCCTTACTGGTTAGTGCCATTATGGTACTTGTGATGGAGGATAGGCGGGGGCTCCATGATGTAATAGGCGGTACATACGTGGTTTACAGCCGATAATTAAAGACCCTGAATCCTCTTGCTTAGAGGCAGTCTTCTACCCCTTCAAAACATAATGATCTATACATGAAACATTTCACTCCTTTATACCGTATAGTTAGTACGACATCAAAAGGAGGAACAGCATGATATTTTTAATCGCTTTAGCCAGTCTTGCTGGCTTTATCCTTATTGCTCTGGCTGACTTGGCAGCTGGAAGAGGTAAATCAAAGCTTAAGCAGTACGTTGCAGCGGGCATTGCCGCTTATATCGTACTGGTTATTATCATCTATTTCGTGCTACCAGCATTTATTATTCAAAATATCTTGTGGCTGAACGCAATCGGCATTTTCTTTGCAGCATTACCGCTACTTGCAAACAAACAAGCAGAAAAGAAATCGAAAAACACAGGTATCGCTCTTGCAGCTATTTTATTTGCAGTTGTGTTAGTTGGAGCAGTGGTCTCTGTAGTAGCCAATTTTGCCGTTTATCAGTCAACGTATGATCATGTTGTTAAATCGACTGAGGAAGAAGCAAAACCACTGGATGAAGATAAGACACCAATAGCAATTGCGCCTAGCTCTGTTCGTAATAAGATGAACAAGAAAATGAGCGTCGTGCCGGATACACAGCTCTATCATCTCGGCAGTCTTCAAACTCAGACAGTTGGTGGTACGAATGAGTACATCGCACCTGTAGAATTTGATGGTTTCTTCAAATGGCTGAAAGGCGGAGAGACATCCGGGTACTTTGTTATTGACGCGACAGACCTTGGTGCGCAGCCTGAATTTGTAGAAAATAAATTATCCTATGTACCATCGGCTTACTTCCATAAAGATTTACAGCGCATTATTTATTCCCGTTATCCTTCCTACATCCAGGAGGGGGAAGCGCGCTTGGAAGTCGATGAAGAAGGAAAAGCATGGTACGTTCAGACAGTCTATCAGCCGAAGCTTTTCACTAAAAAAGCGAATGGTGATGATATTCAGGTTGTCGTTGTGAACCCGTATAACGGAGAGTCAAAAATTTATGACGCTGATGAAGCACCAGATTTTATTGAGAACACAATATCACCAGAAATGGCTAGTAAGCTCAATACCTATTATGGGGAATACAGCGGTGGATTCTGGAACCGTCACTTCGGAAAAGCCGGTGTGAAGATTCCGAACGACAACGGAACGGAGCATGGCGTGACAGCTGTATTCTCTGAAGATGGAAGCATCCAATACTTCACCGATTTCAAATCACCAAAAGAGAATATCGACTCTGCCCTTGGCTACTCAATGGTTGATGGCCGGACAGGGGAAGTAACATTCTTCGGTGGTGAGAAGAATAATGGCATTATGGATTCTTCCGGTGCTGTGCAGGTAGTTGAGAAGGAATATCCAGAGAAAAAATGGGAAGGAAAAATGCCGGTACTTTACAATATCGACGGTAATCCTACCTGGGTAATCAGTGTGCTCGATTCCAATGGCATCTTCAAGCAGTATGCATATGTTCGAGCGGCTGATTCTGACTATGTTGTTTTTGGAGATAATGCGAAAAGCACGTTGGAAGCATATCGACTGCAGCTTAGCGCAGATACGAGTACAGCAGAATCCACAGGTGATGCTCCTGTGCAGCAAGTGAGCGGAGAAGTGAATCGTCTCTACATTTCCAGTGACAATGCCGGAGCGAAAACGATTCAATTCTTGCTGAGGGATCAGGATGTCATCTACAGCATTAATTCTACTGATGCACCATATGCAATCTTTCTGAAAGAGGGAGACCAAGTCAGTTTTGAAGCTGCTATGCAAGATGGAGCATTATCAGCAACGATAGAGCAAATTTCGATCGAAGGATTGAATTAAAATTAGCCAGCTTTCATCAAGAAAGCTGGCTTTTTTAAAAAGAGAGGGGTGCAGTAATGAGTAAAGAGAGAGAAACTCCTGAAATGCGAAGAGAAAAATTGAGACAAGAAGAAATAAAACGAAATCCAACTGGAAATGTAAGCGATGCATTCAACAGAAGTGAAAATGGAAATCTTGTTGATTTAGTAGGCGGTTTAAGCTGGAAGGTAACTGGGGTCATTCTTCTCATTTTGATAGGCTTTCTTGCTGCATTTATATTTCTAAGATAAAAAGACCTCTGCTGGAGGTCTTTTCTTAGTGAAATTAATTTAGTAAATAAGAACTGAGTCTGCACTACATATTCCTATATCTTGCGAAAACTATTTTTCTGTATGATTAGTATGCTGCTGAAAATAACTATACTCAAACTGGATACTATCAGGATAGATACAATTGAAATATTCGCTATCAGAAGTAAGGAGACGAGTCCGTAAGATAATGGAACCAAGCCGATGCTAACGAGTGTACTCACACTTAATACCCTCCCGATTAAGTGCTTCGGTACAACTCCTTGGATAAGACTAATGACGGGGACATTAATGGCAGAGACACAGATTCCGAGCAAACATAGTAGAATACTAGAAAGAATGAAGCTTTTAGACTGACTATACAAACCTAGAAGTATGCCTTCTCCCAATAGAACTGCTGTAATCCAGCGCCCTTGCTTCTTTATCGTTAAGAAGCCTAGCAGAATGCCACCGATGATAATGCCACCAGAAAAACTGATTTGGAGAAAACTCAATGTAAACGCATCGCCGGCCAGTATGCTTTCTGCAAACAGCGGAATACTTAGCATCAGTGGACCTATGTAAAGCAAATTATCAATGACGAATGTCAGCATTAGCAATCGAAGGATGGGACTAGTCTTTATATATTGCAGTGCCTCCTGAATCTGTAAAGTGATAGATTCAGTTATAATTGCTTTTCGAGGTTCCTTGATAGTCATTTGGCATAGACTGCTGAATAGTAGAAGTGCAAAAATGATAGCGAATACCATTGAGTAGGAAAAGTAAGATAATAGCATTGCTGCAACTGGCGGACCAAGAACTACTCCGAGCTGATTGATAGTCTGCATATAGGCATTCGCTTTTGTTAGATGCTCTTCTGGTATAAGCTGTGTGATGATGCTATCACGAGCTGGCCAGAAAAAAGCATCTGATATCCCGAAAGTAACAGCAAAAAAAAGCAGTGGCAGAAGATGAAGAAAATTGCCCTCGGCTAGAAGCGCAGCGAGCAGCATTAATATGCTCCGGGTCAAAAGGGAAAAGAAAATGATGCGGCTCTTTCGCAGTCGATCAGCCAGCATCCCTCCGACAAACATAAAAATAACCCGAGGCAGAGTGGTTGCTAGTAAAACTGCTCCGACCAATTTTGGAACACCTAGTTCATGTACAACATACCATTGCTCGATTAGCAGATACATGGAAATAGAAAAGCTCGAAAAGATACTGGAAACTAGTAACATTCGAAAATTATGGTTGTATAATAGCAATACTTTACCTCCTAGTTTGATCTGTATCTAATTAGTATCGAAAAATAAAGCTGCTTCTAAAAAGAAGCAGGCCACATTTCTTCTGGATTAAGCTGATATGTATTTCCATCACGGTAAATGAAATGATGCATGATCCATTCACGGCGGATAGTTGCATAATCATCGCAATAATTCTGGATGTAGGAATTCAGTTCTTGCTCTTCGTAAATATGGTGCCGCTTTAGATGCTGGATCATATAAGCTAGAATTACCACCCGTTTTTTCTCTTGTGCTGGTAATTGCGTGAGCTTTCCATCTGAGGAAAAGAAATTTTTAACTAACTTCAGTTTTTCTTCCGCTCCTAAATCTGCGCTCGGATGTAAACTTTCTTGGCCAAGCTGCAGAATGCTGTTTGCAAGCTTGGTTAGGCGTGGTTCATCTAAATAAAAGTAAATTGTGTTGCCATCTCTGCGTTGATAAACTACACCAACTTCTCTCAGTTTCGTCATATGATGTGTGATTGTAGGAGGTTTCAGACCAAGTTTATGCGCAATTGCCTGCCCGTGAAGAGGTCCCTTTTTCAACACCGCGATAATGCGCATTCTGGTTGCATCCCCAATGGCTTTATGAAACCGCACTAATTTATCCAGTTGCATATGTTCAACTCCTTTAAGTTAGATTAACATCTAATTAGATGAATATCAAATTATTTATTGGTTATGAACTTTCGGATAAGGGTATAAGAAAGAAAAAAGAGAAAGAGGCGGAAGCTGTGCGGGCTATGCTGGTTATTAATCCTTCATCAGGGAAGGAAAAAGCAATGCAATATGAGGAACAAGCAGTGGCGCTACTTGGTAAGCGGCACGAACAAGTGATAGTAAAGTACACGGAAAAAGAGGGGGATGCAACCGAGTTTGCTGCGTCTGCTTGTGATGGTACATATAAAACGCTGCTGGCGATGGGCGGAGATGGAACGATCAATGAATGTATCAATGGGTTAGCCGAAAAGGAGCAGCAGCCTAATTTTGCTTTTGTTCCGCTCGGTACAGTGAATGACTTTGCTCGTGCATTGCAAATACCTCGAAAACCGGAGCAGGCACTAGCGTTACTGGAGGACTATCATATAAAAGCTGTTGATATTGGTAAATTAGGTGATCGATATTTCATGAACGTGCTTGCTGTTGGTGTGATTGCGGAAGCAGTGTATGATGTTTCCCCAGAAGAAAAAAGCAAATACGGTCATTTTGCTTATCTGATGGAGGGAGCGAAAGCATTTCGAGATAAGACGCCATTTCGAATCAGTGTTCATACAGGAGAAAAGGAAGCGTATAATGACAAAGCTTATATGATGTTAGTCGCACTCACAAACTCCGTAGCTGGTTTCGAGAAGTTTGCTGACCAAGCTGAAGTAGATGATCATCTGTTTCATGTCTTCGTTTTGAATGAATTGTCCATTCCGAAGGCAGTTAAGCTGATACCCGATATCTTCAAAGGTAACTTGGCATCTAATGAGCAAGTTACTTATTTCCAAGCTAAAGAAATCAGCGTTGCTTCTGATACAGAGCTCGTCGTTAACATTGATGGAGATGAAGGAGAGCCGCTTCCTTTTGAAGCTAAAGTGTTACCGGGAGAAATTCGTGTCGTCGTTCCAAAAGAAGTATAAAAAAACCTCGCCTTTTTAAGGCGAGGTTGTAGATGTTGTATTATCAAGAGCAGGGAGTTCTAGCTGATCACGCATTGTCTGTGTAGCATTAGCCAATGATGTTGCATCAGGAAGGAAAGCGTAGGCGTTGTAGCCAGGGACAATTCCATTTCCGCCTTGACCTTCGAGCTTCAAGCTTTCCACTGTCAATTCATTGTTTACACCGTAAGAAATGAAACTCTTCATCTCGTCAAATGTCATATTCGTCGTCATATTATTGCCGACAGCATCCAGAAGACTGGAATATTTAAGAACTGAGCTCATGTCGGTCGCTTTATCCATCATCGCTTCGATGATTTGCTGCTGGCGATCGTTACGGGCAAAGTCACTATCTTGCTTACGTGTACGAGCAAGGGCTAGTGCTTCTTCTCCGTTCAGGGTTTGAACACCTGGATGTAGGTGGATAGCACCTTTTTCATCCTTGGAATTCATTTCTTTCAGTTCATATGGTACATCAACTTTAATACCATCTAATGCTTCGACAACACTGATGAAAGCCTCAAAGTTTACATCGATATAATAATCGACTGGAACCTGAGTCAGTTCTTCGACTGCTTCTACTGTTGCTGTAGGGCCGCCGTTATACGATCCGTTTATTTTTGTGTTGCGTTCAAGATAAGGTACGTAGGTATACGTATCACGTGGAATGCTCAGCATTTTAATACTTTTATCATCTTTATTGAATGTAGCCAGAATCATCGTATCAGAACGTTTACCGATATTGTCCTGTTCCCGTTTTTGGCTTGAATCAGAACCTATGAACAAGACGCTGACGCTATCTTCGGCAGGATCTACTGCACTGTCGCGAAGAGATGATTTGTCACGGCCATCATCTACGAAAGAATCATTGGCCAAATTACCTGCTTTTACATAAAGATAACCAGCATAAGCTGCCGGGATGAGAATCAAAAGTATTACTATAATAAATATATTGCGAATTACGCGCTTCTTGCGGGACTTTTTCCGCTTTTTTTGTGAGCGACGCAACTCCTGTTTATCGTCTTTTGCCATATATGTGTTTCTCCTTTAATCTGCTAATCTAGAATTTTGTCAAAATATGTTTGGATATCCCCAGAACCTACTATATCATATCATTCGCCATCGAGGGGTATGATTCTATATGATGGAGGAAACAACCAAAAAGCAGGTGGGTAGAATGAAATTGCATAGCATAGACGAAGTGGAAGGTTTTATTAGTTCGAATAGACTTGCTGTCTTGTTCATCTCTTCTCCAGGCTGCAGTGTCTGCCAGGCCTTGCTGCCGCGAATAGAGGATATGCTGCAGCGGCAACCAGAAGTCGAACTAGGATATGCAGATGCCAGTGAGGTACAGGAAGTAACAGGGAAATTCCTTGCATTTGGAGCACCTACTATCTTGGTATTTGCAGAAGGAAAAGAACAGATCAGAGAAGGTCGGTTTATTCGTATGGAGGAGTTTGAGGATAGATTGGAAAGACTCATTTCGATGACAAAATATTAAGTATTTGTAAAGAAACGTACTTCTTGGAACTAACATGTTATCATTTTCGTAAATAGACAAGTTGTTATTTAGGGAGGGAAATCTATGTTCAAGAAATTCATCCGTAAATTAAAAGAATCCGCAGGTGGCAGCAGCCATCGCCGCGGCAGAAGATATGATTCCAGCGGTCATCGCGGGCGCCGTTATGATTCCAGTGGTCATCGTGGAAGACGTTATGGTTCAAGCGGCAGCAGCGGCTATGGCCGTAATCGATATGGCGGCAGCAGCCGTTACAAGCGTCGTGGTTATGGAAGCAGCAGTTAATCTGCTGCTTCTTTTGCTTTTTTCAAGGCATCAATCGTCTCGGATACAGAAGAGAAAGGTTCCTGAATGCCTAATAATTTCTCTAGTACATGCTTGCAAGCAGGTGATAAAGTGAGCTCTTCCGTCCAAGGAAGAGCTTTTTTAGTTGTTTTTTCAAATGTGGTGTACAAAAGATAAAGCAGGATGTCACCTAAATCGAACAGATCTTGTTGCAGACGACTTTGCTCCTCAGAACTCTTTGGACCGCTGAACTGCTTCGCCAGACCAAAGTCAATAAGAGAAGCATGTCCCGCTGCTAACATGACATTCGGAATGCGGATGTCACCGTGGTAGATACGACGTGAATGCAGATGGTCCACAACTTGGGCTACATCGATAGTCAGCGCAAGAGCTTCTTTTTCGTAATATTGCTTTTTCGTATCAAAAATATGCTGTTCTAGATTTTCACCGGAAACAAAATCCATGACAAAGAAATAGCCGTCATCCGTATGGAAGAAGGCACTGGCAGACGGAATGGAAGGATGCTTAAGTTCTCGGAGCAACTCATACTCCTGCTGAAACATGCGGAAATATTTCTTCCGCCCTTGCCTGCTGCGCCGGAGCTGTTTCACTGTACATGTTTTCTGCTGTATATTATCAACGCACAGATAAGTGGTACCATAGCTGCCGGAGCCGAGTTTACGGATGACGCGGTATCTCTCGGCAATATACGCACCTTGAGGATATCTTTTATCTACAAGGTAGCGGTGCAATAATCGAAACGGTCTGAAGACCTGATATAGCATGTGAATTCCCCGATCTTTTTTCTTTAAGTATATATGCTTGTCTGCGGGTTGCAAAGTGTGTTGTCAGAATATATAATAATATTAAAGTGATATCACTTTAATATGAAAATGTAGGAGTGACGTGTATGAAAGAAAAGCAAGCTTCTTCCTTAAATGGTTTCCTCGGAGTGTTGATCATCCTTGCTTGTGCAGGAGCTGGTATTTTCAGTTTGATGCAAGAGGCTATCGTTATAGCTGTCGTTCTCATCCTTGTTGCTGTATTACTGGTAACTGGAATAGTAATTGTTCCCCCTAATCAAGCCTACGTCGTAACGTTCTTCGGTAAATATATTGGTACAATCCGCGCCAATGGTTTATTTCTGACTATCCCTCTGACAACGAGACAGCGGATTACTTTGCGCATCCGTAACTTTAACTCCAAGACGCTGAAAGTAAATGACATAGAAGGGAATCCGATTGAAATAGCTGCAGTGATTGTGTATCGTGTAGTAGATACAGCAAAAGCCGCGTTCAATGTAGATGATTACGAAGAATTCGTCGCTATCCAAAGTGAAGCGGCAGTCCGTCATATTGCTTCAAATTATCCATACGACAATTTCAACGAATCAGGGTTTTCTCTGCGAGAGAATGGTGATGAAATTACGGGTAAGCTGCAGGCGGAACTGGAAGCGCGCCTGAATGAAGCAGGTGTGGAAGTAATGGAAGCACGTTTCACGCATCTTGCTTACTCAACAGAAATAGCTCAAGCGATGCTGCAGCGTCAGCAGGCAGCAGCAATCATTGCTGCCCGCAAGATGATTGTAGAAGGTGCAGTTGGAATGTCGATGGATGCTGTGGAAGCTTTGAATGAAGGCGATTTGGAACTAGATCCAGAGCGCAAAGCGCAAATGGTGAATAATCTGATGGTGGCCATTGTTTCCGATCGCGGGACACAGCCCGTCGTGAACAATGGATCACTATATTAAAGCAGGGGTCATATGGTTAAAAAGAAGAGTTTTCCGCTACGTATCAACCAGGATATCTATGATATGGTGCAGAAATGGGCAGACGATGATTTTCGCAGTGTGAACGCTCAAATCGAATATTTGCTTCGGGAACAGCTGAAGCAAGCTGGCAGACTGAAGCCGGAAAAAGAAAAATAGAGCAGGAAGCAAAAGCTTCCTGCTCTTTCTTATGCCAAGCTGTTGGCGGGGAGATGCATAGTAAGTGCATGCAGCTCTGTCAGCTTATGAAGATCGAAGTTCCCACCGCTGATGATGATTCCGCAATGATCAGAACGTATACTCTGATGATGGCGCATCAGTGCTGCAAAGCTAGCGGCACCTGCACCTTCTGCAAGCGTCTTATGCCGTTCTAGCAACTGCAAGACGGCCGCAGCTATATCACGCTCAGAAACAGTAACGATATCATCCACATATTGCTGAATCAACGGCAATGTCACTTTACCTGGCTCATTGACAGCAATCCCCTCAGCAATTGTTGGGCAAGGGAGAGATGGTATCAAATGTTTATGAAATGCATGATAGGTAGCACACACTGCCTCCGTTTGCACACCGATGACTCGAATCGAAGGCTTGATCTGCTTGGCGGCGAAAGCGATACCGCTAATCAGGCCGCCGCCTCCAATCGGGACTATGAGTGTATCGAGTTCAGGCTGATCTGCCAGCATTTCTACAGCAATCGTGCCCTGTCCAGCGATGATATCAATATCATCGAATGGATGGATGAAAGTACTCCCAGAATGCTGTTGCTCCTTTTGGGCAGCAAATAGCGCCTCCTGGAACGTTTCACCTGCTAATTCAACCGTTGCACCATAGCTTTTGGTTGCTTCCACTTTTGGCGTCGGCGTATGAATTGGCATGTAGATTTTAGCTGGAATGTCGCGTTTTGCTGCTGCAAGAGCAACTCCTTGTGCATGGTTGCCGGCAGATGCAGCGATAACTCCTCGCTTTGCGTCCGATTCCTTCATGCAGCCAATTTTAAAAATGGCTCCGCGTGCTTTGAAGGCACCTGTCTTCTGCTGGTTCTCCATCTTCAGATATACGTTCCTGCCCATCAATCTATCTAATGAAGTGGATGTTCTGATTGACGTATGATGTACTAAACCCTTCAAATAAGCTGTAGCTGCTTGTATCTTTTTCTGACTTAAGCAATCCCCAATGCCTTCACACTCCTTTAATGTGTCTGTTCAAATTGTGTTATTTGATCAGCATAACTTAATGTAATGCCAATCTCGTCTAGTCCATTTAATAGCATATGTTTATTATAGGCAGGAATGTCAAAGCCTGCCTCAAAACCTAGCTTATCATATACTTTCTGTTTTTCCAGATCTATTGTCAGTGTATAAGAATTTTTTTCTGCCTGATTGAGCAAATAGTCTACTTGTTGCTCTGACAGGCGGATAGCGAGTATCCCGTTTTTAGTTGTATTATTATAGAAAATATCTGCAAAACTAGGCGCAATGATAACTTTGAATCCATAGTCCAAGAGGGCCCATGGAGCATGTTCACGTGACGAACCACACCCAAAATTGTCACCGCCGATTAAGACGGAGACACCTTCATATTTCGGCTGATTCAAAGAAAAGTCTGTGCGTGGCTGGTCATTCTCATCGAAACGCCAGTTATAAAAGAGAAATTGCCCGAAACCTGCTCGTTCTATACGCTTTAAAAATTGTTTAGGTATGATCTGGTCTGTGTCGACATTACGTTTTGGCAACGGATAGACAAGTCCATTATGAGTTTTGATAGGTTCCATTTTCTATCCTCCTTACACAGTTGGTGCGACTACCTGTCGGACATCGACAAAGCGTCCCTCGATTGCTGCCGCCGCTGCCATTTCCGGGCTGGCTAAATGAGTTCGGGCTCCAGTTCCTTGACGACCCTCAAAATTACGATTCGAGGTAGAAGCACAACGTTCACCTGCGGGCACAACATCTTCATTCATTGCCAAACACATGCTGCAGCCTGCATCACGCCACTCAAATCCTGCATTTTGGAATAGTTGATCCAGTCCTTCTTGTTCAGCCTGCATCTTGACAGTGAACGAACCTGGAACGACCATGGCACGGACAGAGGGGTGGACCTTTCTTCCTTTAATGACACTTGCAGCCTTGCGCAAGTCTGTAATTCGAGAATTTGTACAGGAGCCGATAAAAACATGCTGGATTTCAATGGAAGTCAGCTGCTGATTTGCCTCCAAGCCCATATAAGCGAGGGCTTGCTCGACAGAAGCTCTTTCGTCCTTATCCTCGATAAGCGCTGGGTCTGGAACATTTGCGGATATCGGAAGGCACATACCAGGGTTCGTTCCCCAAGTGACCTGCGGTTCGATTTCTGATGCATCCAAATATACGGTGTGGTCATAAGCTGCACCTTCATCCGTAACAAGGTTTTTCCATTCAGAGACAGCAGCCTCGAAATCTAAACCTTCCGGAGCATATCTTCTGTCACGCAGGTATTCAAACGTCGTCTCATCCGGGCTGATAAGGCCAGCTCTGGCACCTGCTTCTATGGACATGTTACATACTGACATTCGTTCTTCCATTGATAGTTTACGGATAGCTTCGCCGGTATACTCAAGTACATATCCGGTTCCGAACTTAACGCCGAATTTACTAATAATGGCCAAAATCAAATCTTTCGCAGTCACACCAGTTCCAAGGGATCCTTCAATATGCACATTCAGTGTCTTTGGTTTGTTTTGCCAAAGTGTCTGGGTAGCAAGCACATGTTCTACTTCACTTGTACCAATACCAAATGCCAAAGCCCCAAACGCGCCATGGGTGGATGTATGGCTGTCGCCGCATACAATCGTTTTACCGGGCTGCGTCAAACCTAGCTGCGGGCCGATAACATGCACGATACCTTGATCCGGGTGGTCGATATCAGCTAGACGGATACCAAATTCAGCACAATTGGACCGCAATGTTTCCATTTGTTTTCGTGCTACTTCATCACGGATCAATGGACGGTGAATCGTCGGTACGTTGTGATCAACAGTTGCATATGTGCGTTCCGGCTGCCGTACTTTCCGACCAGCCAGACGCAAGCCTTCAAAAGCCTGCGGAGATGTTACTTCATGCACAAGGTGCAAGTCGATATACAAGAGATCTGGCTTATCCGGTTCTTGTACGACAGTATGTTTTTCCCATATCTTTTCGATAATCGTCTTTGGTTGCTTCATTGGTCTCAGGTCCTTTCTTAAGAACTCACTTTTGCTGCCGTCAGCTGTTCGATGACGAGGGAGGTCATTTCTTTTGTACCGACGATTCTTTCAGGATTTACCTGCATATCTTGAGTGCCATAACCGCTTTGCAGCACGTCGTCTACAGCAGCTTCAACGGCGTCGGCTTCTTTTTCCATCCCGAAAGAATAACGAAGCAGCATCGCGGCTGAAAGAATTGCTCCAAGCGGATTAGCAATATCCTTGCCGGCTATATCCGGAGCGGAGCCATGGACTGGCTCATACAAACCGAGTTGGTCCTCGCGCAAGCTGGCAGAAGGGAGGAGGCCGAGTGAACCGGTTAGCACGGATGCTTCATCGCTCAGGATATCGCCGAATAGGTTCTCTGTGACAATGACATCGAAGTAGGTTGGGTTCGTAATGAGTTTCATTGCAGTAGAATCTACGAGCATATGCTCAACTTTTACTTCTGGGTAGTCCCTGCTTTTTTCATCGACGATTTCACGCCATAGCTTACTAGATTCAAGTACATTAGCTTTATCGACAGAAGCCAAACGTTTATCTCGCAGCATAG
Source organism: Terribacillus saccharophilus (assembly GCA_900110015.1). Lineage (GTDB taxonomy): Bacteria > Bacillota > Bacilli > Bacillales > Amphibacillaceae > Terribacillus > Terribacillus saccharophilus. The sequence goes on along the minus strand of FOCD01000001.1, from coordinate 1,052,737 downwards.
CACTCTGGAAACCTGTCTCGACAATCCGTTCGATTTCACTTTTTTCGTATTGCAAGGTATCGACAACGGTTTTACCATTATCACGACGTTCGCTTGGGAGACCAAAGTACAGCCCGCCAGTCAGCTCCCTTACAATCAATAAATCGCTTCCTGCGACAATTTCCTGCTTGAGCGGAGAACTAGCAAGCAGAGAAGGGAAGGTTCTGACCGGCCGCAAGTTAGCAAAAAGGCCTAAGCCCTTGCGCAGCTGAAGCAGTCCTTTTTCCGGTCGCAGTTGAGGAGGCTGCTGATCCCATTTTGGTCCTCCGACAGCACCAAGTAAAATGGCATCTGTGTCCTTACAAGCTTGAAGGGTGTCTGCTGGCAGTGGTTCCCCGAATGTATCAATGGCAGCACCGCCAATCATCTTACTAGTGAAGATGAAGTTGTGGGAAAAGATATCGGCCACTTGCTGCAGGACAGAAGCAGCGGCTTCTGTCACAGCAGGACCGATTCCATCTCCCGGAAGCAGTACGATGTTCTTTTGCATAGTTAACACTCTCCAGGTCAGGTTTAGATTAATGCTTGAACCTTTTTCATTGTTGCAGCACGCAAAGCACGGTTCACGCCGTTAACAAAAGCATGGCTTGAGGCTTTTAGTACATCATTCGCGGTACCTCGGCCGGTGAAAGGATCGCCGTCTACTTGCAGCTGTACATGCACTTCAGCGAGAGCATCTTCGCCTTTACCGACAGAATGAATGCGGTAGTCGGTGAGTGTCACTTGTTCATCAATTAAAGCAGCCAATGTATTGTAGATAGCTTCGACCGTTCCATGTCCAGTCCGGGCTGTTTCCTTAATACCATGATCTGGTGTTTGCAGAGCTATTGTTGCAGTCGGCAGATTTTGTGGACCCATCGTTACTTGAAGAGCTTTTACTTCATACGTCTTCACTGGGTCGTGTTTTGTCTGGACATCTAGTGCTATTGTAAAGAGATCATCATCAGTGATTTCTTTCTTTTTGTCTGTCAAACGTTTGAAGCGGTCGAAGGCTTCCTGCAGCTGTGTTTCAGAAAGTCCAAAACCAAGTTCTGCAACTCTAGTATTAAATGCATGTCGGCCGGAATGCTTTCCGAGAACTAGATTGGTAGCATTCATACCGACTAGTGCCGGCGTGATGATTTCATAGGTTTCTGCATGCTTTAGCATCCCGTCCTGGTGGATCCCAGATTCATGGGCGAAAGCATTATCTCCGACGATGGCTTTGTTGCCTGGCACAGTCATACCAGTCAATTTGCTTATCAAGCTGCTGGTCCGTTTAATTTCATGCAGAACCATGCGAGAGGAGTGCTGATACGTATCTTTCCGGATATGAAGGGCAACAGCAATTTCCTCAAGTGCTGCATTCCCGGCTCTTTCTCCAATGCCGTTCACCGTACCCTCAATTTGGGTTGCGCCATTTTCAATTGCGGCAATGCTGTTGGCAACAGCCATTCCCAAATCATCATGACAGTGTGCTGATAGATCTGCTTTTTCTATATTCGGAACGTTTTTCTTCATATAAGCAAACATTCTGCCGTATTCGGCGGGTGTCGCATAACCGACAGTATCAGGCAAGTTTACTACTGTCGCACCAGCATCTATGACAGCTTCTACGACTTGCGCAAGGAATGGCAGTTCAGATCTGGAAGCATCTTCTGCAGAAAATTGGACGATTGGGAATCGTTCCTTTGCATAGGTGACCATTTTGACAGCAGTTTGAAGCACTTCCTCCGGCGTTTTTTTCAGCTTGTATTCCATATGGATAGGGGAGGTAGCCAAGAAGACGTGGATTCTCGGCTGCTCTGCATCCTTCAATGCTTCCCAAGCGGTATCGATATCGCTTTGCTTAGCCCGGGCCAATGCCGTGACGGCAGTTGTTTTAATGGTTCGGGCAATTTCTTGAACAGCGAGGAAATCACCCTCGGAGGAAGCGGGAAAACCCGCTTCCAATACATCCATTCCGAGGCGCTCCAGCTGACGGGCGATTTCAAGCTTTTCCGGTTTGTTCAGATTGACTCCAGGTGTTTGTTCGCCGTCACGCAATGTTGTATCAAAAAATTTTATTTGAGCCATGGACGATCACTTCCTCAGCGGATTGATTTTTCTTGCCTTGTTTGACGAATGGCATCAATTCGCGGAGCTCACGGCCGACTGTTTCAATCTGGTGGTTTGTTTCTTTTGCATTGATTGCATTGAATTGTGGACGGTTAGCTTGGTTTTCCAAGATCCAGCCTTTCGCAAAAGCACCGTTTTGGATATCTTCCAGTACGTCTTTCATGCGAGCTTTCGTCTCGTCATTAACAACTCGCGGACCCGAAACAAAATCGCCCCATTGAGCTGTATCAGAAATACTGTAGCGCATACCCTCGAGACCATCCTCATACATAAGGTCAACAATCAATTTCAATTCGTGCATACATTCAAAGTAGGCAACTTCCGGCTGGTAACCTGCTTCTGTCAATGTTTCGAAGCCTGCTTTGACAAGGCTCGTAAGACCGCCGCAAAGGACTGCCTGCTCACCGAACAAATCAGTCTCAGTTTCTTCTTGGAATGTTGTTTCCAAGATGCCTGCACGACCTGCTCCGATACCTTTGGCGTATGCTAGCGCAACTTCTTTTGCAGTTCCGCTCACATCCTGGTAGATACCGAATAGGGCAGGTACACCAGCTCCTTCTGTAAAGGTACGGCGAACAAGGTGACCAGGACCTTTCGGTGCTACAAGGAATACATCCACATTAGATGGAGGTGCAATTTGGTTGAAATGAACGTTGAAACCATGTGCAAAAACAAGGGCATTTCCTGTTTCCAGGTTCTTTTCAATGCTCTCTTTATATACATCTGGCTGCAGTTCATCTGGAACAAGCATCATGATGATATCCGCCGCTTGAGCCGCTTCAAAAGCAGAACGCACATCATGTCCGTCTTCAACTGCTTGATCCCATGATTTACCTTGCCTAACTCCGACAACAACATCAAATCCGCTTTCTTTTAAGTTTTGCGCGTGAGCATGGCCTTGAGAGCCATAACCGATTACTGCGATTTTTTTACCTTTCAAAACCTCTTCTTGAATGTCATTGTGATAGATAACTTTTGCCATGTTCTCGTCATTCCTCTCCATTTTTAATTGGTTATAAGTGAATACGTGTTTCCATCCGCAGCTTGCGGCTGATGCCCACGTAGGAAGGCCGTCACACCAGTTCTAGTCAATTCCTTGATTCCATAAGGTCGGACCAACTCGAGGAAAGCCTCGATTTTATCCGAATCGCCAGTTACTTGAACTATCATGCTGTCTTTACTGATATCAACTGCACTAGCTCGGAAAGGAGCGATGATGCTTTGCAGCTCATTCCGGCTGGCAGGGGGGCAGACAACTTTTACGAGTGCCAGTTCCCTAGCTACGATAGCGTGGTCGGTAATATCAGCGACTTTCAGTACGTCGATCTGCTTGTGAAGCTGTTTTGTAAGCTGCTCCAGCTTCTGCATGTCTTCTACTTCAACGACGAAGGTCATTCGGCTGATTTGCTCCACCTCAGTTTTGCCGACCGAAATACTATCGATATTGAATTGTCTTTTCTGCATCAGACCGGTTATCCGGTTCAGCACACCGCTCCGATTTTGAACGGTGGCCGTAATGATACGCTTCATCGACTCACTCCAATCATTTCATGCAGCCCTTTTCCAGGTGCGATCATAGGGAACACATTCTCCTGACGCAACACGCGGCAATCAATAACAACAGGTTCGTCGGATTGAAGCAGGGAAGGTAGCTCTGCTACTAGCTGCTCCTGTGTTTCCAAACGTACGCCTTTAATGTCGTAGCTATCTGCCAGCTTGACGAAATCCGGCTGGATATTGAGCAGTGATTCGGAATATCGTTCCTGATAAAAGAACTCCTGCCATTGTCTTACCATGCCTAGACTTTGGTTGTTGACGATCAATACCTTAACTGGCAGCTTTCGCTCCTGCAGGACGGAAAGCTCCTGCATCGTCATTTGAAAACCGCCATCTCCGACTACGCTGATAACCTTACTCTCTGGACATGCCAGCTGAGCTCCTATGGCCGCAGGAAAACCAAATCCCATTGTGCCGAGCCCGCCTGATGTAACCCAACGGTTCGGTCTGTCAAAGCCATAATATTGAGCTGTCCACATCTGATGCTGCCCGACATCAGTTGTAATAATGGCATTACCATCGGTTGCTTTGTGTACTGCCTTCATTACCCATTGCGGGATAAGGTCCTCAGCCGGGTTGTTATACCAAAGCGGATATTCTTCCTTGTAGTTCTGCAAATGATTTCGCCAGGTCTCGGTATCAGGCATTTCTGCTTCTGCTGTTTTCAGTTGTTGCAATGCAGCTTTTGCGTCTGCCACAACTGGAATGCTAGTAGGAATGATTTTACCGATTTCAGCGGGATCGATATCTATATGTGCAATTATTGCTTGTGGAGCGAAATGCTCCAGATTGCCAGTAAGTCTATCATCGAATCGGGCCCCGACATTGATCAATAAATCGCATTCATACAGTCCGCGGTTGGCTGCATATGTCCCATGCATGCCAGCCATGCCGAGAAATTGCGGATCACTGGCAGGGAATGCTCCAAGTCCAAGGAGTGTGGAGGTGACAGGCAGCTGAAAACGCTTTGCGAATGCTCGAACTTCTTCAGATGCTTTTGCGTGCAGAATACCTGCTCCAGTTAACAAAATTGGGCGTTTGGCTGTCGAAATAGCATGGATCAGCTTTTTGATTTGATTATTATTTGGCTTCATTGTCGGTTGATAACCTGGAAGGTGAATCGGTTCCTCAGCAGCGGCTGTTTGGTAAACTTCTCCCGAAATGTCTTTTGGGATGTCGATTACCACAGGACCAGGGCGGCCAGTTGTTGCGATATAGAACGCTTCTTTAATAATACGCGGCATATCTTCCTGCTTTTGAACTTGATAGTTGTGCTTTGTGATAGGAGTGGTGATCCCCATCACATCTGATTCCTGGAAAGCATCTGTTCCGATAACACTTCTTCCTACTTGGCCGGTGAATACAACAAGTGGCAGGGAGTCCATCATGGCATCAGCAATTCCTGTGATAAGGTTTGTCGCACCAGGTCCAGATGTTGCAATTACAACTCCCGGTTTACCGGAAACGCGTGCATAGCCTTCTGCGGCATGTATGGCTCCTTGTTCATGCCGAGTTAAGATGTGCTGGAATCGAGGTTCAGCTCGGTATAGGGCATCGTAAATCGGAAGTACGGCTCCTCCCGGATAGCCGAAAATTGTATCAACACCTGCTGCCTGCAGCGACTCTACAAATAAATCAGCACCTGTTTTCGGAACTTTGGCAGTGGGCTTTCTTTCTTGTACGGCTTGTGCCTTCACCTTCATGGTTATATCCCTCCAATAGATTTTGTTATATGAAAAAAGCCTTTTTTCTCCATTCAAGCAATCTTGCAAGAAATGGGGAAAAAAGACTTTGCTTTTCTCGGTACCACCCAAGTTCACAGCTTCCTTACGGTAAACTGCCTCGTGAAGCTAAAAATGCTAGCTCCGTTTTGGTAACAGGTGCCGTACACCTGGCTCAGCCTACTGTAATTCAGCTTCGCGCTCAGGGAAGAGAGATGACGGATTATATTGCCAGGCTTCCAGCGTCCCTGGCTCTCTGTGAATATAATGCTTCCGTCTCTATGGTCCCGTCTTCGTTTTGGTTATATTTTCATCACTCCGCCAGTATTGGCTGAAGTTACGAGCTTTGCGTATTTCGCTAAATAACCTGATTTGATTTTCGGTTCTGGCTGCTTCCAATTTTGTCGGCGTGTATCCAGAACATCTTCATCAACAAGCAATTCAATGCTGCGTGTTTCCAGATCGATCAAAATTGGATCGCCGTTTTCAACAAATGCTATCGGTCCGCCTTCTGCTGCTTCTGGAGAAATATGTCCGGCAGAGATGCCTCGGGTTGCACCTGAGAAACGGCCATCTGTAATCAAAGCGACTTCTTTCGCTAAACCGCGTCCCGCAATAGCGGAAGTAGGGGAGAGCATTTCTGGCATCCCTGGTCCACCCTTTGGACCTTCGTAACGAATGACGACGACATGTCCTGCCTGCACGGTTCCATTCGTGATTCCTTCCTGAGCCTCATCTTGTGATTCAAAGACAATTGCTTCACCTAGGAATTTCTTGATGGAAGGATCAACAGCTCCGACTTTGATGACACTGCCGTCGGGAGCTAGATTGCCATACAGAATACTTAGACCGCCAACTGGACTGTATGGATTATCTAATGGACGAATAACATCTTTATTCAAAATTTCATAGTCTTCCACATTTTCAGCTATAGTTTTACCGGTTATCGTAATCCGTTCTTTATGGAGCAGCCCGTCGATTTTACATAACTCATTGATGATGGCACTGACACCACCAGCCAGGTGAACATCATGCATCGAGTAATCCGACGCTGGGCTGATTTTCGAGAGGTAAGGAACCTTCTCAGCGATTTTATTAATGTCTGCCATATCGTATTCAATGCCAGCTTCATGAGCAATGGCGATTGTGTGGAGCACCGTATTTGTTGATCCGCCCATAGCCATATCCAAAGCAAATGCATTATCAAAGGTTTCCTTTGTCATGATGTCTCGCGGACGAATATCCTCTTTTACAAGTCGGATCAGATGTCTGGCAGCCTCATAAATCAACTCATGTCGCTCGTCGGATGTAGCAAGCAGTGTTCCATTTCCCGGAACGGTCATACCGAGCATCTCCATTAAGCTGTTCATAGAGTTTGCAGTGAACATACCAGAGCAGGATCCGCAAGTCGGACAAGCAAGCTGCTCGATTGTAGCTAATTCCTGTTCGGTCATGGTCCCGTTCTGCACAGCACCTACACCCTCAAACATGGATACTAGGTTCAATGGTTTCCCATCTGGACTTACACCAGCTTCCATCGGGCCTCCGGATACAAAGACAGAAGGGACATTCGTCCTTGCTGATGCCATCAGCATACCTGGTGTGATCTTATCGCAATTCGGTATATAGAAGACGCCGTCGAACCAATGCGCCTGTATGACAGTCTCCGCACTGTCCGCAATGATCTCCCTGCTCGGCAAGCTGTAACGCATGCCGATATGGCCCATCGCGATGCCATCATCTACACCAATCGTATTGAATTCGAAGGGGATACCGCCTGCTTGGCGAATAGCGTCTTTTACTACTTCAGCGAATTTGTTTAAATGCATGTGTCCTGGAATGATATCGATGTAAGAGTTACAAACACCGATGAATGGTTTTCCTAAGTCAGACGTTTTAACACCGGTCGCATGCAGCAAACTGCGGTGCGGAGCGCGGTCAATCCCTGTTTTGATCATGTCACTTCGCATTGGATCAAAACACCTCCCAGTTGCAAAAGTTCTTTTTCTCTTTACGTGTTGAATGCGCATAAATTAGTTGAATTGAATAATTTGAAAATTCATTTATTTGATTAATTGTCAGTTATCATAACGCCTAACCAAAGCTAGGTCAACAGCTTATTGAATAAATTTTCAGATTCTTTAAACCATTCAAACTACTTGTAAGCGCTACCAATGCGCTGGTGCAGGGGTTGTTGTTAGAATATCTGGCAGAAAACTTTTTTATGGCCCTTGATTTAGTGAATTGAGCGGACTTGTACATTTATGGAAAACTTATAAGAATATAGGTTAAACAAGGGTTCAAGAAGCTTTTCATTTGAATAGTTATAGGAGAGAAATTGTGTGAGTAGGAATCTTTAATACTTGAAGGAGGCAGAAAAAAACGATGCCTGACCAGAACATCGTAAGGAATGGCGGATTCGAATCTGGCAGTCTAGTACCGTGGGTCTCATCTTTTGCATCTATAACACAGCAATATACACATAGTGGAAACTATGCAGCAAGACTGGATGGAGGTCAGGAGACTGCTTTCATAGCGCAGTACGTGTCACCTGTTATTGCAGGCTACAACTATAATCTGTCAGTTTACTTGGCGAGAGAAAGTGAACAGTCTGCACCGACAGTACAGATTCAAATTATCTTTCTAACAGCGAACTTCCAAACAGCGGGACGAGGATTGCTATTGGATATACCCTCAGACAGTATACCCGTTGCACCGCTACAAGGCTGGAGAGAAGTTACTGGCATCTCCGTAACAGCACCTCAAGGAACATCCCAAATCTTTTTGTTGATCAACACACTTCCAGATCCAGCTCTTGGCAGCATCTTGGTCGATGATGTGAGTCTTTCGATTTTTGGGGGCGGAATAGGTGTAACTGGAGTAACAGGTCCTACAGGAATTACAGGACCACCGGGAGTAACAGGGGGTACGGGTGTTACTGGTGTGACCGGTGCTACTGGAATTACAGGCATTACTGGGAGAATTGGACCAACAGGACTCACGGGGGTTACAGGAGAAACTGGATCGACGGGACTCGCTGGAGTGACAGGGGAAACTGGAGCACAAGGACCCACTGGAGTAACAGGAGAAACCGGGCCAATAGGACTCACTGGAATAACCGGAGGAACGGGATCAACTGGACTCACTGGAGTGACAGGAGAAACAGGGCCAATCGGGCTCACTGGAGTGACAGGAGAAACTGGATCCACGGGACTAACGGGTGTAACAGGAGAAACTGGATCGACGGGACTCACTGGAGTGACAGGGGAAACCGGATCAACTGGACTCACTGGAGCGACAGGAGAAACAGGATCGACCGGACTCACTGGA
>FOCD01000001.1:0-1042236 GCA_900110015.1 Terribacillus saccharophilus | reverse complement strand
GGAATAACCGGCCCAACAGGAGCCGCGGGAACCACAGGGCCTGCTGGAATAACCGGTCCAACGGGAGCCGCAGGGATCACCGGCCCAACCGGAGCTGCCGGAATCACCGGGCCAACTGGAACAGCTGGTCTTACTGGACCAACGGGATCCACAGGCAGTGCACTTCCTTCCGTCAGTGCAATAGCAGCGAGCCAGGCAACAGTAGCACTTCCAGTCCCTCTTAATACTGATACGGTAATCAGCACCATTACTCCAGCAGTAGTGGCAGGTAATAATGTGAAATTGGATTTAACTTCACAGATTGCAGTTATAGCAACTGCGAACTGGTCAGTAAGTGTAACTGCTACTCTGCGTAGAGATGCCACCACTCTTAATCAGGTGACTGTCAGCAGAACAGGTACGGCTGCGGGAACTTATCGAGTTATTTTACCGAATACGTTCGTAGACGTTGTTACAACTACTGGAGCCGTAACTTATACTGTGAGCGTAACAGTAGTACCAACTTCGAATATCACATCAGCTACTGCAGAAACACGTAATCTTAATGGAACACGATTCGTTTAACAGCAGAAAGATCATAGTTTCCTTAAAGCTATGATCTTCTTTTTATCATCCATGCCGAAAAATATCGAACACTAAAACTTTTCAGTCAATAACAGTGAGCGTATAATAGAAAGGTAGTTTAAGGAGGTATACATATGACAGATAAATATGGACAAACATGGGATTTGGATGCGATTTTCCCTGGTGGCAGCGATTCAGCCGCTCTTGCAGAATTCGCAAATAAAGCGGATCAAGCTTTACATGATTGGAAAAAGGCTCTGGAAGACTTCCAAGTACCAGATCAAGCCGAAGATACGGCGGGATTGGTACGTATCGTGGAAAAATGGGAAACATCTGCTAAACATGTATTCGAGGTTGTTGCATTCGTTGAGTGTCTTGTAGCACAGGATGTGACAGATAAGAAAGCGAAGCAGTGGTCTGGAAAGAAAGATGAACTTATGGCTGCTTACAGCGGAACGCTTACTGGTGTGGATCAGGTTATTACACAAGTGCCGCAGCAGACATGGGAGCAGTTGCTCGAGCAGCCGGAACTAATCAATTATGCATTTGTTCTTGATGAACGTAAAAAAGAGGCTGCTGAGAAGCTTTCACCTGAACAAGAAGTATTGCTAAATGATTTAGCGATTGATGGCTACCATGGCTGGGGAGGCATGTATGACACAATTGTCGGCAGCATCCAAGTGCCATTAGAGATTGATGGAGAGGAAAAATCCTATTCCGTTGGCCAAGCAGCCAACAAAATGGATGCACCTGATCGCCAGGTAAGACAGCATGTGTTTGCAAGAATGCAGGAAGCTTGGTCAGAAAAAGAAGATTTCTTTGCGGAAACGATTAATCATCTAGCTGGTTTTCGTCTGCAGACATACAAGCACCGTAAATGGGACAGTGTGTTGAAAGAGCCGTTAGCTTATAACCGTATGTCCCAAGAAACGCTGGATGCAATGTGGGGAGCTATTTCGGATGAGAAGGATTCATTCGTCAAATACCTTCAGCGCAAGGCTAAAATTCTGGGGTTGGAAAAATTAAGCTGGTATGATATCGATGCGCCGCTCTCTTCTGTAACGAAGCATGTATCATACGACGAAGCAGCTGACTTCATCGTGAAGAATTTCCGCACGTACAGCAGCCAAATGGCTGATTTTTCACAGCAAGCATTCGAGAAGCGATGGATTGAAGCAGAAGATCGTAATAGCAAACGTCCTGGCGGATTCTGTACCAGCTTTCCGGAAAAGAAAGAAAGTCGTATTTTCATGACTTTCAGCGGGACAGCTTCCAACGTGTCGACACTTGCGCATGAATTAGGGCATGCGTATCACAGCTACGCAATGAATGATGTAGAGCAGCCGAATCAGCAATATGCTATGAATGTGGCGGAAACAGCTTCCACATTGGCAGAATTGATTGTCTCTGATGCCGCAGTAAGAGAAGCAGCGACAAAGGATGAGAAAATCGCGTTGATCGAGGAAAAGATTCAACGCAGCATAGCATTCTTCATGAATATCCACGCGCGCTTCTTGTTTGAGACAAGATTCTATGAAGAACGCAAAAATGGACTCGTATCCGCTGCACGTTTGCGCGAGTTGATGGTTGATGCTCAGAAAGAAGCATATAATGACCAGCTTGATGAATACGATCCAACATTCTGGGCATCCAAGCTGCATTTTTACGCAACAGACGTACCATTCTATAATTTCCCGTATACATTCGGATATTTGTTCAGCACAGGTATTTATGCAAAAGCAGCAGAGAATCCGGAAGACTTTGAACGTTCCTATAATGCTTTGCTTGAAGATACTGGCCGCATGACGGTTGAAGACTTGGCAATAAAGCATTTGCAGGAGGATTTGACTGATAAATCTTTCTGGCTTAAAGCTATCGAAGTTTGTAAGCAGGACATCGAGGAATTCTTAAGATTGACTGCAGAATAACAAAGGAAGACCACTCACTTGAGTGGTCTTTTTTTCATGACAATTGTCATCTTTTTTCATGACATTACTTTCTTACTCCTTGCAATCTGTCTTGTTATTCTGATAGCAGGAGGTGGGGTTATGCTAAAGTTAGATCATATTAGTAAATCATTTAAAGGACAGCAAGTACTGAGAGATATTACATTCCACATGGCAGAGGGTGAGAGTATTCTCTTGCTTGGCGCGAACGGAGCTGGCAAGTCTACTCTGATAAAAATTGTTTTACAAATGCTGAAGCAGGATCAAGGAAGTATGACTTGGAAAGGCAAAAGGCCATACATTGGGTATGTACCACAAGCACCTTCCATGATCGGGAATTTATCGGTCTTACAATTCGCTTCGTATGTTCTTTCTTTGCATGGCAGAAAAAATCAGGTCCAGACAGTATTACGAGATGCAGGGCTGGAATCAAAAAGGAAGGAGCTGGCAGAAAATTTAAGTACTGGACAAATGAAGCGTCTATTATTCCAACTTGCTGTTGCGGTAAAACCAAAGCTGTTAATTATGGATGAACCGACAGCAGGTATGGATCTGGAAGCTAAACGAAAATTTCGCAAGCAGTTGTCTGACGTACGTTCGGATGGAGTAAGTGTGTTATTGACGACTCATATTCTATCAGATGCAGGAGAGCTTGCGGAACGATTGTTATATCTCGAGGATGGGGTTATAAAAGTAGACCGTTCTATTGAGGGAATAAAGATGGACAGAAAGTCAATAAGCTTTCAAACTGATTCCAAGCATAAGAGTTTGTTGCTCTCTATGGGATATATACAGGAGGAAGGCTTATATCGAAAGCTAACGGAAAATGCGGATTTTGAACTGAAGTTGCTGATTCAGAACAGTATCAGATTTTCGCAACTTGAAATAAAAGGTGATACTCTCGAGCAGTATGTTGAGGGACTGGAAGGAGAGGAAATTGGCATATGAAATCTATTATCGTAACAGTTGTAATGGAACTCCAAAGAATGGTAAAAGATAGATTCTTTCTATGTTTCTCTTTGCTTATGCCTTTCGTCTTTTATACCTTGTTCACTTATATTAATAGAGGATCAGCTGTCGACGGAATTAACTTTGATTATTACTTTCTCATTTCCATGACTTGCTATAGTTTGGTAGTGACTTCGGTGCAAACATTTGGCATTCAAATTATGTATGACCGCAGACAGTCTTGGATGAACTATTTGTTTACCCTTCCTCTTTAGCCACCACAGTATTTTATTTCTCGAATTATCACGCAGCTATTGCTGAACACACTCATTGTTTCTTTGTTTTTCCTTGTTGTTAATGCATGGAAAGGATTCAATCGACCTTTGGAAGAATGGGTAATGACTAGTATATGGCTGCTTGCAGGGTCGATTCTATTTCTAACAATAGGAATCTTAATTGCTCAATCTAGAAAGGTTGAGACCGCATCTGTGACTGCCAATATAGTAGTGTTAGGACTAGCTATTTTAGGAGGTCTCTGGATGCCACTGCAAACATTTCCTAACTGGGTGCAAATGATTGGTGAATGGCTTCCATCATACTTGTTTGCATGGGGTGCATGGAATATATCATCAGGAGAGGGTATTGAAATTTCTAATATTATAATTCTCGTCTGTTATTTTTTGGTATTATTTAAAGGTGTAATAATTTTGCAGTATAGGCAAAGGAGATGACTACGTGAAGAAATTCCGCCTGTTTCCGGAAGAGGATGGCTATATACCACATTTATGGTTGGCCTATTATTACTTCACTTTACTGTATTTGATTGGTGAGCAAGGTTTTCGCTTCTGGTTTCCTCTCTTAATAATGATTATCATCTTTTTTTGTTACAGGGAAATCTATTGGCGGCCGGAACGGACTTTTTCTTCTGCTATCACCTTAACCATACTAGTTGCATATTTAATTTTTTTTATCGAACAGGATTTTTTCTATTTGTTATTATATGCGATTAATATGCTTTATGTAGTGAAAAGTCCAGCGAAATTCTGGATTGGATATTTAACAGTTAATACTGTTACAGGCATCATGCTTCTCACGGATATATATGGGATTCATGAATGGACATGGGGATATATCTCTCCCGGTATCTTGATCAGCATTATTACACCAGCAGTATGGAAAGTACAAGAAAAGTGGTACCGCAAATGGGAAGCAGTCAATGAGGAGCTTACTGATACAAAAAAGCAAGTAGAAGAATTGATCAAGGAGCGTGAGCGGGATAGGATTGCACGTGACTTGCATGATACGGTAGGACAAACTTTATCGACAATTTCAGTTAAAAGCGACATTTCAAAAAAACTGTTATACCAGTATCCGGAACGAGCAGGGCAGGAATTACATGATATCCAGCAGTTATCACGATCACTGCTTCAAGAAATGCGAGAAATTGTGAGCGATTTGCGCCTTGTTTCTTTGCAGGAGGAGTACGAAGCAGTGAAGCTTAGATTGAAAGAAGCTGGTATTGCTTCTGAATTGGAGCAGCAAATATCTTCTTTAAAGGACAGTTCAAAGGAAACAATGCTTGCCTATATACTCAAAGAAGCTGTCACAAATGTAATCCGTCATAGTAACGCCACCGTTTGTAAAATTCGGGTTACACAATCCAATAACCATCTGCATTTACACGTGGAAGATAATGGTGGCTATGATGATATGCTGTTACAAGAAGGAAACGGATTGGACGGAATTAGAAAGAGAGTCAGTCTAATGAAGGGGGAAGCCCATTTCCGTAAGCGGCAAAATGGCGGCTTACACCTGATAGTAATAGTTCCTATACAAACTAAAGGAGGGAATAGTAATGATTCGTATGCTGTTGGCGGATGACCAGAATATGCTTCGAGGTGCAATGGCGACAATGCTCGATTTAGAGGAAGATTTCGTTGTCACCAATCAAGCTGCCAATGGTGAGGAAGTCTTGCAAGCACTTGAAACACAAATTTTTGATTTGTTAATTCTTGATATTGAAATGCCCAAATATGATGGCTTGGAAGTGGTCAAACTAATGCGGCAAAACAGCCGTGAAGAAAAGGTGCTGATGCTGACTACCTTTTCTACGGCTGCTTATGTGAAAGAAGCCATGAAGATGAAGGTTGAGGGTTATTTGCTGAAGGATACACCAAGTGAGCAGTTGGCGCATGCTGTGAGGGATATTGTATACCATGGTCGCACGGTAATCAGCCCAGAAATTACTTATCAATTTGTGCAGGGAGATGACAATCCGTTGACAGAACGAGAAAAGGAGATACTTCATCTCGCTGAAAGAGGATTCTCTACAAAGCAAATAGCTGCTGAACTATTCTTATCGTCAGGTACAATCCGAAACTACTTCTCTGAACTTTTGGATAAATTAGGAGCCCAGAACCGTTCACAAGCAGTCTACATAGCGAAAGAAAAGGAATACATATAAAAAACACAGCTCCAAAAGGGAACTGTGTTTCTATGTGTTAGTCTCGTGCATCCAGCATGGATTGCAGTTTCTTGGAAACAGCTAACAATATAATACCTACTACGATAGCCACTGCACCGATGATGCTGAAAATTTCAACATAACCAAGTGATTCTGTTAATGCAGCTAGCTTTCCAGCGATTAGACTAGCGATACCCGTTGCAGCCATCCAGACACCCATCAATAGAGAAGCAATCTTGACTGGCGCCACTCTGCTTACCATCGATAGACCGACAGGTGACAGACATAGCTCACCTAATGTATGGAACAAATAAGTGAAGACGATGAATAGAATATTTGCTTTGTGTACAATATCTCCTTCATCACTTCCTGTATAAAGCACAGCAGGAACTAAAATCATGAATCCTAATCCTAATAGAATCATACCCATAGACATTTTCGTCGTCGTACGGAAATCTCCACGTTTGGATTTACTTAATTTCAACCAAACTGCAGAAACGATTGGCGCAAGGATGACGATGAACAGCGGGTTCACAGATTGGAACCATGAAACAGGAATTGTGTAACCACCGATACTTCTATCAATGAAGTCCCTTGTATATAGGGTGAGTGAAGTACCTGCTTGTTCGAAACCAGCCCAGAAGAAGATGATGAATACAGCTAGAATCAACACTGCACCTGTACGCTTCTTGTCAGCAGATGTCATTTTAGCAGGTACACCCTCTGTAGCTATACTAGATCGTGCAGGTTTAGTACCAATATCACCTAGATATTTTTTACCCAAAGTACTGAAGATCAATTGCCCAATAACCATACCAATGGAAGATGCCAAGAAGGCCCATTTGAATCCAAAGTGCTCGATACCGGCAGCATCAGTTGTATGGAACAAATCCTCAGCAAGGAATCCGGCAACTAGAGGAGAGAAGAATGCACCGATGTTGATACCCATGTAAAAGATGGTGAATGCAGCATCTTTACGTTTATCCATCGGGTGATACAACTCACCAACATGTGTTGAGATATTCGGTTTGAAAAATCCGTTACCAAGTATTAGGAACAACATACCAATGTATAATCCCCACTGATTGTTGAATAGGAATATTGTGAAATCTCCGATCGCCATTGTTACGCCACCAATAGTGATAGCAGTACGCAGGCCGATATACTTGTCTGTCAAGTAACCGCCAATAATTGGCGTGAAGTAAATAATTCCTGTATACAAACCATAAATCATTGCGGCTTTTTGTGTATCCATGCCTAGCCCGCCACTTATTGCTGCAGCAGTTAAGTAGAGCATTAGAACAGCGCGCATACCATAATAGCTATATCTTTCCCACATTTCCGTGAAGAAGAGAAGATACAATCCCTTTGGATGCTTTTTCCCTTGTGGGATTGTAGCTGGTGTATCCATAATAAAAAATCCTCCCTTTTTAAAGAACAGTGTCCATTATACGTCATAGTTTTTCTCGAATTCAAATAATTTCGTTAGATGAAGTAAAAGTAATAAAATTGCTAAAATTAGCACTTGGATAAAATTTCATCTATAGGAAATAATAATAATTCTTGCTAGCGCTATCATTTTTCTATATAATGGATAGACAACAGAAAACAAAACGGTACAAAAAAGCCTGCAGGGGGAGCCATTTTGGCTGAGATGGACGTATGTCCAGACCCTTTGAACCTGTGAGTTAGCACTCGCGTAGGGATGTAGCTTCTTTGATGGGGAAACAATGCACACTGGGCCATCGGAAGGGATCCCTCTGCAGCATTGTTTTTTTGTTGCATTCTTTATTAGGGGAGAAAATATATGCAATCAAGAAGCAGGGTTTTATTTTTAGTTGAGGTGGCAATATTCGCCGCACTCGCATTCGTACTGGACTTATTTTCATTTAAAGCGTGGGCGCAGGGAGGCAGTATCTCCTTGCAAATGGTTCCAATATTCTTAATGGCATTTCGCTGGGGATGGAAAGGTGGACTAACAACAGGTTTAGTTGTAGGATTGCTGCAATTAGTCACTAACCCTTATATAATACATGTTGTCCAAGGTTTCTTGGATTATCCTCTAGCCTTTACTTTAGTTGGACTGGCAGCTGTAACAGCGGGTTCAGCTCGTAAAGCGGCAAAAGTGAATAACCGGACTAGGCTTATTGGTTTCTTGATCATCGGAACATTGATTGGCAGTATCGGAAGGTTTGCTGCACATTTTGTGGGAGGAATGGTCTTCTTCGGATCTGCGGCTGCTCCAGGACAAACTGTATGGGCATACTCGCTTATATACAATGGTTCCTATTTGCTGCCAAGCTTCATAGCAAGCATCATCGTTATTCTCATTCTGGTTTTGGCTCAGCCGAAACTCATCTTACCAAAGAAATGAAAAAAGGCACTGTCTCAGTGGACAGTGCCTTTTCATTTAGATTAGCAAGCCTTCAACGTTGTCTGTTTCTGTTACAATTAAGAAGATTTTCCCTTCATCGAGATCTTCTTCGAAATCCTCGGCTTCTTCCTGAGAAAAACCGATTTCCTTCAATTTAGCACGTAGTTCATCACCTTGTTTACTGAACATGCTGCCAACAGCACTTTTAGCTCCCATCTCGGATAACCCGATTGTATTGGCATCTACTTTACTGGATACTCTTTTTGTTCTGTCATCATCATGTGATAATACGTAGATGTTATCTTTGTTTACGCCTTTTGTGCTTAAAAGTTGAATGTCTTCTTGTAGTTTTTCATCGTTTGTGTACTCTCTTAAATATGGTTTCATGTTGCATTCTCCTTTTTTAGCTGAATTTGATGTACTACATGTGTACCCGCTGACTAGAAAATAAAACCAACAATAATAATTACAAAAATTCAATATAGTATGTCTATTTCTTTGAAAATCGACATACAGACGCTGTGTGTTGTGATAAACTGAATATAAATCGAGGTTTCCAGTCCGAGCGAGGAGGAAACAATATGGCAGATATTATTGATATGGATCAAGTTAAAACTAAGAAATGTTTATGTCAGGTCGCCAAAATGAAAGGGATCGAATACGAAATATATTTGACTGTGGTTAAATATGTAGATAAACATACGAAGAATGTACTTCCTGAATATGCTTTTAAAACGACAGCTTCAAATATGTCTGAAATTTATAATGGTGATCGAGAGCTATTTTTGAGAAGTTATTATGAATTACTGCGTTATTGGGATATCACACTAATTGATGCAGAGAACCCTGCTAATATGGAATTCGAACGCTTTCCGAAAATAGGAGACCTATGTTACTTTATTGACCGCAAAATTCAAACTGACAAATATACAAGTTGAAAGGGCAGCTGGATGTACCAGCTGTCCTTTTTGAATGAAGGATAGAAAATGTTAATGCGTGAGAGCATAGGGAAGAGACGTTTAGCAACGCATAGTAAGGGCAATACAGAACTAATTGATTTAAAAGGAGAGAGTCGTATGGCGAATAAGACAACAGAAGTTTCCACAGCAGAAGTGCTGGAGCTATTGGAAATAGAAGGCGGAGAAAAAGTAATAGTCTTTGGTGCTGGAAATGGGGAACTGGTTATTCCTATCGCACATAAAACAAAAGATCGCGTCACAGCACTGGAAAAAGATGAAGCCTTATTAGAAGAATTAGCTCTTCGTGCAGAGGAGGAAACACTGACTAATATCGACCGGATGCCTAGCGGATTAGGTAGGTTGAATTTCCCTGATGCATCCTTCCAACGAGGTCTGGCAGCATTTGTGCTGGATAACACGGATGACCCTGAGCTTGCAGCGCAGGAAATGTACAGAGTTACGATTGAAAAGGGTATTATGGTAGCGCTCGGCTACAGCAGAGATCACAGCGCGGACCTGCTTGCAGATAAATTGACTAAGGCTGGATTTGAAGTGACGCAAGGAGACTTTAATGAAGAAGTATATTATGTAAAGGCATATAAAGCATAAGAAAACCGCCAGATATGGCGGTTTTTTCTTATTCACTGAAGCATACTTGGTATGTCGCTCTCCGCTGTCGGATAAGCCCAAAGCAAAGACTGCAGCATTTTAACTGGTGCTTCCATTTCAATTGCCAGTGTAAAGACATTAATTAAATGTTCAGCATGAGCTGCATACAAATGCGCACCGACAATTATTTGCTTTTCTTTATCTAAAATAATTTTGCTGTACCCTTCTTCCAGTCTGGTCGTTTTATTTGTGAAGAAGGAGCTCAAATCTTGTTTGATGACAGTATACTTGTCCTGTGAGTTTGCAGCATCGTCTGCTGATACACCAACTGAAGCAATTCCTGGGATCGTATAAACAACGGAAGGCTGTACATGATTGAATTCATCTTGTTGTTTTTCTTCCAACATGTGTTGTATAACGCGGCTTCCAGCTTCTGTAGCCAGAGGTGTAAGGGGCAGCTTGCCGTCATCAGCACAATCACCTGCAGCGTAAATATGCGGTGCTGATATACTTTGCTGATTTTTATCTACCTTAATGCCCTTCTTGCTATAAGAAATGGATGTCCGATCCAGTCCCATGTTATGAACATTCGGTGCTCTGCCTGCGCCGTGAATGACGATGTCAGCAGATAGCTGTTCTGTGTTGTTTTCAGAACGGATAGAAACAGTGAATGCATTCCCTTGCTTTTCTACAGCTTCCAGCTCCGTTTTCGTTCTAATATCAATACCAAGTTTTTTGCTGTAATCAACCAAATGATTGACGACGTCTTCATCAAAGCCTTCCAAAGGACGTTCTCCACGATGAATAATGGTTACTTTTCTGTTAAGACGAGCAGCAATATGTGCGAATTCAAAACTAATATATCCTCCGCCGATCAGTACCATTTCCTGAGGTAGCTCATCTAGTTCAAAAAATGCATCGCTTGAAACGAGATTTTCGAATCCATCTACCGGCAGTTTAGTTGGGGAAGCTCCTGAAGCGATTAGAAAATAGGAGGCTTGAAGCTTTTCTCCGTTTACCTCTATTGTATGGTCATCAATAAATTGGGCGTGCCCTTGGTACACCTCAATGCCGTCATTTTTAAACTCTTCAACTGTCGATTCGGGAATTGGTTTCGTGAACGTCTCCTTATGTTCGCGTAGCTTGCTCCAATCCAGCTGTGCATCTCCAGTCAAACCATAACCCTTCATTCTGTCAAAAGCATCCTGAATCTTGACTGTTTCAATTAATACTTTCTTTGGGTCGCATCCCCACTGAGGGCATGTACCTCCAAATGGTTTATCATCAATAACGGCCACAGTCCAACCCTTATTTCTAGCTGCTGAAGCAGTGCTGTGGCCACTTACGCCAGAGCCTATTACGATCAAATCCAGTTTATGCATAGTATCATCCTTCCTGGCAATATCCTAACTCTGTACCCTGGCACTATGTACAGAAAACATCAGATATACTTTACATACGGATTGGAAAAGTTCTGATAAGATAGAGAAAAAGACATAATTGGACATGTTAAAAGGAGAGGTACCTTTGAAAACATTCAAACTTGTAGAACTGACTTTATATCCGACAGACCAAGACTTCTTAAACGAAAAAGAAATGAAACTGTCGGAGGGATTGATCATCAATAAGGAAGAGGATAATGAATGGGTGCTGGAAGCGGTCTTAGGTAAAACGGATTTGGAGAGCGTACAAGCATTATCCGAAAGCCGCAAAGTGCTTCTTGCACAAGTGCGAATAACAAAACCAGAAAACCGCCCAGCAATGTTCCTTGTTCATGTACAGGAAGTGAATGATTTAGGTGAAGAAGGAAATGTAATTATGAAAGGTACGCTTGCAAGGGAAGAAAAAATGGAACTATTCGCTTCAATAAAAAGGATGCGTCAAGAAGGAATGGAAGAGGAAGAGATATTGACCAGCGGAGCTGGAACCACGGAGTAAGTACGCTTGAAAAAGCGAGCTATTCTCCAATATGCCTGCTATAATAGACTACATTTGAAACGTGCAATTAAAGGAGCTCTTGTATGCGTACCTATGACCCGCGTTGGCGATGGCTGAATAACATTTCGCCAACCAGATTGATCATCTTGTTTTATTTAGCAGCTGTAGTTATTTCTACGTGCTTATTGGCATTGCCAGTGGCTCATAAAGAAGGCACTGATTTATCTTTCGTTGATGTAGTATTTACGGCTGTAAGCTCTATAAGTGTTACAGGACTTGCTTCTGTCCCGATTCATGAATATTTCAACACAACTGGTATCATTTTCATAGCTTTCACGATGCAGTTGGGCGGGATTGGCGTCATGACACTAGGGACGTTTGTATGGCTGCTGTTCGGTAAGAAAATCGGTTTCAAGGAACGGAGACTGATCATGGTTGATCAGAATCAAGTATCGTTTCGCGGAGCAGTTAATCTTATGCGACAGATTCTGATTGTTGTCTTATCGATAGAACTGATTGGATTCCTTGTCCTTGGTACTTATTATCTGCAATATTTCCCTACAGCGGGTGAGGCTTATTTTCAAGGTTTATTTGCCGCGATTAGCGCGACGACCAACGGGGGCTTTGATATAACCGGACAGTCACTTATTCCTTTTCGACATGATTATTTTGTGCAATTCGTACATATGCTGCTCATAGTTCTGGGAGCAATCGGTTTCCCGGTTCTGATTGAGGTGAAGCAGTATATCTTTGCTTCTAAGGATGAGCGCACTTTTATTCGATTTTCTTTATTCGCAAAGCTAACTTCAATTACTTTTATGGTACTTATTTTTGTGGGTGCAATCATAATTGCTTTACTTGATTCACGGAATTTCTTTGTGGGGAAATCCTGGCACGAGGTACTGTTTTACTCCCTATTTCAATCTGTAACCACTCGAAGTGGGGGACTTGCAACAATGGATATTGCGCAGCTAACAGAACAAAATCAGCTGTTCATGTCTGCGCTGATGTTTGTCGGGGCTTCTCCTAGTAGTGCCGGAGGAGGTATCCGAACTACCACTTTGGCATTGGTTGTCATTGCGCTATACCATTTTGCCAGAGGGAACAAGCAAATTACTGTCCTTCGGCGGGAAATTCATCCGGAAGACCTTTTCAAGGCCATTAATGTGACAATCTTCGGTATGATTTTAGTATTCACCTCAGCTGTGATTCTTGTCTCTATTGAGCCTTTTTCGCTAACTGAAGTGATTTTTGAAGTATGTAGCGCGTTCGGTACGGTTGGTTTGAGTCTCGGTATTACACCAGAACTGAGTGATGCAAGTAAAATTGTATTAATGCTGCTAATGTTTCTAGGGCGTGTCGGTATCCTGACGTTCTTGTATTCCTTGCAACGAAATTCGCAGACAGCTAACTTCCACTATCCTAAAGAGCGAATCATTATCGGTTAATGAAAAAGACGGCATCAAGGATGCCGTCTTTTTTGTGGTTATTAGCAGTAGAAATACACTTCATTAAAAACCCTTATTATAGCGGGGTTAAGAGGTAGTGTTTTAAAAACCTCCCCCAGAACTCCCCCTAAGTGCTCCCAAACTCTGATCAAATACGTTTACTGTTTGCATCTCCATAGATTGATATGAGTGTCCGTAGACGTTGAAAATCATATCCGGAGTGTTGCCAAGTCTTTTAGCTATTGTTGTAACTGGTACGCCTTCACTCACCAATATACTTGCGTGAGTGTGTCTTAAACCGTGAACAGTAATTTTTTTGATTCCAGTCTTCTTCAGGAGCAGGTCTAACGCGTATCTTGATTTATTTTCGGAAACTCCTTCTCCAGTTACACGAGATAGGAATATATACTCTTCATCTGAAAATTTCTTACCAAATGACATCTTTAGTTTTTTGCACCAAAGTTTATAAAGAATAAGCTGATGACTAAGACTATCTGTTATATAAATTGTGCGTTTGCTGCGTTTCGTTTTGGGAGATCGTACACCTTTTTGATCTCGAGTACGGTTTATCGATATGGTTGAATTGTCAGGATCAAAATCGCTCCATCTCAATCCGAGTGATTCGCCTTTTCTTATACCTGTGTACGCAAGTAGAAGTATAAGTGTATAATTTGTTATATCTTTATCTTTCTCATCTTCGGCTGCAGACAGTAATGTATTAAGTTCCTCGGGCGTGAGGAAATTGTCTGCAGCTTCTTCTCCTTGATCAATCTTTATATTGTTGAAACGATTCCTTATAATAAGCTCATTGTCTACAGCAGCATTGACTGCAATTTTAAATGTCCGATGTAACAAACCAACTGTTCGAGGTTTGTATCTCTTCAAGAGAGGGTTAATATAAACACGTATATAAGTTGCCTTATCTAATTCAGCTAGCTTATATTTACCTAACAATGGCTTAATTTGTAAACGTATAGCTTTCATTCGTTGAACCTGAGTACTTACTTTCCAACTATTTTCATTCAACTCATACCAGGTGTCTATCCACTGCGAGACAGTTAGATTAGAACTATCCACCATCTTAATATCTCCATTAAGAATGTCCTGTTTTACCTGCAGCAGGGCCCTATAGGCAGAATTCTCCGTTTCGAATCCTTGTTTTGACTTCTCTTTTCGATTCCTGAGCGCGTCATAGTATCTATGCCGATAACACCACATCTTAACGTTTTTCGAATTGTAGTAATAAAACAGATCTGGATCTTTTCTTGATTTGTGCATCTTCATTTTCATTTCTCCCTTTTGCGTGGGCAGCGCTATAAAGGGGAAGGTAATGCAATCTATACTAAACGCATTTCTGCGTGAAGTAACAATTTTATTTAGAGAACGCAATTTTGCGTTTTCAGAAAAGCCTTTAATAGGCATCTTCACTAAAAGCAGATTTAATCATTTCTCTATAATCTTTAGAGTCGAAAGTAATATTTACTTTATCAACTTTTTCAGAGTCCGGATATAAGAACGGAGTTTGAAGGAATTTAGTTTTTTCGCGTCCAATTATGCTCATTATGAAATTTAGTACTTTGAAACAGTTTGTATCCAATCCTTCATCAGATGAATTCTTTATGCTAATAGTGACAATATCATCATGTTCGGTGAATCTGGTATTACGTACTATATTTTCAACTCTGCAATAGGTTTTAACAGAATCTTTAAAGATATCTCTCATTTTCAGAAGACCTCCTATTATGTTGAATTATAGGCTACGTCTGAGAATCCAAATTTGGGTTTTCAGAACTAGCCTTAATTTTAAGGGCAGTGGTCATAATCCAAAGTTGGTTTCTGAATATATCACAACCCAACTTTGGGGTTTGATAGGGATTATTGACAAACTCAAAATTGAATCGGTTATTATCAAAAATCAATTTTGAGTTCTGTTAAGGATTGAACGAACCCAAACTTGGATCGGTTGAATATCAAAACGCAAATCTGCGTTATGAGGGCTCAAGTTTGAGCTTTCTAAATTCGGAGAACTCATGGCTCAGATCTGAGCTTTGATTAGGATGGCGTAATTTTGCGCTGTCCTTTTTTGTTTAAAGAGCTGATTATTCGTGTGATTCCTTTAGGAATGAACTAGCCAATATTAAATTGCACATTCGATTTTTTAATATTAAGATTTAATACTTTATTAATATTCTTAACCAATTGTTCTTGGACTTGAGAAGTAATATAAGGTTCTAGATAGTTTTGTATTTTCAGTTTACCTAGTTCTTCTACATATTCATTACTTAGGACTATCTCGCAGTCATCGACTAAAGAACCACTAACATTCATATAAGCATGAATGTTAAAAGTAAAGATTTCCCCGTCACCTTCAAAAATCATCTCAAACATAAAGGATGATCTTAACTCTATTTGCTTTTCGAACAAACTATCTTCATCAAGTTTAACTTGTTTTATTAACCTCATATCTTCGTTTATCTCATTAAGAATAACGTCAACATCAACATACTCAAACAGATCGCCAGGCTGGCATTCAAGTAACTTACATAGTTGTTCCATCGTATCAAATTGAACGCCCGCACTGTAACTATTATAAAGATTCGATATTGTTGTTCGAGATAAAGTCGTCTGTTCTTTTACCTTTTGTATATTAAGTTTATTTTCAGCCATTAAAACTCTTAAGTGATTACGAATGAACCCCATTTTCTTCACCATCCAGATATCAAGTATACGCACAATAATACCATAACTAATCAAAATAACCAATAAGCTAATCAAAATCACTTGACAACTAATCAACCAGACATTATGATTACTATACAAAACATTTTAACCAACTTATTGATTATTATAAGTAATATTTTGGTTGGAGGTGATGAGTTGATAATACTGAAGCAAAAGGATGATTTTCAAAAAGAGCTAATTAAACGTGGATATTCTAAACGGTCGTTTGCTCGTAGTCACGGAATTGCTGAGTCAACATTGATACAGATTTCTAATGGGAAGCAATCGCCCAGACCTGAAACTGCTAAGAGAATATGTGAAGGACTTAAAGTAAACTTCGATGATGTATTCACCATTATTTAGTTGGAAAGGAAGGCTCGTTTAATGCAATTAGCTAACATAAACGTTGATTTGGACCAAGACCAAATAAAAATCTATATCGATAAGAAGTTAGATGAGAACATTCATCAAGCTCTCCTATTTATCGACATTAACCGAATGGCCGAGATGACAACTTTCAGCCGCAGCTTTCTAGAAAACGAGATACTTCACGATCCTCGTATGAAATTGATTGAACGCCGGAAGGCACGTAAGAGAGTTTGGTTTTACCAAGAAGCTATGCAGGTCTTACGGGAGATTGCAGATGAGTGGTGAGACCGACGCATAATTGCGTTGGTTATAACAAGCGTGGGCAGCGCTATGAAGGTGAGAGGAGAGGAAGGTCATGAGTAGTACTGAGGCACAAAAAGAAATAGTTGGGCAACTACTGGACACGATGAAGTACGTTTCTGAGAAATCTAATTTTCTTTCAGAAGCAGGTATCACAGTATCACAGTATCGGCATTAGCTGAGATTGAGAGCATGATTTGGGACACGATCAAGACTGCTGCCGGAGTGCCAGCATAAGAAAAGTTAGGAGTTTGGATAAGTGATTTGTGGTTCGATAAGGCAGCCGATTACTGCTGCAATGAAACATCGAGGAACAAAGCTGTTGGAAGCATCTTAAACCGGGATAACGGATAAAAAAAGTTGGTGGTGATATGCAAGGGTGGATAAAACTGCATCGTAAGCTGCAGGAACATTGGCTTTATCGAGAAAAGCGTAAGTTCTCTAGATACGAAGCATGGTTAGATTTACTAATGATGGCCAATCACAAAGACAACAAGATAATGCAAGATGGTGAGCTCGTTGAAGTTAAGCGTGGAGAACGTATTACTTCTATTCGACAGCTAATGGAAAGTTGGGCTTGGAGCAATACAAAGGTAACAAAATTCCTAAAAACACTTGAGCAAGATGGGATGATACTTTGCAAAATAACGCCTAAAAAAAAGACACACATTACCATTCTAAAATATGAGGAATACCAAGGGGTTTCGGGTGATAGTGATTCAGAAGAAAAGACACAGAAACGACAGACAAACGACAGAGAAGCGACACAGAACAATATAAACAAGAATGTAAAGAATGAGAAGAATGAAAAGAAAAAACATTACTCTACATCTGTGAATAAAAAAATTGATTTTCGTGATCGTGAAATAGCATTACAGGATTGGATCCAAAGTGGAAGAGACCCAGAGGAATTCCAATGGAAATAAGGGAGGAACAAACATGAGTAAATTAACAACAAGCATCCAGCTAGCAAGAATCAAAGCGAGAATGATGGAGATAGCAGAGTCTATTACCGAAGATGCAACCTACAACATAGAAGATGCAGCATTCGACATATTAACACAGGTTAGTGAACTGAAAGAAATAGAGGACGTTATTTATGAAGGTGAAGTTACTCACGAACACAACGAGCTGCTCAAGAAGATAGAGGAATAATATCGAGAGGTGAATTGCATGCTTGAGTATATATCAAAGGCTGATAGAAAGATTGTGCGTAAGTCAGTCGAGGATTTATTCGAACGTTATAGAATGGCGAAATTTCTTGGTAAAGCAGAAGAGGAATTTAAACCTCTGATTGATGCAATCTACCGTTTACCTGAAGTGGAAAAGAAATTAGTGGTTGCTAAGTATCTGAGTAATGAAAGTGAGTATCTAGCAGACTACCAAGTTTATTCATATCACTTCGATCCGCCAATTAGTCAAGTCACATATACAAAAATTAGAGACAGGGCTTTTCTAAAGCTGGCGCTAATATTCAACCTTTGTCCGGAACTGGACTTGCTTGGAGAAAAGGGCAATGTGTAAGCAGAAGGCTTTGGAAGTAGTTCTAAGGTGCGACGGTTGTGACGAGATGCAAGACACGCTGTACAAGTTTTCTGTCAAAGATAAGGGCTTATATCTCTGCTCAGACTGTCTGGAATTCATTAAACAGAATGGGATGATGAGGAATGTATTTAGACGAGATTCTAATTAGATACTTTGATTCACAAGATTACTATATTCGCAAAGTACAAGAAGCACTATGGCAGAAAGAACAGCTACTTGCTGCAGCGTATACACATACATCTTATGACGATCTAGGACTGCGTGTAGTAACGCTACCACTAGAAGATTATGCAATCCGTTCTGAAGCCATTGATAACAGAATAAAGCAGCTGAGCATTGTTGTTGATCAGGACAAGAAAACGTTCAATCAAGCGCTAAGTACAATCAGCAGACGCCAACGAATACTGCTGCATGTGTTTTATAAGACTGGTATCACCTTAACTACAGCTAAGGAGTTACTCAGGGCTAAAGAACATTTGTTAGAAGCGTTGGATCAGGTGAAGGACAAGCTTAATAGCAGGATGAAGGCAGAATATATGAAGCAATTCAAAGGCAATGGAGGAGTTATGCATGGAACATAAACAATTAGAAGGGCGCTTACTCTTGGATCCAGGTGCTGAGATTATATTTCTAAGGCACGAGGTGTGCGGAAGAATATCAGAAATGGAACTGTCAGAAGAAGATCGATTTATCTTATTAACCGGTGATAAAGGTCATCATCCAGTTAAGATAGATGACTTATTTGATAGACCAGAGCCAGGAAGTAAGCGTTGTATGAGAATAATCCTAAAAGAAGCATACCGATACCAAGGAGCAAAGGTAAAAGTTACATTGAATACTAATGAAACATTACTTCTCAATAGTGTTTTTATCAAAAGATATGTAAGGAATGTAATGGATCATGTACAGTCTGGTCATATAGAAATGGAAGAAGCTTTGGAGCTTATAGATAATCTGGATGACATCGGAAGAAGCTTTGAATAAGCAGACAAGCGAACGGAATAAGTCCCCCCCATTCGAAGTTTGTCCAAATATATGGCCTATGGGAACCGGGGCAGGGGGTCTACTCTCCAGATTTTCCGGGTTTCGCGCGCGTAAGGAGGGGGGCTAAAGGGTTCAATATCCTTTCTTAAATCTTAATTCAGCCTGATAGTATACGACTCCTTATTCAAAAAAGAACAAAAAAAGTGATACATTACATCAATATATGCAAAATCTAATGAGTTAGATTCTACTTATTGTTATAAAATAAACACGTTCTTCATCCGTTCAAGACTCTAGTTGCGGTACGTACAACCGAATATAAGTATATGTGTTTTTTATTATATAACTATAGATATATTTTTACCTTTTTGCATTAAAGTACACTTTAAGGTTTATAATTCATTAAGGAATGTGTGGTTATACTAAACAGTGAGGGTTAACGAATGATGAGATACACTATAAAAGAAGTTTCAGAAATGATGAACATCCCTGCTCATACCATCAGATACTATGAAAGTGAAGGGCTACTTCCTTTTATACAGAGAGATGACAATGGATATCGGGTATTTCGGGAAGAGGATTTGGGTTGGTTAGATTTTATAACTTGTTTAAAAGTAACTGGAATGTCTGTAAATGATTTGAGAAAAATAATTACACTTACGGTGAGTGGCGAAGATAATTTTGATCTAAGGCGATCAATCTTGATAGAACACCGAAAAACCTTAGAAGAACAACAGCAGCAACTGGATAAAGCATTTGAAAAAGTAAAAATTAAGCTGAATTACTTCGATAAGCTTGAACAAGAGTTTAAAAAACAAAATATATAAATCACGTAAGTATTGAAAGGCCGGGCATATGCTGTTTGGTCTTTTTTTAGTGAAAATATAGTGTTATTTGTTATTTTTATGGGCCTTAATAACTGTTTTGGTGACTTTAAAGTTTACTTGAACGTTTGAAATATGTGCAAAATGAGTAATTAGAAGAGCGTAGGTATTCAGAGCAATTAATAAATTCTTTGATTTTAAACACTTAGGCTATCTTAGTTGTTCTGTTTAAATAATAGAATGGAGAGTGAATGGTTTGAGTAAGAAAAGAGTATTAGTTACAGGTGCAGCAGGTAAAGTAGGTAAAGTGGTTGTGGATGATCTATTATCCCATGGATATGATATTTTTGCAGTAGACAGAGATTTCAAAGAAGATCCAGGTGTTCCACATATGACAGCAGAACTTACGAATTTTGGAGAAGCTCTTGATGCTTTGTCCTCCACAGGAGTTGATGTATACGGAAGAGCTGAAATGAACGCATTCGATGCTATAGTTCATTTAGCAAGCATTCCTCATCCCAGAGAAGTAAGTGATGCTGATACATTCAGTAACAACATGGTTGCAACTTATAATATATTTGAATCGGCCAAACGATTAGGAATTAACAATATTGTATGGTCTTCAAGTGAGACGTTATTAGGTATTCCATTTGAACAATCAAAAATTGAAGCTGTTCCAGTGACAGAAGATGTTAAAAAGTATGGTTCCAGCACCTATGCAATCACGAAAGTATTAGGAGAAGAACTAGCCGAGCAGTTTTGCTTACACAATCCTGAAATGAAAATAGCTTGTTTAAGACTATCAAACGTTATGGAAGATGAAGATTATAAACAATTTCCAGATTATCAGAAGGATCCTAATAAGAGATTGTGGAATTTGTGGAGTTATATTGATGTGAGAGATGCTGCACAATCGATTAGAAAAGCGGTTGAAACAGAATTTAAAGGAATGGA
This sequence comes from Terribacillus saccharophilus, assembly GCA_900110015.1. Classification (GTDB taxonomy): domain Bacteria; phylum Bacillota; class Bacilli; order Bacillales; family Amphibacillaceae; genus Terribacillus; species Terribacillus saccharophilus. Next base: position 1,021,289 of record FOCD01000001.1, on the reverse strand, counting down.
TACATTCATCATAACGAACGATGATACTGTTATGGATACATCATCTGAGGAACTAGTAAAAGAATACTATCCAAATCTGAAAATTAATGGAGAGCTAACAGAGAATCAGACTTTGCTTTCAAATGAAAAGGCGAAGCGGATACTTGGCTATCAGCCACAACATAGTTGGAGAGAATTTGTGTAATTTACATTACTTATAAATGAGGCCAAGTGTAAAAATGCACTTGGCCTCATTTATTTGTGCTTGCTTTAAAGAATACTTGAACCTTTATAATGACAACTACGCTTACGTTTTCTACAAAGAGTAAGTATATTGAAACATGGGAGTATGAGGGAATTGGAAAATACATTAACGCAAGGAACTCCTTATAAAAAGATAATTAGATTTACATTACCATTATTATTAGGAAATTTAATTCAGCAGCTTTATTACACCGCAGATGCTTATATTGTTAGTCGAACACTTGGAGTAGAAGCATTTGCAGGAGTAAGCAGTACGAGCGGTATTACGTCCCTGATCATTGGATTTGCCCAAGGACTAACAGTTGGATTGTCCATTCTAGTCTCTAAACATTTTGGCGCAAAAGACATGAGTAAAGTTCAAACCATCTATGTGAACAATATGCTGATCAGTTTGCTTGCTGCTGTTTTACTAACTGTTATGAGTCTTTTTGGTATAAGTACTTTACTTAATATCTTACAGACCCCAAGCGATATTTGGCATTATGCTCATGATTTTCTCCAGATTATCTTTTTAGGTATCATAACCTCTGTACTGTTTAATTTCTTTTCTAATACAATGCGGGCATTAGGAGACAGTCGCACGCCTTTTATCTACTTATTGATAGGTGCTGTGCTTAATATTGTTCTGGATGTAATCTTAGTAAAGTATACGCCCCTCGGAGTTCAAGGCGCTGCTTTAGCTACTATACTATCCCAGGGAGCTGCAGCAGTATTATGCTTAATGTCTATTAGAAGAAATTACACCTTTTTATCTTTAAAGGGATATAAGAAACAAATAAACAAGGAAATTATTTTTAGCAATCTTAAACTTGGATTACCGGTAGCTTTTCAGGCCTCAATTATTGCGCTAGGGGTTATTATTATGCAATATGCAGTCAATGACATGGGGACAGTAGCTATTGCCGCATATGCGGTAGCTTCGAGGATAGAGGGTATGGCTGTTGAACCTCTTCGTTCCTTCGGTATGGCAATGACTACATTCACAGCACAAAATTATGGCGGAAATAAATATAAGAGGATTATAAAAGGTGTGCATCAATGCTTATTGATTTCCATAGGAATGGCGATTCTATTAGGTGTAATAATGTTGTTCGGAGGAAAACAACTCACAGCATTGTTTGTCGGTACAAGTCAAAGCGAGATCTTGGAACTTTCACACATGTTTTTAATTATTCACGGCTCTCTTTACGTGATATTATCTTTTCTCTTTGTATACCGTTTCACCCTACAAGGTTTGGGTAAAAGTTCAATTCCGACAATCTCGGGTGTTATGGAGTTGGTAATGAGGATAGTAGCTGCGATTCTTCTTGTTCCTTCCTTTGGGTTCATTGGTGCAACAATTGCCACCCCGCTTTCATGGATAGGAGCTTTAATTCCAAGTGCTGTAGCATATTTCACCGCATCTAAGCATCTAAAGAAACAGTTAAGTTCAAACGAAGTTAAATAATGTAATGCGTGAATATAAAACGATATTAAAAACACCTTCAGAATCTCTGCAGATTTTGAAGGTGTTTCATTTTAGATATTATTCATTCAGTCTTAAGCGGCTATTTTTCTTTTTATCTAATCCATAACTCATAAATGCGACCAGGAGACCTATAAAGGACTGTATAGCACCAAGGAAGAACATTTGCCTCAAACTGAATACTTCAATCATAATTCCTCCAAAGAAGGCTGCAAATGAGATACTTATATTGAAGGCTGAGTTCGTTAACGTAGAAGCTAAATTCGGAGCATCAGACGCGAGTGTAACCAACCTTGTCTGTATTGTAGGGAGTAGTGAGTACGCAAATAATCCCCAGATGAATGTCATCGGTATTACCCATATCTTAAATGGTACTACGGCTCCAAAAATAGACATTATAATGACAAGAATAATAATATTGATCATTAACCAAGGCATTAGTTTCCAATCAGATAGTTTTCCTCCAACTATACTTCCAACAGTTGATCCTACCCCAAAAATTAATAAGAGCCAAGAAATACTTCCAGTATTAAATCCACTAATGTCTGTAAGTATTGGTGTAATGTATGTGAACACCAAATACATGCCACCAAATCCAAAGAAAGTGATCAATAATGCTAGTATAATTTGGGGTTTGAAAGAAGCAAAGATTTCTTGCTTTACGTTAAATACGGATTTGTCTTTTTGATCAGGTACAATAAATATAATACCTAGAAGTGAAATAACCCCGAGAATGACAATTACACCAAAACTATAACGCCAACTTAAGTGTTGACTGATAAATGTGCCTAATGGAACACCAAATACATTAGAGCTAAGAAGACCTGCAAAAATGAGGCTGACAGCTCGCCCGCTCAGTTCTTTTGATACTAACTTTGTTGCTAATAGAGCACAAGCCCCCATATACGTTCCATGGGTTAGAGAAGCTATTATCCTAAACAGTATTAAGCTGCCGTAGCTAGGGGCGAAAGCAGATCCTAAGTTCCCTATGATGGAGAAAAGTACCAGCAGGATGATTAATCTTTTGCGCGGTACTTTTAAAGTCAGTAATGTCATAATAGGACCGCCAATTGCTACCCCGAGAGCATAAACGGAAACAAAGTGACCAGCTTTAGATATGGAAATATCCAAATCATGAGCGACTTCAGGCAGTATTCCCATCAGAACAAACTCCGTCATGCCTATTGCGAATGCACCTATTGCTAAGATGAAAATCGATACAGGATACTTTTTCATTTTTTTGTTCTCTCCAGACTTTAATTATCTAAGTAGTAAAAGCTGATTATAGCTTTTAAAGTCCACTTTAATGCAAATATTACTTAATGAGTTAACTTGGATCTATGTCTATTCCATTATAAACAGACAGCCTTTAATACAGATTAAGCCGATACATCTAAATATATATAAATTGCATTAAAGTGTACTTTAACTGTTATTATCTCTGTGATTTTACTTTAAAGTTGGAGGGATAGTTTTTTGATATATAAATTTAAGGACAGTTATTTAAGTTATGTTTTATTATTTAATTTTTACTTTTTTGCACTTGGTTTATTCAGTTCCATTATGTCCATATATTTATCAGGAATGGAGAAGTCACCGGCAGAAATATCATTTATTGTTTCCTCGGTAGGGATATTTTCTATAGTAATTCAGCCAATAGTCGGTTACTTTGCTGATAAAACCAATAGTCCTAAGTTTATTTCGACAATCACCTTAATTCTGGCAGGAGTCTCAGGTGTAGCCTTTATCTTTTTCCAAAGTAATATACTGTTATTTATCCTAAATGGACTTACGCTTTCTTTTGTGAACAGTGTATCGCCGATTAATGAAAAGCTAGCTACAAATAGTCGGTTTCGGTATGGAAACATTAGAATCTGGGGAGCGATAGGTTTTGCTCTTGCTTCACAAATAGCAGCAGTCACATATGAATTTATCTCTCCAACATTCAATTTTATACTTTTCTTTATTGCGATCATTCTTTCTATTATTGGATATTACGGAACAACTGAAGTAGAAGTACAAAAAAAGACATCTTCAAATAGGGTCTCCTTCAAAGAAGTTAGTTATGGACTGGGAAAGAATACACCATATATTCTCTTCTTGTTTATTACTTTATTATTTACCGGTATGACAACTGTTAACAACACTTACTTACCATTGCTCATTCTAGGCAACGGTAGTCAGGTATCATTTGTTGGTACTGTCATGTTTTTGGCCACTTTAGTTGAGGTACCCCTTATCCTCTTTTCGCATTTTATATTAGATAGATTATCAAGCAAAAAATTGCTGATTATCTCTTTTCTAATAATCATTGTCCAGTTCGGTATTTACGGAATATTTTCGTCTGTGAGTGTTATTATGGTGAGCGCGTTTCTTTTCAAAGCACTAGCAACAATGTTATTTATCATGATCACGTTAAAAGTAGTTATAGGTATCGTAAATCCTAAGTACGTAAATTCAGCTTTGGGTTTTGCAGCAACATTAAAAGCTATTGGAGGATTAGTTTTTCAAGTATTATCAGGTTCGATAGTAGACATGTTTAATGTTCAGACTCTGTATCAAGTATTTGTAGTATTATCAGTCATTGGGCTTGTTTTGATTTTTATAATGAAGATGCCGGAGAACAGAAAACAATCGCTATTTAGCGGTCAAGGAAACAAAGAATAATGTAAAGATGCCGACCAGATGTCGGCATCTTTTTTTACATTTACTTCTTTTTTTATAGATAAATAGAACCATTTTTAGGGGTTTAAAGTTTACTTTAAAGTTTATTACTTGTTTGAAAAGAGAATGTAAGCATCAGAACGTCCTATCCAAAGAAATTATTACTGGTTTTTAGGGCATTCAAAAATACTATTGGATAAGTCCATGGGGCATATCACGAAAAGGAGAATGTATCATGTCTGAAACACGTCAACTTGCATTAATTACAGGAGGGTCATCTGGGCTAGGTCTCGAACTGGCAAAACAATTTGCGCAGAATGGCTATGATATTGCATTATCAGGCTCAAGTGACCGAATCTTCGAAGCGGCTGATACGATTCGTGAACTAGGTGTTGAAGCTTATCCTCATAAAGCTGATGCATCCACATATGACGGTGTTGAAAGCTTTTGGAACTTTACAAAAGACTTAGGTCGTCAAATTGATGCAGCCGTCTTAAATGTAGGAATCGGTATTGGCGGAGCATTCATTGACAATGATCTTGAGGATGAGTTGAAATTAATTTCTATCAACGTTAATGGAACAGTTCACATGGCAAAAAGAGTAGTAAAACATATGGTACCAAACGGCCGTGGAAAGATACTTATTGTCTCTTCTATCTCCGCAACACAGCCCACGCCTTATGAGACAGTTTATGGTCCATCAAAAGCATTTGGTTTTATGTTCGCAGAGTCTTTACGTGAAGAACTACGCGAAACAGGTGTTACAGTTACTGCCTTGCTACCAGGTGCGACTAATACAAGCTTCCATTCTAACGCAGGTATGGATTCCAGCGAGATTGGTTCTTCTGATAAAAACGATAAAGAAGTAGTAGCTAGACAAGGTTTCGAAGCATTAATGAATGATGAAGATCATGTAGTTGGTGGTGACGAAAAAACAAAACAACAAGTAGAAGACAATAAAACTACACCTGAACCTGTAAAAGCTGCCCGACATGCAAAACAGGCTAAGCTACAGAACTAATAGTTGTGTGTAAACTCGATTGTCTAAGTATTATTTGACAATCGAGTTTACACACACTCAATTAAACTATCATCATAAATTCTTATAATCTTATTGGAGGGTTCACCATGTCACAAATCAAAGATAAAGTAGTGGTTATTACAGGAGCATCAAGCGGGATTGGAGAGAATGCAGCTAGATATCTTGCAGAACAAGGTGCTAAAGTAGTCATTGCTGCAAGAAGTGAAAGCAAGTTACAAGATATTGTAGAAGAAATAAACTCAGAAAATGGTACAGCAGCATATAAAGTTACAGATGTGACTGATGAGAAAAATGTAGAAGCTCTAATTGACTTCGCGATTGATAAATTTGGACATGTAGATACATTAATCAATGGTGCCGGTCAAATGTTGTTTTCTATGTGGGAGAACACTAAGGTCGATGAATGGGAAAATATGATTGATCTTAACATTAAAGGAACTCTATATGGCATTGCTGCTGTACTACCACATATGAAAGAACGAGGTAAAGGTCAGATCATAAATGTCGGATCAATTGCTGGACATGCAGTTGGTGAAGGTCATGGTGTATACAGCTCCACTAAGTATGCAATCAAAGCAATTACAGAAAGCTTGCGAAAAGAAGTATCAGTAAAACATGGTATTCAGGCTGCATTGGTTTCTCCGGGAGTAATATCTACTAACTGGCAGGATTCAGTAACAGATAAAGACGTAAAAGGTGTATTAAGTAACATGAAGGAAGTTGCTATCGATACCAGTCACGTGTCGAAGGCAATAGCTTTCGTTGTTGATCAGCCCTCAGATGTAATGATCAATGATGTAATTGTTACTCCAACGCACCAAGAGTGGTAACAGGAACATCTAAAGTCTACTTAGTATGAAGTGTCTATAACATAAAATAAGGAGAGGTTAAAATGAGTGAACAACAAAAAGTATGGTTTATTACAGGATGTTCTACTGGATTTGGAAGAGAGCTTGCACAAAAGGTCATTAGTTTGGGTTACAAGGTTGTCGTTACCGCTAGAAAGGTTGAATCTCTTCAAGAACTTAAAGATCAAAATGAAGCAAATGTATTAACACTCAGCTTAGACGTTACAGATAGAAAACAAATTCAAACTGCTATTGCAGAGACAATTTATGAATTCGGAAGAATTGATGTTTTAGTCAATAACGCAGGAATCGGTTACTTTGGAGCTGTAGAAGAAAGTGATGAAGTAGAAGTAAGAAGAATGTTTGACATTAATTTCTGGGGTCTGATGGATGTAACGAATGCTGTTCTACCTCATATGAGAGAGAGAAAAGCCGGACATATCATAAATATTTCTTCTATTGGCGGCCTAGCATCCTTCCCAGCACTAGGATACTATCATGCTACTAAATATGCTGTAGAGGGTATTTCAGAGAGTCTTTCTCAGGAATTAGCTCCTTATAACATTCATGTATCGTTAATCGAACCAGGTCCTTTTAGAACCGATTGGGCAGGTCGTTCTTCTGAGAAAACTGAAAGTACCTTATATCAAGAAACAGCAGGTAAAAATATTGAGGACACGGTAGCTTCACAAGGTCAAGAACCAGGTAATCCTGAAAAAGCTGCAGAAGCTCTAGTTTCAGTAGTAGAAGCTAACGAGCCTCCACAGAGATTACTTCTAGGAAAAGTTGCATATGATACTGCAACTCAAAAATTTTCGAATCTCTTAAAGAGTATCGAGGAATCGAAGGATACAACACTTTCAGCAGATTATCAAAACTAGAATTAATGGAATCTCATAGCCCTGACTAATCACTGTATTAGTCAGGGCCTAATAATGTCGGGTAATAAAAGGAGTGAGTATATGTTTGCTAGTCTCTTAGGTATTATCATTGGTGCTGGTTTATCAGTGCAAACACCTATAAATTCGGAATTGCGGAAAATTGTTAAGTCTCCGGTCCTATCTTCAATGGTTTCATTTATAGTTGGTCTAATTTTTTTGGCTATAATTACAATAGCAATCGGTTCAACGATAGGTATACCGATAGAGCTGTTTAGAAGCCAACCCGCTTGGATATGGTTCGGGGGGTTGTGCGGCGCTGTTTTTCTAACAGCTAATATACTAATCTTTCCTAAGCTAGGAAGCGTGGAAACCACTGTTATGCCAATCATAGGTATGATAACGATGAGTATGTTAATTGACACTTTTGGCTGGTTCAACTCAGCACAACAGCCTTTCGGTATAAACAGGATTCTCGGAATATTTTTCTTGTTGTTAGGAGTATTTTTAGCTGTAGCGTTAAAAGAAATTCGTAATAGTCGGCGAACTTCATCAACAAAAAAAGAAAAGAAAGGAAATCCATGGACTTGGCGTATTGTTGGTATTGTAATTGGTACTGCGATGCCTATGCAAACAGCTATCAATGCGCAATTAGGAAATGTGCTTAATTCCTATACCAAAGCTTCCCTTGTATACTTCCTTGTCGCATCTATCACACTAATTATAATAGTAGGTTTAAAAGATCGTACCTATTCTCATATGAAAAAAGCATTTAAACCATCTGCTCCTTGGTGGATATGGTTTGGTGGCATTTTGGGTGGGATAAATGTTTTCACTAACATTTATCTTGTAAACAAGCTTGGTACTGGGCAAACTGTAATTTTACAATTGTCTGGTCAGATAACTGGTAGCCTGCTAGTGCAACATTTTGGGTTATTAAGATCAAAAAAGAACCGAATAGTCTCTATTCAAATTATTGGACTGATTATTATGTTTATTGGATTGATCTTAATAAATATATAAAAAGTGTGTTTGAGGAAAAACGTAATTAGAATACAGCTTTTAAGACACTTAAGATTGTAATTTTATTTAAAGATGATTAGCTAAGCTAAACAGATTAGGAGCTTTTGTTAGTAATGCGCAAGGCAATGTTAAGAGCAAGATATCTGCTGCTATTGCAAGGACTGTTGTTCTCTCTTTATAACTTGGCCCATTGACAACAATTGCAATGAGAGAATCTGGTGGACGAACCGGTCCATCTACTATAAATAAATGGAATATTAACTGGAAACGGGGTATTCCTTCCATGGGTCTCATGCAGACGATTGGACCTACATTTAATGCATTCAAGGCCAGAGGATGGAACGATATTATGAACCCGATTCACAATGCAGCAGCTATCAATTACATCAAGTTCAGATACGGTAATGTGTACAATGTTCCAGGTACCAAGGCTCTGGCACAAGGGCGGCCGTATGTTGGATACGCTACTGGAACGCGGGTTGCTCAACATGGCTTATATGAAGTGTCTGAGGAAGGTCATCCGGAATGGGTGATACCTACTGATCCGCGCAGACGAACTGAAGCAATGAAGCTGCTTGCACTTGCCGGCAGAGAGATCACTGGAAACAAGCGCCCGAATCAGTTACCCAATACGACTGGAGGAACAATTGATACAACAGACAACTCAAGTGAAATTTTGTCTGTATTAAAAGATATATTTGATCTACTAGCTTCTGCAGAGTTCGACGTTAATTTTGATGATAAGAAGTTAGCGCGGATATTAGAAAAGCCGATAACAGCAATTCAGAATAGAAAGCAAGGAAGAGTTGGACGTTATGCTCCCAACTTGATCTAATAACCATAAAGTATAGCAAAGAGACTAAAAGCGTTTAGTTCCTTTGCTTTTTTTCATTAGATATAAAGTAATTTTCCAAATAAAACATTTTTTGTGATACTATACTGGTTAGATGTACCTATAAATGTAAAAGATTTAAAATACAACTAAGGAGCGAAATATGGCTAAGCAACCAGTTATAGTATTTGGTTATGAACTTTGGACAACCAAATTTACAGGAAATAGTGTGAAAGAAGATAGATTTGATTTTGAACTATTAGACACTTTACTAAAAAAGATTTTAGAGGTGCCAATAAAAGAGAGGGCTTTTAAAAATAAGAAGAAAAATAAATCTATAAATTTATTATCCTACAAAGATTCAGATGACAGCGACCTGGTGGAAGGAGTATTTAGTACTGCTCGCTATGGTAAAGAGCAAAAGATTATAGACATCCCTGATCAGACAGAAGCAGGGCTAAAAGGTAAAAACCAAGGAGTATTGAGTCAGGTTAATTTTATTATCGATAAAGCGACTGGTCTCTTACTTGTTGAGAAGGATTCAGAAGGAGTGGCTAGAAGGCAATTAATTCTTGGTTTCCTCAAATATCATAAAGGATTAATATACGATTATATAGAACAATTTAATAAACAGTTTTCTCCTAATAAAATACATAAGAACAATTTCGTTAGTGTAAAGAGTCTTCCGCCCAAAACATTTTTTGAAGATATAAAAGATTTTGCAAGTATAAAGGATGCATATTATTACAAAGATATTAATCAAGACGATAACAAAAATAATGAGGCATCCAATTTTATGTATCAGTATCAAAAAGCTGATAAAGAGGGTATGAAAGGTGTAACCCGCGTTAAAGTATCATTCGAAAATACTTTGCGTGGAGGGTCAGTAAGACATGTAGAAAAGTTCTTTAAAAAGCTTTTCGAAGCTCAAAATTATGATGCACTTGCACCAAATAAAAACAATGAATATGACGACGTTGATGGTTTCGGTGCAAGTGGAAGACTACAGTCCGGAAGAACCAGAACGATAGAACTCGAGAATATTCAACGTGCTTTTGATGTTAGTGTAGAACATAGTGAAGGGGGTATACCTTCTGTAAGTGATCTTATTGAACAGATGGTCTATATCGCCAAACACGATAATCCTCTTGAATATAAGAGAGGCATAGAACAGTTTACAGGAGTGAATTTGAATGAAGAGGAAGACGGTAAGGAGGACAGTTGAAGTCGATGATACTAATAAATTGAATAGAGATTTCAAGGAAATCTTCTCCAATTATAAATTATATACAACAAAAGCTGAGTGGAGATTATATTTATTAGTACCGATCGCTATATCAACCTTATTGTTTGTATTAATGGCAATTCTTGAAGAGAAAAACACTACGATATATAATTCGATTTTAGACATAAATAATGTATCGGTTAATGTTATTGCTATTCTAGCAGGATTTAATACTACCTGTTTATCTATAATTGCAGCTAGTAATAATAAAGTGCTTAAATTTCTTACAAAAAAGAAACTAGAGGGTAGTAGTGATCAGGGTGGTACAGTTTTAAAACAAATTGTTGTGTTCTTCTCTTTCTCAATAGTTTATGAATTAATTATTATCTTTTTTGGTATCCTGTTAGTCATGGTTTCTAAATATATTCCAAATCTGAGTGAATTCGATATCTTAACTGGCATCAATGCTAGAATCATATTAGTCATTATCGGGATAGGATGGCTATCAGCAATACTGTTCGCTCTAGTTACTTCTTTAAGAAATGCAAGCTTACTCTACAGATATGTACTATTTGTTGCTGATTATAGAGATGACAACAATTAAACAACGATGGAGGGGAATAACGTAGGCTTTAAGTGATTTCTTTACACTGTGTTGAAGATTTCCAATGACATGAAGGCTATAAACAAAGGACCCGAAGCAACTGGTAAACGTTTTGGTCGCGGGATTTATGGCAAGGCTACTGGTAAGCTTTCTAGAAAACTTTTTAAATAATAGAGCTGTTCCCTCTTGCTTGGAGGGAATTTTTTTATGGAGATTTTTAGCGAGATTATTAGAGAAGAGGTTCCTTTCTCTTTCGCCAAATCAATAAATTTCTTCTATCCCAAGAAAAGACATTTTGAAAATATTGTATAATTAATCCATAAAGGGGGGGGAGAATCGTGGAGGAAATTCTTCAATTAATTGGAGGTACTACTATAGCAATTGCTCTTATCACCTTTTTGGGTAAGCAGGGTATCCAGGCATATATTAATCTGCTGACACAGAAAAGTTTGAGCAATTACAAAAATGAGTTAAATAAAATGGCAAGAGAGACAGAGCATGATCTTCAACGAAAGATTCATGATTTTGGGCTTTATAGTTCTAAAAGACATGAAAAATATAGCGAAATTTATAGATTACTACAAGTTGCTCATTCATCTGTAGTGAAAGCCACGGATGTAGTTAACATTAACGACTATCTTAAAGAAAGAGATCAAAATGTCTTAAGCTTAGTGAGTTATATGTTGAAATATGATATGGCGGAAGGAGACATTGACAAGCTAGCAGAGTTAGATTTAGATTTTCGGACAAAGAAGACTACAGCTTACTCACTTGTTTTAAAAAAGTATAGGGACATAGCGATTAATTCCTTGAGAGATGCAGAGAATTACATAACTCAAAATGAACTATATTTTAGCTCTGAGGTAGCAGATCTATCTCGTAAATTCTTTAGTATAACAAATTCAATATTTCGCGAAGAAGACTTCGATGAAACTTATGTTGATATAGTACATCAAAATCTCAGAAGGCAAATGAAAAGAGAAATGGCCATCGGATACTATCAAGAAACATAAATATTTGTAACTAAAATGAGGTGACATTAAATGATCGAAGTTAGTATCGACGAAAAACAAGTGCGTAACTCACTCTAGAGAAGGTAGAGGAACACCTAAAGAAGATGAACCAGGAACTTCTCTTCTGGGACTGAAGAGAATTAGAGAGACGCACATGCATGAGTTGGCCAAGTATTCAAAAGGAATTTTTCTTTTAAACGTATTCTCCGAAGTACAAGATTGGCGCCAAATGTTATTTCCCAGCTGAGAAGACGCGGCGATTCTTGCTTAACTGGTTAGAGTAGAATGGAAGATAAAACTATTAATAGTACTAGTTGTAGTAAGGGAGTAAGTCGTATAAATTAAACACTGAGTTCGAAAGGAATATCCTCTTTTTATGTCGAATATAGGCGTAATAGGTAGGAGGAGGTATTTAAATTGAGTGAAAAAGAAAATAGAGAAGAGATTGTAAATCAAGTAAAAGCTACATATAGCCAGGAGCTATCAGAGATAAGGTATAGACTAAATGGTATGGAAAACGGTCTTATAACTGATTTACATCCTCAATCAAAAATGTATGGATCATTAGCTCATAATGTTGTGGAACTTAGAAAAGAAATAAACGATCTACTTTATAAGATTGCAACGGATTCCGAGTTTCTGACAACCAAAGCAAATGTTAAAAATCACTTCGATATCTAGGGTAAAGGAGGAGTTTAAATGATTTTAGTACACGGAAAGATAAAAAGCGATTTAAGAAGCGAAGATCAAATTGATTTTGAAATTAGATTAGATGTTGAAGGAATAACTGAAGATGAAATGCCTATTTCCGAAAGTACAAGACTAATTGTTAATGCGATAAATAAGAAATATGGCAAAAACTACTCGTTCAACAGTTATATCAATCCTTTGAGAGTTAAAGAACTAAACAAATTACCTGATGATGATCTTGAGCGAAGAATGAGACATTTGATACAAATACATGCCATTAGAGATATTCTCATAGAAAATGGTCTTATAACCCATGAAGACTATATAAAAAAGGTTCGCGAAAAAATACCTGGCCTAGAATTAAAAAATAAAGTGGTGGAAAAAAGTCTTTACGATAATTTTCCGGAATGAATCAAGGCATCCCATCTGGGGTGCTTTTTCTTGTGATCTCATTGTTAATTTCACCTTATGTTGGATATGAATAGAAGTATGCAATTACTTGAGGTGAGGACCAATGGATTGGAACAAATATAAAATTATTGAAGAAAAGGGTATACATTTTAAGGAGTACGAAATCGAAGGTAAGCACGGAATAATATTACTTCAAGTTCCCATCAAGGAAGATACACAGGAAGAGATTGATACATTACACAGAGTATTTGCAGAAGTAGTGTTAGATGAATTGAGAAGGGAAAAAGAGAGAAATAAAAACGCTTCCCATAAGAAGCGTAATGATGATTGATATAGCTGCTGCCCACGCAATTATTAATTCCAAAATGCCTCCCCCAAAAACCTCCCCCATTTTGGGGGTATTTAATATATTCTAATAATAAGTCGATAAAACAGAAAAACCCCAGGAACGCTGTAATAACAACGCTTCTAGGGTTTTTAATGCTACTATTTACGAGCTATCCTCGTTATTAGCAGTAGAACGCTGCACCAACAATAATCAACAAGATGAAAAGTACTACGATCAAAGCAAAGCCGTTGCCTTTGTTGTTGCAACCGCAATCATAACCTCCGCCGTAGTTGTCACCACCGTAACTGCCTCCGCCGAAACCGCCGAATCCGTAACCCATTCTGTTTCACCTCCTAAAGCTTACACCTTACTATATGGCGCAGAGCGTAAAGAGGTATAGACGTTAGCCCATTTTCAAATACTAATTCCTTCGCGTGTTATTTAGCGCAGCGACGACAACACACACTTATGGATAGTGATCTAATTTGGTTCCGTCAGCTTTTAGCGAATGATAGGAAAGAAGGACGAAGCTTGTCATTACTTATGTAAAAAGTGTGAAAAGTGCTTGTTAAACTTTACTTTCATTCGATCTTTTGGCATGATAAGTAATGGAAAAGATTTGTAACTAATGAGGGATAATGGTGATCAAATGATATTGCCTGAACACGCCAGATATTGTCTGCAGCACTCCAACAAACTAATTAATCTTAACAGGCTGACGCAGCAGATTGAGGTACTGCGTGAGCAAATGGCAGAAGTAGCATTTGAAAAAGGATTTACAAGCAGTGAATCGATTGCGAAAAGTCAGGAATTGGACAAGCTGCTGAATTTATATGAAGCTAAAAGAAAGATATAAAAAAGGACAGGTACCCCGACCTGTCCTTTTTCTTATGCCAATGTATTAGAAGACAGGAAACGTTCCAGTCGGTCCATACCTTCTTGGAGCAGCTCCATGCTGTAAGCATAGGAAATCCGCATATATCCTTCACCAAGATGAGAAAATGCATCTCCTGGTACGATAGCAAGACCTACTTTATCCACTAATGCCAAACCAAGTTCCAATGAAGTCATTTCTTTGATCGAGAATTTTGGGAAAATGTAAAATGCCCCATTTGGCTTCTCGACAGTCAATCCCATGTTTTCTAAGCGCTCCAAGCAGTAGTCCCTGCGTGCACGATATGCTTCACGCATGTCAACTGGATCTTCCAGTCCATTCGTCAACGCTTCAATTGCAGCGTACTGACTGACAGAAGTAGCGCAAGTAGCGTTGTATTGATGGACTTTGAGCATATGCGTACTCAGCCATGCGGGTGCCAAAGTAAATCCGATTCGCCAGCCGGTCATGGAATGGGATTTACTCAAGCCGTTAATAATGATCGTTTTATCCCTAACCTGCGGGAAACTGGCAATCGATACATGAGCATCATCGTACGTCAACTCACTGTAGATCTCGTCTGATAATATGAATATTTCCTTGTCAGCTAAAAAGTCCGCAATCTCTTCCAATTCATCATATGTAAGTGTTACTCCAGTTGGGTTGGATGGATACGGCAGAATCACGCATTTCGTCTTCGGTGTAATGTATTGTTTTAATATGGATACCGTCAATTTAAAGCCATTTTCGGTTGTATCCGCCAAAACTGGTTTTCCTCCTGCCAGCGAGATAAGCGGTTCATAACCAGGATAAACTGGACCTGGTAAAATCACTTCATCTTCTAGCTGCAGGATAGTCCGCAGTGTAATATCAATAGCTTGTGATGCCCCAACAGTTACGATGATTTCTTCGGACGGGCGGTAGACGGGAGCATATTTTGTGTAAAAATCACTGATTGCCTGACGTAAAGGCATTAGACCAGCATTTGGTGTATACGTCGTCTTGTCAGAACGTATGGCCTCGATTCCTGCTTCCTTAACATGAAGCGGGGTAGGGAAGTCAGGTTGACCAATCGTCAGACTAATCATATCCTCTTTATCTGCAACAAGATTGTAAAAGCGGCGAATGCCGGAGATTTGTATGTTTGTAACGCGCGGATTGATAAGATGTTCCATCTGAGATCCTCCATTGTCATACTTTCTTAACATAATGTTCAAACAATTTTGATTATAACGTGATAGTATTGGGAATAGCTAAAGGAAAATATATAGGGAGGCTAATATTAATGAGACCCCGCAAGCTTTCTTTAGAAGAATTGATCACGCAAAACAAAAATGAGTTATTACAAGATGATCAGGCAATGCTTAAAATTGAAGAGTCGCTCGATGATAGATATGGCATTCCGGCTGATCAAATGGAATAACGATTGATACATTATAACATAGTGTAAGAAGACAAAGGAATCCCGACTCTAGCGGGATTTTTTTGTTTAGGTAGGTTATTTTTAGTCGAAACTATGGAAAGGAGGTATGCGTTGATGATTTTACCTATAATGAGTCTATTAGGCATTCTGTCTGTTTTTGCAGTTATATTCTTCAGTGTCAGGTGGCTCGTAAAAAAGCAGTGGTACTATATTTTATCTGTATTATGTGCGCATGCGGCTTTAGTTTATTTACACCGATCTGGTTGGCTGCAGTGGGAATATTTAGAAGGAAATCTTCTTCTGGTAATGACCTTAATTTGCAGCGTGCTTATCATATTTAGGTTATTTGCTATTTTAAGTGATAAAAAGAAAAAGCGTACAGCTTAGCTGCGACGCTTTTTCTTGTCTGGCCAGGTGAACTGACCAAGTGAGGAAGGCGTATAATATGCCGATCTGCTCACAGGTGTCTGCTGTTTAGGTTTGGTATCCTGCTGAGGTATATCCAAATAGCTGGAAAGAATCCGTTTTGCTTGAGAAAGGGAGAGGTTTGGCCTTGGGTTCCGAAAAGTCTTGTCCAATTCTCCAAGATGCGGCAGTGATTTGAAATCTTCCTTTGCAGCTGGGATATGAAAGTAATAGTCTGCTATTTGTACCAGCATAGTGGAGTGCTGTCTGCTGAGCTTCGGGTGTTCAGAGAAATGCAGTCCGATTTTCTTTGCTTTGTTCTGTTCCAGCAGTTTTGCTACTGTTTGTTTCTTTAATTGATATAAGTGGCTTGGATCAGAAGCTGTTTTTGCGTGTCGATTGACGACGAACAACGCTTTTGCTATATCCTCTAATGTCCAGTTCACTTTCATGCGAGTAAACCTCCTAGTGTAGGAATTGACCCTATCGGAGAATGGTACTATAGTACAGAAAAGCTGTACGATTGGCAAGCTCTTTATTTTTTAAGCTCGACTTGCTTTGGTCCATGCTGCAGGGTAAGTATTGATATTTCTGGCGGACATGCAAAACGAATTGGCATCCTAGTCGTGCCAACACCTCTGGAGACGAAAACATGCAATGGCCGTGAGCCGATTTCATAATGACTGTCCACATATCGTCTGCCATATGGAGGTACAATCACTTCGCCATAAAAAGGAATTCGCACCTGGCCGCCGTGCGAATGGCCGGATAATTGAACGTCTACAGGCAAATGTCTTACATTTTCAGCTAAATCCGGTTCGTGTGCCAATAGGATAGTAAAGGAATCCTCATCGCTATGGCGAGTGGCTGCATGCAGGTTCGGTGTGCTTCGGATTACATCATCGATGCCAGCCAGAACGATATGCTCCTGTCCGCGTTTTAGGAATGTAGCTGTATTATGCAGTGCAGTGAATCCTCCAGCTTTCATATACTTCGCAACAATTGCTTCGCTTTCGTCACGATAATCATGGTTGCCATAAATCCAGTACTTTCCGAATGGAGCCTGAAGTGTCGTTAAGCAATCGACAATCTCCTGCTTCCATTTCAGACGGATCGGACGATCGGCAAAGTCGCCAGTAAATACAATAACATCGGCTTTCTGTTCTTGTATATGACGAACTAAACGTCTCAGCTTCCTAATGGAATAATGATAGCCTAAATGCAAATCACTGAATTGAACGATTTTCAGTCCGTGAAAAGATTTCGGAAGTCTTTCACTTGTCAGTGTATATGACTTAGTCATCAGCTTTGCTGGTTCTATATGTCGTGCATACATATATCCAAGGCCAGCTCCGGTTATAATTGTTCCCGCAGCAGCTGAGATCCAATTCTTATTCATAACAAACATGCACCTTCTTTTATCCGTAATAAAGGCACTCTTCCCCTTTTCAATGGAGAGAATGCCTTTTTTGTAATTAGATGATGAACAGGATGGCGAAGAAATGGAACGCCGAGCCCGCCAGCACGAACAAATGCCATACAGCGTGATGGTAGGGAATCTTTCGCCAAACGTAGAACACAGCACCGATTGTATAGAAAAGGCCCCCAATGACTAAATAAAGAATCGTCAGTTGCGGCAGCGCTGCCAGCATTGGTTCCCAAACTAGGACAATCATCCAGCCCATCAAGAGATAGAAAACGGTAGACATGATCAAGAATTTCTTAACGAAGAAAATCTTGAAGATGATTCCTCCTAGTGCTATGCCCCAAACGATACCGAAAATGGTCCAACCGAGTGAGCTTCTGAGGCCGATCAACAGTAAGGGTGTATAAGTACCAGCGATGAAAAGATATATCGCTGCGTGATCGATAATCTGAAATATATCCTTCACTTTTCCCTCGGGCAAGGCGTGGACAATTGTCGAAGAGAGATACATGAGAAGCATCGTCGTACCATAGATAGTAACAGAGACGATGATCCATGGATCCTTAGTAAAGCTGGCCAGGACCACCGCAACCACAAGAGCTGCGATACTCAGTAAAGCGCCGAACCCATGCGTGATCGAGTGGGCAGCTTCCTCTTTTTTCGTGAAAATATAAGTTTCCAATTATTTACCTCATTTCTGCTTTGTTTCAGTATAATGCTTTTTCTAGCTTTTCACCATAAAAACAGAGTCAATCCTGGAAATATTTTATGGTGCAGGCGCCTAAATGTGACACTTTGCGTACGTTGTCGAAATTGGTAGCCTGCAGTGGGTTGTGGTAAACTGGTATAGGTGATTGACCTCCTTCTATTGCCGCTGAAAAAGGAGAGATCGAATGGCAAAATTAGAGTTGCAGGAACTCACTGGAATAACGGTAGAGGACTTGATGATTGAGTCTGAAAAAGTTGCTCACGTTCAATTGAATAACCCGTTAGAGCACGCTTTGCTCGTGCTTGTTAAATCAGGTTATTCGGTCATTCCCGTACTTGATCATACGTATAGACTGCAGGGTATGATTTCGAAGACAGCAATCTTGAATGAAGTTCTCGGTATGGAGAGATTCGAGATGGAGAAGCTTTCCGAAATTAAAGTGTCGGAGACGATGCTGCCAGATGTACCTGTATTGAAGAAGTCGGATTCGTTTTTAACAGCATTGAAGGCTGTGGTGAACCACGCTTTTCTTTGTGTGCTTGATGAGGAAGGATATTTCGAGGGCATTCTGACTCGAAGGGCGATTCTCAAAAAAATGAACAGGTATTTGCACGAACAAGTGCACTACCATCCAACTGTCGATAAGACCAATGTTTGAAGATGTGTTTATGGCGAAAAGCCAGGCATGTTGAAAAAGCTTGTTGATTAGTAAAAGTTTTGATAAAGTAATTCCATACGTAGTTACATAGGAGGCAAAAACCGTGAAAATGATGGACGCAAATGAAATCATCTCTTTCATTTCGAATAGTAAAAAATCTACACCAGTTAAAGTATATGTAAAAGGAAAAGGCCTGGACACGCTAGCTTACCCAGAAAGCGTAAAAGCTTTCCCTGAAGCGAACACAGCAGTTCTATTCGGTGAATGGAGCGAGTTGGAAGGCTTTTTGAAAGATACAGAAACAATTGAGGATTATGTCATCGAGAATGACCGCCGCAACTCTGCGATTCCTCTATTGGACTTGAAAGGAATCAATGCCCGCATCGAGCCAGGTGTTGTTATCCGTGACCAAGTGGAAATCGGTGATGGAGCTGTTATCATGATGGGTGCTTCTATCAATATCGGTTCTGTTATTGGTGAAGGTACAATGATCGATATGAACGTCGTGATGGGCGGACGAGCAACTGTTGGTAAGAACTGCCACATCGGAGCTGGTACTGTCTTGGCTGGTGTTATCGAACCACCATCTGCGAAACCAGTTGTAATCGAAGATGATGTTGTCATCGGTGCTAACGTTGTTGTATTAGAAGGCGTTACAGTAGGTAAAGGAGCGATTGTTGCTGCAGGCGCAATCGTTACGGAAGATGTAGCTCCAAATACACTTGTTGGTGGAACACCAGCACGCGTATTGAAAGAAATCGATGACCAGACGAAATCAAAAACAGAGATTCGTCAGGAACTTCGTAAATTGAACTAAAAAGGAAAAAGGAGCAGCTGCTGCTCCTTTTTTTATTATCATGTAAAGCAGGTGATAGCATGGAAGATACATTGATACAGATCAGACGGGATTTGCATCGTATACCCGAACTTGGATTCCAGGAAGTAAAAACACAGGCATATTTGCTGGAT
Source organism: Terribacillus saccharophilus (assembly GCA_900110015.1). GTDB lineage: Bacteria > Bacillota > Bacilli > Bacillales > Amphibacillaceae > Terribacillus > Terribacillus saccharophilus. Next base: position 1,001,559 of record FOCD01000001.1, on the reverse strand, counting down.
TATATTCACGAACTTTCCCAGGAATATTTAGAAATAAAAACTTGGCGGACTGGTATTATCGTAAGAGTGACCGGGTCTGTCGGGTCAAAAACAATTGCTTATCGTACTGATATCGATGGATTACCGATTACGGAAGCAACTGGGCTGCCATATCAATCTGAGCATGAAGGACGTATGCATGCCTGTGGGCACGATCTGCATATGACAATTGCTTTAGGCGCATTGACCGCTTGTGCTGAAAATCAACCTGCACAAAACGTCGTATTCATTTTTCAGCCTGCAGAGGAAGGACCGGGAGGAGCTCTGCCGCTAATGCAAAGCGGTATTTTGAAAGAGTGGTGGCCGGATGAAATATTCGCTCTTCATATCGCTCCAGAACTGCCAGTAGGTACTGTTTCTTCCAGACCGGGATTATTATTCGCTAATACAAGCGAGCTTTTCCTTGATTTCAAAGGGAAAGGCGGACATGCTGCGTATCCGCATTTGACAAAGGATATGGTTGTAGCGGCTAGTACCTTTGTGACGTATATGCAGGGGATAGTAGCGCGTAATTTGGATCCGTTGCAAAGTGCGGTCATAACGATCGGGAAGATGGAAAGCGGATTTGTGCAAAATACAATCGCGGAGACTGCTCGTTTGGAAGGAACGATCAGAACGATGGATCCAGAAGCTATTGCTTTAGTGAAGCAGCATATCGAGCAGCAGGCAAAAGGACTGGAAATCAGCCATAACTGTCAGATTGAGATTGATTATGGTTCGAATTATTATCAGGTGTACAATGACGGAACCAAGGTGGAATCATTCCAAGAAGCTATAGCAAAAACCTCCTTGACGTATAAGGAAGCTCCGCCAGCAATGACTGGTGAGGATTTTGGCTATATGTTGAAGGAGATTCCCGGCTTTATGTTTTGGTTAGGTGTCAATTCGACTTACGGATTGCATCATAGTAAGCTGCAGCCAGATGAACAGGCATTGGAATATGGTGTCGAAGCCGTTTTAGCTTATCTAAATCACGCATAAGAAAAGCGCAAAGCTTATTGCTTTGCGCTTTCTTCTTTTCGCTGCAAAAATACTTGATGCGGATAAGGGATTTCAATACCTTCTCTGTCGAAGGCTTCCTTGATTGCCTTTTTCATATCGCGTTCTGCACCGTATTGTTCCATATTGGCTGTATGACCGATGATACGCAAGGTGATTTCAGAGGCTCCGAGTTCTTCTACACCAATGACATCTGGACCTTCGCGGAAACGTTCGTCTTGCTGGAACGTCTCGCATATTTCATGCAGAACCCTGAGGGCATGATCAATATCATCCTCGTAGCTGATGCCGATATCAACCATAGCACGCATGTTTCCGCGAGAGTGGTTGCTGATTCCGTTGATATTACGATTCGGGATGAAATTCAACGTGCCATCGAAGCTCCTCACTTGTGTCGTCCGTAATCCTACTTCCTCTACAACACCATTATAGCCAGATGTGGTAACAACATCTCCAACTTCAATTTGACGCTCCAAAAGGATGAAGAACCCAGTCACAATATCACTCACCAGGCCTTGGGCACCGAAACCAATAGCAAGTCCGATAATCCCAGCTCCTGCAATCAACGGGCCGATTTGAATGTCGAACACTCCAAATACCATGACAATTAGTAGGAAAATCAAGGTATACCCATATGTATTGATAAGCAGTTTTTCCAATGTCATCATTCTGCTTGTTGAAATACGCTGTTTGGAACTTGCTTTGCTCAAGCTCGTACTGATAAGTTTCTTTCCGACAGCTCGCAAAACGAAATAACCGATTATGATCAGCAGCAGCTGCAGTCCGATTGACACGGATTTTTCGATTAAGCCATCGTAGTTGAATTGTAGTCCGTCTGTTAGAAAGTTCATACCATGTCTCCTTTTACAATTTTCTGCTCCTAGGAGAGTACCCGGAATAGCTAAAGATGAAACGCTCCGTAACACATGGAGCTTCTACGCATATAGTGACACAGGTATAGATGAAGGGGGAGAGCCCATGATCGGAAGTGTTGCACCTCAGTTCGAGCTGCCAGTTGTCATGCCTGATGGTAAGACGGCAAACATCAGCTTAAAACAGAAGATTGATACGAAGAAATGGCTGGTGCTCTTTTTTTATCCTCGTGATTTCAGTACAGTTTGTCCTACTGAATTGAATGATTTAGCAGATCATATTGATACAGTACGTGAATTAGATGCAGATGTAGTCGCAATTTCTACAGATAGTCTCGTGTCCCATGCTGCATGGCAGAAAATACCGCGGGATCAGAATGGCATTCAAAATGTCACCTATCCGCTAGCTTCTGATTTTACTGGTGACGTATCTCAAGCTTACGGTGTGCTAGATGGGAAAAGCTATACATCTGTACGAGCTACAATTATCGTCAATCCAGAAGGTGAGATTTGTTATTATTTAATGCATGCTGATTTGGTAGGGCGAGAGACATCAGAATTGCTGCGTGTATTGGAGGCACTTCAAACAGGTGAGGCATGTGGTGTGAATTGGCAGCCTGGTGATGAAGTGCTTGAGAGGAAGGATGCTCCATTATGATGCCCCAACTACCAAATGCAATCGACCAGCAGGCATCAAATTGGCTTTATCCACCTCAGCAAACAGTCGGCGGTCGGCCGGTTATCATTTACTTTTGGTCTATTAGCTGTACAATCTGTAAAGAAAGAATGCCTGTTTTTCTAGATTTTGCAAATCATGAAAGGCAGTTTTTTGACATTCTATTAGTTCATGTTCCCCGCTCAACATCCGATTTAGATATACAAAAGATACATGACTATGCAGTTAATAAAAATATTAATTTGCCTGTCTATCTCGATCAAAGGCATCAAATGAAGAATACATTCCGAGTACAAAAACTGCCATGCATTGTCTTACTAGACAGAAAGGGAAGGTTGCGACATATGCAGTCTGGCGGTAATTTCACAACAATGCTGATAAATCAACTGGATGCTTTAAGATACAGCTAAGCGGGCTTTCTACTTATTAGTGATTCATGGTAAGCTTGCTCTATCAGAAAATAAAGGATGATCGATATGAGCAAGCTGCTATACAGAGAAGATGCTTTTTGTGAAAAGTGGGAGACAGAAATTGACGATACATATGAAAAAGATGGACTTTATTTTGTGTCACTGAAAGAAACAGCATTTTACCCTGGTGGAGGCGGGCAGCCTGCAGACCGAGGTACAATAGCCGAATTGGAAGTCAAAGCTGTTGAGAGCAAGGATGCTGTGCCGTATTACGGTTTGGAGTCTAATGTCAAAGGAAGAGTCGAATGCCGGATAGATTGGGAATATCGTTTTGATTTGATGCAGCAGCATACTGGACAGCATCTACTATCCGCTGCTTTTCGTCTCGTTTTAGATCGCCCAACTATTGGATTTCATTTAGGGCAGGAAGCTGTGACAATTGATTTGTCTGGTAATAAACTGACAGAAGCTGAACTGCAATTGACAGAACAAAAGGTGAATGAATTAATCTATGATAACCGTCTGATTTCGAGCTACTATGTGACAGCAGCACAGCTGGCTGAACTGCCTGTGGTCAAGCAGCCATCTGTAACAGAAGACGTTCGTATTGTTGAAATTGATGGTGTAGAATACAATCCTTGCGGTGGTACACATGTATTATCAACCGGTCAAGTAGGATTGATCAAAATTCTTAAAACAGAAAAACAAAAGCAGGGCCAGCGTATTTATTTCCAATGTGGCAAGCGCGCCTTAGAAACTACTAGTAATATGTTTCGCATTGTGGAAAAAGCTGCAGATCACTTTCAAACAAACAGTCAGGAAGTTCTCGACAGGATTGGGAAACAAGCAGCCGATTTGCAAGCAGCTGTTAAAAGAGCCGAAGAGCTTGAAGGAAGACTTGAAGAATTGGAAGTGGTGGAGCTCATCCAAACAAAAGCTCCTATCGCAGTTCGTTCTTTTGAAGGGAAAAACGTTAAGGCTTTACAGCGAATGGCGGCCAAGCTGCTTGAAGCAGGCAAGGAGTTTATCATCTTGTCAGATGCTGCTGAACGGAAGCTTGTATTAACCCACAGATTAGATGAATTTCATAGCGGTAACCTATTCCGTACAACTCTCTCTGATTTTGGTGGTAAGGGTGGCGGAAGTGCTCAGATGGCACAAGCTAGTTTTCAGCAGACAAAGGATTTGGAGCGTTATGTACAATTCCTGCAAGACCATTATCGAAGCATCGTGTAAACGATGCTTTTTTTATTTAACATAAATTCAAACTTTTTTAAATAATCGTTAATTTAAGCTGGTAAATTAGTTCGGAACCCGATATATTAGAACATGCGACTAATCTTGGAGGGGGAGAAGGGTTTGCACATATTCAAGAAATTGAAGGACTTTTATTGGCCATACCGGCGCAACTTCTACTTATCGCTTCTATTCATCGCCATTGTCACGGCCATCACGGTTGTCTATCCAATAATATTGCAAATTACGATTGATGACGTAGTTCTAGGTAATCAGTATAATCTTATTCCGATTATCTCAGCTGGATTCGTCATATTAATGATCATTAAGGGGATTGCCAATTTCCTGCAGCAGTATTTAGGGGATTTATTCGGAGTTCAAACTGTTTTCCGGATGCGGAACAGTCTTTACCAAAAGCTGCAAAGACTGAGCTTTACGTATTATGATAATGCCCGCACGGGAGATTTAATGTCCAGGCTGACCGCGGATGTAGAGGGTATCCGTTTTTTCTTGTCGGCAGGAGTAGGGCAATTCCTGCGCGTTGTCTTGCTGATCGTAATTAGCCTTGCTGTTATGTTCGCCTATTCGATTCCGCTTGCGCTTGTTACGATGGTTTCCATGCCGTTTTTAGCGGTGGTTGTCTATCGTTTCGACCGGCGTGTGCATCCTGCTTTCCGTAATATCAGAACTTCATTAGGTGTGCTAAATACTCGGGTGCAAGAAAATATTAGCGGAATGAATACAGTTAAATCTTTATCGCGTGAGGATTTTGAGATTGATCGATTCACAGATAATAATTCCACATATCGTGATAACTATATTTTCACATCCAAGGTGTGGGCAAAGTTCTTCCCACTCATGGAATTGATCGGCAATATTTGTATGGTTGTTCTCATCTCTTATGGAGGATATCTGGTGATTTCTGGGCAGCTTGAATTAGGCGCTCTTGTCGCATTCTTCAGTCTTGTCTCCTATATCCTCGGCCCGCTCTCGAATCTTGGCTTCATTATCAATATGTTTTCTCAAGCAAAGGCTTCAGGGGAAAGGCTGCTGGAAGTTCTTGAAGCAAAAGAGGATATTAAACAGCTGGAACAGCCAATCGGTACGAGACAGATAAGTGGGCATGTAACGTTTGATAGGGTTTCACTTCAATATGCCAAGGATGACGACATGGCACTGAAGGAAATCAGCTTCGATGCACCACCTGGAAAAATAATAGGTCTCGTGGGCGGAACAGGATCAGGAAAGACGAGTATAACCCAGCTGATGACCCGTTTTTATGAACCTACATCAGGCGATATCTACATAGATGGCAAGCCTGTACAGGATTATAATCTAAGAACGCTTAGACAGCACATCGGCTTTGTCTTACAAGAAGCATTCCTCTTCTCGACGACGATTAAAGAGAATATTGCATACGGAAATCCTGATAATGTCAGCTTCGACCAAATAGTGGATGCAGCCAAACGTGCCCAGGCCCATGACTTTATCATGGAATTGCCGAATCAGTATGACACACTGCTTGGTGAACGGGGAATGGGTCTGTCCGGAGGGCAGAAGCAGCGTATCGCAATCGCACGAGCACTGCTGATCGACCCTAGCATCTTGATTTTGGATGACGCGACGAGTGCAGTTGATATGCAGACAGAAGTTAAAATACAAAAAGCACTGAAGGAAGTAATGAAAAACCGTACAACATTCATTATTGCGCATCGAATATCATCCGTTAAGCATGCTGATGAAATTCTTGTATTGGATGAAGGAGAGATTGCTGAACGGGGCACACATGATTTCCTGCTGCGAAACGGTGGCTTATACCAGCGTATCTACGATATTCAATATCAAGATCAAAAAGCAATCATGCGCTCAGCGCAGTAAGGAGGCGAGCCTATGGAAAACCTGCAATATAATAAGAAAAAGCATACAAAAAGATTTCATTATTCACAGGATCAGGCGATGGAGAAGCCCTTCGACTGGGCTCAAATCAGGCGACTGCTTGGCTTTATGAAACCATACAGCAAAACACTGCTGCCAGGATCGATTGTTACGATGCTTCTCTCTACAATTATCCGTCTGCTCATTCCGATACTTATCGGTAAAGTGGCGATTGATATGGCAATTTCATCAGGAGACACCCGCTTCCTTATCTATTTGGTAATTGTTATCGGAGTGCTGTATGTGCTCAACTATGTGGCTAATATACTGCGAATCAAAGGGGTAAACATCCTCGGACAGCATGTGATTTATGATTTGAGGAAAACATTGTTTAGTCATATTCAGCATCTGTCGCATCGTTTTTTCGATACCCGTTCAGCAGGCTCCATTCTTGTTCGAGTTCTTAATGATATTAACTCCTTACAAGAGCTTTTCACGAATGGAATTATCAATCTGTTAACAGATTCTGTCATGCTCATCGGTATCATAGCCATCTTGTTCTTCCTTAGTCCGAAACTGGCATTAGCAGTCCTAATCATATTGCCGCTTATGTTCTTCATCTCAACAAGGCTTAGAAGAAGCATCAGACGTTCCTGGCAGCAAGTAAGGATGCAAAAATCACGAATGAATTCACATTTAAATGAAGCGATACAAGGCATTCGTGTGACGCAATCTTATGCTCAGGAGCCGGAAAACACAGATTATTTCGAAGCGCTTAACCGGGATAACTTCGAAAGTGAACGGATTGCTACAAAAAAGAGTGCGTATTTTGGCCCTTTCGTAGAACTAAGTAATGCCGTCGGTACAGTAATTCTGATCGCATATGGTGCTCATTTGATTTTATCGGATCAAATTGAAATTGGAACCTTCGTTACTTTTGCTTTCTTCTTAGGAATGTTCTGGGAGCCAATCTCCCGTTTAGGTCAGATATATAATCAGCTGCTTGTAGCGATGGCATCATCGGAACGAATTTTTGAGTTTCTGGACGAAGAACCGAATGTAGAGAATCGGAAGAATGCAAAACCTTTTCCGAACATAAAAGGAGATATCCGGTTTGAGAAGGTTGTGTTTGCTTACAACTCTGATCGGATTGCACTTCAAGAAATCGATTTGCATATGGAAGCAGGGCAGACGGTTGCACTCGTTGGTCATACTGGTTCAGGAAAATCGACTATTGCTAATTTGATCAGCAGATTTTACGATCCAACTGCTGGGGCTGTGAAAATAGATGGTGGGGATTTACGTGATGTAAGACTTCAGGATGTAAGGCAGCAAATCAGTGTCGTCTTACAAGATACATTCGTCTTTTCAGGTACCATCATGGAAAATATCCGTTTTGGTAATCCGAAAGCAACGGACGAACAAGTAAGGGAAGCTGCACGTATTGTCGGAGCCGATGATTTCATCCAGCGCTTAGCCGATGGTTATGAAACGGAAGTAGAAGAACGAGGCAATATCTTGTCAGCTGGAGAAAGGCAGCTGCTGTCTTTTGCTCGTACTATGCTCGCTGATCCTCGCATCATCATTCTTGATGAAGCAACAGCCAGCATTGATACAGAAACAGAGCTGAAAATTCAGCATGCATTGAAAACCTTGCTGCAAGGTCGTACAGCTATTATGATTGCCCACCGGCTTTCTACAATTAGAGAAGCAGACAATATTATCGTATTGGAACAAGGCCGTATTTTGGAGCAAGGCAACCATATGGCGCTGATGGATGCAAGAGGTAAGTATTATGAACTGGTTAAAACCCAATTCCAATCAGACGAAAAATAAGAAAGAGCGTATCTCTAATGGGATACGCTCTTTCTTTTGGGTAATTTTTATTTCTCTGGGCATAACAAGAGGAGCGATTTATCTATACAGAAAGCAGGGATAACATTGTTCGCATATGATAGTGTCATTTTAGCCCGTATGCTTACTTCGATGACGCTCGTCTTCCATATTATCTTCGCGACTATCGGTGTTGGTGTTCCATTGTTGATCAGTGCTGCCGAGTATGTTGGTATCCGGAAGCGAGATCCGAGTTATATCTTACTCGCGAGACGATGGACGCGAGGATTCGTCATCATTGTAGCTGTCGGAGTAGTAACTGGTACAGCAATTGGTCTTCAACTCTTTCTTCTGTGGCCAACATTTATGCAAATTGCAGGTCATGTCATCAGTCTTCCGCTTTTCATGGAGACTTTTGCGTTCTTCTTTGAAGCTATTTTTCTTGGCGCTTATATTTATACGTGGGACCGTTTTAAAGGACGATACACACACTGGTATCTTTCCTTGCCGGTCATTATAGGTGGGGGATTAAGTGCAGTTTTTATTACTAGTGTGAATGCCTTCATGAATACGCCGCAAGGCTTTACGCTTGCTGGCAGGACAATCACGTCTGTCGAGCCACTGAAGGCTATACTCAATCCGGCCACACCATCGAAAGTCTTCCACGTGCTGACTTCTTCGTATATGACGTGTGGCGCCATTCTTGCAGCGTTAACAGCATTTTTCATTTTGAAATACGGCAATAACAATTACTATAAGAAAGCATTGAAACTAACGATGATTGTTACATTGGTCTTTTCCATATTCACAGCCATCGCAGGAGATACTTCCGCTAAATTCTTAGCATCTTATCAGCCGGAAAAGCTAGCAGCAGCAGAATGGCATTTTGAAACAGAGAAAGGTGCAGATCTGATCCTCTTCGGAAGATTAACGGATGACAATGAAATCAAAGGAGCGATCCATCTGCCGAAAATACTCAGCTTCTTATCCTTCGGGGATTTCAATAGTGAAGTAACCGGTTTGGATAAGGTTGATGCCGACCTGATACCTCCTCTGTGGATCCATTATATGTTCGATTTGATGGTCACACTTGGCGCTTATAGCATCATGATCAGTATGCTATTTCTTGTGTTCATGTTTTGGAAGAAAAGGGACCAATATAACAAATGGTTATTACGCGCAATTGTAGTGAATGCACCATTTGCGATGCTCGCTCTCGAATTCGGATGGATTTTTGCCGAGGTAGGGAGGCAGCCGTGGATCATGAGAGGATACTTGAGGGTTGCTGAAGGTGCAGTTTCTTCCCCTTATGTACATTACGCCTTTGCAATGTTCCTTGTTCTGTATGTGCTGCTTGGAACATTCGTCACGCTTATACTTGTCAGACTGTATAAGAAAAATCCTATACAGAAAGAATGGGAGCAGCGGTTTCCAGATACATTGTTTGGAGGTGATCAGAGGTGAGCTACGAAGTATTAGGACTGTCAGCTTTATGGTTTTTCCTCTTTGCCTATCTGATTATCGCATCGATTGATTTTGGTGCTGGTTTCTTTGCTTATTACGCCAAGCAGACGAAGAAAGATCATATTTTAAACCGTTTAATTGCACGCTATCTATCTCCTGTCTGGGAAATCACCAACGTATTCTTTATCTTCTTTTACTACGGATTGGCAGGTTTCTTTCCAGATGCCGGTTATTATTACGGATCTGCTATGCTTATACCAGGATCGATAATTCTTGTTCTAATTGGTATTAGGGGATCCTTCTACGCGTTTGAAAATTATGGTTCTCGCAGTAGCTTGCTTTACACTTTTCTTTATGGTGCAAGTGGGCTGCTTATACCAGCTGCCATTTCAACAGGACTGACAATCTCAGAAGGTGGTTTTTTACGTGAGGAGGGTGGCAGCATACATTTACGTTATACGGAGCTGCTCACAAACCCGTTCTCTTGGGCGGTTGTATTCTTAGCTATTGTTTCTGTGCTGTATATCAGTGCTAATTTCCTGACTTACTACGCGAACAAAGCTGGTGATGAACCTGCACGTAAAATATTGCGGTCGTATGCTCTTTTCTGGTCAGCTCCGCAGATTATTGCTAGTTTGACGGCATTTATTGCGATCAGCAGACAGAATCCAGAACATTATAATAATATGCTTGATTTATGGTGGATGTTTGGCCTTTCCGTTCTATTCTTTTTGGGCGCAGTTTATTTCATGTACAAAGAAAAGAACTACGGTCTTTCCTTCATTTGTGTGATGCTGCAATTCTTTTTCGCTCTTCTCGGTTATGGTATCGGCCATATGCCGTATATACTGTATGATCAAATCCAAGTGGCGGCCGATGCAACACTTCCGGAAATGGGAACAGCTCTGCTGCTTGCCTTCGGTGGAGGCTTGCTCATGTTAATTCCTTCTCTAATACTTGTCATGCGGATGTTCCTATTCGATGCAGAATATGTAAAAGGAAAGAAATAATACAACCCTTGACTGTTTGTGATAGACTAAGATTAGTTTATGGAATAGTGGAGGAAGTACGATGAAAAGAGAATTTGCAGTAATCGGATTAGGCCGCTTCGGAGGCAGTATCTGCATGGAATTGAGCCGAGAAGGTTTCAATGTGCTGGCAATTGATATCGAAGAAGATAAGGTAAATGAATTCCGTAATATTGCATCTCATGCTGTTATCGCGGATACGACGGATGAACAGGTATTAAAAGAGCTGGGGATCCGTAATATCGAGCATGTGATTGTGGCAATCGGTGAGAATATCCAAGCGAGTATCCTGACAACACTCATGCTAAAAGAACTTGGCATAAAAAAAATAACTGTCAAAGCTCAAAATGATTACCATGAAAAAGTACTGAGTAAAATAGGTGCCGATCACGTAGTCCATCCAGAACGTGATATGGGAAGAAGAATAGCCCATAAAATTATTAGCAATAACATTCTTGATTACTTGGAACTTAGTGATGAGCATAGCATCGTGGAAGTGCGTGCCGGCAAGAAAATGGCTGGCAGGTCCCTGATAGAACTGGACATCCGTGCTGCATATGGTTGTAACGTAGTTGCTATCAAGCAGGCAAATGAGATTAACGTGAGCCCTTCACCGGATGCAGAACTCGGTACAGAAGATGTGCTGATCGTAATTGGTGCGGATCGTGATCTAGCGCGTTTTGAGCGCTCATTAGCAGATGAATGAACTTTTAAACCCAAACAGTTGGACTGTTTGGGTTTTTATATGCCCAAAAAAGGTTACATACATTAGGAGGAAAAATTTGAAACGGGAGATGTTATTATGTTTGAAAGAAGAACTGGAGCAGTCCTTGCTGATCAATTAGTCGATTGGGGTGTAGACCATATTTACGGCATCCCAGGCGATTCGGTTAACGAATTCATCAGTGATTTACATAAGAAGGAGGACGAACTTAAGTTCATTCAAGTCCGTCATGAGGAAGCGGGAGCACTTGCTGCTGCTGCCTATGCCAAGCTTACAGGTAAGCTTGGGGTCTGTTTGTCGATTGCGGGACCAGGAGCGGTCCATTTGCTGAACGGCTTATACGATGCGCGTGAAGATAAAGCACCTGTACTTGCTATTGTCGGACAAGTACCTACCAATGAGCTCGGGACGGGTGCTTTCCAGGAAGTTAAACTGGAACAAATGTTTGAAGACGTTGCTGTTTTCAATGAAAGAGCAGAATCGTTCGAACAACTGCCAGATCTTTTGAATCAAGCTATTCGGGAAGCATATGCTAACTCAGGTGTCAGTGTACTTGTAGTATCGGATGATTTGTTTGCTGAGAAGCATCCTGAAAAGCCCGGTAAAACGTCTGCTAACTATGCACGTCCCCAAATTGCTCCTGCTAAGCAAGATCTACAGGAAGCAGTCAAACTGATTAATAAGGCGAAAAAACCAATAATATTAGCGGGAAAAGGAGCTAAGCATGCTCGTACTGAGCTGCTTACATTTGCGGAGCATATCAAATCCCCGATTATTCTCAGCCTGCTAGGTAAAGGAATTATTCCGGATCATCACAGTTATAACTTGGGACAGCATGGACAGATTGGGACAACGCCATCTTATGAAGCGATTAATGAGGCGGATTTGCTGCTGCTTGTAGGGACCAGCTTCCCATATCGTTCGTTCTTACCGGATAACTTACCTGCAATTCAGATTGATAATAGAGCTAGCGCCATCGGAAGTATCTATCCTGTAGAAGTGGGGTTGCCAGGAGATGCCAAAGAAGTGCTGGAGGAATTAACTACAATCACCGAGGAAAAGGTAGAGACTTCTTACATCGAAAAATATCAAGCTAAAATGAAGGAATGGCATACACAGCTTCAAGTGCAAAAGAAAAGAGAGGAATCACCAATACAGCCTCCGCAAATTATGTATGCTTTAGAAAAGAATATGGACAAAGACGCCGTCATTTCTTCTGATGTAGGAAATGTAACTGTTTGGACTACGCGATATCTGCCTTTGACCCAACAGGATTTTGTTGTATCGGGTCGACTTGCTACGATGGGCTGCGGATTGCCAGGTGCCATAGCAGCGAAGATGGCATATCCAGATAAGCAGGCAATCGCTATATGCGGGGACGGCGGCTTTAGCATGAATATGCAGGACTTTGTCACCGCGGTTAAATATGACCTGCCAGTGAAAGTGATTGTTCTTAATAACAGCCAGCTTGGCTTGATCAAATTTGAACAAGCGACGATTGGTTCCTCCAACTACGGAATTGATATGGGAGAGATGAACTTCGCTCAATTCGCTCAATCCTGTGGAGGAGAAGGCTACCGAGTTGAGAAGTTTGAAGACTTGGAAACGAGCATCAAACAAGCATTCCTGTCTGATAAACCAGCAATAATCGATGTGGTAATTGAGGATATGGCGCCGCTGCCTGGGAAAATTTCCTACCAGCAAGCTGTAAAATACACTGAATATCTAATAAAAGAATTCTTCTCTACCGGGAAAATAGAGCTTCCAAATATGAAAGAGTCAGTTAAACGTCTCTTGAAATAAGAAAAGCCTGAGCGATAAGCTCAGGCTTTTTATTATACTTCCATGATGATCGGAAGTACCATTGGGCGGCGTTTCGTTTTTTCAAACAAGAACGGCGCAATTGTATCTGTAATTTCATTTTTGATTTCAGACCATTGAGTTGTTTTTCTTTCCATCACTTTATTCAGATGGGCAGAAACAATTTTTTGTGCCTCATTGATAAGGTCTTCTGATTCACGCATGTAAACGAAACCGCGGGAAATGATATCTGGACCAGAAGCAATGCGGAATTCTTTCATATTGATGCTGACAACGACAATGACAAGTCCTTCTTCAGAAAGGATGCGGCGATCGCGTAATACGATATTACCGATATCACCAATACCGCTACCGTCTACATAGATGGACCCAGATGGAATCTTACCTGCAATAGCAGCACTATCTTTGCCTAATGCCAATACATCTCCGTTATCCATGATGAAGGAGTTCTCTTCGCTAATACCAGTAAGTTTACCAAGCTTCATATGCTCGACTAGCATACGGTATTCACCGTGGATTGGCATGAAGTATTTCGGGTTCATCAAGCGAAGCATTAGCTTCTGTTCTTCCTGACTGCCGTGACCAGAAGTATGGATGTTGTTCAATGCTCCATGAATAACGTCCGCTCCTGCGCGATACAGCATGTTGATAATGCGGCTTACGCTAATCGCGTTACCTGGAATCGGAGAAGACGAGAAGACAACCGAATCGCCAGGCTGAATCTGAATCTGACGGTGTGTACCGTTAGCAATTCGCGAAAGTGCAGCCATTGGTTCACCTTGGGAACCAGTACAAAGAATAACAACTTCATTCGCAGGCAGACGATTAATCTGATGCGAATCGATGAATGTTTCCTTCGGTGCATTGATGAATCCAAGTTCGATACCTAGGTTGATATTTGTTTCCATACTTCTTCCGAAAATGGCAACTTTACGGCCAGTTTTTACAGCTGAGTCGATTACTTGCTGCAACCGGTGAATATTGGAAGCAAAAGTAGCAAATATCAAGCGGCCGTCAACGCGTCTGAAAATATCGTTAATACTTTCACCGACAACACGTTCAGACATAGTGAAACCTGGGACTTCACTATTTGTAGAGTCGGATAGTAAGCAAAGTACGCCTTCTTTGCCGATTTCAGCCATTTTTGCTATGTCAGCTGGCTGTCCGACCGGAGTGAAATCGAATTTGAAATCACCAGTATGCACGATGTTGCCAGGAGGGGTCTTAACGACTACACCGAATGATTCCGGAATACTATGTGTTGTACGGAAGAAGCTGACAGAAGTTTTTCTGAACTTGATGATGTCATCTTCACCATAAATGTTAAGCTTTGCATTGCGCAATAGACCATGCTCATCCAGCTTATTTTTGATCATTCCCATTGCAAGTTTCCCTGCATAAATCGGAATGTTCACTTCTTTTAAGAGGTATGGTACGCCGCCGATGTGGTCTTCGTGACCATGTGTAATGAACAAACCTTTGATTTTATCCTGGTTTTGAACGATGTAAGTGAAATCAGGAATAACATAGTCAATACCGAGAAGCTCGTCCTCAGGGAATTTGATTCCTGCATCGATTATAATGATTTCATCCTGGAATTGGACACCATACATGTTTTTGCCGATTTCTCCGAGTCCGCCAATGGCAAAAACAGCTGTTTGGTCATTTTTTACGAATTTCATTTCGCTTGCTCCAATTTGAAGTCTTCAGATTGTTTCTCATATGCAAGATGTGCTTCATCGAGCGGCTGGATGAACTCGATGTTGATGTCACGATCTGCTAGTGTGTTACGTACCTGTCTAATGCTTTCCGCTTCCATGTACAAGCTCTTAGAGCGTTCACGTACAGGAACTTCGGATGGTTTTTCTTGATAAAATACTTTAAATACCATATCTATCTCTCCTATTCTTATGGTTGACAATTGCTATATATCCATAACGAACGGAGCAAGTCTGTGTGAAAACCGAATTGCTGACGTATTGCTATTCAGTTAGATCTTGTCCGCACGTAGTAGGCACTCGTCGTTTTTGGCCAAATAAATCTTTCCACCGTTTCTTTAACTTTTCCTTCAAACGCTTGAGCACACGAAGCAACTCCTTTCGTTTCGCAGAAAAGCAAGAAAAAACGTTTACCCGTCCAATCCCTCTTACTTACAGTATAGTATGAAAACGCTAAGATGAAAACAAAAACACAGCATACTTTCAAAAAAACTGCCGATAAAAGGAAGGGATGGTTGTTTTCTCTTGGGATTCATGTAAAGATATTTTTCGACGAACCTGCATAACTTATACTCGATTATAAGAAGTAGAGAAGAAAGATGCAAGGGCAGGAAAGACTAGGAGGAGGATGTACTATGGAGAAAAGAATCGTATTCCTGGATATCGATGGCACAATACTGAACACAAAGGGTGAAATCCCGCAGGCAACAAAGGAAGCTGTTCAGGCACTGAAGGATAATGGACATTACGTTGCAATAGCGACGGGGCGGGCTCCGTTTATGTTTGAGGATATTCGCAATGAGCTTGGTATTACTTCTTTTGTAAGCTATAACGGTCAGTACGTTGTCTTTGAAGGGGAAGTCATCCATCGCAATCCAATTGAACGGGATCATTTGCTGCATTTATATAATGAAGCTTCCGAGAAAGAGCATGCTATGGTGTTTATGGGAGATACGATCATGAAGGCATCGGAAACTGATAATGGCTTTGTGCGTGACAGTCTGGCATCCCTAGGGTTTACATATCCTGAAATTGATAAAGACTATTTTCATCATGAACCGATTTACCAAGCGCTCCTATTTTGTGAAGAGCATGAACAACAAGATTATGCAGAACATCATGAGCATGTCCGGTTCATCAGATGGCATCCGCTCTCCTGTGATGTACTGCCCGGTAATGGATCTAAGAAAATCGGAGTTATGAAATTGCTGGAAGCAGCAGGTCTTTCTGTACAATCAACATATGCCTGTGGTGATGGACTGAATGATTTGGAAATGATTGAATTTGCGGGAACTGGTATTGTGATGGGGAATGCAGTACCGGAATTGAAGAAGCTGGCTGACATCCAGACAGCGCATGTAGATGAAGACGGACTAGCACTTGGCCTGAAAGAGGCTGGGTTGATATAAAAAAATGCGCACTCTCAAAGAGTGCGCATTTTTTATAATTCAATCGGTTTAGAGTTATCCGGCTGTGCGAAAGGATCTTCTTTATTAATACGATCATAGAACATCGTTCCGTTCAAATGATCGATTTCATGTTGGAAGACTATAGCTGCGTAGCCTTTCAGGCGCAGTTTGACTTCTTTGCCTTCCAGGGTGACAGCCTTAATAGTAATACGGGAATAGCGAGGTACGTACCCGGGTATTTCACGATCAACCGACAGGCAGCCCTCTCCGCTCATTAAATAAGTACTTTCGACAGAATGACTGACGATTTTAGGATTAAAGAGACCGTATTCATAGAAGGCACCGTTAGGATCTTCGAAATAGACAGCTATCATTCGCTTTGAAATACCAATTTGCGGAGCAGCCAGACCTACGCCGGGGCGAAGATCATATTTTGTCGCCAGATCATCATCCTGGCTATTTCTCAAGTATTCAAGCATATCTGTTAATGTTTGTTTATCTTCTTCCGATGCCGGCAGTTCCACTTCCTTAGCAACTTGTTCAAGAATCGGATTGCCTTCTCGGATAATATCTTCCATGGTAATCATGCTGATCACTCCTTGCACTGTTACTTTTCCGTTCTATAGTGTATCACAAGAATGTCTGTATGACACCAGAATCAGTTTACAGAATCGTTTATCGTATTTCTTTCGTGAATTTTGCGTTTAGTATACAATGTAGGAGAATACATAGAAGCTGTGGGTAACATGGCAGAGGAGGATACGTTTTGCGCAAGTTAGGATTAGGCATACTCCTGATGGGGAGCGCTGTGGGACTCACTGCATGTAACAATGCATCGCCGGAGGAACAAGTCTACAATCATTTAGAGGAGACTGTATCTCTGGAATCAGGATATGTCGAGCAGCAAGAGTCTTTGACAGATTTAGAAAAGAAAGAACAGGACTTATACAACGAGATTTTGCAGCTGGGTACGGATGAATTGGATCAAATCAAAAGTAAATCCCAAGAAGCAATCGATTTGATCGGGCAGCGTAAAGATGCGCTTGCGAAGGAAAAAGAAAGCTTGGATAAGGCACAAGCTGAGTTCGAGGAAGTGGATTCTATCATCGATGAGCTGGAAAGTGATGACGCAAAGCAGAAGGCTCAAACACTTTATGATACGATGGAGGCGCGATACAGTGCATATGACAAACTCCATGAGGCATATACGAAAGCGTTGGATGAAGATAACACGTTGTATGATATGTTCCAGCAAGATGACATTACGCAGGATGAATTAACCAGCCAAATCGAAAAGATAAATGCAGGTTACGAAGAAATTAAAACGGCCAATGAGAAATTTAATTCCCAGACCGAAGCATTTAATGAACAAAAACAGCAGTTTTATGAAGCTGCTGGTCTGAATGTAGAGAACGAATAAGCAAAAACCCTTTTCTCGAAATGAGAGGAGGGTTTTTTTAATTGTACTGATACAGTGTTAAAATATTGTGTAGTACAGTTGAGAATCCGAGAATTGTGAAGATTTCTTTAATACCGTTTTCATAAATTATTAGCAATATCTAATCTAAGATGTTGACGTTTTCCGGCAAGATAAGCTAAACTATAACAGGACATGAATTGTATCACTATTTGTTATCATGATTTATGTAACAGTTTTGTGTACTTCTGTTGTAACCGGTTAAACCGGAGGCAGAGCGGGTACAGTAAACTATTGTGGTACTTCCTGTGTTTTTGGAAAGGCTATTACAGTAAATATAGTTCTAGGAAGGATAGGTGACTAGCTTTGAAACGTACGCTAGAAGGTATTGAAGAACAGTTTGAAATGCTTCAGATCCTTAACGAAAATGGCGAAGTTGTAAATGAAGAAGCTTTGCCGGATTTGTCAGATGAAGAATTGAAGGAATTAATGCACAGAATGGTGTATACGCGCATCCTTGATCAGCGCTCCATTGCATTGAATAGACAAGGTAGACTAGGATTCTATGCTCCAACAGCAGGTCAGGAAGCGTCCCAGCTTGGTACGCATTTCGCTTTGGAGAAAGAAGACTTCATCTTGCCTGGTTACCGTGATGTACCGCAGCTTATCTGGCACGGTCTTCCACTTTATCAAGCATTCCTATTTTCTCGTGGTCACTTCCACGGAAACCAATTCCCTGAAGGTGTGAACGCGCTAAGCCCACAGATCATCATTGGTGCTCAGTACACACAAGCAGCTGGTGTTGCATTAGGTATGAAACGCCGCGGCAAGAAATCCGTTGCAATCACTTACACAGGTGACGGCGGTACTTCAGAGGGAGACTTCTACGAAGGTATGAACTTTGCAGCAGTTTATGATGCACCTGCAATCTTCGTTGTACAAAACAACCACTTCGCAATCTCTGTTCCTCGTGAGAAACAGACTAAAGCGAAAACGTTGGCACAAAAAGCTGTTGCAGTTGGTATCCCTGGTATCCAAGTAGATGGTATGGACGTACTTGCTGTATATGCTGCTACAAAACAAGCTCGTGAGCGTGCGATCAATGGCGAAGGTCCTACTTTGATCGAAACACTAACTTACCGTTACGGCCCGCACACAATGGCTGGTGATGACCCAACTCGCTACCGTACAGAAGAAATGGATACTGAGTGGGAAAGACAAGATCCATTGGTACGTTTCCGCAAGTACTTGGAAGCTAAAGGTCTATGGTCTGAAGAAGAAGAAAACAAAGTGATCGATCAAGCGAAAGAAGAAATCAAAGCTGCGATCAAAGATGCGGATAACTATCCGAAAATGAAAGTTTCCGACTTAATCAACAACATGTACGAAGTACTTCCTTCTAACCTTGAAGAACAATTGGAAGTGTACAAAGAAAAGGAGTCGAAGTAAGTCATGGCACAAATGACAATGATCCAAGCAATCACTGATGCTCTCCGTACGGAACTGAAGAATGACGAAAACGTTATGGTCTTCGGGGAAGACGTTGGTAAAAACGGCGGCGTATTCCGTGCGACTGAAGGTCTGCAAGCTGAATTCGGCGAAGACCGCGTATTCGATACACCACTTGCAGAATCTGCAATCGGCGGTATGGCTGTAGGTCTTGCGATCGAAGGCTTCCGTCCAGTACCTGAAATTCAATTCTTTGGCTTCGTATATGAAGTTATGGACGCAATTAGCGGACAATTGGCTCGTTTGCGCTACCGCTCCGGCGGCACGCAAAGTGCTCCTGTTACAATCCGCGCGCCATTCGGCGGCGGTGTGCACACTCCTGAGTTGCACGCGGATTCCCTTGAAGGACTTATGGCACAACAGCCTGGTCTTAAAGTAGTTATCCCATCTAACCCTTACGATGCAAAAGGTCTTTTGATCTCTGCGATCCGCGACAACGATCCGGTTATCTACCTTGAGCACATGAAACTTTATCGTTCATTCCGTGAAGAGGTTCCTGAAGAGGAATACACTGTTGAACTTGGTAAAGCTGCTGTTAAACGTGAAGGTACAGATGTAACATTGATCGCTTATGGCGCAATGGTACAAGCTTCTTTGAAAGCTGCAGAAGAACTTGAGAAAAACAATGTATCTGCTGAAGTTATCGACTTGCGTACTGTAAGCCCGATCGATCTTGATACAGTTCTTGCATCTGTTAAGAAAACTGGCCGTGTTGTTGTTGTGCAGGAAGCACAGCGTCAAGCAGGTATCGCAGCTCACTTGATCTCTGAGATCCAAGAGCGCGCTATCCTTCATCTTGAAGCTCCGGTTATGCGTGTAGCTGCACCAGATACTGTATTTGCTTTCTCACAAGCAGAAGAAGTATGGCTTCCAAACCATAACGACATCGTGGAAAAAGCAAACGAAGTAATCAATTTCTAAAAGCAGAATCAGGAGGTAATTATTTTGGCTTTCGAATTCAAAATGCCGGATATCGGTGAAGGTATTCACGAAGGTGAAATCGTAAAATGGTTCGTCAAAGAAGGCGACACAGTAGCAGAGGACGACGTACTTTGCGAAGTCCAAAACGATAAAGCAGTAGTAGAGATTCCATCTCCTTACGAGGGTACAGTAAGCAAGATTTCTGTAGGCGAAGGTGAAGTTGCAATCGTTGGTGATACACTTATCACTTTCGACGGTGAAGCTGGCGATGCTGCTGGCGGAGATGCTCCGGCTCCAGCTGAGCAAGAACAGACTTCCATCCAAGCTAATGGAACAGAATCTAACGAAACTGTTGAAAAAATCAAAGAAGAAGGCCCTAAAGCTGAAGCTGGCGAAGCTCCATCTGGCGACCTAATCATCGCTATGCCTTCTGTACGCAAATATGCACGTGAGCAAGGCGTTGATATCAAACAAGTATCCGGCTCTGGTAAAGGCGGCCGTGTGCTAGCTGAAGATATCGATAGCTTCAAAAACGGAGGCGCTGCTAAAGCTGCTCCACAAGCTGAAGCTGATGAAAAGCCTGCTGCAGAACAAAAACAATCTGCTCCAGTTGTTTCTGGTGATGAATACCCTGAATCCAGAGAGAAAATGAGCGGAATCCGTCGCGCAATCGCTAAAGCGATGGTTAAATCTAAAACTACAGCTCCTCACGTTACATTGATGGATGAAGTAGATGTAACTGAGCTAGTTGCACACCGTAAGAAATTCAAAGCGGTTGCTGCTGAAAAAGAAATCAAGCTTACGTATCTTCCATACGTTGCTAAAGCGCTTGTTTCTGTATTGAAAAACTTCCCGATCTTGAACTCTTCCATCGATGATGCGACAGACGAGATCATTACAAAACATTATTACAACATCGGTATTGCAGCTGACACTGAAAAAGGTCTTCTTGTACCAGTTGTGAAAAATGCGGATCGTAAATCTATCTTCACAATTTCCCAGGAAATTAACGAGCTTGCAGTTAAAGCGCGTGATGGTAAACTTGCTCCGGACGAAATGAAAGGTGCTTCAAGCACTATCTCAAACATCGGTTCTGCAGGCGGTCAGTGGTTTACTCCGGTAATCAACTACCCTGAAGCAGCTATCCTAGGTGTAGGACGTATTGCTGAAAAAGCAATCGTTAAAGACGGCGAGATCGTTGCAGCTCCTGTGCTTGCACTTTCTCTAAGCTTCGACCATAGAATCGTTGATGGTGCAACTGCTCAAACAGCAATGAACCACTTGAAACGTCTATTGGCTGATCCACAACTAATCATGATGGAGGGATAAGAAATGGTAGTAGGAGACTTCCCAATCGAATTAGATACTCTTGTGGTAGGTGCGGGACCTGGCGGCTATGTAGCTGCCATCCGCGCTGCACAAGAAGGGCAGAAAGTAACAGTAGTAGAAAAAGGAAATCTTGGCGGTGTTTGTTTAAACGTCGGTTGTATTCCTTCCAAAGCATTGATCCAAGCTGGCCACAAAGTGGAATATGCTCATGGTGATGCAGATCTTGGTATTTCTACTGAAGGTGCAAAAGTAGACTTCTCCAAAGTACAAGAATGGAAAGCTAGTGTAGTAAACAAGCTTACTTCTGGTGTTGGCGGTCTATTGAAAGGTAATAAAGTAGACGTTGTTAGCGGTGAAGTTTACTTCGTAGATAAAAACACTGTTAAAGTTATGGATGAGAAGAGCTCTCAGACTTATACTTTCAACAACTGTATTATTGCTACAGGTTCTACACCTATCGAGCTTCCTAGCTTCAAGTACACTGATCGTGTTCTAGATTCTACAGGTGCTCTTAACCTTAAAGAAATTCCTAAGAAACTAGTTGTTATCGGCGGCGGTTACGTAGGAATCGAGCTTGGTACTGCTTATGCTAACTTCGGTACTGAAGTTACTGTCCTTGAAGGATTGAAAGATATCCTTGGCGGTTTCGAGAAACAAATGACTTCTCTTGTTTCCCGTAAACTGAAGAAAAAAGGCGTTAACATCGTTACAGAAGCAATGGCTAAAGGCGTTGAAGAAACTGCTGACGGCGTAAAAGTAACATATGAAGCAAAAGGTAAAGAAGAAACTATCGATGCTGATTACGTACTTGTAACTGTTGGTCGTCGTCCTAACACTGCTGAAATCGGCCTTGAGGGCGTTGGCGTTAAGATGACTGATCGCGGACTTATCGAAATCGATGAGCAATGCCGTACAAACATCGAGAACATCTATGCAATCGGTGATATCGTAGAAGGCCCGCCACTTGCTCACAAAGCATCTTACGAAGGTAAGATCGCTGCTGAAGCAATCAGTGGTAAACCATCTGCTATCGATTACAATGGTATTCCGATGGTAGTCTTCTCTGAGCCTGAACTTGCTTCTGTAGGTCATACAGAGCAGTCTGCTAAAGATGCTGGCTACAAAGTAAAAGCTTCTAAATTCCCGTTTGCTGCAAACGGTCGTGCGCTTTCTCTTAACGATAGTGATGGTTTCATGAAACTTATCACTCGTGAAGAAGACGGTGTTGTCCTTGGTGCTCAAATCGCTGGTCCTAACGCGAGCGACATGATTGCTGAGCTTGGCCTTGCGGTTGAATCTGGAATTACAGCTGAAGACATTGCACTTACAATCCATGCTCACCCATCTCTAGGTGAGATCACTATGGAAGCTGCTGAAGTTGCAATCGGCACACCTATCCATATCGTAAAATAATAAGAGAGAGCCTATCCTTCAGGGGTAGGCTCTTTTTTTATTCTTCCATATAACATATCAATCTTTAAATCTGTGCCCGCAAACCAATCCTCTATGTCTATTTCTAACGGATTACCTCGAGATAAGGAAGTTATTAATTGCCATGTTTGAAATGAATAAGCAAAAGTATGTAAAGTACCGAACAGCTGATCATAGTCCTCGAAGAAGAGGGGAGAAGCTGGATCAGAAAATAAATCAAATAATTCCTCCTGCGTCATTTCGGATTTATCCAAATTTAGAAGGAAGTTATCCCGTTTAACCGAACTAGTCATATCTTGTCGATTAAATGCTTCTAATTCACCGTGCTGAAAGTGATTTACACAGTTTAACCCTGCCGTAGAAGACCTTACACAAAGCTTCTCTGGAGCAACCTCAATGACAGCGTGAGAACCTTGTGCATCACCAACCGAAAAGTTGTAGCAAGCTGCGTGTGGCAGCTCTTTAAACAGATTAATAACTTGCTGAGTCGTTTCACACGTATCAAGTGCTATCCTAAGAACAGACCAAGCAGATAAACCTTTTTGGTATCCTGAATTACTGACAAAGTGCAGACCTATTGCCAATCCCTTCTCATTTACTCCATCATGTCTGCCAATTAGCTGAAGGTTATAACCAATCGATCCAAAAACCTCTTCTGGCGCAATGAAGCTAAGGCAATGATCGTAAAGAGAAGGGCTAAAATCATAATTGCGTACGTATTGAAATTGATCGACATAAGCGGAGCATCCGAGGGCTTGTGGTCTTGGCAAATTATAGCCACTGTACAGCACAGCTGCATCTTGTAGCGATAAGCCTAAACCATCTGCCAACCCTTGCAATTCGTCTAATAAATGTGGAGCATAATCAGAGAACAATGCTTTAATCTCTTCATAATTGGTCTGTTGTGAAGCAAGCTGGCTGAATTGCTGTAGAATAGGGTTTTTAGCATATGCGGCAGCCGTATTCTTTCCTATTTCATATGCACTTCCTCTAGCTTGAATAATGGCAGCTTTTATTTCCTCCATAAAATCACCTCTTCTGGGGATTACTCTTCGATAAATTTCAGAGAAATCCTGCAAAAAGAAAAAGACAGGAGAGTTAATCTCCTGTCTTTTTCGCTGGTGTTTCTGGTTTGTTATCCAGATTTAGTCGTTTTGCTTCCTTTTTAAAGGTGATAATTAGAGAAATGACTACTAAGATCAAAATTATCGCAAATGGGAAGGCTGCAATAATCGAAGCGGTCTGTAATGCGCCTAGACCATCTGCACCGCCAACCCATAACAAAATCGCAGCTGTTGCGGATTGAATCAAACCCCAAATCAATTTGACTGACTTAGAAGGGTTTAGATCACCATTTGTTGTCTGCATCCCTAAAACGAATGTAGCTGAGTCAGCAGAGGTAATGAAGAATGTAGCAATAAGCAATAATGCAAGAACGGAAAGAATCATTCCGCCTGGAAGCTGAGATAGCATTGCGAACAATCCTACTTCTTCTCCAAGTGCTGTAATATCACCGAATATATCGATATTCTGGAAGTATTCCATGTGAATGCCGGTAGCGCCGAATACTGCAAACCACATAGCACCGAAGATTGTAGGTACTAATAATACACCAGTGACGAATTCTCTTATTGTTCGTCCTCTTGATACTCTGGCGATAAAGGTTGCGACGAATGGTGCCCATGCAATCCACCATGCCCAGTAGAATAAAGTCCAATCTCCAATCCAAGAATTATCAGATTCATAAGGTGTCAGGCGTAAACTCCATTCTGGAATGTGTTGTACATATTGTCCTAAGGAAGTTACAAAGGAATTAAGAATAAAATTAGTTGGTCCTAAAAACAGAACAGCAAGCATAAGCAAAACTGCAAATATTATATTAGCATTACTTAGGATTTTTATACCTCTGTCTAAACCACTTAATGCAGAACCAATGAATAATATTGTAACAATTACAATAATGAGTAATTCAGTACTAAAGGTTGGTTCTATTCCATCAAAAATATAGGATAGTCCACCGCTAATTTGAATAGCACCAAGACCTAGAGATGTAGCTACACCGAAAATAGTCGCAAAAACTGCAATGATATCAATAAGTTTTCCGAGCGGACCATGGATGCGATCACCGAAAATTGGTTCCAAGATCGCACTTATTACGCCGCCTTTAGATTGCTTGCGGAAGGTGAAGTAAGCAATTGCCAGCGCAAGTATCGCGTAAGTGGCCCAAGGATGCAGTCCCCAATGGAAAAAGCTGTAGGATAGAGCAGTTGATCCTGCTTCAGCAGTTTGCGCATCTTCTACGATTGTAGGCGGATTATTGAAATGATTCAGTGGCTCTGATGCTCCCCAGAAAACCAAACCAATCCCCATACCAGCACTAAACAGCATTGCAAACCAAGATATGTAGCTGTATTCTGGTTTGTCGTCAGGTTTACCTAATGTAATTTTTCCGTATTTGGAGAACATGAGGAAAAATGCAAAACCGAGGAAAATTGTGGTAGCAATTAAGTAGAACCAGCCAAACTGATCAATCAGGAAAGTTTGAATGGTATTTGTCACATTCGCAGTATTTCCGTTGGGAAGTACAGATTCTGGAATGCTGCCCCAAATAAGGAAAGCTACCACAATTCCAATTCCCCACCAAAATACACTTGTTGTTTTCTTCATAAAAAAATCCTTTCTGCTTTAAAGCTCGTATAATTTCACGTAAGTGAATAGTATAACAATGTCTACTTGAAGTTCCTACCCGTATTGACAAATTAGTAAACCTTAACCGGTACATTTCTCCTAAACTCGACATATTTTGACCTTCTTGCATTACAAGTCCAAATCTTTCCTCTATAATGGCAGTATTATGTCAAATTGGAGGTTTTTTTTGGTGAAGAGATTTTTATTATTTCCTACACTCTTTTGCTTATCCGCTGTACTGATAAGCGGATGTGCTAGTACAGAACAGACGAACAGTGAATCGGATCAAACGGAAAGTACAAAGAGTGCATCTTCTGAGCAGGAACAAACGAAGGAGAATGCGGAGGAAGAGAACGTTGAACAGCAGGAAGCTGAAGAGAAGCAGGCAGAGAAACAGGAGGAGCAGCAAGAACCGCAATATAAGGTTTCTGAAGTTTCTTCCATAGTCCCAATCGACGATGCCAATGAACAGGTTGCACTGCTGACCTTCGATGATGCACCGGATAAGCATGCTTTAGAAATTGCAGAGTCCTTGAAGGAAGCTGATGCACCGGCAATCTTTTTCGTTAATGGTCACTTTTTAACGACTGATGAAGAAAAAGAGACACTTAAAAAAATTCATGACATGGGGTTTGCGATCGGAAACCATACATACAGTCATGCCAATCTGAATGATTTGACCGAAGAAGAAGCAAAAGAAGAAATTATCAAAGTGAACGAACAGGTTGAAGAGATCATTGGTGAAAAACCCGAATTCTTCAGAGCTCCGTTTGGAGAGAATACGGACTACAGCAGGCAACTGGCAGAAGATGAAGGAATGACAGTAATGAACTGGACTTACGGTTATGATTGGGAAAGTCAGTACCAGGATAGTGACGCTTTAGCGGATATTATGGTTAACACAGAACTGTTAGGAAATGGCGCAAATTTGCTCATGCATGATCGAGAATGGACAGCACAAGCTGTACCGAACATTGTGACGGGCTTAAGAGATAAAGGCTATGAGCTTGTCGATCCGGAAACAATAGAGCGACCTTCATAAAAAAAAACTCCCCATATGGGGAGTTTTTTTATCGGAAAGCACGGTGCTCTTTAATGACGCGGATGTATTCTATTGATTCATCCATTAAACCTTGCACTGGCAAACCTGCTTCCAGGTTGCGCTGGATATAGCTGATATTATCGGTACTTATGATTTCACCTGGAATGAAAATCGGGATTCCTGGCGGATAGACCATAATGGATTCAGCGCTGATTCGACCTTCAGCTTCTGTAAGCGGGATTGCTTCCGTATCAGCATAAAAAGCATCACGGGGACTTAACGATAATACCGGAATTTCTGGTATAGATACCTCAATCTCGGTAGCTGAGATTTCTGCTTGATGAAGATCTGCCAGATCTGTCAATGCATCTATAAGCTGCTGAATTTCTTCAACTGAATCAGCAGGTGTAATCAAAAACAGCAAGTTATATAAATCGGAAAGTTCAACCTCGATATTTTTTTCTTTTCGCAGCCAGCGTTCTGCTTCGCTGCCGGATATGCCGAGCTGTTTTACAGATACAAGCAGTTTAGTCGGATCCATGGCAAAGGCTGCCTCCGAGCTAAGAATCTCCTCACCGGCACAATACAGACCATCTATGCCGTTAATGCTTTGGCGTGCGTCATTTGCCAGCTGGATAGCATGAGTATTCATATCCTGACCTTTTGTTGCAAGCTGACGGCGCGCTGCATCCAATGATGCGAGCAGAATATAAGATGTGCTCGTTGATGTGAGCATGGAAAGAACTGTTTGAACCTGTTCATGGCGTACCAATCCTTCACGCAGATTAAGGATAGAGCTTTGTGTCAAAGAACCTCCAAGCTTGTGGACACTGGTAGCAGCGAGGTCTGCACCTGCAGCCATGGCCGAAACAGGCATTTCATCGTGAAAGTGAATGTGAACACCATGTGCTTCGTCGACAAGAACAGGGACTTCATAACGGTGGGATATTTCTACGATATGTGCCAAATCGGCAGCCACACCAAAGTAAGTCGGATTAATGACGAGCACAGCTTTTGCATCGGGATTTGCTTCCAGTGCTTTTTCAACAGCTTCCGGAGTGATACCGTGTGATATGCCAAGTTTGTGATCCAGTTGAGGATGCACGAAAACAGGTATCGCTCCTGAGAAGATGAGCGCGCTGGTTACAGATTTATGGACGTTCCGGGGTACGATGATTTTGTCACCTGGTTTACATACACTCATGACCATTGCCATAATAGGAGTGCTTGTTCCTTGAACGGAAAAGAATGTATAGTCTGCTCCGAAGGCTTTGGCCGCAAGTTGCTGTGCTTCTTGGATCATCCCGTGAGGATGATGTAAGTCGTCCAGAGGTTCTATATTTATCAAATCGATGGAAAGGGCATTCTCACCTATATATTCTGAGAATTCTTTATCCATTCCTTTTCCGGTTTTATGTCCTGGTATATGAAATTGCAATGGTTTATTCGCCGCATGCTTGCGCACACCGTCGAATAGTGGTGCTTGTTCTTGTGAAAACATCTTAGCTGACACCTCTTTAAATGTTAAAAACAAAAGAATTATAGCAAAACTGCATCAAGATTACTAGCATCGCATGGAAAGTTATTTTCGTGTTACACTATTATCCAGGGAAAAGGAGGGATAGAATGAATTACAGCTATCCAATAGATGAAACGTGGACGAAAACAGAGATCATTGACGTAGTGAATTTCTTTTCATTAGTAGAGCGTACATATGAAGATGGAATCTTGCGCGAAGATCTGCTGCTTGCGTATGAACGTTTCAAGCAAGTTGTACCTTCTAAATCAGAAGAAAAGCAGCTGGATGCCAAGTTTCAAAAAGATTCCGGTTATTCCAGCTATAGAGCGGTTCAGAAAGCCAAGGCCGCTTCATCTGGTGCAAAAATCAAAATGTAAAAAAACCCCCGTTCCTGTTTAAGGAACGGGGGTTTTATGCGTTATACGGGCTGATAAGCCGCTTGTTCGTAAAGAATAGCTGTATGTTTTAGAACATCCTGACACACCTTAAGGAAAGCTTCTTTAGAAGCAAGCGCTGGATCATCAGGCTGCAGATGAATTCCGCATACTAGTTCCGCTTTTTTGACATGCTGCAATCGATCTGCAATTTTGTCATATAGCTCATCTGATATAGGAGCAGCATCGGGTTTCATATGATCCATAGACCACACGTAGTGAGAAGGAATAGTTTCTAGAATCTGCTTTTTAGCTTCTGCCATCTTCTGGCCAACCGTTTCCTTTAAAGGACTTTCATAAATAAGTGCGAATTGGACAAAGACATGTGTACCCCACAGCCCAATCTGAAAATGAGGTAACTTTTTATATCCGCGCTTGCTTGAAGCTAGAGCGGACCATGTATCGTTTGGCGCATTCTTCGTGCGTCGTGCATGCTTAGCAACATGAACATACATATCATGGTCTGTCACTTGCTCTGCGTATGGAGCTAGTTCTGTAGCAAGCTTCTCCAGTTTTGGAGAAAGACGGCTGCGCAGCACTTCCATTCTTTCATCTAAACCATCTATTGTAAAAACATCGAAATCTTCTTTTGTGAATAATGCGGTCATTAGAGTCACTCCTTGCAGAAATCTTCCTTCATCATACCCGTCCAATAGTTAAAATGCAAGCAAGGAAAGGTTTACAAACCGCATAGCAGTGGTAAAAAGAAACAACTTGATAGATGGTTTAAATAGATAGGAGGAGATCAAGATGCGTGATGTAATGGAAGCCTTACGAAAAAGAGAAGCCCAGGAGAAGGTGCCTGCTATACGCCTTGAGATCGATTATTTTCTAGTTACTTTGTCTGATGCTATGCAGAAGGAAGATGACAAAGGAGTGAAGGAAGCAAAAGCGAAGCTTCGTGTACTCAGCGAGCAATTGAATCGGTTCGAATCTTAAACTATTTGTGATAAGCTAGTGGAAAGAATGGGGGGCACATGATGGAGCAATCAATGAAGCATACATTGCATAAGCAAGCACAACAGTGGGTGCTGGAAGCAGGACAGCTTATCAAAGAGAAGATGGATGAACCATTGGAGATCATGACAAAGTCAAGCCCGAAAGATCTTGTAACAAAGATGGATAAAGCAGTTGAGTCTTTCTTTTTGGAAAGAATACGTGAAAACTACCCATCGCATAAAGTGCTAGGGGAAGAAGGTATCGGAGAAGCTGTTTCCGAAACGAAAGGTACAGTCTGGATAATCGACCCGATAGACGGTACGATGAATTTTGTCCATCAGAAATCAAATTTCGCTATTTCAATAGGAATTATACATGACGGTATTGCGGAAATCGGGATAATTTATAATGTGATGGAGGATACGCTTTATCACGCAAAACGTGGTGAAGGGGCATTTAAAGGTGATTTTCAGCTGCCAATGCTTCCCGAAAAGACGCTCGATCAATCGATTATCGAGCTGAACCATTTCTGGCTCTGCCCCAACCGTCGGGTGAACGAAGAAAAGCTGCAGCAGCTCGTCTATCGTGTAATGGGAACTCGTGCTTATGGATCAGCGGCTTTGGAGCTTGCTTTTCTTGCCGAAGGGATTACAGATGCTTACTTAACCTTCAGTCTACAGCCATGGGATTATGCTGGCGGCTTTGTACTGCTGCAGGAAGTAGGTGGAAAACTGACGGATGCAACTGGTGAGCCTGTCGACTTCTTGAATAAGACGACAGTTGTTGCAGCAAACAGCAGCATCCACCAGGAATTGATTCAGGATTACATCGAATTAAAATAAAAAAAGACGGATAGCCCGTCTTTTTTTATTGTCCTTTTCGTTTTGCGAAGATACCAGCACCCATAATGAAGAAACCGGCGATGATCGCGACTGTCATTAAGCCATAGTTTTGGTAGCTGATCGTTACGCCTGCTGCTACGAAGCAAGCAATAACTAATATTGCAGTCAGTAAAGCTAATCCCTTTGACATCGTTTCACCTCATTTATTAAATTAAAGGTTCATCTGTCTTCTTTTCCCGGTATAAATTGAAATTCCCGGTCGCTTTCCGTTCCTTCGTACGCATTGCGATACGGTCTGAGCAATCGTTGCATATATGCATGCTATTGCGCCGATTCCGCAGTTTTTTCGCATGCGGACTTCCATCATCTATTTCTTCGACTTTATCGCAAAGTACACATTTTACACGCATGCTATCACCTCAGGAGAGTATAATACTTTTTCAGTTTACCATACGATAAGCCATTGTGTGTATCTTACAAAAAGTCTCTATCAGTCATATCCGCTCATAGTAGATTCTAAACAGGAACCTTAGCAGATCTTTATCTGACGAATAGCTTTGATCGGATCTTCCTTCCTGCTGGGTAGGTAGCAGTGAGCAGGTCCGGTTTCTTTAATGCTGCGCCCATCTACCGCGAACAGAAACATGCTCGCCTTAAGCTCGTCCAAAGGAACGATTTCTTCACCAGAGTCTGTCAGAAATACCGCATGCGTGGCATCTTCTTGTATACTGGCTGTTTTGAGAAAGTCGGAAATAGGCATTACATAACTGTTTTCAAGTGCCAGTTTTCTCTCTGCCTTTGTAAGGCTCTTATTAATAGGTGGCTTCATTTTTTGCTGATAAATAGAGCGATCCCAGTGCTTTTCTTCCGTAGCAGGAATTGACTCAACCTCTTTAAAAGCGTTTTCAAAAAGGATTTTGCGATCATCAAAAATCCAGACGGATGGATCAAGTGTGAGTGGAAACTCAACTTTGCCTGTCAGGGTGATTACCATATAGCGACACTTCCTTTTCCAGAGTATCTACGAATATAGCTTAACATAAAGATTGTGACAATTGACAACGATTCGACAAAAATATTACCTGGACGTGTCTTGCAATTTAGCAGGACTACCGCTAGAATTGTATAGAAGAAGTCTGTTTAACGGAGGGATAATATTGATATCTGAGATCACCGTTAGTAATCAAGAGAAAGCATATGCCCTTCTTTTGGCGGATGCTGATAAAATACTTAAACTAATCAAAGTACAGATGGACAATTTGACGATGCCGCAATGTCCGCTTTATGAAGAAGTACTCGATACACAAATGTTTGGTTTGTCACGTGAGATAGATTTTGCAATTCGATTGAATCTCGTGAAAGAAGAAGATGGAAAAGAGCTTCTTGAAAACTTGGAAAGGCAGTTGAATGTGCTGCATGAGGCAGCGCAGCGGTCTATGCGTCCTTAAAGCTTACGGCCGCCTGCAATTGCTTGTACGGGCATCCCATACGAAAGATGAAACCCCATTGCCCTTTAATTCGGCGGGGTTTTTTTATTATTCTATGAATCTGGCGATTTGTAACGATCGTAAAATACATACTATGGGAGCTTTAAGATGAAAAAAAGATTGCGTAATTTCGATTTTACTTTGCTATTCACTCCGTTGCTGTTGACTGCATTTGGTGCAGTAATGGTATATAGTGCAAGTTATACGGTAGCGGTTGTTAAATTTGATCAGCCAGCCACTTCCTTCTTTATCAGAACATTGATTTGGATTGCTTTAGCGATGCCAGTCTTTGCATTTTTCTGTTTTGTCCCGTATCAGAAGTTCCAGAAGTGGATAAAACCAATCATGCTAGTTATCATTGCCATGCTTGTATTAGTTTTGTTCACCGGTAAAGTGAATGGATCCAGATCTTGGTTTAATCTTGGCTTCTTCAGCCTGCAGCCGGCAGAGCTGGCTAAAGTGGGTATGATCATCTATCTATCGGCTGTTTATGCTAAGAAGCAGAAATATCTGGATAGTTTCTCAAAAGGTGTTTTGCCGCCTCTTATTGCATTAGGTCTCATACTTGGCTTGATCGTGATTCAGCCGGATGTTGGTTCAGCTTCTATCGTATTTCTGATTTCCTGCTCAATCATAGTCAGCGCAGGTATACGTTTAAGGCATTTGAGCCTTTTGATTGCTGCAGGTGTCGGGCTAATACTCGCTGTGTTGCCGCACATGATCAACGAAGAACGTATCTCACGATTTACTGGAGCTTATCAGCCATTCAGTGAAGACAACGTTCAAGACGGAGGCTTCCAGCTTGTACAATCTTATCTTGCTATCGGAAATGGCGGTATTTTCGGAGATGGATTGGGACAAGGCATCCAAAAGCTAGGGTATCTTCCGGAACCGCACACAGACTTTATTATGGCTGTTATAGCGGAAGAACTCGGATTTGTCGGAGTTGCTGCAGTATTGGCAATGCTTGCAATCATTGTACTGCGCGGATTTTATATTGCCAGACAATGTCGAGATAGTTTTGGTTCATTATTGGCAATAGGCATTTCGTCGATGGTGGGGATCCAGACCTTCATCAATCTGGGCGCGATCACCGGTCTATTGCCAATCACAGGTGTTACACTGCCATTTGTCAGTTACGGCGGTACATCCTTGATGATTCTATTCGCTTCTATGGGTATATTGAATAACATTGCCAAGCATGTACGTTCACAAGAGCTGATTGTGTCAGAAAGCACCTTTACGCAAGATAAGCGGGGAAGACGTCCCTCCAATCGACAGAGGATCCGCACCACTAGTACTACTACACAAACCAGGGAAAAGACTAGAGGAGGAGAACGATGGACGAACTAAGGGGAATCAACAAAGTTCTAGTAGCAAATAGAGGGGAAATTGCGATACGTGTATTCCGAGCTTGTGTCGAGCTTGGAATACATACTGTTGCTATATATTCTAAAGAGGATAAATCCTCCAGTCACCGCTTCAAAGCAGATGAGGCATATTTAGTCGGCGAGGGGAAAAAGCCGATTGATGCCTATCTTGATATCGAGAATATTCTCGAAATTGCGAAAACTTCTGGTGCTGATGCTATTCACCCAGGGTATGGATTCCTTTCTGAGAACATCCACTTTGCCAGACGCTGTGAAGAAGAAGGAATTATCTTCATCGGCCCGCGCAGCGAACAGCTGGATATGTTTGGGGATAAAGTGAAGGCGAGACAGCAAGCGTTGCTTGCAGAAATACCAGTCATCCCAGGAAGCGATGGACCGGTCCAAGAGCTGGACGAAGTGAAAGCTTTTGTCGAGAACCATAACTATCCAATCATCATCAAAGCTTCATTGGGCGGCGGCGGACGAGGCATGCGTGTTGTACGCTCTGCGGATGAACTTGCCGAGGCTTATGAGCGAGCCAAATCAGAGGCTAAAGCTGCATTCGGCAGTGATGAAGTGTATGTTGAGAAGCTTATTGAAAATCCAAAACATATTGAGGTACAGATCCTTGGGGATAGTGCCGGAAATATTATACATTTGTACGAGCGTGACTGTTCTATACAGAGAAGGCATCAAAAAGTTATTGAAGTAGCTCCAAGCGTCGGTTTGCCGGAATCACTTCGACTTGCAATTTGTGATGCTGCCGTTAAATTAATGAAAAATGTTTCTTATATAAATGCTGGAACTGTTGAATTTCTTGTTGCAGATAACAATTTCTATTTCATCGAGGTTAACCCTCGTGTTCAAGTAGAGCATACGATCACGGAGCTAGTTACAGGAGTAGACATCGTTCAAACACAGCTTTTGCTTGCCCAAGGGTACAGCCTTTCAGATGAACGTCTTCATATCCCTGCACAGTCAGAGATTAAAACAAACGGCTATGCGATTCAAGCACGTGTGACAACAGAAGATCCGCTTAATAACTTTTTGCCGGATACCGGAAAAATTATGGCTTATCGTTCCAGTGGTGGCTTTGGTGTTCGTTTAGATGGGGGAAATGCGTTCCAAGGTTCCGTCATCAACTCTTATTATGATTCCTTGCTTGTAAAAGTATCGACGTGGGCAGCGGATTACAAACAAGCTGCTTATAAGATGGAAAGAAACCTTCGCGAGTTCCGTATTCGAGGTATCAAGACTAACATTCCATTCTTGGAAAATGTCATATTGCATGATAAGTTTTTGTCAGCTGACTACACGACTGGTTTTATCGATGAAACACCAGAGCTGTTTGACTTCCCTAAACGTCAGGATAGAGGAACTAAAATGCTCCAGTATATCGGTTATACAACTGTTAATGGATTTGATGGCGGTGGAAAGGTCGAGAAACCGGAATTTCCTTATCCAAGAGTTCCGAAGCTTTCAAAAGGACTTGATTATCAGAACGGAACAAAGCAAATTCTGGACGCGCATGGTCCTGAAGGGCTTTCCGACTGGCTGAAAGAGCAGGAAGAAGTCTTGTTGACGGATACAACCTTCCGTGATGCTCATCAATCACTTCTTGCTACACGTGTAAGAACGAAGGATCTATTAACAATTGCTGAGCCAACTGCCAAACTATTGCCTAACCTATTTTCTGTCGAGATGTGGGGCGGCGCTACCTTTGACGTTGCGTATCGGTTCTTAAAGGAAGATCCTTGGGAGCGCTTGACTAAACTACGGGAAAAAATGCCGAATGTATTGTTCCAAATGCTGCTTCGTGCAAGCAATGCTGTCGGTTACAAAAACTATCCGGATAACGTTGTTGAGAAATTCATTAAAGAGAGTGCTGAAGCTGGCATAGATGTATACCGTATTTTCGATAGCTTGAACTGGATTGAAAATATGAAGCCTGCTATCGAAGCAGTACGACTGCAAAATAAGGTGGCAGAAGCTGCACTTTGTTACAGTGGGGATATCCTGGATCCGAGTCGGACGAAATACGATCTTGCTTACTATACGAAGATGGCAAAAGAACTCGAATCAGCAGGTGCTCACATTATTGGTATCAAAGATATGGCAGGTCTGCTAAAACCGCAGGCTGCTTATGATCTAGTCAGCGCTTTGAAGGATACCGTATCACTTCCGATTCATTTGCATACGCATGATACAAGCGGCAACGGTGTCTTGACATATATGAAGGCTGTAGAAGCTGGTGTTGATGTCGTCGATGTAGCAGCAGGATCTATGGCTGGCCTTACTTCTCAGCCTAGCGCCAGCTCTTTCTATCATGCGATGCAGGGGATGGAGCGCAGACCATCCATCAATGTCGAAAATTATGACGAGCTTGGCTCTTATTGGGAAGATGTCCGCAACCGCTACAGCGACTTCGAAAGCGGCATGAAAGCTCCTCATGCAGAAGTGTATCTGCACGAAATGCCAGGCGGACAATACAGCAACCTGCTGCAACAGGCTAATGCAGTTGGATTAGGCGACCGCTGGGATGAAGTGAAGGTAATGTATAGAAGGGTAAACGACCTTTTCGGAGATGTTATCAAGGTAACGCCTTCTTCTAAGGTTGTAGGTGACATGGCGTTATTTATGGTTCAAAACGATTTGGATGAAACTAGTGTTATTGAGAGAGGTGAAGCTCTTGACTTCCCGGATTCTGTTATCGAATTCGCTCAAGGCTACCTCGGACAGCCATATGGCGGCTTCCCGAAAGAATTGCAAAAGGTGATAGTGAAGGATCGCGAAGTAATCACAGACCGGCCTGGCGAATTGCTGCCCCCAGTCGATTTTGATCAGCTGCGAAGTGAATTGGGAGAGAAAGTAGAAGCTGACATTACGGAACAGGATGTTGCTGCTTACTCCCTTTATCCGAAAGTATTTGAAACTTACGCTGCCTTCAAAGAAGCTTATGGTGACTTGTCTGTACTGACAACACCAACATTCTTTTATGGTATGAAACTGGATGAAGAAATCGAAGTAGAAATCGAACCTGGAAAGACCTTGATTGTAAAGCTTGTCGCAATCGGAGAAGCGGGTCCGGATGCAATGCGGACAATTTACTTCGAATTTAATGGACAGCCTCGCGAGGTTCTAGTGCGTGATGAACAAGTTCAGGCAACAGTAAAAACGACACCAAAAGCTGATAAACAGAACAAGAAGCATATTGGTGCAACAATGCCTGGAACAGTTATTAGATCACTGGTTAATGCCGGTGAGCAAGTACAAAAGGGTCAGCAGCTTCTCATTACAGAAGCGATGAAGATGGAGACAACAGTACAAGCTCCATTCGATGGAACGATTAAAGAAGTAAATGTTAAAGATGGAGAACCGATACAGGTTGGAGATCTGCTAATAGAATTTGAATAAAAAAAATCCACTGCCGCTTGATGGCAGTGGATTTTTTTATAGTTCTTTTTCGTATTTTGCGCTTCGGAAGGATAGCATGATAAAGTATGTCATGATTCCGAAGTAGACGCTGATAATCAAGGAATGCATGAGAGCCACGAAAAGATTCATTCCAGTGAAAATGACGAGCGCTCCGACTACAGCTTGTGCCGCTAGAAGACAGAAGCTAATGATCCAGCCTTTCGTCATCACTGCGTGCCCTTTGTAACGACGAAGCACCTGAACCATGATGATGAAGGACCAGACAAGCGCTAGCATTGCTGCGCCGCGGTGGAGCATCTGTACCATTTGTGCTGTGCTCAATCCAAAAAGTCCAGGATCAGCATTCGAGCATAGAGGGAAATCTCCACATACAAGGCTTGCATTCATATGACGTACAAGCGCTCCGGTATAGACGACCAAATAAATGAAAATTGTGTGAAGATAAAATTGAATTCGCATCCCTTTGCGGATGACGAGCGCGCGGGCATCGAACTTCTTGTCCACTTCGAATACTATGAGAGTAAGAAGAAGCACGGAAGCGAATGAAATCAGCGAGATACCAAAATGCAGCGCCAATACAGTGTCGGATTGCTGCCAAACAACAGCTGCTGCACCGATTAATGCTTGTAGTACAAGAAAGCCTACTGCCACGATAGACAAGAACTTAACTTCTCGAATATGACCGATTTTGCGCCAAGCCAGGATTGCCAGTAACAGAATGACGATCCCCATTGTTGAAGAAACAAATCGGTGGGCAACTTCTATGATAAGCTCGGGCGTAATGTTGGTTAATGCCCCTTCACACAACGGCCAGCTTTGTCCGCAGCCATCCGCTGAGCCTGTTTTTGTAACAAGGGCCCCGCCAAGCAAAATGAACAGCATACCTATAGTGCTGATCACAGATAAGGATTTCAATAATTTCACGTATAACACCTCTTATATACAAACTTATAGCTAGGATAAAAACATTAAGCCTATCGTAACACGAAATCAATTTAAAGAAGGGGAAATTTATTGTCAATTTTATGACCTGTGCTTTGCCTTTTAAAGAATAGATTGAGAAGATAAGATATTAGTTCAGCAAATTGTCAAAAACCGTTTCGTTTGACGGAGCTGGACGTGTTACAATGTTAAAAGTGTGATAGAATACAAGAATTATGTTTGACCAAGCAGAAAGGATGTGCTGGTGTGGAAAAGATCGAAACAACTTCTTCACAAGTATTGAACGGTGCTGAACAGGCCGATTCTACTACTAGTCTGTGGACAGACTTTAAGGCGCTTATAAAAACTGGTATTATAAATTCAAATCTGTTGACTGCTTTCGGCGGTTTCTGGCTCGCACTTTATATGACGAACCAACAATTCGTTGATCATATCCCGACATTCATCTACATGATGCTCGGAAGCGGATTAGTCATTGCTGGTGGATGTGTGATCAATAACTATTATGATCGTGATATTGACCATGTGATGAAACGAACGAAGAAACGTCCAACGGTAACAGGTACGATTCCGCTTTCTGTTGTACTTACGATGGGAATTGGATTCACAGTCCTTGGCGCAGGATTTTTATTCCTGACAACTTGGCAAGCTGCAGCGATTGGTATTTTCGGCTGGTTTGCTTATGTTGTACTTTATACGATGTGGTCTAAACGTCGTTATACAATCAATACAGCAATCGGAAGCTTCTCCGGAGCGGTTCCTCCGCTAATCGGTTACGCTGCTATCGATGGCGGTTTAAGCACAGAGGCATGGATCGTTTTCGCTATTATGTTTATCTGGCAGACACCGCATTTCTTGGCTTTAGCTATGAAAAAAGCAGATGATTACAAAGCTGCTAATATCCCGATGCTGCCTTCTGTATACGGCTTTGGAATTACGAAGCGCCAGATTGTTGTTTATACAGCATGTTTGCTTCCGCTTCCATTTTACCTAACTTCTCTGGGAACTGTATTTGTTGTCATCGCCAGTGTATTGAACGTTGGCTGGCTTGCAATCGGTATCGCTGGATTCTTTATGAAAAATGATCTTAAGTGGGCAACATGGATGTTCGTCTATAGCCTGAATTACTTGATGATTTTCTTTATCGCACTTGTGATCTTCACAACTCCTGCGATCTTCTAATTAAAGACACCTCCACTATGGAGGTGTCTTTTTTGTGTTTATGTTGTAGGAAGTAGCGGGAATAAGAACCATAAATGTGCATCGGAGAGAGGGAAAGTAAATGGATATGGAAACACCGCGTTTAACTATGAAATCTATAACAATGGAGATGGGAAAGCAGCTTGTTCGATTTCCTGTCACCTTCTTTTATGAACAGGAAATTTCGTATGTGACAGATTGGCCGACAAATGCCTTGAAGGCTGAGCTACCTCTTTACCTGGAAGAATTCGAAACTGGACAGACAAGCTTCGGTTTTGGACCATGGATTTTACATACAAAATATCAAAAGGATATGGTTGGGGACATTTTTATAAAACAACCTTCTCAAGATGCTGCTCAAGCTGAATTGTTTTTTGATATTCGCGAAGAGATGCAGGGGAAAAAATACGAAGATGAAGCAATAATCAGCATTTGCGATTGGCTGCTAAAGCATGGCATCGAAACAATTCATGCATTTTGTAAGCCAGAGGAGGAAGAAAAGCAGGAAGTCTTGACAAGGTGCGGCTTCAAAAAGCTTGGTCCAGTAGGAGGCTTGATTCAGTTCCGGACGTATGGACAGCTGCTTCCCGCAGATGGTATGTGAAGCTTGTCGAAGGAGTCGACTATCTCCAAATTGGATTTTGTATTATAATAGGTGCAACTTATGGAAAGGGGGCAGGATGCATGAAGAGTTTACGAATCGTATTATTGTTACTCGTAGTGGGAGCAGGCGTGCTGTTCTTTTGGAACAAGGATGATTATCTGGCTCCTGCCCAGGATACAAAGTCAGGAGATACAGAGCAAACACCAAAGGCGGAAGCTGAACAGAAGCCGAATGGTGATATAGAACGTTGGATCAATCAAGCGCCTGAAACATTAGAAGAGGATCAAGGTGAGCCGAATAGAATTGATCAGTCTTCTTATGGTTATGAGTGGTATATATATGATAAAGGTGATGCTTATGCTCAGTATGGTGTAAAAGATGGGCGTGTTGTCACAGCCTTTGCCGTTGGTGAAGCATCGCTTGCAAAAGCGAAGCTTGGTGAGAGCCGGGAAGAAGTAGAACAGGATTATCCGCTTCAAGAAGAAGTTTCATTCCGATATGATAGCAACCGATATACATTCAAGCTGAAGGATAAGGATCAGCAGATACAGCCGCTTGCCCAGATTGGAGATGGTTTGTTCGCTCAGTTCTATTTCGATACATTTGAGGACGAACTAACCGCAGTACGAGTGCTGACTGATGAACAGCTCGTAATGGAGCGTCCTTACGACGTAACGTATACTGGTCAGCTTCCTGAACAGCCTAAAGTTTCGGATGAAGAATGGCAGCAGGTGCAGGAAGGAATGGAACAGCAAATAATTGATATAACGAATGTTATGCGTTCACATTTTGATGTGCCGCCGCTAAAATGGAACGATCAGGTAGCCGCTGTTGCGCTTGGCCATAGTGAAGATATGCAGAAGCAGCAGTATTTCTCTCATGTGACACCAAGTGGTGAGGAACTTGGAGATCGGCTGGCGGACGGTCGGGTCAAATTCCAAAGTGCAGGAGAAAACATCGCCGCTGGCTATACAGATGCTCCTGCAGCAATGATTGGCTGGCTGAATAGTGAAGGACATCGTAAGACGCTGCTTGACGCATCCTATGAAGAGCTAGGTGTAGGCGTGTATCGTTACTACTATACGCAGAATTTTCTTTTACAATAATGGGGTTTCCGCTGAGGAACCCCATTTTTTTGTGTCATTTGTCTGAGTCTTTCATACATTGGTCAGAGAGGGTATTTATCTGGTTAGGAGATGAATGTAATGTCAGATACGAATTTGCATCCTTCTATTCAGGAATTCAGACAATTCGTTCAGCAGCATCCTAAGCTGATTCAAGAAGTTAGGCAGAATCAAACAGGGTGGCAGCCATACTATGAAAAGTGGGTGCTACTGGGTGAAGAGGATCCGAGCTGGCAAGCATATAAAAATGGACAGAATGCAAATGCAGAAAGAGAAACAACGGCAGAAGCAGAGGCTGAGCAAACTGAAAAGGAATCAGAAGAGACAGGAAAAGAAATGTTCAACAAGGTAATGGGGATGGCAAATCAGTTAGATTTACAAAAACTACAGGGCCATATCCATCATTTGAATGGAGCGCTTGAAAATATCAAGCAATTGATCGGACAATATCAAGGTGTGAAACAACAGTTTCCTTCAAAGAAGAAGACACCAACATTCTTTCATAAGGACTAAAAGGAGGTAGGGTGATGCGGCAGGAAATCTATCAAAGGCTGCAGCACCGGGAAGAACTGCTCCGTTTTGTCAGACTTCACCCGGTATGGTACCGCACACTTGCGCGTGACCCGAGCACATTCACTGATTTGGAAAAGCAAGCGAACTATTTTTACGGTAAAACGGTGCCGCAGCGTATCGGACAGTTTGGGGATCAGCTGAGCATGGTGAACATGCTGATTCAAATGGCAAGAGCAATGCGGGATTAAACACTTTTCATTTCCCTATTATTTGGTATGATAATAGGGGAGGTGGTTACATGTTTGCAACTATGGAATTCGTTGAGCTTCTGGAGAAGTCCGAGCATTTGGGTGTGATGATCCGTGATTCGGAAGTGATGGCGGCATATAACTCCGCGCAATCCGCACTCTACCAGAATAGCGAAACGAAAGCGAAAATCGACGCATTCACGGCTATAAAGGAACAGTATGAAGAAGTGCAGCGATTCGGCAGATACCACCCTGATTACAGCTTCATCATGAAGGAAATCCGCAGCAAGAAGCGTGAGATGGATATGGATGCCAACGTTGCGGCATTTAAAATAGCAGAACGAAATCTGCAAAAACTGCTTGATGATATAAGTGCCAAACTTGCCATGACTGTGAGCAAGAATGTCAAAGCTCCGCGGTCAGGTGCGGCCATGAAAGACTCTGGCTGCGGCTGTGGAAGCGGCGGCGCCTGCGGGTGTGCTTCCTGACAATATTCCGGTAAGCTTCGGCTTGCCGGTTTTTTTGTGTTGCTCCAAGGGGGCAGGCTTTGCTACACTAAGAAAAAAGCTGTAAAGCGAGGAACATCATTTATGTTGACAAAACGGCAAGGAATCGTCGTATGGTTCCAGCATATGAAGAATATCAAGCAGCTGAAGCGGCATGGACATCTTGTTTTTGTATCCAAAAAGCTTAAATATGCGATGATATACGTGAACCTGGAGGAAGCAGAAGAGAGGGAAGCAGCATTGAATAGACTGCCATTCGTCTCTAAGACGGCGTTATCTTACCGTCCCTTCATCCGTACCGATTTCGAGAATGCGAAACAGGATAAAGCGAAAGAATACGATTATAAGATTGGTATATAAAAAAAGCCTGCAGGGAAGAGCCCTGCAGGCGCCTTTTGTTTCCAATGAAAACAAACAGGCAAAGGGAGAGGAGAAACCGGAGGAAGAGCTTATGGGGAAACGTAAGTCTTCTCCGTGTTCATGAAGCAGCTATTAGCGTGATAGCCGCTTCAATAGTACAGTATGGACCGGCTTAGGCGGGAATATACATCGTTTTTTTGAAGGAGTGGAATGCAATGCGAGTGATTGCTGGAGAACATAAAGGCAGGGCGTTAAAGGCTGTCCCTAACCAATTGACAAGACCGACAACGGATAAAGTGAAAGAGAGCTTGTTCTCGGTGCTAGGACCTTTTTTTGATGGTGGAGAGTGTCTGGATCTGTTCGCGGGAAGCGGCGGACTTGGGATTGAAGCTTTGAGTAGAGGAATGACACATTGTATCTTTGTAGATAAGCAAGGGAAGGCTGTCGAGACAATCAAACAGAACCTGACAACCTTGAGGCTGACGGACAATTCTGAAGTATATCGAAATGATGCGCTTCGTGCACTGAAAGCTGTCGTAAAAAGGGAGAAACAGTTTGATCTTATTTTTCTGGATCCGCCGTATCATAAGATGTCATACGAAGGTCTTCTGGAGCAAATCAGTGAAGCAGGTATTTTGGGAGCGGATGGACGAATCGTTTGTGAGCACGATGCGAAGAAGGAACTGCCGGAGTTCATCGCTGGATTGCAAGCTGTAAAACAAGACGTGTATGGAAATACTACCGCTATTACCATTTATCAAGCTGCTCGGGAGGATGAGTGATGACGATTGCTATGTATCCCGGTTCATTCGATCCAGTCACAAATGGTCATGTAGACATTATCCAGAGAGCTGCAGCAATATTTGATAAAGTAATTGTGGCTGTGGCAGTGAACAGCAAGAAAAAACCACTGTTCAACGAAGAAGAGCGAATGGAGCTTTTGCGGCAGTCGGTAAGACATATCTCAAACGTATCAGTTGTTAAAGCGGAAGGTCTAACCGTCGATTTTGCCAGAAAACATGATGCGAAAGTGCTTGTCCGTGGTCTGCGGGCTGTGAGTGATTTTGAAAATGAGATGCAGATCAGCGGTATTAATAGGCATCTAGAGCCAGGATTAGAGACTATCTTCATTACAGCAGATTCTGCTTATAGTTTCTTGAGCTCCAGCATCGTGAAGGAAGCAGCAAGCTTTGGAGCTGACATCAGTAAGCTTGTGCCGCCTCCTGTACAAGAAGCCATCAAGCAAAAATTTTAATTTAATCGGCGTCTCAGCAGAATCAGTGTTCCGACTGCGAGCATGAAGAGCGTGAATGCAGGGCCGAGAGACGAAAGAAAACGAAGCAGCTCCATGGTAGTATCAGGAGCTGTTTTTTCTTGTAAGAAGGTCAAAATACTTGTTTCCTGATGTCTGGCATAAAGTGGTCCATAAAGAATTGCTGCTAATCCAGCAGCAATGAACCCATGAAGCAGGCGGGCAAAAAAATACGGAGCAAATCGGATGTCTGTTTCAGCGAGAATACTTGCAACTTGGGCTTGGACGGAAAAACCATTGAATGCAAGAATGAAGCTGACGATAATGATAGGGAAGAAAAAGTTTGATCCTGATGCTTGAGCAATCATTTGGCCACCCATTGTTATTTCGAATAATCCGGAGAACATGGGGACAACTAATTCAGCTGGAATACCAAAAATACTAGTCAGCAGCTTTAAACCATATGCCAGGAAATCCGTGATGCCTAAAATGAATAATAGCTTATTAAAAACGGAAAACATGATAATGAATCCGCCAATCATAAGTAATGTTTGAATAGAATTTACGACGGCATCTCCAAAAATCTTTCCGAATGGTCTTTTATCAGCCATACGTGTTTC
Source organism: Terribacillus saccharophilus (assembly GCA_900110015.1). Lineage (GTDB taxonomy): Bacteria > Bacillota > Bacilli > Bacillales > Amphibacillaceae > Terribacillus > Terribacillus saccharophilus. The sequence goes on along the minus strand of FOCD01000001.1, from coordinate 957,723 downwards.
ATGCAATTCCCGAAAGGCGCGTTTTATCAGCCCTTTTTCCCTAACGTAAGACGAGCGGGGTTCGGATCGACCGTAGAAACGCATGCAGATACCTACAAGTATATTCCCTCCATAATGTGCTGCTGCTAACAGCATGCCAAGCTCGGCTTCCCCGAAAAAGCTTACGGCAATTACACCAACAATAAATAGAGGGTTGCTCGCATTTGTGAAAGATACGAGACGTTCAGCTTCAATCTTTGTCAGCTGTTTTTCTTGGCGAAGCCGGCTTGTCAGTTTGGCGCCTGATGGATATCCGCTGGCCATTCCCATAGCGAGCACAAAACTGCCGACGCCGGGAACATTGAATAAAGGCCGCATGATCGGCTCGCAGAATACTCCTATAAAACGAACCATTCCAAACGCAATCAGCAGTTCTGCAGTGATAAAGAAAGGCAGGAGGGATGGAAAAACGACTTCCCACCACATATTCAATCCACGTATACTGGCCTGCAATGATGGGTCCGGATACATAATCAAGCTGACCGCCAGCAGCAATGCAGCTCCAGCCAGCAGAATTGACTTCATTTTTTGCACAAAAAATCCCTCCGATTTGTGACAGCTGTACTTCTTGAATTCGAAGTAGTAAACTAAATTCAGCCAGTTTGTACAGGCTATCTTAACTATACGCGTGCTCAATTGGGAAATATGCTTCTTCTTCTGAATAAGTAGAGAAAGCGGGCACAGAAGGGGAACTTGTAGATGAAACAGAATACACGTTATATCTTGTTCGTTATTCTGCTGCTGATCATCGTCTTCTGTTTTTCCGGAATTTACAGAATGCCATATTATGTATACAAGCCGGGTGCAGCAGATGCGCTTGATCCAATTGTCTCTGTAGATGGCAGCGAGAAGAGCGAAGGTGATATGCACCTTGTCACCGTACGGGGCGGGCAAGCAACGCCATTCCAATATGTGATGGCTAAAATACTGCCATATCATCAAATCGAAAAACTTGAAGATGTTATACCGGAGGGTGTTTCCGAGGAAGAATACACACAAGCACAGCTGATGCAGATGGAGAGCTCTCAAGAAGCTTCTACCGTCGTTGCCTATGAGGCAGCGGGTGCAGAACTGCAAATCGATTACAAAGGCGTATATGTTGTGTCTGTCGTTAATGATTTGCCAGCTGATGGCCAGCTCAAGCAAGGTGACCACATCACGGCTGTAGACAACCAGCAAGTGAAAGAAGCAACAGATCTGACTAGTTATGTCACGTCCAAACGTGTGGGTGATACCATTACCTTGAAAATTGAACGAGATGACAAACAGCTGGAGAAGAAATTAAAGCTCCAAGCACTGCCGGATACCCAAATACCTGGTATTGGGATTACGCTCGTAACCGATCGTGATGTCACAGAAGATCCTGAAGTGACCTTCTCAAGCGGACAAATCGGCGGACCAAGTGCGGGACTTATGTTCAGCTTGGAAATTTATGATCAGCTGGAAAAGGAAGATATGACGAAGGGTCTTCAGATTTGCGGAACCGGTGAAGTAGATTATGAAGGAAACGTCGGCCGTATTGGCGGAATCGACAAGAAGGTTGTAGCTGCGGATAAAGAAGGCTGCGACGTCTTCTTTGCTCCAAATGAACAAGGTGCTGAGGATTCAAATTATCAGGTTGCGAAACAAACAGCAGAAGATATCGATACAGATATGAGAGTTGTACCAGTCAATACCTTTGATGATGCGAAAAAATACTTAGAAGAAATGCCTGCAAAATAATAAAAAGGATGCATCGATTTGATGCATCCTTTTATTATGCAAATATAGGCGGAGATATCTCTTGTCTGCGTGAAGCAGCAGCTATTTTAGGAGGTAAAATACTGTAATATGCATCTGCAGCTTGTAATTCTAAATCAGCAACTGGATGCATGCTGTCCTTCAATTGAGTATAAAGCGGAACCTCAAGCAGCTTTTTTCTTGAAGAGAGAAATGCCTGTCCAGTTTTAGTCATGCCGAGAATACGGATATACGGGCATGCTGCTTCATCAAGATGTTCGTTGATTATGTGCTTTTGTGTATTAGATAATATGTGAACACAAACGCGCTGCAGCCGTGTCCATGTATAGCGCTTCGTTTTAAGTAAAGATAAAAACTGCTGAAAATCTAATGACTGGTGAATATATTTCTTAAAGCGGTATTCCAATCCTTCATCCATCCCGTGGATGTGACGTAAGGTTTCAGCAGGTCTAGTTAAGATAAGATAGCGTAAAAGTGGGAAATAGGCTTCCCAGCTGTGAAGCTCTTTAGTTTCCAATAATTCAAACGTCTTTATTGGCACTGCTGCTTTCACTTCTTGTGTCTTCTCATCCTGCCAAGCAGAGCGAATTGACGTGGCGCTTGCAATCGGGCCGGAAATCGACTGTTCATGATAATCTGCTTGTATACGGCGGATTGTATCGACCTGTATTGGTGTGTTAAGCGCATTTGCGGCCTGAAGATATGCAAATCCTAATATATTATTGGGGCTGCTAAGATCGAGTGTAGAGCTGATTCCGGCTAATTCATATGCTCTACGATTCGCTTCCGGGTAGGATAGGCCTTTATCTAGCTCCTGTTTCAGAATACTCTCAAATGCCTCCTGATTTTTAATCCGTTCCTTTTGTGCTTGATGGAAAGGTTCGATACTTCCGTTTTCAGAACCAAAAACAAGGTGGTCTACTTTTAGTGCATCAAGGATAGAAACAGCTCCCTTTGCAAACAAATCAGCGTGCTGTACTGCATAAAGGAAGGGCAATTCGACAACCAGATCAACACCGGCAGAAAGTGCAGCTCTTGTACGACTGAACTTATCCAAAATGGCCGGTTCACCTCGCTGTGTGAAATTACCGCTCATTACAGCAATCGTACAATCGCTGCCGGTTAATTTTTGTGCCTGCTGTATATGATAAACATGACCGTTATGTAAAGGGTTGTATTCGACGATGAGACCATTTGCTTTCATAAGAAGACTCCTTTCTGTATTTTAGGTCTATCACGGGCTTACTCGTTAGCACCAGTTTAAACGGTTTCTTCCGCTTTTCTTTGTTGTGATCCAGCTCTGAAAACCAGAAACTGCGGTATAGGCGATAAATCCCTGCGAATGGGAAGTTCACCCACTCTCCGGGCTTTCTCACCTATCCCTTCGTTTCTAAACGGTTTTCTCCGCTTTTCGAACGTGTTATAATAGAAATAATGTTCTTTACTAAGAATATAGGCTAATTATTGCCATGGTGTAAAGAAAATATATTGACAAAGCTTCTGTTTTTTTTTACAATTACTTTTGTTGCCATGAGGTGAATTAACGTGAAAATTCCGGTTCAAAAGCTTAAAGCTAAAGGTCTTGAACCTTTCGAATTTACAGAGCAAGTGGATGTGTCAGACATCCAGGGCAAAAATGATATTCGTCGGATTGATCCGGTGAAGGTCAGCGGTCAGGCAACTTCGTATGGAAACGATATAACTGTCAAGTTCGCAATAGATGGTAAGATGATTCTTCCGTGTGCGCGTACACTGGTAGATGTACCGTATGAATTCCATATTGAAACGACTGAACTGTTTACTTTGTCTCCATATGCAAGCGCGGATGACGAGTCAGAGATTCATCCTATTGAGGGAGAACTGCTTGACTTGAAACCGTATATAGAGGAAAATATCCTATTGGATGTTCCTTTCCGTGTTTTCTCCGACGATCCGCAGGCATTGGATAATGCCGCGAAAGAAGGAGAAGGCTGGCAGCTTGCCAGTGAGAAAGCACAGCAGGACAAGATCGACCCGAGGCTCGAGAAACTGCAAGCTCTCTTGAAAAAGGACGACGAATAAGCATTGTAACGATTGAAGGAGGTGTAGGACCGTGGCAGTACCTAAAAGAAGAACTTCTAAAAAAGTAAAAAACCAACGCCGTACACACAAAAAATTGCATGTACCTGGAATGGTAGAATGCTCTAACTGTGGAGAACTTGCAAAACCACACCACGTTTGCAGATCTTGCGGACATTACGATGGAAAAGCAGTGGTTGAAGCGTAAGAAAGAAAGACGACATCTGTCGGCAATATTGCCGATAGATGTTTTTTTTATATTCTATCGTCCGTTTTCTAGTCTAGCATTTTTCCCTCTCGCATACATTGATAGCAGAATAGAAGAGGGGGGAAGCGTTTTGAAGAGTACGAGACAAGATGCATGGTCGGATAAAGAGGATGTTTTGCTTGCAAATACTGTACTGGATTTTATTCAGGAAGGGAAGACGCAGCTGGATGCCTTCCGGGATGTCGCGGTAAAGCTTAACCGTACAGCAGCGGCTTGTGGGTTCCGTTGGAATGCGTCGCTCCGGCAATATTATCAAACGGATATCGAAATTGCGAAACAACAGCGGAAACAGCAGGTTCCAGTGTCAGATAAAGAAACTGCTCCGGTGAAGGAAGATAAAGAGTCCATCAGTTTAGAAGCAGCAATTGACCTGCTTGAGAAAGTAAAACTTAATTTTCAAGTGCCGAGAAAAGAACCGCAGGAAGAACTTCGGACACTGAAAGAAGAAAATGCAAAGCTGAAGGATCAAATTAAACGGTACCAGGACGCGTGCATAGAAATGGAGAAACTATGCCGTTGGGTAATTGAGGAAGCTGAGACCAAATAAAAAAAGCCCAAATGGGCTTTTTATTTTGTTGGCTGCCAGGTCATAACGGACAAGCCATCTTCTTTTTTGCTGCTGTCCTTGAAATTAAGTCTGTTCCAGAAAGCTTCCGAATTTACCCTTGCTTTTGTGCGAACTGGTTTGGCGAAGGACTGCACAAATTCAACAAGAGATGAACCAAGTTTATTTCCTTGGTATGATGGCAGCACTTCCAATTTGGAGATTTCCACATATCCCTTTGGCGGATAAAACGTATTGTCACGTTGTTCGTTCACGAAGGTAAGCGCCATTCTCGCTGCAAGCTCTTTATCCATGTAGATTCCGTAGAAAAGCGTATCGTCGTCGCTTTCAATGAGACTGAGTTGGAACTCATCCAACATAGAAAGCTCTGCGTTCCCCTGTGCAGCAAAGCGTTCGAAATCCTCAGCAGTTTTATAATTCACCGGCAATTTTTCCACTTTAGCAAATGTCATACAGATTCCCCTCTCCGTATTAAAAAATTTCACTGTGAGCCTTATGTTTTCAATATATATGAAAACGTTTACAAATTCAAGCGTTATATTTCTTATATCCATACTGTCAGTTCTTTTGCTAAAATAAACAATTAGGTATAGGACGAATGGGGGAACGGACATGAAAATCAATGTGATCGGCGGAGGAGCGATCGGGTTACTTGCAGCCGCCAAACTCGGCAGGTTTCATGATGTGCGGCTTTTGACAAGAACGCGAGAACAGTCCAATGAGATTACAGTGAAAGGTCTTCATCTCGGGGATGAAGTGATAACGGTGGAGGCGTTACCTGCTGCTGATTGGCAGGATTTGGGGCAATCGGATGTATGGATTGTCTGTGTGAAACAATATGATTTGCAGGCAATTTGGGAAAAGTTGAAGCTGCATGCTAATGCTGCTGTAGTTTTCCTTCAAAACGGTATGAATCATACGGACTTTTTGCAGGAAGAAGATTTTGATTATCCAATCATCGTCGGGTCTGTCGAACATGGAGCTTTAAGGATAAATTCTCATACCGTAGAGCATACGGGAGAAGCAGCAATTCGCCTGGCGGATCTGAGTGACCATTACGCTGAAGTACTTGTGAATCAGCTGAATAAACCAGATTTCCCAATCTTATTTGAGCAGAATTGGCATATGATGTTAGGCACAAAACTGATTGCCAATGCTGTTATCAATCCGTTGACTGCAATTTATCGGGTGAAGAATGGTGAACTGCTGGAACATCCTGCCTTTGAAAGAATAGCAAAGGTATTATGCAAAGAAGCAGCAGATGCGCTAGGTTTAGAGGGAGTGCAGCAATGGGCAAATGTTCGCCGAATCATAAATGCTACGAAAGCTAATCTGTCCTCCATGCACAGAGATATACAAGCTGGAAGACAGACAGAGATCGAATCTATATCTGGATACGTCAGGGATCATGCAAAACAAGCCGTTCCTTATACGGATTTTGTGTACTATAGTATACTTGGACTTACGAAACAGCAGGAGAGGACTTATCTATGACCCACTTATTCGCTTACCTTTTAGCGGCAGCAATCACTGTACCGCCGCTTGCTACTTGGATTTATTATTTGATAGCCAGACGGATCATCCATAAAAGACGGAATGCTTTTCTCCATAGCGTGCAAACTACTGCCGTATTCTATATCTTTTCTGTTATGATTATGTTGCAAATCATTTTACAGCATACAGTGATCGGTTATATGATAGGATTCCTTGCGGTATTGTTCATTCTGGTGGTGCTTATGCATTATAAGTATCGCGGTGAGATCGTCTTTAAGCATGTGTGGCGCATCTTCCTGCGCATCTGCTTCCTCTTGTTCGGTCCGCTTTACCTCCTGCTGCTTGTCGCAGGTGTTATCGTTACATTTATTAGACAGTAATACATATCAGACGTTATATAAAGGAGTACTTAATATGGTAATACAACCAATGAGACTGGAAAGTCCGAACAAATTGGTGACCGATTATCGGGCAGAGCTTCCTTCTATTATGGGGAAATTCGATTTTTCTCCATTTCGCCAAGAAAGCTATGCGACTAGACTGGAGGAGCTTGAAGCTCGTAAATTCCCGAGAGAGGCGCTAGTTGAACTTCTTCACAAATGTAATAGAGAGTGGGGAGCAGATCAAGCTACGATCCATAATATCGATAAATTAGGTGATTCTAAAACAGTGGCTGTTGTCGGTGGTCAGCAGGCAGGCCTTTTCACAGGTCCTTTATTGACATTGCATAAGATTACCTCCATCATTTCCCTTGCTTCCGAGCAAAGTAAAAAACTGGGCACAACTGTCATACCAGTTTTCTGGATAGCAGGTGAGGATCATGATGTCGACGAGATTAATCATATCTTCCTTCCAAATCGCAACAAGCTGAAGAAATACAAGTGGAAACAGCATTTGGCTGAAAAGATAGCAGCTTCTGATGTCGTGCTAGACAACGGATTGATGCACGATTTCTTACAGGAAGTAATAGCTGCCCTGCCAGAGACAGCTTACACAAAGGATATTCACTCCACGGTCAGTAATATAATGGACCAATCGGAGACCTTCGTCGATTTCTTCGCGAAATTTATACATTTTCTATATAAAAATACAGGTTTGGTTCTTTTGGATTCCGGTGATCCGGAACTGCGGCAAATAGAGCGCCCATTTTTCCGAGAGTTGATCAGCAAGCAACAGGAGATAAGCCAAGGCGTTTATGGAGCGTCTCAGGAACTTCAGCAGATGGGCTACGCCGATGTGTTAGGTGCAGAAACAGAAGATGCTAACCTGTTCTGTTATATTGATGGTGAAAGAACACTGCTTATACGCGACAGCGAAGGCAAGTGGCGAGGTAAAGCTAATGAGGCAGTCTTTACGGAAGAAGAGTTATTGCTGATAGCGGAAACGGCACCGGAAAGACTCAGCAACAATGTTGTCACGCGCCCGCTTATGCAGGATTATCTCCTGCCGGTTCTTGCTTTTATTGCCGGTCCAGGAGAAATTGCTTATTGGGCGAATCTGAAACCAGGCTTCCAGGCGGTTGGTTTTAATATGCCGCCTGTCATGCCGCGTTTGTCCTTCACAATGCTGGACAGCAAGACAGAGAAGTTGCTCGGTCGTTACCGTCTTAGTCCTGAAAAAGCTATTGCTACCGGCGTTGAAACAGAAAAGATTCATTATCTTGCTGCTCAGCAGCAACCTCCAATTGCTGTTGTTTCCGAACAAGTGAAGCGGGCCATGGCTGATTTGCACGCCCCATTGCGGCATAGTGCCGCATCTATAGCGGATGATCTAGGTAGCTTAGCAGAAAAGAATCTTCGTCATTTAGAGGAGGATATTGATTTTCTGGTCAAGCGAATGGAAGCTAGAATAAAAGAACAGCATGGTGTGGCATTATCCCACTTTGACCATATCCAATGTACGCTTCACCCAGAAAATGGACTGCAGGAGCGGACGTGGAGTATATTTTCAATATGGAATACGCATGGAGTGGAGATTTGGCACGAATTAGCGCAGAAAAGCTATGATTTCACGACTCCCCACCATATCGTAACGTTATAATGAAACAGAAAGCGTGTCTGGTCGACGACCATGCACGTTTTTTTGTGCACAAAACTCCGAAAAAGCGCTAGGTAAGGGAGAAAATGCTATTAAAAAGTGTGAATATTGAGGTGGTGAAATGTGGGGCGATGTGGTACTATGAAAATGGAAAGTGGGGGCGGAGTCTATGTTCATGGGGGAATTTCAGCATACGGTCGATACAAAAGGACGTATTATCGTACCTGCCAAGTTCCGAGAAGACTTGGGGGAACGTTTTGTACTGACCCGTGGATTGGACCAATGTCTGTTTGGATACCCTATGGAGGAATGGAGACTCCTAGAAGAAAAACTAAAAAAGCTGCCATTGACCAAGAAGGATGCCCGTGCATTCACTCGCTTCTTCTTTTCAGGAGCAGTCGAATGTGAGCTTGATAAGCAAGGGAGAATCAATATCCCTGCACCGCTCCGGAAATATGCGAAGCTGGAAAAAGACGTTGCCATTATTGGTGTGTCTGGCCGGATCGAATTCTGGGCGGAGAGCGAATGGAATTCCTATTTTGATGAATCTGAGGAATCTTTTGCTGAAATCGCTGAAAATATGCTTGATTTCGATATTTGATGGCAGTCGAAAGGATGTAAGAGCTTGTTTGAACATTATAGTGTGCTGAACAGAGAGACGATTGAAGGACTCGCTGTGAAGCCAGAAGGTACATATGTGGATTGCACCCTAGGTGGAGGCGGTCACTCCGAAGTGATTTTGAAGCAGTTATCTGATAAAGGTAAACTGTATGCGTTTGATCAGGACAAGCAAGCGATCGAGGCCACAGCGGCAAGACTCGCGGAGTATGGCGATCGAATCGAATACATCCAGGCAAATTTCCGAGATCTGAAAAGCGAATTAGAGGAAAGAGGCGTCACGGAAGTCGATGGAGTTGTATTCGACCTTGGTGTATCCTCACCGCAGCTCGATCAGGCAGAACGAGGATTCAGCTATCAGCACGATGCGCCGCTTGATATGCGCATGAACCAGCACCAGGCGCTTTCTGCCTACGAGGTGGTTAATACGTGGTCTTACGAGCAGCTTGTACGGATTTTCTTCCAATATGGAGAAGAGAATTTTTCCAAGCAAGTTGCAAGAAAAATAGAGAAAAGACGAGAAATGAAACCGATTGAAACAACATTTGAACTTGTGGAAGTGATCAAGGAAGCTATTCCTGCACCAGCAAGAAGAAAAGGCGGCCATCCGGCCAAACGAATTTTTCAGGCAATCCGGATTGCGGTGAATGATGAATTACAAGCTTTCCGTGACGCCCTGCAGCAGACAGCAGAGATAGTTGCAGTAGGAGGAAGAGTTTCAGTCATTACCTTCCACTCGCTGGAAGACAGAATGTGTAAGCAGGCATTCAAATCATGGAGCACGCCGCTGCCTGTCCCGCGCAATATCCCAATTTTGCCGGAAGATAGTAAGGCACCGTTTGCTCTTATTACGAGAAAGCCAATATTGGCAAGTGAAGAGGAACTGGAAGATAATAGAAGATCCCGTTCCGCAAAACTCCGCGTAGCAGAGAAAATAAAACCGTGGAGTCCTAAATTCGAATTCTAATACAGGGGAGGAATAAGCTTGAGCGCAGAACGTGCAAGAAGCTGGCAGCAGAGCAGTCCGGCACAAAGACCGCAGCAGCAGCCTAAACGACAGGTAAAAGTAAAAGTTAATAAGAAAACATGGATTACGCCGGGAGAAAAGGTTTTATATGCCGTTTTCAGCTTAGTTATCTTGGCTGCAGCAGCTTATTTCGTCACCTTCGCAGCTTCCACGTATAACGTCAACCGTGACTTGGAAGCACTGGATTCCGAAATCAGCCACCAGCAGGTTGCAAATAAAGATCTGACTTATGAAGTGAAAGAATTAAGCAAACCAGAGCGCATCATCGATATTGCGCGTGATGCGGGTTTGAAGGTACAAAGCGCTAAAGTAAAAGAAGCAAACAAAGTCTCTGAATAAGAAAGGTACTGTCAATATGAAAAAGAACAAGACGACACAAAGAATGGCGATGTTTCTGTTATCTGCCTTTGCCTTGCTCTTTCTTGTCTTAGCTGGACGTTTCTTGTTCATCCAGGCATCCGGTGAAGTCGCCGGGGTCAATTTAAAAGAATTCGCGGAAAGTAAGCGGACCGACTCGTATACGCTCGAAGCGACGAGAGGGAAGATACTGGATCGCAATGGAATGGAGTTGGCGTATGATCAGCCAACTTATTCTATTTATGCGATTGTTAGTGAAAAGTACTCCGCGGATAAGGACCATCCGATCCATGTGACGGAAGTGGATAAGACAGCGGAAGAAATAGCTGATATCATTGACGCTGATCCAGCCGACTTAAAGGAACGTTTGCAAAAAGGTATTGATGAAGGTCTATGGCAAGTTGAATTTGGTTCGGCAGGAAAAGGTCTTTCACAAGACCAAAAGAAACAAATTGAAGATCTCGATTTGCCTGGCATCCAGTTTACGGAAGAAGCTGAACGCTTTTATCCAAATGGAACTTTTGCCTCTCAAATCATAGGTCTTGCTCAGCGAAAAGATGGAGTCATTACGGGAATGACTGGCATTGAGCAGCAGCTTAATAACCAGCTAGCCGGTAAGAATGGCAATATATCCTATGAAAGAGATGGGTATGGATACAAGCTGCTGAATCCGAGTGAAGAAGTGCAGGCAGCCCAAGATGGTGATAATGTCTACCTTACTATTGATCAGAAGATCCAAACATTGCTGGAGGATACACTCACTCAAGTGGATGAAAAGTGGAATCCTAAGAAAATTAGTGCAGTCGTCATGAATCCTAAAACAGGTGAAATCGTAGCGATGAGCAACAGGCCAAGCTATGATCCGAACAATCCGGAGAATGTGGAAAACTGGTATAATGATGCTATTTCTAATCCGGTTGAGCCAGGGTCGACCATGAAAATGTTCACAGTCGCTTCTGCGATCGAAGAAGGGAAATGGAATCCGGATGAAAAATATAAGTCTGGATCATACAAACCGGATAGTAAAACAACAATTAGTGACTGGAATAAGGGTGGCTGGGGATCCATAACTTACTTGGAAGGGATGCAGCGTTCATCCAATGTTATGGTCGCGAATCTTGTTGCAAATAAAATTGGTGAGGAGAAGTTTCTGGAATATCTAAAGAAATTCCACTTTGACCAGAAAACGGGCATTGATCTTCCTGGTGAGATACCTGGAACCATTCTATATAACTATCAATCTGAAAAGATTAGTACATCTTATGGCCAAGGAACGACTGCGACCCCGATTCAGATGATTACGGCTGCCAGTGCGATTGCCAATGATGGAAAGATGGTTACGCCGCATATCATTGACAAGATTGTCAATCCGGATACGAAGAAGGTTGTCGAACAGAAGAAAACAGAAGTACAAGGCAAACCTATTTCTAAGGAGACAGCTGACGAGACTCTAAAGATACTTGAATCGGTCGTGACATCCAAGCATGGCACCGGAAAACCGTTTAAACTGGATGATTATAGCGTAGCTGGTAAAACAGGTACGGCACAAATTCCAAATCCAAACGGTGGCGGCTATATGCTGGGTAAAAATAACTATCTATTCTCTTTCCTTGGCATGGCGCCTGCTGATGATCCAGAGTTGATTATGTATGTTTCCGTACTGCAGCCTGAATTGAAAGAAACGGAAACGGGTAGTGAACCATCTGCCTTCATCTTCAAAAATGTAATGGAAAACGCGCTGCATTATATGGATATCAGTCCGGACCAGGCCGACGATAAAAATGAAGTCTCTGAAAAACGAGTACCTGATATTCAAGGTATGTCTGTTAACGCAACAAAGAAAGCCCTAGAAGATACTGGCATGGATGTAGTGATTGTCGGTGAGGGTAATAAAGTTGCTACAACAAGTGTTGAAAGCGGCCAAACTGTTCTTGAGGGTGAACGCGCCATCATTGTCACGGAAGATCCAACAATGCCTAATATTAAAGGCTGGTCCATGCGTGAAGTGCTTGAGTTGGGAGAACTGCTCGAGCTGGATGTTGAAACAATCAACAGTGGCTATGCTAAAACACAAAGTATCAAAAAAGGAACGAAACTGAATAAGAACGACTATCTTGCTGTCGAATTCTCGACATAAGAAAACAGGACAGTGGTCTATCCGCTTGCCAAGCGTCATAACATGGATACAAGCCTACCTTTGTATACGAGGGAGAGATTTGTTTGAAGAGAGTATCCAATGTTACGATGCGCAAGCGGTTGGTCACTGTTTTTGTTTTGGCTTTTATCGTGTTCCTGGTTATCGGAATCCGTTTAGCATACGTCCAGTTCGTCTTAGGTAAGGACTTGGTGGACAAGGCTGAGGATTCATGGAGCAGAAATATCACGTTTGAGCCCGAAAGAGGGAAGATACTCGACCGTAATGGGGATGTGCTGGCGGAGAACGTGTCTGCACCGACTGTCATGGTCGTACCACGTCAGATCAAAGATCCTGATAATACGGCAGAGAAGCTAGCGGAAATTCTTGGGATGGATAAGGACAAGGCATTACAGCATGTTACGAAGAAAGCATCTATTGAAAGGATTCATCCTGAAGGAAGAAAAATTTCCGAGGAGCAGGCAGAAGCAATTCAGGCGCTGAACATGGAAGGTGTCTATATTGCCAAAGATTCGAAACGGCACTATCCAAATGGGGATTATCTGTCTCATGTACTAGGCTTCAGTGGTATAGACAACCAGGGATTAATGGGTCTGGAGGCATACTATGATGAAGAATTGAGCGGAGAATCAGGCAGTCTGTCGTTTTTCTCTGATGCAAAAGGACATCGTTTGGAAGATATGGCTGATGTCTATTCGCCACCAACGGATGGTTTGGACCTTCAGTTGACGATCGATTCTGATATCCAGACAATTATTGAGCGGGAACTGGATAATGCAGAAGCAAAATACAATCCGGACGGTGCAATAGCATTGGCGGTAGATCCGGATTCAGGTGAAATTCTGGGAATGTCCTCAAGACCGTCATTTGAACCGGAGAATTATAATGAAGCCGACCCTGATACGTATAACCGGAATCTGCCGATTTGGAGTTCCTATGAGCCAGGTAGTACTTTCAAGATCATTACACTTGCTGCCGCATTGGAAGAGAAGGTAGTTGATCTTGAGAACGATCATTTTCATGATAGCGGTGCAATAAAAGTGGACGGTGCCACCCTGCATTGCTGGAAACGCGGCGGACATGGCGATCAAACATATTTAGAAGTTGTACAGAATTCCTGTAACCCGGGATTTGTGTCACTAGGACAGAAACTCGGAACGGATCGCTTATTCTCATATATTAAAGATTTTGGATTCGGTGAGAAAACTGGTATCGACTTGCAAGGGGAAGGAAAAGGTATTTTATTCGATCCCACAAAAATCGGACAGGTGGAGACAGCTACCACCGCTTTCGGACAAGGTGTTTCCGTTACGCCAATTCAGCAAGTAATGGGTGTATCAGCTGCCATCAACGGAGGATACTTGTATCAGCCTCATATCGCAAAGTCGTGGAAGGATCCAGTTACTGGTGATACGGAGACAGCCACCGAGACAGTCATGAAAAGACGGGTAGTGTCAGAGGATACATCAGAACAAGTCCGTTATGCACTAGAAAACGTTGTAGCAAAAGGTACAGGTCGAGGAGCCTATCGCGAAGGATTTCGAATTGGCGGTAAAACGGGAACAGCCCAGAAAGTGGGGACCAACGGAACATATATGGACAATAATTATATTCTTTCTTTTGTGGGATTTGCACCTGCAAATGACCCAGAAATCGTCGTCTATGTTGCGATTGATAATCCGAAAAACACGATTCAGTTCGGTGGTAAAGTTGTTGCACCGATCGTAGGTACTATTCTTGAGGACAGTCTTCGTTCGATGGGAGTAGAACCGCAGAAGGACGGTTTAGAGAAATCATACAGCTGGCCGGAAGAGCCGCCGGCAGAAGCACCTGATTTCGTCGGTATGAAAAAGAGAGAACTGACGGAATATTATACTACGCTGAATCTGGAATTGAGCGGAAAAGGTGAGTATATTATCGATCAAGAACCAAAAGTTGGAACAAAGATGGAGGCAGGATCGACTATCCGGCTGTATTTATCTGAAAACCCGCCTGAATAAATCGGATGAACCATTCCTGCGGACATAAATTCTGGTATAATGGGGAAAGGTTTTTACGCCTCAATCAATCAAAATAATATTACTTTGCATTTTGTAAGGATAAATGAAGGACGTGGCAACTTTGAAACTAGCAGTACTTTTATCCGCACTGCCTTTCTATGAACAGCAGGCGGATCATGAACAAATCAACATTACCGGATTAACTATCGATTCCCGGGAAATTAAATCTGGCAATCTATTCATATGCATAGACGGAGCCGTCGTCGACGGACATACGTTTGCCAGACAGGCCGAGGAGCAAGGAGCGGCAGCTATTTTAGCAGAACGTCCGCTAGATGTATCTATTCCAGTCATTCTAGTAAAAGACACACTTCGCGCTTTAGCTCCATTAGCAAATGCTTTTTATGCTCACCCATCAAAAGAGATGCGGGTTATCGGTATCACTGGTACCAATGGCAAGACGAGCATGACATATTTGCTGGAAAGTATATTCCGTGCTAACGAGGAAGCTACTGGCGTTATTGGTACGATTCAGATGAAAATCAAGGATGAGACGTTTCCGGTGAAAAATACGACACCGGATGCGTTGTTCCTGCAAAAAGGGTTCCGGAAAATGGTCGATGAAGGAGTCGATACGGCTGTCATTGAAGTATCTTCTCACGCTTTGGACATGGGAAGAGCGCATGGCACCGATTTTGATATCGCTGTATTCACGAATCTCTCACAGGATCATCTTGATTATCATGAAAGCTTTGAGGATTATTTCCATGCAAAAAGTCTTTTATTCTCTCAGTTAGGTAATACCTTTGACCCAGAGCATCCGAAATACGCTGTGATCAATTCAGATGATCGCTATGCAGAGGCATTGACTAAATCAACTGCACAGCCAATTTGCACATATGGGATTGATAAGGAAGCTGACATTATGGCCAAGGATATTCAGCTGGCATCTAATGGTACGACTTTCTTACTTCAAACGCCAAAGGGTGAAGCGAAAATCACGAGTAAGCTAATGGGTAAATTTAATGTTTACAATATGCTTGCTGCCGTAGGTGCGGCTCTATGCAGCGGTATTCCGTTTGAGACCATCTGCAGTACATTGCAAGAGACGACTGGCGTAGCGGGTCGGTTTGAGCCTGTTATGGCTGGACAGTCATTTGGTGTGATTGTCGACTATGCGCATACACCAGATTCGTTGGAGAATGTCCTTACTACGATAAAATCATTCGTGAAGGGCAATATAATAACTGTAGTAGGCTGCGGCGGTGACCGTGATAAAACAAAACGTCCGCTTATGGCAGGAAAAGCTGTCCAATATTCGGATACTTCTATCTTCACTGCAGATAATCCGCGTTCTGAGGATCCGCAAGATATTCTTGATGATATGGTCCGAGGATTAGAATCAGATCAGTATGTAATTGTCCCAGACCGAGCGGAAGCAATTCAGCGTGCCATCGAGCTTGCCGGAGATGATGATATCGTGTTGATAGCGGGTAAAGGGCATGAGACATATCAAATCGTTGGAAATCAAGTTCTTGATTTCGATGATCGTCTTGTTGCAGCAGAAGCCATCAAAAGAGCGGGATTAGGAGAATGACCATGTTATTTTCAAGTGATTTCCTATATGGTGTATTCCCAGATGCAACGAAGCAGCAGGAATTTACCATTGCAGAAGTGAATACCGATAGCAGAAAAGAAGCGCCAGATAGCTTATTTGTCCCAATAAGGGGAGAACGCTTCGATGCACATGGTTTTATTGAACAGGCAGTATCACAAGGGGCAGTTGCATCCTTATGGGACAGATCATTACCGATTCCGGAAGTTGCTTCTAGTATCGTGCTGTTCTTGGTTGATGATACGCTTGAAGCATTACAAAAACTAGCTAAAGCACATCGAGAAGCTATTGATCCGATTGTAGTCGGCATCACCGGTTCGAACGGTAAAACGACTACAAAAGATATAGTTACTAGCGTTTTAAAAGAGAAATATGAAGTGCTGGCGACCAAAGGCAACCTTAACAATCATATCGGTTTGCCGCTCACTGTCTTATCTATGCAGCCTTCCTGTGAAGTCCTTGTTTTAGAAATGGGTATGAGCAACTTTGGTGAAATCGAACTATTGTCGCTTATTGCGCAGCCGGATTATGCAATCATTACAAATATCGGGGAATCGCATATCGAATTCCTTGGATCAAGAGAAGGCATTGCTAAGGCAAAAAGTGAGATTACAGCCGGCTTAGCTGAAGATGGCGTGTTGATTATTGATGGAGATGAGCCACTGCTTGCGTTCCATCACGATAAAGAGACAACGATCACGTGCGGCTTTGAAGAACATAATAAACAGCAGCTCAAGATTGAGCAGACACTTGATGCAGCAACTGCATTTACAGTGAACGGTGAAAATTACACATTTTCTTTGCTTGGTGCGCATAATGTACGGAATGCAGGCTATGCAATCGTTCTTGGAAAAGAGTTGGGTGTCAGTCAGCAGCTAATCCAGCATGCTTTGCATACTCCGTCAATGACTGGAATGCGTATGGAACAGCTTACCGGGAAGAATGGAAGTAAAATCATTAATGATGCATATAACGCTTCTCCAACGTCTATGAAAGCAGCCATTGGAACAGTACAGGGACTGCCTTTTGCTAAACGTATTCTCGTGCTTGGTGATATCTATGAAATAGGGGCAGAATCCAAACGCTATCACCGGGACATTGCAGAAGCTATCACCACAGATACTACGCATGTATTTACGGTGGGTGAGGATGCAGATGAAATTACTGATGCATTGAAAGATACACCAATTACAGCCATTCACTTCCGCGATAAGGATTCCTTAGCTGAGGCAGTGCTGCCATTGCTTGAGCAGGATACAATCGTTCTGTTGAAAGCATCTCGCGGCATGAAGCTGGAATCGATACTTGACACAATCGCTGTTATGGAAGAGAATTAATAGCTGGTAATCAGAAACATGGCGCCACTGGCGCCAGTAATACACTGGACGGGTGCTTTTTAAAGGAGGAAAACATCAATGAACGTGGCACTATTACTTGTGACAATTGCAGTAGCATTCATCGTCACCGTCCTTATTTCTCCAATAATCATACCATTTCTACGCAGGTTGAAATTCGGTCAGAGTATTCGTGAGGAAGGACCAAAATCCCATATGAAAAAGTCGGGTACACCGACAATGGGCGGCGTGATGATCATGATCAGCATTGTCGTATCTACATGGATAATGCATGCAATAGGCAATATCCATATTAGCCTGGAAACGTGGCTACTATTATTCGTATTAATCGGATACGGTTTGCTAGGATTCCTGGATGACTACATCAAAGTAGCAATGAAACGTAACCTTGGATTAACCTCCAAGCAAAAAATGATCGGCCAAATCATAATTGCGATCGTTTTTTATGCACTGCTTCGATACAATGATTTCGGTACGTACATACAGATTCCGGGAACATCGATTCAGTGGGACCTCGGATGGGGTTATTTCTTCTTGATTCTTGTTATGCTTGTCGGCGCATCCAATGCTGTCAATTTGACAGATGGACTGGACGGCCTCTTGGCAGGTACTGCTGCGATTGCATTCGGAGCTTTCGCTGTAGTAGCTTACTATGACGTACAGCAAACACAAATTACTGTGTTCTCATTAGCGGTAGTCGGAGCTTTGCTAGGGTTCCTTGTATTCAACGCGCACCCTGCGAAGGTATTTATGGGAGACACAGGATCACTAGGACTTGGCGGCGCAATTGCAGCGGTAGCTATCCTAACTAAAATGGAGATTCTACTGATTGTCATCGGTGGTGTTTTCGTTATCGAGACACTTTCAGTAATGATTCAGGTTATTTCCTTCAAGACAACTGGAAAACGGGTATTCAAAATGAGCCCGCTTCACCATCACTATGAACTGTCCGGTTGGTCTGAATGGCGTGTTGTAACGACGTTCTGGGCTGTAGGACTGTTATTCGCTGTCATCGGTGTATACATGAAGGTGGGATTATGATGAGTGATTTTGAAACCAAATTCCCATATCAAAACGTGCTTGTACTAGGTTTGGCTAAAAGTGGATTCGCTGCTGCCAGCACATTGCTTGCTCATGGACGCAATGTCCGGGTAAGTGATCTGAATGCATCGAATCAGGAAGAATTGGTCCAAATTCTAGAGCAAAAAGGTGCTCAAGTGAAGCTTGGTGTGCAAGAAGTAGAACTTCTGGAAGGTATTGATGTTTTGATCAAGAACCCAGGAATTCGTTATGAGAATGTAATCGTACAAACTGCAATGGAAAGAAATATTCCAGTTCTGACGGAAGTGGAACTTGCTGGTTTGCTTCATAAGGGCACTCTGATCGGTATTACTGGATCAAATGGTAAGACTACGACGACAACGCTTGCTTATGAGATGTTAAAAGAAAGTCAGGTAAGTACGTACGTAGCGGGGAACATCGGTACAGCCGCATCCGAAGTTGCCGACAGGACAACAGAAGATGACCGGCTTGTTTTGGAGCTTTCATCTTTCCAGCTCCAAGGTATTGATCAATTCCGTCCGAATATAAGCGTTATGCTGAACATTTTTGAAGCGCATTTGGATTATCACCATTCTCTTGAAAACTATGAACAAGCGAAAGCGAATATTTTCCGTAACCAAGATGCAGGTGACTATCTTGTTTATAATGCGGAAGATGAGCGTCTTCGTGACATTGTTAAAGCAGCAAAAGCAACACTTGTTCCTTTTTCTGGGTCAAGAAAGCTGGAAGATGGTGCATGGTATGATGATACACATGTGTATTTCAAAGATGAACCGATTGCAGCGATGAAAGATATCTTGCTTGTCGGAGGCCACCAGCTGGAGAATATACTCGCTGCCTTAGCTGCTGCTAAGCTGGCCGGAGCAACTAATGAAGGTATTCAGCAAGTATTGAAGACTTTTTCAGGCGTTGAGCATCGGTTGCAGTACATCAAGCACATCAATGGCCGTGCATTCTATAATGATTCAAAAGCTACTAATATCTTGGCAACTTCCAAAGCATTATCCTCGTTCGATCAGCCGATCATCCTGCTTGCAGGCGGTTTAGATCGAGGTAATACGTTTGAGACACTTGTTCCGTTCATGGAGCATGTGAAAGCATTGATCGTCTTCGGTGAAACAGCTGAAAAATTGCGAGAGACTGCTTATATGGCTGGGATCGAGCTTATCGAACATGCGAAGGATGTCAAAGAGGCAGCTGAAATTGCATATCGCATCTCTGAGAGCGGCGATGTGATTATGCTATCTCCAGCATGTGCAAGCTGGGATCAGTACCGAACATTTGAAGAAAGAGGAGACATGTTTATCGAAGCGGTACATACATTAGAGTAGGGGCTTGTCCTGCTCAGCCGCTTCGCTGCATGCGGACCCCCAATTCCAATCCAAGGAAATGGGGTTTTTCTTTGCGTAAATCTAATCTTCCGAAGACGGACTGGCTATTGCTCTTTTCTATCGGTGGCCTGCTGACAATCGGTATCATCATGGTGTATAGTGCTTCTGCTGTATGGGCGGAATATAAATTTGACGATAGCTTCTTTTTTGCCAAACGGCAGCTATTGTTCGCCGGTGTTGGTTTAGGAGCTATGCTGGTCATTTCCAGATTGCATTATGAGATTTGGCGAAAATATGCGAAGGTTTTACTTTTGATTTGCTTTGTTTTGCTCATTGCCGTCTTGATTCCCGGCGTCGGATTGGTCCGCGGTGGTGCGAGAAGCTGGATTGGGGTAGGGGCTTTCAGTATCCAGCCTTCTGAATTTACTAAGCTAGGCTTGATCATCTATTTAGCTGTATATCTTTCGGCCAAGCAGAAATATATAACTTCCTTGAAGCAAGGATTTCTGCCTTCGCTCCTGCTCGTTTTTACAGCTTTTGGTATGATCATGCTCCAGCCGGATCTTGGAACTGGTGTGGTACTTGTACTTACTTGTATGGTGATGATTTTAGTGAGCGGAGCCAGAATCTCACACTTCGTTGGTCTGGGCATTTTAGGACTAGGTGCTTTCGCAGCGCTTATCTTGTCTGCGCCATATCGTATTCAGCGTATTACAGCCTTTCTGGATCCGTGGGAAGACCCTTTAGGGGAAGGATTCCAGATCATACAATCATTATATGCGATCGGTCCTGGCGGATTAATGGGACTGGGCTTAGGCAACAGTCTGCAAAAATTCTTCTACTTGCCAGAGCCGCAGACGGATTTCATCTTTGCCATTCTAGCAGAGGAGCTCGGGTTCATCGGCGGCGCAGGTGTTATGCTTCTCTTCCTTCTGTTTCTGTGGCGAGGCATCCAAGTTGCACTACGGGCGCCTGATGGCTTCAGCAGTCTGCTGGCATTAGGTATCACCGGTATGATCGCTATCCAATGCATGATAAATATCAGTGTTGTTATAGGGTTGATTCCAGTTACCGGTATTACGCTGCCATTTTTAAGCTACGGTGGGTCTTCTCTTACACTCACGCTTAGCTCTGTCGGTATCCTATTGAATGTCAGCAGGTATAGTAAGCTTTGAAAACTTTTGTGAAAGTCGCATTTTTAGATGGGCGCCTAAGACGGTATGTAATGAGGCCAGGCCGTATTAATATCGAACAGCAGACTATTCTCATATGAGTAGCATGCTGAACATGAAAAAAACATCATATTTAAAATTTTTAGATAATTGTTATTGACTTTTTTATGTAAGGCACGTAATATTGTAGACAATTTCATACAGTTCTTATCAAGAGAAGCCGAGGGACTGGCCCGACGAAGCTTCAGCAACCTCTGACTATGTCAGAAAGGTGCTAAATCCAGCAAGATTAAATTCTTGGAAGATAAGGGTGCGGGCGATTATACCAAGCTCTCTTTTCTTCGGAAAAGAGAGCTTTTTTCGTTTAATCACTTTATTACATAAAAAAGGAGAATGACAAATTGACAGACATAATTATTCTTTCAGGAAGTCCATCCAAACATTCTAGGTCGCAGCTGGCAGCTAACTTCGCCGGGAAACTGGCTGCGGATCAAGGCTTAACCGTTAAGGAAATTAGTGTTACCGATTTTGCGCCTGAGGATTTGATTTATGCGAGGTTCGACAGTCCTGCAATTGTGGAAGCAGGTAAAGCTGTCAGCAGTGCCAAAGGATTAATTGTTGCTTCTCCTGTATACAAAGCAGCTTATACCGGCGTATTAAAAGCTTTACTAGATTTATTGCCTCAGAACGCGTTTAAGAATACACCGGTACTTCCAATCATGACTGGCGGAAGCCCTGCGCATTTGCTAGCGATAGATTATGCGTTAAAACCCCTGATTGCAAATCTAAAGGGAGAGTCTTTGCAGGGAGTGTATTTGTGCGACCATCATATAAATAAGGAGAACCCCGATCAGCCAGTTGCAGACGAAGAAACTGGTGTAAGAATTAAAACGCAGACGAATCAGCTTGTTGAGGCAATACGCCGAAATCATCCTGTCAGCGCTGTAAAGTAAAGGTGGCTAATAGGAAATGCAGGTGGTTAGATATAAATTTGGTTAATTGGGTTTAGCTGGTTGCTAAAGCGGGTAATATAATCAAGCTTTCCAAGAGTCCTCCTGTGGAATACTTTTAAAACAGATCTATCAGGTATCTTGAACGATTTGAGGGAAGAAACCTCTTGATAGGAGGTTTCTTTTTTCTGTACTATAATTCTCCAGGTTAAGCCCTTGTTAACACATGTACATAACGCGTAACACACTCTGCCTCATCCCATTCTAAGTCCGATCTGTACGTATTTGGATTTGGCAGAGAGAAGATCTGGATATTTTTACCGATATAAAAAACAGTGGTTGACCGACAAAACAAAGCACATTAGTACGAATGTAATGGTAGAATGGGAGAGAAGAATAGCAGAGACAGAATGAAAGAAAAAGAAGTTTTCATTTCTTGACCCATTGAAGAAGGAAATTTGCGGCTTCTTATGTAATTAGGTAAAGAAACCTTTTTAAAAAGCGGATTATTTACAATTTGTTGGTTACTGACTCTTTCCGCTAAATGAATGTGTTATAATTTTATAATTACAATACAAGCAGTTTTTCGACTGTACAGCATAGGAAGAAGAGGAAATGAGCGAAAAAAAGAAAATTGTTTCCATCGAAGACCGTATCCCGAAATTAAAACAAGCGAGAAAGAAAAAAGCGAATAGACGACTTGTATTCTACTTGTCTATTTTCTTCGTACTAATCTTCATCATTGTGTACTTGCAATCGCCATTAAGCAATATTCACCGTCTTGAAGTGGAAGGAAATGAATTTCTGCCTAAAGAAACTATTATTCAAAGCAGCGGACTGACTACTTCAGATAATATGTGGCGAATTGATAAGGACGAAGCAATTAAGCGGATAGAAGAAAATGAAGAAGTAGAAAAGGTATCAATAAGCCGAGGCTTTCCTGCCACTGTCACGATCAAAGTGACGGAGCTTGGGAGAGTAGGGTATTTGCAGCAGGATGATAGTTATCGCGCGCTGCTTACCAATGGCAGTATTTCTGAGAAGAAATGGGATCAGCCAAACTCGGATGCCCCGACACTCTATGGTTTTTCTGATGATAAGTATCTAAAAGAAATGGCAGAAGAGCTTGGCCAGCTGCCAGCTTCTATAACCGGTCTCATATCTGAGATACATTATAAGCCGACAGAAGACAATCAATTCGTCATTCAATTATTCATGAACGATGGCAGGGAAGTACAAGGAACGATCCGCACCTTCGCCACAAACATGGAGGCGTATCCTAGTATTGCGGCGCAGCTTGACCCAGAAGTCGATGGTGTACTCCATATGGGAGTTGGTACCTATTTCGAGCCTGCCGAGAAGGAAAAAGAAGAAAGCGAGCAAGAAGAAGGCCAATAAGCAGAAATTCATGGTATTTTGTCAGTTTATGTAGAATAAACGGTCTATATGCGGTATAGTCGAATCAAATACGAGTATATTAGGCTAAATTCTTACAGAATGTCGCTTTTTAGGCAAAAATTCTCGTGAAATTTGTTATAATTATGCGTGTCTCAATACTAAGGTTAATTTATGAAATGAAAAATGTAAAAACAATGCTGGGCGACATGTCTCTAGGATTAGGAGGTGCCTTACGTGAACAACAGTGAAATTTTAGTCAGCTTAGATGTAGGAACATCAAATATTAAAGTGATTATAGGGGAAGTGTTCCAGGATTCCCTTAACATAATCGGTGTCGGTACGGCAAAATCGAAAGGCCTGAAAAAAGGCGCCATCGTCGATATCGATCAAACTGTCCAATCAATTCGTACTGCTGTTGAACAAGCAGAGCGGATGGTCGGCATGCAAATCGAACGTGTAGTCGTCGGTGTTAATGGTAATCAGATTCAACTGCATCCATGTCATGGTGTGGTGGCTGTATCCAGTGAAACCAGAGAGATAGACGATGAGGATATTGCACGTGTACTTGATGCGGCACAGGTTGTGTCCATCCCGCCTGAACGTGAGATAGTCGATGTGGTTCCAAAACAGTTCATCGTAGATGGATTGGACGGTATCAATGACCCTCGTGGCATGATCGGTGTACGATTAGAAATGGAAGGGACAATTATTACTTGTTCCCGCACAGTCTTACATAATCTATTGAAATGCGTAGAAAAAGCCAACTTAGAAGTGATGGATATATGTCTGCAGCCATTGGCTGCAGGGGCTGTCGCCCTTTCAGAGGATGAAAAGAACCTTGGTGTCGGATTGATCGACATCGGCGGAGGCAATACGACTGTCTCTGTGTTTGGCAATGACCAGCTAATGGCGACTAGTGTCGTTCCTCTTGGCGGCGAAAATATTAGCAAAGATATATCTATCGGGCTGAAGACTTCCTCTGAACAAGCGGAAGAAATCAAAATTGGATATGGACACGCTTTCTACGATGATGCCAGGGAGGAAGAGACTTTCGAAGCGTCGATTATCGGCAGCAACAAGAAACAAAACTTCTCCCAGCTTGATGTCGCGGATATTGTAGAAGCCCGTGTTGAGGAGATATTTGCATACGCCGACAATGAAATCAAACGCATGGGATTCCCGGAACTCCCGGGCGGCTATGTCCTCACTGGAGGAACATCCATGATGCCAGGTATGCTTGAACTGGCTCAAGACTGCTTCCAAGCGAATGTAAGACTAGCAATCCCGGATTACTTAGGAGTGCGGGAACCGCAGTTTACAAGCGCCGTTGGAATCTTGCAATTTGCCTATCGGAATGCGAGAATACAAGGGAAGGAGATCTTCTCTGCTGTAACAGAGGGAGACTTCGATGAGCCGGAAAGAAGACCGGCGAAGCCTGCTAAATCAGAAAAGAAAAAAGGCGAAGAAAAAAAGAAAGAATCAGGTATTGCTAACCTGTTCAAGTACTTTTTCGATTAAGACAGACACGTCAGCTCGATTAAAGGGAAAGACGGTTTGTAAATAGGAGGACGTTAAGATGTTAGAGTTTGACACAAATATGGAAACATTAGCGACAATAAAAGTCATCGGCGTCGGCGGAGGCGGAAGCAACGCCGTCAACCGAATGATCGAACATGGCGTCCAAGGCGTGGACTTCATTGCAGTGAATACTGATTCACAGGCACTGAATCTATCTAAAGCAGATGTTAAAATGCAAATTGGTGCGAAACTAACTCGCGGACTTGGTGCTGGTGCCAACCCGGAAGTAGGTCGCAAAGCAGCAGAAGAAAGCAAAGAACAAATCCAGGAAGTTCTTCAAGGAGCTGACATGGTATTCGTTACAGCAGGTATGGGCGGCGGAACTGGTACAGGTGCTGCACCAGTTATTGCACAGATTGCCAAAGAGCTTGGCGCTCTAACAGTCGGAATCGTTACACGTCCTTTCTCTTTCGAAGGGCGTAAACGTCAAACACAGGCTCTAGCTGGAACAGATGCGTTAAAGGGCAGCGTAGATACACTTATCGTTATCCCGAATGACCGCTTGCTTGAAATTGTTGATAAAAACACACCGATGCTTGAGGCATTCCGTGAAGCAGATAATGTCCTTCGTCAAGGTGTACAAGGTATTTCCGAATTAATTGCTGTTCCTGGTTTGATCAACGTCGATTTTGCCGACGTGAAAACGATCATGGCAGATAAAGGATCAGCACTAATGGGTATCGGTATTGCAACTGGTGAAAACCGCGCAACTGAGGCTGCGAAGAAAGCTATCAGTTCTCCGTTATTAGAGACTTCTATTGATGGAGCACACGGTGTTCTTATGAATATCTCCGGGGGCACAAACCTAAGCCTGTATGAAGTACAGGAAGCGGCTGATATCGTAACGAGTGCAGCTGACCAGGAAGTGAACGTAATCTTCGGTTCAGTTATCAATGAAGATTTGAAAGATGAAATCGTCGTGACTGTCATTGCGACAGGTTTCGATGAAGCTCAAATCCAGCAAGCTATGAATGCTCCTCGTCCGAAAGCACGTCCGGTAGAGAAGGAAACTCGGGAGCCGCAGCAGCCAGCAACTTCTGAAAGAAGAAGAGAGCGGGAAGAACTGCGCCGAGAAACACCATCTCCACAGCAGCAACAGCCGCGTAAGCAGGAAGAGGATACATTGGATATCCCGACATTCCTACGCAATCGCAACCGCAGAAAATAAGTAAAAAGGATAGCATCCTATGATGCTATCCTTTTTTTTATGCCAAGAAATGTTAGACAAATTAGGCGGAAAATACATAAAAATAGTGCGCTGCTGCGTGCATAAACTGACAGCATTTGAATCTACTCTCCGTTATACTAGCTTCATCTATTAAAGGAGAAGGGGTTAGCTGACGTGACAATCTATCTGGATGCAGTCTGGACACTCAATCTTTTTTTGGACTGGCTGCTGTTATTATGCACGCAAGCAATTGCAAGGTTGCAAGTACCCAAGCTTCGTATATTTGCAGGCGCCGTTGTTGCTTCACTCATTGTTCCAGTAACAGTCTATTTTCCAGACAGCTTTCTGGCCCACCCGGTAGGGAAATTACTTTTTTCCTTGCTAATCATCTGGACTGCTTTCGGATTCCGGTCTGTCACCCGTTTTCTTAAAATGCTGCTGTTATTTTATTTTATTACCTTCGCAGCAGGAGGCAGTCTGTTCGCCATCCATTATATGCTGCAGACCCAAGCTGCATTCACTCCTGCTTCATTCTTGACTGTAAGCACAGGATATGGTGATCACGTCAGCTGGCTTTTCGTAGCCATCATGTTTCCGATTGCTTTGTACTTTACAAAAAGCAGAATGGACAAGCAGCGCTTTGAACAATTCCGTTATGATCAGCTGCACACCGTTCAAGTGAGCATCAATGGCATTTCACATAAAACAGACGGCTTCATCGATAGCGGGAATCACCTGTCTGATCCGCTGACGAAGCGGCCTGTCGTAATCTGTGATCAACTTTTTTTACGAAACTGGTTCACTGAAGAAGATTGGCAGCTGTTAGCCGAAGCAAACGACAATTTGGATTTGGATTTACTGCCTGAGGATTGGCCATATGAATTTTCTGTCGTTCCGTATCAGGGTGTGAATGGGGAAGGTGCTCTAATGTTGGTTTTAAAGCCGGATAGCATCCTGATTGAAATGGATCAAAGCCCGATTGAAACGGACCGGGTCTGGATTGGAATCCAATTCGGCAATCTTACCGCAGATCACCGTTATCACTGTCTGCTACATCCGTCACTTGTACACGATGCCAGCACGCAAGCGGGCTAAGGAGAAGGGAGATAAACATGGGAATGAAAACATGGAAGCTGAAAATATGGTGGTATAAAATTCTCGTCAAGCTTAAAATCAAGCGAAAGGAAATCTACTATATCGGTGGTAGCGAGGCCCTGCCACCCCCATTATCGAAAGAAGAGGAGTTCAAATTGCTCCAACTTCTGCCTACAGGTGATAAATCGGCAAGGGCGATGCTCATCGAGCGCAATCTGCGTCTAGTGGTATATATTGCAAGGAAATTCGAAAATACTGGTATCAATATCGAAGATTTGATTAGTATTGGAACAATTGGTTTGATCAAAGCAGTGAACACATTCAATCCAGAGAAAAAAATCAAGCTTGCAACATACGCTTCCCGCTGTATCGAAAATGAAATCCTCATGTATTTACGCCGTAATAGCAAACTAAAATCAGAAATTAGTTTTGATGAACCGCTCAATATTGATTGGGATGGCAATGAACTGCTTTTATCAGATGTTCTAG
Organism: Terribacillus saccharophilus; assembly: GCA_900110015.1. Taxonomy (GTDB): domain Bacteria; phylum Bacillota; class Bacilli; order Bacillales; family Amphibacillaceae; genus Terribacillus; species Terribacillus saccharophilus. The sequence continues at coordinate 930,152 of FOCD01000001.1, read as the reverse complement.
GAACAGATGATGATATCATTACGAAGGATATCGAGAAAAATGTAGATAAGAATTTATTAAAAAGAGCATTGGAACAGCTTAATGACAGAGAAAAGCAGATCATGGAACTGCGCTTTGGGCTAATCGGTCAGGAAGAGAAAACGCAAAAAGATGTGGCTGATATGCTTGGTATCTCTCAATCCTACATTTCGCGGCTGGAGAAAAAGATCATACGCCGATTGCAAAAAGAATTTAATAAAATGGTCTAAGCCTTACTGGTGCCTGTATTTGTCCTTAGTCGGACAATGTCAGGCACTTTTTGTCTTTGCATAAAAAAATTCCCGCGGGGAGATACTGTGCTTGCATCGTATCTTCATTCGGGAGGTCAAGTAACATGTCGAGACAGAAAGTGGAAATATGTGGAGTAGATACTTCAAAACTGCCAGTACTCAAAAATGAGGAAATGAAAAAGCTTTTCATCCGCATGCAGCAAGAAGACGACATTTATGCCCGTGAAGAACTCGTCAATGGAAATCTCCGCCTCGTGCTCAGTGTTATTCAGCGTTTCAATAACCGAGGTGAATATGTCGACGATCTTTTTCAAGTAGGCTGTATTGGACTAATGAAATCCATTGATAATTTCGATTTGAAGCATAATGTGCGTTTTTCTACATACGCAGTGCCAATGATCATTGGAGAAATCCGCCGCTACTTAAGAGACAACAATCCGATTCGTGTGTCACGTTCCTTGCGTGATACAGCATACAAAGCTTTGCAAGTACGAGAGCAGCTGATTGCGAAAACTTCTAAAGATCCAACAACAGCAGAAATTGCTGCCGAGCTTGGCGTACAACCTTCTGATATAACATTTGCAATGGATGCCATCCAAGATCCGGTTTCCTTGTTCGAGCCGATCTATAACGATGGCGGTGACCCGATATTCGTTTTAGATCAGCTTCGCAGCGAGTCGGAAAATGATGCTAACTGGCTGGATAACCTCTCGTTAAAAGAGGGAATGCATCGTTTGAATGAAAGAGAGAAAATGATTCTGAATAAGCGTTTCTTCCAAGGCAAGACACAGATGGAAGTCGCCGATGAAATCGGTATATCTCAAGCACAAGTATCGCGTTTGGAAAAAGCAGCAATCGAAGAGATGAATAAACAAATGTTCGAGTGAAGCTAAGAAATAACAAGTTAAGTAATACTCGTAATCCGAATAAGGTCCGAACAGCGCAAATTCATTGAGAAATTTGCACTGTTCGGATTTTTGTTTGGCAAGAAATCTCTTTTATATTTATATGCTAAATCTTAAGCTTGGCCGCATAGACTAAAAGAAAAAAGAAAAGGGGCCAAGAAATGATGACACTAACCGAATTGCAAATGAAGGATATTGTTCTGATGGAGAATGGGAAAAAAGTAGGGAATGTGTCTGATTTGGAGATCAATGAGCAAAATGGTCATATATCAGCAATTATTGTGACACTTCGCGGGAAGATGATGGGGCTGTTCGGAAAGGAAGAAGAATTAGTCGTTCCATGGAATCAGATCATCACGATTGGAACAGATGTTATCTTGATCAAAAGTCCTGAGCAAGCACCTGTTACGGAGGTGGCGGGCAAGTAATCTTGTACAGAATACAGCTGAAATATGGTACTATAAAAGCAATCAGAGGAGTGAGTACCATATGAAAGAAACAGCTTCCAACTTGAAGGGGATGTATATGGAGCTTGGCGGATGGTCAGTTCCTGCTAACATCGTAAGTGGCATTACAACAAAATACAATGGTGTGAGCAAAGCACCTTTTGATAGTCTGAATATGGGACTTCATGTCGGCGATGAGCCAGAAGATGTTGTCCATAACCGTCAGCTTCTTGCCGAAGCTATTCAGTTTCCTCTGGATACATGGGTATTAGGAGAACAAGTCCATGGGACAGAAATTGCAGTCGCCACCAAAAGGGAAGCTGGTCGCGGAAGTAGGGAATTAACTGATAGTCTCCCATCCGTGGATGGCCTTATCACCAATGAAAAAGGTATGCTTCTAGCTGCTTTCTTTGCTGACTGCGTGCCTCTTTATTTTTTCGATAGCACAAGTGACTGGATTGGAATGGCACACGCTGGCTGGCGTGGAACTGTTGCTGATATGGCGGGGAAAATGGTTGAGGCTCTTTGTACAAATGGAGCAGACAGAGAAAGTATACAAGCGATGATCGGACCATGTATATCGAAAAACAGATATGAAGTGGACGATTTTATTGTACAGCAGATACCGGAGGAGTTCCGGGCTAAGGTACTGTTGCCAAGCGGATCTGATCGATACTATCTTGATTTGCAGATGCTTAATCGGTTGTATTTGCTGCAAGCAGGCATTCAAGATGATAACATACTTACAGCAGCATACTGTACATACGATTCCCCAGAGTTTTATTCACATCGGGAAGATCAAGGAAAAACCGGAAGGATGATCGGTTTTATCGGGATGAAAGAGGAGCAGGCATGAATACAGTACAAGAGAATTTGAAACAGATCCAGCAGGAAATTAACATAGCAGCCGCTAAAACCGGACGAAATTCCGAGGATATAACACTCCTTGCCGTTACGAAATATGTTACAATTGAACGAACAGAAGAAGCTGTCGATGCTGGTATTGTCGATTTGGGCGAGAATCGGATCGAGGGTTTTCTTGAGAAGCAGGCAGCTATCGGAGAAAAAGCTGTATGGCATTTCATCGGCAGTCTGCAAACAAGAAAAGTAAAAGATGTCATCAATCAGGTGGACTATCTGCATGCATTAGACAGATTGTCACTTGCGAAGGAAATTCAAAAACGGGCAGAAAAGAAAATTAAATGCTTTGTCCAAATCAATGTGAGCGGAGAAGCTACCAAATCAGGTGTGTCACCTGAAGAAACGCTAGGTTTTATCCAGCAGCTTGCAGAGTTTCCGGCAATTGAGGTTGTCGGTTTGATGACAATGGCACCGAATACAGAGAAGGAAGATGTACTTCGCAGTGTGTTCAGCGGTTTGAGGCAGCTTCGAGATGAAGTAAGAGCTGCAGATATGCTGCATGCACCTTGTACATACTTATCCATGGGAATGAGTAATGATTACACAATCGCGATAGAAGAAGGAGCGACTCATATCCGGGTCGGTTCTGCTCTTGTAGGTCCATATAAATGAGCGAGGTGAAGAAAATGAGTTTCAAAAATAAGATGAGAAATTTCTTTACTGTAGATGATGAAGAATATGAATACGTTGAAGAACAGCAAAACGAACAAGAGGAAATCGAGCCGTATCCACAGAACGGGCGAGAGCGTAATCAAAATCAGAACGTTGTCAGCCTGAAAAGTGTACAATCGTCCTCTAAAGTAGTTCTTTGTGAGCCGAGGACATATAACGAAGCGCAAGAAATCGCCGATCATGTTGTGAACAGGAGAGCGGTCGTGCTCAATTTGCAGCGTGTTGACCATCATCAGGCAAAACGGATTGTCGATTTTCTTAGCGGTACAGTCTACGCCCTCAATGGAGATATCCAGAAGCTGGGCAGTCAAACCTTCCTGTGTGCTCCGGACAATATTGAACTTGCCGGTAGCATATCCGATATGATAGAGGAGCAGGATGACTATAATAAGAGGTGGTAGAAGCAAATGCTTTGGTACGTAATTAGTACAGTTTTCACAGTATATTCCTTTGCGCTAATTATCTATATTCTCATGTCATGGTTCCCAGGAGCCAGGCAGTCGGCTTTCGGCGAAATTTTAGGCAGGATCTGTGAACCATATTTGGATGTATTTCGACGGTTTATCCCGCCACTAGGAATGATAGATCTTTCTCCAATTGTTGGAATTATTGTTTTACGATTAGCGGAGAGTGGATTGTATACAATTTATGCGGCGATTTTCTATTGATAAGGAGTATATAGTAACGTGAGCATCTATCAGCATTACCGGGAAGAGGAACGCCCTTTTATTGATCAGATCCTTTCCTGGATGGAACAAGTTGAACGTCAATACCAGCCCCGGGTGACCGATTTCCTGGATCCCCGGGAACAGCTTATTTTCAGGCAGCTGTTAGGCGGCCAAACGGAACTGCAGTGGTCTTTGTCAGGCGGAACGGAGAAAGCAGAAAGAAAACGGGGAATCATCGCACCGCTATATGATTCAATTACACCTGGGGATTTTAGTATCGAGCTGCTTGAGGCTACTTATCCCGATAAGTTTGTCACTCTTGAACACCGAGATGTAATGGGGTCTTTCCTTTCCCTAGGAATTGATCGTAAAAAATTGGGCGATATCAGTGTGGGTGAAGGCGTAATACAACTTTTCACTACATCAGATATAACTACCTACATACGTGCAAATTTAGTTGAGGTCAAAAGAGCCAAGGTAACATGGGAATCAGTGGATCTGAATCGGTTCAGGCCTGAAGAGGTGGAATGGGTTACGAGCGAAACAACCGTTTCCTCTCTTAGGCTGGATGCTATCATAAAGGAGCTCTATCGTATGTCACGCCAGCAGGCAGCTGAGCGTATTCAAAAAGGTCTTGTTAAAGTTAATTTCAAGACGGTCGAGGATGTCAGCTTTCAGCTGGCTGAAGGAGATCTCCTATCCTTGCGAGGCATGGGCAGAGGCAAGCTTGCAGAAGTGAAGGGTACAACGAAGAAGGACAAGCAGCGCATTACATTGGAAAAATTAAAGTAGCCGTAACGGTTATTTTATGCTATCTTTGTCGAATAACAGCTATTATAGATTCTTTAACAGGAGGTGGCCGTCGTGCCATTAACACCTTTGGATATTCACAATAAGGAGTTCGCCCGCGGATTCCGCGGTTATGATGAAGATGATGTAAACGACTTCCTCGATAGAGTGATCAAGGATTATGAGATCATCATCCGTGAGAAGAAGGATTTGGAAGAGCGCATGCAGCAGCTCGAAGAACGACTTGGTCATTTCAATAATATTGAAACGACACTAAATAAGTCGATCCTTGTGGCGCAGGAGACTGCTGAAGAAGTAAAAGGCAATGCAATGAAAGAGTCCAAGCTGATCATTAAAGAAGCAGAAAAGAATGCAGACCGTATCATCAATGAATCCCTTACAAAGTCCCGTCAGATTGCTTTGGAAGTAGAGGATTTGAAAAAACAGGCTAAAGTCTTCCGTACTCGTTTGAAGATGCTTGTAGAAGCACAGCTTGAGATGATTGAAACGGATGATTGGGATGGATTGTTCGCAACAGAAGTTGCTTACGAACCTGAAGAAGAGACGGCGGAATAAAGTCCGCTTGACGTTTTTCGCAAACTTACATATAATTTTACTATTATTAGCAAACAACATGACCATGATATAAAGACTGTGATCGGGACAGTAGGAAGTCCATACCGCTTTCAAAGCGAGCCAGGGAAGGTGAGAGCCTGGTACGGTATTTCTTTCGAACATCACCCGCTAGTTTCCATTCGAACCGCAAGCAGTAGAAATGGACGTCTCATTCACGTTACGAATTCGAGTGGATAGATGATACTAGTCTGTCTATAAGGGTGGTACCGCGAGTCTCTCTCGTCCCTTCTGGGATGATGAGAGACTCGTTTTTTTGCCCAAAATTATCGGTCATCATAAGGAGGAAATCACATTGGATTACAAAGAAACATTGCTGATGCCGGAAACGGCTTTCCCGATGCGCGGCAACCTGCCGAACAAAGAACCAAAAATGCAGCAGGAATGGGAAGAACAAAACATTTACAAAAAAGTGCAGGAAAGAACGGAAGGACGTCCGCTCTTCGTCTTGCATGATGGACCTCCATATGCTAATGGTGACCTTCATATGGGTCATGCGCTTAACAAAGTATTGAAGGACTTTATCGTTCGCTATAAATCAATGTCCGGCTTTCATGCACCATATGTTCCAGGCTGGGATACACACGGACTACCGATTGAACAAGCACTTACGAAGAAGAAGGTTGACCGCAAGAAAATGACTGTTGCAGAATTCCGCCGTCTTTGTGCGGAATATGCCATGCAGCAAATCAATAACCAGCGCACACAGTTCAAACAGTTAGGTGTTCGCGGTGATTGGGATAATCCTTATATCACATTGACGAAGGATTATGAAGCGGCACAAATCAAGGTCTTCGGTGAAATGGCAGAGCGAGGCTATATCTACAAAGGTATGAAGCCAGTATACTGGTCTCCATCTTCTGAATCTGCTTTGGCAGAAGCGGAAATCGAGTACCAAGACAAACGCTCTGCATCGATTTATGTAGCGTTCCAAGTAAAAGACGGGAAAAACTTGTTCCAAGGTGACGAGAAATTCATCATCTGGACAACAACTCCATGGACATTGCCTGCTAACGTCGCGATCTCTCTTCATCCAGAAGTGACGTATGTTGTAGCAAAAGTTGGCGAAGAAAAATATGTTGTGGCAGAAGACTTGCTTAGCAACGTTACCGAAACACTTGAATGGAGCAGTCCTGAAGTACTGAAAACATTCAAAGGAAAAGAAGCGGAGTATGTTACAACACAGCATCCTTTCTATGACCGTGAATCGTTGATCATTCTTGGCGAACATGTTACGACTGACAGCGGTACAGGTTGTGTACACACAGCACCTGGACACGGTGAGGAAGATTTCTTCGCCAGTCAGAAATATAAGCTGCCTATTATCAGCCCATTAGATGACAAAGGTGTATTCACAAATGAAGCTCCTGGTTTTGAAGGTGTATTCTATGATACGGCAAACAAAGAGATCACAGAACTGCTTGAAGAAAAAGGCGCATTACTGAAACTTGAGTTCTTCACGCATTCTTACCCGCATGACTGGCGTACGAAGAAACCAGTTATCTATCGTGCAACTGCTCAATGGTTCGCTTCCATCAAAGCATTCCGCGAACAAATCATTGAACAGATCAAAGAAGTGGAATGGTTCCCGAAATGGGGCGAAACACGCCTTTATAACATGTTCCGTGATCGCGAGGACTGGTGTATTTCCCGTCAGCGTGCGTGGGGTGTTCCGATTCCTGTATTCTACGGGGAAAATGGAGAGCCAATCATCACGCAAGAAACAATCCAGCATGTTTCCGACCTGTTCCTTGAGCACGGCTCAAATATCTGGTTCGAAAGAGAAGCGAAAGATCTATTACCAGAAGGCTTTACTTCCGAGCATAGCCCGAACGGCATCTTCACGAAAGAAACAGATATCATGGACGTATGGTTCGATTCTGGTTCTTCTCACCAAGGTGTGTTAGTAAACCGTCCGGAATTGCAGCGTCCGGCAGATTTATACCTTGAAGGTTCTGACCAATATCGCGGATGGTTCAACTCTTCCTTGACTACTGCTGTTGCTGTAACAGGTAAAGCACCGTACAAAGCAGTTCTTAGCCACGGATTCGCATTGGACGGTAAAGGTAAGAAAATGAGTAAATCGCTTGGCAACATCGTTGTACCGGCGAAAATCATGAAGCAGTATGGTGCAGATATCCTTCGTCTATGGGTTGCTTCAGTTGATTATCAATCTGATGTTCGTATCTCTGATGAGATCATCAAACAGACATCCGAAGGCTACCGTAAAATCCGGAATACATTCCGTTTCTTACTCGCCAACTTGCATGATTTCGATCCTGCTAAGGATAGCGTAGCGCATGCTGACATGGTGGAAGTAGATCGCTATATGCTTGCGAAGCTTTCTGATTTGACTAAGCACGTTCGCGCGAGCTATGACAAATACGAATTTGCTGATGTATATTCTGCAATCCTAAGCTTCTGTTCAGTAGAACTTAGTGCGTTCTACCTTGATTTCGGTAAAGATATCCTTTATATCGAGGCTGCTGATCATCCAGCACGCCGCAGCATTCAGACTGCGTATTACGAAATTGTAAAATCGCTTCTGCAAATGCTAGCACCTATTCTTGCTCATACAACTGAGGAAGCATGGAGTTACATCCCTGGTGAGAAAGCAGAGAGCATTCAACTGTCAGACTTCCCAGAAGCTGTAGAAATTGCAGATCATGATGAACTGTTGACAAAATGGGATCATTTCATCAAAGTACGCGATGATGTTTTGAAAGCATTGGAAATTGCTCGCAGTGAGAAAGTCATCGGTAAATCATTAGAATCCAAACTAACGATCGTTGCCAAAGATGATGAAACAAAACAGCTGCTTCAAGGAATTGATAATTTGCATCAATTGCTTATCGTATCTGAAGCTAATGTGGTGGATTCAGATGCTGATGCTGCTGATTATGAGCATGTGGCTGTCCGTGTGGAAAAACATCCGGCTGACCGATGCGAACGCTGCTGGGTTGCTTCCGACACTGTTGGACAGGATGAGAAGCATCCTGAACTATGTTCACGCTGTGCAAGCATCGTGGAAGCACACTATCACGCGTAAGAAGAGAAAGCTTCGCTTTTAGGCGGAGCTTTTCTTTTTATCTGGACAATCTTTTTCATCGTATCTATGGTAAAATGCAAGATAGATTGTATTGAACGGAGGAAATGGAGTCCATGTATTTTGTCATCGCGATTATTCTGATCATCATTGATCAGCTAACGAAATTGGCTGTAGTGAAAAATATGACAGAAGGAGAGTCAATTCCGGTCATCGAAAATTTCCTGTACCTGTCTTCTCATCGTAATCGAGGAGCGGCTTGGGGGATTTTAGAAGGTCATTTTTGGTTCTTCTATCTTGTAACAGCGATAGTTATTGTCATAGTCAGCTATTTTATTGTGAAATATAGTAAGGAAAGCAAATTGACGGGCATTGGACTTTCGCTTGTACTAGGCGGAGCTATCGGTAACTTCATCGATCGTCTGTTTCGTAAGGAAGTCGTCGATTTCGTTGATACACGATTCGGTGACTATCATTATCCAATCTTCAACGTGGCAGATTCTTGTCTGGTTGTAGGTGTAATCCTCATCATTATTGCAATGCTGCTTGATGAGCGAAAGAAAGGAAGAAAAGAAGCATGAGTAAGTTGGAACATACAGTCGCAGCCGAGCAAGCGGGCTTGCGCATAGATAAGCTGTTATCTGATATCCAGGAGGATGTCTCCCGGAGTCAGGCGCAGAGCTGGATCAAAGAAGATCTTGTTACTGTGAACGGCACCAAGGTTAAGAATAAGTATACTATGCAAGAGGGAGACGTAATCGAGTGGTCGATTCCGGAACCTGAGGAAATGAAAATTGAAGCGGAGAATATTCCGCTTGAGATTATCTATGAAGATGCGGATATTGCAGTTGTGAACAAGCCGCGCGGTATGGTAGTACATCCATCCAACGGTCATCAGTCTGGTACGATGGTTCACGCTCTGCTTTACCATCTGAAAGATCTTTCTGGTATCAACGGAACAATGCGTCCTGGGATCGTGCATCGTATTGACAAGGATACAAGCGGCCTTTTAGTAGTCGCTAAGCATGATAAAGCGCATCAAAAATTGACAGATATGCTGAAAGAACATGACATTGAACGAAAATATCGTGCAATTGTCCATGGTGTGATTGACCACGAGTTTGGTACAATTGAAGCACCAATTGGACGTGACAAGAATGACCGTCAGAAAATGGCAGTCGTTGAAAACGGAAAGCCTGCTGTGACACATTTCGAAGTGCTGGAGCGCTTCGAAGAATTCACGTATCTAGAATGTAAACTAGAGACAGGCAGGACACACCAGATTCGTGTGCATATGCAATATATCGGCTATCCGCTTGCTGGAGATCCGAAATACGGTCCGCGCAGAACGTTGGATATCGATGGTCAAGCGCTTCATGCTGCTGTTCTTGGCTTCAACCATCCAATCACAGGCGAATGGATGCATTTCGAAGCACCTGTTCCGGCTGTGTTCCAAGAGGAATTGGACAAGTTGAAGTTCAATGCTTGACAGTAGTTCCGTGACATGCGATACTGAATGAAGTTGAATAAGAACCTTTAAGACAGTCCAGAGAGGCTGATAAGGAAGCGGAGATGAACGGGATACGTATGTATCCAAGCCCCTTATTGCCTCATGGTGATAAGGGGTTTTTTCATAGCTTCAAGGGAAGGTGGGAAGAAAATGAATAAGAAAGCAACCCTGTTGAATCAGGCTGCGATTGGACGTGCACTTACGAGAATTGCACATGAGATCTTAGAGCGCAATAAAGGACCTGAAGACTTGGTGCTTGTCGGTATCCAGACTAGAGGTGTTCCCATCGCGAAACGCCTGCAGCAGAAGATAGAAGGAATTGAACAAGTGACTGTACCGCTTGAAGAAGTGGATATCACGTTATACCGTGACGATTTGGCACATGCTTCTGACAATCAGGAGCCGATGGTGCAGCCAGTAAAGCTTGGAACGGATTTAACGAATAAGAATGTCATCTTGATTGATGATGTATTATACACAGGAAGAACGGTTAGAGCTGCAATGGATGCGATCATGGACGCGGGACGTCCAGCGCAGATCCAATTAGCAGTTTTAATCGACCGAGGCCATCGGGAACTACCGATTCGGGCCGATTATATCGGGAAGAACATTCCGACATCTCAATCGGAAGTCATCGTCGTCGAGTTAGAAGAGACAGATGATTACGAGAGCGTGGATATTTACGAAAATGAATAAGGACCTTTAATGGAAGTCCAGAGAGGCTTACAAGGTCGCAAGCTACGTCGTCACGGAAGTGGCAGACGTGTGCCTCTTTGCGACCATAATCGCGAAGAGGCTTTTTTTATAGGGGAAAAAGAGGAGAGAAACTGATGAAGCCAGCACTAAACATACACGACATACCAAAATGGAATCAATGGATCATATTCAGCTTACAGCATTTATTCGCGATGTTCGGTGCCACGATCCTGGTGCCGGCGCTAACCGGACTTGATCCGGCTGTAGCACTTGTATCAAGCGGCGTCGGCACACTCGCATTCATCTTGATCACAAAAGGGTCAGTGCCAGCTTATCTAGGCTCGAGTTTTGCCTTTATCTATCCGATAACGCAATCGATTGAAGCTGCTGGAATCGGCGGTGCCATGATCGGTAGCTTTTTCGCAGGTCTTGCTTATGGTGTAGTTGCACTCGCAATCCGTCTCGGTGGAATGAAAAGTATCATCAAACTGTTACCGCCGATTGTTGTTGGACCAGTCATCATCGTTATCGGTCTGGCATTGGCACCTACTGCGGTGGATATGGCAATGAATGCACCTGATACAGGGGAATACAGCACAAAATACTTTACAATCGCACTAGTTACGTTAGCAATAACAGTATTAGCTTCAATCTTCCTGAAAGGGTTCCTTGGATTGATTCCGGTCCTAATCGGAATCATCGGTGGGTACGTCTTCGCCCTCACGCAAGGAATCGTTGACACAAGCGGTGTACAGGCGGCTTGGAACCAGATTGTTACAGCGGATAGCATCGGTGCTTTCTTTAGCGGAATCTTCACTGTACCGAACTTTACCATACCGTTTGTCGATTATAACGTCGCCGATGTATTCAGCTGGCAGCTCTTCTTCACCATGGTGCCAATAGCAGTTGTAACGGTATCCGAACATATCGGACACCAGCTGGCATTATCTAAGATTGTCGATCAGAACATGCTCGTCAAGCCAGGTTTACATTCTTCACTAACAGGTGACGGAGTAGCGACGATAATCGCATCCTTGCTTGGCGGGCCACCGAACACAACTTACGGCGAAAACATCGGGGTGCTGGCGATCACGAGAGTGTTCAGTGTCTTCGTCATCGGTGGTACAGCAGTACTTGCTATCCTGTTCGGCTTCACGGGCTTGATCACAGCTTTGATTAGCTCAGTACCATCTGCCGTCATGGGCGGCGTGAGTATCATGCTCTTTGGAATTATCGCTGCTAGCGGCTTGCGGACAATGATTGACAGTCAGCTGGATTTAGGGGACAAACGTAACTTAATCATCAGCTCGATTATCTTGGTCATCGGAATCGGCGGAGCTTTCCTTCGCTTCCAGATTGCCGATCTAGACTTAGAAATTAACAGCATGGCATTAGCAGCACTAGTTGGTGTCGTCTTGAACCTTGTATTGCCGGGCAAAGAATCCGGTCTTGGAAATGGCAGTCTGTTCACAGTCGAGGATCAGAAACAAGCAGCATCCAAATAAGGAGGAGAAGGACATGAAGCATTTCGTATCGATGAAGCATCTTACTGCAGGAGAACTGCTACAGCTCGTACAGCTCGCTACAGACATACAGGTACAGGGGGTATCAGGATACAGGGAGCAGCTGTTCGCAGCCAATCTATTCTTCGAGCCGAGCACACGGACGAAGATGAGCTTTACCGTAGCAGAACGGAAACTCGGCCTGGAAGTGCTGGACTTTGCCGCAGAGGCATCCAGCGTGACCAAAGGAGAGACCGTCTACGACACCGCGAAGACCCTTCAATCGATCGGCGCTTCTGTCATTATCATCCGTCATCCAGAGGAACAGACAGCAGATATGCTTGCTGAAAAGCTGGATATACCGGTCATTAATGCCGGTGACGGAAAAGGGGAGCACCCGACACAATGCTTGCTTGATTTAATGACGATATACCAGGAGTATGGACAATTCAAGGACTTGAAAATCGTGATTGCCGGTGATATTCGTCACAGTCGGGTTGCTAGAAGTAATGCAATGGCACTGCGCAAATTGGGGGCGCACGTCTTTGCAGCTGGCAAGTCGGAATGGATGGATGAAACACTTGGTATCCCGGTATTGAGTATGGATGAGGCAGTAGAGCAATGTGACGTCATGATGCTTCTTCGTATCCAGTTTGAACGCCACGAAACAAAAGGCGGGTCTGCTGATTATCTGGAACAATACGGACTGACTGTAGAAAGAGAAAAAAGGATGCAGCAGCATGCGATCATTATGCATCCTGCACCAGTCAATCGAGGCATTGAAATCGACGACAGTCTCGTTGAAGCACCACGCTCTAGAATCTTCCGCCAGATGGAAAACGGCGTAGCGGCACGAATGGCAGTTATCATTACACTATTGGAAGGATGGGGAATCAAGCATGGCTACAATCTTAACAAACGCGAAGCAGTTAACAGCTGATCAGAAACTGGAAGAAGTAATGGTGAAAATCGAGGATGGAATCATCTCTGATATTGCTAATCAAATCCATATTACAGCAGAAGATTATGTAGAAGATTTGGAAGGTCAGCTTGTAACGGCAGGTTTTGTGGACGTTCACGTACATTTGCGTGAACCAGGAGCAGAAAAAAAGGAAACGATTGAAACAGGTACAAAAGCAGCTGCCAGAGGTGGGTTTACGACAGTAGCTGCTATGCCTAACCTCAGACCTGCACCAGACTGCCCAGAAACGCTGCAATCCATCATGGCTCGCAACGAAGAAAGCGGCGTAATTCGCGTCCTGCAGTATGCTGCTATCACGAAACAGCAATTAGGCCGAGAGATAGTAGACATGGAAAACATGCAAGAAGCTTTTGCCTTTACCGATGATGGCCTTGGCATCCAGTCAGCTGGAATGATGCTGGAGACGATGCAGCGCGCTGCAAGGCTCGGAATTCCTGTTGTAGCACACTGCGAAGACGACAGTCTCGTTCCAGGAGGAGTCATGCACGAAGGTACAGCTAGCGAGAGACTTGGTCTGCCGGGTATCAATAGTGTTTCCGAGTCTGTACATATAGCCCGTGATATTTTGCTGGCTGAAGCTGCTGGCTGTCATTATCATATCTGCCATGTGAGTACAAAAGAATCAGTCCGGGTAATTCGAGATGCAAAACGCGCTGGTATACGTGTGACTGCCGAAGTGACACCGCATCACTTGCTTCTGATCGATGAAGATATCAAAACAGACGATGGAAACTTCAAGATGAATCCGCCGCTCAGATCTGACGCTGATCGTCAGGCACTGATCGAGGGACTGCTTGATGGAACGATTGATATGATCGCGACAGATCATGCACCGCATACAGCAGAAGAGAAGAACGTCAGCATGCTGGATGCATCATTCGGTATCGTTGGGTCAGAAACTGCTTTCAGCCTACTTTACACACACTTTGTTGAGACAGATATCTTTACGCTCAATCAGCTGCTTGATTGGCTTACGATCAAGCCATCACAGGCATTCAGTCTTCCGTATGGCCGCTTCGAAATCGGTGCAGCAGCAGACTTAGCTGTATTGAACCTTGAAGCTAAAGGGGAAGTAGATCCGGATCAATTCCAATCAAAAGGAACAAACACACCATTTATCGGCTGGCGCTACAAAGGAGAGCCGACGATGACAATCTTTGGCGGAGAAATCGTCTACAGAAAGGAAGCGGTAAAATGAAAAAACGACAACTTATCCTAGAAGACGGTACAGTATTTACTGGCACAGCGTTTGGCAGCGATAGCGCAACAACTGGAGAGATCGTCTTCAACACAGGAATGACAGGTTATCAAGAGATTATATCCGACCCTTCCTACTGCGGTCAGATCGTTACACTGACGTATCCATTGATCGGCAACTATGGTATCAACAGCGATGACTTCGAAAGCATACAGCCATCCATTCAGGCACTGGTTGTGAAAGAAGCAGCTGCAGCACCTTCTAACTTCCGGAAACAGCACACGATTGATGCTTTTCTCAAGTTTCATCAGATACCCGGCATCGCAGGAATTGATACTCGTAAACTGACAAAAATCATCCGCAAACAAGGCGCAATGAAAGCTAGATTGACAGAAGCAGTCGAGACACTTGAAAAACATGCTACTTGGGAATCAATCACACTTTCAAACGATCAAGTACAACGTATGAGTACAGCTAAACCTTATGTCGTACCAGGACGCGGCAAACGCATCGTAGTTATGGATTTTGGCATGAAGCACGGCATTCTTCGAGAATTGGCGGCCCGCGACTGTCATATCACAGTTGTACCTTGGCATTACACAGCCGAACAAATCCTCCATTTAAACCCTGATGGTATTATGCTGACGAATGGACCTGGTGATCCGAAAGACGTGGAACCCGCCATACAAACTATTCGTGAGCTAATAGGCCAAGTACCTATATTCGGTATCTGTCTCGGTCACCAGCTAATTGCATTGGCAGCTGGTGCTAATACAGAAAAACTGAAGTTCGGGCATCGGGGCTCCAACCATCCTGTCAAAGACTTGGAGACAGGAAAAACATACCTCACCTCACAAAATCATGGCTATACAGTTACAAAGGAATCCCTAGCTGCGACGGATCTCATTTTGACGCAAGTCGCGTTGAATGACGGAACAGTAGAAGGTCTTAAACACCGGAATTATCCGGTCATGTGTGTGCAATATCATCCGGAAGCAGCACCTGGTCCTGAGGATACTCGCCATCTATTTGATAACTTCCTTACTATGACAGCACAAATCAAACAAACATCCAAGGAGGAAGCTACTTATGCCTAAACGCACTGATATCCAGAAAATACTTGTCATTGGTTCCGGACCGATCGTAATCGGGCAAGCAGCGGAATTCGACTATTCCGGTACACAAGCATGCCAGGCACTGCGCGAAGAAGGATATACGGTTATTCTCGCTAACTCCAACCCTGCTACCATCATGACGGATCACACTGTTGCGGATACTGTTTACATGGAGCCCCTGACGGTGGAATTCCTAAGTAAGATTATCCGTAAAGAACAGCCGGATGCATTGCTGCCAACACTTGGCGGACAGACAGGTTTGAACTTGGCTGTTGCACTTGATAACTCAGGTATCTTGAAAGAATTCGGTGTTGAACTGCTTGGTACTTCCCTTGAAGCAATCCAGCAGGCAGAGGACCGAGAGCAATTCCGCGATTTGATGAATCGTCTTGGAGAACCAGTTCCTGAGAGCGAGATTGTTACTACAGTAGAAGGTGCCGTAGCCTTTTCAGAAAAAATAGGCTTCCCTCTTATAGTACGTCCGGCTTATACACTGGGTGGAACAGGCGGAGGAATGTGCTACGACTTAGAAGAATTGAAACAGATCACAAAAAATGGATTAGCGCTCTCCCCAGTAACACAATGTCTAATTGAACGAAATATTGCCGGATTCAAAGAAATCGAATATGAAGTAATGCGAGATAAAAATGATCAGGCTATCGTTGTCTGTAATATGGAAAACGTCGATCCAGTCGGCATTCATACAGGGGACAGCATTGTCGTCGCACCTTCTCAGACACTGAGCGACCGCGAATACCAGCTGCTGCGAAATGCTTCGATAAAAATCATCAAGGCGCTGCAGATTGAAGGAGGCTGTAATGTACAGCTGGCACTGGATCCGCACAGCTTTAACTATTACATCATCGAGGTAAACCCTCGTGTTAGCCGCTCAAGCGCACTTGCTTCCAAGGCAACGGGTTATCCGATCGCCAAGATGGCAGCTAAAATTGCTGTAGGATTAACATTGGATGAAATTAAGAATCCAGTGACAGGAACAACGTACGCTTACTTTGAGCCAGCACTAGACTATGTTGTCGCCAAGCTGCCACGTTTCCCATTTGATAAATTCGTCAGCGGCAACCGCAAACTAGGAACACAAATGAAAGCTACTGGAGAAGTAATGGCGATTGGCCGTAACGTGGAAGAAGCTTTACTGAAAGGTGTCCGTTCCCTTGATAACAAAGCAAACGGTCTTGCATCTATCAATCTTGAATCCATGAGCGATGAGGAGATGGAACATCGGCTTATCAAAGCTGATGATGAACGACTGTTTGTCCTAGCTGAGGCTTTTCGCCGCAGATACACAATTGAACAGCTACACGAACTAACTAAAATTGACCGCTTCTTCCTTTGGAAAATTGAAACGCTGATTGAAATGGAGACAGCGTTACAAGAACAGCCATGGGAACTGGAATTATTAAAGGAAGTAAAACAAAAAGGATTCTCAGACCGGGAAATAGCTCACTGGTGGAATACAACCGAGGACAAAGTATACGAGTTCCGTATTGAAAACGACCTGCAACCTGTATATAAAATGGTGGATACTTGCGCAGCGGAATTCGAATCGCAAACACCTTATTTCTACAGCACTTATGAAGAAGAAAATGAATCTGCCGCTTCCGATAAAGAAAAAGTGATCGTACTCGGTTCCGGCCCGATCCGAATCGGACAGGGAATCGAATTCGACTATGCAACTGTCCACAGTGTACTAGCAATCCGGGAGGCTGGGCTTGAAGCAATCATTATCAACAGCAACCCAGAAACAGTTTCGACGGATTTCAGTGTGTCCGACAAGCTATATTTCGAGCCGCTTACGCTGGAAGATGTCATGCATGTTGTCAATCTGGAAAATCCGCTTGGTGTGATTGTACAATTTGGCGGTCAGACAGCTATCAACCTTGCAGAAGGGTTGGAGCGTCGCGGTGTGAAGGTGCTCGGAACGTCTCTGCAGGCAATTGATGCGGCTGAAGACCGGGATAAATTCGAAAGACTGCTTGATGAATTGAAGATTGCCAAACCAGATGGAGCTTCTATCACAAAACTAGAGGATGCTGCAGCCACAGCAGAAAAGATAGGTTATCCCGTACTTGTACGTCCTTCCTATGTGATAGGCGGAAGCAATATGGAAATCGTCTACAATGATGAGGAATTACAGACTTACATGGAGAAACGTGTGCATGTCAGACATGATCATCCAGTTCTGATTGACCAATACTTGACTGGTATCGAGGTGGAAGTAGATGCCATTAGTGATGGTGAAACGACGATCATCCCAGGCATCATGGAGCATATCGAACGTGCCGGTGTCCATTCAGGAGATTCCATTGCTGTCTATCCGACACAGACGATAACCGAGGAATGCCGCCAGCAGTGTATAGATGCGACAATGCAAATTGCGAAGGCTCTTGGAGTAAAAGGTTTAATCAATATTCAGTTCGTTATCCATCAAAACAAAGCATATGTCCTGGAAGTGAATCCGCGTGCCAGCCGTACGATTCCGTTCCTGTCCAAAATTACGCACGTAACGATGGCAAATATCGCAACGCGTGCAATCTTAGGTGAAAAGCTTTCTGACATGGGTTATGTTTCCGGACTTTTACCGGAACCAGAGGATGTGTACGTGAAAGTACCTGTATTCAGCTTTGAGAAGCTGCGAAGTGTCGATACGTTGCTCGGGCCGGAAATGAAATCAACAGGCGAAGCAATCGGACATGATCGCACACTTGAAAAAGCTCTATACAAAGGATTACTTGCTTCTGGTCTATCTTTACCGCAAGAAGGCGCTATTCTACTCACTGTAGCTGATAAAGATAAAGAAGAAGCATTGGAAATCGCCAAACTATTCTATGCGCTCGGCTTCCAGTTGTACGCAACCGAAGGAACGAGTGCAGCAGTCGAAGAAGCAGGACTTCCGGTTACAACAGTAGGAAAAGTCGGTGCTTCTGAACAGAATGTTATCTCAATTATTGAAAACGGCGATGTACAATTTGTGGTAAATACATTAACTTCTGGCAAACAGCCTAGATCGGACGGCTTCCTTATCCGACGAGAAGCTGTCGAGCATGGTATTGCTTGTCTGACTAGTTTAGATACGGCTAAAGCGATCGCAACTATTATTGAATCGATGACGTTCACTGCCAAACCTGTAGTAGCAGGAGGTATATCATCTTGATTCATGAACATCTTGAGATTATCAGCAGAGAGACAATTGCAAAAGATACAGTGCAAATGACTTTTAGGGGAAAGATGGCGCAGGAGTACATCCTGCCCGGTCAATTCCTCCATTTGCTTGTAGGAGAAGGCAGTAATCATATGCTCCGCCGTCCGATCAGTATTGCTGGTGTAGATAAGCAGGAGTCCACCATCACGATCATCTTCAAACTTCTCGGAGAAGGTACAAACACACTGGCCAAAGCAGAGCCGGGAGATCAGCTGGATGCGCTTGGACCATGTGGTCAAGGTTATCCAGTCGATGAACTTCAAATAGAGCATGCATTGCTGGTTGGCGGTGGAATCGGCGTACCACCTCTTTATTATCTGGCACAGCGGCTAAGGGAAACAGGCATCCAGGTAACGATGGTAGCTGGATTCCAAAACAAAGAGCAAGTTTTCTATGAAGCAGAATTTCGTAAACTTGGAAACTTTTATCTTGCGACAGATGACGGAAGCGCCGGAGAACAAGGATTTGTGACGGATATTATTAAAAAAGAAGCATTCACTTTCGACCAATTTTTTACTTGTGGTCCAACAGGCATGCTCAAAGCTGTCTCTACCCAGCTTGAAGAGGAAGAAGGCTACATCTCGATTGAACAGCGAATGGGATGCGGTATTGGTGCTTGCTTCGCATGTGTCGTACCAGCACCTGACAGCGAAAGCGGTTATAAGAAAATATGCAAAGACGGTCCCGTCTTCCGGGCGAAGGAGGTTGTGCTAGCATGAACTTAGCAGTGAATCTTCCAGGCTTGGAGATGAAAAATCCTATTTTACCAGCTTCCGGATGTTTCGGCTTCGGTAAGGAATATGCAGAGCTATATGATTTGAACCTTCTCGGCGCGATTACGATTAAAGCGGCAACCGGTACAGCACGTTATGGTAATCCGACTCCGCGTGTTGCTGAAACTACTTCGGGTATGCTCAATGCAATTGGCTTACAAAATCCTGGAGTGGACCAAATCATAGAAAAAGAGCTTCCGTTTTTGGCTGGATATGACACGCCGATCATTGCCAATGTGGCAGGCAGCACAGTGGAAGAGTATGTGGAAGTGGCGCGTAAAATCAGCAGAGATCCAGTCATAAAAGCAATCGAGCTAAACATTTCCTGTCCGAATGTGAAAGAAGGCGGTGTTCAGTTCGGTACCGATCCGGAGCTTGCCAAAATGGTTACAGCAGCGGTGAAAGAAGTAAGTGGAGTGCCAGTCTATGTCAAGCTTTCTCCAAACGTCACCGACATTACGGTTATCGCCCGTGCAGTGGAAGAAGGCGGGGCAGATGGGTTGTCCTTAATCAATACACTAACAGGTATGCAACTTAATTTAGCGGGAAGAAAACCATTGCTTGCTAATAAAATAGGCGGATTGTCTGGACCTGCCATAAAACCGGTAGCGATTCGTATGGTTTACCAGATACGTCAAATGACCAACTTGCCAATCATCGGTATGGGAGGCGTTACAACAGCAGAGGATGTTTTGGAATTCCTTTTAGCGGGCGCATCAGCTGTAGCAATAGGTACTGCTAACTTCCAGCATCCATTCGTCTGTCCTGAAATCATTCAGAACTTGCCTGATGTCTTACAGAAATATGGTTTCACAAGTGTCGAGGACGCAATCGGAAAGGGGCATGAATATGCAGACGCCAATCTATCTCGCGCTTGATTTCCCTACCGGGAAAGAAGCGCTGCATTTCCTCGAACGGCATAGTCTTGCTGAGGTTCCGGTTAAAGTCGGAATGGAGCTTTTTTATCGAGAAGGGCCGTACATCATTCACCAGCTGAAAGAGAATAATCATCCAATATTCCTCGATCTTAAACTGCATGACATACCGAATACCGTCAAAAGTGCTATGCGTAATCTAGCAGGACTAGATGTAGATATTCTCAATGTTCACGCGTTAGGCGGAGCAAAGATGATTGAAGCGGCAAAAGAAGGTCTGTTGCAAGGAGCAAGAGTTACAGTTCCTAAATTGATAGCTGTTACTATGCTGACATCAATGGATGAAGACACGGTTCAGACCGACCTTAAACAGCCGATGGAGCTTGCTGCTTATGCTCTGCATCTTGCAGAATTGTCCAAAGCAGCAGGTGCTGATGGGGTAGTTTGTTCTCCTCATGAGGCCGCTAGTATCAAGGAAGCTTGCGGAACAGACTTCCTGACTGTCACCCCAGGAATACGGCTTGCAGGATCCGACAAAAATGATCAGCACCGCATCGCAACACCTGCTGGTGCTAGGAAAATGCAAGCAGACTATCTCGTAATCGGCAGAAGCGTTACAGCAGCATCCAACCCAAAACAAGCATACGAACAAGTAATCGAGGAGTGGAAAAACTATGACAACTACAACTAATATTGCAGAAGCATTGCTCTCTATCGATGCGATTCAAATTGATCCCTCTAAATCCTTTGTTTGGGCATCTGGTATCCACTCGCCGATTTACTGCGATAATCGGCTGACGCTTGGTCACCCAGAAGTACGGACAGCAATAGCACGGCAGTTTCAGCAGAAACTCGCTGAATTACCGGAAACGGACATCATCGCAGGATGTGCTACAGGCGGAATCCCGCATGCAGCGTGGCTTGCTGATAAAGCAGATCTGCCGATGATTTATGTACGATCCAGCAAAAAAGGACACGGAAAAGGCAATCAAATCGAAGGAGCCGACGTTGCAGGTAAACATGTCGTCGTCATTGAAGATCTTATTTCAACTGGTGGCTCTGTTATTAACACGGTACAAGCACTGCAGGAAGCAGGGGCAATAGTGACAAAGGTATTGGCGATATTCAGCTACAATCTGAAAAAAGCGGATGATAACTTTGCCGCTATTGATGTTCCATTTGAGACGTTAACTAATTTTGATGAGCTAGTAGATATACTTACAAAAGAAGCAACGATAACTTCTCAGGAAAAACAGGAACTTCTAGAATGGCGTAATGAGTTGTAAAGAGAAGCAACGATAAATACATTTCTATCTATGATTCTCAGATATGTTAATGAGGAAACTGTAAAACACACTAAAAGATTATTTTGGTGTGTTTTTCTATACAAGAAAATTTTGGTAGAATGTAAAAAAGGAGGAAACAAACGAACAGGCTATCTCTATCTCATTAGGTTGCCCTTTGATCCGCAAAATCTTAAATTCTCTTATTGTTATTACTAAAGACCAGCTTGAATTTTGAGTTTATTATGACATTTATATGAGATAGCAGCGCATTCTAAGCTGATTTCTCCGTGTATTATTATCGTTCGTCTATATTTGTATATTAAAGCTCCATAAAACAATATACAATGAGAAATATAAGAGATTATGTCGATTAAGTATGAAAAATATAGTAAAAATATGTAGTTTGTTTTTACTTTGATAAGGTATTCAAATAGCGATGCAACCTGATAACACCAGGAGAATGGAGAATATAGGGATGTCAAAGGATCAAACAAGGTATTCTCGACTTGCAAATATAACCAAAATGATCAATACAAAACTAGATTTACGTGAAGTATTGGAGCAAGTAACAACAGCGATTTCTGAAGAAATTGTGCAGTGCGACTCTGTTGGTATTTATTTGCCGCAAGAAGATGGTACTTTTAGAGGTTACGTAGGAAAGCCAGAAACTATTAATGGTTGGACATTGGATATGCATGTCATTGATATGGAATTCGATTTACTGGCAAAAGAAGTAAGTGAAACAAAAAAAGCAATCTATATACCTGATACGTCAATGGACAGCCGGCCAGATCCGCGAGCTGTTGAAGGGTTTCAAATCAAATCTTTACTTGTACTTCCTATCTCTTTTGAAGAAGAGCTGTTCGGTCTTGTTTTTTTATTTGATTATGGAATCCCGATGAATTTAACAGAATCTGAAATCCAAACGGTTGAGGCATATGTGAATATGGCAGCTGTAGCTATTCAAAATGCGAACAATTTAACACATAAAGAGAATCTTATTGCCGAGAAACAACGATTGCTTGATGTGACACGTGATTTATCCATGTGTTCTTCCATGCAAGAAAGCCTTGATACTTGTTTCTCTTATTTAGGAGGAGTTTTAGAAAACTATAATATTGGAGTTCATTTGCTGGATCCATTAGCAGAAAAGAAAATAACACCAGCGAAGTTAAGCACGGATTCCGACTGGACAGAAGAAGATTGGATCATGACACATAATATAATACAAATCGACCAAAGCAATGATAGAGTCATGCAAGAGGTCATTAAAACAAGAAAGTCAGTATTGATTCCAGATGTGTATGCAGATTCACGCCCAAACCATGATGTTTGCCGTAATTTTGGTATAAAAGGTTTATTCATGCTGCCATTGGTTTCAATGGGAGAGGTATTAGGCCAAATATCAATTGTTAATCTTGAAGATGGCGATTTCCATTATTCTGAGGAGCAAATAGAGCTGTCACAATCCATTGTGGATATAACAGCCTCCACCCTGTCCAATCTTTTGTATATGGAAAAACAGGAAGTCATTATTGAGGAGAGAACCTCGGAAATAACTGTGAAAAATAAAGAACTGGAACGAGTGATAACCGAGCTGCAGCAGCTGAGCCGTGAAAAGGAATTGATACTCAATTCTGCTGGTGAAGGGATTTTCGGTTTAGATTTGAATAAGAACATTACTTTTTGTAATCCAGCTGGTGCATCTATGTTAGGTTATGAAACAGAACGTGAATTAATAGCGAAACCTTCTAATTTGATTTTCAATGGCAGCGAAACAGAAAGTAAGCTGCATTCGTCAACTAGGTTCGATGAATATCGAAATTATTATAACAAAGAAGAAAAGTTCTTTAGGAAAGATAATTCAAGCTTTCCAGTCGAATACGTGATCTCCTCCATAAAAGAAGGAGATGAAATCGTAGGAGAAGTTGTCACATTCAAAGATATAACACAAAGGAAACAGATGGAGGAAGAAATTAAATATCATGCCTATTTTGATAGTTTAACAGATTTACCAAATAGAGTACTTTTAAAAGACAGACTAAATCAAGGTCTTGCCTATGCCCAATCGAATGGAGAAAAATTAGCTGTTTTATATTTGGATTTAGATCGGTTTAAGCTGGTAAATGATACGCTCGGGCATAGCATTGGTGATCTGCTTCTAAGAAATGTTGCAAAGAGATTGAGTGCTTGTGTATCAAAAAGTGCAACAGTTTCGAGGCAAGGGGGAGATGAATTCACCATTTATTTGCCCAATATAAAAAATGAAAAAGAAGTATTGAAGGTTGTGAACCGGGTAATTGATTCTTTTTCTGAACCATTTAAATTAGTGGATGATGAAATTTACATGAAAACGAGTATTGGTATTAGTTTATTTCCAGATAACGGTGATATGACTGAAACCCTAATTAAAAATGCAGACACAGCAATGTACAAATCGAAAGATATATCTGGAAATAATTATCATTTCTTCAGTGAAGGAATGGATAACAGAACATTTGAAAGTATAAAGCTGGAAAATGCTTTGTATAAAGCTTTAGAGCGGAAAGAGCTCATAATCTATTATCAACCGCAAATAGACTGTAAGACGAATAATATCGTGGGAGTAGAGGCTTTACTCAGGTGGAACCATTCAGAGCATGGTATGATTTCGCCAGATAAATTTATCCCGATTGCTGAAGAAACTGGGTTAATTGTCCCAATAGGCGAATGGGTTTTGGAAGAGGCTTGTAAGCAATTAAAGGAATGGCATGATCAAGGCTTCCCTTTAATTAATATGAGCGTGAATTTATCCGTTCGTCAGTTTGAACAGCGTAATCTTTTTTCAACTGTAGAGGATGTTTTAAAGAAGGTCGGGCTGTCTCCAAAGTATTTAGATTTAGAACTTACAGAAAATCTTATCGTTAAAAATACAGACTTAACCTTAGAAACAATGAAGAAATTAAAAGGACTAGGTATAAATATTGCAATTGATGATTTTGGCACGGGCTATTCATCATTGGGTTATTTGAAAAATCTGCCGATATCAACATTGAAAATAGATAAATCTTTTGTACAAGATATGATAAAAGATAATGCCGCCATAACCAACACGATAATAATGCTGGCCAAGAATTTAAATCTTGAGGTTATTGCTGAAGGTGTTGAGACAAACGAACAGATGGAATATTTATGTGCCCGAGATTGTTTTCTGATGCAAGGATATTTTTTCAGCCGTCCTATGCTGGCTGAAGATATCGCCAAGAAATACTTTCTATGAAAAGGATAAAAAAATTGAATATAGGATGGAGAATGAAAATGAAAGCAGCTCGAGTTGTTTTAGAATATATACAAGCTAATGGAATTAAGCATATATTTGGTATTCCAGCAGGTTCTGTCAATGCATTTTTTGATGAGCTTTATGATATGCCTGAATTAACACCGATCGTAACAAAGCATGAAGGTGCGGCATCTTACATGGCAGCTGCGTATGCTAAATATTCTAATCAACTGAGCGTATGTATCGGCTGCAGCGGACCAGGTGCCACCAATCTCGTAACAGGCGCAGCCAATGCTATGCGGGAGCACTTACCTGTGTTATTCATTACTGGTGCTGTACCTGTTGATACAGTAGGTTTGAATGCTTCTCAAGAATTAGACGTTGAACCAGTCTTTCGATCTGTTACCAAATATAGTGTAACCGTAAGTGACGCAAAGGATTTACTAAGAGAAGTTGAAATTGCAACGGAAATTGCTATTTCAGGCGTACCAGGACCAGTACATATTGCCATCCCGATAGATATTCAACATGCTGCTGTGGATCATACTGAACTGCATAACCCACCTAAACGATTGCCAATTGTTCCTGAACACGACACTATTAAGACTGTGGCTAGAGAATTGTTAAAAAGGGAAAGCGGTTATATCTTTGCAGGGCAAGGAGTACGGAATTCTGTTGAGGCGTTAATAGAGTTGGCAGAATTGCTTAATTGGCCGATTATAACATCTCCGCAAGCAAAAGGGTATATTCCTGAGCAGCACCCGCTTTTGGTAGGTGTCTTCGGTTTTGCCGGGCATGAGGCTGCTTCGAAGCTAATAAATGAAGGTGACGGACAAGCGTTATTAATTGTAGGATCCAGCTTAGGTGAAACAGCGACGAATAACTATAACGGTAATTTTTTAAGGAATCGTTTCTCTGTGCAAATGGACTTTGACCGTTCTGTGTTTAATAGGAAATACGAGATTGATATACCAGTATTGGGAGATATAGATTTAAGCTTATTACATCTAATTGAAGAATTAAAGGCTTTGGGGTTACAAAGCAAAAGCACGGAGCTGGCTGTAGAAAAGAATAATGGGGCAGAAGAACATATGGAGGAATATAACACGAAAAATGTCCTTCAATCTATTCAAAAATATGTACCAACATCAACTAGGTACACCATTGATATTGGCGAATTCATGTCCTATGTAATCCATCATATGAAGGTCTTGGATTCTGATACATATAATATTAATGTACATTTCGGCGCCATGGGAAGCGGAATCGGTGCTGCAATAGGATCAAAATTAGCTGAACCAGAACGCCCTGTTGTCTGTATTACAGGGGACGGCTGCTTTTTCATGCACGGAATGGAAATAGCAACAGCAAAAGAGTATAATTTGCCAATTTTGTTTGTTGTAATGAATAATGCGAGATTAGGTATGGTATATCACGGACATGCGCTGCAATTCAAAAGAACTCATACATCTTTCGAACAGGAACCAATCAATATTAGTGCAATGGCCGCAGCTATGAATATACCGAGCTATAGAGTGTCAGATTTAGAAGATATCAATCAAAATGTGATAGATAGCTTAACGAATCTGAATGGTCCAGCAGTACTTGAGATTGCTTTAGTCGATAATAACACCCCGCCTATGGGAGATCGTGTTAAATTTTTATCTTCTTTTGGAAAATAAACGATATCGGAATAACAAAAAAATCATATAGGATTTCCTATATGATTTTTATTTTTATAAATTTTGATAGGATTGGCGAATGACTTTTAAAATCGCACCAATCGTTTGTCCTTTAAAGGCATCAGGAACGGCATTCTTATGTGCGTCTGCATAGTAGTAATGCCCGACTTCGTTATCATAGTAGAATTCTAGATTAATTAATGCTTGCTTCAAATCTTCTGGTAGCTCTTTTAAACCAGTCCGTTCAATAAAGTAGTCTGTTGGATAAATCATCACGTCGACATCCCCTGGCCCGGTATGAACTACAAATAAGTCTCGGTCTTGTCGATTGATCCACTGATCTTTTGAAAATAAAGAAATCCTTGAGCCATCTAAAGAGGACACCGCATCTAAGTTAATACCAAAAATTTGATTGATCAGTTTGCGGATTTCTGCACCTGAAACATCTTTTTCATATTGGGCGAGACTAGAATCTATAGCCATTCTAGCTTTGTTCTCTGAAGACGACATCTCTCCCAGAATAGGCTTTGTTACCAAATCTAAATCAAAGACGGTCCTTACAATGCTGCAAATCTCATAACTAGTGATTTTTCCTTGATGAGAATCAAAATATTCATCCATTATTTCAACTTTTTTCATTTCTATTAAGCCCTTTTCTATTGTGTGATAAAATCTCTTTTTCAGTGAAGGTAAATTTAGAGAATCCTTAAAGGAAAAGAATAAACGAAGACTCAACCTGCGTATTCATAAGAAAATTTTAACATATAAAGTAAAAGAAAAAACAAATACGAATTAAATTAACACTTGTAGATACAAAGATCAGAGTTATATTTTATAAAAATGGCCCATCAGAACGACTTGCGATGGGCTTTTTTAAATTAAATGTCTTGAGAGGAGAGGGTGATTAAATGAAGAATTAGAGGAGCTTTTATTAATTCAGAGCAGAACTAATAAAACTCGAAATCTAACCGATAAAAATACTAAGAGTCGGATTTTTCCGATTAAATGAAGAAGGTCTGATCTAGCGTATTTAGGAAGCTAGAATAAATCTTATTCAATACTAAATGGAGGTTATTATGAGTCGAAATACTAAATTAGTACAATATTTCTTAGTTTTTGCTTTACTTATAACTTTAACAGTCACACCAGCAAATCTGAAAGTTGTTGCAGCGTCTTCAGGAACCAATACAACAATTGACGACTTTGAAAACTATACTTCAGATGATGAATTAAAAAGTGCATATGGACTTTGGTCATCAGAAGGGAATGGTGCTGAATGGTCCTTAAATCAAGAACAAGCTAATGATGGTACAAATTCAATGAAGATTGCCTCGAATGAGCCTTTAGATTCCTGGGTATCACTATCTCATAATTTTCCTGTCAGTGACTGGACAGATTCTGCTGGCATTTCATTTTGGATACATAACGATGCAGATGAACCGTTGGAATTTAACTTCGATATTAAATCTGAATCAAAAGCTTTTGGACAAGAAGGAACTTTTACGGCTTCCTTGAAAGAGGACGGCAGCTCTTCATGGGAAGAGAATTCTTTTGAAAGCATGCTGAGTGTTCCAGCAGATTTTACTGGCTATATCCGTATTGCTTGGGATCAATTTACGGAAAAAGCATGGCAATGCCCAGAAGGCTGTGAGAATAATCTTGATCTATCCTTGGTAGAAGGGTTTGAATTTGGCTATAATCCACAGGCAAATCCGACGAATGAAATTTATATAGATTCTATCAGTCTATGGAGTGCTTCTGAAAGCACTTTGGCTCCTGACTGGGCAACTCCTTCTAACACCTTTAATCTTAATTACACAGCAGCGCCAATCGATAACCCGTTAAAAGGATTTCTACCCTTTAGTGAATCAGTGGAATGGCAGATAGATAATCAGATGCCATACAGTATGGAGTACTTCTATATACCTCTGAATGATATTATGACGAATTTTAATGAATATGACTGGAGCACATTGGAATCCAGGATAGATGATATAGCTTCAAGAGGAAATCAGGCTATTTTTAGGGTGTATCTAGATTATCCAAATAGACCATCAGGAATTCCGCAGTTTTTGTTGGATCTTGGGTTGGAAACGAAAGACTATTCCTATAATAGCAACGGAGGACCAGAGGGAACAAGTGTTTCACCCGACTATAATGATGAGAATTTAAGCACCGCATTGCAGCAGTTTATTGAAGCCCTTGGTAATAAGTACGATGGTGACCCAAGAATTGGTTTCATTCAAGCTGGATTAATAGGTTTTTGGGGGGAATGGCACACTTATCCGCAAGATGGCTCGACTCCGGCTGGAGATTGGGATGGTGAATTGGCTGAACAAGAAGATGGACGTGCAACAGATTGGATGCCAAACCTAACCAATCAAACAGCCATTCTTCAAGGATTTGACAATGCATTTGATGAAACAAAAATACTTGCGCGTTATCCATCCGAATTTAATCGTGACTTGAATATAGGTTATCACGATGACTCTTTTGCCTTTCAGACTTTACCTGCTAGTTTGGGTGGAGAAGACTGGCACTTTATCGGCCGTCTGCAAGACAATCAAATGATGGATAAATGGAAAGCAGAACCTATCGGCGGGGAAATGCGTCCTGAAATTCAAATTGATATGTGGGATAACGATCCGCCCCAATATTTAGGTGAGCCAATCGAAGGGGCGCAAGGAGAAGATTTTTACAAGAGCTTGGAGTTAACTCACGCGTCTTGGTTAAAAATCCAAGAAGTTTTCCAAACGCCGTTAGAAGGAGATGCTCTTGAGAGAGCCCGTGAAGGTTCACGTAGTTTAGGTTACGAGTATTTTGTGCCAACTGCTTACGTAGACGCATCTGATAGCCAATTGCAAGCAGCTATTGAAATTGAAAATACAGGTGTGGCTCCTTTTTATTATGATTGGGAAGTCGAAATCGCAGCAAGGGATAAGAACGGTAACATCAAAGAATGGACAACCGATTGGGATCTATCATACGTATTACCACGTGACAAAGAGACGGGAGATAATAAGGCTTTGTTCGAGTGGTCTGCTGACGCATCAGAACTAAGTGCTGGTAATTATGATATTTTAGTCAGAGTCGTTAATCCTTTATCGAAATTTAACTCTAACGCGAAATTATTCCATTTTGCTAACGAGGAGCAGAAAGAGAGCGGCTGGCTGAAAATCGGGCAGATAGGGATATAGTTTCCTGTTTTTGGGTCATTTTGTGAATAGCTGACAAGATGATTCAATTACAGATGAAACAAAGAACGACCGGGTCATACAGCCAGAGACCCGTATAATTTTAACAACTGAACTGCACCTCCAAAATTTAGACTCTATCTAGATATTGGAGGTGCTTTTTTTATTTAGCCATAATAGCTGTTTTACTATTACATTGCGTGTTATACATTATGTTGTGTTACTATTCAGAATAAGCATTTTTACAGTTTGCAATAAAGGAGTTGTTTTAATGAGAATGTATGTAGTGGATGCATTTGCAGAGAAGGTATTTGAAGGTAATCCTGCAGCAGTCTGTGTTATGGAAAAATGGATATCAGACAGTTTGATGCAAAAAATCACATCGGAAAATAATCTTTCAGAAACGGCGTTTACTGTTAAAAATGGATCCTATTACGAGTTGCGGTGGTTTACACCAGGCGGAGAAATAGACCTTTGTGGTCATGCTACGCTCGCTACTGCTTATGTACTAGCAAACTTTTATGCTACTGAAGACGCTTCTTTCGTATTTGAGACAAAAAGTGGGGAACTTCGCGTCGAACGTAGGGGAGAAATATTTGAATTAAATTTTCCGAGTAGAATGCCTTCGCAAATTGAATTGACAGAACAAATGATTAACGCCCTAGGAGTAAAGCCATTGAGCGTTTATCTGGATAGAGACTTAATGTTTGTTCTAGGCAATGAGGAAGCAGTGAAGGGACTGTCTCCTGATTTTTCTAAGCTTAAGGCACTTCCAGATGGATTGGGTGTCATTGTTACAGCAGCAGCTGAACACAATGCATACCATTTCGTATCACGTGCGTTCTTTCCAAAAATAGCGGTAAACGAAGATTCAGTTTGTGGATCTGCACATACTCAGTTAATTCCATATTGGGCGAAACAACTAGGAGAAGATAAAATGGTAGCTAGACAACTTTCAGCTAGAGGCGGTACTCTCCATTGTCGTTTTGAAGGTGAGAGAGTTGCGATGGGTGGAACTGCAGTCTTATATGCTACTTCTGATATACAAGTTAACAGTTAATGTTTACAGTGTTTAAAAATACCCTGTTATAGATAGCTATATACGGAAATATCGCATCATTTACATTATTGTTTAATTAGGTGAAAGACTCAACTAATGGAGAGAATATGGGTTTAGAAGTAGCTCGAATAAATAGAAATGGAGTGCATCTATGGAAATTAAAGAGATTAGAGTGATCGGCGAATATAGAGAAGAGCTTGCAAGTTTGTTCCAAATGGTAGTTGCTGATGGCGCATCCATGAATTATTTGCATCCAATGAGCAAGGAAACAGCATTATCTTATTGGGATAATGTACTCTCTGAACAAGTAAAGCTATTTATAGGGCAGATCGATGGCCAAATTGCTGGGACTGTCCAGCTGCATTATAGCGACAAAGAAAATGGTCGTCATCGTGCAGAGATAGGTAAGTTGATGACCAGCACTAAAGCAAGAAGGAAAGGCGTTGCCAGAAAGCTGCTTCAGTATGCTGAGCAAGCAGCAAAAGCAGATGGCAAAACTCTGTTATTGCTTGATACGGAGAAAGAAGGACCGGCCAATTTACTTTATCAATCTGAAGGGTATGTTCTTTATGGAGAAGTGCCGGATTTTGCGCAGGATGCATTTGGCACACTTTTAACCGGCAATTTCTATTACAAATTAATAGGATAATTTATCATCTCAAGAATGGTCAACCATTTGTTTTTTCAAAAATCAATTATAGCTATAAACAATCTAAATTCTTTCTTCAAACGCATCATGATTCTCTTGAAGCTTAAGAAAGGTAAAATTAATAAAATAATGTTCAAACAAAAGCTGATGCCTTGCAGACGAACATAATGAACATAATATTAACAACTGTACCCCGGTATGAATGGATACAGTATATACAGTATCTAGTTGATGAAGGACTAAAAGGTGGGGGGAAGGGGGTTAACTCATGTGGCTCCACCCTAAACTAACAACAAGAGAGGAAAAGACCTTCGAACTTATAGCAGAAGGTCTATCATCAATAAGTAGAGAATTCTTTTATTGGCAAAATCTAAAAACAATACTAAAAGAATTTCCGCTTGCAGGCAGAAGCTCTTTTGTGTGTTATTGTATCTGTTTGTGTTCATTGTTCATACGTTTTCCAAATCTAGTTTTTACCGTGACGACATAAAAAGTAATAATAATGATTGAAGACATAAGGGCACTGTAAAATGGAGACTCATCTAAAACTACAAATAGGGATGGGATTTCTCCAAAAACATCGTTATCCGAAGTGAAGAATAATGCAAGGAAAACGTTGTTGGCTGCATGAGCACCAATGGATAATTCGGCTGAATTACTCTTTACCGCTATATAGGTGAGCATGAAGCCGGTAAATACATAATCAAAACCTACGAATAGTGCTCCATCACTCATCTCTGGATTGGCAAAATGCAGAGAGCCAAATATGCTTCCAACGATAATGGATAGTAAAATAGGATTTTTAAATCCTTTACCTAACCATTGTAGAATAAATCCTCTAAAAATTAATTCTTCACAAGTTGTCTGGATTGGCACAAGTAATAATGCAATCAGCACCAGCCAAATATAATTTGAGATATTAAAGTCATGCAAAGTAAAATCATTTGGAAATACTAGAAAGTCTATAATGGATGAAATCATCATAAGACCAAAGAAAATAAGAAATCCGAATACGATCCTCTGCCAATTAATTTTTTGATAAGGGGTAATAAGTGTTCTGAATGGACGCCTATGAATGACTTTCATGCTGAACCAGAGACCCAATAACCAAAAAGGATATTCTATATGTGACAAGGCCAAGTCTAATATCGGGTTTCCTAATGTTAGATCAGGCGTATCTAGTGCAGCTGGGTCGATTACTAGTAGTATGATGACATAAGCGATGCCGCTTAAAAGCAAAAAGAAGAAAATCGACAACAAAGATAATATATATCGCCAGTTGCTGTTTTCACCTTGTTGCATGCTAATAAATGATTTTTTCACAATGTAACTCCTTCTTATGTATAACAAGCTGTCTTTTCTAATATTACTTAGAATTGGTAAATGTAAGTAATATTGCCTTTATTATTCTAATTTAATAGACTGCTAGATTCAATAAAAAGATAATCCATTCTTTTTATTAAATCTGCAATAAAATCCCAGTCGTCATTTATCTTTGCACATCTCCTTTGGTTTTCAACTGATTCCTTTTTATAAGTTACCTACATGATTTATGTATTTTAAGTGTTGAGGTCCAGTCTAAAGGAAGATGGAGAAGTACATTTCTTGAGATTGAATATGAAACACCAAACGAACATAGAGACTGGAAGGTGTAAGAGGTATCACTACAAATCATTTCTAATCTATACAAAATCATAAAAAAACGCAGAAGGCATAAGCCTCTGCGTTTTCCTTTTTGATATGAAGCGCACGTCTTTATTTTTTCCCCAAACGTTTCACAAACTGCTCATCTGGAGTAACATACAACGTCTTTTGCTGATCATATGTTACAAAACCAGGCTTAGCACCGTTTGGCTTCTTCACGTGACGAATTCTTGTATAATCGACGGGTACTGAAGAAGAAAGTTTTGATTTACTGAACCAAGCAGCTAGTTTTGCTGCTTCTTCCAATGTTTCCTCAGACGGCTCAGTAGCGCGAATAACAACGTGAGAACCTGGTATATCCTTCGTATGAAGCCAAGTATCCTGCTTGTGGGCAAGCTTCATCGTCAAGTATTCGTTTTGCTTATTATTATGTCCAACGAGTATCGTTGTGCCGTCTGTCGCGGTATAAGTTTCCGGCTGCGGCAGGTTCGGTTTTTTGTTCTTTTTCTGTTGGGCTTTTGCCTTTAAATAGCCTTGCTCCCGCAATTCCTCACGAATCTCTTCGACATCCTGCTCCCGAGCACCTTCTACTTGTTGGATGAGCTGATCAATATAGTCGATTTCTGCATTCGTTTTCTCGAGCTCCAATTCAACCATCGTACGAGATTTCTTCAATTTATTATATTGCTTGAAATAGCTTTGGGCATTCTCACTTGGTGTTTTATTCGGATTGAGTGTAATGGTGAGCTGCTGTTGATCTGGATCATAGTAATCGGTGACGACAGCCTCTGTATCACCTTGCTTGATTTGATGCATATGAGCAGTCAGCAGTTCCCCACGCCGCTGATAGCTGTCGGCTTTTTCAGCTTTTTTCAGTGTGTTTTCATGGATAGAAAGCTTGCGGATGTTCTTATCTCGTTCATTTTTCAAGAAACGAATCAAGTCGCCAGCCTGTTGTTTTACGCGATCGCGTTCGGCTTTTCCAGAATAAAAAGCATCGATAAGTTCACTCATTGAACTGTACTGTTCTCGCACACCCTCAATGCCAGCAAGATCCATGACGTAGAAGTCTTCTTTCTTTCCTCTAAAATAAGTAGGCTCATAGTCGTCTTGCTTCAGCTTATCAATGAAAAGTGTGTAAACCTGGGCGTATTTCTCTTTGTCACCCAAATATGCTTGCTGGGCCATTTCATTGGCCAAAACAGGAGATACACCTTGCAGCATATTCAAAATCTGTTTGTTCATCTGGCCAGTATTGAAGTCAAGCTTCCGGGCAAACTCTGTTGGTTCCAAAGTAAACGGGTTCAGCTTCTCCTGACTCGGAGGAAGCTTGTACGTCTGACCGGGAAGGATTGTCCGGTGTCGGTTCACGCTGGATGAGATATGTTTGATGCTGTCGATGATCATATCCGTTTCATTATCGACCAGCATGATGTTACTGTGTTTTCCCATCACTTCCATGATAATTCGCTTGGATGTCTGGTCACCGAGCTCATCTTTGCTGACGAAACTAAGCTGGATGATCCGTTCATTTTCGAATTGCTCTACTTTTTCAAGAAACCCGCCTGCCAGATGCTTTCGTAGAAGCATACAGAACATCGGAGGATTCTGGGGATTCTGATAGGTATCGTTTGTAATATGCACTCGTGCATAGCTTGGATGCGCCGACAATAATAGTGCGTGATTCTTCCCTTTGCTGCGGAAGGTGAGCACGATCTCCGTATCCGTCGGCTGGTATATTTTTGATAGACGGCCAGTTGCCAATGTGTCATGCAGCTCTTTGGCCATCGCTCTAGTTACTATTCCGTCAAATGCCATATGTTTCACCTCATTCTCTGCTAGTATAGCATTTTATCGGACAAGCACGCATACATTTACTTTAGAAATAAGGGTGGAGGTATGCAATGTGCGATGGTATCAAATTTCAGCAGAGGAAACAGCTCAACAGACAAATTCCAACACACATAAAGGACTTAGCACAAAGGAAGTAGACCAGCGGCTGAAGCGGGATGGAAAAAATGAATGGAAAGAAGAAAAAGGAGTTTCCCAGCTTGCGCTATTTTTTGGACAGTTCAAAGACTTTATGGTTCTGGTGCTTCTCGCAGCGACGGTCGTCTCTGGACTGTTGGGCGAGTATATCGATAGCATTGCCATCCTGCTGATCGTTCTGTTAAATGCGCTGATTGGCTTCTTTCAGGAAAGAAATGCTGAAAAATCTCTCAGCAAACTGAAGGAATTAAATGCCCCGATGGCGCGTGTGCTGCGGGATGGACAATGGGCGAGGATATCATCGGCAGAACTGGTCGTTGGTGATGTCGTATCACTGACTGCAGGTGACCGAGTACCTGCTGATCTGCGTTTGGTTAATGTGACAAGTCTGGAAACAGAGGAATCTGCACTTACCGGAGAATCGTTGCCTGTTGCCAAGGTGACAGAGAAACTGCAAGCAGATCAACTGGGGCCTCAGGATCAGCACAATATCGCATTCATGAGTTCTCTTGTAACACGGGGAAGCGGTACTGGAATCGTCATTGGAACCGGTATGAATACGGCAGTCGGGCAAATTGCTGAACTTCTTGTTGATACAAAACGAAAGCAGACGCCGCTTGAAAGAAGACTGGAGAAGCTCGGAAAGGTACTCATTGTCATTGCCTTACTTCTCACTGCGTTAACAGTTCTTGCGGGAGTTTATCGAGGCAATCCGTTATACGAGATGCTTATTGCTGGTGTCTCACTTGCGGTAGCGGTTATACCGGAAGGACTTCCAGCAATTGTGACGGTAGCCCTTTCACTTGGTGTGCAGCGTATGATCAAACAAAAAGCTATCGTCAGACGGCTGTCTGCTGTGGAGACTCTTGGCTCAGCCACAGTCATCTGTTCAGATAAAACTGGAACACTTACAGAAAATCAAATGACAGTCAAAGAGATATATCTCGATGGAAACACCTATACGGTAACAGGGGATGGCTACGATCCATCAGGTGGATTTTACCGGGACGGGAAAGAGACGAAGGAAGAGGCACTTATCCACCTCCTTCGTTATGGGGTTTTGTCGAGCCATGCAAAGGCATTCCGGAAAAAGAAGCGCTGGATGATCGATGGTGATCCGACTGAGGGGGCACTTGTTGTCGCTGGGAAGAAAGCAGGAATTGAAGTGGACGACTTATCCAGCTATAGCATTGTGCATGAAATCCCCTTTGACAGCAAGCGGAAAAGAATGACCGTTCTGGTCAAGACACCTGAAGGGAAACTGATTGCGATTACGAAAGGCGCACCAGATGTTTTAATAGAAAAAGCTGCGTATCATGGAGCAGAGAAAAAACTGCTTGCTGGCAAGGATAAGAAAGTATTGTATGAAGCTGTAGATCAAATGGCTGCTAAAGCACTGCGAACGATTGCTGTTTGTGTCCGGCACTTTCCAGCTGGATATCAGCCGAAAGAAGAAGAGCTGGAAAAAGAAATGATATTTATCGGTCTGAACGGACTGATCGACCCGCCGCGCAAGGAAGCAAAAGATGCAATCATTGATTGCCGTAAAGCTGGAATTAAAACGATCATGATTACAGGTGATCATGTGAAGACAGCCGCCGCAATTGCCAATATGCTTCATATTCTGCCTCCAGCTGGCAGAGTCGTAGAAGGTAAGGATCTAGACCACATGTCAGATGAAGAACTGCAGGCAGATGTAGATAGTATGTACGTGTTTGCACGTGTGACTCCGGAACATAAGCTTAGAATTGTCCAAGCTCTGCAGAATGTCGGCCATATTGTTGCGATGACCGGTGATGGCGTCAATGATGCACCGGCGATCAAAGCAAGCGACATAGGCATCAGCATGGGTGTCACAGGTACAGATGTTGCCAAAGAAGCAAGTGCACTTGTCTTAATGGATGATAATTTTGCCACTATTAAAGCAGCCATCAAGGAAGGACGCACAATCTACTCCAATATAAGAAAGTTTGTGCGCTACTTGCTAGCTTCCAATGTTGGTGAAATCCTGGTGATGCTATTTGCCATGATTCTGGCGTTGCCAATGCCGTTAGTACCTATTCAAATTTTATGGGTGAATTTAGTGACAGATGGTCTGCCAGCCATTGCCCTCGGTATGGACAAGGCTGAAGATGAAGTGATGAAGCAAAAACCGCGTCATCCGAACGAAGGTATCTTTGCGAGGGGACTTGGTACGAAAATCGTTACCCGAGGTATTCTGATAGGATCTGTGACAATCATTGCTTTCATGCTCATGTACCAAGGAGATCCGGAAAGACTTGTTTATGCACAGACAACAGCGTTTGCTACATTAGTTATGGCACAACTGATTCACGTATTTGACTGCCGCAGTGAAAAATCGGTGTTTGCTCGCAATCCATTTGGAAATATGTGGCTCATAGGTGCCGTGCTGTCATCCCTCATTTTATTACTTGCTGTTATTTATGTCGGCCCGCTACAGCCGATTTTCCATACGACAGACTTAATTATGCGGGATTGGTTGTTGATTATGGGGCTAAGCGCTGTTCCTACCGTACTCTTCGGTTTTCTAAAGAAATAAATAAGAAGCATGCTGCCAGGATACATAGGCAGCATGCTTTTATGTTTACCGCGTTCTTGATACAGGACAAACAGTCTTGATTCTGATACACTGTGACTACTAAAAAGCCGGAGGGATTAGCTTGACTAAAAGCATGACAGGGTATGGCAGGAGTGTGGCATCCAGAAACAGTCTCACGGTTACAGCGGAATTGAAGGGTGTCAACTCCAGGTACTTAGATATCAAATGCAAGCTGTCAAAAGCGGCTGCTTATCTTGAAACGTCTGTAAAGGATCAGCTGCAGCAGTCTGTCAGCAGAGGCAAGCTGGAACTAATAGTGGATATCGATGGCGGAGGTTTGCGAAAACGCGAATTATCCATTGATTGGGAATTAGCTGAGGAATATATGGTTAAGCTTAGAGCTATACGATCCGCTTTTGATCTTCGAGGAGACATTACGATAGATACACTGCTGTCTCAATCTGCTGATATCCTTTTGGAAGAAGCGCAGCCAGAGCTGACAGAACTACCGGACTTGGTTGAAAAGGCTCTGCATGGCGCATTAGAAGCCTTCATCCAAATGCGTACAGCAGAAGGCAACGCTTTAGCAAAGGATATCCAAAATAGGATGACTGACATCCAAACCATGCTGAAGCAGCTGGCAGAGCTGCTTCAGCAGGTGATGGAAGCTTATAAACGGCGCATCGAGGACAGGATAACAAGCTACGTTGATGGTGGATTGCCGGAGAACAGCCGTCTGTATCAGGAAATAGCATTGCTAGCTGAAAAAGGTGATATAACCGAAGAACTCATCCGATTGGAGAGTCATTTAGATCAGCTTGCTATAAACCTTGAGAAGACTGTACCTGTCGGCAGGACATGCGATTTTATCCTGCAGGAGATGCAGCGGGAAGTGAATACGATCGGCTCCAAATCGACCGCTTCCTCTATCGGTATAATCGTAGTAAGCATGAAATCGGAGCTGGAGAAAATAAAAGAGCAAGTGCAAAATATAGAATAGTGTTGAGTTTGGTTTAAGATATAATTATAATGAATAAGATATGGTTTAATTGATGATAAAGGTATAATGAAAAGAAGATGCTTCTAACAATTAGAGCTGTAGAGCGGATTCTCATGACATTATAAGAAGTTTGAAACGCCAGTCAAAAGAGCAGTACAGCAAGAAGGGAGAAGCAAGATGAGTTTAAGATTGATTAATATCGGGTTCGGGAATGTTGTTTCCGCAACCAGAATAATCTCGATAGTTTCTCCTGAATCGGCTCCCATTAAGCGGATCATCACGGTTGCCCGTGATGCGAATAAGCTGGTGGATGCTACATATGGTCGGCGAACAAGAGCTGTCATCATCACAGATAGTGATCACGTCATCCTTTCGGCTGTACAGCCCGAGACGGTGGGACAGCGTGTCCTGCGTGACGATGAACTATCTGAGGAATAGCTAGGAGGAAGCACATGATTGAACAGAAAGGGATCCTTTTCATCCTGTCCGGACCATCCGGTGTCGGAAAAGGGACGGTAAGGAAGGCATTATTCGAACAGGACACACATTTGCGTTACTCAATTAGCATGACAACTAGAAACATGCGGCCAGGAGAACAAGATGGTGTGGACTATTTCTATAAATCGAAGGAAGAATTCGAGCGTTTGATTGGCCAGAATAAGCTCTTGGAATATGCGAGCTATGTGGACAATTATTATGGTACTCCCCGGGATTACGTAGAAGAGACTTTGGAAGCAGGTCATGATGTTTTTCTTGAAATCGAGGTACAAGGTGCTCTTCAGGTGAAGGAAAACTTCCCTCAAGGAGTCTTTATCTTCCTCATTCCGCCTAGCCTGGAGGAATTGAAGAATCGTATTGTCGGACGCGGTACAGAGACGCCGGAACTTGTGAAGAACCGTCTGAATGCTGCCCGTGACGAAATCGAGATGATGGATGCTTATGACTATGTGGTCGTCAATGATCAGCTGGATCACGCCGTGTCGAAGATTCAGTCCATTGTCCAAAGTGAGCATTGCAAACGTGAACGCGTCGCAAAAGAATACAAGAAAGCATTGGAGGTTAATTGATATGATGCTAGAACCGTCTATTGATAAACTACAGGAAAAGATCAATTCGAAATACACACTGGTTACTTTGTCTTCACAGCGTGCACGTCAGCTGCAAGAGACGAAGACAACGAAGATTGCAAACCCGAAATCGTATAAATACGTTGGTATCGCACTGGAAGAAATCCAAGCTGACCAATTGGAATATACAGAAGAATAAACGGTGAGGATGCCAGGTGCATCCGATGGAGATGCCCTCGCGATGGTGAACACCAAGCGGGGGTTTCTTTCTTATTGTGCATCAGGAGGGGGAAGTGTAATGAATTTAGCTGGTAAGACTATTTGTCTGGGAGTTTCCGGAGGCATCGCTGCATATAAGGCATGTGCATTGACGAGCAAACTGACACAACGGGGTGCAGATGTTCATGTCATCATGACAAAGCATGCAGCAGAATTCGTGACACCGCTCACGTTCCAGGCGTTATCCCGTAACCCGGTATATACGGATACCTTTGATGAAAAACACCCAGAGAAAATTGCTCATATAGATTTAGCAGATAAAGCAGACCTATTCCTGCTTGCGCCAACAACCGCTAATCTCATAGGAAAACTTGCTGCAGGTATAGCAGATGATATGTTGACGACTACATTGCTTGCAACAGAGGCACCTGTCTACATTGCGCCTGCTATGAACGTTCATATGTACGCACATCCTGCAGTAATCCGTAATATGCAGCAACTTGATGACTGGGGTTACCACTTTATCGAACCAGAAGCTGGTTACCTTGCTTGTGGATATGTTGGTAAGGGCAGACTGGAAGAGCCGGAATCCATTATCCGAATCCTAGAAGAAAGAACAGAGCCCAAGCGTGATCTAGAAGGTAAAAAAGTGTTAGTAACGGCAGGACCAACTCAGGAAACGATTGATCCTGTACGTTTCTTCACGAACCATTCTTCGGGCAAGATGGGCTATGCTGTGGCAGAGGCCGCTGCTAAACGCGGGGCAGATGTGACGCTTGTGAGCGGACCATCCCAGTTAGCTACACCTCTTGGGGTAAAACGGATAGATATTACAAGTGCCCAGGAGATGCTGGACCAGGTACTATCAGTATACGACCAGCAGGATATCGTTATCAAAGCTGCAGCTGTAGCTGATTATCGACCGGTTCAAACATTCGACTCTAAAGTGAAAAAACAGGATGGAAACTTGTCCATTGAAATGGAACGGACTACCGATATACTTCTGACACTCGGACAGCGGAAGCAGCATCAGTTCCTTGTCGGTTTTGCTGCTGAGACAAATGATGCTGTAGCATATGGCATAGGAAAGCTCGAGCGGAAGCATTTAGACGCCATTTGTGTGAATACAGTCGGAAAGACAGGCGCAGGTTTTCAATCTGACACCAACGAAGTGATTTACTTAAACAGAGAAGGCAAGGAACAGCACCTGCCTTCTGATACGAAAAAACAGATTGCCCACCGGATTCTAGATGAGATTGTGCAAGATATGGAGGCTGACAGAAAATGAACATCGCGAAGGTTGTTGTTGACGTCCCGGCCAGTCAGACCGACCGCGTGTATGATTATTTGATTCCTGAAAAATTGATCAACGTACTCCAGCCGGGAATGCGTGTCATCGTACCATTTGGAAATCGCCGCATCATGGGTTTCGTCCTGGAGATCAGCAGTTCTGCTGAAGTGGACAAGCTAAAGGAAATTCAGGAAACAATGGATCTGCTTCCGGCGTTAACCCCAGAATTGCTTGATTTAGGAGTATGGATGGGAGAGCAGACATTAAGTTTCCATATCACCGCCCTCCAGGCGATGCTGCCGCAAG
Source organism: Terribacillus saccharophilus (assembly GCA_900110015.1). Lineage (GTDB taxonomy): Bacteria > Bacillota > Bacilli > Bacillales > Amphibacillaceae > Terribacillus > Terribacillus saccharophilus. The sequence continues at coordinate 888,726 of FOCD01000001.1, read as the reverse complement.
CGATGAAGGCGACATATCAGAAAGTACTTGTGAGGACTGGGAATATATCAGAAGCATTGATGCCGCTATTTCAGGAAGAAGATACTAGCATGTACGAGCAATTCGAGCATAGCGGTGTTCCTTTAGCGGTTCTGCAACAGGCGATCAAAGCGGGTCAAATAGAACTGCGCTACCAAGTTAACTCTAAAGAAACGAAGAAAACAATCCGGATGATTGATGCAGACAGTTCTGTTGAGGAACTTCAAGAGGCGCTAGGCAAAGTGAACGCTCGCGCTATGAAACAAAGAGCGCTTCTTGAGCATTTCATTGAAGAGCCAGGTCAAATCGCGCAGAAGCATTTGCTTGAAATGTACGAGACGACAGGCTCTACGCTTAAGCCCTTGCTGGATGCCGGATTACTTCGGTCATATGATAAAGAAATACTCCGTGATCCATACAAGGATAAGCAAATTGAGCGTACGAAACCCTTAGAGCTTTCAGATTCACAGGCGAAATCTCTTGAACCGATACTTGAAAGCATCCAGTCCCAAGCGCATGAAGTCTTTCTGCTGCACGGCGTTACTGGAAGCGGGAAGACAGAAGTTTATTTGCAGGCAATCCAGCAGGTACTGGAAAAAGGGCAGGAAGCGATTGTTCTAGTTCCTGAAATAGCACTTACTCCCCAGACAGTCAACCGTTTCAAAGGAAGATTCGGCTCTGATGTTGCCGTACTGCACAGTGCTTTATCAGCCGGTGAGAAGTACGATGAATGGCGAAAGATTCAGCGTAAGCAAGTTAAGGTAGCCGTCGGTGCCAGATCTGCCATTTTTGCTCCTTTTGAAAATCTGGGAATAATCATTATAGATGAAGAACATGAAACAAGTTACAAGCAGGAAGACCACCCCAAATATCATGCCCGCGATATTGCTGTTTTTCGTGGGAAATATCATCATGCTCCGGTTGTTCTTGGTAGTGCGACACCTTCACTCGAATCATATGCTAGAGCTGAAAAAGGCGTCTACCATATGCTGGAGCTTCCAGAGCGCGTGAATCATGCATCGATGCCAGATTATCAGATCATTGATATGCGAGATGAGCTGCATGCGGGCAACCGGTCAATCTTTGCCCGAGAACTGCTGGAACAAATGAAAGAACGCATTCGTAGAAAAGAACAGATTGTTCTCTTCCTCAACCGTCGCGGGTACAGCACATTTGTCATGTGCCGTGACTGCGGTCATACAGTGGAATGTCCGCATTGTGATATAACGCTCACATACCATAGAAGCAGTGAGCAGCTTAAATGCCATTATTGCGGCTACGAAGAGCGGATGCCTTCCATCTGCCCTGCTTGTGAAAGTGATACGATACGTTATTTTGGTACGGGTACACAAAAAGTAGAAGAATCACTCACACAGCTGCTGCCGGAAGCTCGTGTCATTCGAATGGATGTTGACACGACAAGGCGCAAAGGTGCACATGAAAAGCTGCTTGGCGCATTTGGTAGAGGAGAAGCCGATATTCTGCTTGGTACCCAGATGATTGCAAAAGGGCTGGATTTCGAAAGAGTAACGCTTGTCGGTGTCCTGGCGGCAGACTCTATGCTGCATTTGCCTGACTTTCGTGCTGCAGAAAAGACGTTCCAGCTGCTGACACAGGTGAGCGGACGAGCTGGTCGGCACAGTTTGCCTGGAGAAGTCATCATCCAAACATATTCTCCGGAACATTACAGTGTTGAACTTGCTGCAGCAGGGGATTATCGTCCATTTTTCCAGACGGAAATGCAAACACGGAGAGCTTTTCAATATCCGCCTTATTATTATCTGGCTCTATTGACGGTCAGTCACCAGAACCAAGTAAAAGCAATGCAGACGACACAGACGATTGTACAGCTGCTCCAAAAGCACCTGTCCGATCAGGTCCGGATACTTGGACCTACTCCATCGCCGCTGGCGCGGATCAAAGATAGATATCGCTTCCAGTGCATGGTAAAATACAAAAACGAACCGAACCTTCGGGATGTGATCAGAAGAATCCTTCATCACTACGAAGATGCGCGGAAAAAAGAAGATTTGCAAATACACGTTGATTTACAGCCGTATTCGCTCATGTAGGAAAGGAGCTTTTTTGAATGAAACGAATCGTATTCATGGGTACACCAGATTTTGCAGTACCTGTACTTAAACAGCTGACGGAGGAAGATTGCGAGGTGGTGCTTGTTGTCACCCAGCCTGACCGCCCGAAAGGCCGCAAGCGCATCCTCACCAGTTCACCTGTGAAGGAGGAAGCTCTCAAGCACGGAATTCCGGTTTATCAGCCAGAAAAAATCAGGCAAAGTTATGAAGAAATATTTTCCTATGAGCCGGACTTGATCGTAACGGCTGCGTTTGGACAGATATTGCCGAAGGAGCTGCTTGATTATCCGAAATTTGGATGTATCAATGTTCATGCTAGTTTGCTGCCAGAACTTCGAGGCGGTGCTCCGATCCATTATGCTATTCAGCAAGGAAAAGCTGAGACTGGCGTTACTATCATGTATATGGTCGAAAAACTGGATGCCGGCGATATGCTGCTGCAGCGTGCGGTACCAATTACAATGCAAGATCATGTAGGAACGATGCATGATAAATTAGCAACGCTTGGAGCGGAAATGGTTCATGATATTCTTCCAGATATCTTTTCTCGTTCCGTAAATCCAATCAAACAGGACGAAGCGAAAGTCACATTTGCTCCAACAATCAAACGTGAGCAAGAAGTGATTGAGTGGAACCGTTCCAATTGGGAAGTTTTCAATCATATCCGAGGTATGCATCCGTGGCCGGTGGCTTTCACGACATACAAGGACAAACCTTTCAAGATTTGGTGGAGTGAACTTCTGGACCGTGAATATGATGGAGCGCCAGGAGAGATTGCTAGCATTGAAGCCGATGGCATTATCGTAGTTTGCGGAAACAATACAGCAGTCAAATTAACACAGGTACAGCCAGCGGGTAAAAAACAAATGACTGCAGCAGATTATCTGCGCGGTGTTGGTAAAGAATTGCAAGCTGGAGAAAGGTTGGGCCAGCATGAAGAAGTATGAACTCCGTGATACGGCTGTTACATTGTTATCTCGTATTGGAGATCAGGGCGGCTACAGTCATTTGCTGCTGGATCAGACAATCCGTAATAAAGGTTTTGACAGCAGAGATACAGGACTGCTAACCGAAATCGTTTATGGAACATTATCTTATAAACTGACATTAGAATATTTTCTTCGTCATTTTGTAACAAAGAAATTGGAATCATGGGCGAAATGGCTTTTGTTATCTGCTTTCTACCAAATGTACGTATTGGACAGGGTGCCTGACCATGCTGTTATCCACGAATCCGTTGAAATTGCTAAGCAACGGGGACATAAAGGTATCGCATCGCTTGTAAATGCAGTACTGCGTAATGCACAGCGAAAAGGATTCCCTAAATTGGATGACATCCAAGACCCAGCAGAGCGTATTTCGCTGGAAACGAGTCATCCAAAATGGCTTGTCCAGCGCTGGATTGCACAATATGGAGAGAAGACAGCTCGTGAAATGTGTGCGGTAAACCAAGTGGAGAAACCAATAAGTGTGCGCGTACAGCCCATGCTGATAACACGCGATGAAGCGATGGAAGAACTGGAGTCTCAAGGATTTACTGTTCGTCCTTCCAACATCAATCCGCAAGGGATTATCGTAGAAGATGGGAATATCCTGAAAAGTGATTTGTTCCTTTCCAATCAAGTGACTGTCCAAGATCAGACGAGTATGCTAGCTGGTCAGATGGTTGATGCAGCAGCCGGTATGACTGTACTGGATGCATGCAGTGCACCGGGCGGAAAGACGACACATATTGCAGAAACAATGGAGAATGAGGGCAAGCTTTATGCGTATGATTTGCATGCTAAGAAAGCGAAGCAGGTTCAGCAAAAAGCAGAGAAGCTCAATCTGACAATAATCGAATCCAATCAGGCAGATGCACGTAACTTGCAGGAGCGGCACCAGCCAGAGAGTTTTGATCGTATCTTACTTGATGCTCCTTGCTCTGGATTGGGCGTACTCAGAGGGAAACCTGATATTAAGTACCATAAATCGGAAAAGGACGTTTTGTCACTTGCTTCGATTCAGGCTGATCTGCTTGAACAGGTAGCTCCGCTTTTGAAAAAAGACGGAAAGTTAGTGTACAGTACCTGTACAGTGGATCAAGCAGAAAACGAACAAGTTGTCCGAGCATTTTTAGAGCAGCATCCGAATTTTGAAGTCGATCCAGAATTCCAGGCTGATTTGCCGCAAGCTGTTAAGAATGCTCCAGGTCTAACCGATGCTGGTTTGCAAGTATTCCCGCAGGATTTTGATACCGATGGCTTTTTCCTTGTCCGACTTGTTAGAAAAGGGTAAAAAATGTGGTAGGATAAATTTGGAGCAGCAAACAGACTGCATATAGATGAGGTGAGAAGCGTGAGAGGTTTTTTCATTACCGATCGTGGTCAGATCAGAAGTCATAACGAAGATGCAGGCGGGGTATTCTCCAATGCCCATGCCCAATATCTTGCTGTCATAGCCGATGGTATGGGCGGACATAAAGCAGGTGATGTCGCCAGTCAGCTAGCTATTTCCCATTTACGCAACTGGTGGGAGACTGCTGCTTCCTTCGATTCTCCGCAGAAGACAGAAGAGGCTATTAAGCAAGCAATTAAAGATGTCAATCTAAGTGTGTTTGAAGAATCACGTCAGAGTGAAGAATTGGCAGGTATGGGAACGACGATTGTAGCCGCAGTATGTACGGATGATTTTGTTACAATCGCTCATATTGGGGATAGCCGCTGTTATTTGTTGAATGAAGAAGGGTTCAAGCAAGTGACACAGGATCATTCCCTTGTGAATGAACTGGTCCGATCTGGAGAAATCACAGAACAAGATGCCGAGCACCATCCCCGGAAGAATGTCCTGCTGCGTGCACTTGGAACGGATAAAGATGTGGAAATGGACTTAGTGTCTATCACTTGGGAAGCTGGGGACCGTTTGCTTTTGTGCTCAGATGGGCTATCAAACAAATTCGACAAGCAGGAGCTTTTGCAGTACCTCACATCTGGAGAAGAGATCGAACATATCGCTTCGCAGCTCGTGACGGTTGCCAATGAGCGAGGCGGGGAAGATAATATCTCCCTGATTATTGCTGATTTGGCTGATATACCTGTCCGGGAGGGTGCATAGCATGCTCGAAGGACGTACGCTGAATGAACGGTACGAAATTCACCGTCTGATCGGCGGAGGCGGTATGGCAAATGTCTATCTTGGCCAGGATATCATCCTCGATCGCGAAGTCGCCATTAAAGTCCTGAAGCTGGAATATGCAAACGATGATGAATTCATTGCAAGGTTCCATCGGGAAGCCCATGCGGCAACTAGTCTTTCACATCCAAATATCGTTACGATTTATGATGTGGGAGATGAGGATGGCATCTACTACATGATCATGGAATATGTCAGCGGAATGACATTGAAGCAATACATACAGACTCATGGTTCCATTGTGGTGCCAGATACAGTCGATATTATGAAACAAGTCACTTCCGCGATTTCACACGCACACGCAAACGGAATCGTTCATCGTGACATCAAACCGCAAAATATCCTGATTGATGATTATGGAAAAGTAAAAGTGACCGACTTCGGTATAGCTACTGCACTGAGTGCAACGTCATTAACCCAGACGAATGCCATGCTGGGATCTGTGCACTATTTGTCACCAGAACAGGCAAGGGGAGGCATAGCTACCAAGAAGTCCGATGTCTATTCCCTCGGTATTGTCATGTTCGAATTACTTACCGGCCGCCTTCCATTTTCCGGTGAGTCTGCTGTCAGTATTGCTTTAAAGCATTTACAGACTGACACGCCATCTGTCAGACGTTGGGCTGGCGATATTCCGCAAAGTGTCGAGAATATTGTTTTGAAGGCCACGACGAAGGATCCTTTTTACCGCTACATGAGCACATATGATATGGAGACAGATTTAGAAACATGTCTGGATCCGTCCAGGGCAAACGAAGAGCGTTATGCTCCGCCTAAGGAAGATGGCGACACAACGAAAGCGATCCCGATTATTTCAGAGAAGGATCTGAATAAAGCATCATTAGCTGATACGATCGTACATAACGGTCATACAAATCCACCGAAACAAGAAGAGCAGAAAAAGCCAAAAAAGAAGAAGAAACGATTGAAAGTGTTTATATGGCTAATTGTCATCCTCTTATTGCTTGCAGGTACAGGAATAGGCATCGTGCTTGCTACGACGCCGAGAGAAGTTACGATGATTGACGTGAGAAATGATTCCTATGCAGATGCAGTCGATAAGTTATCCGATCTGGATCTTCACGTAAAACGGGAAGCAACCGCATCTGACACTGTAGAAGAGGGAAGTGTCGTTAAAACTGATCCTTCAGCAGGCAGTAAGATTAAGGAAGGCTCCAGTGTGACGGTATATACAAGTATCGGCAAAGAAAAAGAAGAATTTGATGATTACGAAGGCAAGTCTTTCTCTCAAGTGGAAAAACTATTGGATGATAAGGGATATAAGAATGTACGATCTTACGAGGAGTTCTCTGATGAACCTGTTGGTACAATCATATCCCAAATCCAGCCTCAAGCAGGAACAAAAGTGGTTCCGGAGGATACAACTGTCATCTTTGAAGTAAGCAAAGGGCCAGAAGCGGTGACGCTCACAGATTTGACTGGTATGACGGAAGAAGAAGCACAATCTTATTTAGACAAAAATGATTTAGATGGTAATTTCATTGAACAGCCTTCAAATGAAGTCGACGAGGGTGTTGTAATCCGGCATGATCCAGGCTCAGGCCAATCGATTGAGGAAAATGGCAGTGTCGATTTGTACGTATCAACTGGTCCGGAGAACTTGCCTCCTGCGACGCACACGGTTACCTTCACTGTTCCTTACGAGCCGGATGATACACAGACTGGCGAAGACGAACAGACTGAAGAAACACAGGAAGATCCTGTCCCTCAGATAGTTCAGATCTATGTTGGTGACGCAGACCATGATGTGACCGAGCTCTATGATGAACGTGCTATTACAGAAGACGAGGAAATTACGCTGACTCTCAGCATACCGGCTGGTGGAGAAGCTGAATATCGCATATTGCGTGATGATGAAGTAGTTTTGGAAAAAACGGTTCCGTATGAAGACAGGGAAGGTGAATAAATGCCATCAGGTAAGATCATGAAAGCACTGAGTGGGTTTTACTATGTGCTTACAGAAGACGGAGAAACCTATCAATGCCGTGGCAGAGGGGTATTCCGCAAACAAAAAATAACGCCGCTGGTCGGTGATCAAGTGGAATTCGAAGCGGAGACAAAGCAAGAAGGCTATGTGCTGGATGTTGGTCCGCGGAAGAATGAGCTAGTCAGACCCCCGATCGCCAATATCGATCAGGCGATCATCGTAACATCAGCAGCTCAGCCAGATTTCAGCACAGCATTGCTTGATCGCTTCCTTGTACTAGTAGAGTCAAAAGCTATCGAGCCAGTTATTTTCATTACGAAAATGGACATGCTGTCAGCAAATCAATTGGCCAGAATCGAAGCGTTTAAAAAGGATTATCAACAGATTGGCTATTCAGTTGAGATGTTATCTTCCAAAGAAGAAACTAATTTAGAACAAGTACAGCTGCACATGAAAGACAAGATTTCGGTTATCGCAGGGCAATCTGGTGTAGGCAAGTCTTCAATGCTGAACGCTATCGATCCGCGTCTGGACTTAGAAACAAATGAGATATCTGAAAGTCTAGGGCGCGGGCGCCATACGACAAGACATGTGGAGCTTATACCAATCGGCGGCGGACTTGTTGCGGACACACCTGGATTCAGCTCATTGGAGTTCACCGAATTGGAAGCCGAAGAGCTGCCATCTTGTTTCCCTGAATTCAGAGAGCGTGAAGACGACTGTAAATTTAGAGGCTGTATGCATCACAAGGAACCAAAATGTGCGGTAAAGGATGCAGTCGAATCAGGAGAGATTCCTGAATACCGTTACACACATTATTTGCAGTTCCTAGAGGAAATCAAATCGAGAAAGCCGAGGTATTAATGATGACGAAAATCGCACCATCTATTCTTTCAGCTGACTTCGCCAATTTGGCAAATGAAATTCGGGATGTAGAAAAAGGCGGAGCCGACTACATCCATGTCGATGTAATGGACGGTCATTTTGTCCCGAATATTACAATTGGCCCCCTTATCGTGGAGGCGATTCGTCCTGTAACTAAGCTGCCCCTTGATGTACATTTAATGATCGAAAACCCAGATCAATACATTGAAGCATTCATCAAGGCTGGAGCGGATATCATTACAGTCCACCAAGAGGCATGTGTTCATTTGCATCGTACAATCATGATGATCAAAGAGCAAGGAGTTAAAGCCGGTGTTGTATTGAATCCTGCCACTCCAGTAAGCTTGATTGAAGAGATCTTGCCAGAGTTGGATATGGTGTTATTGATGACGGTGAACCCAGGCTTTGGCGGCCAACGATTTATTCCTTCCGTGTTGAAGAAAGTAGAAGAGCTGTCTAGTCTTCGCGAAGCACTCGAGCTCGACTTTGAAATCGAGATTGATGGCGGTGTGAATATTGAAACGGCGGGACTATGTACAAATGCAGGTGCGGACGTGCTAGTTGCCGGAAGTGCTGTCTATAATCAGGAAGATCGGGCTGCGGCGATTGCAGCAATCCGGGAAGCGGCTGAATAACGTATGAGTACCAAGCTTAGTATCGGGCTTGTCGGCGGCGCGGGTAGACTGCCGGATTTATATCCTGAACATCATCATATTTGGATTGGAGCAGATGCGGGAGCACTAGCGCTGGCATCTGCGGGCATCCGGATGAAGGTGGCAATTGGTGATTTTGATTCTGTATCGGAAGAAGAACTGGTTACGATCCGTCGATACGCTGATCAGATGCTGGTTTATCCACCTGAAAAAGATGAAACGGATTTTGAACTCGCCATCCGGAAAGCAGAAGAATTGGGTGCTACTGATGTGGCTGTGTATGGGGTGACCGGCGGAAGACTTGATCATGAACTAATAAACATTCAGATGCTTTACCGCCTGCTTGACAGTTTCGAGCAAGCAGTCATTATCGATTGGCAGAATAATATTCGATTGCACCGACCTGGTACATACCGGATAGAACAAGATGATACATATCGTTATATATCATTTCTTTCCTTCTCTGAGCAAGTTAATGGTCTAACCTTGACTGGCTTTAAATATCCTTTAACAGATGCTTCAATCCATTGGGGAGAAACATTGTCCATCTCTAATGAGCTTGTTGCACAATCTGGTACTTATTCATTTGCTTCAGGCATAGTAATAATGATAAAGAGCAAGGATGTTTAAAAGCTACAGCGTTTAGGCTGCTCAGGAAAAAGGAGGAAGGGGATCTTATGAAATTTTATACCTTTAAACTCCCGAGGTTCATCGGTGGCTTCGTCCGCGTCATTATCGGAACGTTTAAAAAAGATTAGCACAAAAAAAGCACTCCTTTCGAGAAAGGGTGCTTTTTTTGTCGCATGCGAATGCTACCATAAAAGTATTTTAGAAATGCTATTTATACGCGTTCGATGTTACCTTTTTTAAGTGCACGAGCTGAAACGTAAACTTTTTTAGGTTTACCATCAACAAGAATGCGAACTTTTTGAACGTTTGCTTTCCAAGTACGTTTATTAGCGTTCATGGCATGAGAACGAGCATTACCAGAACGAGTAGTACGTCCTGTGATTACACATTTGCGTCCCATGTTATCCCTCCTAATATTACGAGTTAATTTTTAACACTAAACAAATTTATCACAACTCGGCACGTAATGCAATAATCTAACAAAAATATATCAAGAAAAATTACTTGACAGTAAACTGTTTAGCTGGCATTGTAAAAAGGGCTATTTTTAATCCGCTTTCAAATAGAGCTTCCATATAGTATAGTAGGGATAGATTTGAGAAGCGTTAGGAGGAGCCGTATGACCCTTCATCTGACTACAGAAGATGGAAGTATTACGATCGCCACGGATGTGATCGCAACATTGGCTGGAAGTGCCGCGGTAAAATGCTATGGCATCGTTGGTATGGCTTCCAGACATCAATTACGTGACGGCATAGCAGAAATTCTCCGCAGGGAGAACTACTCGAAAGGGATAGTTGTAACCCAGGCGGACAACAAAGTCCAGATCGACTTACATATTATTGTAAGTTATGGAACGAAGATATCCGAGGTTGCACATAATGTGCAATCCCAAGTGAAATATACATTGGATCGGGCATTGGGCGTACTGACGAGCTCTGTGAACATTTATATACAAGGCGTCAGTGTTTCTGCAGACTAAGATAGCCGGCAGATTTAAGGAGGAAACAGTTTGAGTGTTGGAAATGTGGATGGAAAGACATTTGCGGGGATGCTTCTGACTGGTGCAAATCATCTGGCGAATAACGCTAAGACGATAGATGCGCTGAATGTATTTCCCGTGCCGGATGGCGATACAGGTACAAACATGAATTTGACAATAACGTCTGGGGCAAAGGCTGTCCAAGAGGCCGACAGTGAAGAAGTCGGTGTACTTGCTGCGGCTTTTGCCAAAGGTCTGCTGATGGGAGCAAGAGGCAACTCTGGTGTTATTCTCTCTCAGCTTTTCCGTGGCTTTGCCAAAGCATTGGAAGGGCAAAAGGATCTGACAGCAGGCAAGCTTGCCCATGCGCTGGATGCTGGTGTCAAATCGGCTTATAAAGCCGTTATGAAGCCAGTGGAAGGGACGATTCTTACTGTAGCAAAAGATGCTGCAGCCGCTGCGGTAGAAAAATCAAAAACTGAAGCTGATCCAATAGAGTTATTCAGGTATGTCGTGAAATCTGCCAAGGAAAGTCTAAGCCGTACTCCTGATCTCCTTCCTGTTCTAAAGGAAGTCGGTGTTGTTGACAGTGGGGGCCAGGGCTTGGTTACTGTTTATGAAGGATTCCTTGCAGCTCTGACAGGAGAAGAACTGCCTGCTGAGGTGCAGCATGGCAAGATGGAGAATCTCGTCAGTGCGGAGCATCACAAGCAAGCGCAGGATTTTTTGGATACAGCTGATATCACGTATGGCTATTGCACCGAATTTATGGTCAAATTCGAAGCGGACAAGCTTCAGGAACATCCTTTCGATGAGCAGGCTTATCGTGAGGAATTGAACGGTCGAGGAGACTCCTTACTTGTTGTCGCGGATGAAGATGTCGTAAAGGTCCATATTCATACCGAGTATCCAGGTGAAGTGATGACATATAGTCAAGCATTCGGCAGTCTGATCAACATGAAAATAGAAAACATGCGTGAACAGCATGCAGCTATTGTTGGTAAAAAAGAAAAGAAAGAACGCAATCAGCATGCCATTGTGACAGTTGCAATGGGAGAAGGTGTCAAAGCATTGTTTGAGAGCCTTGGTGCAAATGTCGTCATCTCGGGCGGACAGACAATGAACCCTAGCACACAGGACATCACTGACGCCATTAAAACTGCTAACGCGGACTCTGTCTATATTTTGCCTAATAATAAGAATATCATCATGGCTGCTGAACAAGCAGCCCAAATAGCAGAGGAGCAGGTGTTTGTAGTTCCGACAAAAACGATACCGCAGGGTATGCGTTCGTTGCTTGCTTTCGATGCTACCCAGCAATCAGATGGCAATGCTGAGGCTATGAAAGAAGCCATTTCACAAGTGAAATCCGGACAAGTGACACATGCTGTTCGTGATACGACAATCGAAGGCGTATCAATTAAAGAAGGACAATTCATAGCTATCCAAGAAAGTAAAATCATTGCAGCAGCTTCTGACGCAGAAGAAGCCTTAGAGCTGCTGCTTGAGAAAATGGTCAGTGAAGAAGATGAATTGATAACAGTTATTCGCGGTGAAGACGCGGAAGATACTGATGATCGCTTGGAGGATTTTGTTGAAGGGAAATTCCCTGAAGCGGAACTCGAGATTCATGAAGGAAATCAGCCTGTCTACACGTATTTGGTCGCAGTTGAATAATGATGGGGAAAGCTCCTTAACGGGAGCTTTTTTCATTGGTTCTAGTAGGAACATATGTGTGATACATGATAAAATAGAAGAAGAAGGAGTGAGCCTATGAAATATCAATCCGTATTCGATATTATTGGACCGGTCATGGTCGGTCCATCTAGTTCGCATACTGCCGGGGCTGCCCGTATTGGCCGCGCCGCAAGACTCATTTTCGGACTACAGCCGACTTGGGCGACGGTACATCTTTATGGATCATTTGCGAAAACGTATCGCGGTCATGGTACGGACTTAGCTATTGCTGGTGGTTTGCTTGGCTATGATACAGATGATGATCGAATCAGGTTCGCATTGGAAACAGCCGAAAAACATAATATGAAAATCGAATTCATTGAAGATACAGCTGCTACAGAACATCCAAACACTGCAAGAATAAAGCTTGGGACAGATGACAGCAGCATGGAGCTTGTCGGTATTTCTATCGGCGGCGGAAAAGTAGAAATTACGGAGCTAAATGGCTTTGAACTGCGTATGTCAGGTAATAAGCCCGCTATTTTGATTATGCATAATGATCGCTTTGGCGCGATAGCTTCCGTGACTCAAATTTTAGCGAAGCATGAAATAAATATAGCGCATATGGAAGTTTCCCGTAAGGATGTCGGAAAGGATGCGCTCATGGTGATCGAGACGGATCAAAACGTGGAGGATGATGTGATGCAAGTTTTAGAAAAAGCTTCGCACATCAACCGTGTATCCCGCTTGATCAATTAAACAGGAGGAATGAATATGTTTCGCAATGTAGCGGAATTGCTTGAACAAGCGAATGCAGACAGTATATCCATTTCGGAAGTTATGATACGCCAGGAAATGGATATACATCAGCGTTCCCGTGAAGAAGTTATGGGGCAGATGGAACGGAACCTGCAAATTATGGAAGAAGCAGTAGAACGCGGGTTGAAGGGAGTTACATCCCACTCTGGTTTGACAGGAAATGATGCTGTTTTGCTTCAACAGTATATGGCAAAAGGCAACACCCTTTCTGGTCATCTGCTTTTAGATGCCGTAAGTAAAGCTGTTGCAACCAACGAAGTGAATGCAGCGATGGGAATGATCTGCGCCACACCAACAGCAGGAAGTGCGGGCTGTGTGCCGGGAGCGTTATTCGCTGTTAAAGAAAGACTGAATCCGACTCGTGAGCAAATGATCCGTTTCCTGTTCACAGCAGGAGCATTTGGATTTGTTGTCGCCAACAATGCATCCATCAGTGGTGCTGAAGGCGGTTGTCAGGCTGAAGTAGGCTCGGCTGCTGCGATGGCTAGTGCGGCTGTGGTAGAAATGGCTGGAGGAACACCAGAACAAAGTTCCGAAGCGTTTGCAATAACGTTAAAAAACATGCTTGGTCTTGTATGTGATCCAGTTGCTGGCCTGGTAGAAGTGCCTTGTATCAAACGAAATGCAGCCGGGGCTTCTAATGCAATCGTATCTGCTGACATGGCATTGGCGGGTATTACAAGCAGAATACCTTGTGATGAAGTGATTGGAGCTATGTACCGGATCGGTAAGAGTATGCCATCAGCACTTCGGGAAACAGCTGAAGGCGGGTTGGCTGCTACGCCGACCGGACGCCGTTTGGCAGATATGATATACGGGATTACCAAAGGGAAAGAGTGAGGAATGTGTTAAAGCAACCGGTTGATCAAGTCAAGGGAATCGGTGCAAAGCTTGCGGAAGGATTGGCGAATATGGGGATCTTCACAGTCGAAGATCTCCTTTTTCATCTGCCGTATCGGTATGATGTCTTCGATGTCCAGCCGTTAGCTGAACTGATTCATGATGATAAAGTGACGATTGAAGGTGAAATCGCCTCACCGGCTCAAGTGCAATATTATGGACGGAAAAAGAACAAACTAACTGTAACGCTCCTAGTGGAGAATGTTGCAGTGAAGGCGATCATGTTCAATCGGGCATTTGCCCAGAAACAGCTTATGCCGGGCAAAAAGGTGACAATGACAGGCAAGTGGGATCAGCATCGTCTGCAGCTTACTGTCAGCAACTTCAAAGTTGGCGGAGCAGATGAGCTGACTCCTGTTCAGCCTGTTTATGGTGTGAAAGGTACAGTTACAGTACGACAGCTGCAAAAAAGCGTAAAGCAGGCGTTGGAACAGTATGAGGAAGACATCGCGGAAATTCTGCCAGCATCATTTTTAGCAGCTTATAAAATGCCAGACCGAAAAACGGCATTGCATTATATGCATTTTCCGCCTGACAGACAAGCGCTGGCTCATGGTCGTAGACGATTCACATACGAAGAATTTTTATTGTTCCAGCTGAAAATGCAATTTATCCGAAAACAAAAACGGGAAGCGTCTGCTGGAGGCAGCTTAGCGTATGATCAAGAGAAGGTACAAGCTTTTGTAACCACTCTTCCTTTTACGTTGACGAACGCCCAGCAGCGTGTGCTGAAGGATATTATGCGGGATTTACATTCTTCTTACCGAATGAACCGTCTTTTGCAAGGAGATGTTGGATCTGGTAAAACAGCTGTTGCAGCTGTTGCGCTTTATGCGGCAGTTACAGCAGGTAAACAGGGCGCAATTATGGTCCCGACAGAGATTTTAGCAGAACAGCACGCGCAGTCTTTAGCTAAGATGCTGGAAGGATTCGCCACAGTAGCATTGCTTACTGGAAGTGTCAAAGGCAAACGCCGGAAAGCGGTCCTCGAACAGATTGTAAATGGGGAAGTGGACATTGTTGTCGGTACACACGCGCTGATCCAGGATGAAGTGCATTTTAAAAATCTTGCTCTAGCTATAGTTGACGAACAACATCGATTTGGCGTTGCACAGCGCCGAACACTTCGTGATAAAGGTCTTCATCCCGATGTTCTATTCATGACTGCTACTCCGATTCCAAGGACACTGGCCATTACTGCATTCGGCGATATGGATGTGTCGGCTATTGATGAAATGCCAGCTGGGCGTAAAGAAATAGAAACATATTGGGTAAAAGAAAATACGATAGATCGGGTGCTGGATTTCATCCGGAAAGAAGTCGCAGCCGGTCATCAGGCGTATGTTATAAGCCCGCTGATCGAAGAATCGGACAAGCTGGATATCCAGAATGCTGTCGATCTGCATCAAATGCTTTCTGCTGTTTTTGAGCCGGATATTCGTGTCGGACTCATGCATGGACGTTTGCCATCTGATGAAAAAGACGCGGTAATGAAAGAATTCGCCGACAATGAAACCCAAGTTCTTGTGTCTACCACAGTAGTGGAAGTTGGTGTGAACGTTCCGAATGCTACGCTGATGATCATCTATGATGCAGAGCGTTTCGGGCTATCCCAGCTGCATCAGCTGCGGGGACGAGTAGGTCGTGGGGATGCGCAAAGTTACTGTATCTTGATTGCCGAACCAAAAGGGGAAATCGGAAAAGAACGTATGCGCATCATGACAGAAACAACGAACGGATTCGAGCTGTCCGAACAGGATTTGCAGCTTCGGGGTCCTGGTGATTTCTTTGGTAAAAAGCAGAGCGGGATACCGGAATTCAAGGTTGGCGATATGGTGCACGACTACCGGGCACTGGAAACAGCGCGTAAGGATGCGGAGCAAATCATTGCAGAAGAAAGACTGGAAAATGACCCGGCTTACCGCAATTTATTGCAAGCGTTGGATACAGAGTTTGCGCTGAACGGGAATGTGCTCGACTAAAAACGGCTGTTGCAAATTCTGGTCTGCTATTATATATTACTTTTAGTACCTAGTCTTAATTTTGGCGGTGGAGAGATGAGAAGAAGCAAAAAAGACAGACAGGACTTACTGCGGGAAACAATCGAAAAAACACCGTTTATAACAGACGAGGAATTGGCAAAGAAATTTGCTGTCAGTATCCAAACAATCCGATTGGACCGAATGGAACTGACAATTCCGGAGCTGCGGGAACGGATTAAGCACGTCGCTCATTCACAGTGGGATGAAACCGTGAAAAGCATCAACATTGATGAGGTAATTGGTGAAATCATTGACCTAGAGTTAGATGAACGGGCGATAAGTATATTGGATATTAAACCGGAGCATGTTTTCACACGAAATCAGATTGCCAGAGGGCATCATCTGTTTGCGCAGGCCAATTCCTTGGCGGTCGCGCTGATTGATGATCCGTTCGCACTTACTTTCCACTCGGAAATCACCTTTACAAGACAGGTGAAACTCCATGAGCGGGTAGTAGCCAAAGCGAAAGTTATTCGTCAGGACAGGAAGCGGACGATCATCCAAGTGGATAGTGCTGTTGATCAAGAAGAAGTATTTAAAGGTACGTTCGAGATGTTCCGCTCGAGCGTGAAAGAAGGGAAATAAGTTATGCGAATTGCAATCGACGCAATGGGTGGCGACAACGCACCGGAAGAAATAGTCAAAGGTGCCGTGCTAGCAGCTACAGAGGATGCATCCTTGGAGCTGACACTGGTTGGAGATCAAAGCAAGATCGAACCACATCTTGGCGAGATTCGTCCGGCGAATATCCGGATTATACATACAGAGGAGTACATTACAGCAGATGACGAACCTGTCCGGGCAATTCGGCGCAAGAAGCAGTCATCACTTGTACTGACTGCTCAGGAAGTAAAAGAAGGCCGTGCCGATGCTTGTGTTTCAGCGGGAAATACAGGTGCCCTTATGACGGCAGGTCTGATGATAGTCGGCCGTATTAAAGGCATCGAGCGGCCAGCACTGTCGCCAACTCTTCCGACGGTGGATGGAAAAGGATTTGTCCTGCTTGATGTTGGTGCCAATATTGACGCCAAAGCGAACCATCTATTACAATACGGCGTAATGGGCTCCATCTATGCGGAGAAAGTTCGCGGAATCAAAAATCCTCGAGTAGGATTGCTCAATGTAGGTACGGAAGAAGGAAAGGGCAATGATCTTACGAAGAAAGCTTTCGAGCTTCTCAGTAATGCACCAATAAACTTTATTGGTAATGTAGAAGGCCGAGATTTTCTTTCCGGAGATTTTGATGTTGTTGTGACGGACGGCTTTAGCGGTAACATCGCCCTGAAAACAATAGAAGGAGCAGCTTCGATGTTCTTTACGACAATCAAGAAGGCTTTCTTAAAGAACACGAAGACAAAGCTTGCGGCAGCTATGATGAAACCACAGCTGAAGGAAATCAAAGCTAGCACAGAATATGCGGAATATGGCGGTGCTGCTTTGTTTGGCCTTGCTGCACCTTTTGTGAAGGCGCATGGTTCCTCCAATGCGCGTGCCATCCAAGTTGCTATCCTTCAAACAAAGCAAATGGCAGAAAATAATGTCACAGGAATTATCCAAGATACGATTCAGAGCATGAAGAAAGACGAGGAGGACGTTAAGTGAAACGAGTAGCTTTTGTGTTTCCTGGACAAGGCTCACAAGCAGTGGGCATGGGTCAGGAAATGTACAACGAATATGATGAAGTGAAAAGTCTTTTCCAAGCGGCAGACGAATTATTGCCGCAGCCAATTACACCCTTAATGTTCGAGGGACCGGCAGAAGAGCTGACGAAGACAGAGAATGCACAGCCAGCATTGCTTCTGACAAGTGCTGCTATCTATCAGGTATTACAAAATGAAGGTGTTAGACCAGTCGTTACGGCCGGACACAGCTTAGGAGAATACAGTGCTCTTGTTGCAGCTGGCGTTTTCCGTGCAGAAGAAGCTGCTGTGCTTGTTAACAAGCGTGGTCAGCTGATGGAAAAAGCTTATCCGTCAGGACAGGGTTCCATGGCTGCAGTATTAGGTCTAAGTTTGGAAGACATCAAGACTGCTCTTCAAACAGTTGATACGGAGCATGGCGAAATTGTTGATGCAGCGAATATCAACTGCCCAGGTCAGATTGTAATTTCGGGTACGAAAAAAGGAATCGAACTTGCAGAGCCGCTTTTGAAAGAAGCTGGAGCTAAACGTGTGCTTCCGCTGAATGTCAGCGGTCCGTTCCACTCCAGGCTGATGAAACAAGCTGCTGAGGAATTCGCGTCTGAACTTGCAGACGTGGAGAAAGCTGATGCATCAATTCCTGTTTATGCAAACGTAACAGCAGAAAAAGTACTAGATCAGAAAGAGATCGAGCAGCTGCTTGTACAGCAGTTGTACTCACCGGTTCGTTTTGAAGAGACTGTGGTCAATATGCTTCAAAATGACGAACTGGATGCCATTGTCGAAGTGGGATCTGGTAAAGTGCTAAGCGGATTAGTGAAGAAGATCAACCGCCGCACAACAACTTTCAATGTTCAAGATCCCGAATCATTGCAAGCATTCTTGACGTGGTACAAGGAGGAAGAATAAATGCTATCAGGTAAAGCAGCACTAGTTACAGGTGCATCACGCGGAATCGGAAGAGAAATCGCCCTGGAACTTGCGCGTAATGGAGTGAACGTTGCAGTAAACTATTCTGGAAGCAAAGAAAAAGCAGAGGCAGTTGCAGAGGAAATCCGTGCACTTGGGCAGGAATCGATTGTAATCCAAGCGAATGTAGCAGAAGAAGAAAGCGTAAAAGATATGGTCAAGCAGACTATTGAAGCATTCGGTAGTTTGGATATACTAGTAAACAATGCTGGTATTACGCGAGATAACTTGCTTATGCGTATGAAGGAAGAAGATTTCGATGCAGTCATCCAGACTAATTTGAAAGGTGTATTCCTTTGTACGAAAGCAGTAACTCGTCAAATGATGAAACAAAAAGCTGGCCGTATTATCAATGTGGCGAGCATTGTTGGTGTCAGCGGTAATCCAGGGCAAGCTAACTATGTCGCTGCAAAAGCAGGAGTTATCGGATTAACGAAAACGGCTGCTAAGGAGCTTGCTGCGCGAAACGTTCTTGTGAACGCTGTTGCTCCAGGATTCATCACGACTGATATGACGGACGAAATGACAGATGAGCAGAAGCAGGCGATGCAAAGCATGATTCCGCTTGGTAAACCAGGCAAGCCTGAAGACGTTTCGCGTGTCGTTCGTTTTCTTGCGTCAGAAGATAGCAATTACATTACTGGTCAAACGATTCATATCGATGGCGGCATGGTAATGTAATACAATGAAAAAATTGTAGTTTTCCAGGACGAAATGTCCTATAATAACGAAGGGAGGTGAATTTCCTATGGCAGATGTATTCGAGCAAGTAAAGCAAATCGTTATTGATCGTCTTGATGTAGACGAATCCAAAGTAACACTAGAGGCTTCTTTCAAAGAAGATCTAGATGCAGATTCCCTTGATGTTGTGGAATTGGTTATGGAATTGGAAGATCAATTCGACATGGAAATTTCTGATGAAGATGCGGAAAAAATCGCTACTGTTGGCGACGCTGTAAACTACATAAACAGCAAACAGTAAGATTTAAATAAGATGCATAGGAGAAAGTCCCGTCACTTTGTAGGCGGGACTTTCTCCGCATCATCACAACAAATGGAAAGTGGGGACAGCAGAATGAGCTTATATAAACTGCAGGAGAAGCTTGGAATCCATTTCCATGATGAAGCTTTGTTGCAGAATGCCTTGACCCATTCATCTTATGTGAATGAACATCGTCACCTGAAGAAGACGGATAACGAACGATTGGAATTCCTTGGCGATGCTGTATTGGAGCTTGGTGTATCACAATTTCTGTACAAGCATTATCCTGATATGCCGGAAGGGAATATGACGAAGCTTCGTGCTGCTATAGTCAGAGAGGAATCACTCGTACTCTTCGCCAAAGAAATGGATCTTGGTACATATGTGCTGCTCGGAAAAGGGGAAGAGCGCACTGGGGGCAGAACACGTCCTGCATTGTTAGCTGATGTGTTCGAGGCATTTGTCGGTGCTTTGTATCTTGACCAGGATTTCGATGTGGTACTCGGATTTTTCGAAAAAATCGTCTTTCCAAAAATCAGCCAAGGTGCTTTTTCACATGCGATGGATTATAAGAGCAGACTGCAAGAGGTTATTCAGCAGGATAAAGATAAAGTAATTACGTATACGATCGTTGATGAAAGAGGTCCTGCCCATAGCCGTGAATTCGTTGCGGAGCTGAAGGTTCAGGGGGAACTTGTCGGCACAGGAGCAGGGCGGACGAAAAAGGAAGCAGAACAGCAGGCTGCCCGTATTGCTTTGGAAGCTTTAACTGAATAGAAAAAACGGCGGAGAGCAAGTAGTCTCCGCCGTTTTTTATTTTCGGTAATTCGCCAGCTCCTGGATAAATGCTTCAGTTTCAGATACACTGAGCTGTCCTTTTGATTCAATATGATCATATAAAAACTTAATATCATCGTACTTCTCAATCTGGTAGTCTTCTGGCTGCATGATGGAACGGTTGACGACAACAAGCCGGTCGGCGATGCCATTGATGAGGATGGACAAATTCTCCTCTGATGCCTGTTCGAGCTTCATGGACGAGCCTCCTTTGACGTAATTGATACCTATTATGTACCTTTAGTTTATGATAAAATAAATAAGTTAAAAACAAAAGAGAAACCAATAACAATGCAGAAATAAGCGATAAGCTTTCAATATAGGAGAATGAGTATGTTCCTGAAACGATTAGAAACCGTCGGATTCAAATCATTTGCCGAAAAAGTGACACTTGACTTTGTACCAGGTGTAACGGCAGTGGTAGGTCCGAATGGAAGCGGGAAAAGTAATATAACCGATGCCATCCGCTGGGTATTAGGCGAGCAGTCGGCAAAAAGTCTGCGAGGATCCAAGATGGAAGATATCATCTTCCAGGGCAGCGATACGAGAAAAGCGCTTAATGTAGCGGAAGTGACACTTGTATTGGACAATGCCGATCAGACGTTACCGCTGGAGTATCAGGAAGTGAGTGTGACCAGACGGGTATTCCGTTCTGGAGAAAGCCAATTTTTGATCAATAACCAAAGCTGCCGTCTGAAAGATATCATCGACTTGTTCATGGATTCTGGATTAGGGAGAGAAGCCTTTTCTATTATTAGTCAAGGAAAGGTAGAGGAAATCCTAAGCTCTAAACCGGAAGAAAGACGGTCTATCTTCGAAGAAGCTGCAGGTGTACTCAAATACAAGCAGCGAAAGAAGAAGGCAGAATATAAATTAGCAGAAACGCAGGAGAATCTGAATCGAGTAGAAGATATTACGTATGAAATTGAAGGACAGCTTGAACCACTGCGAGAACAAGCTGCTATCGCAAAGGATTTTCTGGAGAAGAAAGCACAGCTGAAAGATGTCGAAATCGGATTGCTAGTTGCGGAGATCGAGCAATTACATAAAGAGTGGCAAGCGGTCCTCCAGGAGCTTGAAGTGAATAAACGCGAGCTAGAAGTCCAAAAGCAGACAATTGGAGAAAAAGAACAGCTTCTTGAGGCAGAGAAAACAGAATTGCATGCGTTGGATGCTTCTATTGACGAACTGCAAGCATCCTTGCTAATTGTCACACAAGAGCTTGAGAATTTGGAAGGCAAGAAACAGCTGTTGAATGAGCGCTCCAAACATCTTGCAGAAAACAAAGAAAAACTGGAGAAAGATACTGAACAGCTTGGAATCACATTAGAGCAGCAGTTAAAACAGCTGGACCTGGAGCAAGCAGCTTTGGATGCGTTGGATACAGAGAACAAAGCCATCAAATCAGATTTACGGTCTTTGGACAAACAGCTATCTCGTACGCAGGAAGATTTGAGTGAACAAATCGAAGAAAAGAAAAGCGATTATATCGATTTGCTTAATGAACAAGCTGCAAAGCGGAATGAGACTAACTCACTCAAACAGCAGCTCACAGGTATTGATGCGAAGAAAGAACGTCAGCGTACAAAATACAAAGACGTCGTTTCAAATCGTGATGAAATCAGTGAGAAAAGAGAGCAATTGTCTGAGCGTCTCAAAGGTGCAACCGAAGCCCGTGAACAAGCTGAGGAGAAAGCAGATTCACTTCGGATGGAGGCGGCGCAAAAACGGGAGCAGTATCAGGAAGCACAGAGCAAGCTGTACACTGGGTACCAGCATATTGAGAAGCTTCGTTCCAAGCAGGAAATGCTGCAGGAGATGAAAGAAGAGTTCCAAGGATTCTTCCAAGGGGTAAAAGCAGTCCTTAAAGCTCGTCAGGATCAAAAGCTCGAGGGAATTGAAGGTGCTGTCATCGAGTTGATTGATGTACCAACTGCGTATGTTACTGCGATGGAAACCGCTCTTGGAGGTCAAGCCCAGCATATCGTGGTCGATACGGAAGCAAGTGCCCGTCAGGCAATCAATTGGCTGAAACAGACACATAATGGCCGTGCAACATTCTTACCGCTATCATCGATTCAGCCTAAACAGATTCCTGCGAATGTGTTAGGGAATGCTTCCAATCGGGAAGGATTCATCGGTATCGCGGCAGATCTCATCCAGGTTGATCCCCAGTACAAGCGGGCAGTTGATTTCTTGTTAGGTAATGTGGTCATCGCAGAAGACCTTCAGCATGCCAATGCGATTGCTGCTGCTCTTGGCAGACGGTACCGCGTCGTTACGCTGACAGGTGATGTTGTAAACCCTGGAGGATCTATGACTGGCGGAGCACAAAAACGCAACAGTCAATCTTTGTTTACAAGAGAAAAGGAAATGCAGGAAGTCACGGAGAAACTATCCGATTTCCAGGCACGGACTGAAGTATTCGAGCGTAAAGTTGCGCAGCTGAAAGAAGAACTTCAGCAATTGGAAACTTCAGCAGAGGAAACCCGACACAGCTTGAAGCAGCTGCAGGAGTCGGAACAGGAGCTTCAGGCAGCATTTACTGAAACGAGCATTCGCTTTATGCATGCCAATGATAATCTCACCATGTATGACCAGGATAATGCGCAGTATGACACAGAACGTGAAGAAGTGGAAAAACGCATTGAGCAGCTGCAGGCTGAGCTTGCGAGTTTAGACCAGCAGCTCCAGGATATACAGCGGGAGATCAGTGAACTGACTGAAGCCCACCAAGCATGGCAGCAGACAAAGGAAATTAAACGAGAAGAACAGCAGGCCCTTCAGATACGCTCTGCAGAAAGCCTTGCTAAGCTTGAGAATCAGCAGCAGCGGCTCAGTGAGTTTACCGAGCAGCTAGAGCTGACACAGCAGAAGTATGATGAACAGCAGCGAGTGCTTCAGCAAATGGCTGAAGTTGGTGAGAAAGGTCAGACAGAGGAAGAGATTGCTGAGCTGATCACAGTGAAGCAGCAGCATAAGCAGCAGACAACAACACTGATTGAGGAACGTAAAGCAGAACGGCAGGAGCGCTATGACTGGGTGCAGCAAGAGGAACTGTCAGTTAAAGAGGCAAATCGTCTTCATCAGAATCTGGTGCAGCAAGTACAAGATCAGGAAGTCCGCTCGAACCGTTTGGATGTAGAGCTGGAAAACCGTCTGATGAATTTGCAGCAAAGCTACTCCCTGACCTTTGAAAAAGCATTGGCGACGTTTGGAAGAGCAGAAGATATCGAAACTGCCCGAACCGAAGTGAAGCTGATTAAGCGTGCTATTTCGGAACTAGGCAGCGTCAATGTAGGTGCAATAGAGGAATTTGACCGGATTAATGAAAGATATAGCTTCCTTACTGAACAAAAAGACGACCTTTATCAGGCAAAATCAACTTTGCTAGCCGTTATTGACGAAATGGATGAAGAAATGAAGCGTCTGTTTGAAGATGTGTTCAATAAAATTAAAACAGAATTCACGGAAGTATTCCGCTCGCTATTTGGCGGAGGGCACGCTGAGCTGAAGTTGACGGATTCTGATAATCTGCTGGAAACTGGAGTCGATATTATCGCACAGCCACCAGGTAAGAAACTGCAGAATCTAGGTTTGCTATCGGGCGGAGAACGTGCTTTAACAGCAATTGCCTTGCTGTTTGCCATTTTACGTGTAAGGCCTGTACCATTCTGTATCCTGGACGAAGTGGAAGCGGCCCTGGATGATGCAAACGTCAGCCGCTTTGCTCAATACATGAAGCAATTCAGCGAAAAGACGCAGTTCATTGCCATAACACACAGAAAAGGTACAATGGAGGAAGCAGACGTTCTTTATGGCGTCACGATGCAGGAATCCGGTGTTTCCAGATTGGTTTCTGTCCGTCTGGAAGACGCGCCTACACTAGTGAAGGTATAAGAAAGGAAGAACAAAATGAGCTTTTTTCAAAAACTGAAAAACAAATTCTCTAATACAAACAACGAAACAGACCAGAAAACACCTGAAAAATACAAAGAAGGTCTAAAAAAGACTCGTACTTCCTTCTCTGATCGGATGAATAATCTGATGGCACGTTATCGGAAAGTTGATGAGGACTTCTTTGAGGAATTGGAAGAAGTACTAATCGCTTCCGATGTAGGAGTTAATACAGTAATGGATCTGGTGGATGAGCTCCGTATGGAAGCAAAACGTCAGAACATCAAGGATACTATTCAGCTTAAGGATGTTATCTCAGAGAAACTGGTTGAAATATACCAAGGTGATGAAGATGAACAGCCTCAGAAGCTAAAAATGAATGACGATGGACTTACAATTTACTTGTTTGTAGGCGTCAACGGTGTCGGCAAAACTACTAGTATCGGTAAGCTGGCGTATAAGCTGAAGCAAGAAGGTAAGAAAGTAGTCATGGCTGCAGGAGATACTTTCCGGGCTGGAGCGATCGAACAGCTGCAAGTATGGGGAGAGCGGACTGGTGTTGAGGTGATTCGCCACAATGCTGGCAGTGATCCAGCAGCAGTTATCTATGATGGCATCAAAGCAGCACAGGCCCGCGGTGCCGATGTACTTCTTTGCGATACTGCCGGTCGTTTGCAAAATAAAGTGAATCTGATGAACGAACTGAACAAAGTACATCGTGTTATCGAACGTGAAGTACCTGGAGCGCCGCATGAAGTACTGCTCGTATTGGATGCAACAACAGGGCAGAATGCTCTTGCACAGGCGAAGACATTCCAAGAAACAGCCAATGTCTCTGGTATCGTTTTATCCAAGCTGGATGGAACAGCTAAAGGTGGTATTGTTTTGGCGATTCGGAACGAGATGAAAATCCCGGTCAAGTTTGTCGGTCTTGGCGAACAAATGGAGGATTTGCAGGAATTTGATCCAAATGCCTTTGTATATGGTTTATTTGCTGATCTGATGCAGGATGAGGAACAGGCGGAATAGCAGTTTCTTGACAGTTGCGCACTAGGTTGGCTACAATTTTGTAAAGGCATTTCACTTAACAAGGGGTGCGGATCATGTTAGAGAAAACAACTCGAATGAACTATTTGTTCGATTTTTATCAGGCACTGCTTACACCTAAGCAGCGCAGTTACATGGAAATGTACTATCTGGAAGATTTGTCACTCGGGGAAATTGCAGAAACATTTGAAGTTTCTCGTCAGGCAGTCTATGATAATATCCGGCGTACTGAAGCAATGATAGAAAGCTACGAGAAAAAGCTGCATCTTTATGATCGCTTCAAGGAGAGGAGCGCTCTGCTGGATGAGCTGGAAGAAATAATGGATTCCAGCAGCCAGTCCGGTGCAAAAGACTTGATCCAAAAGATAAAAGAATTAGATTAGGAGGTCGATTCCATGGCATTTGAAGGATTAGCCGACCGACTGCAGAGTACGATACAAAAAATTCGCGGGCGCGGTAAAGTTACAGAACAAGATGTAAAAGAAATGACACGTGAAGTACGACTGGCGCTTTTGGAAGCAGACGTTAACTTCAAAGTAGTGAAACAGCTGATCAACAAAATCAAAGAGCGGGCTATTGGTCAAGAAGTAATGGAGAGCCTTACACCTGGTCAACAGGTTATCAAGGTTGTTCAGGAAGAACTGACACAGCTTATGGGCGGCGAGCAGAGCAAGATTGCTGTCGCAGACAGACCGCCAACTGTTATCATGATGGTTGGTTTGCAAGGTGCGGGTAAGACAACAACAACTGGTAAGCTAGCAAACCTTTTGCGCAAAAAGCATAACCGCAACCCGTTGCTCGTAGCAGCTGACGTATATCGACCGGCTGCTATCGATCAGCTAGAGACACTTGGCAAGCAGCTTAGCCTGCCGGTATTTTCAATGGGGACAGAAGCAAATCCAGTTGATATTGCTAATGAGGCAATCAAGAAAGCAAAAGAAGAGCATCATGATTATGTCATTATTGATACGGCTGGTCGTCTACATGTAGATGAGAAGCTGATGGATGAGCTGACACAAATTAAAACGAACGTCAAACCTGCTGAAATCTTCCTTGTGGTAGATGCAATGACAGGTCAAGACGCCGTAAATGTAGCGGAGAGCTTCGATAGCCAGCTCGATATTTCCGGTGTTGTATTAACGAAACTTGACGGTGATACACGAGGCGGGGCAGCACTATCCATCCGCGCTGTAACCGGTAAACCTATTAAATTCGTCGGTATGGGAGAGCGCACAGACCAGCTAGAAGCCTTCCATCCGGAACGAATGGCTTCCCGTATCCTTGGCATGGGAGATGTGCTTTCACTGATCGAGAAAGCACAAGAAAATGTCGATGAGAAGCAAGCACGCGATTTGGAAGAAAAAATGCGCAGTATGAGCTTCACATTTGACGATTTCCTCGAGCAAATGAGCCAGGTGAAGAAAATGGGACCGCTTGGTGACCTTCTCGACATGCTTCCTGGTGCAGGTAAGATGAAGAATATGAAGAATGTTCAGCTGGATGAGAAGCAGCTTGTGTACGTCGAGGCGATTATCCAATCGATGACACGCAAAGAACGGCAGGAGCCGTCTTTAATCAATGCCAGCCGCAAGAAACGGATCGCAAAAGGCTCTGGCCGCAGTGTTTCCGAGGTCAATCGTCTGCTGAAACAATTCGAAGATATGAAGAAGATGATGAAGCAAATGACGAACATGCAAAAGGGTAAAAAAGGACGCGGAATGAAATTTCCTTTTATGTAATGTAAAAACCCTTTACAGTGATTATTTAATCTGATACAATCATATCTTGTGAGAAACATTATTTTGGAGGTGCAACAACATGGCAGTTAAAATTCGTCTAAAACGTATGGGTTCTAAAAGAAACCCTTTCTATCGTGTCGTAGTTGCTGATTCTCGTTCTCCTCGTGACGGACGTATTATCGAGCAAATCGGAACATATAACCCAACAGTTAACCCAGCTGAGGTTAAAATGGATGAAGTGAAAGCAATCGACTGGATGGCTAAAGGCGCTAAGCCAAGCGACACAGTTCGTAACCTTTTCTCTAACGAAGGAATCATGCAAAAGTTCCACGACTCAAAAAACCAGAAGTAAAGGGCTGATCGATTCTGAAAGCACTCATTGAAGCGATGGTTGCTCCGCTTGTTGATTTTCCTGAGCAGATCGTCGTGCATCAAAGGGAAGAACAGCATAAGGTCATCTATCAGCTTCAGGTGCATGAATCTGATATTGGCAAAGTGATCGGCAAGCACGGCAGTAATGCTCGTGCCTTTCGCACAGTGCTGCGTGCTGCATCCGCCGATCACGAAAAACGCATTTATCTGGACATATTGTAAAAGGGAGAGGGAAACCTTTCCCTTTTTTACAATGTAAAAAAAGCTTTTCCAGCAGAAAGCCAGGTGTCCGATGAAGATTATCCGAAGCTTGCGCGTCGATGAAGTGATTACTGAATCCAGCAAGACAGCACTCAGAGAACGTCTTCAAAAGACAGCGCGTCAACTTGACCAAGAGTGTCAACAGCTGTTGTTCGAAAAACGAAAACTCGAAAAGAAACAAGGTGTATCCAAACAGGATGTGCACAAGCGTTTCCAGGCAGAGATTCGGAAACGAGAGGAAAAAGCGGCTACGATCGCATTCCAGCTTACACAGCTGGACATGCTGCCGATTGGCAGTGAGATCATGATTCAAGAGGTTGAAGCTCTTGTTGAAGTTGAAGTAGGCATGAAATGGGACGAGCTTACATCGAAAAAAATCGTCATCCAAGATGGCATCGTCATCCGGATAGAATAATGAAGGTGATAAACTATGGATATAAAAATGTACAATGTAGGAAAAGTCGTCAATACACATGGAATAGCTGGAGAAGTCCGGGTCGTACGAATCACGGATTTCGATGAACGCTTTGAGCCAGGAGAAGAATTGTATTGGTTCCAGGACGAAAACAGTAAGCCGCAAAAACTGATTGTAAACACACACCGAAAACATAAGACTTTTGATTTGCTCACTTTCCAAGGGTATACAACGATTAATCAAGTGGAAGAATTGAAGGGTGGTATCCTGAAAGTTCGTGAAGATCAGCTTAGCGATTTAGAAGAGGATGAGTTCTACTACCACGAGATTATCGGCTGTACAGTTGAGACAGTTGAAGGAGAAGAGCTCGGCAAGGTGAAAGAGATCCTATCCCCTGGGGCAAACGATGTTTGGGTTGTACAACGTACGAAGCAGAAGGATCTGCTAGTGCCTTATATTGAACAAGTCGTTAAACAGATCGATATTGAAAGCAAACGCATCGTCATTGAACCGATGGAAGGATTGCTTGATCTATGAAAATTGACATTCTAACACTATTTCCGGAAATGTTTGAAGGTGTGCTAAATCATTCGATTCTAAAAAGAGCCCAAGAACTTGGAGCTTTTCAGCCTAATCTGGTGAATTTCCGGGAATTCACGACGAACAAACATAAGAAAGTGGATGACTATCCATATGGAGGCGGAGCAGGTATGGTATTGGCGCCGCAGCCTATTTTCGATGCGATAGAACATGTGACTGAGGGGTCCGCTAAGCCTCGTGTTATTCTTATGTGTCCGCAGGGTGAGCCGTATAACCAGAAGAAAGCGGAAGAATTGGCAAAAGAGGAGCATCTGATTTTCATCTGCGGTCATTACGAAGGATACGATGAACGTATCCGTGAAAACCTTGTGACAGATGAGATCTCTATCGGGGACTATGTGCTGACCGGTGGAGAAATCGGTGCGATGGCGGTTATGGACAGCGTTGTCCGTCTTTTGCCTGATGTATTGGGGAATGCTTCTTCTGCGCCTGAAGATTCTTTCTCAACGGGACTGCTGGAACATCCTCATTATACACGTCCTGCCGACTTCAGAGGCATGCAGGTGCCGGAAGTCCTTACCTCTGGTGATCATGGCAAAATAGAAGCATGGCGCCGGGAACAATCGCTTTACCGCACAGCTACAAGAAGGCCTGATCTTCTTTCGGATGCAGAGCTTTCTGACAAAGAGCGTGATCAAGTGAAAAAGTGGCAAAAAGATTGAATAATGCTTTGAATTCATAGGCCAAGTATGGTATATTAAATGCTGTGCTTACAACGGTAAGCGCCATATTACAATGTTCCGCTGTCGTATTTTTGCGAGAATGAGCATTGGTGAGAAGGAGTTGAACAGAATGCAGGAATTAATTCATGACATTACAAAAGAACAGCTTCGCGCTGATCATCCTGAATTCCGTCCCGGAGATACGGTTAAAGTTCACGTTAAAGTAGTAGAGGGAACACGTGAGCGTATCCAGTTATTCGAAGGTGTCGTTATTAAACGTCAAAACGGTGGAATTTCAGAAACTTTCACAGTACGTAAGATTTCTTCAGGCGTTGGTGTAGAACGTACTTTCCCAGTACACAGCCCACGTTTAGAAAAAATCGAAGTTAGCCGTCGTGGTAAAGTACGTCGTGCGAAACTTTATTACCTACGTAAACTTCGCGGAAAAGCTGCTCGTATCAAAGAAATCCGCTAAGTACCAGAAAAGAGAGCTTGCTTCGTCAAGCTCTTTTTTTGCTATATAGACCAAATAGATCTAGTAGACAATTGGAGGCTTATAGATGGCCAAACAGAAAAATGAATGGCTAGATTGGCTGAAGGCTTTAATCATCGCTGTCATCATTGCGGTGGTCGTTCGGATGTTCCTGTTTGCTCCGATTGTAGTTGACGGACCTTCCATGCAGCCAACCTTGCATGATAATGATTTTATGATCGTGAATAAGATAAGCTACCGGTTCGGTGAGCCTGAACAGAAGGATATTATAGTCTTTCACGCTACTGAATCGAAGGATTACATTAAACGGGTGATTGGTGTGCCGGGAGATCATGTCGAGATGATCGATGATACATTATATATAAATGGTGAAATCGTGGATGAGCCTTATCTGGATAGTGAAAAAGCGGCGCTTGCAGATGGCGGTAATCTAACGAATGATTTCACTCTTGAAGATCTACCGGGCAATTACGAAGAGATTCCAGAGGGCTATGTGCTCGTACTCGGGGATAATCGCAGAAATTCAACCGATAGCAGATACATCGGCTTAATACCGGAAGATCAAATTGTCGGTAAAGTACAGCTTACGTTCTGGCCGCTGGATCGCATCGGTCTGACAAAATAGGAGGAACATATTCTCGTGACGATTCAATGGTTTCCCGGCCATATGGCCAAAGCTAGAAGAGAAGTAGAAGAAAAACTAAAGCTCGTAGACTTTGTCATTGAGCTGGTGGATGCAAGGGCGCCAGAAGCATCACAGAATCCGATGCTTCGTAAAGTTCTCGGCGATAAACCAAAAATGGTTGTACTCATGAAGAAAGACTTGGCTGATAAATCGGTAACAGATGCTTGGATCCGGTATTATGAGGAACAAGGTACGCCGGCTCTTTCAGTCAATGCTGACGAAAAAAACGACATTCAGCGTGTTGTTCAGCGCGCACACGATATGCATGCCGCAAAACGTGAGAAATGGAAGCGCAGAGGCGTGCAGAATCCGCCTCCTGGTCGTGCGATGATCATCGGTATACCGAATGTTGGAAAATCGACACTTATCAATCGACTTGCAAGTAAAAAAATTGCCAAAACAGGCGATCGTCCAGGTGTTACAACACAGCAGCAGTGGATCAAAGTGAAGAAGGATTTCGAGTTGCTGGATACACCAGGGATTCTTTGGCCGAAATTCGAAGATCCGCAGGTTGGTTTAGTGCTTGCTGCTATTGGTACAATCAAAGATCAGATTTTGCCGATGGAGGAAGTAGCAACTTTTATCTTAAACTATCTAAAAGAGCATTATCCGAAGCAAGTGGCGGAAAGATATGCGATAGAGGATATTTCCATGGACACAGTCGAAATGTTCACCCATATCGGGCGGTTCAGAGGTGCACTTGAAGCTGGCGGTGCAGTCAATTATGAAAAAACGTACGAGATCATTATTCGGGATCTTCGCAGCAAGCGGATTACGAACGTGACATTTGAGAAACCAGAAGTGTAATAAACGGACATACATATTTCTTTATGTATGTCTTTATTTTTTGCTTACATAACCGATAAATAGAGAAAAGGAAGATTATTTATGAAAGATGTATTGACGATCCAGCAGATACGAACCCATTTACAAGAAGGAACATATTCGGAAGAAATGCTTTCATCCTGGCAAGAGGATCATCGTACAGGTGTTCAGAAACTTATAGACGCACATAGAAGGAAACAAGTGAAAGAACAGAAGCTTCGCGAACAATACGATCATATGTGCAGCTTTGAAAACGCCTATTACGCAAATGGAAAGCAGTATATCGCAGGTATAGATGAAGCTGGCAGAGGTCCGCTCGCGGGTCCGGTTGTTGCAGCTGCAGTGATCTTACCGAGAGACGCTTACATAGCAGGCTTGAATGATTCGAAACAGTTGAGCGAGGGGAAAAGGGAAGCTTTATATGAGCAAATTATCGATACTTGTATTGCTTATGGAGTTGGTATTGTAAGCAGCCAAAGAATTGACGAGATAAATATCTATCAAGCTGCCAAACAAGCAATGCTTGAGGCTGTCGATGAGTTAGAATGTCAGCCTGATCATGTACTGGTGGATGCTATGCCTCTTACAGAATCGACTTGTACTCATGAATCCTTGATTAAGGGAGATCAGCGCAGTGTCTCGATTGCAGCGGCAAGTATCATTGCGAAAGTGACAAGAGATCGGATGATGAAAGAGGCGGATACAACTTATCCGGGTTATGGCTTCAAAGATCATATGGGCTATGGAACTAAGCAGCATCTGGAAGCATTGCGTAAGCAAGGTATAACCCCATTACATCGACTAAGCTTTGCTCCTATAAAGGATCTTTCCCGCGTTTAAGAAGGAAGTGACATGATGCATCACCTAAGTATCCAAAGCTCCCAGGGTATTAAACAAGCTCAGCAGCCACAACAGGAAAGAAACTTTCGGCCTGGGGAGGTCGTAACCGGGAAGATTACTAAGTTTTTTCCTGATAATAAAGCATTGCTGCAAATCGGTGCCAAGCAAGTTATAGCAGAATTACAGGCATCACTGACAGCCGGCGGCACATATTGGTTTGAAGTAAAAGAAGGCGGAGAACGTCCTTTGTTGCAGGTTCTGCCCCAGGCAGCTGGAAAGCAAGCTGATGCTGCTCAGTTAATTGAGCTTACTGGTATGAAACCGAATAAAACGAATACAAGCTTCGTTGAGGGCTTGATGAAACAACAGACTATATTTACGATGCCTCAGCTGAAACAAGCATTAAATCTTTTGCAGCAGAAAGAATTGCAGCCCGTGGAAGTAAAGAAAGAAGCGCTGCAGCTTATGGTTCAGCGACAGCTGCCTTTAACGGAAAATGTCCTTCAAGCTATCACAGCTCGACAGACACAAGATATGACAGCTTCCCTTCGTGAGTTCAGCAATACTATAGCTGTCGAAAGTGATAAAGCAACGCCACTTCAGCAGCTGCTTGGAAAATTAGCACCTGCTGGACCAGCAGTACATGAACAACAGCTTGTACAGCAAATCATCCAAGAGGCAAAAACAGGGAAACAAGATATGTATCAAGCTATCCGCACATCCTTACCTGCTGCTGTGCCAACATTTGCTGATTGGCAAGGAGAATGGCTGGCATATAATAAGCAATTGGATGAAAGCAAAACTGGTCCGCAGCAATTAATGCAGGAATCTGGTAGTTTGTCTAACAGGTCAGCAGGTATACTACCGTTTTCTCAAGCTCTTGATAGTTTCATGTCAGAGATGCAGCATGTAGGCAAGCAATCTCTGGCTGCCCAAGAGAGTCTCAAGACTACACTGACGACTGTCCGGCAGCTTCTTAGTATGTTTCCTGATCGGGCGCTGCCCAATGAAATAGTCAGCAGTTTGCGCACAGCTTTGGAACCCTTCCAGTCGGCACCAATGGCTCAAGACATATTCAGTCAGCTGACAAAAGGGAATGCAGATAACCAACAGCTGTTAGCGAAGAGTACAGAATTACTACAGCTTCTCCAAGTGACGCAAACAAATGAGCAAAGCAAAGATGGGGATTTTTTTAAAAATCTCATGCAAGATATTTTCAAGCAGACAGGGTTTACATATGAACATGACTTAAAAGATGCAGATGCTACAGATCTGCCTTTGAAAGGATTGCTCCTGCAGCACGCAGCACAAGGTAATGAAAGAGCAGAGCTTTCGTCTCAGCTTCTTCAGCAAATTACCGGAAGCCAGCTGCTTCAGGTTCAGGATGATAAACAAATGGCTTACATTCAGCTTCAGCTTCCCGGAGCTCCGTTTGGATTCGATAAAGATATTCTGATGGAGATGGAGGGCAGAAAAGAAGCTGATGGACAGTTATCTTCTGAGCATTGCCGTATTTTGTTTTATTTGCATTTACCTTTTCTCGATGACATGGTAGTGGACATGTACGTGCAGAAAAAGGCTGTCAGTCTGCATATTTATACAGCAGAAGGCAAAGTAGAACAAGTCATGCGTCCGCTTCAGCATAAATTGAAAGCAGCACTTGATACAAGCGGATATCATCTTTCTTCTGTAAAATATACAGTGAGCAAAAATGCAAAAGAAGCAAGCCATTTTGATACAAATCTGAATGCTGTACATGCAGAACAGAAAGGTGTCGACTATCGCATATGACAGAGAAAAAATATGTTCGGCAAGCAGCGGCCTTAAAATATGACGCTGCCAAAAAGCAGGCACCGGTTCTTACAGCAAGTGGGAAGGGCCTGACTGCTGAGGCTATTATAAAACGTGCTCAGGATAATGGTGTACCGGTACAGCAAGATCCTGCTCTGGTAGGTCTATTGACGGAGTTAAACGTAAATGAGATGATTCCGGCAGATCTCTATGAGGCAGTTGCCGAGGTCTTTGCATTCATTTACCAAGCAGACAAACAGGCAGGGAAATAAGCGTCCGTTAGTGGGGACGCTTATTCCATAAATTCTCTTATGAAAGCATTTTCATAAATTTTCAGCGAAAGGGCACCCTCTTCTTTATTCGCCCTTATAAGTTTTATGTAGATTCTGTCTTTTCCATAGTTTTTGGTAGACTTTTGCAGAAGAAATCGTTTACAATGGTCTTGCACGGAATCTGACGGGGAGGGTACAGAATGAATATTCATGAGTATCAAGGCAAAGAGGTTTTACGTGAATTTGGTGTGTCTGTTCCTGCTGGTAGAGTGGCATTCAGTGTCGAGGAAGCTGTGGAAGCGGCTGAAAGCCTGGGCACAAATGTATGCGTTGTCAAAGCGCAAATCCACGCCGGCGGACGCGGAAAAGCAGGCGGTGTGAAAGTAGCGAAAAGCTTGGATGAAGTTCGTACATACGCGGAGGAAATCTTAGGCAAGACGCTTGTAACGCATCAGACAGGTCCAGAAGGAAAAGAAGTGAAACGGCTTCTAATCGAAGAGGGCTGTGATATCCAGAAAGAATATTATATCGGTCTTGTTCTTGATCGCAGCACATCCCGAATCGTAATGATGGCGTCTGAAGAAGGCGGTACAGAGATTGAGGAAGTTGCAGCAGAGACACCGGAGAAAATCTTCCGGGAAGCGATCGACCCTGTTGTCGGTTTGACTGGCTATCAAGCTAGAAGATTGGCATTTGCTATTAATATTCCGCCGGAATCGCTGAACAAAGCTGTCGGTTTCATGATGAGCTTATATCAGGCTTTCGTAGAGAAGGATTGCTCCATTGCTGAGATTAATCCGCTTGTTACGACTGGTGATGGCCAAGTATTGGCACTTGATGCCAAACTTAACTTTGACGAAAACGCACTATACAGACATAAAGATATCGTCGCGCTTCGCGACTTGGATGAAGAAGATGAAAAAGAAATCGAAGCCTCTAAGCATGATTTGAGCTATATTTCCCTTGATGGAAATATCGGCTGCATGGTAAATGGTGCAGGTCTCGCAATGGCAACGATGGATATTATCAAACATTACGGCGGAGATCCCGCTAACTTCCTCGATGTTGGGGGCGGTGCTACGACTGAAAAAGTGACCGAGGCCTTCAAAATCATTCTGGCTGATCAAAATGTTAAAGGTATCTTAGTCAATATCTTCGGAGGCATTATGAAATGTGACGTTATTGCTGAAGGTGTAATCGGTGCATCCCGTCAGGTCGGATTGGATATTCCGCTTGTCGTACGTTTGGAAGGAACGAACGTGGAGCAGGGCAAGAAGCTGCTTGAGGAGTCCGGACTGAACATCACATCGGCAGCGTCCATGGCAGATGCAGCAGAGAAAATCGTCGCACTTGTAAACTAACGGGGGAGGTACAAATTCATGAGTGTTTTTATTAATAAGGAAACAAGAGTACTCGTACAAGGTATTACCGGATCTACGGCGCTTTTCCATACAAAGCAGATGATTGAATACGGTACCCGGATTGTTGCCGGTGTTACGCCGAAAAAAGGCGGTACCGAAGTAGAAGGTGTACCTGTTTATAATACTGTGAAAGAGGCAGTACACGAAACTGGCGCTACTGCTTCAGTAATCTATGTTCCGGCAGCTTTTGCGGCTGATGCGATTTTGGAAGCTGTGGACGCAGAGCTTGATTTGGTTATCTGTATTACAGAGCATATTCCAGTAATGGACATGGTTCGTGTGAAACGAGCAATGGAAGGCAAGAAGACAAGATTGATCGGTCCGAACTGTCCTGGTGTCATTACACCGGAAGAATGCAAAATTGGTATCATGCCTGGATATATCCACAAAAAAGGACATATCGGCGTTGTATCAAGATCTGGTACATTGACGTATGAAGCAGTGCATCAGCTTACACAAGCTGGCATTGGCCAATCCACTGCGGTTGGTATCGGTGGGGACCCAGTTAACGGAACGGATTTCATCGATGTTTTGAAAGCATTCAATGAAGACAGAGAGACGAAAGCGGTTATCATGATCGGAGAAATTGGTGGTACAGCCGAAGAAGAAGCTGCCGAATGGATCCGTCAAAACATGAACAAACCTGTTGTCGGCTTTATCGGCGGTGCAACAGCACCTCCAGGTAAACGTATGGGCCATGCTGGTGCCATCATTTCTGGTGGAAAAGGCACAGCTGACGAAAAAATCAAGGTCTTGGAAGCTTGCGGTGTAAAAGTAGCGGATACGCCAGCGGTTATGGGAGAAACTTTGATTGAAGTGCTCAAAGAAAAGGGACTGTACGAAATCTGTCAAACGCATTAAGATGAAAGTGGGCCGATTATTCGGCCCGCTTTCTTATCTTTTTCAGAGACAGGAGTGGTAAATTGGAGAAACGTAAAAGATTATTGTTGCTGCACCGAGTGCTGCGGGGACGGCGTAAGGTCATACAGCGCATCCTCACACTTGATCCTCAATTGGACAACCTTCTACATTCATCCTTCCATGAACTGATGAGTTATTATCAGCTCCCCGAATCTTTTGCACTTACATTGTTCCGCGAACTGCAGGACGTAACACATCTTACCTCCTTGGAGAAGGACATGCAGACCTTTTCCACTTTAACTTGCTTTGATGAAGCGTATCCAGCTGCTCTAAGGCACATACCTGATCCTCCGCTTGTACTTTATGCCGCAGGTAGGATCGAGCTCCTTGATAGGCTGCCTGCAATCAGCGTGGTTGGCACGCGTCAGCCGACCAAAGCTGCTGCTGCCAAAGTAGCTTATTTTTTAAAGCCATTAGTGGCTGCCGGATGGACAATTGTCAGCGGCATGGCAAAAGGAATCGACAGCATGGCACATCACGCAGCCATTCGCAGCAATGGCAGTACAATTGCCGTATTGGGAGGCGGCTTACGTCATATATATCCTCGTTCGAATCAGGCATTATTTGATAAATTAGCAGTCACGCAGCTAGTTCTCAGCGAGTATTATCCCGATCAAAATCCACAGCAGCATCATTTTCCAGAGAGAAACCGGATTATCAGCGGACTTGGTATTTGTACACTTGTCGTTGAAGCAAAAAAGCATAGCGGTACGATGCATACTGTCATGCATGCATTGGAACAGGGGAGAGATGTATTCGCTATACCTGGAGACCCTCTTGAGGACCGAACAGCAGGCTGTCATCAGATGATATCTGAGGGAGCTGGAATCATCTTTGAACCGGGTCAACTGATTGACGAATGGGAACGTAATAAGTCGAAATGGTTACACATTATATAGTAGAAACTCGCTTATTTATGTATGCTCTATTACAAAAAATAGCAAGTTATGTTTGACAAACGGAATATAAGTATTTAATAATAGGGAAGATTTATCGGACAATATATATAAAAAAACAAAACAGAAAAAGAAAACCTCTTGGGAGGAAACAATATGGCAGATTATCTTGTAATCGTGGAATCTCCAGCTAAAGCGAAAACAATTGAACGTTATCTAGGTAAAAAATATAAAGTAAAAGCAAGTATGGGACATATCCGGGACTTGCCAAAAAGTCAAATGGGTATCAATGTAGAGGAAGATTTTGAACCTCGCTACATCACCATCCGCGGAAAAGGGCCTGTGCTTAAAGAACTGAAAAGTGCAGCGAAAAAAGTAAAAAAAGTATATCTCGCAGCCGATCCCGATCGTGAGGGGGAAGCAATCGCCTGGCATTTAGCTCATAGCTTGAATATCGATGAAACTTCTGAGTGCCGCGTAGTCTTCAATGAAATCACAAAGGATGCGATCAAGGAATCGTTTAAGCATCCGCGCAGTATCGATATGGATTTAGTTGATGCCCAACAAGCTCGTCGTATCTTGGACCGACTTGTCGGTTATAATATCAGCCCACTGCTATGGAAGAAAGTGAAAAAAGGCTTGAGTGCGGGACGTGTTCAATCAGTGGCCGTTAAGATGATTATGGACCGTGAAAACGAGATCAAGGAATTCATTCCAGAAGAGTACTGGTCAATTGATGCAGCTTTCCAATCCGGCAAAGACAATTTTGAAGGATCATTTTATGGAATAGATGGTAAAAAGGTTGGTCTCGCGTCTGAAGAAGAAGTCAATGAGATCCTAGGTAAATTAAGCGGGGAAGATTTCCAAGTTGATAAAGTGAACAAAAGGGAACGAAAACGTAACCCAGCTGCTCCATTCACAACGTCTTCGCTGCAGCAGGAAGCAGCGCGCAAACTTAATTTCCGAGCACGTAAGACAATGATGGTGGCACAGCAGCTTTATGAAGGAATCGATTTAGGTAAAAAAGAAGGCGGTATCACAGGTCTAATCACTTATATGCGTACCGATTCTACTCGTATTTCCAACACAGCCAAAGAAGAATCAGCCACTTACATCAAAGAGACGTATGGCGATGAGTTTCTTGGTTCAGGAACCAAAACGAAACAAACTGAAGGCGCACAGGATGCTCATGAAGGTATCCGCCCAACATCTGCTTTCAGGCATCCTGACAGCGTGAAAGCAATCCTGTCACGTGATCAGTTCAGACTGTACAAACTTATCTGGGAGCGTTTCATTGCAAGTCAGATGGCACAGGCTGTCCTGGATACGATGACAGTCCACCTTGTAAATGAAGGTGTAGAGTTTAGAGCTACAGGATCCAAGGTTAAATTCAAAGGATTTATGAAGGTTTATGTAGAAGGTAATGATGATAATACGAGTGAAAAGGACAGGTTACTTCCGAATCTGGAAGAAGGCATGACAGTGAAGGCGGACCAGATCACGCCGAATCAGCACTACACACAGCCGCCACCACGCTATACGGAAGCTCGGCTTGTACGTACGATGGAAGAGCAGGGAATCGGTCGCCCATCTACATTTGCACCAACACTGGATACGATTCAGCGCCGCGGCTATGTGACGCTTGACAACAAGCGTTTCGTACCGACAGAACTCGGAGAAATTGTTATTGATATCCTGAAGGAATTTTTCCCGGAGATCATCGATTTGGAGTTCACGGTGAAGATGGAGGAAGACCTTGACCATATCGAGGATGGCAAGACTCAATGGGTCACGATCATCGATGAGTTTTACAAAGGCTTCGATACACGGTTGGAAAAAGCAGAACAGGAAATGGAAAAAATAGAGATAAGGGATGAACCGGCCGGTATCGACTGTGAGGAATGCGGGCATGAGATGGTATACAAGATGGGACGCTACGGAAAGTTCCTGGCGTGCTCCAATTTCCCGGATTGCCGCAATACGAAGCCGATTTTGAAAAAAATCGGTGTTACTTGCCCGAAATGTAAAGAAGGCGAAGTCGTCGAACGTAAGTCGAAGAAAAACCGAGTGTTCTATGGCTGTGATCGCTATCCGGACTGTGATTTCCTAAGCTGGGATAAACCTATTTCAAGACCATGTCCGAAATGTACATCCATGCTTGTCGAAAAGAAAGCGAAAAAAGGAACACAGATTACCTGTTCCAGCTGTGATTATAAAGAAAAAGTTCAGCAGTAGTACGAGAAGACTCCGGCTTAATGATAGCCAGAGTCTTTTTGTTTGAATTGTTAAGACTTTGTGAAAACAAGAGCAGGAACCGGAAATAATTTGACACAGTATTATACGAGGTCTATAATAACGGATTGGAAAGGAATTTTGCTTGACACACTTGAGGGGTAAGACCGTATGACAAATGATTCGCCATTTCTTTGATGCAGCTGCTCCGATCATTGAAAAGAACAGCATCAATATGTACAGAGTTTGCTTAAAATCACGCTTGATAAAGTGAAGTTGCCAGAAAAACTGTAATCGAAAGTATTGCACATTATATAACGCATGCGAACAGCAAGAATTTCCCGCCAATGAACGCTAAATTGGTTTGTTTAATGAATTGGAAAAGCCGATTAAAACTTAAGCAAAATTGTAATCGTGCTTAAGCTGATTGCACATTGACTTCAATTCAGAATTTTTCTACAATTTAATTTCTAACGTTTGCTTCTCTGCTTGAAGTTATGATAAGCTTTATACGCTTGAAGTGAGGCGATTAAATTGAAAAATGCAGAACAGTTCGTTCAAGAGTTCAAATCTTATTTGCAAGTGGAGAAGCATGCTTCCCCACATACGGTTTACTATTATCTGAATGATGTGAATTTTTTCCTTGAATTCCTTCATTCGGAATCTATTTTGTTTGAGCAGGTAGATCCCGGAGTAGTACGCGTATTTCTTACACGATTATATGAGAAGAAGCTGTCTAGACGGACGGTATCACGGAAGATATCCAGTCTGCGTTCTTTTTACAAGTACCTGGAGCGGGAAGATATTGTCAAGGCAAACCCATTTTTACGGCTTGTTCAGCCAAAGGCACCTTCCTATGTACCCAGCTTCCTTTACGAACAAGAGCTTGAGAAACTTTTCGAGGCTTCTGATTTGGAAACTCCGCTGGGACAGCGGGATCAAGCTATTCTTGAGTGTCTGTACGGTACTGGTATGCGTGTCAGCGAGTGTGCTGGTATTACCTTAGGTGATATAGACTTTGCTATTGGCACCGTCCTTGTACGTGGAAAGGGCCGTAAGGAGAGGTATGTTCCGTTCGGCAGTTTCATGGAAAAAGCAACACAGAGATATATACAGGATGGACGCAATCGTCTTTTAGAAAAGACGAAGGAAGATACCGATAAACTGTTCTTAAACAGCAGAGGAAAACCGATTACGGAACGGGGGATTCGTCTCATCCTGAATAAACTGGTTGAGCAGTCCGCTGTACATATGCACCTGCATCCGCACAAGCTGCGCCACACATTTGCCACGCACATGCTGAATGAAGGTGCTGATTTGCGTGCTGTGCAGGAACTGCTTGGTCATGAGCATCTGTCCTCTACACAGATTTATACGCATGTGACGAAAGATCGGCTGCGTACGATATATATGAATACCCATCCGAGAGCGAATCGGGAATAAAGGAGATGGATAGCCATGAGTTCTGAATTTCATGCCACCACTATTTTCGCCGTACGTCATAAAGGTGAGTGTGCAATGTCTGGAGATGGACAGGTGACGCTCGGCAACCAAGTTGTCATGAAGCATAAAGCAAAAAAAGTTAGAAGAATATTCAAAGGTCAGGTGCTGGCGGGCTTCGCTGGTTCGGTAGCTGACGCGTTTACGCTTTTTGAAAAATTCGAGGGGAAGCTTGAAACATATAACGGCAACCTTGCCAGAGCTGCAGTGGAATTAGCGAAGGAATGGCGCAGTGACCAAGTGCTTCGTAAGCTGGAAGCGATGCTAATCGTGATGAACAAAGAGCAAATGTTTCTTGTTTCAGGAACTGGGGAAGTCATTGAACCGGATGATGATATTTTGGCTATCGGCTCAGGCGGCAATTTTGCCTTAAGCGCAGGACGCGCACTGAAAAGATATTCCGAAGAGAAGTCGGCAGCTGAAATCGCTCAGGCCGCTCTTGAAATTGCTGGAGAGATTTGTGTATTCACGAATGACCAAATCACGTTGGAGACATTGGAGGCGTAATGATGGAGGCTAACTTAACCCCTAAACAAATCGTAGCGCAGCTGGATCGTTATATCATCGGTCAGCAAAATGCCAAGAGGTCAGTAGCGGTGGCATTAAGGAACCGTTATCGCCGCATGCAGCTTGATAGTGAATTACGCGATGAGATAACGCCAAAAAACATTCTGATGATTGGACCGACTGGTGTTGGTAAAACAGAAATTGCTAGAAGGCTGGCGAAACTTGTTGGAGCACCATTCATTAAAGTGGAAGCAACAAAATTCACTGAAGTCGGCTATGTCGGCCGTGATGTAGAATCGATGGTAAGGGATTTGGCTGAAGCTTCCGTGCGGCTTGTACGGGAAAACAAGATGGAAGCTGTTCAGGATAAAGCCGGGGAACAGGCGAAGAAACGACTCGTCAAGCTACTTGTTCCTGAGACGAAAAAGCAGGCAAATAACTTCAAAAATCCATTCGAGATGCTCTTTAATCAGCAGCAAACTGAAGAGCAAGAAGAAAAACCTTCTGATGAAATTGAATCCAAACGAGCTCGAACAGAGCGTATGCTCGAAATGGGCGAGTTGGAAGACACAATGGTAACAATTGAAATTGAGGAGCAGCAATCCTCAATGTACGATATGCTCCAAGGATCCGGTATGGAGCAGATGGGTATGAATATGCAGGATGCTTTGGGGCAATTCATGCCGAAGAAAAAGAAAAAGCGCCGTTTGCCAGTGTCTGAAGCACGACCGCTTCTTGTTCAGCAGGAAGCCCAAAAGCTGATCGATATGGACGAAGTATCGCAGGAAGCGGTACAACTGGTGGAACAAGCAGGGATTATCTTCATCGATGAGATAGA
This sequence comes from Terribacillus saccharophilus, assembly GCA_900110015.1. Taxonomy (GTDB): domain Bacteria; phylum Bacillota; class Bacilli; order Bacillales; family Amphibacillaceae; genus Terribacillus; species Terribacillus saccharophilus. The sequence continues at coordinate 846,266 of FOCD01000001.1, read as the reverse complement.
TAAAGTTGCTGCCAAAGGAGAGCAAGGTGCCAACGTATCCCGAGAAGGTGTCCAGCGAGATATACTTCCAATCGTAGAAGGTTCTACTGTTACAACAAAATACGGCCCTGTTAAAACAGATCATATTTTGTTCGTAGCAGCAGGAGCCTTTCATATGGCAAAGCCTTCTGATCTAATACCGGAGCTGCAGGGACGTTTTCCAATCCGTGTTGAATTGGAGAAGCTATCTGTCGACGATTTCAAGAAGATCCTTGTCGAGCCCTCCAACGCATTGCTGAAGCAATATAAGGCTTTATTAGAGACAGAAGGTATAAATGTTGAGTTTACGGACGAAGCTGTTACCAGACTAGCGGAAGTGGCTTTTGAAGTGAATCAGGAAACAGATAATATCGGTGCCCGTCGTCTTCATACCATTTTGGAGAAGCTGCTGGAGGACTTAAGTTTTGAAGCAGCTGATATCAACATGGGGACAATTCAAATTACCCCTAGCTACGTAGACGACAAACTAGCATCAATCGCAAAAAATAAAGATCTCAGTCAATATATTTTATAACATTACAGGAGGAAATCATGAAATTATTAGATAAAGCAAGAGATATAAACTTTATGCTGCAAAAGACAGCAGGAAAGGCTGTCAACTTCAACAATATGTCAGACACATTGCAACAGGTTATTGAGAGTAACATCTTTATCGTAAGCCGCCGTGGTAAATTGCTCGGTGTTTCGATTAACCAGGCAATCGAGAATGACAGAATGAAGCAAATGCTTGAAGAAAAGCAATTTCCAAAAGAATACACAGAAGGTCTTTTCCAAGTTCAGCAAACAACTGCAAACATTGGTATCGACAGCCCTTATACAGCATTCCCTGTCGAGAACAAAGATCTTTTCCAGGGTGGTTTAACTACAATTGTACCGATTATCGGTGGTGGTGAACGCCTTGGTACATTGATTCTCAGCCGTCTTGCAGAAAACTTCAGTGATGATGATTTGCTGCTAGCTGAATATGGCGCGACAGTTGTCGGAATGGAAATTCTACATCAGAAAACAGCAGAAATTGAAACAGAAGCGCGCAGCAAAGCTGTTGTGCAAATGGCTATCAGCTCCCTTTCTTATAGTGAATTGGAAGCAATCGAGCACATCTTTGAGGAATTGGACGGCAGCGAAGGTTTACTAGTAGCTAGTAAAGTAGCAGATCGTGTGGGTATTACACGTTCCGTTATCGTCAACGCATTGCGTAAGCTTGAAAGCGCAGGAGTTATCGAGTCCCGTTCCCTAGGGATGAAAGGTACTTACATTAAAGTTCTTAATAACAAATTCCTAGTTGAATTACAAAAACACACAAGCTGATATATAAGGAAGCAGGCCAAAAAGCCTGCTTCCTTTTTTTGTTGATAACCGTGACTCTTATACCATGAATAAACAACTTTTTATACATATAAAAGAAAACCCTTTCAAAAACTAAACATCTTTTACGTACTGCTGTAGTAAAATGTGTTTAGTTTTTTTGGCGAAGAAAGGTAAAAACTCGGGATATAAAATAAAAGTGATGGGCTTTAATCATGTCCCAAGAAAAGTTAACATCATTTATTAGGTGAAATATGTAAGTTAATGGCTTTTAGATAGGTTTAAAGACTTAGTATGCTTTGACCATTTTCATATATATGAGAAAATTATCATAGAAAATATAGACACGACTTCCTCCTTTCAATACAATAATCGTGTACATTAGAGCTAATTCGACGGCATGCATAGCACTCTGGGAGGAACTACAATGGACCTATATGGCAAAACGATTCAATCATTAGATCGTTCACTGGATTACGCCAATCTCAAGAATCAAACTATTGCTAACAATATAGCAAATGCCGATACACCTGGATATAAGTCGGAAACTGTTTCATTTAAGGATACTTTGCAGGAGACAATGAATGCTTCATTCACTGCTAAGCGAACAAATCCAAAGCATCTTGCTTTCGGCAGTACAGCAGATACATCCGAATTTCAAGTAACAAAGACAAAAGATACAACCTATACCAACAGTGGAAACAATGTTGATATTGATAAGGAAATGTCTGAGCTAGCAGATAACCAGCTATACTATCAGGCACTTGTAGACAGGATGAGTGGCAAATTCAACAGCTTGTCCAAAGTGATTAAAGGAGGTAATTGATTGTGACTATTTTTTCTTCCTTAAATACGAGCGCTAGTGCGCTTACAGCCCAGCGATTGCGGATGGATGTTGTATCATCCAATATTGCCAATGCAGAAACGACACGGGCAACTATTGATGAAGATGGGAACTATGTCCCTTACAGACGTAAAATGGTTTCCTTGGAGACACAGGGAACGAACAGTTTCTCTTCTTTCTTAGAACGAGCACAAGGCAGCTCAACTAGTTCAAATGGTGTGAGAGTATCTGAAGTTACTGAGGATGAATCCGAATTTCAGATGGTTTATAACCCTACTTCGCCTGATGCGAACGAGGAAGGTTATGTAGCAATGCCTAATGTTGATCCTTTAAAGGAAATGACAGATTTAATGAGTGCTACGCGCTCCTATGAAGCTAACGTCACAGCAATGAATGCAACAAAAGGAATGCTTCAAAAAGCTTTGGAAATCGGGAAATAAAGGAGGGTGACAAATGGCAGTTGAGGGAATCAGCGGATTGGCCGGAACGAGTGGCTTAACTTCTGTAAAGCAGGCAACGCCAGCTCAGGCACAATCAAGCTTCACAGATAGCTTAAAATCAGCAATCGAAAGTTTAAATGAAACACAGCAAGCATCTGATAAGATGACACAAGACCTTGCTGCAGGAAAGGTTGATAACTTGCACGATGTTATGATTGCGTCTCAAAAAGCAAGTGTTGCACTGGATGCGGCTGTACAAGTACAGAAGAAAGCAATTGATGCTTATACTGAAATGATGCGCATGTCTATGTAGAGGGTTGGTATGTATCCTCAGTCAAAGTAGATATGCTTTTATTATGAATTTGACCTATGCTTTGGGGGAACAAGATGAATCAACGAATTGCAAGCTACAAAGAAAAGTTAACTAGTTTCTGGCAGACAAGACCTGGTTGGCAAAAGGCACTGCTCATATGTACCCCGATTGTTCTCATTTTAATCATCGGTATCAGTTCTTTTTTTGCAACGAAAGAGACAATGGTTCCATTGTATAAAGATCTTTCAGCCCAAGAAACTGGCAAGATAAAGGAAGAACTAGATGCACAGGGTGTAAAGTATGAGCTTGAAGGAAACGGATCGACCATCCTTGTACCAGATACACAGGCAGAAGGATTGCTTGTTGATTTAGCAGCAGAGGGTCTGCCGGAATCGGGAAGTATCGATTATTCCTTCTTCAGCAACAACGCTTCATGGGGTATGACAGATAACGAGTTTGATGTTATCAAACTCGATGCCCTGCAGACTGAGTTATCTACGCTTTTGACCAACATAGATGGCATCAAGAGTGCAGATGTACTGATTAATAAACCTACAGACCCTGTATTCGTTACGGACGAGCAAGAAGAAGCCTCTGCATCTATCGTATTGAATACAGAAACCGGCTATGATTTTCAGCCTGAGCAGGTAGAAGCAATGTATCGCTTGGTTTCGAAGACTGTGCCAAATCTTCCTGAAGAAAATATTGTTATAACCAACCAGGACTTTGAGTACATCAACATGGATACTGCCAAAGCAGGCGGAGATGCTTATACAAATCAAATGGGCATCAAGCAGGAAGTTGAACAAGGAATTCAGCAGCGCGTACAGCAAATGCTAGCAGCAATGGTCGGTGCTGAGAATGTTCGTGTATCGGTAACAACAGATATCGATTTTGATCAGGAAACACGTACAGAGGAACTTGTAGAACCTGTTGATGAAGAAAATAATGAAGGTTTGCCTGTAAGTGTGGAGACTATCACAGAAACGTATGAAGGCGAACCAACGGAAGAAGGCGGCGTTGCCGGAACTGGTGAAGAAGAAGTTCCAAACGTAGCAGCCGAAGATGAAACTACTACCGGAGACGGTGCTTATAACAATGTAAAAGAATCTGTGAACTATGAGTTCAACAAGATTAAGAAAGAGATTACCGAGAGTCCATATAGTATCCGTGATATCGGAATTCAAGTTGCGGTTGATAGTAATAAGAACGCAGCAGCGCAGAACGGTGAAGCTCAACAGCTAACACAGCAAGAACAAACACAAGTAGAAGAAAGCATCACCTCGATTCTTAATTCGATCGTGTCTACTTCCGTTGATGCGGAAGTAGCACAGACAATAAACCCTGAAAATAGTGTCTCAGTAGTCTTCCAGCCATTCGCTGCAAGTCAGACTGCACAATCAGATGACGCAGCTGGTTCAGGAATTCCAGTATGGGCATATATTGCGGGCGGAGTACTTTTAGCTGCTGTTGCAGTGCTTGTATTCATGCTTATACGCTCCAGAAGGAATCAAGTAGAAGAGGAAGATGAATTGCTGGAGGAAGAAGAAATGGCAGTAGCACCTGTCGTAGTAGAAGAAATAGACGATACTCCAGAAACGGAATCAGCTTTGAAACAAAAGCAACTGGAAAAATTAGCACAAGAGTCACCAGAAGACTTCGCTAAATTATTGCGAAGCTGGATGGCTGAAGATTAAAGGAGCAATGAAGGAATGGCAGCTGTGAAAGGACGTTTGACAGGAAAACAGAAAGCGGCGGTCTTGATGATCTCTCTTGGAGCTGATACGGCTGCGAACGTGTATAAGCATTTGACAGAAGAAGAGATAGAGCGCATGTCTCTTGAGATTTCTTCGGTCAAGAAAGTGGACAGTACAGAGAAGGAATCTATCATTGATCAATTCCATCAGATTGCCATTGCTCAGGATTATATATCCCAAGGCGGCATCGCCTATGCAAAGTCAATTTTGGAGAAAGCTCTAGGAGTGGATGAAGCTGCTGCAATCATGAACAGACTGACATCCACCTTGCAAGTAAGACCATTTGATTTTGCAAGGAAAGCAGATTCAACACAGATTCTCAACTTTATTCAAAACGAGCATCCTCAGACAATTGCTCTGGTGCTTTCTTATTTGGATCCTGAGCAGTCCGGTCAGATATTGTCCGAGTTGCCGCAGGACATGCAGGCGGATGTTGCCAAGCGTATCGCTACAATGAGCAGTACATCTCCTGAAATCATCAGCCAGGTTGAACAGATACTCGAGAAGAACTTGTCAGCGACTGCAACACAGGATTATACGCAAACTGGCGGTATCCAAGCAGTTGTAGAAGTACTTAATGGAGTAGACCGCAGTACAGAAAGGACCATTCTTGATGAACTGGAAGTGCAAGACCCTGAGCTTGCCGAAGAAATCAAGAAGCGTATGTTTATCTTTGAAGATATTGTCACCTTGGATAACCGTGCGATACAGCGTGTGATTCGAGAAGTGGAAAATGATGATCTGAAGCTTTCTCTGAAAGTGGCAAGCGACGAAGTGAAAGATATTGTATTCCAGAATATGTCTGACCGGATGGCGCAGACGTTCAAGGAAGAAATGGAATTCATGGGTCCTGTACGCTTGAAGGATGTAGAAGAAGCGCAAAGCCGAATTGTTTCTGTTATTCGACGATTGGAAGAAGTTGGCGAGATAATCATATCCCGTGGCGGAGGAGATGACATCATTGTCTAATATCTGGCAATCAGTTGCAGTGCAAGAGTCAAAAGTAATTGGTATAAAACCAATCAAGTTGTCGCTTGAAACAGGTGATGGTGCTGAACAAGCTGTTTCTTTTCAAGCTGAGAAAGAACGGTCAGAGCAGTATGTCCAGGATGCGAAGGCGGAAGCTGACCAAATACTGACAGCTGCTAAACAAGCTGTGGAAGAGCAAAGAGTTCAGTGGGAAACAGAGCGGCAGGAATTGGTCGAGCAAGCGCAGTTGGAAGGGTATCAAAAAGGCTTTGATGCAGGACAGCAGGAAGGTCTGCAATCGTATCAAGCCAAGATCGAAGAAGCGCAAAATTTGATTGAACTGGCTCAGCAAGACTACAAAGCAACAGTAGAAGGCAGTGAGGATGCTCTGCTTGACCTTGGATTGAAGCTTGCAGAAAAGATTCTCCATGAAAAACTGAAAGATGAACCAGAAAGCTATCTATCACTTGTAAAGGGTGCGATTTCTGACTGGAAGGAACGGTCCGATTTACGTCTTTACGTTCATACAGATAGTTACGAACTTGTCCTGCAGCAAAAAGAGGAATTAGCTTTGCTGACTGGAAAAGACTTTGACCTAATAATTATGCCACAGCATGATTTGCCTGCTGGCGGCTGTATTCTTGAAACAAAGCATGGAAGAATTGATGCGAGTATTGATTCTCAGCTAACTGTTCTCCGTGAAAAGTTGTTTGAGATCAGACGAGAGGAATCTCTTTGATGTTAGGGCGATATGTTGATGAGTTAGATAATCTGGATACCTACAAAAGATATGGAAGAATTCATAGGGTCATTGGATTGCTGATTGAATCACACGGTCCAGTCACAAGTGTCGGCGAAGTCTGTTATATTCATCCTTCTTCAAGTTCAGGAGAAAGGTTCCTGGCGGAGGTGGTCGGATTTGATGACGAAAAAGTGCTGCTTATGCCTTTTGCTCCACTGAAGGATGTTGGACCTGGGTGTTTAGTTGAAGCGACTAGTTCGCCACTGTCGGTCAAGATTGGTCATGGGCTTATTGGCAGCATCATTGATCCGTTAGGACAGCCATTAGATGGCAGTATGCTCCCTAAAGGCTTGAAGTCATTTACAACGGATCGCAATCCTCCAAATCCAATGACTAGGCCACGGATTCTAAAGCCGCTGGAGACTGGAGTACGTGTAATCGACAGTCTACTGACAGTCGGTCAGGGACAGCGAGTTGGAATTTTCGCCGGAAGCGGCGTCGGTAAGAGTACACTTCTAGGAATGATAGCCCGAAAGTCCAGCGCCGATGTCAATGTTATCGCACTGATAGGTGAACGAGGGCGTGAAGTTCGCGAGTTCATTGAAAAGGATCTTGGCGAGGAAGGTATTAAAAGGTCGATAATTGTTGTTGCAACATCTGATCAGCCTGCTCTCATGCGGATTAAAGGTGCTTACACCGCAACTGCCATTTGTGAGTATTTTCGTGACCAAGGAATGCATGTGAACTTGATGATGGATTCGGTTACACGGGTCGCAATGGCACAGCGGGAAATCGGTCTTGCCTCAGGCGAGCCGCCTACGACAAAAGGATATACACCGTCTGTTTTTGCCGCTTTGCCAAAGTTGCTTGAGCGAACAGGAACAAATGAACTTGGAGCCATTACAGCGTTCTACACCGTGCTTGTAGATGGTGATGACATGAATGAACCTATAGCCGATACAGTGCGTGGTATTTTGGATGGACACTTCGTTTTAGACCGGAAACTAGCTGAACAAGGCCAATTTCCTGCCTTGAATGTCCTTAAATCAATAAGTCGGGTTATGCCGCAAATCACCGACGAAGAAGTTTATCAGCTTGCACAGCGTTTACGAACGATGCTTGCTTTGTATGAGGAAAACCGTGAACTGATTCAAATCGGTGCTTACAAAAGAGGTACAAATAATGAAATAGATGAAGCGATCAGCTATCAAAAATCTATTTTAGATTTTCTTAAGCAAGGAATGCATGAATTTACCAGTCGTCCGGATGCAATTCAGCTCATGAAGCAGCTGCTAGGAAAGGGATGATCTAATGGCTGAAGCAAAAGTATTTGAAAAGATATTACGTATGAAAGAGCGGGAACGCAAAACCGCACAGCAAGCTTTTGCAGAAAAACAGCAACAATTCGAAGCAGCAGCTACAACTTTGTATGAACTTCTTAAAAAGAAAGAAGATGCTGAAGCGCAACTTTCAAATGGCTTAGCGGCTTCTGTTCCTATCCAGCGGCTGTCTGAACACCATGAATTCCTAGAAACGATCAATCGGCGTATTGACCGGGCCCAGATAGCTGTACAATTCGCCCGTAACGCTATGCTGGAAAAGCAGGAACTGCTATCGGAAGCATACATCGAAGTGAAAAAGATCGAAAAGCTTCTCGAGAAGAAGAGGCAGGAAGCATGGCGCAAGCTGCAGGAGGAAGAAAATAAGCAGATGGATGACATATCGATCCGCCAATTCTTAGCAAATGGAGCACGATAGTATATGGTGAAACAAAAAAAAGACCAACAAAAGAAAAAAGGCAAAGGAAAAGGATTTATCCTCTACTTCTTATTGCCTGTCGTACTGGCAGCAGCGCTCGTAATTGCGATTTTAGAGTTCTCAGGCGTATCCGTAGCAAAGCTTGCCTCTGGCATTCCGGTCATAGGGAACATGGTCAATGATGAAACTGCCGCAACAACGAGCAGCACAGCTGATGCAGAAAAGCTGAAACAGCAGCTCAAAGACCAGCAAGCGACCATCGATATGATGAAAGATACAGAGGATGCTAAAAATGCCGAGATTGATGATCTAAATCAGCAAATTGTCAAACTGGAAAATCAGATTAATGGCACTGAACCAGAAACTGATGCTGCTGCAACGCAAGCAACTACTGCTGATGGTGAAACCGCAGCGACTCCATTTAAAGAAGCAGCATCTTCATTCAGCAAGATGGATGATGCAAAAGCAGCAGCAATCATCAGTAAGCTGGATAATGAGAAGGCTCTAGGCGTCATTCAGGAGCTTTCAAGTAAAAAACGGGGAACCATTCTCGCTGCAATGGATCCTGAGGCGGCAGCTTCCTATACAAGTGCAATGGTTGACGATGCAGAAAAGGAGGGAGAGGCAGTTGAATAATGTCATTATGTCTATGCTCCCGACAAGCATCACTCCTAAAGCGCAGCAGAGCACATCCGCTCCTTCAGATGTGTTCCAAAGTATATTCCAGCAAGTTAGTTCCAAAACGGGGGACCAAGTCATAAAGGATCAAGCTGGCAGTGAAACTATGCTTTTAGACAGTCAAGATCAGCAGGATATGCAGGTTATTCTGGAAGCATTATTCGACAAAGTCCCTTCAGATGGTTCACTAGGGCTTGAGGAGCAGGATCAGCCTGAAGATGCTTGGGAACTGCTGGAACAAGTGCTTGGAGAGGATCAGCTAGCTGCTTATCTTCCGACACAATTAAAGGAAATGGCAGAGAACGTCCTACAGAATATTAAACCGACTGACAAAAACTCAGCGGTTAGTGACCTTTTAGCGCAGCTTGAACAGTTGCAAGAACAGTTAACGAATGGCAGTTTTCCTGCCGCGACCGGGCTGGTAAGCAACAGTGCAAAAGAGATAGCTTCTCTGCAGATTATGACAAGTTCAAACTTTTCAATGTCTCTTACAAATAAGAAAGAAACGCAAGTTACACAAACTGCTGCAGATAATACTTCTGTCCAGAAGGCAGCAAATAACTCAGTAGTTTCAGATACTTTGTCAGCCGACAGACGCGATACGCTATCTGCTCTATCAAATCGTTTAGCAACAGGCTCTAGTTTGCAGGAAGCGCAGACTGCTAGAAACCAAACAGCCTTGATGCAGCAACCAGAGACAAAACGTACAGAGACTGCTAATGCGGTTCGACAGCTTGTGGACGCCGCTGCCAAAGGTGGAGAAGAAAAAATACCGACTAGCTCAGCAGCGACACAGCAGCGTGATTCACAGCTTGTGGATCAAAAGCAAGTCAGCATGTTCCAGGTTCCGAAACAGGAGCAGCTGGTTTTCCATTTGAAACAAGCTGATCAAATGCCGGAGCAAGCTAGTGAGGAGCTTATCCAAAAGCTTGAACAGGCAGTCAAGTTCAGCGGCATTTTATCTGATAGAAACGGCTTAAAGGAATTATCTATTCAGCTTAAACCGGGTAACTTAGGCGATTTACAAGTGAAATTAGTCCGTGAGAATGGAAATATAACCGTTCAGATTCTTGCTACATCAAAACAGGCTAAAGATTTGCTTGAATCCAATATTTCAAGTCTCAAGCATATGTTCTCTCCTCATCAGGTAACAATTTCTGAGCGAGCAGATCAGATCCAAACAGCTTCTCCTGAAAGAAATGATCAGCAAATGTTCCAAGAAAATGATGAGGAACAGCCAGATCGGCAACAAAGACAGCAAGATAATGTAATGCTTGAAGATAACGAATCAACGTTTGCGGACATCTTGCTTGAACAAAAGGAGATTAAGATATGACGACTACAGGAGCAATTGACTCCAGCTATTATCTAGACTCACAAAAAACCAGAACACCAAGTGCAACACTGGACAAAGATGATTTTCTTCAGATCTTAATGGTTCAGCTGCAAAATCAGGATCCCACAAGTCCGATGGATGATTCGAAATTTGTGGATCAAATGACTTCTTTCACTAATCTCGAGCAGGTCATGAATATTTCGGAAGCTGTTCAGTCTCTTGCAGGAAATCAGACAGTCATGTCACCTGTCCTTCAGTACAGCCATATGATCGATAAACAAGTAACGTATAACGAATACAACTTGGATACAGGTGAAATCACAGACACTATTACAAGTAAAGTAACAGCTGTGACACAAAAGGATGGCTATGCAGTTCTGGAGCTTGAAAACGGAAAGTCAATTTATGCAGACGCAGTGACGAAAGTAAGCAACGAATAAATAAATAAGAAAAGGATGATGAAGCAATGTTACGTTCCCTTTACTCTGGTATTTCTGGTATGAAAGGTTTTCAGACAAACTTAGATGTAGTCGGCAACAATATCGCAAACGTTAATACATCTGGATATAAGAAAAGCAGAATTACTTTCCAAGATTTGATGAACCAACAAATTAAAGCATCCAATGATCCTACAGCAACAACTGGCGGAACGAATGCAAGCCAAGTAGGATTAGGTTCAAAAATCGGTTCTATTGATAACGTACATACACAAGGGAACCGTCAGACTACTGACCGTACGTTGGATCTTGCATTGGAAGGAGATGGAATGTTTGTTCTATCTTCTGCACCTGAAGGTAATGACGATATGAACGCAGATACTGTCAGCTTTACAAGAGCTGGAAACTTCTATCTTGACGGGCAAGGCAGAGTTGTTAACAGCAGCGGGCTTTTCCTTCTTGGTGCTGATGGCGAAGCAATAACAATTGACAATGAAGCTACTAATATCAGTATCAACAGCCAAGGGCAAGTACAATATAATGCAGCTGATGGAACACTGACCACAGCTGGAACTATCGGTTTGGCTAAGTTCTCCAATCCAGATGGACTTATCAAAAATGGAGATAGCACGTATCGTAACTCTCTAAATGCCGGTATGTCAGCAGCAGGTATCACAGCTCCTGGAACGAACGGTACAGCTAATGTCGTATCAGGTGCTCTGGAAATGTCCAACGTCGATCTTTCCGAAGAATTCACGAATATGATTATCGCGCAACGTGGCTTCCAGGCCAATACTAGAATCATTACTACATCCGATCAGATCTTGGAAGAGCTTGTTAACCTGAAACGTTAAGAAGGGGGTGAAGGGAGTTAAGAGCTCCCTTTCATAACATGATTCAGCTTACAAGATTAAATGGAGAATCATTTACATTAAATGCACTATTTATCGAACAGATACAATCCTTTCCTGACACAACAATCACACTGACATCCAACAAGAAAATCATTGTTCGGGAGTCGGAGATAGAAGTGGCAAGAAAGATACGCGAATTCTATCAATCTATCGGTTTGATCAGTGTGAAGGAGAAACAAGAAAAACATGAACGCTAAAGTTATCATTATTATTCTATCGGTTGTCATCATCGTAGGGGGTGGCGGCTATGTAGCATGGAGTTTCTTTTTAAGTCCTACAACAGAAGCAAAGGAACCGACCGCAACCGAGCTTGCTGAGAACTCTGTTGCAACAGATGAGATCACGACTGATTTGGAGGATGGTAGTATCGTCCGTATCCAATTCCAGCTCATTACAGATGGAGAAAAAGCGAAGGAAGAAGTAACAGCAAGACAATTCCAGCTCAAAAATATTGTGATCAAGGAAATGACAACGATGAATAAAGAGGATTTCCAAGCAGGCTTGACGGACTTGGAAGAAAACCTTAAGAAAGAATTAAATGAAGAAATGCAAGAAGGCAAGATCGAAGATGTGTATACAATCAGTAAAGTACTACAATAAACCACTGAAAAGCAGGAACGGAGGTGACGTGCATGGCAGAAGAGGTCTTATCACAGAATGAGATCGATGCACTGTTATCCGCTATATCTTCCGGTGAGATGGATGCAGATGAGCTTAAACAGGATGAGAAAGCTAAAAAAGTAAGAACATACGATTTCAAACGAGCACTCCGTTTTTCGAAGGATCAGATTCGTAGCCTAACGCGTATTCATGAGAATTTCGCTAGATTACTGACAACGTTTTATTCCGCGAGACTGCGGACATTTGTACAGATATCAGTCGCATCTGTGGATCAAGTGCCATACGAGGAGTTCATACGCTCTATTCCGACGATGACCATTCTGAACACATACAGTCTAGCTCCGCTTGAGGGCAAGATTCTGATTGAGTATGATCCGACCATCGCTTTTGCGATGCTGGACAGGACACTTGGCGGTCGCGGCAGCAGTGTGAATAAGATTAACAATTTAACAGAGATCGAAACAACACTTATGACGCAATTGTTTGAGTCCGGAATGGAGAACTTAAAGTCTGCTTGGCAATCAGTAGAAGATGTTGATCCTTTATTGGAAGAGTTTGAGGTTAATCCGCAATTTCTTCAGATGGTTTCACCGAATGAAACTGTAGTCGTTGTGACACTTAACTCTACAATCGGGGAAACGTCAGGAATGATAAATATCTGTATACCGCATGTTGTGCTGGAGCCGATAGTTTCAAAGCTTTCCATTCATTATTGGATGCAGGCTCCTGTAGACAAACAAGGAAATGAATCAGAATGGCGGGATTTATCCGCGAGTATCCAGAAAGCTTCCATTGATTTGAAGGCGGTCCTTGGAGAGACTTCGATTCATGTGGAAGAGCTGATCAATCTTAGGGAAGGTGATGTGCTGATGCTGAATCAGCAAATTGACCGCCCTCTTGATGTGAAAGTAGACAATCAAGTGAAATTCAAAGCGCAGCCAGGTAAACAGAAAAACAGAATGGCGATACAAATAATGGAAGAGATTGAGACAGGGGGGGAAGAAAATGAGTGACAATATGTTGTCTCAAGAAGAGATAGATGCATTATTAAATGGAACAGCCGACACACCGAGCAGCACAGAAGATGAGCAGCTCCTCCCTGAGGAAGATTTGGATTCTATGGAAGTAGACGCCCTTGGTGAGATTGGCAATATCTCGTTTGGCAGTTCGGCAACAACACTTTCAACACTTTTGAATCAAAAAGTCGAAATCACGACGCCAAAAACTGCTGTAATAAAAAGATCCGATTTATATGATAAGTTCCCGCAGCCGAATGTAGCGATTCAGGTCAGCTATACAGAAGGATTTTCTGGGGCCAACCTTTTTGTTATTAAGCAAAGTGATGCGGCTATCATTGCAGATCTAATGCTAGGTGGAGACGGAAACGCTCCAGCTGAAGAATTCAATGAGATTCATCAGAGTGCGGTACAGGAAGCAATGAATCAAATGATGGGAGCAGCTGCAACGAGTATGAGTACTGTGTTCAGCAAAAAGATCGATATTTCACCACCATCACTTGCGCTGATGGATCTTTCTGCTGGTACTGGAGCCGATAAACTGCCTGAGGATGAACAACTAGTAAGTGTCTCCTTTGATTTGAGAATTGGTAACTTGATAGATTCTTCTATCATGCAGCTTTTATCGACAGACTTTGCCAAGGATATGGTGAACGAGCTGCTTCAGCCAGCTCCAGAAGAGCCAGAAGGTGTCGCTGTACCTGATCAGCCGGCTCCGAGCCAGCCTCAGCCGACTATTCAGGAAGCATCAATGCAAACAATGCAGCAAGCAGCACCGCAGCAGACACGGCCTGCTCAGCCTGCGCCGAATGTGCAGCAAGCAGCTTTCACGAGCTTTGAAACACCAGCAGCTCCGCCTGCTGAACAACCGCGCAACTTAGACTTGCTGATGGACATCCCATTGAAAGTATCAGTTGAGCTGGGCAGGACAAAACGCACCATCAAGGAAATCCTTGAGCTGTCTGTCGGTTCTGTTGTGGAATTGGACAAGCTTGCGGGAGAACCAGTGGATATACATGTAAATAATAAATTAATAGCTAAAGGCGAAGTAGTCGTCATCGAAGAGAATTTCGGTGTGCGTGTTACTGACATCTTAAGCCAAACAGACAGATTGAAATCAATTAACTAATTTGACCATTGAGAGGAAGAGAAAATATGGGGAACAGAATTTTAATCGTAGACGACGCTGCATTCATGCGCATGATGATCAAGGATATTTTGACTAAGAATGGCTTTGAAGTTGTAGGGGAAGCACAAGATGGTCAGCAGGCAGTAGAAAAATACAAGGAACTAACTCCTGATCTTGTGACGATGGATATCACAATGCCAGAAATGGATGGAATTGCTGCAATGAAAGAAATCAAGAGCCAATATCCTGATGCAAAAGTTATCATGTGTTCTGCGATGGGGCAGCAAGCGATGGTTATCGATGCTATTCAAGCTGGTGCGAAAGACTTCATCGTTAAACCATTCCAAGCAGATCGTGTTGTAGAGGCAATTCAAAAAGCATTAAGCTAAAAAAGGTGAGTAGGAAATGATGAAAAGAACAGTCTGGGCATGCATGCTCGTCGTATTGCTGCATCTTATCCTTTCTCCTGTTTCTGCCGAAGCGGCAGCAAGCGTGGAGGATTGTTTAAAAGAAGATGCAGCTCAATCAGATGACTGCAAAGATATGAATGAAGCCGGAAACCAACAAGAAAATACACCAACAGTAGATTCGGCTGATTCAGCAGCTGGAGGCACATCGACCTTTCTGAATCTGGTCAAGCTTGCATTGGCGCTAGTTGTCGTGCTCGGACTGATCTATGTCCTACTGAAGTTTTTAAATAAACGGAATCGGCTGTTTCAGCAGGTACGGGCTATGGAGAACATAGGTGGTATTGCGCTAGGTAACAACAAATCCGTCCAGATTGTCCGGGTCGGTGAAAAAGTATTTATGCTGGGTGTTGGCGACAATGTCGATTTGCTTACGGAAATTAAAGATGAGCAGACGATTAAGGAGCTAACAGAACAGGATCAGCAGGAAATGAAGGCATCTGCTTTGTTGGCAAACATTCTGCCGAGCAGAAAACAGCAAGAAGAAAAGCAGCAAGAAGATAAACCGGAACAAAAGGAATCTGCAAGCAATTTCCAGGATCTTTTCAAAGAGGAAATAGGGAAGCTAAAGCAGTCAAGAAACAGGTTGAAACAGCAGCAAAGGAAGGATACAGACGATGAATGATTTTATCAATATATTTTCTGGAACCGACCCCGAGAATGTATCTACCTCGGTAAAATTGCTGTTATTATTGACTGTCTTTTCCCTGGCACCAGGAATACTGATTCTGATGACCTGCTTTACACGAATTGTAGTAGTTCTATCGTTTGTACGGATGAGTTTAGGTACACAGCAAACACCACCGACGCAAGTATTGATCGGAATAGCATTATTCATGACTTTCTTTATCATGGCGCCTACTTTCAATGAGATTAATGATCAGGCTATTACGCCATTGATGAATGATGAAATATCTCTAGATGAGGCTTATACAGAAGCGAGCGGCCCGATCAAGATGTTCATGGCGGAAGAAACACGACAAAAGGATTTATCTTTATTTATGAATTATGCCGGTATTGAAAGACCGGACTCAGTCGAAGATATTCCGCTAACAACGCTTGTACCAGCCTTTGCAATAAGTGAGTTGAAGACGGCCTTCCAAATGGGCTTTATGATCTTCATTCCTTTCCTTGTTATTGATATGGCAGTAGCCAGTATCCTCATGTCGATGGGGATGATGATGCTACCGCCTGTAATCATTTCATTACCATTTAAAATACTGTTATTCATCCTAGTGGATGGCTGGTATCTGGTCACATCCTCGTTGCTGCGAGGGTTTTAGCGAATGAAGGAGCGTAACGTTAATGAGCAGTGAATTTGTTATTTCCATCGCAGAACGCGGAATTTATACAGTGCTGATTGTCAGCGGACCTTTGCTTATTCTGGCGCTTGCTGTTGGTTTGATTGTAAGTATATTTCAAGCAACGACACAGATACAGGAACAGACGCTAGCGTTTATTCCTAAAATAGTTGCTGTATTAGTTGGTTTGGTTTTCTTCGGTCCCTGGATGCTGACTAGAATGGTCGAATTCACCGCAGGTATCCTTGAGAATCTGGATCGGTTTGTGGGCTGAGTAGATGCTGTCGCAAATTGATTACACTGTTGTACCAGCATTTGCATTAATTTTAGTTCGCCTTGTTGCCTTTTTTGTTACGGTACCTCTGTTTTCTTATCGAAACGTACCGACAACATTTAAGATTGGATTCAGTTTTTTCCTTGCCATGATCATATTCTTTACGATCGATCGACCGACAGTTCCAGTTGATCACACGTATTTTCTGTTACTTTTTAAAGAAGCGATGGTCGGACTGTCAATCGGATTGTTAGCTTTCATAGTCATCCAAGCAATCAATGTTGCTGGAGGATTAATTGATTTTCAGATGGGCTTTGCAATTGCCAATGTCATTGATCCTGTTACAAGGGCTCAAAGTCCTCTTACGGGACAATTTCTTTACACGATTGCTACGCTGTTCCTGCTTTCCGTTAACGGTCATTTGCTCTTGATTGATGGTATTTTTTACAGTTATCAGCTTATTCCATTGGATGAAATGGTACCATTCGGTGATCAATCGATTGTAGAATTGGTGCTCCGTTCCTTCAGCCAAATGTTCCTGATAGCATTTCAGATGAGCATCCCACTTGTTGGCTGTTTGTTTCTAGTAGATGTAGCTATTGGAATAGTTGCTAGAACGGTACCGCAGTTGAATGTATTTGTCGTAGGCCCTCCGATCAAGATATTAATAGCTTTTGTACTGCTGTTCCTATCCATGGGAATCTATATGACTGTAGTTCGGCAGCTGTTCGACTATATGCTTGTAACAATGCGCGATCTGATGGTGCTGTTTGGAGGGGCTTAAATGAAGTATCGTTTGGACCTGCAGTTCTTCGCTGGTGAAAAAACAGAGAAAGCAACTCCTAAAAAACAGCAGGATACTAGGAAAAAAGGACAAGTCGCTAAGAGTCAGGATGTTAACACTGCAATATTACTTTTATTCTCTTTAGGACTCTTGGCATTGATGGGCGGTTATTTTAAAGATCAGTTCCTTCAGCTTTTCACACATGTATTCAGTCACTATCTGAATCAGGATATTACGGCGAATACTGTGCAGACACTGCTTGTAGAGATGAGCATATCTCTTGCGAAAATAGTTGGTCCAGTGATGGGAATTGCGATTCTTGCTGGTCTGGTCTCTAACTTCGCGCAGTTCGGTTTGCTTTTCAGCGGGGAAACAATCAAGTTTGACTTGAAGAAAATTGATCCAATCCAGGGAGCAAAACGGATTTTTTCAGTCAGGGCTTTGGTAGAGTTACTAAAATCCCTGCTCAAGATTGGATTAGTAGGGGCAGTCGCATTCTATGTTCTTTGGCAGAACATGGATACGGTTATGACTATGTTTACGAAGTCTCCTGAAAATGCAATGCAGTTTTTTGGGAAGATAACGTTAAACATGGGTTTTGCAGCAACGATTGCCTTGTTATTTGTAGCGGTGCTGGATTACGCATATCAGCGATTTGATTTTGCAAAAAACATTCGGATGTCAAAGCAAGACATCAAGGATGAGTATAAGAACATGGAAGGAAATCCTTTGATTCGTTCCAAAATAAAAGAAAAGCAGCGCCAAATGTCCATGATGCGTATGATGAGCGAGGTTCCAAAGGCAGATGTAGTCATCACAAACCCAACACACTTCGCAATTGCTATTAAATATGACGACAAAAAGTCGGATACACCGATCGTTATAGCAAAAGGTATGGATCACGTAGCATTGAAAATTAAGGACATCGCCAAAGCGAACAATGTGACAATGGTAGAAAACAGACCGCTGGCACGCGGATTATATAAGAATGTGGAGCTGAACCATCCGATACAGGAAGAATTCTTTCAGGCGGTTGCGGAAGTGCTCGCCTTTGTTTACCGCACGGAGCGTAAAATGTAAGAGAAGAGGAATTACAACATGAAACTTAAGGATATGTCAGTACTTATAGCAGTAATATTAGTGATCGTCATGCTGATCATTCCGTTGCCGGATTGGCTTCTCAGCATACTGATCCTGACGAATATCTCGCTTGCTTTGATCGTCATTTTGGTGGCGATGAATACGGAGGAAGCGCTGCAATTCTCGATATTCCCAACTCTCTTACTTTTGCTTACGCTCTTCAGGCTGGCATTGAATATATCGACGACGAGAGCAATCCTTTCAGAAGGCCACGCCGGCGGTGTAGTTGAGACTTTCGGCAGCTTTGTAATCGGAGATAATCCGCTTGTTGGTTTTGTTGTATTTATCATTTTGGTTATCATTCAATTCCTGGTCATCACAAAGGGTTCGGAGCGTGTATCTGAAGTAGCTGCCCGCTTTACACTTGATGCGATGCCAGGAAAGCAGATGAGTATCGACGCTGATTTGAATGCTGGCATGATATCAGATGCAGAAGCCAAAAAGCGCCGTGAAAAAGTAGAGAATGAAGCGGATTTCTACGGAGCGATGGATGGTGCGAGTAAGTTTGTAAAAGGTGATGCCATTGCCGGAATCATTATTGTATTAATCAATATCGTATTCGGGTTGATTATTGGAATGATGCAAATGGGTATGACATTCCAGGACGCCATCAATACGTTTATGCGACTAACTATCGGTGATGGGCTAGTTACACAAATTCCGGCTATTTTAATCTCTACCGCAACAGGTATTGTAGTGACACGCGTAGCTTCAGAAGGAAACCTAGGCAGTGATGTAACGAAACAGCTATTCCGATATCCAAGTCTGTTATATATTGCAGCTGGAACAATCTTTATGCTTGGTTTAACACCGATTAACTTTTTCTTAACAACTACAATTGCCGCTATACTTGCAGGAACTGGTTATTTCTTGTCCAGAATTCAGAAAAAGCAGGAGACTGTCGCAGAAGTAACCGAGGAAGTGCAAGAAGAAACGACGATGAAGTCTTCGGACAATGTTGTGAATCTGTTAAGCATGGATCCTATCGAATTCGAATTCGGTTATGCGCTCATACCGCTTGCTGATACGAATCAAGGTGGGGACTTACTGGATCGAATTGTCATGATCCGTAAACAGCTTGCAATCGAATTAGGCATTGTGATTCCGGTTGTGCGGATACGAGATAATATTCAGCTCGGTCCTAATGAATATCGTCTGAAGATAAAGGGCAACGAAGTCGCAGCAGGAGAAGTTCTGTTGGACCACTACTTAGCGATGAGTCCAGGTGTGGAAGATGATGGACTGGATGGTATTGAGACACTTGAACCAGCATTCGGGCTGCCTGCTAAGTGGATCAGTGAAGAGACGAAGGATGATGCTGAGTTATCAGGCTATACGGTTGTTGATCCACCGTCTGTTGTATCGACCCACCTCACAGAAACAATTAAGCGCCATGCACATGAATTACTTGGCAGACAAGAAACAAAGCAACTTATCGATCACCTGAAGGAATCGTACCCGATATTGGCAGAAGAAGTGACACCAGAACCGCTGTCGGTTGGAGATGTACAAAAGGTACTGGCAAAATTGCTGCGTGAACATGTATCGGTTAGGAATCTGCCGGTTATTTTCGAGACACTGGCTGATTTCGGCAGGATGACGACGGATACGGATTTGCTGGCAGAATATGCTCGACAAGCACTTGCTCCGCAAATCACAAAGCAATATGTTCAAAACAGTCAGCCGCTGCAAGTCATAACTGTCTCTGGTGCTGTAGAGAAGGTCATAGCAGATCATATCCAGCAAACAGAACATGGAAACTATTTGTCACTTGATCCGGAATCACAACAGAAAATCGTACAGTCAGTTATGGAGCAAGCAGAACGCCTGTCGTTAAGAGAAGAGACAGTCATCGTTTTGTGCTCTCCTACGATCAGGATGTATGTTCGTCAACTGCTTGATCGCAGTTTGCCGCACGCAGTCGTCCTATCATACAACGAATTGGATAATACAACAGAAATCAGAAGTGTCGGGATGGTGAATGTCGCATGAAAATGAAGAAGTATACTGCTGCCACGATGCCCGAGGCAATGATTCAGATTAGACGTGAATTAGGTAAGGATGCGGTCATCCTTCGAACAAAAGAACTGACAAGCGGCGGATTTCTCGGACTCTTCAAGAAGAAACGAATTGAAGTCATTGCGGCATTGGATCAGCAAGATTCGAAGAGTAACGGTCCTATTGAGCGAAAGCCGGCAATCTCTAACGCTATGCCTCTTGAAATAAAAGAGACAAACAATGCAGAAACTGATCTCGCAGCCGAGATGGCCGCTCTCAAAAAGGAGTTAACTTCTGCACTTTCCAACCAGACCAGGCATTATGCACTGCCATTGCAAGGACTGTATGATCGACTTCTGCACAATGAGGTCCATCCGCAGATCGCTTCTGGACTTATGGAACGCCTCTTGGAAGACGCTGCGAGTAAAGATGTAGAACAGGTGCTGCTCGATACTTTGGTGAAGCGGTTCGAAAAGGTCCAAAGGCCCGCGCAGTTTGAAAAGAAATTCATACATCTTGTAGGTCCGACCGGAGTAGGAAAGACGACAACGATTGCTAAACTTGCTGCGAAGAGTGCTTTAGTAGATAAAAAAAGGGTTGCTTTTATTACGACTGACACTTATAGAATTGCTGCAATCGATCAGCTTCGCACATACGCCAAAATATTGGAAGTTCCGCTTGAAGTTGCTTATTCGCTTGAAGATTACCAAGCTGCAAGAGAGAAGCTTGCAGATTATGATTTGGTATTCATCGATACAGCAGGAAGAAACTTCAAAGATTCCGCTTATGTAAAAGAGCTGGAGCGCACGCTTGACTTGCAGCATGAAGCCGAAACATATTTGACTTTGTCCATAACGACAAGAGCTAGTGATCTGTCTGAGATATATGACCAGTTTGCGCATTTGCCAATCAAGCAGTTTATTTTCACAAAAATGGATGAAGCGAGCCGCTACGGAGGTATCCTTAATCTTATTCAGCAAGCGCATATCGGTGTAGCTTACCTAACCCACGGCCAGGATGTACCGGATGATATTATTGCTCCATCTGCATCATACTTGGCTAAACGTGTGATGGAGGCGACAGCTCGTGCATGATCAAGCGGCTAAACTTCGAGCAAATGTCCAGCGCATGTCACTTGGACGCACCATAGCTGTTGCCAGCGGGAAAGGTGGAGTCGGTAAATCGAATTTTGCTCTGAACTTTTCGTTAGCACTAAGCAAGCTAGGAAAATCAGTTCTGCTTATTGACTTGGATTTAGGTATGGGAAACATTGAAATATTGCTAGGTACTTCGGCGAAGCATTCTTTTGTTGAAATGATTCAGAACCGTTTAAAACTTGAACAAATTGTGGAAGCAGGACCTGATGGTCTCGACTTTATTGCTGCAGGTGCAGCAATGAATGAACTCTTTCATATGGACGGTGCGGGATTCACGCATTTTCAAAAAGAGTTTGAAAGAGCACAGCAAATCTATGACTTTGTGTTCCTTGATATGGGAGCTGGATTAACGGAAGAAAGTGCATCGTTCATCTTAGCAGCAGATGAGAGTATTGTTGTAACCACGACTGAACCTACCAGTATGATGGACGCATATGCCCTTATCAAACATATCAAGCAGCGGAGTGCTGATTTGCCGATGTATCTGCTTGTAAATCGGGCAATGGACAAGCGTGAGGGACATGATACAGCAGCTCGGATGAAGGAAGTGATACGGACATTCCTTCATACTGAGATAATGCTTTTGGGTATGTTGCCTGAAGATAAGCAGGTTCCCAAATCGGTGAAAATGCAGGAGCCATTCATAAATCAAAAGGATTCAAAAGCGAGAACTAGTATAAAGCAGCTCGCAGCCAGCTATCTGAAACCTGTAGAAGAAACAACACCTAAAGAAAGAACATCATTTATAGGCAGATTAAGAGATATTTGGACGGGAGGAACTCGCAATGGGAAAGATCCGCGTTTTGGTCGTTGATGATTCCGCCTTTATGCGGAAAATTATTTCTGATTTACTAAGCAGTGATGATCGGCTGGAAGTTATCGGAACAGCCCGAAACGGTAAAGATGGTCTGGAGCAAATCAGCCAGTTGAAGCCAGATGTAGTGACGATGGATGTAGAAATGCCAATCATGAACGGTTTGGACGCGCTGAAGCAAATCATGCAGAAGTATCCGCTCCCGGTTGTCATGCTATCCAGCTTAACGAAGCAAGGTGCAGACATGACCATTCATGCCATGTCACTTGGTGCAGTTGATTTTATTGCAAAACCGTCTGGTTCTATATCGTTGGATTTGGATAAAGTGCGGGATGAACTGGTTGTGAAAGTAGTGGCGGCAGCATCCTCTCGTCTTTCAATCAGAGAGCCAGTAAAAACAGCAGCGGTAAAGGTTTTTGCGAAGGCACCTGAGAAGAATTCCGCTGATCGCAATTTGGTAGCAATCGGTACTTCGACAGGAGGTCCGAGAGCATTGCAGGAAGTTATCGGTAAACTGCCTTCTGCACTTGCTGCTCCCGTAGTTGTCGTCCAGCATATGCCGGTAGGATTCACGAAGTCTCTGGCTGAAAGACTGGACAGTCTCAGTGCAATAAAAGTCAAGGAAGCAGAACAAAATGAAACTTTAAGAAATGGCGTAGTTTATATTGCGCCAGGAGGACATCATTTGACGATTGTACAGGCAGACAGCAGGCTTATCGCCAAACTGACATTGGAAGACCCTGTGAAGGGACATCGGCCTTCTGTAGACAGAATGTTCGAATCAATCAGCAGTTTGGTTAATGTGGATGTATGTACAGTCATCATGACAGGCATGGGGTCAGATGGAACCGAGGGTCTGAAAAAAATGAAGACCAAGCTGCCATCTGTATACAGCATCGGTGAATCGGCAGAATCATGTGTCGTTTATGGAATGCCTAGGGCAGCTGCAGAAGCCGGTCTGCTGCATCATGTTTGTGCGGTCCAGTCAATTGCTTCGGCAATCCAGCAGAGAATCAATCTATTAGAGGGGGTTAACAAATGGAAATAGATCAGTATTTAGGTGTATTCATAGAAGAAAGTAAAGAACATCTTCAAGCTTTGAACCAGAATTTACTGGAACTTGAAAAGCAACCGGAAGATATCGGTGTAGTGAATGAAATTTTCCGTTCTGCTCATACGCTAAAAGGTATGTCTGCTACGATGGGGTATCAGGATTTAGCTAATTTGACGCATCAAATGGAAAATGTACTTGATGCAATTCGTAACCATCAGATTAAAATCAACCCGGACATACTGGATATTGTTTTTGATGCTGTTGATAGTCTGGAAGAAATGGTCCTCGATATTGAATCCGGAGGAGCAGGAACAAAAGAGGTAAGTGAATTGGTCAGCCAGCTTGCTGCAATTGAGTCTGGTGAGGCACCGCTTCAGGCTGCTGCTGCAGTTGCAGAGGAACCAGTCAGTGATACATCAGGTCTTATTTTAGATGAATTTGAGCTTGCGGTATTGCGAGAAAGTGAAGAAAAAGGATTCCAAAACTTTTACACCAAAGTGACGTTGCGTGAGGATTGCATGCTGAAGGCTGCACGTGTTTACATGGTATTCGAAGTGCTCGAGTCCTTGGGTGAGGTTGTTAAAAGTAATCCGGATGTCTCTCAGCTTGAAGATGAAGCATTTGATCTGACATTTGAAGTATTACTTGTGACACAAGAGCCGAAAGAAGTTATCGAGGAAAAGGTTCTTAAAGTATCGGAAATCGATGCTGTTTCTATCCAAAACTTCTTCATCGATACATATAAGCACGTTCAAGATGAAGGTCAAGAAGAAGTCACTGCTTCTGTGGATGAAGAAAAGATTGAAGAAACAACAATCGAGAAAAAAGCCCAGCAAAGCAACAAGACGATTCGTGTCAATATTGAACGCCTTGATATTTTGATGAATTTATTTGAGGAACTAG
Organism: Terribacillus saccharophilus; assembly: GCA_900110015.1. GTDB lineage: Bacteria > Bacillota > Bacilli > Bacillales > Amphibacillaceae > Terribacillus > Terribacillus saccharophilus. The sequence continues at coordinate 822,076 of FOCD01000001.1, read as the reverse complement.
TCATAGATCGCGGCAGACTTGAGCAGATTGCTGATGATGTAAAACATCCAGAGCTGCATGAGACAGTCGAGCGTATGGCGAGAATTTCTGGAGATCTTCAGAGTATTGTTCTGACTATGCGAATGGTATCAATTGATCAAGTGTTCAATCGCTTCCCGCGCATGGTGCGACAGCTTGCGAAAGATCTTGGTAAAAAAATCGATCTGCAAATTGAAGGCGCTGAAACAGAGCTCGATCGTACAGTTATAGACGAAATCGGTGACCCACTAGTACATCTAATTCGCAATAGTCTGGATCATGGTGTTGAAACGCCGGAAGTAAGACGAGAGTTAGGTAAGCCGGAAACGGGTACGATCAAACTGAAAGCTTATCATTCTGGTAATCATGTATTTATTGATATTACCGATGATGGAGCCGGGATCAACCGGAAGAAAGTAACTGAAAAAGCTATTAAGAACGGTCTTATTACAAAAGAACAAGCAGCAATCATGAATGACAACCAAGTATTCAGCTTGATTATGCAAAGCGGATTCTCAACAGCTGACACTATTTCAGACATTTCAGGTCGTGGAGTCGGGTTGGATGTTGTCAGAAATACAATCGAATCACTTGGTGGAACAATAACAATAAACTCTGAAGAAGGAAAAGGATCTATATTCAGTATTGAATTGCCGCTGACATTGTCAATTATCAGTGTCCTGCTTGTAGAGATCCAAAATGAGAAATATGCTGTTCCGCTATCTTCGATTATTGAGACAGCAATTATTCCGAAATCGGATATCATGCATGTTCATAATCAAGCAGTTATCGATTTCCGGGGCAGAGTCGTTCCGCTTGTATCCTTAAAAGAAGTTTTCCAAGTACCGGAAGTAAAAGAAGAAACAGATTATTACTCTGTGGTCATTATTAAAAAAGGTGACAAATCAGCAGGATTAATTGTGGACGGCTTTATTGGTCAGCAAGAAATCGTCCTTAAATCCCTTGGAAATTACTTAACTGAAATTTTCGCTATCTCTGGAGCTACTATTTTAGGAGATGGCCAAGTAGCACTTATTATCGACAGCAATGCGTTAATTAAATAAGGAGGGTTCATCATGGCAGAAGAAATCGTACAAGATGTGAAAGTAATTGTTTTTCAGTTAAAAAACGAAGAATACGCAGTACCTGTAACACAAGTAGGGTCTATCGAGAAGATGGAGCATATCACGAGAGTTCCGAATACAGAGAGCTTTATCAAAGGTGTTATCAATATGCGCGGAGTTGTTACGCCAATCGTTGATTTGCGAAGCCGTCTTGGGCTTGAAGAAACTCCGGTCGATGAAAATACAAGAATCATCATTGTGGATCTGGATGACACATCAATGGGTTTAATTGTAGATGCAGCGAATGATGTTGTGGATATTCCAGTAGATAAAATCGAAGAAGCGCCGCAAGTCATTGGTGCGATTAATGTCGATTACATTGATGGTGTAGTAAAACTTGAAGACAGACTTGTCATTTTACTTGATCTTAGAAAAGTTCTGAAATTCCATGAAATCGAAGCAATCAAGTCTATCGAAAGCTAATGTATGAACTTCGTAATATAACGGAAGATCAGCTGGATGCATTGAAAGAAGCAGGGAACATCGGCGCAGGCAATGCAGCTACGGCGCTTTCTACTTTGCTCTGCCAAGATATCGATATGAAAGTGCCAGCAGTTCGAATCTGTCACTTTAATGAACTGATTGAATCTATTGGCGGGGCTGAGCTGCCGCTGGCCGCCATCTACCTTAGGGTTCAAGGCGATGCGCCAGGAAATATGTTCTTTTTGCTCCAACCTGCTGAAGCAGAGTTATTTGTACATTATATAACTGGAAATGAGAGCTTTTCATGGTCCAACACGTCCCATGATGATATAAATCTTTCTGCGCTGCATGAGATGGGTAACATCCTGGCAGGAAGCTATCTATCTGCAATTAGCGACTTCGCCAAAGTAAATATGCAGCCATCGGTTCCGCAAATCAGTGTCGATATGGGTGGTGCCATCTTAGCAAACGGTTTAATCGAGATAGCGGAGGAAAGCGATTATACCGTCGTCATCGATACGGTCATCGCACTGAGCGATCCGAATCAGCAGCAGCATATGGTTGAGGGGAAATTTCTGCTATTGCTTCATCCAGATGCCTTTGGTCATTTATTTCGTGCTTTAGGAGTCGAGGAAGATGACTGAAGCTGAAATCTTCCACGTAGGCATTGCCGATGCAAAAATTGCTACCTATCCAGATCATCTACGGACAGCTGGGCTTGGATCTTGTGTCGGGGTTGTTGTATACGATAAGCAAAAGAAAATTGCTGGTATGGCACATGTCATGCTGCCTGACTCTAGTCTGGCTAAACAGACACAGATGAACCGAAACAAATATGCAGATACAGCTTTGGATGATTTGATTGCTAATCTGCTAAGGCGAGGTGCAAGCAAGAGTCGTTTCAAGGCGAAGCTTGCAGGCGGAGCGCAGATGTTCTCCTTCATGTCCAGTGACGAGAAAATGCGAATTGGTCCGCGTAATATAGAAGCAGTGGAGCAAAAGCTACGAGAATATCGTATCCCCATCGAGAGCAAAGATGTCGGTGGGAGCAATGGACGTACGATAGAATTCAATACAAATACATGTGGTTTGAAGATTAAAACAGTAAGCAAAGAGGAAGCGATCATATAATGGAGCAGCTTCATTCTTATGACGTAACAGCAAACAAAGGAGGGAGTTTCATGATCAATTATGGATCAGAAACAGAACAGCAGTATTGGAACAGCTGGTTTTACAAAAAAGATAGTGAAGCTGCCAATGAATTGATGCGGATGTATATGCATGTAGTCGATTACCATACGCAGCGCATCTCTGCGCACCTTCCCTCCAGTGTGAGCAGAGATGATGTCAGAAGCTTCGGTTACACAGGATTGTATGATGCTTTACAAAAGTTTGAGCCAAGCCGGGATTTTAAATTTGAAACTTATGCTTCCTTCCGAGTAAGAGGAGCCATTATGGACGGTCTGCGGAAGGAAGACTGGCTTCCCCGGACTGTACGTGATAAAGTGAAGAAAATAGAAGCAGCTGCGAGCAAACTTGAACAATCACTGGAACGGAAACCGACCAGCATAGAGATTGCAAAGCAGACTGGCTTGAGCCGGGAGGAAGTAGAGGAGGCAGTATGCGATGCGCTGTTCTCTAATGTTCTGTCCATGGATGACAAGCCTGCTCGGCCAAAGCAAGACAAACAGGATACAAGCTATGTTCTTCCTGATCTCAAGACACCGCAGCCGGAAGATGCAGTGCTGCAGAAGGAACTTGTTTTGCAGCTGACAGACAGCATTAAGCAGCTGAATGAACATGAACAGCTTGTTGTCAGCCTTTTTTATAAGGAAGAATTAACGTTTACTGAAATTGGACACATACTGGAATTGACAACATCACGTATTTCACAAATTCACAAACGCGCCATATTCAAATTACGGGAATCCCTAGCAAAGCTTTCAGCAACTAGCTGAAAGCTATTTCCAATTTATATAGAAAGAAGGTTCACCATGATAACACTACTAGTCTGTGCCAGTCTGCTCCTTCATGTACTGACCTTCATCGCTATCCGCGCATTGCAATCAAACATACAGCAACTCGAAAGCCGGCAGCAGAAAGATAAACAAGAGTACGAAGCGATGCTCAGCTCGATACTCAATGAATTGAAAGAAGAGAATGATCGACTTCTTCATTCAGAACCTCAGCCCGGAAAAGCCTACTCGCAAAAAATCGTGGAGGAGAAAAACAGCCAACCTTCTCCAGCAATAGAAGACGACACACAACCTGTTTCTGATTACACACCGCCTCAACCAGCGGAGGAAGAAGATCAAGTATCCATGTCCAATCTCAGCCGCGTGCTGCAGCTCCATGATCAAGGGCTATCTTCTGTTGAGATTGCGAAGCAGCTCGGAATGGGGAAGACGGAAGTAGAATTGATTCTTTTAATGAAGAAAAATGGTGAAAATAAAAGAAAAAGCTGAGAAAATACAAAAACATGTCTAAGATGCTTGATTGATGGTTATAGCTGTGCTATATTTATTTTTGGTGTTAATACACACGTCTGCCGATTTTTACGGGAGGTGCTGACAGATTGTCAGTTCCCGATAAAAGATGAAGCAGTCGGAGGAGAAAAAACCATTAGGAGGAAACACTATGTCAGTCATTTCAATGAAACAATTGCTTGAAGCTGGTGTTCATTTCGGTCACCAGACTCGCCGTTGGAACCCAAAAATGAAGAAATATATCTTCACTGAGCGTAACGGCATCTACATCATCGACCTTCAGAAAACAGTTAAGAAAGTCGACGAAGCTTATAACTACGTGAAAGAACTTGCTGCTGATGGCGGTACTATTCTTTTCGTAGGTACGAAGAAACAAGCACAGGAATCTGTGAAAGAAGAAGCGATCCGTTCTGGTCAGTACTTTGTTAACCAACGTTGGTTGGGTGGTACGCTTACTAACTTCCAGACAATCCGCAAACGTATCAACCGTTTGAAATCCATCGAACGCATGGAAGAAGACGGTACTTTCGAAGTACTTCCTAAAAAAGAAGTAGTAGGTTTGCTTAAAGAAAAAGAACGTCTTGTTAAATTCCTTGGCGGTATCAAAGACATGGAAAGAATCCCTGACGCTCTATTCGTTATCGACCCACGCAAAGAAAGAATCGCTATTGCAGAAGCTCATAAATTGAATATTCCAATCATCGGTATCGTTGATACTAACTGTGATCCGGACGAAATCGATTACGTGATCCCTGCAAATGATGACGCAATCCGCGCTGTCAAATTGCTTACTTCCAAAATGGCTGATGCTATCTTGGAATCCAAGCAAGGTGAAGAATTGGAAGACCAAGAAGCTCCAGCTGCTGAAGAAGCTACAGAAGCTGTAAGCGAGTAATGGATGAAGGGTGATAAGGGGGGACCTTTTATCACCCTTTTTTCAAGAAATGAATTGTCCAAACCCTAAGGAGGCATTTACGATGGCAATCACGGCACAAATGGTAAAAGAATTGCGCGAAAAAACTGGCGCAGGTATGATGGATTGTAAAAAAGCTTTGACACAAACAGATGGTGACATGGAGAAAGCGATTGATTACCTTCGCGAGAATGGTATTGCGAAAGCTGCTAAGAAAGCAGATCGTATCGCTGCAGAAGGTTTAACTTTCATCGCAACAGAAGGCGATCATGCAGTATTGCTTGAAGTTAACTGTGAAACTGACTTTGTTACAAAGAACGATCAGTTCAAAACACTATTGAACGATCTTGCTCAGCATATCCTTACTAACAAACCAGCTAACGTAGAAGAAGCATTGGAACAAAAAATCAATGGTGACCAAACTGTTGGTGAATACATCAATGCTGCTATCGCGAAAATCGGAGAAAAGATTTCTCTTCGCCGCTTCGCACTTGCAAGCAAAGAAGACAACCAAGCATTCGGCGCTTACACACATGGCGGCGGACGTATCGGTGTATTGGCATTGCTTGATGGTACTACTGATGCAGAGCTTGGTAAAGACGTTGCAATGCACATCGCTGCGGTTAACCCTCGTTACGTTTCCCGTGATGCAGTTGCTGCTGACGAAGTAGAACGTGAGCGCGAAGTATTGAAAACACAAGCTCTAAACGAAGGTAAGCCAGAAAACATCGTTGAGAAGATGGTAGAAGGCCGTCTTGGTAAATTCTTCGAAGAGATCTGCTTGCTTGAACAAAGCTTCATTAAAGATCCAGATCAAAAAGTGAAGAAATACGTATCCGACAAAGGTGCTTCTGTAGTTAACTTTGTTCGTTATGAAGTGGGCGAAGGTATGGAAAAACGTGAAGATAACTTCGTTGACGAAGTAATGAGCCAAGTTAAAAAATAAGTACGACAAAAAGAGGGGACACTTGGTGTTCCCTTTTTTACAAAATACATACCTTTGGAGGCAATGATGACTACAGCACCCTATAAAAGAATCGTATTAAAACTAAGTGGAGAAGCATTAAGCGGCCAAGTCGGCTATGGTATTGAACCTTCCGTCATCCGTTCGATTGCGGAACAAGTAAAAGAAGTAGCTGAAATGGGAGTGGAAGTTGCAGTTGTCGTAGGCGGCGGTAACATCTGGCGCGGAAAAGTCGGCAGTGAAATGGGAATGGACCGTGCAAATGCTGACTATATGGGTATGCTGGCAACAGTGATGAACTCTCTTGCTTTACAGGATAGCTTGGAGAACCTTGATGTTCCGACAAGAGTGCAGACATCTATCGAAATGCGCCAAGTAGCTGAGCCTTATATCCGTCGTAAGGCGATTCGTCACCTTGAGAAAAAACGTGTTGTCATTTTTGCAGCAGGTACAGGAAACCCGTACTTCTCTACTGATACAACAGCAGCCTTAAGAGCAGCTGAAATTGAAGCTGAAGTAATCCTGATGGCTAAGAATAATGTTGATGGCGTTTACAGTGCAGATCCTAAATTGGTAGCAGATGCTGTGAAGTATGACACTCTAACTTATTTGGATATCCTGAACGAAGGACTGGGAGTCATGGATGCGACAGCCTCCACATTATGTATGGATAATGATATTCCGCTACTTGTGTTCTCTATTAGTGAAAAAGGTAATATCAAAAAAGCAGTTTCCGGTGAGAGTATCGGAACGATTATTAGGGGGAATAAATAATGTCAACAGCAATCATTTCTGATGCGAAAAGCAAGATGACACAGGCAGTACAGGCTTTCTCCAGACAGCTGGCGACTGTCCGTGCTGGACGTGCGAACCCATCTCTTTTGGATAGCGTCTATGCAGATTACTATGGTGCTTCCACACCTTTAAACCAACTAGCAAGTATTACAGCTCCAGAAGCACGCATGCTTGTTATCACACCTTACGACAAAACAGCGATCTCCGATATCGAAAAAGCTATCCAAAAAGCTGATCTTGGCCTATCTCCTTCTAGTGACGGTAATTTAATTCGTCTTAGCATCCCTGCATTGACAGAGGAGCGACGTAAGGATTTAGTAAAAGTCGTTTCTAAATATCTAGAAGAGGCGAAAGTACAAATCCGTAATATTCGCCGTGACAGCAACGATCAATTGAAAAAAGCTGAGAAGAATAAAGAAATCACAGCTGATGAACTAAAAGGCTTCCAGGATGATGTGCAGACGGAAACGGATAAGCACATCACCCAGCTTGAAGGTCTTGCAAAAGACAAAGAAAAAGAAATATTGGAAGTTTGACCCTTAACCATGTAAAATAAGTAGTACAAGACCCTCTTGCTAAAGGGGGTTTTTGCTCTTTTTGCGAGAAGCAATGAGCAGTACTGCGCAGGGCGCCTCTGGCTCTTTTCAGTCAGCAGAGAAAAAAGCCCAATGGAGGATTCAAAATGATTAAACTTCCTTTTTTCAATAGGAAAAGAAGAATAGACTTACAGCCATCGACTCTAAAGCTCGAAAACATTCCAGGACACGTGGCAATTATCATGGATGGAAATGGACGCTGGGCTAAAAAGCGCGGTCTTCCCAGAATTGCAGGACACAAAGAAGGGATGACAACTGTCAGACGGATTGTAAAAGCTGCGAATCGGATCGATGTGAAGGTACTTACACTGTATGCTTTTTCCAAAGAGAACTGGAAACGGCCGCAGGCAGAAGTAGATTTTTTGATGAAGCTGCCAAAGGAGTTTCTAACGACTTACCTGCCTGAGCTCATTGAAGAGAACGTTAAGGTACAGACGATTGGAGATTTTGAAGGTTTGCCTTCCTTTACTAAGGAAGCAATCAGAGAAGCGATGGAGCAGACGAAACATAACGATGGTCTTATACTCAACTTCGCATTGAATTATGGTGGACGATACGAGCTTGTTCATGCTGTACAAAGTATGATGAAGGATATCTCCGACAAGAAACTTCAAATGGAAGATATCGATGAGACATGTATTTCCCGCTATTTATATACTGAAAAATTGGCAGACCCGGATTTAATTATCCGTACAAGCGGCGAGCATCGATTAAGCAATTTTCTGCTTTGGCAGAGCGCTTATTCAGAGCTATGGTTCACGGAAGTATTGTGGCCTGATTTTGATGAACTGCTTTTCGAGCAGGCGGTCAGTGATTTCCAGAACAGAAAACGGCGCTATGGCGGTATTTGAGGTGAATATTTAACAATGAAGCAACGATTGATCACAGCGATTATCGCAGGCATATTCTTCATGATATTTGTACTGCTTGGCGGGGCATGGTTTGAGGCGTTTATTTATTTGATCGCAACCATCGCCTTCATCGAGCTGTTGCGTATGCGCAAAATCGCGAAATATAAAGTACCATCTGTCGTGAGTGTCCTGTTGCTATGGGGGCTATTGGCCCCAGACCTGGGCATGATCAACAAAATGTTTGATTTACATATCAATAAAACGGATATCCTGTTATTCTCCGTTATTCTACTGTTGAGCTACACAGTACTGGCTAAGAACCGATTCACTTTCGAAGATGCAGGATTCCTGCTGATTACGGTTGTATATGTCGGTTTTGGTTTCCTCTATTTCATTATTACGAGGAACGCTCCGGATGAAATAATTGGAGGCCATACGGTATCAGGATTGTCCAAGTTCATTTTTGTCCTGGTTGTTATTTGGGCAACTGACTCGGGAGCTTATTTCTTTGGAAAAGCTTTCGGTAAACGTAAGCTCTGGCCTACAATCAGTCCGAACAAGACAATCGAAGGAGGAATAGGCGGCCTCGTTCTTGGCTGTGTAGCAGGAATTGTATTCCAGTTTATTTCCCCAGTAAGCAGCTCCATTTTAATTGTTGCGGGAGTATGTATCTTGATTGCTCTCTTCGGACAGCTTGGAGATATGGTTGAATCTGCTTTTAAACGTCATTACCTTGTAAAAGATTCTGGGAAAATCCTGCCGGGACATGGCGGAATATTGGATCGTTTCGACAGTATGATTTTTGTTTTCCCGATCCTGCATTTAATTCAATTCATTTAATAGAGTATAAAGAGGAGCGTGTCCGATGAAAACAATCGCATTATTAGGTGCAACCGGTTCAATCGGTCTGCAGACATTGGATGTCATCCGCAACCATCCGGAAGCATTTCGACTTCACAGTATGGCATTTGGGCGAAACATTGAAAAAGCGTTGCCGCTTATCAAGGAGTTCGAACCGGCTGTAGTAGTTGTACAGGATGAACAAACAAAAGAGAAACTTCATCAGACACTTCCGCATGCAGAAATCCTGGTCGGTTCCACTGGAATGGTAGCAATCTCTTCAGCGGGTGAGGTCGATGTTGTCGTAAATGCTGTTCTCGGCAGTATCGGACTTGAAGCGACGCTAGAAGCAATCCGTGCTAAGAAGCAGGTAGCATTCGCCAATAAGGAAACGCTGGTTTCAGCTGGTCATCTTGTCATGGCTGAAGCGAAGAAACATGGTGTAAATCTGCTTCCGGTAGATAGTGAACACGCAGCTATTTTCCAATGCCTGAATGGGGAAAAGCTTGAGGACGTAAACAAGCTGATCATTACCGCTTCTGGCGGAAGTTTCCGCGATAAGACGAGGGATGAGCTTAAACAAGTAACGCTGGAAGATGCTCTGCGCCATCCGAACTGGAGTATGGGCCAAAAAATCACCATCGATTCTGCAACGATGATGAACAAAGGTTTGGAAGTTATCGAAGCACATTGGCTATTTGGAATCGATTATGATGATATCGAGGTTGTACAGCACAGGGAGAGCATCATTCATTCCATGGTAGAGTATAAGGATTACAGTGTCCTTGCCCAGCTTGGTACACCAGATATGCGGGTTCCGATCCAGTACGCACTCACCTACCCTGAAAGACTTGATTTAGCCGTTTCAAAAAGGTTAAACTTAGTGGAAATAGGCAAACTCCACTTTGAAGAAATGAGTATGGAACGATTTCCTTGTTTGCGTATGGCATACGAAGCAGGCAAAGCCGGCGGCACTGCCACTACCGTATTGAATGCTGCAAATGAGGAGGCTGTAGCGTTGTTTCTTGCAGGGAAGATCTCTTTCCTGACAATAGAGGATTATGTAGCGCGCGCACTAGATGCACATGTCTATGAATCTTTCCCTTCTTTGGAAACAATCATGGAAACAGATCGTCTCACGCGGAGTCAAGTGAGGTCCTATATCCAATAAAGGCAGGTGCCCATTGTGACAACTATTATTGCGTTTATCCTAGTGTTCGGGCTGCTCGTTTTCGTGCACGAACTCGGACATTTGATTTTTGCGAAGCGTGCTGGAATGCTAGCACGTGAATTCGCCATCGGTTTTGGACCGAAGATCTTCTCCTGGATGAAAAACGAGACACTTTATACGATCAGACTACTCCCGATTGGGGGATATGTCCGCGTTGCCGGTGAAGATCCGGAAATCGTGGAGTTGAAGCCTGGTCATCATATCGGTCTGGAATTCAATGACAAACAGGAAGTAACAAAGATTATCGTCAATAATAAATCCAAGCATCCTTATGCACGCGTCATTGAAGTTGAAAGTGCAGATTTGGATCATAGCCTGCTGATATATGGTTATGAGATAGGTGAGGAAGAACGACTTTCTTTCCCAGTCCATGAGAAAGCTATGTACGTTATGGATGAGACAGAAACTCAAATCGCTCCATATAACCGACAATTCGCTTCTAAGAACAAGCGGCAGCGAGCAATGCAATTGTTTGCCGGTCCGATGATGAATTTCCTGCTTGCGCTTGTGTTGTTTTTCATACTTGCTCTAATACAGGGAGTACCAGCTGACAACGCAGCCGTAGGTACTGTACAAGACGGATCAGCTGCACAAGAAGCTGGGATTCAGTCGGGAGATGAAATTACAGCAATCGATGGAACACCTGTGCAAACTTGGGAAGAGTTCACGACTATCGTGCGAGAGAACCCCGAAAGAGAACTTGAGGCTACAATCGTCCGGGACGGTGCTGAGCAGCAGCTTCTGATGACTCCTGCGCTTGTTGAAAATGGCGATCAGCAAATCGGCCAAATCGGTGTAACACTTGCAATGGAGAAAAGTTTCTTAGGTGCAATTCCTTATACTTTCCAGCAAACTTGGGAATTCGGAACAATGATCATAACCAATTTAGGACAGCTCATAACTGGTCAGCTTAGTATCAATGCGCTTTCTGGTCCAGTAGGTATCTATGATGCGACAGATCAAGTAGTAAAAACGGGATTGATTAATCTGATCCAATGGACAGCATTGCTCAGTGTCAATCTTGGGATCGTTAACCTCGTCCCGCTGCCCGCACTTGATGGTGGACGTTTGTTGTTCATCGGTGTGGAAGCATTAAGAGGTAAGCCAGTTGAACCACAAAAAGAAGCAGTAGTCCATTTCATTGGATTTGCTTTGCTCATGCTTTTGATGATTGTGGTCACTTGGAATGATATACAGCGGCTATTTTTATGATGCAGAGGTGGAAGAATGCGACAAAGTAAAACATTTATACCAACACTAAGAGAAGTTCCAGCTGACGCAGAGGCAATCAGCCATCAGCTATTAGTCAAAGGCGGGTATATCCGCCAGACAGCTTCTGGAATCTACAGCTATCTGCCGCTTGGTACGAAGGTGCTGCGAAAGGTGGAAGCGATCATCCGTGAGGAGTTGGATCGTACCGGTGCGAGCGAGATGCTCATGCCGGCCCTGCAGCCTGCAGAGCTATGGAAAGAAACAGGACGCTGGAAGGTATACGGACCTGAGCTGATGCGTATGCATGATCGGAATAACCGGGAATTCGCACTTGGTCCTACTCACGAGGAAGTTACAACGAGTTTAGTACGTGATGAATTAAACAGTTATAAGAAATTACCGCTTACGGTGTATCAGATCCAAACGAAATACCGTGATGAACAGCGTCCTCGTTTTGGACTATTGCGCGGTCGTGAGTTTATCATGAAAGATGCTTATAGTTTCCACGCTGATTACGAAAGTTTGGATGAAGCTTATGAGACTATCTCTGACGCTTACCATCGCATCTTTAAACGAGTTGGATTGAATTTCCGTGCAGTAGTAGCTGATTCCGGTGCAATGGGCGGGAAGGATACACACGAATTCATGGCACTTGCTTCTGTTGGAGAAGATACGATTGCATTCAGTGATGTATCAGATTACGCAGCCAATATTGAAATGGCCGAAGTACTTGATCAAGGTCAAAAGCCTGATGCGGAAGCTCTCGCTCTTGAAAAAATCGAGACCCCTGGTGTTAAGACGATGCAGGAAGTGGCTGATTATCTTGGTCACACGCTTGAAGAGGGTCTAAAAGCAGTTGTATTCAAAGTGGATGACCGTCTTGTTATGGTCATTTCACGCGGAGATCATGAGATTAATGACATTAAGGTGAAAAACCTTTACCAAGCACAGATTGTCGAACTTGCTGCTGAAGCGGAAGTGAAAGAATTGCTTGGTGCTGGCTTTGGATCTCTTGGTCCAATCAATGTACATGAAGACATAGACGTTATTGCAGATAATAGCGTTAAGTATGTAGTTAATGTAACTTGTGGAGCGAATGAAGATGGCTTCCATTATAAAAATGTGAACCCAGAACGTGACTTCCAAGTGAAGCAATATGCAGATCTAAGATTTATCAAAGCTGGTGATCCATCTCCAGACGGTAACGGTACAATCCAATTCGCTGAAGGTATCGAAGTTGGACAGGTATTTAAGCTTGGTGAATTTTATGCAGAAAAAATGCAGGCTAAATTCCTTGATGAGCAAGGAAAAGCTCAGAATCTTATTATGGGATGTTATGGAATTGGTGTATCGCGTACACTTGCGGCTGCTGTTGAACAGCATAGCAAGGAAGGTGCGATTGTATGGCCTAAATCCGTCAGTCCATTCCAAGTGCATTTGATCAGTCTTAACCCGAAAAAAGACGAACAGCGTGAACTGGCTGATCGTCTATATGAAAGATTACTTGAAGCGGGCGTCGATGTGTTGTACGATGATCGTAAGGAACGTGCCGGCGTCAAATTCGCAGATAGCGACTTGATTGGTATTCCAGTTCGCGTCACAGTAGGTAAACTTGCCGCTGATGGCCAAGTGGAAGTGAAGTTCCGTGATACAGAACAAGAAGCAGTTTCACATGAGAATGATTTGCTTGAGCAACTAGCTGCTTATCTATAAAAATGTACAAGCCCTTGTCAATCCTTTGACAGGGGCTTTCGCAAGACCGCAGTACCACTAGCGGGGGAGGAGAAGTCACAATGAGTTTAAGTCGCAATGAGAAAATGGACATGCTCCTTGAGCAGATCCAGCTAGATAAAGAAACTATCGAAGCTCATTTCAAGGAGAGTCAGCTGGAGAGATTGGAAGTCGACCCGAAAGAAAAGTCTTGGCACTTTCATTTTCAATTGGCGAATCTGCTGCCTCCAACTATATATAAAATCTTTACTGCTAAGCTGACAGAAGCCTTCGCACACATTGCTGCTGTGAATTGGTCTATTCGATGTGTCACGAATACAGTGGAAGGTGACCATATACAGGATTATTGGAAGGATTTTGTCTTAACTTATCCCAAACTGTCACCCGCTTATAAGGATCTTGTCCAAACGCAGCTCCCGACAGTTAACGGTAATAAGATTATGTTAACTGCGAGAAATGAAGCAGAAGCAAGTGCTTTAAAGAAAAGACTCGAACCTGCATTTCAGACGTATTGCGAGAAAATCGGAGCGGGCCTTTATATGCTTACTGTCACCGTTCAGGAACAAAGCGTGGAAGAAATGACTAAATTCCGTGAGCAAAAAGCACTGGAAGATAGTTTGCTTGTTCAAAAGGCTATCAAGGATTCTGAAGAACGTGCGAAGAAGCAGGATGATGCTCCTCAAGGTCCAGTTATGATCGGTTATGCTATTAATGACGAAATTACACTGATGCAGGATATTCAGGATGAAGAACGTCGTATGGCAGTTCAAGGATATGTTTTTGATGTGGATATCCGTGAATTGCGCTCTGGCCGTCACTTACTCATCGCGAAAGTAACGGATTACACAGACAGTTTCCAAATCAAGATGTTCTCTAAAGGTAATGAAGATGCTGATAAATTCAAGCAGCTCAAAAAAGGTATGTGGATAAAAGCTCGCGGAAGCATCCAGACAGACAACTTCACAAATGAACTGACTATGATGGCAAATGACATCAACCAGATCACCGTCACTCTTCGCCGGGATGAAGCTGAAGAAGGGGAGAAGCGTGTCGAACTGCATGCACATACGCTTATGAGTCAAATGGATGCTGTTACATCAGCAAGCCGTTTAATTGAGACCGCAGCGAGATTCGGACATGAAAGTATCGCAATTACGGATCATGCTGTCGTGCAGAGTTATCCGGAAGCATTTGCTGCCGGTAAGAAAAACAATGTAAAAGTTATCTATGGATTGGAAGCCAACCTTGTCGACGATGGGGTTCCTATTGCATACAACAGCAAAGATATCAATTTGGAGAAAGCGACTTATATCGTATTCGACGTAGAGACGACAGGTCTATCCGCTTCCTATGATAAAATAATCGAACTGGCTGCGGTGAGGTTCCATGACGGAGAAATTGTAGACCGCTTCGAACGATTTGCCAATCCGCATCAAAAGCTTAGTCAAACGATAATCGACTTGACTGGCATCACGGACGATATGCTTGTAGATGCGCCTGAAATCGAGGACGTTTTGAATGATTTTAACGCTTGGATGGGCGATGATGTTTTAGTTGCTCATAACGCAAGCTTCGATATGGGATTTTTAAATCAAGGCTTCAAGCGAATTGGTCTGGAGAAGGCACCGAATGCAGTTATTGATACACTGGAGCTTGCCAGATTCCTGTTTCCGCAGCTGAAGAATCACCGCTTGAATACACTGTGTAAATTCCTGGATATCGAATTAACGCAGCATCACCGCGCAATCTACGATACAGAAGCTACTAGTTACTTGCTTTGGCGTTTATTAAAGGAAGCCTTCAATAAAGAAATCATGAATCACAATCAGCTAAATAACTACATGGGGGAAGGAAACGCATATCAACGTTCCCGTCCATACCATTGTACAATCTATGTGCAGAATGAAGCTGGCTTGAAGAACATGTACAAGCTTGTAAGTATGTCACATGTAGACTACTTTTATCGTGTACCGAGAATCCCTCGTTCCAAACTGGAACAGCATCGAGAAGGTTTGATTATAAGCTCAGGCTGTGACAAAGGTGAAGTGTTCGAGGCAATGATGCAAAAATCGAAGGAAGATGCAGCAGAAGCTGCGGCATTTTATGATGTGATTGAAGTGCAGCCGCCATCTAACTATTATCATTTGATCGAGAAAGAGCTTGTCCAGAATGAGGCACATCTGTTTGACATCCTTCGCAACATTGTCGAACTAGGTGAAGATCTGGATAAGCCGGTAGTTGCGACCGGTAATGTGCATTATATTGAAGAGCACGAAAAGCAGTATAGAAATATCTTGATCAAGTCGCAGAATGGTAACCCACTTAGCAGACAGACTTTACCTGATGTCCATTTCCGCACGACACCAGAAATGCTTGCTTGCTTTGATTTCCTTCCTTCTGAAAAAGCGAAAGAGATCGTTGTGACGAACACGAAGAGAGTTTCTGACATGATGGAAGATGTGAAACCGGTCAAAGAAGATCTGTACACGCCTAATATTGATGGTGCGGAAGACGAAATGCGCCAGATGAGCTATGATCGTGCCCGGAGCATCTATGGTGAAGAATTGCCGGAAATAGTCGAGAAACGAATTGAGAAGGAACTGAAAAGTATTATCGGCCACGGATTTGCCGTTATATATTTAATTTCGCATAAGCTGGTGAAGAAATCACTGGAAGACGGATACTTGGTTGGGTCTCGTGGGTCAGTCGGCTCGTCATTGATTGCGACGCTAACCGATATTACCGAGGTAAACCCGTTACCGCCGCATTATGTTTGCCCTGGCTGCAAGTACCACGAGTTCTTCAATGATGGATCTGTTGCCAGCGGCTACGATCTTCCTGCGAAAAATTGTCCGTCATGCGGCGAATCATTGAAGAGGGATGGACAGGATATCCCGTTCGAAACCTTCCTAGGATTCAAAGGTGATAAAGTTCCCGATATCGATTTGAACTTCTCTGGAGCTTATCAGCCGCAAGCCCATAACTACACGAAAGTGCTGTTTGGAGAAGACAAGGTATATCGTGCCGGCACAATAGGAACTGTAGCAGAAAAAACAGCCTACGGTTATGTAAAAGGCTATGCCAGTGATAATCAGCTTCATATCCGCAACGCGGAAGTGGATCGTCTAGTGCAAGGAACTACCGGTGTTAAAAGAACGACTGGGCAGCACCCAGGTGGTATAATTGTTGTACCTGATGACCAAGATATATATGACTTCACACCTATCCAGTTCCCAGCAGATGACCGCAATTCTGAATGGAAAACGACTCATTTCGACTTCCACTCAATTCATGATAATCTGCTGAAGCTGGATATTCTCGGACACGATGATCCGACCGTTATCCGAATGCTTCAGGATTTGTCAGGTATCGATCCGAAAACAATACCGACGAACGACCCGGAAGTGATGAAGATCTTTTCCGGACCTGACGCATTAGGTGTGACGGCAGAACAAATAATGTGTAAAACAGGAACACTTGGTGTACCGGAGTTTGGAACGCGTTTCGTCCGCCAGATGCTGGAGGATACGAACCCGTCAACTTTTGCCGAGCTTGTCCAGATTTCCGGTCTTTCTCATGGTACAGATGTATGGCTTGGTAATGCTCAGGAATTAATCAACAGTGGTATTTGCACATTGCCTGAAGTAATCGGCTGTCGTGATGACATCATGGTATATTTAATGCACAGAGGCCTTGATTCATCTCTTGCGTTCAAGATCATGGAGTCTGTCCGAAAAGGGAAAGGCCTCCAAGATGAATGGATAGAAGATATGAAGAAGAACAATGTACCGGATTGGTATATCGATTCCTGTCTGAAGATCAAGTACATGTTCCCGAAAGCCCACGCAGCGGCATATGTACTCATGGCTGTGCGAATTGCCTACTTTAAGGTGCATCATCCAATTCTCTTCTATGCAGCGTACTTCAGTGTACGAGCTAGTGATTTCGAGCTTGATACGATGATCAAAGGACCGGATGCAATCCGCCAGCGTATCAACGAAATCAACCAAAAGGGACATGATGCTTCTCCAAAAGAGAAGAACCTTGTGACGGTACTGGAGCTTTCCCTTGAGATGTGTGAGCGAGGCTTCCATTTCCAGCGAGTAGATTTGTACAAATCCAGTGCAACTGACTTTCTTGTTGATGGAGACAGCTTGATTCCGCCGTTCAATGCAATTGACGGACTAGGTACCAATGCTGCGCTTAATATCGTGAAAGTACGGGAAGATGGCGAGTTCCTATCAAAAGAGGATTTGCGTGAACGAAGCAGGATCAGTAAAACGGTATTGGAGTATATGGATCAGCATGGCTGTCTGGAAGGAATGGCTGACCAGAACCAGCTTTCGCTATTCTAACAGGATTCTTGCCTAAATAAGAAACTTGTGGTATATTATCCAATAGCGGTATTGATACGAACCAGATCAAGAGTGGGATTTCCCACTCTTTTTCATACCATGGATTCGGCATCAAGTTTGTAAGGGGAGCGCCTCTTCGTTGTTTTGTAGCAAAAAGCACATGATAAACATTGTTCCCTTGCTTCCATTTCGGGCAAGGGTTTTCTATTGAGAGGCACGCCCTTACCCATTTTAAAAGTAATATTCGCCTGAAAGCGTGCAGTAAAGGAGGAAGCATTTTGGCAGCTAATATAACGGAAGTTACGGAAAGCTATCTACAACCGATCATGGAAGAGCTGCAGCTTGAGTTGGTTGACGTAGAATTCGTCAAGGAAGGCAAGAACTGGTTCCTGCGTGTTTATGTCGACAAAACGGAAGGCATTGATATCGAGGAGTGCGCCATCGTCTCAGAGAAGTTGAGTGCAATTCTAGATGAGAATGATCCGGTTGATCTTCCATACTTCCTTGAGGTTTCTTCGCCAGGAGCGGAAAGACCGTTAAAAACGAAACAAGCAATTACAAAAAGCATCGGCAAAACAGTACATGTAAAGCTGTATGAGCCGATCGATAACGAGAAAGAGTATCAAGGTACATTGAAGGCGTTCGAAGACGATGTATTGACATTGGAAGTCATGATCAAAGCGAGGAAAAAGGAAGTGTCCCTTCCATATGAGAAAATCGCGAAGGCACGTCTGGCTGTAACGTTTAACTAAAGGGGGATATACGAGTGAGCAGCGAGCTTTTTGATGCCATTACTTATTTGGAGAAAGAGAAAGGGATTAATAAGGACGTCCTGATCGAAGCGCTGGAAGCAGCCTTGATCTCCGCTTATAAAAAGAACTTCAAATCAGCTACGAATGTACGTGTTGATTTGAATGAAACAACTGGGTCCATGAAAGTATTTGCCCGTAAAGATGTTGTCGAGGAAGTCGATGACAGTCAGCAACAGATGACACTGGATGAAGCTCGTGCTATTTCCGGTACGTACGATATCGGTGATGTTGTTGAAATTGAAGTAACACCGAAGGACTTTGGCCGAATTGCAGCGCAGGCAGCGAAGCAAGTCGTTACACAGCGTGTACGTGAGGCAGAGCGCGGCGTGATCTTTAGTGAATACGCAGATCGGGAAGAAGATGTCATGACTGGTATCGTCTCCCGCAATGATCCAAGATTCATCTATGTTGATCTTGGCAAAATCGAAGCGAAATTGCCGGAAAGCGAACAGATGTCTACGGAGAAATATGAAATCCATGATCGCTTGAAGGTATATGTAACGAAAGTGGAGAACACGAACAAAGGACCAAGCATTTTTGTTTCTCGGACTCATCCAGGTCTTTTGAAGCGATTATTTGAAATGGAAGTGCCAGAAATTTATGATGGTACTGTAGAGATTCGTTCTGTAGCACGTGAAGCTGGAGATCGTTCGAAGATTTCTGTATACGCATCTCAAGCAGAAGTTGATCCGGTCGGTTCCTGCGTTGGTCAGCGCGGTCAGCGTGTCCAAGCAATCGTGAATGAGCTTAAAGGTGAAAAAATTGATATCGTTGAGTGGTCGGAAGATCCGGTAGAATACGTATCAAATGCGCTTAGTCCTTCCAAGGTCATCTCTGTTCTTGTTGATGAGGATGAAAAAGCGACAACGGTCATCGTACCTGATTACCAGCTGAGCCTTGCAATCGGTAAACGTGGTCAAAACGCCCGTTTGGCAGCGAAATTAACAGGCTGGAAAATCGATAT
Source organism: Terribacillus saccharophilus (assembly GCA_900110015.1). Lineage (GTDB taxonomy): Bacteria > Bacillota > Bacilli > Bacillales > Amphibacillaceae > Terribacillus > Terribacillus saccharophilus. The sequence continues at coordinate 802,761 of FOCD01000001.1, read as the reverse complement.
CAAATCTGAGACTGAAGCAATCGAGCTTGGCATATTGACTAAGCAAGATGCAGAAGCAGACGACTTCGACGATTTTGACGACGAAGACACATATTGATAAGGGGCGCTGTAAATGAAAGAAAAGAAAGTTCCGCTTCGAAAATGTGTGGTTTCCAACGAAATGAAGCCAAAACAGGAACTGATCCGGGTTGTCCGCAGCAAGGAAGGCGAAGTCTTTGTGGATGAAACCGGCAAGAAGAACGGTCGCGGTGCGTATGTCTCTAAGGATATGGCTATCATAGAAAAAGCGAAGAAACAAAATACGCTGGCGCGCCACTTGAATACACAGATCGATGATTCTATTTATGAAGAACTTGAGCGATTAGCGAAAGGTCAGAACTCATGAGTAAAAATTATTTGAATTTGTTAGGCTTAGCTGTACGTGCCGGACAATGCACCTTCGGGGAAGATGCAATTGTCCGGGAAGTCCAGCGGCAGAAAGCAAAGCTAGTAATAGCTGCCAGTGATGTCGGTCCTCAAACCTTAAAGAAACTTCGCAACAAGACTGATTTCTACAACATTGACTTCCTGCAGGTAGAGGAGGACCGGGATCAATTATCACAAGCGATTGGTAAATCCGGCAGAGTCGCAATTGCCATTATGGATCAAGGCTTTGCAGACAAATTGAAATCTTTGCTCACTGAATCCACTCGGAGGTGAACGTATGTCAAAGATTCGTGTTTATGAATACGCAAAAGAAAAGAATGTTTCCAGTAAGGAAATTATCACGAAATTGAAAGATATGAATATCGAAGTAACTAACCATATGTCCACGATTAATGAAACGGCAAAGGACAGACTGGATAAAAGCTTCACAGCAAAAAGCGCGGGTAGCGAGAAAGTAGCGATTAAAACGGGGAACTCAGCAAACACAACTAACTCAGCAAATAATAGCGGACAGAACAATAAGCCTAAAAGCAAGAGCGGTGGCGGTGCACAGAACCGCAACCAACAGCAGCGTAATGGCGCTAAAAGACCAGGCAAAGGCGGACAGAATAACAACAGACGCGGCGGCCGTAACAATAACCGCAATAAAGCACCGCAGCAGAAGCGTCCTGAAATGCCGACTCCAGATAAAATCACCTTCAAAGGGTCTTTGACTGTCAGTGAATTGGCAGCGAAACTTCATAGGGAGTCCACTGAAATCATCAAGAAGCTCTTCCTTCAGGGTGTCATGGCAACGAAGAACCAGGAATTGGATAAAGATGCTCTTGAAATGATTTGTGCAGAATACGACGTTGAAGTGGAAGAAGAAGTAGATGTTGATGTAACAGATCTAGATAACTACAAAATCGAAGATAAAACAGAAGACATGCAGGAACGTCCTGCTGTTGTTACAATCATGGGACACGTTGACCACGGTAAAACAACACTTCTTGATTCTATCCGTGATACGAAAGTGACGGAAGGCGAAGCTGGCGGAATCACACAGCATATCGGTGCGTATCAAGTTGAAGAAAATGGTAAGAAAATCACGTTCCTTGATACACCTGGTCACGCGGCTTTCACTAGCATGCGTTCCCGCGGTGCACAAGTTACAGATATCGCAATCCTTGTTGTAGCTGCGGATGATGGCGTTATGCCTCAAACAGTCGAAGCAATCAACCATGCGAAAGCTGCTGAGGTTCCAATCATCATAGCAGTAAACAAAATCGACTTGGAAGGCGCAAACCCCGACCGAGTTATGCAGGAGCTTACTGAGCATGGCCTAATTCCTGAGGATTGGGGCGGCGACACAATTTTCGTCCAACTATCTGCGAAAAAACGCGAAGGTATCGATGATCTGCTTGAAATGATCTTGCTCGTAACCGAGGTTGAAGAATTGAAAGCGAACCCGAACCGTTTAGCTGAAGGTACTGTAATTGAAGCACAATTGGATAAAGGTCGCGGCCCAGTTGCTACATTGCTTGTTCAGAATGGTACGCTTAATATCGGTGACAGTATTGTTGTTGGTAATGCATTTGGCCGTGTACGTGCAATGGTGAATGATATGGGACGCCGTGTGAAAACAGCTCCTCCATCCACGCCAGTTGAGATTACAGGATTGAACGTCGTACCAAATGCCGGTGAACAATTCATGGTATTTGAAGACGAGAAACAAGCTCGTCAAGTCGGTGAGGCAAGACAGCAGAAGCAAGTAGAACAAAACCGTTCTACTGGCGCACGTGTCAGCCTTGAAGATCTGTTTAACCAGATCAAACAAGGTGAAGTGAAAGATATCAACTTAATCGTGAAAGCGGACGTACATGGTTCCGTAGAAGCGATGGCTGCATCCTTAGAGAAAATCGAAGTAGAAGGCGTAAAAGTCCGCATCATTCATACTGGTGTAGGTGCAATTACAGAATCTGATGTCATCTTGGCATCTGCTTCAAACGCGATTATCATCGGCTTTAACGTTCGTCCGGATGTAAATGCGAAGAAAGCAGCGGAATCTGAAAACGTCGATATCCGTCAGCACCGCATCATCTACAAAGTTATCGAAGAAATCGAATCCGCAATGAAAGGGATGCTTGATCCTGAGTTCGAAGAGAAAGTCATCGGACAAGCGGAAGTTCGTCAAATTATCAAAGTATCCCGCATCGGTACGATTGCAGGAAGCTATGTAACAGAAGGTAAAATTACACGTGACGCTTCCATCCGTGTCATCCGTGATGGTGTAGTTATCGTGGAAGACGAAATTGATTCCCTGAAACGTTTCAAGGATGATGTTCGTGAAGTTGCTACAAACTACGAGTGTGGAATCACTTTGAATAACTTCCATGATCTTAAAGAGGGCGACGTCTTTGAAGCATATGTAATGGAAGAAATCGAAAGAAAATGATTCTGGCTGCCGTTGTAGAATGTATGATCTATGACGCGCATTCTCTCAAGGATAAGCGTTCAGTTGTCAAACGGATCACAACGCGAATTGGAGGGTCCTTCAATATCAGCATAAGCGAAGCTGACTACCATGATTTATGGCAGCGCACTTGCTTTGAGCTGGTGACGACCTCTCCTGATCGTGTTCGTGCTGAACGTGTGATGGACCAGGCGCTTGCCTTGATTGATTCTTTTCCGGAGATCGAGAGAACAGTTACTGATAAACAGTGGCTTTAGCATCCCTCCGAATGATGATGAGGTGATTATATGAGTGAACTACGTGCAAATCGTGTTGCAGAGCAAATGAAAAAAGAGCTTGGCGACATTATTTCAAGAAAAATTAAAGATCCGCGAATTGGCTTCGTAACAGTGACAGATGTTGAAGTGACTGGAGACCTACAGCAGGCAAAAGTCTACATCTCCGTCCTTGGCGAGGAGAAGCAGAAGCATAACACACTTCTAGGCCTTGCAAAGGCAAAAGGATTCATCCGTTCCGAAATCGGCAAACGCATCCGTTTGCGTAAAACACCGGAACTTGCATTTGAATTCGACGAAGCAGTTGAACAAGGTAATCGGATCGAGCATCTTCTTAAAGAGCTTGACGATTCCGATAGATAAGAGACAATGGAGAATCCCTTCGCCCTTCATGGGAGGAAGGGATTCTTTTTTTACATACAAAAAGGGGTGCTGGCAGTGAATGGGATCCTAGCGTTATGGAAACCAAAGGGGATGACTTCCCACGATTGTGTGTTCAAAGCACGCAAGATTTTACAAACAAAAAAAATCGGGCATACAGGTACGTTGGATCCAGACGTCGAGGGTGTATTGCCGCTTTGTATTGGTCAGGCAACGAAGGTTGTGCCTTATTTGACAGATACATCTAAAACTTATGTAGCTGAGATAACACTGGGTACTTCAACTGAGACAGAAGACAAAAGTGGTGAAGTCATAGAAGAAAAAACAATCTCAGAACCGATATCTTTGCAAGCAATTGAAAAGGTACTCCAAGCGTTTACTGGAGACATCGAACAGATTCCGCCAATGTATTCTGCTGTTAAGGTAAACGGCCGCAAACTATATGAATACGCCCGGAAAGGGGAGCACGTGGAGCGTCCAGTTCGACATGTGACGATTCACGAAATTGTACTGGATAAAGCATCTGTAAGCGAAGATGGAAGCGTGTTCCGTTTTACGGTCAGCTGTTCGAAAGGTACTTATATTCGGACTTTATGCGTAGATATTGGCAAGGCTCTTGGCTACCCGGCTCATATGAGCAGCCTGGAACGGACTCAGGCTGGAGCATTTCGTACACAGGATACGGTTACTTTTGCTAAAATGGAAGAGGCAATGGAAGCAGGAAGTATGGAACAATTGCTGCAGCCGGTCACGAAAGCGATTGAATTTATGCCGCTGATCGAGGCAGATGAAGCAATTGAACTAAAGGTCAGATACGGCCAGCGACTCACGCGGCCGGCAGAAGCAGATCTCTACCGTGTACAAAAAGCTGATCAGCTTCTCGGTATTTATGAGACACATCCTGACTATCCACATTTACTGAAGCCAAAACGAGTATTCGTATCAGGGAAAGCAGGTGGCACAGATGCAAACGATTAAATTAAATTATTCAGAAACAATGAAACTGGATGACATGCCGGCTATAAGTGCAGCGATCGGCTTTTTCGATGGTATTCACCGCGGACATCAAGAAGTCATCAAGCATGCTATAGATGCTGCCCAGGAAAATCAGCTTAAAAGTGCAGTTATTACTTTTCATCCGCATCCATCCGTCGTGTTGGGAAAAGCGGACACTAGAGAGGATTACCTGACACCGCTCCATGAAAAGGAAGCAATTCTCGAAAGTATGGGCATCGATTATCTTTATTTGATTGGCTTCACGAAAGATTTAGCTAGTCTTAGTCCGGAGAACTTCATCGAACGCTTTATCAACGGATTGGCAGTTCGTCATTTAGTATCCGGTTTCGATTTCACATACGGCAAAAAAGGTGCAGGGAATGCGGCTACCCTTCAGAAAGCTGCTGAGCAGCATACCTTTACGTATGAGGCGGTAGCGAAAGTAGAGAGTGCGGAAGAAAAAATTAGTTCGACAAAAATCCGTCAGCTGGTAGGTAACGGTGATATCGAAGGTGCTGTAGATTTACTTGGTCATCCGCTTACGTTGACGGGAGAAGTTATCGCCGGTGATCAGCGCGGCCGCACAATCGGCTATCCGACGGCAAATATCCGTATCGCTGAGGAGTATTTCTTACCAAAGGTTGGTGTTTACGCTGTAGAGGTGCTGGTTAAAGGGAAAACATATGCTGGCATGGCGAACCTAGGCTTCAAGCCGACCTTCCAGCAGGATGCAGTGGTGCCGAATTTGGAGGTACACATCCTTGACTTCGATGAGCAGATCTACGGAGAAGATGTGACTGTTTCCTGGAGGAAATTCATTCGGGAAGAAGTCAAATTCAACGGAATTGATGCACTTGTTGCACAGCTGAATCGAGATAAAGAGCAAATTAGCGCATATTTTGCATAGAATCATGTCCCAGAGACTTGCAATCTGTCTGTAAAAAGTGTAATCTGGACTATGGAAAACCTTCGCTTGGCAATTTGCTGCTCCGGCGATTGCTCGGGGAATGGGGTTTACAAATAGATTTTTCAGGAGGAATAACAAATGGCAATTACAAAAGAACGCAAGAATCAACTTATCGCAGAATACAAAACACATGACACTGACACTGGTTCACCAGAAGTACAGATCGCTGTTTTGACGGAGGAAATCACTACACTTAACGATCACCTTCGTACACACAAAAAAGATCACCATTCACGTCGTGGCCTATTAAAAATGGTTGGTCGCCGTCGTAACTTGTTGAACTATCTTCGCGATAAAGATGTTACACGTTACCGTGATCTAATTCAAAAACTTGGCCTACGCCGATAAGATTGACTAAGAAGCGGGAATTATTCCCGCTTTTTCTATAGGAGAAAACCTATTTTACATAGTGTTATAAACGTTGCCTGAACTGGAGCATAATACAGACAGGACATGATGCAAGATAAATGAGAGGGGCTTTATTCATGGCAGACCAAAAACAAGTGTTCTCCACTGAGATTTCCGGACAGACTTTCTCTGTTGAAATTGGAGAACTTGCCAAGCAAGCGAACGGCGCTTGTCTCATCCAGTACGGCGATACATCCGTACTATCCACTGTCACTGGTTCGAAGGAACCGAAGGACCTACCGTTCTTCCCGCTGACAGTGAACTACGAAGAAAGACTATATGCAGTAGGTAAAATACCAGGCGGTTTCATCAAACGAGAAGGGCGTCCGAGTGAGAAAGCAGTACTTGCTTCACGTCTAATCGACCGTCCAATTCGTCCTCTATTCCCGGATGGATTCCGTAATGATGTACAAGTTATCAGCATGGTTATGAGTGTGGATCAGGATTATTCTTCTGAAATTGCTGCGATGATCGGTTCTTCCATTGCGCTAAGCATTTCTGATATCCCATTCCACGGTCCGATCGCTGGTGTAGTAGTCGGTCGTGTTGATGGCGAATTCGTCATTAACCCTACGAAAGAACAACAAGAGAAAAGTGATATTGATCTAACTGTAGCTGGAACTAAAGATGCAATCAACATGGTAGAAGCAGGCGCGCAAGAAGTGCCAGAAGACATCATGCTTGAAGCAATCATGTTCGGTCACGAAGAGATCAAACGACTTGTTGCTTTCCAAGAAGAGATCGCTGCTGCTGTTGGTAAAGAGAAGATGGAAGTTAAGCTCTTCGATTTGGACAAGGAATTGACTGAAGATGTTAAGAGCCGCTGCTATGATCAGCTGAAAGCAGCAATCGAGGTGCATGAGAAAAAAGCACGCGAAGCGGCAATCAGTGAAGTGAAAAACGAAATAGTAACGTTCTATGAAGAACAAGAAACCGATGAAGCTACGATCAAGCAAGTGAAGGGCATCCTTGACAAGCTTGTGAAGGAAGAAGTTCGTCGTGCTATCACGAAGGACAAGATTCGTCCTGATGGTCGTGGAGTGGATGAAATCCGTCCATTGTCTTCTCGTATTGGCGTACTTCCTCGTACACACGGATCTGCTTTATTCACACGTGGCCAGACTCAGGCACTTAGTGTTTGTACATTAGGCGCACTTGGTGACGTACAGATTCTTGATGGCTTGGATACAGAAGAAACAAAACGTTTCATGCATCACTATAACTTCCCGCATTTCAGTGTCGGAGAGACTGGGCCAATCAGAGGACCGGGCCGTCGTGAAATCGGACATGGTGCACTTGGTGAGCGTGCTTTGGAGAAAGTTATACCTGATGAGAAGGATTTCCCTTATACAATTCGACTTGTATCTGAAATCCTAGAATCAAACGGCTCAACTTCACAGGCTAGTATCTGTGCCAGCACGATGGCTATGATGGCTGCGGGTGTACCAATCAAAGCACCAGTTGCCGGAATCGCAATGGGTCTTGTAGCATCTGGTGATGATTATACAATCCTTACTGATATCCAAGGTATGGAAGATGCACTAGGCGATATGGACTTTAAAGTTGCCGGTACTGAAAAAGGTGTAACAGCCCTGCAAATGGATATTAAAATCGAAGGCTTAAGCCGTGAAATCTTAGAAGAGGCACTTACACAAGCACGTAAAGGCCGTCTGGAGATTCTTGGTCATATGATGTCAACAATCAGTGAACCGAAGGAAGAGCTTTCCGCTTATGCTCCTAAGATCCTGACTATGACAATTAATCCGGATAAGATCCGTGATGTAATCGGGCCGAGCGGTAAGCAAATCAATAAGATCATCGAAGAAACTGGCGTCAAGATCGATATTGAACAAGACGGTACTGTATTCATTTCTTCAACTGAATCTGTGAAGAATGAACAAGCGAAGCAGATTATCTCAGACATCGTACGCGAAGTCGAAGTTGGCGAAGTTTACGACGGTACAGTGAAGCGAATCGAGAAATTCGGAGCCTTCGTTGAATTGTTCAAAGGAAAAGACGGCTTGGTTCATATCTCTGAGCTTGCTGAAGAACGTGTAGGCAAGGTTGAGGATGTTGTTAAGATCGGTGATAAACTGAAAGTGAAGGTTAAGGAAATCGACCGTCAAGGACGAGTAAACCTTTCACATAAACAGTTATTGGTCGAGGCTAAGAAAGAAAAAGAAGAGCAGGAAACTGCAGAATAATGTAAGAGAGAAGAAACTGGTCTAGCCAGTTTCTTTTTTTTAAACGGATAAACATGCTATGCTTGTTCTTCCTTGTCCCATCCCCTCATAAGCTAGATTAGAGGAGGGATGGGAATGCACCGGATTATCATTCACCTGGTTGTATTTGTCACACTGCTATTTCTGCTCATCGATAGCGGGCATATGCCGTATCAGACAGCGTCTGTCAACCATCATCCAGTTTTTTCTGATATAGCAGTACGGACAGATGAACAGGAGCTACGGCAGGAAATAGAAGCGGTGCGCAAAGAAGTCGAACAGCCGGCTGAAAATGCGCGAATCGATAAGATATGGAAAAAGGTGCCCGGAAAGGCTGGCATCAAGGTAGATGTCGACGCTTCTTTGGAAAAGATGAAGAAGGCAGGTATATTCGATAGGGAGCTGCTTGTAGTAAAAGAAGTAAAACCTGAAATAACACTGGATGAGCTGCCAGCATCGCCAATATACCGCGCCAGGGAAGATCAGGAGCAGGTTGCCTTATTAATCAATGTCTCATGGGGAGAAGATCACATTCCTGCAATCTTGCAGACATTGAAGGATGCAAATGCCAAAGCTAATTTCTTTATTGAAGGTAAATGGGCGAAAGAGCATAACCAGCTAGTCGAAATGATCAAGGAAGAAGGGCATGTCATTGGGAACCACGCATACAACCATCCTGATATGAGTCGAATGAGCCAGACCGATTCGGCGGAGCAGATAAGCCAGACGAATGAAATCATCCATGCAATTACAGGTGATAAACCAGTCTATTTTGCACCTCCAAGCGGGAGCTTTAATGATGGGACCATTCAAGCTGCCGATGACCAGGAAATGGAGACAATTCTTTGGTCTGTCGATACCATAGATTGGCAAAAACCGACAGTTCCTGTTATGATGAAACGCGTGACCGAAAAACTGCATCCGGGAGCTTTTATTTTGATGCATCCCACTCCTGTTGTGGAGGCTGGATTAGCTGAAATGTTAAAAGCTATTGAAGACAAAGGGTACAGTGTATCGACTTTGGATACGATATTGAATGAAGGAAGATAATGGTACAGCGAGTTATATTGCTGATTGGGAGGATTTAAATTTGCTGCAAACGCACACTTGCAAAAATGGACTACGAGTTGTAGTAGAAAACATGCCATCTGTACGTTCCGTTACGATCGGCATTTGGATCTTGACTGGTTCAAGAAATGAAGAAGAGAACAATAATGGTTTGTCGCACTTTTTAGAGCATATGTTCTTCAAAGGTACGAAAAATCGTTCCGCCAAAGAATTAGCAGAGGCATTCGATGCTATCGGAGGCATGGTCAATGCATTTACCTCAAAAGAATATACATGCTATTACGCTAAAGTACTGGATACACATAAGGAATTCGCACTAGAAGTGTTAGCTGACATGTTCTTTGAATCTCAATTTTTACAAGAGGAAATTGAGAAGGAGCAGAAAGTAGTTCTTGAGGAAATCAAGATGGCAGAAGATACGCCGGATGATATTATCCATGACTGGCTAGCAGAAGCTGCTTATGGAAAACATCCACTGGGCTTGCCTATTCTCGGTACGGAAAGCACGCTTATGAGTTTTACAAGTGAGTCTGTAAGAAATTACAAAGAGTCTCATTATGTGCCGGAGAAAATGGTCGTTTCTGTGGCTGGTAATGTGGACGAATCTTTCATCAAGACTGTAGAGGACCAGTTTGGTACGTTCCAAGCTGAATCTGCTCATAGAGCGCTTCATGCGCCTCCATTCATACCAAATACAATTAGCCGATCCAAGGAAACAGAACAAGCCCATTTAACAATCGGGTATCAGGGTCTGGAGCTGGATGATCCAGCAAGCTACAGTCTGACAGTTGTGAACAATGTCTTGGGCGGTAGCATGAGTTCAAGATTATTCCAGGATGTGCGAGAGGAGAAAGGCTTGGCTTATTCTGTGTTCTCCTATCATAGTACATACCTGGACAGCGGTATGCTCACTATCTATGCCGGAACTGGCAAAGAACAGCTGGATGAGCTTCAGGAAACAATCCGTTTGACGTTGGAGAAGCTGAAAGCAGACGGCATTACTGACAAAGAGTTCCGCAATACGAAAGAGCAGCTGAAAGGGAATTATATGCTTGGACTGGAAAGTACGAATAGCAGAATGAGCCGAAATGGCCGTAATGAATTGCTGCTCGGCAAGCATCCATCCTTAAATGAATTAATCGAAAAGATCGATAGCGTTACGATGGATGATGTCGATGCTGTCATCCAGCAGATATTCGGTAAGGAACAGGCAAGAGCGATTGTTGCACCAAAATAAAAGGAGCTGATCTGCTTTGCGTTTCAAGGACATAGGTGATAAAGAGATCATTGATGTGAACAATGGCGAACGTTTAGGTGTGCTTGGTCAGACTGATATAGAGTTCAACCCTGTCACAGGAAAAATCGATGCATTTCTCATACCGAATTACAAATGGTTCGGGTTACGCAAGGAAGGCAGCGATAATCGAATTGCCTGGGAAGAAATCCAGACAATCGGAAAACATATGATTTTAATACGTACGTAAATGTAGCCAGTGCATAAAGCACTGGCTTTTTTTGTGTTTACAGTATGCCTCAATTCAATCACTCCTTGCGGTAATCCTCATATGATAATTCGAAAGCAACTAATCACATTGATGAAAGTTTAAGAAAATACGCTTCAAAGCGAGGTGAGAGTTTGACCACTGAATTGACTATCGCTGTTCTTGGCGGTGATGCCCGCTACTTGGAGATGATTCGCAGTTTACAGTGCAGTGCGAATGCATCTGTATTTGCGGTGGGCTTCGAACAAATCAGTCAAAGCTTCACCGGCGGTATCCAGCGGGAGTTGGAGGACATAAATCCACAAAGTCTGGACGCAATTATTCTTCCAATTCCCGGAGTTGGCTCTAATGGACAGATTGAAACAGTATTCTCCGATAAGAATATTCAGCTGACCGAGAGCTGGGTAGATCAACTGCCAAAGGATTGTGTCATTTTTACAGGTATTACAAATGACTATCTCACAAAATTATGCGAGAAACGAAATTTGCGTCTTGTTTCCTTGTTCGATAGAGATGACGTCGCAATTTATAATTCAATCCCTACTGCCGAGGGAGCCATTATGACTGCAATCAAACATACTGATTTCACTATTCATGGCTCCAAGGTCGTTGTGCTTGGTTTCGGACGTGTCGGTATAAGTGTGGCAAGCAAATTCGATGCACTTGGTGCTAATGTACAAGTCGGATCGATTCACGATGCCGATATTGCTCGGATAAGTGAAATGGGAATGCGCGCCTTTTTCCTCGATCGTCTCCCGGAAATGGTAAAGGATACTGATATCCTAATCAATACAATACCAGCACTTGTTGTGAAAAAAGCAATCATCGAACAGCTGCCTGTTCAGACGCTGATCATCGATCTTGCTTCCAAGCCGGGCGGAGTAGACTTCGATTATGCGAAAAAACGAGGGATTGAAGCGATCCATGCATTAAGCCTGCCTGGTATTGTCGCCCCGAAAACTGCTGGAAATATATTGTCCGTCGTCATTAAGCAGATTTTAACCAACAGCTGAAGGAGGAGTAACATATGAGTTTAGCAGGTAAAAGGATCGGTTTCGGTATTACGGGCTCTCATTGTACGTACAGTGAAATTTTCCCGCAAATCGAACAGTTGGTGAAACTTGGAGCAGAAGTGGTGCCGATTGTCAGCAACACGGTTCAATTTACTGACACGTATTTTGGAGATGCCAAGGATCATTTGCAGAAAATAAGTGATCTGACTAAAACTAAAATTATCAAAACGATTCCTGAAGCAGAGCCGTTAGGACCTCGTGAACCTTTAGATTGCATGGTCATAGCACCGCTTACAGGCAACAGCATGTCGAAGCTTGCCAATGCACTCACTGATAGCGCAGTACTTATGGCAACGAAAGCTACATTACGAAATGAGAAACCTATCGTTTTAGGAATCAGTACGAATGATGCCTTAGGACTGAATGGGGTTAACCTAATGCGGCTGATGGCAGCGAAATACATGTATTTCATCCCATTCGGACAAGACGATCCTTATAAAAAGCCGAACTCCCTTGTTGCTGATATGACAAAACTTCCGGAAACGATTGAAGCCGCATTGCAATACAAGCAGCTGCAACCAGTGCTGGTCCAACGTTTTTCCTAAACTCCTCAAACGATAACCTATGATAGAAAAATTGTGATAGAATAGTGCTAGCGTTAAAACTATTATACGTATCCATTTAGATAGACAGAGGAGAGGGTTATTCATGACTCAGCAAGGTTATCATATCGCAGTAGTAGGCGCGACAGGCGCTGTAGGCCAAAAAATGCTGGAAACTCTCGCAGAACGCAATTTTCCGATCAGCGAGCTATCCTTATTATCTTCCAGCAGATCTGCTGGACAACAAATAGATTTCAAAGGCAAAAGCTATACTGTGAAAGAAGCCAAACCGGAAAGCTTTGAAGGTGTTGATATCGCATTATTCTCTGCAGGAGGTTCTGTCTCCAAAGCATTGGCACCGGAAGCAGCAAAGCGCGGAGCAGTAGTAGTCGATAATACGAGTGCATTCCGGATGGACCCAGAGGTTCCTTTAGTAGTACCAGAAGTAAATGAAGCAGATCTGAAACTCCATAAAGGAATCATTGCAAACCCGAATTGTTCTACAATCCAGATGGTTGCAGCATTAGAACCGCTAAAAGAAGCTTACGGGCTATCTCGGATCATCGTCTCTACTTACCAAGCTGTATCTGGAGCTGGAGCAGTTGCAATTGACGAATTAAAAGATCAGGCACAGCAATTCTTGAACGGCGAGGACATGGATGCAAGTGTCCTGCCAGTCAAAGGTGATAAACGTCACTTCCCGGTAGCATTCAATGCGCTGCCGCAAATCGATGTGTTCCAGGATAATGGCTACACATATGAAGAAATGAAAATGATCAATGAAACGAAGAAAATCATGCATGCAGAAGACCTTCATGTTTCAGCAACTTGTGTGCGTCTTCCAGTTTTCACTTCCCACGCGGAAAGCGTCTATGTGGAGCTTGGTCAAAGCGGTCTTACTGTAAAAGAAATACAGGAGAAATTGGCTGCGGCTGAAGGAATCATACTTGAGGATGATCCGAGTACACAAACTTATCCAACGCCGCTTTCTGCAGCCGGTAAGAAAGAAGTATTTGTAGGAAGAGTGCGCAAGGATCCTGATCATGACAACGGATTCCACCTGTGGATTGTTTCCGATAACCTCTTGAAAGGTGCAGCGTGGAATAGCGTACAAATCGCAGAACGCTTAATCCAACATAACTTGCTTACAGTCTGAGGTGTAGAAATGAAAGTGTTAGTCCAGAAATTCGGTGGAACGTCTGTTAGGGATAATCAGGCGGAAGCCATCCAGCATATCGAAGCAGCGCTTCAAGCAGGGAATAAAGTAGTGGTCGTCGTATCGGCAATCGGAAGACATCCGGATCCATACGCGACCGACTCTTTACTAGGGTTAATCGGTGTACCAGGTGAGACGCATATATCTAAACGAGAGAAGGACTTGCTGCTATCCTGCGGTGAGGTCATCTCTTCTGTCGTCTTTTCAAATGCACTCAACGAAAATGGAATTCGAGCTGCCGCATTAACTGGGGCACAAGCTGGCTTTATTACCAATGAAGATTTTACAGCTGCAAAAATCAAGGAAATGCGAGTTGAACGGATTTGGAAGGAGCTAGAGGCACATGATGTTGTCGTCGTAGCTGGCTTCCAAGGTATGACAGAAGATGGAGAGATTACCACAATTGGCCGGGGCGGAAGCGATACATCTGCTGCTGCTCTCGGTGCTGCTCTACAAGCGGAGTACATTGACATCTTTACAGATGTAGAAGGCATCATGACTGCCGATCCGCGTGTTGTAGAAGAAGCACGTATGCTCGATGTGGTTACGTATTCAGAAATATGCAACTTGGCATATCAAGGTGCAAAAGTGGTGCATCCGCGTGCAGTTGAAATAGCGATGCAGGCAAAGGTTCCGATGCGTGTCAGATCTACAGGTTCCTTATCAGAAGGAACGCTAGTGACGTCATCCAGAGACAATTTTGCAGGCAAGGATATTCCTGATCGGCTTATTACCGGTATCGCACATCTAGCTGGTATTTCTCAGATTAAGATTGAAACGGATACGGATGCTTATAAAACGCAGTCCCGTGTTTTCAAAGCAATGGCCGAAGCAAATATTTCGGTAGACTTTATCAATATTTCGCCTAATGGTGTCGTGTACACGATTGCTGCCGAGCAGGTAATGCTTGCGCAGGATATCCTTCGTGAGCTTGGACTAAAGCCGAAGGTAATCAATAACTGTGCAAAAGTATCTCTAGTCGGAGCAGGTATGACAGGTATACCTGGCGTGACGGCCAAAATTGTCCAAACTTTGACGGATAAAGAAATCGATATTCTGCAATCAGCGGATAGTCATACGACTATTTGGGTATTGATTAATGAAAAGGATCTTATAGCAGCGGTGAATGCGCTCCATGCAACATTCGAACTTAGTTTATAAGAGATGATAATTGTTGAAGGCAGAGGAGTTTTACGATGAAATTCGGTAAAGTTATTACAGCAATGGTAACCCCATTCGATAATCAAGGTCAGATTGATTTTGATGCCACTACTCGATTACTCGACTATTTGATCGAGAATGGAACAGATGCCGTCGTCGTAGCTGGTACGACAGGCGAATCGCCAACGCTTTCTCACGAAGAAAAACTTACTTTGTTTCGCCATGCAGTGAAAACGGTAGGCGGACGAATTCCGATCATAGCTGGAACTGGCAGCAACAACACGCAAGCGAGTATTGAGCTTACAAAAGAAGCAGAAGATATTGGTGTCGATGCAGCACTAATCGTTGCGCCGTATTACAACAAACCAAACCAGCGCGGATTATATGCACATTTTGAAGCTGTTGCAAATAGTACGAAACTGCCGATCATGCTGTATAATATCCCAGGACGCTCTGTTGTTAAGATTGAAGCGGAGACTGTAATTGAGCTGTCGAAGATTTCGAATATCGTTTCTGTGAAAGATTCCACTGGTGACTTGAGCAGCATGACAAAGGTCATTACAGGTACGCCTGATGATTTTAGTCTGTACAGTGGAGACGATGATTTGACCCTGCCAATAGCTGCTATTGGCGGTGATGGAATCATATCCGTTTCTTCCCACATAGTTGGTAACGAAATGCAGGCTATGCTGCAGGCATTTGAAGCAGGGAATGTCGGAGAAGCTGCACGCATCCATCAGCAGATTCTGCCGGTGATGCAAGGATTGTTCCAAGCACCTAACCCGACACCAGTAAAAGAGGCATTGAATCAAAAAGGTGTCGCAGTAGGCGGTGTTCGTCTTCCTTTAGTTGAACTAACGGATGAAGAAAAAGAGAATGTCAGTAAGCTATTGAAATAAATGACGAAAGAAGCAGGAGGATACCTCCTGCTTCTTTGTTTATGTATGGTGCCTGGCTCACTGTCCATACTAAAAGCAAGTATGGAAAGGAGCTAGGAATATGGCTAAGGAACGTAACGATAATCAAGAGAATGAAAACGAAGAATCAGGCGGAAAATCCATAATCGAAAAAATCCAGCAACTTGGACAGACGTCAGTTGCCCAGGCACCTGATTCCCGTGTTCACGTGCTGTCTATCATCGGTCAGATAGAAGGACATATGCAGCTGCCGCCGCAGAATAAAACAACAAAATATGAGCACGTCATTCCCCAGTTGATCGCAATCGAGCAGAATCCAAAAATAGAAGGATTAATTGTGCTGATGAATACAGTCGGAGGAGATGTCGAAGCGGGTCTTGCGCTTTCAGAGATGATAGCATCACTTTCTAAGCCGTCTGTATCTATTGTGCTCGGAGGTGGCCATAGCATAGGGGCTCCAATAGCTGTAAGTACGGATTATAGCTTTATCGTGCCGACTGCAACAATGACCATCCATCCAATCAGACTAACAGGCTTAGTCATCGGTGTTCCTCAAACTTTTGAATACTTGGATAAAATGCAAGATCGAGTTATCAGTTTTGTCACCTCTCATTCTTCGATAACTGAAGATAAATTTAAGGAGCTTATGTTTGCGAAAGGAAATCTCACACGTGACATCGGTACGAATGTAGTTGGAACCGATGCGGTTTCCTATGGACTGATCCATGAAGTCGGTGGAGTACAGCATGCAATGAAAAAGCTGAATGAATTGATGGAGCAACGGAAAGCAGCAATGAACGGGGAATTACAATGATTTTGTATACGCCGCTTGCTGCAGAAGATATTTTTCCTGTTGAGGCAACACAATTTGAAGCTCACCAAATTATGCAATATAACGGAAAAACAGTTCAGGCCGAACACTTAGGTAACGGTATGTATCGTGTTCACCAGCTGATGTCGACAGATCCTGCTGATTTTCTTGATGAAGACTGTGCACCAGGAAAATTGTTCTCCTTATAAATGAATACGTACGTTCGTCTTTTTGCTAGCTATGTTATACTGAATTTAGATGGCAAATTGACGTATGAATTAGAAAACCCTTGTCGTTGGCAGGGGTTTTCTTTACATCTAAAGAAGTACATAAGCAATGCAAAACAAGGAGATTCCTACAATGGCTAAACGAAAAACAAAAAAACGACAAACCAAGTTCAAGCAAGTAATGAGCTTTGAAGTAATCGGACTATTATTAGTATTTCTTGCGGTATTCGGCAGCGGTGCAGGAGCAATTAGTGATGGAGCGATACCGAACGCACTTGAGCACTTATTCCGCTTCTTCTTCGGAAGCTGGTATTTCCTGCTCGCTATCTTTATGGGCGGAGTCGGCATCTACTTGATGGCCAGATGCAAAAAGCCGAACCTGCTTCATAAGAAGCTGATTGGGTTATATGCAATTACCGCGGGTATTTTACTGTTCACCCATATTCAAGCGTTCGAGGATAAGCTGAGTCAAGTAGAACAACCATCGATAATAAAGACAAGCTGGAACTATTATTTAGCTTATGTGCAGGATACGATCGATCCAGCGGCTCTAGGCGGAGGAATGGTTGGAGCTATCCTTTTCGCGCTAAGCTATTATCTGCTGTCTGCTACAGGCGCTAAAATTATCGCTTTCTTCCTAGTATTAATTGGTATTTTGATTTTGAGCAATACGTCTCTTAGCTCCATCGTTCAAAAGCTGTTCGCCCTTCTAAGAAAAGGAGCGAGTGCTTCTTCAGATAAAATGAAAGATAAGCTTTCAGAAACGAAGGAGCGTAAAAAAACGGAACGACCGCAGAGGAAGCAGAAACGTCAACAAGTATTAGCAGAGAAGGAAGAAGCAGTAGAGGCAGAACCGGAGCCTATTCATGAGGAACCAATCATCCAGGATTTCACGAATATTGCCTACGCCGATCCGGAACCTGAGATAATTGAACCTAAACAAGAGAAACCAAAAGAGCCAGTAAAAGAGCCTTCTTCTGATGAGAAAGAGGCATTGCCGGCGTCAGAACTCGAAAATAGGGACTATCAGCTTCCTAGTATTACATTGCTAAAACAACCGAAGAAGAACAGCCAGAAACAAGAACGTTCCCAGATTCAAGCTGTTGCACGTAAGCTCGAGCAGACGTTCCAAAGCTTTGGTGTTAAAGCAAAGGTGAGTAAGGTACATGTCGGTCCAGCAGTAACGAAGTATGAAGTTTATCCGGACACCGGTGTGAAGGTAAGTAAGATTGTAAATCTGCACGATGATTTAGCACTTGCACTGGCAGCGAAGGATATACGTATAGAAGCACCTATACCAGGCAAATCAGCTGTCGGAATCGAAGTGCCGAATAAAGAAGTCGCGAGCGTATCGCTGCGAGAGGTGCTGGACAACAGTCAGATAAAAACAGGCTCCAAGCTGAGTTTTGCTCTTGGACGAGATATATCAGGGGAATCTGTTGTGGCTGAACTTAATAAGATGCCCCATTTGCTTGTAGCAGGGGCTACAGGAAGCGGAAAAAGTGTATGTATCAATGGTATCATTACAAGCATCCTAATGCGTGCAAAGCCGCATGAAGTGAAGATGATGATGATTGATCCGAAAAAAGTAGAACTGAATGTCTATAACGGTATTCCTCATTTGCTGACACCAGTCGTGACGGATCCCAAAAAAGCTTCCAGAGCACTGAAGAAAGTTGTAGCCGAGATGGAGCGCAGATATGATCTGTTCTCTGATTCTGGTACTCGAAACATAGAAGGATATAATGCCTATATTCAAAAGCAGAATGAATTGAACGATGAAGAGCAGCCTTTCCTGCCATTCATTGTCGTACTCGTTGATGAGCTTGCCGATTTGATGATGGTTGCATCCAGCGAAGTAGAGGATGCCATTACCAGATTGGCTCAGATGGCACGTGCAGCAGGAATCCATTTGATTATCGCTACCCAGCGTCCATCTGTTGATGTTATCACTGGTGTTATCAAGGCAAACATTCCGTCACGTATTGCCTTTAGCGTAAGTTCTCAGATAGATTCCCGTACGATTTTGGATGGCGGCGGTGCTGAGAAGCTGCTTGGTCGAGGAGATATGCTGTTCATCCCAGTCGGTTCTTCCAAGCCAACTCGTATTCAAGGTGCATTTCTTTCCGACGAAGAAGTGGAGAACGTTGTCAATCACTGTATCGAACAGCAGAAAGCGCAATACCAGACAGATATGATCCCAGATGAAGAAACTGAAGTACAGTCAGAGGTTGAGGATGAACTTTATCATGACGCCGTATTCCTTGTAACAGATATGCAGAGTGCCAGTGTATCCATGCTGCAGCGCAGATTCCGAATTGGTTATACGAGAGCGGCTAGATTGATAGATGCAATGGAAGAACGGGGTGTAGTAGGACCTTATGAAGGAAGTAAGCCACGGCAAGTGTTAGTCTCAAAGTCAGCGGAGGACAAACTATCGTAGGACATAATTTTCGAGAAAAAGTCCCAAAATGTAGTTGAATTAGCTCGAAAAAAACGAAAATATTCGTGTTTTTTGTAAAATAAGTATTTATTTTCTGTAAAAAGCATGATATATTATGTTCGAGTGAAGCGGATTGTAGTAATTATGTCCTATTAATCTACTAATTATGTATCAAGCTTCAACTTAGATTAATCTATATTTGGGGGTTACTATCTTGAAAATGCGTCGTTATGCAACACTTTTAGGTTTACTTCTTGTCGTAAGCATCGTGCTTAGTGCATGTGGTTCTGGCGGCAGCTCCGAGCAGGGCGGAAGCGACAGCAACAGCTTCAAAACAGCTATGGTTACAGATACTGGCGGTATTGATGATAAATCATTTAACCAGTCTGCTTGGGAAGGTCTTACAAAATTTGGTGCAGACAACGACCTAAAAGAGAAAGAAGGTTATGACTACCTTCAATCTAACAGTGCATCTGATTATGCAACAAACTTGAATCGCCTTGTGCAATCCAATACGGATCTGATCTTCGGTGTCGGTTTCAAACTTGCAGAGGATATTACAAAGGTTGCTGATCAGAATAAAGAAACGCATTTTGCCATCATCGACTCAGTCGTTGAAAAAGATAATGTAGCGAGCATCGTCTTCGAAGAGCAGCAAGGCTCATTCCTTGCAGGTGTAGCTGCAGCGACGAAATCCGAATCCGGTAAAATCGGCTTCGTTGGTGGAGAAGAAAGTGAATTGATTAAGAAGTTTGAAGCAGGATATGTAGCTGGTGCGAAATCAGTCAATAAGGATATCGAAGTGGACGTACAGTATGCTGGTTCCTTCGGTGCTCCTGACAAAGGTAAATTGATTGCATCCAATATGTACAACTCCGGCGTAGATGTAATCTATCATTCTGCTGGTGGTACAGGTAACGGTGTATTTGCACAAGCAAAAGATTTGAAAAACAATGATCCAGAAGGAAACTACTGGGTAATCGGTGTTGACCGTGACCAGTATGATGAAGGCCAAATTGGAGATAACAACGTGACACTTACTAGCATGCTGAAAGCTGTTGATGTTGCAGTAGCTGATGTCGCGCAGAAATCCAAAGATGGTGAATTCCCTGGTGGAGAAATCGTATCTTACGGTTTGAAAGATGATGGAATCGGTATTGCAGAAACAAACACAGAAGCATACACAGACGATATCAAAGCAGCTGTAGACGAATGGAAGCAAAAGATCATCGATGGTGATGTAACTGCTCCAACTACGGATGACGAACTGAAAGCATATGTAGATTCTCTATAAAATACCAGAAGGGCTAGAGTAAGCACTCTAGCCCTTTATAAAAAAATCTTCAACTGAAGCGTCTTTTAATTAGACAATTCCCCGCTTCATTTGACGATTTTTTTTTGAACAGAATCAAAGAAAGTTCGTAATTCCGAGAAGGAGTGTAAAATATGGAGAATTATGTAATCGAAATGCTGAACATTCGCAAAGAATTT
Source organism: Terribacillus saccharophilus (assembly GCA_900110015.1). Classification (GTDB taxonomy): domain Bacteria; phylum Bacillota; class Bacilli; order Bacillales; family Amphibacillaceae; genus Terribacillus; species Terribacillus saccharophilus. Next base: position 782,183 of record FOCD01000001.1, on the reverse strand, counting down.
CCCGGAATTGTCGCCAATGACAACATCACGCTTCAAGTGAAAAAAGGTGAAATCCATGCGCTGCTAGGAGAAAATGGCGCAGGAAAATCCACACTGATGAACGTCCTGTTCGGCCTTTATCAGCCGGAAAAGGGAGAAATCCGCGTAGACGGAAAGAAAGTCGAAATCAATGATCCGAATGTTGCCAATAGATTAGGTATCGGAATGGTGCACCAGCACTTCATGCTTATCGACACCTTTACAGTTGCACAAAATATCGTTCTCGGCAGTGAGCCGAAAAAAGGCATTAAGATCGATATGAAAAAAGCGGTTCGTGAAGTGCAGGAACTTTCAGACCGATACGGTCTGCAAGTGGATGCCACAGCGAAAATCAGTGATATTTCCGTTGGTATGCAGCAGCGGGTGGAAATCCTGAAAACATTGTATCGCGGTGCAAATGTCGTCATACTGGACGAGCCTACAGCTGTTTTGACACCGCAGGAAATCAAGGAACTTATTGTTATCCTAAAGACGCTGATCAAAGAAGGAAAATCTATCATTTTGATCACTCATAAATTGAAAGAAATCATGGAAGTTTGTGATCGCTGTACGGTAATCAGGAAGGGACAGGGTATCGGAACAGTTGAGGTTTCTGAAACGAATCCGAATGATTTGGCTTCCCTAATGGTTGGACGTGAAATACGCTTTTCTACGGAGAAGAAACCTGCAGAACCAAAAGAAACAATTCTTTCCATTGAAGGTCTGACAGTACAGGATTCCCGCCATGTGGATATGGTGAAAGAACTGGATCTTGATATCAGAGCAGGCGAAATTGTCGGAATTGCCGGAGTTGACGGAAATGGTCAAACAGAATTAATTGAGGCAATTACCGGACTTCGTAAGAAATCAGCAGGAAAAGTGACGTTGAAAAATCAGGATATTACCAATATGCCTGTTCGCGCGATTACAGAAAGTGGAGTCAGTCATATCCCACAGGATCGCCACAAGCTTGGTCTAGTGCTCGATTACTCTATCGGAGAAAACATTGTCTTGCAAACTTATTACCAAAAGCCTTATTCAACTGGCGGTTTCTTATCCTTTAAACGGATCTTTGATAAAGCGAAAGCGCTGATAGAGGAATACGATGTTCGTACTCCTAGTCATCTATCAAAAGCACGAACACTATCTGGGGGTAACCAGCAAAAAGCGATTATTGGTCGCGAAATTGACCGGAACCCAGATTTATTAATTGCAGCTCAGCCGACGCGCGGTCTTGATGTAGGAGCGATTGAATTCATCCATAAGCGTCTGATTGAGCAGCGTGATCAAGGAAAAGCTGTCTTGCTCGTTTCATTCGAACTAGATGAAATTTTGAATGTAAGTGATCGTATTGCGGTTATGTTCGATGGGAAAATCATTGCAACAGTAAATCCGAAGGAAACAAATGAACAGGAGCTCGGATTACTGATGGCAGGTTCGAAGCTTGAGAAAGAAGGGGCGCAAAACTAATGTTTTCCAGCACAAAGTTCAATTTCATCATACCAATCATCTCGGTCATCCTTGGTTTGGTTGCCGGTGCAATTATCATGCTTATTTTCGGTTATAATCCGATTCTTGGCTATCAGGCACTATGGAATGGCGTATTTGATAGTCCGTTCTTCATGTCAGAAACAGTTAACCGTATTACTCCATATATACTGACTGGTTTGGCAATCGCGTTTGCTTTCCGTACCGGATTATTCAACATCGGTGCAGAAGGTCAGGTGTTAGTAGGCTGGGTTGCAGCTGTATGGGTAGGTACTGCTATTGATGCACCGGCTTTCATCCATTTGCCGCTTGCACTTCTTGCAGCAGCAGCAGCAGGAGCGTTATGGGCGTTCATTCCCGGTATCCTGAAGGCGAAACTCGGTGTCCATGAAGTTATCGTCAGTATCATGATGAACTATATAGCACTTCATATTACGAACTACCTGATTCGTTCTGTGCTGACAGATAATCAAGAGACGACAGAGCCAGTTAAACAAACTGCATCACTGACGAATGATTTTTTGATCGGATTAACAGGATCCCGCTTGCACCTTGGGTTCATCGTTGCTTTATTGATGGTGCTTGTCATGTGGGTCATTCTGGAACGCACAAAGCTTGGGTATGAATTGAAAGCTGTAGGTTACAACCAGCATGCCTCCAATTATGCAGGTATGAAAGTGGAACGAAACATTGTCATCTCAATGCTGATTTCTGGTTTATTTGCAGGTCTTGCGGGTGCGATGCAAGGTCTTGGAAGCTTCGGTAATGCATTCACCAATACAGCATTCTCAAACCTTGGTTTCGATGGTATCGCTGTAGCGCTTCTGGGCGGGAATAACCCGTTCGGCGTTGTATTATCAGCTAGTCTTTTCGGATTCCTGAAGGTGGGCTCGCTTAACATGTCCACAGCTGGTGTGCCGAATGAAATTATCGAAATCGTCATTGCATTGATCATTCTTTTTGTTGCTTCCGGCTTTATCATTCGCTGGGCGCTGCTGCAATTGAAAAAAGGGGAGAAAAAATAAAATGCTGGATATCCTTTATTCCATTATTCCGCAAACGCTGTTCTTTGCCGCTCCTCTTATTTTCACCGCATTAGGCGGTGTGTATAGTGAGCGTTCAGGTGTCATCAATATCGGCCTGGAAGGACTTATGGTCATCGGGGCTTTTTCATCGGTGACATTCAATATTCTTTATGCTGATGCGCTGGGTACAGCTACACCATGGATTTCTTTATTGGTTGCAATTGTAGCAGGTATACTGTTCTCACTGATTCACGCTGTCGCTACGATCACTTTCCGTGCCGATCAAACGGTTACGGGGGTAGCAATCAATATGCTGGCGCTTGGATTCGGTGTCTTCATGATCAAACAGATTTTTGGGAAAGGTCAAACCGATTTTATCTCTCAGCCGATTTATACTACTAATGTACCATTCTTGGTTGATATACCGGTCATCGGTCAAATGTTTTTCAAAAATATGTATCTTACATCTTACATCGCGATCGCATTATCGTTCGTTGCGTGGTACGTGCTATTTAAAACGCCATTTGGTTTGCGTATCCGAGCAGTCGGGGAACACCCTATGGCTGCGGATACGAATGGTATCAAAGTATATACAACAAGATATATAGGCGTTATTATTTCAGGCGCTCTTGCCGGCCTCGGTGGTGCTGTGTTCGCTATGACAATATCGCAGAACTTCTCTATATCTACAATTGCAGGTCAAGGATTCATGGCAATTGCAGCTGTTATTTTCGGTAAGTGGAATCCGCTTGGAGCAATGGGAGCAGCTTTGTTCTTCGGCTTTGCCCAGTCTTTAAGCGTTGTCGGTTCATCTATTCCATTGCTTGAAAATGTTCCGCAGGTTTACTTGCTGATTGCACCTTATGTGCTGACTATTCTTGCTTTGGCAGGATTCATCGGCCGTTCGGTAGCACCAAAAGCAAGCGGTGTTCCATACGTAAAAGGAAGCCGCTAAGACGAAAGACCCGATGCTTTTTATGCATCGGGTCTTTTTATGCAATCCGATTCGTTTTACTTCTAGGCTTTTTTTCATTAATATGGTAATCATAGCGAGGATTGTCGGATATATATAAGCAAAACTACAGAAGCTATACATAACAGAAGCCAGGGAGGTTCCTCATGAAAATCGCAGGTGAAAAAATCATCACAGGAAAAGGTGCGACGCTGCACCTTATTCCCACTAAAAAATATAAGACAATCAGCATTGCCGTAAAATTACAGGCGCCGCTAGAGCGGGAGACTATTACAGCAAGAGCGCTGCTTCCATATGTGCTGCAGCAGGGTACAGCCAATTTATCGGATGCTCGTGCTTTACGTCTAAAACTTGATGACTTATATGGTGCTATATTGTCTATCTCAGGTACGAAAAAAGGGGAGAAGCATATCATCACGCTTCGTCTAGATGTTGCCAATGAAAATTATTTGAGCGACCGTACTCCTTTATTTGAAAAAGCAGTTGATCTGCTGCGCGAGATCCTATTTGAGCCAAAAGCTGAAAACAACGCTTTTACAGAGTCAATCGTTACACGCGAAATACAAACGCTAAAACAAAAAATGGTTGCGTTGAAGGATGATAAGATGAGCTATGCAAATATGCGGCTTATCGATGAGATGTGTAAAGATGAACCGTACAGTCTTCATGTGCACGGGTATGAAGAGGAACTGAAAGACATGGACGGCGGCAAACTGTATGGCTTTTATGAGAAAATGCTCAAGCAGGATAAAATGGACATTTACATTCTTGGAGATGTAGAGAGCGAACTAGCTGAAAAGGCGGTTCAGCCATTCCTAGAAAGAGATATTGCTCCACTTGAAGAACGTACAGCATCTGTTCATCCAGCTTCTGATGAGGTCCAGGAAGTAATTGAGACGCAAGATGTACAGCAAGCCAAGCTCCACCTTGGTTATCGGACGAATATCCGTTACGATGATTCAGATTATGCAGCATTGCAAGTGTTTAATGGCTTATTCGGCGGCTTCCCGAGTTCGAAGCTTTTCCGGAATGTCAGAGAAAAACACAGCCTTGCCTATTATGCTGCTTCACGTTTTGAGAGCCACAAAGGTTTATTATTCGTATTCTCTGGTATCGATCCAAAAGATTATCAGAAAGCAAAAGAAATTATCGACGCTCAGCTAGCTTCCATGCAAGCGGGAGAATTCGAAGGGTCCGAAGTTGAAGAAGTGAAGGATCTCATTGTGAGTCAAATATTAGAGACAATCGATAATCCAGCAGGTCATATTGAAACGTTATACCAGCAAGTGATGGGAAATAAAAACGTAACTATCGAGCAAATGCTTGATTCCATACAACAAGTAACCACGGAAGATGTACTGCAAGTGGCGAAAAAAGTTCAATTGGATACAGTGTACCTGCTGACGAATAAGGAGGCCGAGAAGAATGCATAAGAAACACTATGAACAATTACAAGAATCCGTCTACGCAGAAACGCTGCCGAATGGTCTAAAGGTGTTCCTGCAGCCGAAGCCGGAGATGGCAAAAACCTATGCGATCTTTTCAACGAATTATGGATCAGTTGATCAAACCTTCGTGCCACTTGATGGCAAAGAGAAAATCACCGTACCAGAAGGCATTGCGCATTTTCTGGAGCATAAGCTTTTCGAAAAAGAAGATCGGGATGTATTCCAAGATTTCACCAAACAAGGTGCATCAGCGAATGCTTTTACTTCCTTTACACAAACAGCTTATCTGTTTTCTGCGACTTCTCATATTGAAGAGAATGTAACAACACTACTTGATTTTGTACAGGATCCATATTTCTCTGATAAATCGGTTGAAAAGGAAAAAGGCATTATCGCACAGGAAATTCGGATGTATGATGATCAGCCAGATTGGCGTTCTTTCTTTGGAACTATCCAAAGCCTATTTCAATCACACCCTGTTAGAATTGATATTGCAGGAACGGTGGATTCCATTCAGGAAATTACGAAGGAAGATTTGTACACTTGCTATAACACGTTTTACCATCCTTCGAACATGACTTTATTCGTAACAGGTAATATTGATGAAGAGAAAATGATTGAACTTATTCGGGCAAATCAAGATAGCAAAAAATTCGCCCCGCCTGCTAAAATCGAGCGCTTCTTCCCTGAAGAACCTGAAACCGTAGCTGAAAAGAAAAAACAAGTCCGAATGCCTGTCAGCGTGTCAAAATGTATGGTCGGGATTAAAGAGAACACAGATTATGCATCTCCAGAAGCGTATTTGAAACAAGAACTGCTTACAGACATGGTGCTGGATTATTATTTCTCTAAGAGCGGTGTCTACTATGAAGAACTATATAAAAACGATTTGATTGATGACAGCTTCGGTTTTGAAACAAGTCTGGAGAAAAACTTCGGTTTCTCAATCATCGGCGGCAATACGAAAGAGCCAGATCGCTTTGCCGATACAGTCAAAGGGATGCTCCAGCGAATGAAAGATCATACCGTTTCCGAGGCAGAAATGGAACGGATAAAGAAGAAAACAATCGGTCAGATGCTTAGAGCAATGAACAGCTTGGAGTTCGTCTCCAATCGTTTCATCCAGTACCATCTTGCTGGAGTGGATTTGTTTGATATTGTACCAGCTATCGAAAAACTGACTGCTGCTGATGCGAATGGTTTCCTAAAAGAATGGTTCAACGAAGATCGTTTGGCTGTCTGCCAAATCTTGCCGCAGGAGGCCTAAGCATGGGCCGAATCATTTTCATTACGGGCGCAAGCGGAGCTATAGGCTCTGCTTGCGCCCGTCAGCTTGCCACTGAAGGGCATCAGCTGCTGCTCCATTACAATCAAAATGAACAAGCGATGGAAGCATTGTGTCGTGATATAGAGGAAAGTGTACTTGGAACAGTTAAAGCTGATTTGACGAACGAAGCGGAATTGTCGGAGCTTCTCCGCTTTCTGTCTTTCCCGATTGATCAATTTGTTTATGCTGGCGGAATGGCCCATTATGGCATGTTCCAGGATATGACGAACAAGGAGATGGATGATCTTCTTGCTGTCCATGTGAAGGCGCCATGGCGTATATGCCAGCATATTCTGCCGCCGATGGTTGCGCGTAGGAAGGGAGAAATCGTCATTGTTTCTTCTATCTGGGGAGAAAGAGGGGCAAGCTTTGAAGTTGCATATTCCAGTGTCAAAGCTGCGCAAATAGGATTTATTAAAGGTTTGGCTAAAGAGGTCGGAACGAGCGGTGTACGAGTCAACGCTGTAACACCAGGAGCGATCGATACCGGAATGAACAGCCATTTATCTTCAGAAGAAAAGAATCAGCTTACTGAAGATATTCCGATGAACCGGTTCGGGCAAGTGAGCGAAGTGGCTAATGCTGTCAGTTATCTGCTTAACGATAATTCTTCTTATGTGAATGGACATGCTCTCCAAGTAAATGGCGGCTGGTGAAATTAAGTCATTTTTTTTGTATAAGGAAACCCCTTCTGTCAAAAGCTAAGATGCAAGCTAATGAAGGAGGAATAAACCATGTCTGTTCTTGATAATTTTGATTCTTGGAAAGACTTCCTAGGTGATCGCCTGCATCAGGCGCAAGGCAAAGGGATGGAGAATGATACTGTCTCAGGCATTGCATATGAAATCGGTGATTATCTTGCGACGAAAGTCGATGCAAAGAACACAGAAGAGAAAATTCTTCGTGACCTTTGGACTGTTGCGTCTAAGGATGAGAAACAAGCTATTGCCAACATTATGGTAAAGCTTGTCCAAGACAATGGCCATACACGCTAAATAAAGCGGCCAACTTCATTCAAGCCTGCTTCTTTTTTAAGAAGCAGGTTTTCTTTATAGCCTCTGATAAGCTTGTTATGGCTTTTCTATTCTATCGTTTTCCTTTATAGTAAGGATAGGTTTTAGTTATATAAGACGCTATTTTCCTGTAAAGGAGCTTTTCTATGGAAACATTAGAATGGTACTTAGAATATGAAATTCAGCACAACCGGCCTGGATTGTTAGGGGACATTTCTTCTTTGCTCGGTATGTTGTCCATCAACATCAAGACGATCAATGGAGTGGAAAACCAACGGCGCGGCATGCTGCTTTCAGCAGAAAAGGAATTGCAGATCATTCGTCTCCATTCCATTCTGCGGACGATGGAACATGTGCATATCACAAAGTCCAGGGAGCCGAAGCTTCGAGATCGGCTTGCTGTTAGGCATGGAAGGTATATACATAGGGATGTGGATGATAAGAAGACATTCCGTTTCGTCCGGAGTGAAATCGGACTTCTGGTCGATTTCATGGCAGAATTGTTTAAACAGGAAGGCTCTAAGGTAATAGGAATACGTGGGATGCCTCGTGTCGGAAAAACAGAATCGATCGTCGCTGCCAGTGTCAGCGCTAATAAACGCTGGCTATTCGTCTCCAGCACCCTTCTGAAGCAAACTGCAAGGAATCAGCTGCTGCAGGATGAATACAATGAGGACAACCTCTTTATCATCGACGGTATTGTTTCGACCAGCCGCGCGAGTGAGCGTCATTGGGAGCTTGTACGCGAAGTGATGCGGCTCCCTGTAGCAAAGGTAATCGAACATCCAGATATATTTGTCCGAGATACGGAGTTTACATTGGATCATTTCGATTATATTATTGAACTTCGGAATCATGATGATGAGAAAATCATCTATGAGCCGGAATTCAGACAGATTTAAGCAATTTTAAAGATGGATGGTGGTATTAATGGACATTGGTGCAAAGCTCCGGGAGGCAAGAGAGTCCAAAGGAATGACTTTGGAGGACGTACAACAGCGCACCAAAATTCAGAAGCGTTATTTGAAAGCAATTGAGGAGAACAACCACAGCGTTATGCCTGGGGAATTCTACACACGTGCTTTCATCAAAGAATATGCGCAGACAGTAGGACTTAATCCAGATGAAGTGCTACAACCGAAAGAACAGCAGCAACAGGAAACACCGGCAGCTGTCCCGGTTCAAGAAGAGAGTGAGGCACCTTCCCGTCAGGAACGCAGTCGCGTTCGGGAAAATGACAGACCTCCTCGCAAGGAACGCAAAGGCATCCCTTATTTACCTTCCATTATCATTGGACTGATTGTATTGGCTGCCATTATTGTAGTTGTCCTCATTTATGCAGGTGGATCTAATAATAACGATGATAACAATTCCGCCAATCAGCAGCAAAATGAAGATCAAGTAACCTCACCGGAAAGTGAACAGGAATCCGGAACTGATACTGCTGATGAGTCTGCTGATTCTGAGGAGCAAGCGAATGACGCTGCTGAGGAAGAAGAGCAAGCACAGCAGGAAGAGGAGCAAACAGAACCTAAACTTTCTGTGGACGAAGAAGGCACTGCCAGCAATCCGGTTACAACATATACGCTGGAGAACGCCGGTGATGAAGTAACATTGAAACTTTCTGCAGAAGATGGAGATGCGTGGCTCCAGGTCGGTGACGGTAATAATGCTGGTAATGTTTATACAGGCACAATTGCTGCCGGCAGTGAAGCTGTTGAACAGGATGTAAGTGATTTGGAGACAGTTTCCATTAAAACAGGCTTTGCAAGAGCAACAAAACTGGAGATTAATGGTCAGGAACTGGCATTCCCGATTGATAATGATGTTCAGACCATTACGGTAAATATTAAGAAATAATGATATGAGTTAAACCCTTTACGTCTATGGAAAGGGTTTAACTTATGTTTATCTGTACATACATAGGAGGCAGACATGAATATACCTAATAAAATTACTTTATCACGAATTTTCCTGATTCCGATCTTCATCATCTTGCTAGCAGTTCCATTTGATTGGGGAACTATCGATATCGGTGACACTGCACTCCCAGTAAACCATTTGGCTGGGGCGATTTTATTCATCATTGCATCATGTACCGATTGGGTGGATGGTTACTATGCCCGTAAATATAATCTTGTAACGAACCTTGGTAAATTTCTTGATCCGCTGGCTGATAAGCTACTTGTTTCAGCTGCGCTTATTTTACTGGTACAATTAGATTTAGCGCCGGCTTGGATTACGATCATCATAATCAGCCGTGAATTTGCTGTTACCGGATTGCGTCTTGTTGCCGCAGGTGCAGGTACGGTGATGGCTGCAGGCAAAATGGGTAAGCAGAAAACGGCAGTTCAGATTGTCGCTATCAGCGCATTGCTATTGCACAATTGGCCATTTTCTTATCTTGGTTTCCCGTTCGCAACGATTTGCCTGTATCTCGCACTGATTCTGACAATCGTTTCCGGAGTCGACTACTTTGTAAGAAACTGGAGTGTCATGAAGGAGTCGAAATAAAATGAAGCAAATCAATGCAGAAGTGATAGCTGTAGGAACGGAAATTCTAATCGGTCAAATTAACAATACGAACGCACAATATATCTCCAAGCAGCTTGCTGATCACGGAATCAACGTATTCTATCATCATGTAGTAGGCGATAATCTTGCTCGTGTGCAATCATCCTTCGCGAAAGCGCAGCGCGATGCAGATCTTGTACTTGTAACCGGGGGCCTCGGCCCGACTGAGGATGACCTTACAAGAGAAGCCTTTCAGCTCATTTCCGGCCTTGAAATGCATGAAGACAAGGTTTCCATGGACCGGATCAAAGAGTTCTTCGTAAAACGAGGTCGCACGATGTCGCCGAATAACCATAAGCAAGCGCGTGTGTTTGACGGCGCAAAAGTGCTGGAAAATACAGTAGGTATGGCACCAGGTATGCTTGTAGAACATGATGGTGTGGTGTGGGCGTTTATGCCGGGTGTCCCTCGTGAAATGAAGCAGATTATGTCAGATCATGTTCTGCCTCATGTACGGGAGAAATATCAGCTTCAATCTGTTTTGCAGTCCCGCCTGCTTCATTTCATTGGAATTGGGGAATCACAGCTGGAAACGGACTTGCTTGATTTGATTCAGGTACAGGAAAATCCTACAATCGCAACATATGCTTCTGAAGGGGAAGTTGCTGTAAGGCTTACTGCTCGTGCAGAAACGAAAGAAGAAGCAGATCGTTTGATTGATGTTGTTGAAAAAGAAGTGATGGAACGCGTCGGTCAATACTTTTATGGCTATGATGAAACATCTGTTCAGCAGCAAGTGTTTGAACTGCTGAAGCAACGACAGTTTACTTTGGCCAGTGCAGAAAGCCTGACAGGCGGACTGTTCGCTGATGCTCTCGTTTCTTTGAACGGCGCTTCCGAGGTCTTTCTTGGCAGTTTCGTCACGTATGCTCCTAGTATGAAACAGCACGTGCTTGGTGTGAAGGAAGAAACGATCAAGACCTACGGCACGGTAAGTGAGCAATGTGCCATTGAGATGGCCGAGAATGCGGTACGCGTATCTGGTGCCGATATCGGGATCAGTTTCACCGGAGTTGCCGGCCCGGATAGTTCTGAAGGCAAAGAGCCTGGAACTGTCTTTATCAGCCTTCATGAAAAAGGCAAACAGACACGTACTACCGAGCTGTCCATTCGAAGCTCGCGTCAAGGTGTACGGGCGCAAGCGGTGAAAAAAGGCTTCGATATGCTGTTTCATTATCTAAAATCATGATTTAACTGAAGTTTGAAGCGAATAAATGCTCTTTTTGCCTGGATGAATTGTCATTATTGGTATGTTCGGGAGAAATAAAAAAAGGGAACATTTATTCGCTTTTTGCTTGTTATATCTCAAAAAACAAGTTAAAATAGAAATAGATAATCCAAAGGAGGAAATACATTTGAGTGAACGTAAACAAGCCCTTGATATGGCTTTGAGACAAATAGAGAAACAATTCGGTAAAGGTTCCATTATGAAACTAGGTGAAAGAGCAGAACAGAAGGTTTCTACTGTATCCAGCGGCTCTCTTGCTCTTGATATTGCGCTAGGAGTAGGTGGATATCCTAAAGGCCGTGTTATCGAGATTTATGGTCCGGAATCCTCTGGTAAAACAACGGTTGCCTTGCACGCAATTGCAGAAGCACAGCGCAACGGCGGACAAGCAGCTTTCATTGATGCAGAGCACGCACTTGATCCTGTTTATGCACAGAAGCTAGGCGTCAATATCGATGAACTTTTACTTTCCCAGCCAGATACAGGAGAACAAGCATTGGAAATCGCCGAGGCGCTTGTACGAAGCGGAGCGGTTGACATCGTTGTTGTCGATTCGGTAGCTGCCCTTGTACCAAAAGCAGAGATCGAAGGGGAAATGGGAGATGCTCACGTTGGTTTGCAGGCTCGTCTAATGTCTCAGGCACTTCGTAAATTGTCTGGAGCAATCAACAAGTCCAAAACGACTGCTATCTTCATCAACCAGATCCGTGAGAAAGTCGGCGTTATGTTCGGTAACCCGGAAACAACACCTGGTGGACGCGCACTTAAGTTCTATTCTTCTGTACGTTTGGAAGTACGCCGTGCAGAGACACTTAAACAAGGTAATGACATGGTCGGTAACAAAACGAGAATCAAAGTAGTAAAAAACAAAGTAGCTCCACCTTTCAAACAAGCGGAAGTTGATATTATGTACGGAGAAGGGATCTCCAGAGAAGGGGAACTCATCGATATCGCCAGCGACTTGGATATCGTTCAGAAGAGCGGAGCTTGGTACTCTTATAATGAGGAGCGTCTTGGTCAAGGACGTGAAAATGCGAAGCAGTTCCTGAAAGAAAATCCGGAAATTGCTACAACAATTCAAATGACTGTACGTGACCACTATAACCTCGATGCAGATAAAAAGCTGCCAGAAGATGCGCAGTCAGAAGAACAAGAAACACTTGATATGTAAGATAAGAGTCTGAACAAAAGATGTTTAGCTCATTTATAAACCGAACTTTGGGCGAATCTTTTATTCTGCCTAAAAGTTCGGTTTATTTTACAATAAGTATTTTATTCAATAGATAAACTCAGGCGAAATACGAAGACTACCGGGGGATTAAGGCCCGGGTAAGACTCCGGAGTTCAGCACAAGGAGGCTCACCTGCTGCCCGCAGGTAAAGCAGAGTATTCTACCTGAGCGGCTCCTTTCACCTTTTTTTAAGAAAGCAAAATCATGTTTTGTCCCAGCCATCATTTTTAAATAGGTTAATCTGCTAGTACTTTCCATGTTTTCTTGACAACATGCGAACACAGGATTAAAATTGATTTGTATAATTTTATTTTTTATTATACTTCTCAAAAGGTTACCATAGTTTTTTTATGAAAAACATTGTGCATGCCGACAGACATGTTTGTACAATTTTATAGCAGGGGAGGTGAAATCATGGAACTATTTTACCTAATCATCTCCATTTTGCTTGCTCTGATCGTCGGTGGTGTTGTTGGTTATCTTGTTCGCAAATCTATTGCTGAGAAAAAAATCTCCAGTGCGGAGGAATTAGCGAAGCAAATAGTAGAAGAAGGCCATCGCAATGCGGAAACGTCTAAGAAGGAAGCACTTCTCGAAGCGAAGGATGAGAACTTCCAGCTGCGTCAGCAGACGGAGCAGGAATTACGTGAGCGTCGTCTGGAACTGCAGAAACAGGAAAACCGTCTGATGCAGAAAGAAGAGAATCTGGACCGTAAAAGCGATACGCTTGATAAGCGTGAAATTACGTTAGAGAAAAAGGAACAATTATTAGCTGAAAAACAACAACAAATTGAAGAATTAGAAAGCAAAGTGGAAGTCTTGGTGAAAGAACAGCAGCTCGAATTGGAGCGAATTTCCGGCTATACGTCTGATGAAGCACGTCAAATCGTGCTGGACAAAGTCGAGAAGGAAGTTGCCTTCGATGCAGCTGTCATGATCAAAGATGCGGAACATCGTGCCAAAGATGAGGCCGATAAGAAAGCGAAGAGCATTCTTTCCCTTGCACTTCAGCGCTGCGCAGCCGATCACGTTGCGGAAACGACTGTATCAGTCGTGAACTTGCCGAATGACGAGATGAAAGGACGCATTATCGGACGGGAAGGCCGTAACATTCGTACGTTAGAAACGCTTACGGGAATTGATCTGATCATTGATGATACACCTGAAGCGGTCATCCTATCCGGTTTTGATCCTGTTCGTCGCGAAATCGCTCGAATCGCACTTGAGAAACTTGTCCAGGATGGACGTATCCACCCAGCTCGTATCGAGGAAATGGTGGAGAAATCCAGACGCGAAGTGGATGAGTATATTCGCGAGATAGGTGAGGAGACGACTTTCGAAGTAGGCGTACACGGCTTGCATCCGGATCTTGTGAAGATACTGGGAAGATTGAAGTATCGCACAAGTTACGGGCAGAACGTATTGAAGCACTCGACAGAAGTCGCTTACCTAGCTGGTTTGCTAGCTGCTGAGCTTGGCGAGGACGTTACCTTGGCAAGACGTGCAGGTCTCCTGCATGATATCGGTAAAGCAATCGATCACGAAGTCGAAGGCAGCCACGTTGAAATCGGGAAAGAACTCGCAATGAAATACAAAGAGCATCCGGTCGTTATTAACAGCATCGCGTCCCACCACGGGGATGAGGAAGCTACATCTATTATTGCAGTGCTTGTCGCTGCAGCAGATGCTCTTTCCGCAGCCCGTCCGGGAGCGAGAAGTGAGACACTGGAAAACTACATCAAGCGTCTGGAGAAACTGGAGGAGATTTCAGAATCCTTCCAAGGCGTGGAGAAATCCTTCGCAATTCAAGCTGGACGTGAGATCCGTATCATGGTTAAACCGGATGAAATCAACGACTTGGAATCCATTAAGGTCGCACGAGATATCCGGAAACGCATTGAAAGCGAGTTGGATTATCCGGGACATATTAAAGTCACGGTCATCCGAGAAACACGCGCAGTTGAATATGCAAAATAAGAAAGCGGCCCTGTGCCGCTTTTTTTAATGTTAAACTATACCTACTACAAGTTGAGATGCAGAAAGGGATTTGAATATGAAGTTATTATTTATCGGAGATGTTGTCGGCGAGCCGGGACGTCAAATGGTACAGGAATATTTACCGCGTTTGAAGCAGCGCTATCAGCCGCAACTTACAATTATTAACGGAGAGAACAGTGCTGACGGTAAAGGAATTAATGAACGTATTTACAAGCAGTTCCTCGAATGGGGTGCACAAGCAATCACGATGGGTAACCACACATGGGATAAACGGGATATCTTTGAATTCATCGATGATGCCAAATACCTTGTCCGTCCATCAAATCTTCCACCAGGTACACCTGGTAAGGGAATCATTTATGTGAAGGTAAATCAGCATGAAGTAGCGATTATAAATTTATTGGCAAGAACTTTCATGATGCCAGCAGACGATCCATTCCGGGAAGCTGATCGACTCATCGAGGAAGCGCGCAAACGGACGAATCTGATTTTCATCGATTTTCACGGTGAAGCAACTAGCGAGAAGCAAGCTTTCGGATGGTACGTTGATGGTCGTGTCAGTGCAGTCGTCGGTACTCACACGCATACGCAGACAGCTGACGAAAGGGTGTTACCGTCTGGAACAGCGTATATTTCTGACGCCGGTATGACCGGCCCGTATGAAGCGATTCTTGGAATGGAGCGGGAAGCAGTCATTAAAAGATTCCTTACCGGTCTTCCAGTACGTTTTGAAGTACCAAAAAAGGGTAAATCACAATTAAATGGAGTAGTAATCGATCTGGATCCACAAACGGGGAAGGCTTCTTCCATCAAACGCATCCTGATCAATGATGACCACCCGTATATGGATTGATCCTTGCTGCTCACCAACTAGGACTTTTGTTTACAGATATGAACCAGGACAGGTTGTATCACTTTTTTCAGACATCGCCCGAAATGGGCATATCTACTATCTTGCAGAAATATAGTAAAAAGGAAAGTAGTCCAGTAAACGAAGGAGGTACCAGTGGTGGATATACTAAAAGTTTCAGCGAAATCCAATCCAAACTCAGTAGCAGGCGCACTCGCGAACGTATTAAGGGAACGTGGCTCAGCGGAGATACAGGCAATCGGGGCAGGAGCACTCAATCAATCAGTGAAAGCTGTCGCCATCGCGCGAGGCTTTGTTGCGCCAAGTGGTGTAGATCTAATTTGTATTCCGGCATTTACGGATATAATGATCGACAACGAAGAACGGACTGCCATTAAATTAATTATTGAACCAAGATAAGACCCGCCAATGGCGGGTCTTTTTCATTTCCAATACTTGGACGCTATCTCAGTCACTGGTATAATGTAGAAAATAGTGAGCAATGAATGGGGGAGCAGGAACAAGTGAATGAGGAACAGCGTAAATCCGTGAGTTTGATAGCTGCAGAACAGACGAGACAAGTTGAGAAGCCGCTTCATGAGAAAACCACAGCTGATTTCGCAAAATATTTTCAGACGACGTACCAGCCGCCTAATTTGAAGCAGGCAAAGAAACGACGCAGGGAAGATGTTCAGTTCCATTATGATTTCACTATTCCAGCAGAGATGCAGGAAGCTGGACTTGGCAAGAAGTTCCTCATCCGTACATACGGCTGCCAAATGAATGAACATGATACAGAAGTGATGGCTGGTCTATTTATCGAGATGGGATATACTCCGACAACGGAGACAAACGAGGCTGATGTGATTCTCCTCAATACTTGTGCCATTCGGGAGAATGCTGAGAATAAAGTTTTCGGAGAGATTGGTCATTTGAAACCATTAAAGCTTGAGAAGCCTGAATTAATAATCGGGGTGTGCGGCTGCATGTCCCAGGAGGAAGCAGTAGTAAACCGAATTTTGAAGAAACATCATCATATAGATTTGATTTTCGGGACACACAATATCCACCGGCTTCCGCAGCTCTTAAAAGAAGCTACTTTCAATAAGGAAATGGTTCTGGAGGTGTGGTCCAAAGAAGGCGATGTCATCGAGAATCTCCCAAAAGCACGTAAAGGTAAGATAAAGGCATGGGTCAATATTATGTATGGCTGTGATAAGTTCTGCACTTATTGTATCGTTCCATACACGCGTGGTAAGGAGCGGAGCCGGCGTCCGGAGGATATCATCCAGGAAGTGCGCCAGCTAGCGGCTCAGGGGTATCAGGAGATTACACTACTGGGACAGAATGTGAATGCATATGGTAAGGATTTGCCTGATTTGGATTTCGGGCTTGGGGACTTGATGAACGAAATCAGCCGGATTGCTATACCACGTGTGCGTTTCACGACTTCCCATCCAAGGGACTTTGATGATAAACTAATAGAGGTACTAGCTCAAGGCGGCAATCTCCTCGATCATATCCATCTACCTGTTCAATCCGGCAGTAGTGACATACTCCGGGTTATGGCTCGGAGGTATACGAGAGAAGAATATCTGACTCTGGTAAATAAGATCAGACGTTCTATCCCGAATGCGACGCTTACGACAGATATCATAGTTGGTTTTCCGAATGAGACCGAAGAGCAGTTTCAGGAGACATTAACTCTTGTAAAGGAAGTTGGGTTCGAGGCAGCGTATACGTATATTTATTCTCCTCGTGAAGGAACACCTTCAGCTAATTGGGAAGATAATATCCCTATGGAAGTGAAAAGGGAGCGCCTGCAGCGGTTGAATAGAATGATAGGTGAACACGCAGCCAGATCCATGCGCGCTTATGAAGGCAAAATCGTGCATGTGCTAGTTGAAGGGGAAAGCAAACGGAACCCGGACGTTTTGGCGGGTTATACCGAGAAGAACAAGCTAGTCAATTTCCGAGGGCCAAAGTCAGTAATCGGAAAAATCATTCCAGTCAGGATTACGAAGGCAAAGACATGGTCACTCGATGGTGAATTAGCAGAAACAATAGCGGAGGTACAAATCTAATGAGTTATTCCACCGAAGATATTCTCAAGCAAGCGGAAGCTTTGGCTGATGACATGGGCAATCTGGATGAGATTGAACACTTTCACCAATTGGAAGCGAAGCTTAATGAGAACAAGAAGGTGCAAACATATATCAATCAGATTAAAATGAAGCAGAAGCAGGCTGTCAATCTTCAGGCTTATGGTAAGCGGGAAGCACAGCAGCAGATGGAAAAGGAAATCGATGAGATACAGGAAAAAATCGATGGCATCCCTGTCGTCCAGGAATTCAAGGAATCCCAGGTTGTCACGAACCATATTCTGCAGAGTATTACCCAAAACATCCAGCATACGGTTTTCAAGGATGATGAAGCGGACAAATAAGTCCGTTTCTTTTTTTTGGGCTTTTATTTTTTTTACGTTCATCAGTCGAAAAGTTTTCAATAACCTTCTTTTAGGCACATGCATAGAATGAAGGAGCGTCCAGCTGTGGTAGGAGATTGTATTTTTTCTGACACCATAGGTGAACACCCTGCATAACATGACTATGTAAAAAGAGGAGGTTTTTGCAAGATGGGTTTTCTAGAGCAGAATTACCGTGAGATCATCACGAAAGCGGTCATTGGCCGCGGACGTAAATTTAGCAAGAATATCGATCATATCCGTCCGGAACACAAACCATCAAGCATCCTTGGCTGCTGGATCATCAACCACCGCTATCACGCGAAAAAGAAAGGTGATAAAGGGGTGGAAGTAGTCGGCACTTATGATATCAACGTATGGTATTCGTATAATGATAATACGAAAACACATGTTGTTTCAGAAAGTGTAGAGTATAAGGAATTGATAAAATTGAGCATCAAAGACGAGAACTGCGTTGATGACGATTTCGAGGTTTACGCAAAAGCAATTCAGCAGCCAAACTGTCTGGAATGCAAGATCGTACAGCACGGACAGAAGATTTTCGTCGAAGTGGAGAAGGAATTCCTTGTTGAAGTTATCGGAGAAACGAAGCTTTGTGTGAAAGTAGATCCTGATGGCTGTGTAGTGGAAGATGTGGAAGAAGATTGGGATTATGAGCTGACTGAAGATGATTTTAAAGATGTAGATCCTGACTTTTTGGATAAAAAGGATGACGATGAAGACTGAACGAGAGCTGATGCTCTCGTTTTTTGTATTATTCAGAATGACACTGTAGAAGAAACAGAGAAAATACCTGTGTTATAATAGTACTAATTGCAATGAAACAGGGGAGTAGGAAAATGGCAGGTTACACACCAATGATGCAGCAATATTTAAGAATTAAAGCCGACTATAAGGATGCATTCCTTTTCTTCCGGCTTGGGGATTTTTATGAGATGTTCTTTGATGATGCGCTGAAAGCGACAAAGGAATTAGAAATCACTTTAACAAGCAAGAATGCTGGTGTTGAGGAAAAAGTGCCGATGTGCGGTGTTCCTTATCATTCGGCTGATAATTATATAAGAACGCTAGTTTCGCGCGGCTACAAAGTGGCCATCTGTGAACAAGTAGAAGATCCGAAGACAGCCAAAGGGGTTGTAAAACGGGAAGTAGTCCAGCTGATAACACCAGGGACTGTTATGGAAAACGGTATGCTGGATGAAAAGGAGAACAATTACCTGGCTGCTGTACATGAAAACAATGATCTTACATACAGTCTTGTTTATCATGACCTTTCAACGGGAGAAAATCGAGCTGCCTTGCTTGAAGGTGGATTTGATAGTCTTTTAAGCGAGCTATACAATCAGCCGGTGCGGGAAATCGTCATTAGCGAAGAGCTGGATCAGCAGTTGCAGGAGGCTTTACAAGTGCGCCTTGGTGTCACATTATCCTACCAAGATAGCAGCAGCACGAGCGCGTCACTGGAAATACTTACAGGTAATGTGGCAGATGCAAGATTGCTAGATTGCTTCAGCATGCTGTTAAACTATGTGGAAAGAACTCAAAAGCGGGGTTTGGATCACTTGAAGCCGCTTCAAGTGATGGAGCTTAAACACTTCATGACGTTGGATATGTATTCAAAGCGTAATTTAGAGCTGACAGAGACGATTTTGAAGAAGGGCAAGCACGGGAGTCTTCTATGGGTACTGGATGACACAGTTACAGCAATGGGAGCTCGGATGCTGAAGAAATGGCTGGAGCGTCCACTTCTTCAGAAAGAAGCGATCACAAAACGCCAGGATTTAGTTCAAGCTTTTCTTGATCACTTCTTCGAACGTGATACAATCCGTCAGCATTTACAATCTGTTTATGATATAGAAAGACTTTCAGGCCGTGTCGCTTTTGGAAATGTTAACGCCAGAGATCTTCTGCAGCTTAAACGCACATTAGAGAAACTGCCTGAATTGAAGCAGGTTTTGTCTGATTTTGATGAAGAAGAAGTCCAGCGAATGGGCAAAGCACTTAATCCACTCCCAACCTTGAGTGAATATCTTGAGAAAAGTTTGCATGAAGATGCGCCGATTGGTGTCAGGGAAGGCGGTATCTTGAAGGATGGTTTCCACGAACAGCTTGATACGTACAGAGATGCTTCAAGAAACGGAAAACAATGGATTGCGGCACTGGAGAAGCGAGAGCGTGAGGAGACTGGCATCAAATCACTTAAAGTCGGCTATAACAAAGTGTTTGGCTATTATATCGAAGTAACACGCGCTAATCTGCAGCTGCTTCCTGAAGGGAAATACGAGCGTAAACAAACACTCAGCAATGCAGAACGCTTTATCACGCCGGAACTGAAGGAAAAAGAAGCACTCATTTTAGAAGCGCAGGAAAAGAGCGTGGAACTTGAGTATAACTTGTTCATGGAAATTCGCGATCATGTCAAAACGTATATCCCTGCTCTTCAGCTGCTTGCAGATCAAATCAGCCAACTGGATGTGCTGCAAAGCTTCGCCGAAGTGAGTGAAAAGCAGCGATATGCTCGTCCGACATTCAATCTGGATCGGTCCGTGGCAATTACAGAAGGGCGTCATCCTGTTATTGAAAAAGTGATGAAAACAGGACAGTTTGTACCAAATGATGTGCAGATGGGAAATGCATCTGATATCCTTCTGATCACCGGTCCGAACATGAGTGGTAAAAGTACGTATATGCGCCAAGTGGCTTTAACAAGCATCATGGCGCAAATTGGATGTTTCGTCCCGTGTGAAGCTGCTGATCTGCCGTTGTTTGACCAAATATTCACTCGTATTGGTGCGGCGGATGATCTTGTTTCCGGTCAGAGTACCTTTATGGTTGAAATGCTGGAGTCGAGACATGCATTGGAGCATGCCACTGACAGAAGTCTTATCCTGCTGGATGAGATCGGCAGAGGGACTAGCACATATGATGGAATGGCACTGGCACAAGCCATTATTGAATATGTTCATAACAATATCCATGCCAAGACGTTATTTTCTACCCATTATCATGAGCTTACGAGTCTTGATGAGAATTTGGACAAACTCCGTAATGTCCATGTCCGAGCAGAAGAGCATGATGGCAATGTTGTCTTCCTTCACCAAATCCGTGAAGGAGCGGCAGATGAAAGCTACGGTATTCACGTTGCAAAATTGGCTAAGCTGCCAGAGAGTCTTATCGAACGTGCTTCCCATATTCTCCAAGAGTTAGAGGGACAGGGAGAAAAACCGGCTATATCTAAACCAACAACGCAAGAACAGGATGACATCCAGCTATCGTTCTTCTCAGAGCCTGAACCAGAGAAGAAAAAAGCAAAACAAAACAATAAGGCCGATAAAGTGATAGCGGAGCTTGCATCCATTAATCTAATGGAGCAAACACCGCTTGAAGCGATGAATCTATTATATAAATTACAACAAATGGCAACGAAAAAGTAAGGAGGTTCCCATATGGCGATTCAATTGATGCCGGATGATTTAGCGAATAAGATTGCAGCAGGTGAAGTGGTCGAGCGGCCGGCTTCGGTCGTCAAGGAACTGGTAGAAAACAGTATTGATGCCGGAAGTACGGTTATTAAGGTGGCGGTACAGGAAGCAGGGCTGACCGAAATCAAAATTGTCGACAATGGTGATGGTATGGAACCGGATGATGTGGAGCGGGCCTTTTTCCGCCACGCTACAAGCAAAATCCGAAATGAGCATGATTTATTCCATGTCCGCACACTCGGCTTTAGAGGAGAAGCATTAGCCAGTATTGCAGCGGTTAGTCAGCTGGAAATCAAGACAAGCACAGGCGAAAATGCTGGTGTGAAGCTTGTGATGGAAGGCGGTTCAATTAAAGAAAGAGGCAAATGTGATGCTCGTAAAGGAACCGAGATGACGGTACGGCATTTGTTCTTTAATACGCCAGCCCGGCTTAAGTATATGAAAACAATTCATACAGAGCTTGGTCACGTTTCAGAAGTGATTAATCGACTTTCACTTGCTCACCCGGAAATACGGTTTGAACTGACTCATAATGATAAACCGATGTTCCAGTCATCCGGTCGAGGAGATATGCTGCAGATTGCTGCTCAGATTTACGGTAATTCGGTAGCTAAGAAAATGGTCAAAGCATCACACGAAACATTGGATTACAAGCTGGAAGTATTTGCGGCCAAACCAGAAATAAATCGTGCGTCCCGCCAGTATGTATCGTTCATCGTTAATGGCAGATACATTCGTAATCCTGTCTTGGCAAAAGCGGTTATGCAGGCGTACCATACGCTGCTGCCTATCGGGAGATTTCCGCTCGCCGTCATAACCATCGAGATGGATCCAGTCTTAGTGGACGTGAATGTTCATCCTGCTAAGCTGGAAGTTCGTTTCAGCAAAGAAAAGGAATTATTTGATGCTGTTGAGCAGCTTGTCTCAAAAGCACTTCGACAACAGCGGCTCATTCCAGAAGCTGTCGCGCCTAAACAGAAGAAAATACAAGAAAAAAGTGAACAGCAAAGCTTCACTTTCTTTGAAAGTAAACCAGATAAGGAACCGGAAGCAGAACCAGAACAGGAGCAATGGTTCTTTGACAAAGTGAAAGAAACAGTTCCTCCGATGATTGAGGAGCGGCAGCCGGAACCTGAGATATTCACTGAATCAACTCCCGATACAGTGCAAGAATTCGAGTATGTAGCGACCGAGAAAGAAACGGAGCCGGAATATGCGGTTCCTGCGATGTATCCAATTGGTCAGCATCATGGAACTTATATTCTTGCTGAAAATGAAGAAGGGCTTTTTCTCATCGATCAGCATGCTGCACAGGAACGGATCAAATATGAGTATTACCGGGAGAAAATCGGAGAAGTGGAAAAAGAGCTCCAAGAGTTGCTCATACCGCTTACGTTTGATTTTACTCAGCAAGAGTCACTAATCGTTGAACAGCATAAGACGGAGCTAGAGGCAGTCGGATTGTTTTTCGAATCGTTTGGCGGCCACACATACATTGTACGATCCCATCCGCAATGGTTCCCGAAAGGCTTTGAAGAGGAAATCATACGGGAAATCGTCGAACAAGTGATGCAAGAAAGTAAAGTGGACATTCGGAAATTGCGAGAAGAAGCAGCTATTATGATGTCCTGCAAGCGATCTATTAAAGCGAATCATCATCTAAATTATGATGATATGTTTCATCTATTAGAAGAACTCCGCACATCACAAGATCCGTTCACTTGTCCGCATGGGCGGCCGATTATTATCCGTTTTACTTCCTATGAACTGGAGAAACTTTTCAAACGAGTACAATAGGCGCAGGCAACTGCGCCTTTTTTGCTTGTCTAGGTATTCACCGCTCCATCAGTATGGCGGCCTGCTTATACTATCCTGTAACCTAAAAAATGACAGGAAGGAGAATTCGCATGGCATTATTCATCAAACCGACGACAGGCAGATTGACAAGCGGCTTTCGAGGAGCAAGATCGGATCATAATGGTGTCGACTGGGCCCAATCTGGTACAGTGCGTATTGTCGCAGCAGCTGCAGGTACTGTTAGCAGGTCATATGTATCTACATCATATGGAGAAGTTGTCTTTATTGTGCACCAGCTGAATGGTCAGACGTATGAAACGGTATATGCTCATATGCGGTCCGGATCCCGGCAAGTACGTGTAGGCGATACTGTCAGACAAGGTCAATTCATCGGCTATATGGGTAACACAGGTGATTCCACTGGTCAGCATCTGCATTTTGAATTGCACAGAGGCAGATGGAATGTTGAAAAATCCAATGCGGTCAATCCGCTCAATTATATTGGTTCTGCAGCAAGCAGTGCGCAGCAGACTGCGAGTGTCAGATATCCAGGAAGCTATATCCGGTCAGGATCCCGAGGAGAAAATGTGCGTCGTATCCAACGGGCTCTAGGCGTAACAGCAGATGGGATATTCGGACCGAATACAAGGCAGGCCGTCATCAATTTCCAGCGAAATAATGGACTTGGTGTGGATGGTATTGTCGGCCAGGCTACTTGGAATAGATTGTTCTGATTTTGGGCATGCTGACAGCCAGAGGAGGCGTTAGTCATGCAAAATCAACATCTTGTAGACTTTCTTAACCAGCAGATAGCCAATGTAAGTGTACTGCACGTAAAACTCCAGCGTTATCATTGGTATGCAAAAGGTCCATACGGCTATGTGATTGAACAATATACCGAGGATTTGCACGAGCGGCTGGATGATATAAAGAAATGCTTAGGTAAGCGAGTACTTGCCATCGGCGGCAGACCAATAGCAGTCATGAGTAAATTTCTGCAGGAAGCCACTATAAAAGAAGCCGAGGCCGATGATGAAGATTATGAGGTAGTCAAAACAATGCGTCATGATTATAGTCAGCTGGCACAAGAGATCAAGATCACAGGCATACCGCTTGCGAAAAGGCAGGAAGATGATGCGACCGCGGGATTGCTTGTTGATATACTTGGCAAGCTGGAATACGAGGCAATCCGCTTGTCGAAATATCTTATTGATGCCGATCGATAAGCTGTGCGTAACGCGCACGGCTTTTCGTTTATCTTTCTTTGCAGTGTTATGCTAAACTAATGACATGTTAAAGAAGGAGAATGACATGGACAAGCAGAAAGTAATCGTCGTTGTCGGACCTACTGGTGTCGGCAAGACACAGCTGAGTATCGAAATTGCCAAGAGATATGGCGGTGAAGTGATCAGTGGTGATTCCATGCAGATATACAAAAGCATGGATATTGGAACGGCAAAAGTAACCAAAGAAGAACAGCAAGGAATTCCGCACCATTTGATTGATATCCGTGATCCGGATGAACATTATTCAGCTGCTGATTTTCAAGCCGATGTAGAGGCTTGTGTTCAAGATATTGCGGGCCGAGGAAAACTGCCTATTATTGCAGGCGGGACCGGTTTATACATACAGGCAGCCCTTTATGCTTATGATTTTTCAGAAGCAAAACGAGATGACAGCTATCAGCAGCAGCTGGAACAGGAGGCTCAAGCTCATGGTCCGCTGCATTTGCACAAACAGCTGCAGGCAGTCGATCCAGTGCAGGCAGAGCGCATTCATCCTAATAATGTCCGCCGCGTCATTCGTGCGCTTGAAATATTCCACCGTACGGGGAAAAGAATGAGTGATCACGAAGAAACAGAGCCAGATGCTCGTTATAACGCAATCATGATAGGGTTGGATATGGACCGGGATCTTCTTTATAAGCAGATAAATCTGCGGGTTGATAAAATGCTAGCAGAAGGCTTGCTGGAAGAAGTCAAGCGTTTGGTCGAAAGCGGAATTCAAGATACCCAATCTATGCGGGCGATCGGATATAAGGAGTTTATCCCTTATCTGGAAGGGAAAATGGACTGGGAAGATACGGTTGACCAGTTGAAGCAGAATAGCAGGCGATATGCCAAGCGGCAATATACCTGGTTCCGCAATAAGATGAATGTGGACTGGTATTCAATCACTCCTGCGACAAAAAATGAAAAATTTAGAATTATTTTAGAAGAACTTGCAGGAAAGCTGGAATAAAGGTAGAAATAGGAACCGTATAGAAATTAGGAGGGGAATAGATGTCTCAATCTGTTAATATTCAAGATCAATATCTTAATCAGCTACGCAAAGAACGTATGCAGGTCACTGTCTTCCTGACAAATGGCTTCCAAATCCGCGGTACGGTGAAGGCTTTTGATAATTTCACTGTTTTGTTCGAAACGGAAGGTAGACAGCAATTAATCTTCAAACATGCGATTTCCACATTCTCCCCAGTGAAGAATGTATCGCTGGATTATAAAGAACAGAGCTAAACCGGAGCGAGCGCCATATGGCGCTCGTTTTGTTTTGTGGTTGTAAAGCGCACGGGTGCTGAATAAAGTAGAAAAAGACCATTGGGCATTTGTCACGGCCTACCCGTCTTGAGCGTAGACTACAGCAGTGAGGGGTGATCATGTGGAAGCTCAAGTTACGAATGCAAAAGGGAAAATCAATATCGTCCTGAAAAACAGGCAGCAAGAGACGGAACAGCTGCAAAGTGGAACTGTCAAGCGCGATATCGATCCATTCCGTCATATCGACCAAGAATTCTCCGCCTTCATCGGAATGGAAAAACTCAAGAAAACAATCAAAGAAATTTATGCAAATGTCCATATCAGCGGGAAACGGGAAGCAGCAGGGTTAAAACAAGAAAAGCAAGTGCTGCATATGCTGTTTGAGGGCAATCCCGGTACTGGAAAAACGACGGTAGCCCGTAAGCTTGCATCCGTCTTCCACGACATGAATGTGTTAGATAAAGGTCATTTTATCGAAGCGGAAAGAGCAGATTTAGTTGGAGAATATATCGGGCATACTGCTCAGAAGACGCGGGCTCTCGTCCAGCGTGCCATGGGTGGGATCCTGTTCATAGACGAGGCTTACTCGCTGGCCCGGGGCGGAGAAAAGGACTTTGGGAAAGAAGCTATTGATACGCTCGTTAAACATATGGAAGACGCCTCTAACCGTTTCATACTTATCCTTGCCGGTTATCCAAGGGAAATGGGGCATTTCATGAGCTTGAATCCAGGGTTGCGCTCGCGGTTTCCTATTCAACTCGAATTCCCTGATTATAAATCCGAACAGCTTATGGATATCGCAAAAGGAATGTTTGCTGAAAAAGAGTATCAATTGACCAAAGAAGCAGAATGGAAGCTCAAAGAGATAATCGTACAGCAGAAAGCAAAACGGACAGCGGATTTTTCAAACGCTCGGTTTGTACGGAATATCATCGAAAAATCGATCCGGATGCAAGCGGTCCGGCTCGTGCGCCACGATCACCATCTGTCGACCGAGGAACTGATGAAAGTAACGGTCGCTGATTTGACTCAAGAAGAATAATAAATGGTTTGAAAAGAAGCTCAGAGTGTATGCGGAACACGCACTCTGAGCTTTTTTGTGCTGTAAACGATATTGTATAGCTGTATTTTACTGGGGCACCATACTTAGCAAGGAGTGCACAATATGGAAAATATACTAGCTTTTCTTACTCGAAGGGATGTTTGGCTCGGGACAATTGTAATTGTCCTCATCCCAATTCTGCTGACCTTGCTAAGTAATAAGCTAAAAGAAGTTCGTATTAAGACTTATACGCGAAGAGAACAGAATTTTATATCAGAGCCATTCACACTCACCACAAAAGTATCAGCCAATTTAAAACAATTGAAAGCGATTGTCGGGGATAGCTCTGATATCTTATATCGCCAGTTCAAATTGGGAATGGATAATCGCGGCTGCGCTATCGTCCATATTGATGGATTGGTTGATCAGCAGCTGCTGCAGCAATCAATTCTTCATCCCTTATTACATTCCAAGCAGTCTAAATCAGGGCTCAATCTGTTTAAAAGTGAAAGCATAAAGGAGTATCTGCTGCATCATGCGATTGAAACGAGTGATGTGACAGCTGTCAAAGACACTAACAAATTAGTCCGTAAGCTTTTGTCAGGTTCTGTGCTGCTTTTTGTTGATGGGCTTGATGAAGTTCTGGTTATTAGTATTAAAAAATGGCTTTCAAGAACTTTAAATGAACCAATTACAGAAGCACTTGTCCGAGGACCGCGCTTAAGTTTTATAGAGAATATTCGTGACAATACAGCAATATTGCGCAGAATGACTACTGACCCGAATTTGACCTTTACAGATTTTGAGGTGGGAGAACGGACGAAAAGGCAGCTTACGATTGTGTATGTGAAAGACATTGCCAATGAAGAGCTTTTAGAAAATGTGAAAAATAGGATCGAAAAGATGGACATCGATCATGTGGCAGAATCTGGCTATATTGAACAGCTAATCGAGGATGATTATTTATCAATTTTTCCACAAGTACAATCAACTGAGCGTCCGGATCGAGTGATGGGATCGATTTTAGAGGGAAGGGTTGCCATTTTACTTGACGGAACATCCTATGCGTTGATAGTACCGGCATCTTTCTCCATGATGATGCAGTCACCAGAGGATTACTACGAACGCTGGCTCCCGATGTCGCTTATCCGGATGCTGCGGTATGTAGCAGCCTTTCTTAGTATCTTCCTGCCATCTTTTTATATCGCATTTGTTTCATTTCACCAAGGTTTAATACCTACTGACTTGGCATTGGCAATTGCCGGAACAAGAGTCGGGGTTCCGTTCCCAACGATCATTGAAGCGCTGTTGATGGAAGTATCGATTGAATTGTTAAGGGAAGCAGGACTTAGACTGCCACGGCCTGTAGGGCAAACAGTCGGTTTGGTTGGTGCCTTGATCATCGGGGAAGCAGCAGTGCAAGCTGGTTTAGTTAGTCCAATAATGGTTATTGTTGTTGCAGCCACAGCCATCGCTTCCTTTGTATCCCCGCATTACGCGGCGGGGATCGCACAAAGAGCACTCCGCTTCCTTGCGATGTTTTCGGCTGCTTTCCTCGGATTATATGGAATCAGTTTATTCTTTTTATCGCTTTGTGTCCATGCGGTCAAGCTGAGAAGCTTTGGCGTTCCCTTTGTTACACCGGGTACACTTTACAGCAAAGACGATTGGAAGGACTTTTTTTTCCGTTTGCCTTTGTTTACGATGAGAAATCGACCGAAAGAATATTTTCCGAAGGATCGTATAAGAAGGAAGAATTATTAGGAGATGCTGCACATGAAAATGGGAACAACAAGACTTACCACAATACAAATGATTGCATTGCTTTCTTCCACTCTCATTGCAGCAGGTATATTTACGCTCCCGAGAAACTTGGCAATGAAGGTGGGCACCCCTGATTTATGGGTGTGTGTACTGCTTGGCGGTATATGCGGATATCTATCCTGCCTAATCATCATAAGTTTAAGTCTTCGTTTTGAACGCCTTACCTTTTTTGAATTCAACAAGCTAATCGTTGGAAAATGGATTGGGACGGCTATGAGCTTTGGTTTCATCGCCTACGCCCTCATGATTGGTGCATTTGAGATCCGCTCAATGGGTGAGCTAACACAGTTTTATCTTCTGGAAGAAACACCAATCAGTGTTATTCTGATCAGTATGTACTGGATTGCCATCTATTTATTGGTTGGCGGTATTAACCCAATAGCACGTTTGATAGAGCTTTTGACACCTGCTTCCATAGTTATCTTCATTCTGGTGTTCTGTCTTGGGCTCAAAGTTTTTGAAATAAATAATTTGCGACCTTTGTTCGGTCTTGGGCCAATGCCAGTACTAAAGGGTCTGACACCGACATTCCTTACTTTCAGTGGTTTGGAGTTTTTGCTCGTATTCATTGCAATGATGCAGAAACCGAAGCAGGCGAAGAAGGTTGCATTGATTGGATTGGGTATACCTGTATTTCTTTACTTATTAGCCGTGATAATTATTACTGGGGGATTGTCTGTTGATAGAATGACACATCAGAAATGGCCAACTTTTGCTCTAATTCAAGAGTACGAATACGAGGGTATCCTGTTTGAACGCTTTGATTCCCTCTTTTTAGTCGTTTGGCTGATTCAAATGTTTACGACATATGTGATCTGCCAGTATGTAGCGGCTGAAGGAATCTCTACGTTGACTCGTCTTTCCTATAAGAAAGCAAATTACGTACTTCTGGCTGTTGTATACATTATCTGCTTAATTCCTCAGGATTTGAATCAGCTCGAGAAGATGGGGACAATTATAGGCTGGACAAGTTTTGGTTACTCCTTCGTTATCCCGTCCGTACTACTTATAATTGCGATGGCAAGGAGGCTGAGGAGTGTTGAAGAGGAAAAAAATGAAGCGTAAGCTCGGCGTTTGCTTGTTTGCTCTGTTACTCCTTTGCGGCTGCTGGGACAGCTCGGATATTGAAGACATGTCATTTGTTATTGGTTTTGGAATTGATAGCAGCGAAAGTGAGCAAAGTCCAATAAAACACACCACACAGATTGCTGCCACTAAGAAAAAAGGGGAGCAAGGAGCAGCACCGCAAGGAAGGATGTATCAAGATTTCACACTAGAAGGTAGATCAATCCAGGATATTCTCCGTGCACTTTCTCTTCAGCTTCCCTACCCTGTGTATACGGATCATCTGGAGTCCATTATTATCAACCAGGAAATAGCCAGCAAATATGATCTTTCCATTTTGTTAGATCAAATGCTGCGTGACAATGTTACTCGTTTAAGCCCGCTAGTGGTTATAAGTAATCAACAAGCAAGTGACATACTTAACACAAACATAGACGGAGAGATTCCCAGCAGCTATATAAGCAGCATTTTTGAAAATGAGACAAGTACGCTAAAGATTATACCTGGAGTACGTCTAGGTAAGTTGGCTGCAAACCTTCAGTCTCAAAAAAGCTTTGTACTGCCAAATGTAAAAAAGCTAAAAGATACAGTGATGGTAGACGGTGCTGGAGTTGTAAAAGGAAAAGAAAGGAAACTTGTTGGATTTTTGACGATCAAAGAGGTGGAGGGTGTCAATTGGCTATCCGGAAAGGGAGAAGCTGGGTTGCTTGAATTCAAGGATGAAAGAGATAATACAATTGTGTATGAAGTACAGAACTATAAAACAAAGGTAAAGCCAAAATATCAAAATGGAAACCTCACGTTTCATGTACAAATAGAAGCGCAAGGATGGATAACGGAAGATTGGTCTAAATCAGCGCATAATATGTCTGAGCATTACGTGAAAGATTTGGAACGTTTAGCAGAGGAAGAGATCAATAAGCTGGTAACGGGAGTGCTAGACAAACTTCAGCAAGATTATAAAACAGATGTGGTTAATTTTTCTGATAGCTTTCGTATAGCTTATCCTAAGGATTATAAAGCAATGAAGAAAAACTGGGATGACTATTTTTCCAAGGCAGATGTCAGCTATCATGCTAAAGTCAAGATTATTAACACTGGAGATATCGTGAAATAGCCGAATTATGGTGTTTTAAAGAATTTTAAAACTTGAAATTAACTGTCATGAAAACATGAAAATATTGAAAGCTTTCGCATAAAGCGAAGGCTTTTTCCTTGTCGGATAGGGTATAATGACATATGGAAAGGGTGACAGTATGGAACGTGTATTATTGATGGCAGTCCATCACCAAAATCAAACATTAGAGCGATTTCAATCCTCGCTTGATGAATTAGAAGCTTTAACAGAAACAGCTGGAGGCGAAGTGGCAGGAATTGTCACGCAGAAACGGGAACGCCTGCATCCTGGTACATATTTCGGATCAGGGAAGCTGGAGGAACTTGCTGAGCTAGTGGAGCAAGAAGAACCGCTTCTTGTCATATCTAATGACGAGTTATCGCCAGGACAATTAAAAAATATCAGCAACAGAGTCGGTGTCCGGGTCATAGACCGAAGCCAGCTGATTCTTGATATATTCGCAACACGCGCACATACCCGAGAAGGTAAACTGCAAGTAGAATTGGCGCAGATGCAATATTTGCTGCCTAGACTTTATGGACAGGGTACAGAAATGAGCCGGCTCGGAGCTGGTATTGGAACAAGAGGACCTGGTGAGACAAAGCTTGAAACAGACAGAAGGCATATCCGCCGCAGGATAGATGAGATCAAACATCAGCTGAAAGCGGTCGTCTCTCACCGTTCTCGTTACCGGGAGCGCCGCAAAGCGAATCAGGCTTTTCAAGTTGCTTTGGTCGGCTATACGAATGCTGGTAAGTCGACAATCTTCAACCGGGTGACTGGAAACGACAGCTTGGAGCAAGACCAGCTATTTGCTACGCTGGATCCGATGACACGTCGCATGCGACTCCCATCAGGTTTTCAAGCACTGCTGACAGATACGGTTGGATTTATCCAAGATCTTCCGACAGCGCTTATTGCAGCTTTTCGTTCAACACTTGAGGAAGTGACAGAAGCTGATTTTATCATTCATATGGTGAACAGTGCACATCCAGATCATGAACAGCAACAGAATACTGTACTGAAACTGCTCAAAGAACTTGGTGCTGATAAATTGCCGATTTTGACAGTGTACAACAAAGCAGATTTACTAACAGAAGATTTTATTGCCAGTGCACATCCGTACGTTCAAATCTCTGCTTTTAAAGAAGAAGACCGCAGACTTGTTATGGAAAAAGTGCAGGAAATGATCCAAGAAGCAAGTGAATTTTATGATACAATCGTTCCTGCCACTGGCGGACGTCTATTAGACAAGCTAGCACAGGAGACGATTTTAACGAAAAGGGAATACAACGAGGAAATGGATGCCTATGAAGTGAACGGGTATGTATTGCCAAATAATCCGCTTTTCCATCAGTTGAAAGGAAAGAATGAAGCATGATATTCGAAACAGCAAGAAGAACAGAAGAAGAGACAAGCGCCCAGCGCGCTGGAATAGATCGTATTGTAGAGGTAAATCAAAAACGGGTGATGGATGCATTTCGTCATCAGCGTGTAAGTGACAGTCATTTCAATCCTACTACAGGATATGGTTATGATGATTTTGGACGGGAGACACTCGAACAAGTATACGCAGAAGTGTTCGGCGGAGAGGATGCCCTGGTGCGACCGCAGATCGTTTCTGGTACCCACGCGATAACTACTGCATTGTTCGGTGTTTTACGTCCAGGAGATCAGCTTCTTTATATAACTGGCAAACCATATGATACGCTGGAAGGTGTCATTGGAAACAGAGAAGAAGATACAGGTTCACTAAAGGATTTCGGTGTCACATACGATGCTGTTGATCTGACAGCAGATGGTGCAATTGACTATCCGGCTGTAGCAGCAAAGCTTTCCGAGAAGACGAAGGTGGTGGCAATCCAGCGTTCAAAAGGATATGCCGACCGACCTTCTTTTTCTGTTGCGGAGATTGGTGAAATGATTTCTTTCGTGAAAGAAAAGTATCCTGAGGCAATCATTTTTGTTGATAACTGCTACGGAGAATTTGCTGAAACAGAGGAACCACTGCATGTTGGTGCGGATATGATAGCCGGTTCACTTATTAAGAACCCGGGTGGCGGTATTGTCCGTGCGGGCGGTTATATTGCTGGTCGTGCCGATTTAATCGAGTTGTGTGCCAACCGTTTGACTGCGCCTGGTCTCGGAAAAGAGACGGGAGCATCACTTGGTATGCTGCAGGAGCTTTTTCAAGGATTCTTCCTTGCGCCACACGTGGTTGGAGAAGCGCTGAAAGGTGCCATCTTTACATCACGGTTTTTGGAGCTGCTTGGCTTCTCGACTTCACCGAAATTCGACAGCAAACGTGTGGATTTGATTCAATCGGTGAACTTTCATTCTGCAGATCAGATGATTGCCTTTTGTCAGGCAATCCAGCATGCGTCACCAGTTAACGCACATGTGACGCCGCATGCAGCACCGATGCCGGGTTATGAGAGTGATGTCATTATGGCAGCTGGAACTTTCATTCAAGGTGCCAGTCTGGAATTGACAGCTGACGGACCGATACGCCCGCCATATACAGCTTTTGTCCAGGGTGGTTTGACTTATGCTCATGTGAAGCTCGCTATTATTGACGCAGCTCAAAATCTATTAGAAAAAGGCTTGATATCAACTAATCAAGCATACTAAAAATTTTCATGTCAACTAAGCTAACACGTGTTGACATTTAAAATTACCTACGTTTATAATAGACGTAGAGTACATAAGGAAAGGGGATGGACGATAAATGAGTGACATAAATCGCCGATCTATGCCCTTGTTCTCTATTGGTATTGTAAAATCACTTACTGCATTAACAGCGAGACAAATCCGTTATTATGAAGACAACGGACTGATTTTCCCAGCAAGAACAGAAGGCAATCAGCGTCTTTTCTCATTCAACGATGTGGATAGACTGCTGGAAATCAAGGAATTGATCGATAAAGGAATCAACCTTGCAGGAATCAAGCAAATGCTGCCGTTCAGAGAAAAACCGACTGCAGAAATGCTTGAAACACCGATCGAACCGGAAATTTCTGATAAAGCACTAAGACAGATGCTGCGTCAGGAACTAATGGATACCGGCCGATTGGGCAAAGCTTCGTTACGTCAGGGAGAGTTATCACGATTCTTCCATTAATAGAGGAGGAGAAAGAATGGCGAAATTTACTAGAGAAGATGTAATCAAGATTATCAAGGAGGAGAACGTAAAGTTCATTCGTTTACAGTTCACCGACTTGCTTGGCACAATCAAAAACGTAGAAATCCCGCTTAGCCAGCTGGACAAAGCATTGGATAACGAAATGATGTTTGACGGATCTTCTATCGAAGGTTTCGTACGCATCGAAGAGTCTGACATGAAACTTTACCCGGACTTGGATACATTCGTAGTATTCCCTTGGACAAGCGAAAAAGGCAAAGTGGCACGTTTCATCTGTGATATCTACACTCCAGAAGGAGAGCCATTCGAAGGCTGCCCGCGTTACAACCTGAAGCGTAACATCAAGAAAATGGAAGAGCTTGGATTCAGTGCGTTCAACATCGGTACAGAGCCGGAATTCTTCTTGTTCAAACTTGATGAAAAAGGCGAGCCTACTTTGGAATTGAACGATAAAGGCGGATACTTCGACCTTGCACCAACTGACTTGGGTGAAACTACTCGTCGCGATATCGTATTGGAACTGGAAGAGATGGGCTTTGAAATTGAAGCTTCTCACCACGAAGTGGCACCAGGCCAGCACGAGATCGATTTCAAATATGCTGATGCATTGAAACATGCTGATGATATCCAAACTTTCAAACTAGTAGTAAAAACAATCGCTAGAAAGCACGGTCTGCATGCAACATTCATGCCGAAACCACTATTCGGTGTGAACGGTTCTGGTATGCACTGTAACATGTCTCTATTCAAAGACGGCAAAAATGCATTCTACGATGAAAGTGGTGAGTTGAAGCTTTCTGAAACAGCTTACCAATTCATTGCAGGTACATTGAAGCATGCGGTTAACTTCACTGCGGTTACAAACCCGACAGTTAACTCTTACAAACGTCTTGTACCAGGATATGAAGCACCATGCTACGTTGCATGGTCCGGTAAAAACCGCAGCCCGCTTATCCGTGTACCATCTGCTCGCGGAGCAAGCACACGTGTAGAAGTGCGCAGCGTTGATCCATCTGCGAACCCGTACCTAGCAATGAGCGTATTGCTTGCTGCTGGACTTGATGGAATTAAGAACAACTTGGAAGCACCTGCTTCCATCGACCGTAACATTTACGTTATGGACAAAGCAGAAAGAGAAAAGAATGGCGTAGCAGATCTTCCAGCTACACTATACGATGCTCTTGAGCAGCTTAAATCCGACGACATCATCGTTGAATCTCTAGGTGATCACCTATTCGAACACTTCATCGAAGCGAAAGAAATCGAGTGGGATATGTTTAGAACTCAAGTTCACCCATGGGAACGCGAACAGTACATGGAAGACTTTTAATTGAGGAAACCCTTGATACCACTGGTATCAAGGGTTTTTCTTTTCTGTTATTGTTCCATTATTTTTAATCCGCCCCCAAAGAGCTCCCATTTCACCCCCCCATAATTATTCTCGCATTCTATTCTTGTAGTCTTCATACTTGTCTAAAGTGTTCTGTTCCAGTTTCTTAGAGATGTGAGAGTATACATCAGATGTTATTTCCATGCTCTTTTGACCTAATCTTTCCTGAATATATTTCATACTTGCACCTGCTTCAAGTAACATTACAGGATGTGTATGTCACAGACCCATGGATAGGCAGAGGGTCTATTCCTGTTCTTTTAATATCCGACTTAATGCATTGAATAAAGTACTTTTGGTTAAATGTGTATCATCAGGGCGGATACAAACCTCGAGGCGGATTATATAACAGGTGCACATGTTTATAGTTTTAGGTTTCAACCGACAATTTTTCATGTGACATACGGTAAGTTAAGGTGGAAAGGTCTTTATAAATATTGGCTCTAGATTTAAATATTGCGGTTACAAAATCTTAAGAAGCTGCGTCCGATATCCACATCAAAGAATCGATGAAAAATATAAAGAAGGTCAAACCACTTAAGGTTGACCTTCTTTAGTTTGGAAGTTATTTGATTCGGTTTTTAAAAGGTAATGTTGTAACGCCTTTTTTAGACAGTATCTCGTATAAAGCAGACGAACAAGATTCAAGATCTTTATATTTTTTAATGATACCAGTAGTGCTGTCTTCGATTTTAAATCCGCGGGTGATATTGGAAAAACTGACTACGTACTCATCAAAATGGTGTGAGATACTGAAGAGCTCATAATGTATCAGAAACTCTAACGCCTTCTTAATGTCATGGGTAAGCATAAGTTCCCCTTTCCATTAAAGTGACTTTTGGGTTTCTGATGTATAAAAAGCCATCGATAATTTAGATTTGTCTTCACCATAACATATATATCTATAAATAGCTTTTATTACTTCCTAAATTAGAAAGCAAAGTATAGATTTCACATAAGAGTATAATAGATAATATTTAGAAGGTGTTTAATCAATTTGGTTGATTCTGCGATATACTGTATTAGCAAGAGTCGACCAAGAGATACTTGGCTAGGAGAGAACAACGCATCATGTTATCCAGTATTTTATTTAATAATCGGCAGCATAAACGAGATAATACATGTGAAATGAGGCAACCTAGTTAGAAATATCCAGTATTTTGGGGTCTGGCGAGGTTGTCTTTTTGATTATTTACTGGCTCTTGGGACATCTTTTAAATGGAAGGAATTCAGAACTGCAGAAAGGAATTACTAAGTACAAATACAGAAGAGGTGATGATAAATGGAAGAAGTAATGACCTTTGCTTCGATTATCAGCCCCATTGTAATTGCTTTAGTGCAACTGTTAAAAAAGACAATCACAGTAAACAACCGGTATTTGCCATTGATTAGCTTGCTCATAGGTATTCTTGTAGGCTTTTTAGCTTGGCCGTTCACTGAATTAGATGCAGTGTTGAGGCTATGGTCAGGGGGCTTTGCTGGACTTGCAGCATCAGGATTATACTCATTGGGTAAAAAGACAATCTCACATAATAATAACGATAAGGCCGCCTAAGGGTGGTCTTTATTAAAAAGAGAGTGGATGGAATGGCAACAAGTTCCTCTCAGGATGTATTGTATATGATACAGGGAATACTGCTGCCCTATTCCGAAAAGTAATCTACAATTACTTG
Source organism: Terribacillus saccharophilus (assembly GCA_900110015.1). Taxonomy (GTDB): domain Bacteria; phylum Bacillota; class Bacilli; order Bacillales; family Amphibacillaceae; genus Terribacillus; species Terribacillus saccharophilus. The sequence continues at coordinate 745,456 of FOCD01000001.1, read as the reverse complement.
ACTCTCCTCTGTAGGGGAGGATGAATAAGAAATCCATCGTTTAAAAGCACTTCTTTGTGAATTCTTTTTCTAAAATCACATGCTATTAGTTTTATTAAACAAATCTGTTATATTGTATCAATATAACTTAAGAATATTAACTAAATGTATATTCATCTCATCAGCGGATTCTTGGAAATCACGGCGGTACCATTCGATAATTAATCCGATAATTGCATTTGAGGAATAGGAATATAAATAGCTTTCTTCAAGATGAGCCGTATATTTATCATCAAGAAGGATCGAGCGTATTTCATCGAACAGCATGTAATAATACTCTCAGCATGTAATAATACTCTGCAGACACTTCCTTAGATAAGATAATCCTATAAAATTCTTCGTATTTTTGAACATGATGGAAGATACGTACCGTTTTTGGGTCCAGTTTTTCTTTTTCGATATACTTTGTATGACGATAAGGTTCATTATAGGATTCTCTTAAATCCATCATAATCTCCTCGAAAAATTCCTTAAAGACATCTCCAACTTCTTGATAATGAAAATAAAATGTCCCTCGATTGATATTTGCTAGCTTGCAGAGTTCCGTTACTTTTATCTGAGGTAAAGGCTTCTTTTTTAGCAGATTTGTTAATGTAAGATGTATATTCTGTTTTGTTTTTAATACGCGCAAATCATTTTTATTCAAAATAAAAGCCCCCTTTATTAAACACTTTTTTTGATTTTGTACTATATTATACAATTTGATTTTTTCTGCTGATTGAATGCGGTTACAATTATATATTATTATTTTATCGAACAATTGTACATTAACTATGGGGGATGAATGATATGAGATTAAAAGATAAAGTGGCAATCGTTACAGGAGCAGCCTCTGGGATGGGGAAAGCAATAGCAGAGCTTTACGCAAAAGAAGGAGCAAAAGTAGTTGTATCTGACTTTAATTATGAAGGCGCCAAAGCAGTTGCTAAGGCTATTGAGGAGAAGGGCGGCGCGGCAATTGCGAATCGTACTAATGTTGCTGAGTCAGCGGACTTAGAACAATTATTCGCAGAAACAAAAGGAGCGTTTGGTAAGTTAGATATTTTGGTTAATAATGCTGGTATCATGGATGGAATGGAGCCGGTGGGGGATATCACGGATGAGAAATGGGATCGCGTATTTGCTGTTAACACTACTGGTGTTATGCGTGCAATGCGTATTGCTACGAATATCTTCTTGGAACAAGGCCATGGCGTAATCGTAAATAATATCTCAGCTGGCGGTTTGCGCGGTGCACGTGCCGGGGCAGCATATACAGCTTCTAAACATGCAGTAACTGGATTGACGAAAAACACGGCATATATGTACGCTCAATCTAATATCCGGTGTAATGGAATTGCTCCGGGTGGTGTAGAGACTAACATTAGTGCCTCTATGACAAATATCTCTGAATTTGGAGCTGGCCGCCAAATGACTGGTAATGGTACAATGCCGCGTGTAGGAAAACCAGCTGAAATAGCTCAACTTGCTCTTTTCTTAGGTTCTGATGAATCGAGCTTCGTAAATGGGCAAGTAATAGCGGCTGATGCGGGATGGATTGCATATTAATAGAGCATAAAAGAATAAAAACTAGTATAACAAAACCTGAAACTATCTTCAGGTTTTGTTATTTATTCTGAGATTATAGGTATTTAGCTTCTTATGAGACGTTATGACTTTGTTCAACCTCTCGGTGGACATGGATCATTTCCATATGAATCTCGTTCCCGAATTCTTCCGTCTCGTCCGTGAATGAAATGTTCCCCTTTAGTTTTCTTAGCTAGTTCTTTCCCATAATCCATTGCTTCCTTTTGCGTATCAAAATTGCCTGAAGTATGCTTTGCTCCCTCTTTCTTGACCTGCCAATTTCCGTTTCCGTCTGGGGTAGTATGATAGTTTGACAATATTGCACCTCCAATAAAATGCTTATAGAGTCTATACCACGGATTGCTGTATTTAATTCAGTTCTCTAACTTGTCACTTATTTGTGAAATAATGTACAAACTTTTCAAAAAATTAAAAGCTGATATGTGAAATAATAGAACTATATTAAGGAGGAGATCAAATGCCAAAACTACGCGTTACATTATTTCATGAAATACTGGAACAGTTAGAAGCAGACCAACTCCAAGGAACGAAAGCAAGAGAGTACCGATGTGCTGTCGGAACGTGTACACCATACGATGTCGTGCATCATGCGGAGGTTCTTCTGCAAGAAGGGTTCATTTCAGGTGTGGTAACAAACTCTAAAGATTACAGAGATGTTTTCGTTGACGATATTTTAGTAAAAGGACATGAATTGTTAGCTTTGATGGGTAATCAGCGGATTCTAGCGGGAGCCAAGCAACTGTTAGGGGAGACATACGAGAAAGCGACGCCGGGTATTCTTCTCGATGCCCTTAATTTAGCAATGAAACAACATAAAAGCATACAGGAGGAGCTTGCCGTCTAGGCAGGCTTCTTATTGTTTATAGCAATATAGACTTCAGACATACAAGAAAAAAATAAACTACAGAAACCTTCTTTTTTATCGTTGCATCGAATGTATCTCGTGAATATCCAAACTCTGTTCCTTAACAAATGCTTACGAAAGATATGTTTTTTTGAGTAATACGCAGGGAAATGGAATAGAACTTCTATTCAAGGGATGGTACATAATATGCTGCAAAAACGATGGTTTCAGAGTTTGACAGCAGCGGTACTGATTTTGACAATCATACTGCTGTTAGGGAAGGTAAATTATATCTTCACCCCGTTATATGAATTTGTAAAAGCAATAGCATTTCCGCTTATTGCAGCGGGCTTTTTGTTTTACATCACTAGGCCGTTGGTTAAATTACTGGAACGGCTAAAGCTGCCGAGGTGGTCGGCAATTCTAATTTTATTTCTGTTGATTATCGGAATTGGATATCTAGGATTTCGTTTTATTGCACCGATAGCACAGGATCAGATAGCTGCACTGTCCGAACAAGTTCCTGTTATAGTGGAGCATGCTGAATCTCTCGTAGAGAACGTGGAGGATAATTATTCAGCCGTTCCAGATCAGATAAACAGTGCAGTGCAGAATTTCTCCAATAATTTAGAAAACTATACAGAACAAGCGTTAAGCTATCTCACTAGTTTTCTTTCAGGTTTAGTCAGCTTCACAGTAGGTCTGATCCTTATACCGTTCTTTTTATTCTTCATGCTAAAAGATGGAGATAAACTAAAGCCATTTTTAACAAAGTTTTTTACAGGACATAAGTCCGAGAGCTTAAAAGAATTATTGCGAAAACTAGATCATACTTTGTCTAGCTTTATTCAAGGCCAGTTTATCGTAAGTTGCTGTGTCGGAGCGTTATTATATATAGGATATCTGATTATAGGATTGGAATACTCCTTAATCTTTGCTTTAATCGGTTTACTGTTAAACTTCATTCCTTTCCTTGGGCCGTATCTTGCCGCTGCTCCTGCTGTGCTGGTTGCATTCTTCCAGGACCCTATGCTTGCTGTATGGGCAGCAGTAGTCATGTTCATAGCTCAACAAATCGAAAGTTCCTTTATTTCACCTAATGTGATGGGGAAAGTATTGAAACTGCATCCGCTTACCGTCATTTCACTATTGTTGGCTGCTGGTAATATTGCTGGTTTTATCGGTTTGTTACTCATTGTTCCGATTTATGCAGCATTCCGCACGGCTGTTACTCATTTCTATGGAGAGTGGAGGAAGTATCACTTTGGCAGAAAGATACAAGAAACAAACTAATATCTAGCTTTCTTCTATAACTGAATGACGAAAACACAAAAGAGGAGCTTGCCATGTAGGCAAGCTCCTTATTTATACCGTTTTTAGCGTTCTTTAAGATAATAATCGTCCATACTGTGTTGTTCTCTGCGGTGGCTTCTTGTATATCCGCATTTACACGAATCAGTAACACTATCAATCTTATGACGGCCTCGCAACTTGCAGAAGAGCTTATACAACAGCTTCACAACACCACCCGCTTTCTAGCTTTTGGTAATATCATAATCTAATATACCCAAAAAATATGTCGAAAGAAGGCTAAAAGTATGTAAATTCTATGAAAAAAATAAAAAAACCGGCCGGAGCCGATTTTTTTATTGAATGGAGCGATATAAGCCGATTACTTTACCAAGAATGCTAACATTATCCAAAATAATAGGATCCATCGTACTGTTTTCTGGCTGCAGTCGGATCTGGTTTTCTTCCTTGAAGAAGCGTTTCACTGTTGCTTCATTGTCCTCTGTCATCGCAACAACAATCTCTCCATTTTGAGCAGTTTGCTGCTGTTTGACGATGACCATGTCTCCATCTAAAATACCAGCTTCTATCATACTCTCACCAACAATAACCAAAACAAAGATATTATCATCCGGTCCTACTAGATGGCTAGGTACAGGGACATATTCTTCTATATTCTCCACTGCTGTAATTGGAATACCAGCTGTTACTTTCCCGATTACCGGAGCGTAGTTTGCCTCGCCGCGAGGAATATCTGTTTGTTCTTCACTATCTAATGATAATACCTCGATAGCGCGCGGCTTTGTAGGGTCACGTCGGATAAGGCCTTTTTTCTCTAAGCGGGAAAGATGGCCATGAACTGTAGAACTTGAAGCCAAGCCAACTGCTTCGCCAATTTCTCTAACGGATGGCGGGTAGCCTTTATCGAGTACCTGCTCCTTTATGTATGCTAGAATCGCTTCCTGTCTTTTCGATAGTTTTATCATGTATCGAACACCCCGTGCATATATTTTTATTACATACAGTATACCATGATAGATTGCAATATACAAACATCCGTTCGAAAAAAAGCCTTGACTAGAACCTATGTTCGTATATAATGGAATTAACAAAGAGAACGCACGTTCTTGAAAACGGAGGGGTCTACCATGTTCAAAAAACTAGCAAAATCAGATCTATTCTATTATGTGCTTTTCGGCTTCACGCTTTTCTTCCTATACTTTACACTTATAATGAGCGTCTAATTAGTCGAAGTGAGAGGGTACATCAATGAAAGCAGTCATCTATTGCAGAGTAAGTACAGAAAAGGACGAGCAAGCAAGCTCGATTGAGCGTCAGCGCGAAGAGCTTATCAGTCTTGCTGCGTCCTCCAACATAGAGGTTATCGATATCATCGAAGAGAAACAGAGCGGTTATGAGATCGAACGTCCGGGAATTTTTCGCATGCTGGATATATTTACAGCACATGAAGCAGATTGTCTTCTCATTCAGGATGAGACGAGGCTAGGAAGAGGCAATACGAAGATCGCCTTGTTCCATCATCTTCAGAAGCTGGAGGTCAAGGTGTATACGTTAAGCCAGCACGGTGAATTCCAGCTTTCAGAATCAGATGGTATGGTGCTCCAGATCGTTGGTATAGTCGAGGAGTATCAGCGGAAGATTCATAATATGAAAATTAAACGAGGTATGAGAAGGGCAATTGAGGCCGGATATGATCCAAGTAAGAATTTGAGCAACCAGCAGGCTGCACCTGGCAGAGAGCGGATTGACTTTCCGATTCAAGAAGTAATCAGGCTGCGAAACAACAAGCTTACTTTCCAAGAAATCAGCTCTGTTCTGCGCGGTATGGGCTTTAATGTATCAAAGGCGACCGTACATAGAAGGTACCAGGAGTATCTTTCGCTTGAATCGGAAGACGCTAGCGGGTAACATAGGTATATTAACTCTAATGCTTAAAGGAGCATATACACATGTTAACTAAAGATAAATTAGCACGCCTAAATGCGTTAGCAAATAAAGCCAAGGCAGAAGGACTCAGCCTTAGCGAACAGAAAGAGCAAAAAGAACTAAGACAGGAATATCTGGGAAATGTACGTTCTTCATTCAAGAACCAGTTCAAGTCGATGACGGTTATGGATCGTGAAGGCAATGACGTTACACCAGAAAAAGTAAAACAATTACGTGATGAGAAATAAGAAGGGACGGCTGGCTCTATGCACAGCCTTTCCCTTCTTTTTCTATATATAAATCCTTGTTAATCTGAGGATTTTTGTATAGGATGAACAAGAGTACATAATTTGTTAGATGAAAGGGATGTTTACATGGTTCAGACTACAGAATTGCTTTCCATTAATACAATTCGTACGTTATCAATCGATGCAATCGAAGCAGCGAATTCCGGCCACCCAGGTATGCCGATGGGTGCAGCGCCGATGGCTTATACGCTTTTCACCGATTTCATGGCTCACAATCCGAAGAATTCCCACTGGTTTAACAGGGATCGTTTCGTATTGTCTGCTGGACATGGTTCCATGCTATTGTATTCCCTTTTACATTTGTCAGGATACAAAGTATCCATCGATGATTTAAAATCCTTCCGTCAATACGGTTCCCGTACACCAGGACATCCGGAAGTCCATCATACGGATGGTGTCGAAGCGACAACTGGTCCACTTGGACAAGGTATCGCGATGGCTACCGGTATGGCGATGGCAGAGGCACATCTTGCGGCGAAATATAATAAAGAGGACTTCCCTGTCGTAGACCATTACACATACGCAATTTGTGGTGATGGTGACTTAATGGAAGGTATTTCACATGAAACAGCTTCACTTGCAGGTCATCTTGGCTTGGACAAGCTAATCGTGTTGTACGATTCCAATGATATTTCTCTTGATGGTGATCTTCACCACAGCTTCTCTGAAAACGTAGAGGATCGCTTCAAAGCTTATGGCTGGCAAGTTATCCGTGTCGAAGAAGGTAAGAATGTAGATGCAATTCGCGAAGCAATCAAAGAAGCGAAAGCAAATACAACTCAGCCAACTTTGATTGAAGTAAAAACAGTCATCGGATACGGTTCTCCGAACAAATCAGCTAAAAGTGCTTCTCATGGCTCACCACTAGGTGTGGATGAAGTAAAACTTACGAAGGAATATTACAAGTGGAAACATGAAGATTTCTACGTTCCAGATGAGGTTTATGCTGATTTTGAAGAGAAGGTCGTTAAAAACGGTGCTGAAGCAGAAAATGCTTGGAATGAGCTATTTGCGAAGTACGAAGAAGCTCACCCTGAACTTGCTAAAGAATTATCTACGGCAATTAAAGGAGAGTTACCAGAAGGATGGGCAGATACGCTTCCAACGTATGAAGAGGGCAAAGATAAGACTGCTACTCGTTCTGCTTCTGGTAAAGTATTGAACGCAATCGCAGATGCTGTGCCTAGCTTGTTCGGCGGAAGTGCTGACCTTGCAGGTTCGAATAAAACATTGCTTGCAAAAGAAGAGAACTTCTCTAAAGCGAACTATAGCGGACGCAATATCTGGTTCGGTGTGCGCGAATTCGCAATGGGTGCAGCATTAAACGGTATGGCACTTCATGGCGGATTGAAAGTGTACGGTGGTACATTCTTCGTATTCAGTGACTACTTGCGTCCGGCTATCCGTTTGTCTGCACTAATGGGAACACCTGTGACATACGTATTGACACATGATTCTATTGCAGTCGGAGAAGATGGCCCAACGCATGAGCCGATCGAACAGCTTCCGTCACTTCGTGCAATGCCAGGTTTGAGTGTTGTTCGCCCAGCAGACGGTAATGAAACACAAGCTGCTTGGAGACTGTCACTTGAATCTGAAAAAGTTCCAACTGCACTTGTATTGACGCGTCAGGATCTTCCTACACTGCCATCTACGCAGCAAGCTGCATATGAAGGCGTGAAGAAGGGTGCTTACGTTGTAAGTCCTGCTCAGAAGGAAACTGCGGATGTTTTGCTTCTTGCTACTGGCTCAGAAGTACAGTTGGCTGTACGCGCACAAGAAGCGCTTAGGGAACAAAACATTGAGGCTTCTGTCGTCAGCATGCCTTCATGGGATCGTTTCGAGCTTCAAGAGCAATCCTATAAAGATAGCGTCTTGCCTCCTGCAGTGAAGAAACGTGTTGGTATTGAAATGGCTTCTCCGCTTGGATGGGAAAGATATGTTGGCGATGAAGGCAAAGTAATCGGTATTAATACTTTCGGTGCTTCTGGCAACGGAGATAAATTGATTGAAGCATTCGGCTTTACTGTTGAGAATGTTATTGAAAAAGTAAAATCCATCTTGGATTAATGTGAAGACCAGCCTTGGAATAAGGCTGGTCTTTTTCTTATATGACAAAATTCGAGTAAACTTTCGCAACTTCGTGCCTCTTTGCAACACGTTCCGAGGGATTAAGCATCGTTCCTGACGTATACTATTCTTTCAAAGGAGAAGGAGGGACAAGCTTATGAAAGAATACTTCGTCTATTGGGTAAAACACGAAATTTATTTCCGCTATTTTTATAAGTCGGATATCCTCTATCGTTTTTTCCTCTCCAGTCAAGTGGAGGATACTGTATACGTTCAGGAGCAGCTAGATTATATCACCTATGATTTCTCTCCTGGAGCGCCACTTCAGCAAGCTCTTTATCAGGATGATAGCGTTCATATAGAGACGGATCAGCACTATCTTCGAGTAGTCTGCGATTCCTTGACGACTGCCGAAGAAACGGTCTTCTCAGAGCTCCGCCACTTCGATTCTTCCTTTTTTATTATTGAGCCAGCAGCCAACAACTGCGGCTGGATTGCTCCTATCATAAAAAATGACTTGCAATCACGGGTTCATCTATTGTATTCTTCCTTTTGATTGTCTATACTAGATTAGAGATATTTTGAAGGAGGAAGCCAATATGAGTCCGATCTGGGTCGTACTTATAGCACTGGCTGCATTGATTATCGGCGTTGCACTTGGATTTTTCATTGCCAGAAAGTACATGATGAACTATCTTAAGAAGAACCCGCCAATTAATGAACAGATGCTTCGTACAATGATGATGCAAATGGGTCAAAAACCATCACAAAAGAAAATCAACCAAATGATGCGCGCAATGAATAACCAACAAGGTAAATAAGCAATTATTTCTATATAGCTTTGACGTTTCAAGTTGGCGATTTGGCATTGCAAACAAGGGATTTGATTACTGATAGAAGTGATTAAAATCCAGGAACCACTTTTTCTGCTGAGAATTTAAGTAGAGAGGGTGGTTTTTTGTTGTTTTATAATGCTTATAAACGACTTGGATCATTTATACTAAATTCTTTGTAACTAATATCCGTCTTAAGTCTTAGAAAGTTCCATTCTAAGGATTGATGGAAAATCAACTTGAAATGCTTAAAATGAACTTGAAGACAAGATAAAGAGAGAAGGGTTTACCCATGAAACAAGGAACAAAAGTACATAATTTCGAACAATATAGCGATGATATTTTGAAAAAATACAAAGTACCTGGTTTTGCGATTGGATTAGCTAAAGATGGTGAATTGTGTTATGAAAAAGAGTTTGGACATCGTGACATGGAAGACGAACTTCCATTATCAGCAGATACCGTTTTTGGAGTCGGCTCGATAACAAAGGCCTTTACAGCTACTAGCATCCTTCAGTTACAAGAGAAAAGAAAACTGTCTGTAAAAGATCCAGTCATTAAATTTTTACCTGAATTTAAGACGCCGAATGAAGAGCAAACAAAACAAATGACGATTCATCATTTTTTGACGCACACATCTGGTATGCCGCCATTACTTACATTAATAGGTGCAGTTAAGAGAAGCATGGAAAAGGATCCGAAATTCGGGGGAGAGCAGCAGCAAGATAGCCCTTTGGATGCGATTCCTGAAATTGATACATACGCAGATTTAATGAATTCTATCGCAAATACAGAATTTACTCTCCTAGGAGAGCCGGGAACCGAATTCAGTTATTCCAATGATGCCTATGCTCTTTTAGGTGCAATAATTGAACGGGTAAGCGGTATGTCATACGAACAATATGTGCGAGAAAATATTTTAGAGCCTGCTGGTATGCATAACAGTGGTTTTCAATACAAGAATGACTATGAAGATATAGCTGTTTTATATGATATGCGAATGCAAGATGGCGAAGAAATTGTATTCCGGTCCAATAATCCTTGGGACGCTCCAGCAATGCGTGCAGCAGGATTTTTAAAATCGACAGTGAATGATATGCTCAAGTTTACAGAAATTATTCGGAACAGCGGAGAGATTGGTCGTACACGTATTCTGTCCCCTGAAAGTGTGGAGTTGATGACAACACCGCACATCAAATGTGCTCATGGGAGTTTTTACGGTTACGGTTTAAATATCATTCCAGATTTCTTTGGATATAAACTTATTCATCATGGCGGAGATATGAAAGGGGTAACAGCCCAGATGAATATCCTGCCTGAACTTAATCTAACTGGTGTATCTCTTGCGAACTTAGCAGGAGCACCATCTTCGAAACTGCTTTTCAGCGCATTTTCCACACAGCATTTGGATAAAGACATCGATGCATCATACTTAAACGTGGGGACTGCAGACTTATCTCTTGAAAGTTTAAAAGAATATGAGGGTACATTCATATCAGGTGACGGTATGATGAATGAATTTTATGTAGAGGATGGAAAGCTGCATCTAGCAACCGCAGGAATGCCTGTTGTAGTACTTGATCCAATTGGAGATGATCAGTTTTTACTTACCCTAAGGGAAATGGATTCTACGATTCGTTTTGTGAGAGATAACGACAAGAAGATTTATCGGATTGAATTTGTATTACGGCAGATTCCCAAGGTAGAGATAGGGATATAAAGGAATCCATCGATGCTCTGAAATAAACAAGAGAGATGAAACACCTTTAAAAAGTGTTTTCAAAAAACATCGGTATAAGTTATCCACTAACGAAGATCAGAAGGTAGCAACTTCTATTTATAATGGCTTGAATGAACGAGAAGTTCAGTCAAGTTAATACATCATAAAAATCCCCTTTCCTAATTTGAGGAGGGGATTTTTGGTGTCTGTGTCGATGTTATAGCATTTTTATAAGCCCGAGAGCTATCAAGAGAAATGGAGGTAAAAGTACTACTTGTTGCATCCATTTTATTTTTGCTAAAATTAAGCCTGATTTAATCCCAAAGAATATAAATATACCACTCATTAAAGATACTAATATAGCAGTTATAAAGGGGGAATAATTCCCGACCATAGTAGCTCCGATTCCAGCACCAAATGCATCAAGTGAAAGGGCAAAGCCTAGTATTAGAGATTCTTTTGCTGAAATTGTACCTGAGCGGTCCAGATCTGCCATTTGTGGTTTTTTAAGTATTGTTATAAACAAACCAAATCTTTTTATCTCGAGCTTCCATTCTTTTTCTTCCAATTTACTTTCTAATTTAGAATTCTCTTCAGTGAATTTATTCTTTTTTGATCCAAGAACATTATATAAGCTAAATAATCCTATCGAAATTAAAATTAAGCTCCCGAATATTTCTGCAACACCAGAGGGTATAAGAGAACTTAATACACTCCCAATGGTCATCGACGTCAAAACCATAACTCCAGAACAGAGCATGATAATTATTAACGCTATGAAGGAAATGCGGATTTTCCTCATACCATAAGTAACTCCAACCCCAAAACTATCCAAGCTCACGGCAATGATTAAGAGGAATAACCCCGTAAAATAGAGCATAACTATCCCATCCTTTATTTGCTGCAATCTGGATTTAGTTTATGAATGAATGCGGGAAATGGTGACCTAACACATCTGTTATTCAGAGAAGGATGAGCGTGTAATATGTCATAAGTTTTTATTGTGCTTATTTTGATAACACTATTTATTGATTAAGGAAGGGGATGGAAAAGAGATGGAATCCATCGGTCATGAATGGCTCGAAGAAAGAACCATCATTTTAGCTCCAACAGGCAGTTATGCATATGGCACTAATACGGAGGACTCGGATAAAGATTATAAAGGAATTTGTATCCCACCAGTAAGCTACTTTTTAGGACTGGAATCATTCAACGAATACAACAGCAGTGGAGGTAAGAACTTTAAAAATTCGAAAGACGATATAGATATCAATATTATTCATATCACAAAGTTCGTTAAGGACGCTATGGTCGGAGTGCCCAATAATATTGAAATATTATTCTTGAAAAACGAGCAGTACATAAAAATAACAGACTTGGGACAACAATTAATAGATAGTCGGCATCTATTCCTTTCTAGAGAAATACAAAAGAAGTTCGGAGGATATGCTAACTCTCAGATTCAAAAGCTTAAGCAGAGGAATGATAGCAGATCCGGCAGACAAGATTTGATTGATCTTTATGGATATGACACGAAGTTCTTTATGCATAGCGTGAGGCTGCTGACAAGCGCTATTGAGATATTGGAGACAGGTAACTTTAGCACATACAGACCAAATCGCAGCTTTTTGCTAGACTGTAGGAATGGTAAATATACCTTTGGTGAAGCTGAAGAGCTTATAGAGTCGTTAGATAATGATCTTAAACAAGCAGCAGAGCATTCACCACTTCCTGACAAGCCGGATTATAATGCAATAAATCAGCTTTTAGTTAGGATTAATTCTTTAGCGATAGATAAAGAATTATAAAAATTATGATACCAAAACAGCGTTGATGATCCTTAATGGATAAGCCTCTTAATGAAAGCCAAGGTATGAAACATATGAAGCAGGCAACACTTTTAATACAAACAAATAGGTTTGAAGCTGCAGTGATAATGGTATTTGAAAGAAAAAAGGAGTGAACAAAATGAAACATGTGAAAGCACTGTTGATTAAGTTCATCATGATTCTGGCTGTTTTATTAATTGTTTTCACCCTTGTTTTCAATGCAGGAGTAGGGGCGGTGCTGCTTATGAGTGCTGTCTTGACGTTAGCGGCCTATATAATTGGTGATTTGCTTGTTTTAAGCAGGTCAGGTGACCGAAGTAAACCAAACGGAGATTATCCGAAGCGGAATGCTATTGCGACTGTAAGTGATGCGGTTTTGAGTTTCATTGTGCTGTGGACACTTGGAAATGCATTGCTGGAACCCGAGAATAATGTCATCCTAGCTTCTCTGATAGCCACTGTCATTATCGGGATCGGTGAGTGGCTATTCCATCGGTATGTTAATAATCGAGTGATCAAAGACCGAAATGCTCAAACTGTAGGTATGTTCTAAACTATGATATATTGAAGTTTAAGCTGGAATCCCAATTACGGGGTTCCTTTTACTTATAAGTGTATTAACAGGAGGAATTCATATGGAAGTAACTATACTGCTGGCTGTAACTGCTGGATTCCTTTCTTTTCTTTCACCATGTGTACTTCCTCTTTATCCGGCATTTCTGTCTTATTTGGCAGGTGTTAATCCAAGCTCACCTGAAAAAGAAAGGCATTCTTCCAAATGGTTACTGCATACAATTTTCTTCCTGATTGGCTTTTCTTCGATCTTTTTACTGCTTGGCTACAGCGCACTGGCGTTATCTGAATGGCTTTTTACATATCAGTCTTACATACGAGTTTTTGGAGGGAACATTCTGATACTGCTGGGTGCAGTGCAGATAGGGTTGCTAGGAGGAAGGTGGCAGACATCAAAAACTTTGCTTCGTTTTAAAAGCAGGCCACCTGGATATGCTGGTTCGTTCCTGATTGGACTTTCCTTCTCTATGGGGTGGACACCTTGTACAGGTCCTATTCTGGCAGGCATCATGGCTAGCGCCGCATTGCAGCCCCTTGGGGCCGTTCCGCTTATGGCAGCTTATGTATTAGGCTTCAGTATTCCATTTTTTATTTGGGGATTTTTTGGATCCCGGTTGCAGAGATTAAAGAGAACCGGAAAAATACTGCATGAAATTAGTGGATATTTCCTGATTCTGATAGGTATTCTGCTTTTATTTGATCTAACAACAAAGATTACTTCTTATCTAGCCAGTTTTTTCTCCTTTTACGGTTTTTAAATCGTGAAAAAAGGAGAGAAGTAGTTTAGAATATGTAGGGAAAGGGTGTCGAATGTGGAATTTTCACCGAATAATCTTATTTTCAAAACAACAACCGTGCTCATTTCTTTTTTGTTGCTCGGATTTTCGGTCTATCTGTTCTTTTCAGGCCATAATTCTCCGGGTGGAGGATTCATAGGAGGACTTGGGACTGCTGCTGCTCTGGTGCTCATGTATATGGCTTATGGCGTCAAAACGGTCAGTAAGATCTTGCCGATCAACTATCGTGTTTTGACAGTAACGGGTGTGCTTATCGCTATCCTGTCTAGTGCAGGATCATTCCTATTTGGACAGCCATTTCTGAGCCAGACGTTTACGTATATCCATTTGCCTGTTTTAGGGGAGCTGGAATTGGCTACAGCGACGCTTTTTGATCTAGGGGTCTATCTTACCGTTATTGGTGTAGCTCTTACGATCATCCTGTCAATCGCACAAGATCGTTCAAGCAGTGAGGAGAATGCAAGTGGCAAAGATACTAATAGTAGATGATGCAAAATTCATGCGGAAAACATTGAGTGGCCTGCTTACTGAAAACAATTATGAAATTGTTGGAGAAGCAGCAGACGGACATGAGGCTGTTTCGCAATTTCGGAAAACAGAGCCTGATATCGTCTTTATGGATATTACAATGCCGCACATGGATGGGCTTGCAGCTTTAAAAGAGATTATCACGCAGGATCCGAACGCAAAGGTGATTATGTGCTCTGCCATGGGGCAGCAGCGTATTGTCATGCAAGCGATCGAGCTTGGCGCGAAGGACTTCATTACGAAGCCTTTCGAGGACGCAAGGGTCATAGAGACAGTTGAACGTATTCTCAATTAAAGAAATGTAAATTGAAAGAAGGTAAGGGTATGACATTACCTGTTATCATTAGTACTATCCTGGTTGCCTGTATGGGCCTTGCTGTTGCAATGGTCCGAATGCGGGCAGCTGCCAGACCGGTGACGGCGAAGAAAATCATTTTGCCGCCGTTGTTTATGAGTACTGGTGCGTTAATGTTTCTTTTTCCGGTGTTTCGTGTGCCGTGGTGGGAAGTCTGGTTCTCACTTGGAGCTGGGATTATTTTCTCAAGTCTTTTGATCTTAACTTCTAATTTCGAAGTACGGGACGAACAGATTTTTCTGAAGCCTTCAAAAGCTTTCGCAGTAATCATTGTTGGACTCGTATTTGTTAGAGTCTTGTTGAAGGTTGCTATCGGCCAGACGATTGAAATCGGAGAGATGGGCGGTGTGTTCTTCCTATTGGCATTCGGTATGATCGTTTCCTGGCGGATTGCGATGTTTTGGAAGTACAAACGGCTTGAGAGAAGCTTACAGATCACCTGATGGTTGTCAAAAGACTTTCTTCCAGTAAGAAGGTCTTTTTTCATATAAAGGTTTTGTCTATACAAGTTTTAGGAAAATCGTGGTATGGACGTTTTGTTTTTTCTATAATTGTAGTAACATACTTAACAAAAGGACTAATACATACATAGATGCACGAACAAGGTCACATAAAAGGGGGCGAAGGAGCTTGAACGAAGACGACTATAAGACAGAGAAAAAGAAAGAAGCGGCTTCATTTAATCCGACTGGCTTTGATCCACATTCTTTGGCTGAACTTCCCGCACCGATGCTGCAATGGATCGATCAAAACGGATTTGATATAGTTTTCGTCTGTGACTACGAAGGTATCATTCACTATACATCTTCGTCGATTACAAGGCTGCTTGGCTATTTGCCGGAAGAAGTAGTCGGTACATCTTCTTTGGCGTATTTAGATTCATGTGACGTGCCTGTCTTACGGAATAGGTTTGAGTCTACGACAGAATGGCCACAGCGATTCCATCTGACAATACTGGATAACCGTGGCAAACATATTTGGATGGAAGCGAGCATCTCTTTGACAGAGAATCAGGGTGTACCTTATTATGTCGGCGTTGCTAAGGATGTGTCCGATAAGAAAGAAATAGAAGAGATGATGTTTCGTTCAGAGAAGATGAGTGTGGCTGGACAGCTTGCAGCGGGAATTGCGCATGAGATACGTAATCCGCTTACTAGTCTAAAAGGTTTCCTCCAGCTCATTCAAGCCGGAATCAGCCGCAAAGAAGAATATTATCAGATTATGGTTGAAGAAATAGAGAAAATTGAAACAATCACATCAGAGCTTCTATTCATTTCAAAGCCAGTAGCAGAAAACAAAGAACCGGAAACGATTCATGAAATGCTGCAGGATGTCATTACACTGCTTTATTCTCAGGCGCGTCTGCAGAATGTCCAGATTAGCTTTGAAAAAGGTGAAAATAGCAAACTGCTCTGTGATCGATCTCAAATCAAGCAGCTTTTTATCAATCTTATAAAGAATGCGCTTGAAGAGATGCCGAATGGCGGTAAGATTGATATTCGGCAGCGTCAAGAAGGTAATGACTGTATAGTAGACGTAGTGGATGAGGGACCAGGAATACCGGACGAGGTGCTTGCTAAGCTCAAGGAGCCTTTCTTTACGACGAAGAAAGAAGGGACGGGTCTTGGTTTAATGATCTGTACGCAAATACTGGACAAGCATAATGGTGCACTTGATATTCTACGCAATGAAACGAAGGGGAGCACCTTCAGAGCGTCCCTGCCAATTAGCTTATAATATTTATACATGGCCTCTTCTGCAAGAGGCCATGTTTCTTTTACATGTCGTGAGAACTATTGTGTTTTTGTCTGCTATGATTTTTGTTTTTTACCTTCTTAGATCCGCTTAGCGGCTCATTTACCTTTTCTGGGTGTTTGCGTTGTTTCCCTTTCTGATCTCCCATTTTCTCACCTCCGTAGTACCTATTATTCCTCCCTCCAAAAGCCTTATGCGAGCGTTATCAAAATCTATAGGTGCAGCGCAAAATGCGCTACTATTCCCTATTTTACGCGTGTTTTTTGCTCTTAATTAATTTACTTATGAATCGTTTTCATTTAGAATAAAAAGTGCAAATCGATGTTAGCTCGTGCTGTTCTATCATAAGATTGTGATAGGGCAGGCTAATTCACAAGGGGGTTTGTTCATACGATGGTGGGAAATAATTCATACAACGCAAAGAAACAGTTTGAATTAAACGGAAAGACGTACAATTACTATCAATTGAAAGCGCTTGAAGAGAAAGGCCTCGGAACAGTATCCCGTTTGCCATTCTCCATTCGTGTACTGCTAGAGTCGCTGATTCGTCAGCATGATGGCTTTGCAATTAAGGACGAGCATGTAGAAGGCTTAGCAAACTGGGGGAATGGGAACATTACCGATGTACCATTCAAGCCTTCCCGTGTTATCCTGCAGGACTTCACCGGTGTACCGGCAGTCGTGGATCTCGCTTCCCTTCGGAAAGCGATGGTCGACCTTGGAGGAGATGCAGATCGAATCAATCCGGAAATTCCGGTGGATCTGGTCATTGACCACTCCGTACAGGTTGACAAGTATGGCACGCAAGACGCGCTGAAAGTGAACATGGAATTGGAATTTGAGCGAAACAAAGAACGTTATGAATTTTTAAATTGGGCACAGAAAGCATTTGATAACTACCGTGCTGTTCCGCCTGCAACTGGTATCGTCCACCAGGTTAACCTGGAATACTTAGCGAATGTCGTCCATGGTAACGAGGATGCAGACGGTTCGTATACTGCTTATCCTGATACATTGGTTGGTACCGATTCACATACGACAATGATCAATGGACTTGGTGTCCTTGGCTGGGGTGTCGGCGGTATCGAAGCAGAAGCAAGTATGCTTGGACAACCATCTTACTTCCCGGCTCCTGATGTAATTGGAGTGAAGTTCGTTGGTTCGATGCCAGCTGGTTCCACTGCGACCGACTTGGCTCTGAAGGTGACACAAGTGCTCCGTCAAAAGAGCGTGGTCGGTAAATTCGTAGAATTCTTCGGTCCGGGACTTGCGGATATGCCGCTTGCGGATCGTGCGACAATCTCGAATATGGCGCCGGAATATGGAGCGACATGCGGTTTCTTCCCAATTGATGAAGAAACACTGAACTACATGCATCTGACAGGCAGAAGCCAGGAACAAATTGACTTGGTTGAGAAGTATGCGAAGGAAAACGACTTCTGGTACACACCGGAAACGCGCGATCCTGAGTATACAGAATTGGTGGAAATCGATCTTTCCGCATTGGAGCCTAACCTTTCTGGTCCGAAGCGTCCGCAGGATTTGATCCCGCTTTCCGGAATGCAGAAATCATTCGTTGATTCAATCACTGCACCGTCTGGCAACCAAGGATTCGGACTTGATAAGAGTGAATTCGATAAAACAGTTGATGTACACCATCCGGATGGCAAGACATCCACGATGAAAACAGGTGCTGTCGCAATTGCTGCGATCACTTCCTGTACAAATACATCTAACCCATACGTTATGCTTGGAGCAGGAATTCTTGCAAAGAACGCAGTTGAAAAAGGTTTGAATGTGCCAGCGTATGTGAAAACATCCCTTGCACCAGGTTCTAAAGTAGTAACACGCTACTTGGATGATGCAGGTTTGACGCCATATCTTGACCAATTAGGCTTTACGCTTGTAGGGTACGGCTGTACAACATGTATCGGTAACTCTGGACCGTTGTCTCCTGAAATCGAAGAAGCGATTTCTTCTAACGATTTGACGGTAGCATCTGTGCTTTCTGGTAACCGTAACTTTGAAGGTCGTATTCACCCGCTTGTGCGTGCTAACTATTTGGCTTCACCGCCTCTAGTTGTGGCTTATGCACTTGCAGGTACAGTAGATATCGACTTGGATAATGATCCAATCGGAACCGATAAAGACGGAAAAGCAGTGTATTTCAAAGACCTATGGCCAACTCACAAAGAAATTCGTGATGCAGTTGCTGAGGTTGTTACACCGGAAATCTTCCGCAAAGAGTATGAAGATGTCTTCAACTCCAATGCTAAATGGAATGAAATCGACACAACAGACCAACCGCTTTACAAATGGGATGCGGAATCTACTTATATCCAGAATCCTACCTTCTTTGAGAACATCTCTGGAGGAAGCGGCACAGTGCAGCCGTTACAAGGCTTGCGCGTAATCGGGAAGTTTGGCGACTCCGTGACAACGGACCACATCTCCCCGGCTGGTGCAATTGCGAAAGATATGCCAGCAGGTAAATATTTGCAAGATAAAGGTGTTACACCTCGCGAGTTTAACTCCTATGGTTCCCGCCGTGGTAACCACGAGGTAATGATGCGCGGAACATTTGCAAACATCCGTATCCGCAATCAGCTGGCACCAGGTACAGAGGGCGGTTACACAACTTACTGGCCGACAGATGAAGTAATGCCGATTTATGATGCAGCAATGAAATATCAAGCTGATCAGACAGGGCTGGCAATCTTTGCTGGAGAAGACTACGGCATGGGAAGCTCTCGTGACTGGGCAGCAAAAGGTACGAACTTGCTCGGAATCAAGACAGTCATCGCGCAAAGCTTTGAGCGGATTCACCGTTCGAACCTCGTCATGATGGGTGTACTGCCATTGCAGTTCCAGTCTGGCGAGAGCGCGGAATCCCTTGGCTTGACTGGTCGCGAAAGCATCGACGTTTCAGTTGATGAAAATGTTTCTCCTCGTGATATTGTTAAAGTAAAAGCAACTGCTGAAGATGGCAAAGTAACTGAATTCGAAGCAGTAGCACGTTTTGACAGTGAAGTGGAGATTGATTATTATCGTCATGGCGGTATTTTGAACATGGTATTGCGTGACAAACTGCAACATGCATAAGAATTATGGAGAAGCAGCCGAAATGGCTGCTTCTTTTTTGGTTAGTTTGGTTCTCTTTAGCCCAAAATAAACGGCGAAGGGGGAATATTTATGAAACGAGGATTACTTCTCTTGTGCCTTATGCTGTTCATCTTTCCGTCCATTGTACAAGCTAAAACGGTAGAACTGGAATCTGTCGAAGCTTTGATCGAACGTGCGGATGGGAAGCCGGTTGTCATTATGTATTGGGCAACATGGTGTGATACATGTCTATCGGATTTATCAGAACTGGAAGAGTTTCATGCTGCAGCAGGCAAAAAGGTAAGTGTGTATAGCATCAATGCTACCAAGAGTGAGCGTAGCGATAAGCAAGTGAAAGCCTTTGTAGAGAAAAGTGCACTTCAAGTACCTGTTTATCTTGATAAGGACGGTGCTGTCGCACATCAATTCCGGCAAGTTGCGGTACCTTTCACTATCGTTGTGGATAAAACCGGCAATCAGCGGGTTATTCCGGGCCCCGTGTCGAAGAAACAGCTGGAGGAATGGGTTAAATAAAGTCCCGCCAGTTCACCTGTCTGGCTGTAGTATGCTAAAATAATGGTAGAAAAGGGGGCATACTTGTGGCACAGACAGAGAAA
Source organism: Terribacillus saccharophilus (assembly GCA_900110015.1). Classification (GTDB taxonomy): domain Bacteria; phylum Bacillota; class Bacilli; order Bacillales; family Amphibacillaceae; genus Terribacillus; species Terribacillus saccharophilus. Next base: position 725,262 of record FOCD01000001.1, on the reverse strand, counting down.
ACCCTGACCGAACAAGTGATTGCATGGAGTTCAATGGACATCTCACCGCCTCTATCAGAGATAGAGGCGTTACGTATGGCATCAGAGCTTGATACAGGGGAAGAAGCCTTAAGACAAGGCTTGTATCGGATCATCGCTTTTTACCGGATCATGCGCGTGCATAAACAGGATCCAATCAGCAGACAGCTGCTCGCTGCATCTGAACGGACTCATCCAATCGTGATGGAAATCGACCAATTCGCACAAGTGAATCAATACTACCAGGCATTGATGAATACAGAATTGCCAGTATGGTCGATAAGGGAAACGGATTTCGATCCTGCAAAACTGAAGAAATCTCAATCCTTACACAGTCAGCTGACGGATGCATTACAGGCTTATCCGCGCAGAATTGATGGTGCCAGCAAAATTGCATCGGCATATAACCGTTCTTATGAGGAATTAGAGGATTTACTTGTTCTGCTGGAACAGACAATTGATACGATAGAAAATAGAAAGACTGGTTCTCCAGTTACAGCTATGAACGCAACCGTTCTGCAAATATTGAAATCCCTGACAGCTGTAAAGGAAGCGCTACCTGATGTTTTGAGTCAGGCGAGCGAGAGCCGTCCGCTAGAAGTGCTGGATCAGCTGATCGGACTGCAGGATGTAAAGACGTACATTCACGACTATTATCATTATCTGCGTTATCAGCAGGAGAGAAAGCAATTTGGGTTCCAGATGGTAGATGAACCGGGTCTTCATATGGTCATCACAGGGAACCCCGGAACGGGTAAAACGACGATAGCTCGTTTGCTGGCTAAGCTGTATCATCAGCTTGGACTATTAGAATCTGATCATGTTGTCGAAGTTAATCGCTCCCATTTGGTTGGTTCGTATCTTGGTCAGAGTGAAGAGAACACGACAAATTATGTGCGTCAGGCCATCGGCGGCGTGCTGTTCATAGATGAAGCGTACAGCTTAAAACGAGAAGGTCAGAGCGGAAATGATTATGGACAGGCAGTAATTGATACGCTTGTCTCCAGTATGACAAGCAGTGAATATGGTGGTAAGTTCGCTGTTATTCTTGCGGGTTATCCTGAAGAGACTCGTCAGTTTTTGTTTGCAAATCCTGGTCTTCGCAGCAGAATACCTGATCAAAACTACATCGAGCTCCCGGACTTCGAGACGGAGGAGCTCCTGCAAATTGCGGAGAATACGGCACTTTCGAACGATTTCTTCTTTACAGACGAAGCTCTGCGTCTCGTGCAGGATAACATCGAACAAGCGCGTGTAGATGATACATTCGGTAATGCCCGGACCGTCAGGGATATTGTGCTGCGCATCATTTTTCAAAAAGGAGCTGATCGAAAGCTGACGACAGATTCCTGGATTGATCATATGACACTGGCAGCACAAGATGTGAAAGACCCAAAACAAAACGAAAATGAATCAGAACCATTACAGCAGCTGGAACAGCTGATCGGTCTACAATCGATTAAGGAAGAAGTGAAAAAACTATCATCCTTTGTGCAAATTCAGCAGGCACGGAAAAGTAAAGGAGCTCCTGCAGTTCCAATTCAGCTGCATGCTGTTTTTACTGGTAATCCAGGAACGGGTAAGACGACGATTGCAAAAATCTATGCTGCTATCCTGAAAGAGCGCGGATTGCTGAAGCGAGGACATTTAGTCGTTGCTTCGCGAAGTGATTTGGTGGCGGGATATGTTGGCCAAACAGCTGCGAAAACAAAAACAGTTATCCGCGATGCTCTTGGCGGAGTATTATTCATCGATGAAGCGTACAGCTTGTTCCGTGGTTCACAAGATTTCGGTAAAGAAGCAATTGACACGCTTGTAGATGAGATGACGAAGCATAATGAAAACTTGGTAGTGGTACTTGCAGGGTATCAGCAGGAGATGAAGCAATTTATCGACAGCAATCCAGGACTCGCTTCGCGTTTTAAGAAGTATTTCATCTTCCCAGATTATAATAGTGAAGAACTCGTCGCAATATTTAAGCACGCGATGGAAAATTATGCGTACACCCTTTCAGAAGAAGCAGAAGCTTTCCTGAAAGATCGTCTAGAAGCAGTAACAGTAGCAGGAAATGCCAGATTCGTTACGAATCTCTTGGATGAAGCAATCCAGTTCCAGTCACTTCGACTTGTAGAAGCACAAGAGCAGATAGAAATGGATGTGCTGGAGAAAAAAGATATAGAAAATGCTTGGGAAATGGTTAGGAGAAGTGCTTTATGAAGAAATCAACATCAGAAATAAATGTAAGATACGGCGAGACAGACCAAATGGGTGTTGTGTATCACGTGAATTACCTTGTTTGGTTTGAGATTGGCCGAACCGACTTTATAGAAACATTAGGTCTACGCTATGCAGCGATGGAGGATGATGGCTTTCTTTCCCCAGTTGTGGATGCCAAATTAAACTTCCACTATCCAGTACGGTACGGAGAAAAGCCGGTTGTGGAGACGTGGCTGCATTCTTATGATGGCATTCGGACGATGTATCGCTACGAAATCAAAAATGAAGATGGTAAGCTTTGTGTTTCCGGAACGTCGACTCATACAGTCGTGAAAAAGGAAACCTTCCGCCCGGTATCCATTCGCCGTTCCCTGCCGGAATGGCATGCTGCTTATTCGAAAGCTTTGGAAGCATAACAGATGGCTTTTGGGATCAAACGTAATGAACTGAAAATATGGAAGGAGCGTGTACGCCAAGGAGAGGTTGCTTTTTTGACCCATTATTGGCTGGATGCGCGGTTTCCTGAAGCAAAGACAGTGACAAAAGCAGGCTGTGCCGATCGGCAAAAGCTGATAGATTGGGGAGCGCAGTACGGTTTACAGGAAGCTTGGATTGATGAGCATGAGGAACTGCTTCATTTCGATCTAATTGGTGACTATCAGCTTCGGATACTCCAAGCAGAACAGCAATGGGAGCAACTGGAGAGATTTCAGCTGCTCCAAAATAAAAAGCAGTAATCCTTTTGGGATTACTGCTTTTTTTCATGATGGTGCTCACACGTTGTACCTGGTACTGGATCAAAACCACCCCGGTGAAAAGGCTGGCATTTAGCAATACGCTTAATGGTGAGCCAGCCGCCTTTCCATGCACCGTACCGCTTAATTGCCTCGAGTCCGTATTGGGAACATGTCGGATAAAAACGGCACGATGGCGGCGTTACAGGGCTGATAAATCGGCGATAGAAACGGATCAAGGCTAAAAATACCTTGTCCATCTGCTTACTCCTCTTCGTCGCGTTTGTCGTAGCTTAATGTGGCTACAGCATCATGCAGGTGGATGGATTCTTCGTTATTGCATGATACAGTGAATTTCTCCACATAGTTCAGCTCATACAAATCAGCTGCAACAAGACGGACCATATCCTCAACAAAACGAGGGTTTTCGTAGGCAGTTTCCGTAACCATCTTCTCATCCGGACGCTTTAGAACAGGGTGAATTCGTGCGCTCGCATTGCTTTCGGCAGCTTCGAGCAAGTCTTCTTTCCAGTCACGAACGTCTTCATCAAACGCATCTGTCAGCTGCACTTCCATTGACACGATACCACGCTGATTATGTGCGCTGTATTCGCTGATTTCTTTAGAGCAAGGACATAGTGTTGTCACTGTGCCGGAAAGCTTAGCAGTCGTGCGGAAGCCGGTATGTTTGTCATATGCTACTTCAAGCGTAGCGTCAGCATGATTTAATCCAGTCATCCCCGAAGCAGGGCCGCTTCGCTCAAAGAACCATGGAAATGTTACTTTCACACGTGCATCCTCTTGTTTTAAGCGGTCTGCAAGCTCAGCAACGAATGTCTGTAAGCTTTTAACTGACACAGTAAATCCATTCTTATGATACAAATCCAGCTGTTCAGTAAATCGGCTCATATTTGTACCTTTGCTATCTTGCTGAATGCTGGAGGTAAATTCGAACGTTCCAATTGTCGTCTGCATAGCAGGACGCGTATTGCTGATCACTTGGATCGGATGTTTTACTTTCGCAATGCCGACTGCATCTATATGGAAAAGAAAGTTCTTTTTCGTATTTTGTAAGTCAGCCATATCGGCTTTGTTTTCTGGTTTCGTCTTCTTGCCTGGCTCAACGGAGCCGAACAATTTGTGACGTTCTGCCTTTGATGGCAGCTCTTTTCTAGTTGGTGTGTGTAGGTGTTGCATAATTGTACTCCTTTCAAAGTCGCATGGACTAGCTTAAAGTATACCCGATGCTAAGCTCGTAATTCAATTGTCTGAACCGAGTAATTCCCGGGAAAATGAAAAAAAACAATCCCGCTTACCTGGAATTGTTTTTCACGAGGAAGGACGCTTTCGGTTCTTCACGTCTGATGATCCGGACTATATTCTGTCTATGCTTATAGAGGATAAAGATAGCCAGCAATCCGAGAACGATAGTAAGAACGATATCCTGTGCGATAAAGATCGAGACAACAACGCCGACAACGCCTGCTGTCATGGAAGCAAGAGATACATATTTGCTGACAAGCAGCACGATGACGAAACTTGCAATAATAATGGCGAAAAGCAGTGCATTTACGCCCAATATAATTCCAGCTGAAGTCGCGACAGCCTTTCCACCTTTGAAACGAGCAAATACCGGATAAACGTGTCCGATGACCGCTCCAAGACCGATGACGAGCAGATATAAATCGAACCCGAACAGAACAGGCAATATTGTAGCGATTGTTCCTTTTAAGATGTCTGCAATCAAAACAATTGTTCCGGCTTTTTTACCGAGAATCCGGAATGTGTTTGTCGCACCAAGATTACCGCTTCCATGCTCTCTTACATCTATATTATAGCCTACTTTGCCGACAATCAGGGCAGATGGAATTGAACCGATCACATAGGCGAGCAGGATGAATAACACGTATTCCATATACATTCTCCTTTAACAACGAAACGTTCCTATTACTTGCTTATCCATTTTAGCACGAAGTATCATGGATGGGCATAACTTTTTACATACTATAGGATTAAATCCCTAGGTGCAAGGGTATGAGAACACTTAGTACATAATACGAGGTGAAGGTATGATTGAATTCAAAGGCGTACAAAAGACTTACCCCGATGGAACTGAGGCTATCAAAAATTTTAATTTAAAGATAAAGGAGGGCGAACTTCTCACACTCATTGGTCCAAGCGGCTGCGGCAAAACAACGACGATGAAAATGATTAACCGGCTTGTTGAACCTACAGAAGGCGATATATACATAAACGGAAAACAATTGAAAGAATACAACATACACGAACTACGTTGGAATATCGGCTATGTTCTGCAGCAGATTGCTTTATTTCCACATATGACTGTAGAGGAGAACATTGCTGTTGTTCCAGAAATGAAAAAGTGGAAGAAAAAAGAAATTCACGATCGTGCAAAAGAACTGATGCAAATGGTGGGAATGGAGCCATCCATCTATATGAAAAAGAAGCCTTCTGAATTATCCGGTGGCCAGCAGCAGCGAGTCGGAGTGATTCGAGCCCTAGCTGCGGATCCGCAAATTTTGCTGATGGATGAGCCTTTCAGTGCATTGGATCCAATCAGCAGAGAAGGACTGCAAAAAGATATACGTAAATTACAGAAGCAGATTAAAAAGACGATTGTTTTCGTAACGCATGATATTGATGAAGCAACAGCGTTAGGTGATCGAATCTGTCTTATGAATGCTGGTGAGATCATCCAAGTGGACACACCGCAAAAACTAATACTTGAGCCGCGTGATTCCTTCGTCCGCAACTTTATAGGAGATAAAAAATCACCTTGGCAGACCGCGGTAGATATTGTAGCTTCCCAAACAGTTTCGCGTATTCTGACACAAACAGCATACGAAGAAGGAAATTTTGACTCGGAGCTAGCTTATATTCTTTCAACTGATGACGGACAAGTATTGTGTGCAGTGGAGCATGGCAAACAGCAAAATGTGATAGAAATTCCGAATGACATGAATGTATTGGAAGCAGTAAGTGTGTTTGAAAATACCGGTACTAGCATCCTTCCTGTCACTAAGAACAATGAACTAATCGGTACACTTACGCAACAAGAGCTATTGACTTATTTAGCGAGTAAGACCGAAGTCAAGAATGGGGTGGTCACACAATGAGCGAATTCTTAAACGTATTCGAGCAGCGAAGTGATTCCTTTTGGTCAGCATTAGGTGAACACCTTCAAATATCTATCATTGCTTTGCTTATCAGTATAGCAATTGCAGTACCTCTTGGTCTCCTGCTGAGCCGCTCCAAAAAGCTGGCAGAACCGATTATAGCAGTAGCGGCAGTTTTGCAGACAATCCCTAGTCTCGCTATTTTGGCCTTCTTGATTCCATTGATAGGTATCGGGACGAAGCCTGCAGTTGTGGCACTTATCATTTATGCACTTCTTCCGATCCTCCGCAATACATATACCGGTATCGCCGAAGTTGATCCGGCTTTAAAAGAAGCAGCTACAGGAATGGGAATGAACAGTTTCCGTCGTCTGCGGAAAGTAGAGCTTCCACTCGCGATGCCAATCATCATGGCGGGTATACGGACTGCGATGGTTATGATTGTTGGTACTACTACTATTGCTGCTTTGATCGGTGCCGGCGGTCTCGGAGAACTGATTCTTTTAGGAATTGATCGTGGCGGTGATGTAAATCTCATCTTGCTTGGTGCGATTCCGGCAGCTTTACTTGCTATTTTGCTGGATTTGGTTATACGAATCTTCGAGCGAACGAGCCGAAAGTTTGGCTTTAAATCATTGGTTGTTTTGCTTCTCGTAGCTATAATCGGTGTCGTTACACCGTTTGTGGTTGCTAAAGATAATCAGCCTGATCTTGTAATCGCTGGAAAACTGAATGCAGAGCCTAACATTCTAATCAATATGTATAAGCTCCTTATCGAGGATCAATCTGATTTGAAGGTAGAATTAGAGCCGAATCTCGGGAAAACAGATTTCCTGTTTGAGGCATTGAAAAGCGGCAGTATTGATATTTATCCGGAATTCAGCGGCACTGCATTAGTAACACTAGCTGGTGAGCAAGCAGAAAGTAATGACGGTCAGGAAGTATACGAGCAGGCGAAGGAAGCTATGAGTGAAACGTTCGACATGGTATATCTGGAGCCGATGGCGTACAATAATACGTATACACTTGCGGTGAAGCGTTCATTCGCAGAAGAAAACGACTTACAGACCATTGCGGACCTCCGCAAAATGGATGATGAGATGACGGCTGGTTTCACATTAGAATTCAGTGACAGGGAAGACGGTTATTTAGGTATACAAGACCTTTATGGAGTCGAGTTTGGTGATCTGACTACATTGGATCCTGGTATACGCAAACAAGCTGTCGAAGCGAATGATGTAGATATTATCGATGCCTATTCGACAGACAGTTATATTAGAGATTTGGATCTTGTCACGTTGGACGATCCAGAAAATCTGTTCCCGCCATACCAAGGCGCTCCGCTAATGCGTCAGGAGACACTTGATGAATACCCAGAGCTTGCTGACATATTGGGACAGCTAGCGGGTAAGATAACAGATGAGCAAATGACAGAGATGAATTATCAAGTCGATTTCGAAGATAAACAGCCAGAGGATGTAGCAAGAGAATTCCTTGAACAGGAAGGTTTACTCTAGAAAAGGGGCATGAAAAATGACATTTCAAAATCCAGATAATGAACAGATTCGTGAGATACTAGTCAATGCGAAGACGATTGCGGTAGTGGGGTTGTCAGATTCCCCGACTCGCACGTCTTATGGTGTATCACGTGCGATGCAGCAGGCTGGCTATAAGATTATCCCCGTTAATCCGTACGTGACCGAAGTTCTTGGCGAGAAAGCTTATCCAAGTTTGGCTGATGTACCTGATAAAATTGATATTATCAATGTTTTTCGTCGGTCAGAATTTCTGCCGGATTTGGCAAGAGAAGCAAGCAAGACGAATGCCCGTATATTCTGGACCCAGCAAGGTGTCTATGATGAAGGAGCGGCCTCTTATTTAGAACAGGAAGGCTTTACGGTCTTGATGGATCTATGCATCAAGGTCGCTCATAGTGTGCTTGTCGGACCTACACGCAATTGACTTTACCCCATCTGCTTCTAGCAGATGGGGTTCTTGTATCATTAGCGTATACTAGAACTAATGCAGACGATAAGAGGAGGAATAAACATGGACTTAGATGGTAAATTGCAAAGCTCCTACGCGACATTGCCTGAAACTTTTTACACTCGCATGGAACCTAATCCGGTCAATGAACCGCAGATGGTGAAATGGAACGAAAAGCTAGCAGCGCATCTAGGAATCAAACAGGAAGGTGTACTCGTTACGCTGGGGGGCAGCACTTTTCCTGAAGGAGCAAGTCCGATTGCGCAAGCATATGCCGGTCACCAGTTCGGCAATTTCACCATGCTTGGCGACGGACGGGCTATCCTTCTTGGTGAATGGCAAAACAAGTCAGGGGAGAAAGTAGATATCCAGCTTAAAGGCGCTGGACGTACGCCTTATTCCAGAGGAGGCGACGGTCGTGCTGCACTTGGTCCGATGCTGCGGGAGTATGTGATCAGTGAAGCGATGCACGGTCTTGGTATCCCGACAACACGCAGCTTGGCTGTCGTTGCAACAGGTGAACCTATCTACCGGGAAACTGAATTGCCTGGTGCAGTGCTTACCAGGATTGCTGCAAGTCATATTCGCGTTGGAACGTTCGAATATGCTAGAAGATTTTGTTCAGAGCTTGAGCTGAAAGCTTTGGCAGATTACAGCATACAGCGTCATTATCCCGAGATTGCAAATCAGCCGGATACCTATGTGCGATTTTTCCAAGCAGTTGTGGAGCGCCAGGCTGCACTGCTTGCAAAGTGGGTTAGTGTAGGGTTTATTCATGGCGTGATGAATACGGATAATATGACAATCAGCGGAGAAACGATTGATTATGGACCGTGTGCCTTCCTGGATACGTATGAACCGATGACCGTATACAGCTCAATTGATCTACAGGGGCGTTATGCATACGCCAATCAACCACCGATTGCAGCCTGGAATTTAGCTCGTTTTGCAGAAGCAGTGCTTCCGCTATTCGATGAAGTACCAGAAAAAGCTGTAAAAAAAGCTGAGGATATTTTACGTGAATTTCCGCGTTTATACAGAAAAGCATGGCTAGATATTATGTACCGGAAGATCGGTATAGTAAATGTGAAAGATGGCGATGAAGCCCTGGTTGAGGATTTGCTGAAGTGGATGGAACAAGCAGAAGTGGATTACACGAACACATTTCGCGCATTGACAACAGGGGATACCGCTTCAATGGACCAAGTAGATGGCTTCCGTTCTTGGAAAGAACGCTGGGAAGATCGAATTGCTTTAGATGGAAGTAAAGCTGCACGTGAAATGATGCGAAATTCCAATCCCAATGTGATCCCCCGAAATCACTTGGTGGAAGAAGCATTAGAAGCTGCTGGAGGCGGCGATTACACACTGTTCAATCGTCTTTGTGAGATTGTTTCCGATCCTTACACGGATGCGTCAATCGATCCAAAATATACAGAAGACCCGCAAAAACCAGAAGAACCGTTTCAGACATTTTGTGGAACATGATATTCTGCCTGCCTAATGGCAGGTATACATATATAGGAAGTTAAGAATAAGAAATAGCATAGTGAGAAATGCCTTTGCGGCAAAACTATAATGATATATCACTTAGCTTATCATCATATTTATCAAATTCTTCCCCATCTTGTACTAGAAGCTATTTTTCGGAAATTTTTATAAGAAAGCATGCAAAATGGCTAAAAATGTAGCGAAAATCGCCTCTAGCAGACGAGGAATTATGTGAAATCCCAAAATGTGGATTGATTGACCGGCATTATTCTGCTACTTTTAATTAGGCATACACTGGACTCTGCTAAGCATGGGGGCTAGTTTACACAAACATATGTTTGCGTTATGATAAACATAGCGTACTGTCGTTTTCCAATGATAATGACGGAATAATGACTTGGAAACAGTTTTTTTGTATGAAGAAGGGAGCCGATGTGGCATTGGTAAAGCAAGCATCGCATTACTCAGATGACTCTATTCAAGTGCTTGAAGGACTTGAAGCAGTCAGAAAACGTCCCGGCATGTATATCGGTAGTACTGACAGCCGGGGATTACATCATTTAGTTTTTGAAATTGTCGATAATAGCGTGGACGAGGCACTGGCAGGCCATGGTGACAAAATCAATGTGACCATTCATGAAGACAACAGTATTTCTGTTGAGGATTTTGGCCGCGGTATGCCGACGGGTATGCATGCTACCGGTAGACCCACTCCAGAGGTCATTTTCACTGTGCTGCATGCCGGAGGAAAGTTCGGCCAGGGCGGCTATTCAACTAGTGGAGGATTGCATGGTGTTGGTGCATCGGTCGTTAACGCACTTTCCGAGTGGCTCGAAGTCACGATCCATCGTGATGGAAATATGTATACACAACGCTTTGAGCAAGGAGGAAAACCTGCTACTTCACTTGTGAAACAAGGGAAAACAAAGAAAACAGGAACCAGCATCCACTTTAAACCGGATCCGACCATGTTCTCTGTAACTAGCTACAATTTTGATACGCTTGCTGAGCGTCTGCGTGAAGCGGCTTTCTTGCTAAAGGGAGTGGCGTTCCATATTGTAGATAAGCGCAGCGATAAGGAAGAGACTTATCTTTATCCCGATGGACTGCAATCCTTTGTCGACTATTTGAATGAGGAGAAAGATACTCTACATCCTGTCGTTGCCTTCGAAGGCGAACAGCAAGATATTGAGGTCTTCTTCGCATTCCAATTTAATGACGGCTATACCGAAACAATGCTCAGCTTCGTCAACAACGTCCGTACAAAAGACGGCGGAACCCACGAAGCAGGCGCTAAATCAGGTATGACACGTGTATTCAACGAATATGCTCGCCGTAACAACCTTTTAAAAGAAAAAGATAAGAATCTGGAAGGAACTGATATCCGGGAAGGGCTGACTGCGATTGTCAGTGTTCGTATTCCAGAATCACTGCTTCAATTCGAGGGACAGACGAAGAGCAAGCTTGGTACTTCTGATGCGCGCTCTGCAGTCGATGCACTCGTGTCGGAGAAGCTTTCTTATTTCCTTTCCGAAAATCCCGACATCTCCATTATGCTCGTGAAGAAGGCAATTCGGGCTAAAGAAGCACGCGAAGCGGCTCGTAAGGCTCGGGAAGATGCCCGCAGTGGTAAGAAGAAAAAACGCAAGGATACGTTATTGAGCGGAAAGCTTACACCAGCTCAATCCCGTAACCCTCAAAAAAATGAATTGTATTTGGTAGAGGGTGATTCTGCTGGTGGTTCTGCCAAGCAGGGGCGTGATCGTAAGTTCCAGGCTGTCCTGCCACTTCGCGGTAAAGTTATCAATACAGAAAAAGCCAAATTGCAGGATGTAATGAAAAATGAGGAAATATCAACGATCATTCATACAATAGGTGCTGGTGTTGGAGCTGAATTCGACTTAGAGGATGTGCAGTATGACAAGGTTGTCATCATGACTGATGCTGATACAGATGGTGCACACATACAAATCCTGCTGCTCACTTTCTTCTACCGATACATGAAGGAATTGATTGAAGCTGGAAAAGTATTCCTTGCCCTTCCGCCTTTATACAAGGTTTCAAAGGGTAAAGGAAAAAAAGAAGTAATCCGCTATGCTTGGAGCGATGAAGAGATGCGTGAAATCGTCCAGGAATTGAAAAATGGCTATACGATCCAGCGTTACAAAGGACTCGGTGAAATGAATGCCGATCAGCTTTGGGAAACGACAATGGATCCTGGCACTCGTACACTCATCCGTGTTACGATCGAGGACTTTGCTCGTGCTGAACGTCGTATCACGACACTGATGGGCGACAAAGTAGAGCCACGTCGTAAATGGATTGAGAGTAATGTCGCTTTCGGTATGGAAGAAGACGGGAATATCCTCGAAAACGACAAGCTGCACAACTAAGGGGGATTTCTTTTGGAAAACTATTTGGATCTGCCATTGGAGGAAGTCATCGGAGACCGATTCGGCAGATACAGTAAATATATTATTCAAGACCGGGCGCTGCCGGATGCCAGAGATGGTTTGAAACCGGTGCAGCGCCGGATTTTATACGCAATGTTTGATGAGCGAAACACACATGATAAACCGTTTCGGAAGGCTGCCAAGACTGTCGGTGCGGTAATCGGTAACTTCCACCCGCACGGAGATAGTTCGGTTTATGAAGCAATGGTTCGACTCAGCCAAACATGGAAAGTTCGTAACGTGCTTATTGAGATGCATGGAAATAATGGTAGTGTCGATGGTGACCCGCCGGCTGCGATGCGTTATACAGAAACAAGGCTGTCCCACATCGCTTCTGAATTGTTGCGCGACATCGATAAGGAAACAGTCGACTTTGTTCCGAACTTTGATGATACGAACGCGGAACCTACTGTTCTTCCTGCTAAGTTCCCTAACTTGCTCGTTAATGGTTCAACAGGGATTTCCGCTGGTTATGCGACAGAAATTCCACCACATCATCTAGGCGAGGTTATCGATGCTGTTATCATGCGCATGGATAAGCCGAATGCAACAGTAGATGAATTGATGACCGTTATGAAAGGTCCGGATTTCCCAACAGGCGGTATTATTCAGGGTGTAGATGGAATCAAAAAGGCGTATGAAACCGGTAAAGGCAAGATCATTGTTCGAGGAAAAACGAGCATCGAGGATCTTAAAGGCGGTAAACAACAAATAGTTATCGATGAAATTCCTTATGAAGTGAATAAAGCGAATCTCGTAAAGCGGATGGACGAGCTGCGTCTAGACCGGAAAGTCGAGGGTGTCGCCGAGGTTCGGGACGAAACGGACCGTACCGGAATGCGAATCGTAGTTGAACTTAAAAAAGAAGCAGATGCTCAAGGTATTCTGCATTATCTATACAAAAATACCGATTTGCAGATCGCTTATAACTTCAATATGGTGGCAATCAAGGATAGAACGCCACAGCTGTTAGGATTGGCGAGCCTGCTTGATGCTTATATTGGCCACCAAAAAGAAGTCGTCACGCGACAATCTGCATATGCTCTGCAGAAAGCGAAAGACCGCAAGCATATCGTTGAGGGATTGATCAAAGCAATTTCTATTCTCGACGAATTGATTGCAACCATCCGTGCATCGAAGGACAAAGCTGATGCAAAGCAGCGGATCGAGGCTGCTTACGGCTTCACTGAAGCACAGGCAGAGGCAATCGTAAACTTGCAGCTATATCGTCTGACAAATACGGACATTACAGCATTGCAGCGTGAAGCGCAGGAGCTGGATGAGCAGATTCAAAAGCTTGAGGATATTCTGAAGAACGAAAAAACATTGTTGAAAGTAATCAAGCAAGATCTTCGGACTATCAAGAAGACTTATCATACAGATCGACGCTCAGAGATCGAGGATGAAATCGAAGAACTGAAAATCAATCTGGAAGTAATGGTTGCGTCAGAGGAAGTTCTTGTCACTGTTACGCATGACGGGTATATCAAACGGACAAGCCTTCGTTCCTATCAAGCTTCCAATGGTGAGGATTTGGCGATCAAGGAAGAAGATCACTTGATCGGTATGCAGGAAATCAATACGACTGATAAGCTTCTCGTCTTCACGAATAAAGGGAAGTTTAGTTTCATGCCTGTGCATGAGCTGCCGGATATCCGCTGGAAGGATCAAGGGCAGCATTTAGCTAATATCGTGAGTATGGATAAAGATGAGAAAGTAATTGCCAGCATTCCGGTACGTGATTTCAAACAGGGCGGCTACCTTGTTTTCTTCACTAAAAATGGTTCTGTGAAACGAAGTGAGCTCCAGCTTTATGAAGCAACAAGAGCTAACAAATCATTAACTGCCATCAATCTAAAAGCCGGCGACGAAGTTTGTCATGTGGCCCTGACAGATGGAAACAAGCAGCTATTCATGGCAACTAATTCAGGATATGGTTTATGGTTTACTGAAGAAGAAGTCAGCCCGATTGGAATACGTGCAGCAGGCGTCAAAGGTATGCAGCTGAAAGAGGGCGAATATATTGTTGGTGCCCAAGCATTCGAACTGAAACATTCGCCAAGTGTTGTTGTCATTACGCATAGAGGTTCAGCAAAACGGATGAAACTGAAGGAATTTGAACCATCTGGCAGAGCGAAACGCGGTGTTGTTATGCTCCGTGAGCTGAAAAAGAATCCGCATCGAATTGTTGGTTTCTACGTATTGGAACAAACTGCGACGATTCATATGGTGACGAAGGATAAACAAGATCATATTCTTGAGCCGATGAGTCTGAATGCAAATGATCGCTATAGCAATGGTTCTTATGTATTGGATACAGATAGTCACGGAGAAGTTATCGCCACGTATCCGGAAGCAATATACGACATTGCATTTCCAGAGAATAAATCTTAAGTGAACAATAATATTATTATGTAAACTAGAGGGGCTGATAGCCTCTCTTTTTTCTTTTTTATCTGCACAATACGGACTTGGCAAGGATAGAATAATTGACAGGCGACGCATTTTACATGGTATAGTTTTACGTATAGCAAAATGAACGGGGGAGCAGAATGGATAATCGAACGTTTAGAGATGCAATGGGGAAATTTGCAACAGGCATTACAATTGTTACAACCGAGGTTGCTGGAGAGATAAAAGGGATGACAGTGAACGCTTTTATGTCAGTATCACTGGAGCCGAAACTTATTGCTATATCAATCGATAAAAAAGCGTCACTATATGATATTTTGCAAACTAATCCTACATTCGGAGTAAGTGTCTTAAAAGATGAACAAAAAGATGTCAGCATGGTGTTCGCCAAGCAGAAAGAGCAGGAGAATCCTGTGCCGATCACAAAGCTACAAGAAGTTCCCGTTGTTGACGGTGCCCTTGTTAATCTAGCATGTAAGGTAGTGGATAAAGTTGTAGCTGGTGATCATGTTATCCTGATTGGAGAAGTGGAAGACTTGGTGCTGCGTGACGGTGATCCAGTACTTTATTTTGGAGGCAGTTACCGAGAAATCAAAGCGACATAAGGAAAAGGAGCAGAGCCTATGGAGCAAACGACAATCCTAGTAGTGGAAGATGAAAAGAAAATGGCAAGGCTGCTGCAGCTTGAGCTTGAGCATGAGGGTTTTGCTGTGGATGTAAAATACGACGGTTTAGATGCACTAGAGGCATTCTATGCAAATTCCTATCAACTTATCTTACTTGATGTGATGCTGCCATCACTGAGCGGTATGGAACTGCTTCGTCGTATCCGAAAGCAGGATGCGCACGTACCTGTAATGCTGCTGACTGCAAGAGATGCAGTGCCTGACAAGGTGAGCGGCTTTGATCTAGGTGCGACAGACTATATGACGAAGCCATTCGAAATCGAAGAGTTATTGGCACGCATACGTGCACATCTGCGCCATACTGTTACAGCTGCAGCAGTACAAGATCCGCTGCTGCAGGTCGGTGATTTAACACTCGATGAAAAGACTAGGACCGTTATCCGCAGTAAAAAGGAAATAGAGCTAACACCGCGGGAATATGATTTGCTACTGTTCCTTATGAAGCATGAAAAGCAGGTTCTGACACGTGATCAGCTGCTTGAGAGAGTATGGGGATTCCAATATGCCGGTGACACGAATGTGGTCGATGTATATATTCGCTATCTAAGGAAAAAGATCGATACAGGTGAAAAGCGCAAACTAATCAAGACAGTCCGAGGTGTCGGATATACGATCAAGGATGAAGAAAAGTGAAGCTGCGGACAAGGATCCAACTATACATAATTGTTACACTGGTGATCCTGTTGCTGATAGTGAATATGTCCATTTACTTTCTGTTCCGCGAAGTGAGTTTGCATAATAGTGTTGATCGGTTGCATGAACAAGGGCGTGCCTTGGCTGAGACTGCCGCCACTGTCGACTGGAAGGATACGTCACGTACTAGCTTGTTTCAAGCAGATTTGCCAACTGAAGGACTTGTACGTTTTATAGGATCCGACGGGCAAAGTGAGGGCGTAATCACGAGAGCGGAAAAGTATCGTGAGCTGCCATTTACGTACACATCACAGGAGCAGGATCAAACGTATTATCATAACGGCAGCTGGTATGCAGAGGTGTCAATTCCTGTTATCCGAGATAATGGCATTTATACGATGCAAGTTGCAGAAGAGCTAGTCAGCCTAGAGCAGACACTGCAAGTGCTCAAATATTGTCTGACGATAGCGGGATTGATCATTTTGATTCCATCGATACTCGGAGGCAGACTGCTGGGCAGCTTCCTGCTAAGGCCAATTCTGGCTTTGACATCGACCATGCAGGCCATCCGCAAGAGCGGGAAGTGGAAGCGTATGGAAACTGAAAACAGAAGTCATGACGAATTGCATGCTCTAAGCGAAACGTTTAATGAAATGGTCGATCAATTGGAAGAGAACTTTACAAAGCAGCAGCAATTCGTATCTGATGCTTCGCATGAACTGAAGACACCAATCAGTATTATCAAGAGCTACAGCAAACTGTTGGATCGCTGGGGTGCTGATGATCCTGCTGTGCAGCAGGAAGCAGTACAAGCTATTCATAGTGAAACTGAACGGATGCAGGCTTTAGTCGATCAGCTGCTAATCTTAGCAAAAGATGACCCGGAATTGCTGCAAAAAGAACCTGTCGACCTTGGCAATATAGCAGAAAACTGTGCAGCAGCAATGGAAACGGCATACCAAAGAGAAATCATTGTCCGCATGGAGCGTGGTTTATCTGTTATGGCTGATAGCAATATGCTGAAGCAGGTTGTCTATATATTACTAAGCAATAGCATCAAATATAGTGACGATCTGATTGAGATTGCTGTTAAAGCTGACCAAAATGAAGCCATCCTGAGTGTTACTGATTATGGAGAAGGGCTCGATGAGAAAGATCAGCGGCGTATTTTTGATCGATTTTACCGGGTGGATAAAGCGCGTACACGAGAGAAAGGCGGCAGCGGCCTTGGTCTTGCCATTGCTAAACAACTTGTGGAACTGCATGATGGAAAGATCGATGTGACTAGCGTTTTAGGTGAGGGATCGACGTTCACTGTACGGCTGCCGATTTAACTTCTCATGAAATTCTAATAAAGTACTTACTATTCTTTTAATAATGACGTTATATACTGGCTATAGATCATAGCTGGAGGCGATAGATGTGAAGAAAAAGTGGATTATACCTGCTGCAGTTGTCGTGCTTATAGTTGCTGTTTTTGGTATTTATCAGATGCAGGCATCAGCCGGAGAACCTGAGATGACAATCGAGCAGGCACGTCAACAAGCGGAAAAACAATACAATGCAACCGTAACCGAAATTGAATTGGATCGCAGCGGAAGCGAACCGAGATATGATATTGATTTGGAAAATGGAGAGAAACTCTATGATTTGTCGTTGAACGGAAATACCGGGGAAGTAATCAGTTTAAAAGAAAGTAACAGACAAGTAACTTCACCGAATACGGATCAAAGTCAAGCATCTGGTGATGATCAGCAGCAGGATGAAAACAAAAAAACTGCAGATGATCAACAGCAATCAGATAAAGAGCAGACAGCTCCTTCACAAAAGCAGGCTTCACAGGCTGAAGTGAAAATTTCGATGGACGAAGCAATCAAAATTGCGACTGACGAAGTTGGCGGCAGCGTAACCGATGCGGAGTTTGATGAAGAAGATGGGCTTCCGGTTTATGAGCTTGAGCTGAAAACAGCTGACGATGAAGCGGAAGTTGTTATCAACGCACAATCCGGAGAAATTATAACCATCGCATATGATAGTGAAGAAGATTGAAGCAGCGAGCAGCTGCTTCTTTTTGTTGTCTTTTTTATGTATTTCGTTCAAAGGGGATCTTGTACAAACTAGCAGGTTTAGAAACTAAAGTTGGAGACAGGCCGTTTGACCTGTCTGCATTATTAGTGAAAAACAATTAAATTAGTAGCTGCTGCCACCGTAACCCTTGCCAGATGCACCGACAATGATCAAAAGGATGAACAATACTACGATTAACGCAAAGCCTTTACCATGTCCCATAATTACACCTCCTGTTGTTCAAGGATGATATATTTTATGTTTGTCTGTTTCTGCTGATTGGGTATTATTCTGAGGTTTATAAGATTGGAACAACCCATTTTTTTAAGAGACACCCTTAACTGTGTCTTATTATTCAATGGATTAATTGGCGGATAACAATAACATTATCCGTACTATGTACATATCATTTAAGGACACCATTTAACTTGAGTGTTAATGCAAAGCTTTATCTACCCCGGGCTATTTCAAATAAAAGGGTTTGCCTAATCAGCTGCTTTTTTATTTGAATAGTTCCTCCGAATCCTTTAGTACAAATGGGTTAATAACCATACAAGGGTTTAGAGCTATTCATATACTACACATATAACATATGGAGGTGTTTTCATGAGCGACGGAGGGTACAGTTACGGCGCAGGTTTTGCGCTTATCGTTGTTTTGTTTATTTTGCTTATTATCGTTGGAGCAGCATGGTGCTGATCTAAATAAAAGAGACTGCAAAATCTATGCAGTCTCTTTTTTGTGTATTTTAATAAAAGGAGCGTTAATTGAGCTTGTAGTTAACACTTAACATATACTTACATTTAGAATTGGTGATATCCTATTTAAATAGTTAAATGCAGCAACAGTAATCCCAATCTGACTAAAAAACGTTTTTTAAGATTGGGAGGAGTATCCTTTGGGGTGGCTTTCTATTGGTATATCAGAGCTGAATGGTGACTGGTGCAACTTAGGTTCTTTACCGAATCGATTTGGTGAAAACTAAATGCGCCGGCTTATGGGTTTACTTATTCTTGTTGTATTGATAACAGGCTGCAGCAATCAGGAACAAAACCTAAATGAATGCTTGCAAGAAATGACAGGGTATCTGGAAATTACGGAAGATAAGCAATATGTCATTGATAAAACTGAAGAAATGCGGTATCTACTGAATGAAGCTACAATACCTAATTCCATAGAAAACGGAGACGAAATTACAGTTACATACATGAGCATTCTTGAATCATATCCGCCTCAGCTTACAGTGTGTGAGATCAAATGACGATAAGCATATCATTTCCCTCGTCCCTGCATCGTAATGGATAATAGGAGGATACTAAGCAGAAAAGAAGGGTCCGCCTATGAAACAGATACATTCCAATGTTCTCACTTACCGTGGATCACATTATGAATTCGGCGTCATGCAAGGAGAACGCCTGAAAAATACACCGTTATATGCATATCAGCAAAAACAAAAAGAGCGGAACCGTCGCCGTTTCACGGTTGATTCAGCCGATGCTTTCCGTATGTTCAGAAGCTATCATCCTGGCATTTATGAAGAGCTTACTGGACTAAGCGATGCACTTGGCCTTTCCATCGATGAAACGCTGATGGATTACAGTGGATTTCAGCAGGAGTGGAGAATAAACTCTGGCTGTTCGATCGTCGCTGGAAATGACTTTCTTGCACGTAATTATGATTATCATCCAAAAACATATGAAGGACGTTTCCTTTTGTACCAACCATCAGAACAAGAATATTTCGCTACAATTGGTCCTACTCAGCGAATTCTTGGACGCATAGATGGGATGAATGAAAAAGGTTTGACCATTGGCTACAACTTTGTGCACCAAAGATTCCCTGAGGAAGGCTTCATTTGTAATATGCTTTCGCGTATTATTCTGGAAACGTGTTCGACGACAGAAGAAGCAATTGAAAAACTGACAGAAATGCCGCATCGCCACTCCTTTAACTACGTAATTAATGATGCAGCTGGCGTCCGTCGTGTGGTAGAAGGCAGCCCACGCGGTACCGCCGTAAGAGAAGCAAGCTTTAGTACAAACCACTTTGAGGTGCTGACAAAAGAGAACCGTCATCATCTTGTTGACAGCAAAAGACGATTTGATAACATCCACAAGCATTATACAGAAAATATTAATGCAGCGGAGGGTTTTAGTCTTTTGAACGATCCACAACATGATGTTTTCTCAGACCAGTATCGCAATTGGGGAGGAACAATCCACACATCTGTCTACAAACCAAAAGAATTGAGAATGGAATTTGCTATCGGAAACCAACAGCCAACAGAAGTCGATTTCGGCAGCTGGCTCAAGGGTGAAGAACTGTCATTCAGTCAGTTTACAGGTGATTTGGACACTGATGTACGCATTCCTTATATGGGAGAATAAAAAGAAAACCGCATTTACAATGGTAAGTGCGGTTTTCCTGTTTTATAATAAAAAATATGAATGCGCATACATAAGAGGAGGGGCCATCTATGCGGAGAACAGCAGAAACAACGGAATTGTTCAGTCTGTCAGCATTATATCAATATTTCGAAACGGAAAACGCAATACAATATAGTAAAAAAGTGCTTGATTTAGTGGATAAAGCCGAGAACGGAACTGCTTTTATCTGCTTCACAGGACATTTCTCTGCCGGAAAAAGCTCGCTTATAAATGCACTGCTTGGTGATCAAGTGCTTCCAGCCAGTCCGATACCGACTAGTGCTAATATCGTTACCATTCAGCGTGGACAGCCAAAAGTGTTCGCTTATGGAGCGGATGAAACGAAATATGAACTTCCAGCTCCGTACCGGAAGGAAACATTGGATACATATTGTCGAAATAAAGATATTCGCAGAATCGAAATACAAGATGAACAGACAGTACTCCCAGACAAAATAGCACTGATGGATACCCCTGGTATCGATGCGAGTGACGATGCAGACCGTTTGATGACAGAGTCAGCACTGCATCTAGTGGACAGTATGTTTTATGTGACTGATTATAATCATGTACAGTCAGAAGTGAATCTGCTTTTTTTACAGCAGCTTTCTGAACAGAAACAGCCATTTTATCTGATTATCAATCAAATTGACAAGCATCGGGAAGAAGAACTCTCTTGGACTGATTTCCAAATCGGGGTCACAAATGTATTTGAACAGTGGAACATTACCCCTGAAGCTGTATATTATACGACATTGAAAGAACAAGACCATGTGCATAATCAACTGTATGCTGTGAAAGAAAAAATGCAAGAACTGCTTACAAATAAGGAACAGTTGCATAAAGCAGGACTGGAGCGAGGAAAGCAACGCTTGATTGCTTATTATTTGCAGGATGTTAGACAAGAATTAGCGGAAAAAGAAGCAGCATTGATGGAGCAGCGCCATCAATTGGATCATACTGCTGCGGATGCAGCTAGCCATTGGCGAGAGAAACAAAAAATTGCTGAAGAAGCCGGACGTGAAACAATTCAGCAGACTTTAAAAAATGCAAATCTGATGCCCTTTGAAGTGCGTGAAGTAGCCGAAGTTTATTTGGAATCCACTTTTCCGGACTTTAAAGTAGGTTTGTTTGGTAGTAAACGAAAGACAGCAGAAGAACGGGAACAGCGACGGGCTAAAACAGAGGAGCTGATATATCAGCAAATCGAGAAGCAGTTAGTTTGGCGGATTCGTGATAAGCTGAGCGAATGGGCTAGAAAGCATGATATGTATACAGAATCCGTGCAAGTACTATTGCAGGATTTTTCGGTAGAGCTACCAACAAATCTACTGGAGCAGCATGTTCAATCAGGAGCGAGTAAAAATGGCACATATACATTGGTCTATACAGCTGCTGTCGAGGATCATATCAAGCTGGCTTACAAAAAAGCTGCCCTTTTAGTTGTAGAAGCAGCAATCCAAACGACTCAAACTGCCTTCCAGCAAGCAGAACAATTAGAAAAACAGGAAAAGAAGAAAGCTGCTGAAAATGAACAAGTCGATAATAAAATCAACCAGCTGCAGCATTCTTACGAAAGACTCACAGAACAAATTCACCAGACAGACCGTAATTCGGATCCAGAAACTATCGTAAAAGCAAGACAGGCTATGAGGAATAGATACGAGCTTAAAGAAAGCTTGAATTTGTTGGAACCTGTAATAAAAGGTACAACAGAAGCACGTGAAGAGCCAATTGTACAGCATAAATCATTTGCAAATCTGTCCGCAGAAGAGATGGCGCAACAATTAGAGACAGCAGCATCTGCGCTCAATGGTGTCGAAGGATTTCAATCAGCAATAGAAGATATCAAGAATAGAAAAGAAAAACTGATTCATCAAGATTACACATTAGTGCTTTTTGGGGCTTTCAGTGCTGGTAAATCTTCATTTGCCAATGCATTGCTTGGTGAAAACTTACTGCCGGTTTCACCGAATCCAACTACGGCATCAATCAATATGCTAAAGCAAGCTACAAGAGAGCATCCTCATCAGACTGTGCTTGTTAAATGGAAATCCCGCCAGCATATAGAGGCTGATATTGAAAGTTTGACAGGATTGCAGCTGACTTTAAGTGATTTCTTATCTGAAAACCCAGCCGATCTAGTTAAGGATAAAAGACATCAAGCATTTCTGCAGGCGGTTCAAACGGGGTACAATGTTGTACACGCGAATCTTGGTACAGAAGAGATTATCCGGTTCGAGGAGTTCGGCGATCATGTAACGAAAGAGACGTTAAGTTGCTTTATAGAACAAATAACCGTTTATTTGGAAAATGAGTTCCTTAAGCAAGGCGTTACATTAATTGACACTCCTGGAGCGGATTCCGTCAATGCACGTCATACAGATGTGACATTCCAATTCATGAAGCATGCTGATGCGATACTTTTCGTGACGTACTATAATCACGCATTTTCAAAAGCAGATGAACAAGTACTCCAGCAACTAGGCAAAGTAAAAGGGGCGTTGGAGAAAGACAATATGTTCTTTATCGTTAATGCGAGTGATTTGGCGAAGGATGAGGAAGAAGTTAACTATGTTACCTCCTATGTAGCAGCCAATCTGGCAAACTTCCAAATCAGACAGCCGCGCCTCTTCGCGTTAAGCAGCTTACTTGGCTTGAAGGAGAAAGAGACTTCCCGGAAATTGAATTCAGGGCTCAACAAGCTGGAACTAGAACTTAATAACTTTATCCGCAACGAGCTAACAGAAGTCATTATTCAAGGCGCCAGGCGGGAATTGAAAAGGCAATACGCACAGCTGCAAACGTATAGCAATGCAATGGATTTGGATGAAAATGCGAAATTGCAGAAAGTCCGTCAGTATAAGCAAGAACAGGATGAAATTTTGGCCAAAGCACGGACATATACACAGCCTGTGTTTCAACAAGCTATTATACAGCGCATCGAAAAACAGCTGCATTATGTAAAAGAAAGACAGCTGCTAGAAGCGAATGATTTGTTTAAGCAATGCTTTAATCCAGCACTAATTAAGAGCAGTGGAGCAGCAGGTAAAGAGGAAGTAGCACGGCAAATACTTGAATTCGCGAAACAAATCCAGATTCAGCTGGAACAAGAATACCGGGCAGTTACTATTCGTGTCGACAGAACAGTCCGAGAGCAGATGGAGCGGTGGAGGAGTGGATTAGAACAAGCCGTTCAATCGGTAAACGAGGCGTTATCTCTGGCAGCACCTGCTGATCAGAAACTTCCGGAAACAGCGCTGCCAGAAACAGATTTTCGTTTTGAACAAGGAGCAGTTACTCGATTACAAAAACTGTATCGCAGTCCAAAAGTCTTTTTCCAAGAAAACGGAAAAGAGAAGCTGAAAGAAGAACTTCTCAAGCTGATGGAACCGATTCTTGCTGAAATACTGCAAGTGTATACATCAGCTATGGATAGCCATTACGAAGAAATCTGGCAGTCAGAGGAGGCGCTACTTCAGAAGAATGCCGCGGGGCAGTTAGAAAGTTATTACACGGGTATGCTTCGGGCTTTGACTGACACGTCATCTCGTCAGAAGCTGCAGCAAGCAGTACAAATTTTCGCTACCCTTTTACCGGAAAAAGTTTGACCGATGCTAATCCAGGATACTGTATAACCAAAAGGTAATAGTCCAGGAGGTTAGCAGTTATGGAGCAAACAAAAAAGCTATTTTCACAGAAACCATCATCATACTGGCGTAATTCAACGGATATGCCGACCTATCCAGCTCTGGAAAAAGATCTTGATACGGACGTATTGGTCATTGGGGCAGGAATCGCCGGTATAACGACAGCATACGAACTGACTAAGCGCGGAAGAAGCGTTGTACTTATCGAAGGGCGTGAGTTGATCTCTGGTACAACCGGGTATACGACAAGCAAGCTGACCGCGCAGCACGATATTATTTATCATGGCTTGATTGAACGCTATGGCGAGGAAACAGCGAAGCAATATTTCCAAGCAAATCTGCAGGCAATCAATTATGTGAAAGATACAGCAGCCGAGCATGGTATCGATTGTGAATTTGAGGAGCAGGAGGCTTATGTTTACACGCAGCTGGACGAAGGCGTGGAAACAATCGAAAAAGAGGTAGAGGCGTACCGCAAGCTCCATATCGATGGTTATCTGGCAGATACAATGCCGTTAGATATCCCCATAAAAGCAGCTGCTGTAATGCGTCAGCAAGCCCAGTTCCATCCGGTGAAATACTTAACAGGCTTATTGAAAGAAATCGAGCTTCGAGGCGGAAGCATTTACGAACAGACGTTAGCTGTCTCATTCGATACGGAGTCTCGTCCTGTTGTTCATACTGAGAACGGACATACCATTACAGCAAACCATGTTGTCAGTGCAACACATTTCCCTCTACAAGTGGAGGATAAATACTTCTCCTCAAATATGAATCCGAAAAATTCATATGGTATCGCAATCAAATCGAAAAAGCCTTATCCAGACGGTATGTATATCAGTTTTGAAAATCCGAAGCGGTCGATCCGCAGTTTGAAAAAAGGGGAAGACCATTATGTCCTAGTCGGTGGTGAGGCACATGTGACTGGTGACGGCTCCTCTGTACTTGAGCGGTATGAAAAAATCTATCAATTTGCTGAAGAACAATTCGGAGTAGAGGAACTCTATGAGCATTGGTCCAGTCATGATCTTCTGACAACCGATCAGCTCCCATTCGTTGGGAAAGTGAGTGACGAGGCGCCAGGAATTTACACAGCAACCGGCTTCGGTAAATGGGGCTTGTCCAATGGCGTTGCAGCAGCTACCTTGCTTGCAGATCTTATTGATGGCAAAGACAATGCATTTGCCGACTTATATAAGATTGGCCGGGAGATGGAAGAAGCAGAAGCTGTTAGTATCGGTGAGGACGATGTAAATCGTATCAGCAATGAACCAGTTGTGAAACCAGATGATCTGCAGAATGGAAAAGGCGCTATTCTTGAGAAAGATGGCCAGACAATGGCTTATTATCGGGATGAAAAAGGGGAGCTGCACGAAATGAGTGCTTCCTGTACGCATAACGGCTGTCCCGTCTCTTGGAATAATGCGGATCACACATGGGATTGTTCCTGTCATGGATCTCGATTTACAGCTGTTGGTGAAGTTGTTGAGGGCCCTGCGGTGCGAGCATTGGATAGAGAATAGTATAGAAAAGCTGCTGGGTATTCCCGGCAGCTTTTTTCTGATGTGAAACCTTGTAGAACAGAACTCGTATGTAGTGTTATAGAAGCGAGGTGATTTAGATGGTATTTCGTTCGAAAATAGATATTTTTTTCGTTAATTTCATCTTGATTGTAATTCTTTTACTGGCGCTAGCTTCATTTTGGCCGCTTTTCTTTTTTAACAAAATAGACTTGTTCGAATTTCTTTTATTGTCTAGCACATTTTTAATCCCTGCAGGAGTAATTTTGTGGTCAGTATTTTCAATCAAGTATGTTTACTATCAAGACTTCTTATTAGTTCAAGGGGGGCCATACAAAAGCCGTATTTTGTACGAAGATATTACAAAGATTACTTCTTCAAATAATATTTTCTCAGGCTATAGAATATTGTCAGCGAGAGACGCAATCGATATTTATTCCAAACAGGCATTTTGGGGAAGTGTAACGATTTCACCAATGTGTAAAGAAGAATTTATTAGTGAGTTAAAAAAGAGATGTCCGAACATGAATATCCGAGAGTAATACTAGTTTTTCCTTTTAACAATCAAAGCAAGAAACTTTTATAGTCTATCTTTTTGAACAGCATCCATTCCCTTTATAATTTCCTCAGATTTAATAGTGCTAATCACTACTGTTTCATATTTTAAAGTTAACTCTATACCTTGTTTCCCGCTCATTATATAACCCGTTTCTCCTTTGAAATTCACACGAAACCCCCAGCCGCCAAATCGCTTTAATGGACTGTAATTGATAGGTTTATAATGTTTAATATCTTTATACAAAAACTTCTTTTATTGTAAATGAAAAGGTGTATAGCGAATATAAAGACCATCCTCTCGGACTTCGATAATCAGCTTTGTCCATTTAAGCATGACTAGAGGAAATGCGATTCCAAAGATAACCCAAAACAATATTAAAATAGCATCTGAAGCTGGATTATTCCCAAAAGGAAGACCTAAAATGACTTGCCGAATGAGGCCGTACCACATTATTGCAGCAACAGATAATACTATAAGCCAAAGTAAAGGCTGCTTAGGTTTTTGGACTTCTTTATATATTACATTGTTTGATTCTATCTTCATCACTCCTTATGAAAAGCTTGAATAAGCAATAGTGAGCTGTTCATATAGCAGCTCACTATTGGTAAAGCGAATTATTCACTAATTAATTCAATGATCTTTTTGACTGCGTCATCGTTTCCAGGATTAATGTAAACAAGCTCCGTATTATTAATTATGTCTTCTAATTCTTCTCTCATTGTTTCCTCATCCAAACCTTCTGGAGGAGTGGGTGAACCACCATACCAACGTCCTGGTAAGGGGACGTTGTATACATTGATCGTGCCATCTCCATTACTGCTATATGTTACAGATCCATCCACTATGCGAGACCCGCTAAGCTGAACAACATCTTCAGGATAGCTGACAATGGGAAAATGATCTGGCTCTAGTGTTGTGCCAGCTGGAATATGCCGTACATACAACCCATCAATCTGCTGGTTTGGTCCCAGCTGCAGCCACACTCGTGCATATTCGATTTCCTCAGAGGAGTATTCAGCTAATGGTTCATCTTTGCTATATGTATTTGTTGAATTTTCATTAGTATTAGTTTCCTCAGAAGAGTGCTTGAGTTTTTCTGTTTCTGATGCATCAGTCGAATTTTCTTCTGATTTATCTGCTGCAGTTGATTCTGAGTCTGCCTCGGAATCTGAATTATCATCAGTATCGGCAACCTCATCATCTTCTTTAACTTCTTGCTGATTAGTTGCCGAAGCAGTGGGGGTTACTGAAGAACTTTCTTCGTTATTGTTGTTTGTACAACCAGTAAGCACTAAAACAAGCGATAGCACTACAGTGTACATATACGACATCTTACTAAACTTCTTCATAGACTCATTCCTTCCTTCGTTATATATATTGTACCAATTAAAGGAAATAAAGAAAGGTAAATGGAAAGATATTGAACCGCGATACTAAGGGGTGAACTGAAAAAGTACAAAAGAAAGTAGCCTTGAACACGTAGTTCAAAGCTGCTTCTTTTTACTGTTTTTTCAGATTTAATAGAAATATTTTAATAAATAAATTAAGAGTATTTTAGGAAAAATGTAAATAATAGAACTAATAATAAAAGAGTTATCATGCTTTGATATATATGTAATAATAGATGAAATATTTAGCGAAAAGTTACTTTATAGAACAGATTTATTATTAATCACGCGTTTATAAATAAAAATTTTAATAAAAGTTGCGATAGGGCACAGCCTTTCTTATACAATTATTAAAATTATCCAAAGCTAAGTAAAAAATACTGTTGCCGTTGTGGTTTTGCAGAGTTGGAGGTAAAAGAAATTGTCTATTATTATTGGGGTTTTAGGAATACTTGTTTTAGTTGCGGTAGCCTGGGCAATGTCAAATGATAAAAAGAATATCAATTATAGAGCTGTTGGTATCATGCTAGTTGTCCAGCTAATACTAGCTTGGTTCTTGCTGAACACTTCTATTGGCAGAACGATCATCAAGAAAATTGTAGATGTATTTACCAAAGTACTGTCATTTGGTCATGAAGGAATTGCATTCATATTGGGTGACTTATCTACAAAGGGTTATTTCTTCTTTGACGTTCTTTTGATGATTATTTTTGTATCTGCTTTATTATCCATTTTAACTTATACCAGAATACTATCATTCGCCATTAAGTATATAGGTGGTTTTGTTTCCAAAATAACTGGTCTTCCGAAGGTTGAGTCATTCGTTGCCGTAAATTCAATGATTTTCGGTAATACAACTGCAATTCTTTCTGTTAAGTCGCAAATTCACAAGCTTAGTCCGAACCGTTTATTTATTGTCGCTAGTTCATCACTTGTAGCAGTATCTTGTTCGACTCTTGGAGCTTATTTGCAGCTTATTCCAGCTGAATATGTGCTAGTGGCCTTGCCATTAAACGTTTTCTCTGGTCTGATTTTATCTTCCATTGTCGCTCCCGTTACAAAGGAAGAAGACTTTGAGATAGATGTAAAAGAGATGAATAATGAAAAATCATTCTTTGAAGCAATTGGTAACGGTACAATATTAGGTGGTAAAACTGCTTTGATCGTAGGAGCAATGTTACTTACTTATATGGCTTTACTTGCAATGGTTAATTATATTTTAGATGGCATTGTAGGAATGACATTCCAGGAATTAATAGGTTATGTATTTGCTCCAGTAGCATTTATTATGGGAATCCCGACTTCGGAAATCCTTAACGCAGGATCCGTCATGGGAACGAAAGTAGCTGCCAATGAATTTGTTGCAATTACTGATTTCGTCAAAATACTACCTGACATGTCTACGAAAACTGTAGGTATCGTTTCAGCATACTTGATTTCATTCGCAAACTTCTCATCTATCGGAATGATCTTAGGAACAGTACAAGCTATCGATCAAAAGCAGGCAAGTCTTCTGGCTAAAGTCGGCTTTAAGGTTCTGCTAGTGGCTACGATGGGATCCATACTGACAGGTACAATTGTAGGACTATTTTTGTAAGAATATCTAATATAAACGAAGGGGACTGTGCACAACTTAGTGTTCAGTCTTCTTTGTTTATGCTCCAAGTCTTGCTAAAAAGGTATTATAACTTACTATTTGTAATTGACATACTTATTAATTAGATTATAGCTATTTTCACCTGTGGCTATAGATCAGCTTGAAAATTTCGCTTGTATAGCATGAAGGAACAAATCAGAAGCGGCCGAAAAGACCTGATGCTTTTTCCAAACTAAGTTTAGACCGGACTCAAGTCTCGGCTCAAGAGGCTTAAAGCAAAGATTACTTTCTTCTGATGTATTTACTATTTTATCAAGAGTGATTGCATAACCGATGCCTTCTTCCACCAGTATGCTAGCATTGTATGCCAAATTATATGTTGTCACAACATTCAATTTATCCAGATTTTCACCAAACCAATCAGCAAACTCATTCTTTGAATAAGTCTGATTCATCACCTGTCTTGAACAGATTAGCGGAAGGGAAAATAAATCTTCTGCTTGAATGGTAGCTTTTTCAGCCAGAGGACTATCTTTTCTCATAACAACTCCCCAAAGATCCTTGGCTGGAATTTTCAGATGATTATACTTTGAAAGGTCTGCGGGTTCTATCAAAATCCCGAAATCCAGCATTCCTCTGTCTAGCCGATCTGTCACGTCTTCTTCGTTTCCGCTATAAAGATGATAGCGTACATTAGGGTAGCTTATCTGCAGTTCCTTTACTATCCTTGCAATATGCCTGATAGCGTCTGTTTCTCCGCCTCCTATATAAACATCACCACTTACTGTTTCTTTCATGGAACTGAATTCAGTCTTTAATTTATCTGTCATATAGATAATTTCTTCTGCTCTCTTTTTTAAGAGGATTCCTTCATTCGTGAGGGCTATACTGTGACTGCGTCTGATAAATAACTTCTTCCCTAAATCCTCTTCCAGGTCTTTTAATTGTCGTGATAAGGTTGGCTGTGTAACGTGCAGAAAGTTTGCAGCTTTTGTAATGCTTCCTTCTCGTGCCACTGTAAGAAAATAACGCAGAACTCTTAATTCCATATTGATCCCTCCTGATGCTACTTAGTATATACAATTAGGCATGCTTAGCAAGCATATCAAGATATAAGATATAAGTATTTGTTATATGTATGAGTGATATCTAAAATATATAAGAGAGGTCAAAGACAACATTAAAAAGGGATAATGCGTGTGACTACTATTCAGGACAAAGTCGTTGTAATCATGGGGGATTCAAGTGGAACAGGGAAAGCAACAGCGGTATTTTCTTCTTGAGAGCAAGATGATGTGGCAAAGGAGCTGTGATTACATGAAATTTAAGACAGAAAACAATTTTTTTAGAACCGCACTGTTGTTAGCAGTATTCTCAGCACTAGGGCCATTTACTGTAGATATGTATCTTTCTTCGCTTCCTGAAATGATGAATGATTTCAGTACAACGGCATCTTTAATTCAAGCGAGCCTGACTGCTAGTCTATTAGGGTTAGGTCTGGGACAGCTCGTTGCAGGGCCTTTAAGTGATGTTCATGGTAGGCGTAAGCCATTGCTTATCTCAATGCTGCTATATTTTATCCTATCAATAGCATGCGCGTTTTCGCCGAACATCGGTATATTTATTTTTTTACGTTTCTTTCAAGGTTTTGTAGCTTCTGCAGGACTAGTTATTTCTCGTGCAATTGTTCGTGATCGCTACAGTGGAGTAGAAATGGTCAAATTCATGGCACTTCTAACGATGATTAGTAATGTGGCTCCATTAATTTCTCCTACTGCTGGCAGCGCGGTAACGACGTTTACTTCATGGATTGGAGTATTTATTTTTCTTGGTCTTTTAGGACTCATTCTAACAGGCGTAGCCACATGGGGAATAAAAGAAAGTTTGCCTGTTGATCAACGCGTTCCAAGCAATTTCAAGGGGCTTTTAAATAACTACGGTTCCTTGTTTCGGAATCGGAGCTTTATGGGCTACACTCTTGTCAATGGGATACTATTTTCTGGAGTGTTCGCTTACGTATCTGGGACTCCATTTATCTATCAAAATATGTATGGTATATCTCCTCAGCTATTTTCCGTACTTTTTGCCTTAAATGGATTGGGAATTATTTTAGGATCCCAGCTTGTTAAACGGTTATCCGAGCAGATTGGGGAACATCGTATTTTCCGCATAGGACTGCTGCTTGCTTTCATCACGACTGCTATCATCTTGGTTGTTGTGCTAGTTCACGGACCATTTATCGCTTTGTTCCTTGCGATCTTCTTGTTCGCAGTAGCTATCGGCATAATCGCACCAGTATCCTTTACACTGGCCATGGAGTCACAAGGACACATTGCCGGCAGCGCAGCAGCTGTATTAGGCAGTCTTCAATTTGCATTAGGAGCTGTCACTTCTCCGTTAGTAGGTATTGCTGGAGAAGAGTCAGCAATTCCCTTTGGTGTAACTATTTTTATGACTAGTATACTTGCTGTTATAGCCTACGTTACGTTAGTGAAAACATCATCATCGTCTCAGCAAAACACATAATTATTCATTCTGTTACTGAGTCTTCTAATAAAATATATAACTAATAACGGAAAGATAAAAGAGAGGCAGAGTTTCTAGTTAAAACTCTGCCTCTCTTCTTATGATGGGATTATTTATTCAACTCAATCGTTTCGTTAACATCCGTCGATTCAGAACTTTGCCCTTTCATACGCTTATAGAGGAAGGCGATCTGTTTCTTAAAATTACCTGTATCCCAATATTCGGCTGCTTCCGCTTTAACCTTAATCAAGACAACAGTAGGGTCATCATAAGACGTTTGCATGATCTTCTCATATGTTTTGCTCCATAATTCTTTTTTCTTATTCAAATCTTCAACGATTTCAGCTCTTCCGCGAACAGAAACGTAGGATTTACCTGCATAAGCCACATTTACATCTTTGTCATGTAAGATTTCTTTATATTTATCAGTCTCTTTTTTAGTGAAGAACCATAAGTCGCCATCAAACTCTACTTCTTGCGTTTTCATTGGGCGAGATACAAGACCTTCCTCAGTTACTGTAGTCAGCATTGCTGTGTCTACGTCTTTAATTAGATCTCTTAATGTTTCCAATTCTTCTTGTTTCATCATTTCTCCCACCTTATTAATAGTTTATACAGGTATATTACCCTTATCACAAACTTTTATTCGGGTGTGGCAAGCTACGATACTAACTTTAAAAACTCGGTTAATAGATAGTGAAAGTGACTATTTTTGAAAAGGGGGAGGATTAAGTGAATTAGGAAAAATTTGCTCTTAATGTATCGAGCAGAGTAAAAACCCAGTGAATTTATAAATTCCTATCAAGCAACTGACCCATTTGCCTAGCGACAACATCAGCTGGTTCAGATAATCCGTTAGTGATCCAAGCTTCTACTATCTCTACGATGGCTGCTCCAAAGAATCTCAGTACTAAGTTTCTGCTTAATCCTTGATTAATCCCCTCAGTAAGATCTAAGTCGATATCCAATTCTTCTACAACGAATTCCAAAAAACTCTTGCGAAAAGCAGGTGCTCCTTTACTAGATAGCATTGTAGAAAAGAATGAATAATTCTGTTCAAAGTATTCAAACCAAATCATGTTACCCTCTGCAAAAGTCAGTTCGGAAGCTGATTCGCACAGTTTCCTTAGTTCGTTGATATGTTCTTCAATCAGCTTATCCAATAAGTCAAATTTATCCATGTAATGATCATAAATGGTTCTTCGACCGACGTTTGCTCTATCGGAAATATCTTGAATTGTAATATGATCAAAGCTTTTTTCTGACATGAGTTCAATAAATGCATTTTTAATTGCATCTTGGGATTTCTGTACTCGTCTATCTATTTTAGCCATTTTGATAATCACCAGACTTCCATGAAGTTGTCGTACAATTAGCGTGAATTTGTGCAAAAACGCACAGATTTAGGGGTTTTGATTATTGTATGAAACTCTTAATCGTTCTATATTATACACATATGTGCGGTATCGTATCAATATACGGTTGTGAGCGCATTAATATATCGAATATAAAAGGTAATAAAATACGGCATTATTTAGGAGGTTCAGCTATGGACCGTATTGAGAAAAGCAAGGTAAAGTTCAAGCAGCTATTTGGTGAAGGAGAAACTGCTGTGCAGGCTACTGATCCTGATTTTCAGGACATTCTAAGCCGTTTTATTTTTGGGGAAGTCTTTTATCAAGGTAACCTGATTGACAAACATCGGGAGTTGATTACTCTAGTTGTTCTTGCCACCAACCAAACATTACCTCAACTAAAAGCACATGTAGATGCAGCTTTAAATATTGGTCTAACACCAATTGAAATCAAAGAGGCTGTTTATCAGTGTGTGCCGTACATTGGATTCCCTAAAACGCTAAATGCTATTAATGAAATCAATGATGTCTTTCAAGCGAAAAATATCATGTTACCTATTGAGAGCCAAAAAACAGTCAATGAAGATAACCGTCTGGAAAAAGGAATTGCTGTTCAATCAGAAATATTCGGTGATGTAATTGCAAAAATGCGGGAAAGTGCCCCAGATGATCAAAAGCATATTCAAGATTATCTCTCCGCTTTCTGCTTCGGAGATTTCTATACTCGGAAAGGGCTAGATCTGAAAACGCGGGAATTGTTAACTCTGTGTATTATCAGTGCATTGGGCGGTGCAGAAGGTCAAGTGAAGGCACATGTGCAAGGAAACAAGAATGTAGGAAATGACAAAGAGACATTGATTGCTGCTATCACTCACTGCCTTCCATATATAGGCTTTCCAAGGACATTAAACGCATTAGCTAGCGTAAACGAATTAAGGTAACGGACAAAATCTAAAGAATAACAAAGGAGTAGAATCATGATGAACGAAACTTACAAATTATCAAATGGTATCGAAATTCCGAAGTTAGGTCTTGGTACATGGCTCCTGGATGACGCGCAGACAGTGCAGGCGGTACGTGATGCGGTATCTATGGGATATCGTCATATTGATACTGCTCAGGCTTATATGAATGAAGCCGGTGTAGGCGAAGGAATTCGGTCTAGCGGTGTGACAAGAGAAGACCTTTTCATCACAACAAAGGTTGTTGCAGAAGCAAAAACCTATGATGCAGTTTCTCAGTCCATTGATGAGTCTTTAAAAAAGATGAAACTTAATTATATTGACTTGCTGATTATTCACAGTCCACAGCCATGGGATGAATTCCGTGATGATAACCGCTACTTTGAAGAAAATAAGGAAGCTTGGAAAGCAATGGAGGATGCTTATAAGAAAGGCAAGGTGAAGGCAATTGGCCTTTCTAACTTCTTGCAGGATGATGTGGAGAACATTCTTGCGAACTGTGAGATCAAACCTATGGTAAATCAAGTATTGGCACATATAAGCAATACTCCTATGGAATTAATTGAATTCTGCCAGAAGAATGACATCCTGGTAGAGGCTTATTCACCAATTGCACATGGTGCAGTTCTTGATAATGCAGAGGTGAAAGTGATAGCTGATAAATATGGAGTAACTGTTGCTCAACTTTGCTTGCGCTATGATATCCAGCTGGGTCTTGTAGTGATTCCTAAGACGGCAAATCCGGAACACATGAGAAATAATGCAGAACTTGATTTTTCAATCAGCGATGATGATATGGAAACATTAAAAAATATAGAGCTCATCAAGGATTATGGTGAACATAGCTTCTTCCCAGTATTTA
Organism: Terribacillus saccharophilus; assembly: GCA_900110015.1. Classification (GTDB taxonomy): domain Bacteria; phylum Bacillota; class Bacilli; order Bacillales; family Amphibacillaceae; genus Terribacillus; species Terribacillus saccharophilus. Next base: position 690,583 of record FOCD01000001.1, on the reverse strand, counting down.
GTGGAAAATAAGAATAGCAATAGAAATAGTAGTAGGAGTTAATTTACACAAGAACCAATGAAAATTTAATTGGAGGAATTAAGATGGCAAAACATGAAGAAGTGAAAAATGGCGTCATTTTCCCTGTGGGAGAAAAAAATGATGCATTTGCACAATTTTTCGTAGGACAAAGTTACCTTCAAACACTGGTTGCTGATCCTAAAGTGAATGTTGGGGTTGGGAACGTAACCTTTGAACCAGGTTGCAGAAATAACTGGCACATTCACCGTGATGGGTTTCAAATTCTGTTAGTGACAGGCGGAGAAGGCTGGTACCAAGAAGAAGGAAAAACTGCGCAATTCTTAAAAGCTGGCGATGTTATCGTCACACATGATGGTGTAAAACATTGGCATGGAGCTACAAAGGATAGCTGGTTTGAACATATTGCAATAACTGCAGGTAAACCTGAATGGCTGGAATCTGTGAGCGATGAGTTGTTTGATTCATTGGAAGACTAAATAAAGAATGAGAACAGGCTGTTCACTGAATAAGTGTAAAGCCTGTTTTCTGATACAGAAATAAAAGTTTTCTAAGATTGCTCTTAACGGTCCTTCAAACATTATAGAAAGTAGAGCGAAATGCAAACTATTAGATTAATAATGTCTTACTAGGGGGAAATTGCGAATCAATTCACTTGCCTTAGTGTAACGCGAATGCAGTAAGATTAACTTGTCTCAGGAATACATTTAGGAGGAATTTATGATGGAAACTATTACTTTATCAAATGGAATCAAGATGCCAATACTAGGTTTCGGGGTGTACCAAGTCGATGACCTTGAAGAATGTGAACGAGTGGTATCGGAAGCCATTGAAGTCGGATATCGCTCCATTGATACCGCTCAGGCATACGGTAATGAAGAAGCTGTAGGTAATGCAGTTCGAAAAAGCGGCATTGCTCGGGAAGAATTCTTTATTACGACAAAAGTTTGGATTTCTAATGCTGGTTATGAAAAAGCTAAAGCATCCATCGATGAATCTTTGCGTTTGCTGCAAACTAACTACATTGATTTACTGTTAATTCATCAGCCTTTTAATGATTATTACGGTACGTATCGTGCTATGGAAGAGTATTATAAAGCAGGAAAAATCAAAGCTATCGGGGTAAGTAATTTCTATCCTGATCGGTTCATCGATATCGCTCAATTTAGCGAAATCACTCCAATGGTTAACCAAGTGGAAACACATGTCTTCAACCAACAAAAAGAAGCACAAAAGATAATGGAGAAGTTCGGTACTCAAATCGAGTCCTGGGGTCCTTTTGCTGAAGGGAAAAATGATTTCTTTACTAATGAAACTCTAAAAGAGGTTGGGGAGCAGTATAATAAATCTGTTGCTCAAGTAGCACTGCGTTATCTCATTCAACGCAATGTAGTTGTAATTCCTAAAACGGTAACGAAAGAGCGCATGATCCAGAATTTCGATGTTTTTGATTTTGAATTAACAAATGAGGACATGACTAAAATTTCTCAACTTGATCAAGATCAAAGTTTGTTCTTCTCACATTACGACCCAGAAACTGTTGAATTCCTAACAGGTTTAGGTAAATAAAAATTTCATTAAATAACACTTAAACCTTCTTTAATGAAATATAGAATGCTTCCCTTGAGGTAAACAGTTAATTAACAATACTGTTGCTAAGGGAAGTTTTTTTGTGTCTCAATAAGCGGATTGCTAGGATTATCAATCCAGTTAAGTTTGGCACAACAGGTTACACTAATTTTTAACAGGAACGAACAGACCAATGAGGCTAACTAGAGATTAACATTTTCTTTTAATTTTATTAATTTACAATTCGGTTTGACAAGATATTGGTATAGTGTTATTTTTACCTTACGACCGTTCGTAAGGGGGATATAATGAAATCTGATCAACTAATTGAAATAGCAAAAATTCATATTGCTAAAAGTGGATATGAAGGTGCATCGCTATCCACAATTGCTAGTGATGTAGGAATCAAAAAGCAGTCTATTTATTCGCACTTTAAAAGTAAAGAGGAACTTTTTCTGCAAGCCTTTCAAGATGCAGTGGAAAAGGAATTATTATTTGTTAAAAGATTTTTAGAAGATGATGAGGACATATCTCTTAAAGATTTATTGAATCAATTTATTAAGGAGTACTTGGAGCGTTGCCAGAAGAATACAAATACAAGTTTTTATATTAGGAGTTCATTCTTTCCTCCAGTGCAACTCAGAGAATTAATAATAAAAGAAACATATAAATACCTTGATCAATTAGAGGACTTAATTGAATCGCTTTTTGAACAACAATACGCAGTTGATTCAAAAGCTGCTGCAATAGCTTTTCTTACACTATTAGATGGATTATTTGTAGAGTTTTTGTACGGTACATCAGAGCGCTTAAAAGAGCGTACTGAAAAATCTTTGCTTGTGTACTGGCAAGGTATCCGTGCAATGAAGGGAGAATTTTAATGAATCGCGCTTGGTTTTTGGTTGTTATGGGGGCAGTATTAGAGGTAGGCTGGGTTACTGGACTAAAGCATTCCTACGATATACTTACATGGGGTGGAACTATAATCTTGCTTATTGCTTCATTCGTACTTTTTACTAAGGCAACTGCGGGACTGCCAGTTGGAACTGCATATGCAGTATTTACTGGTTTAGGTACAGCAGGAACAGTACTGTTAGAAATAGTGGCTTTTGGAGAACCATTTAAGCCTATGAAGATAATCTTGATTCTTGTCTTGTTAACTGGTGTTATTGGTCTTAAGTTAGTGACAGGAAAGCCGGAGAGAGAAGAGGTTGCTGCGTAATGTCGTGGATGTTTCTTATATGTGCTGGAGCCTTTGAAGTTGTTGGAGTTACAGGTTTAAACATGATACGTCAAAAGAAGAGTGTGTTAACGTTCTCCGTGTTTATACTAGGACTGGCAGCCAGTTTTACTTTCCTGAGCTTAGCAATGCAATCTTTACCAATGGGAACTGCTTATGCTATATGGACAGGAATAGGAACAGTCGGATCAGGACTTGTTGGCATCCTATTTTATGAGGAGTCAAAAAGTTGGAAACGACTGTTGTTTATGGCGATGGTGCTTAGTGCTGCAGTAGGTTTAAAACTTATTGGTTAAATGTATCTAAACTAAGAATACCCCTTCCCGCATTATCGGAGGAGGAATTCTATTTATCTAGTTTATTAGTGAATTAGGATAACATGTATGAAAGACCCTGCCTGATCTGTTACTTGAATTTTGTTGATTTTATCATAACTAGTGAGTAATGACGCTTGAGTATTATCCGAGACATGCACTTTTGGAAACAGTAAAAGAAGGTGCTGATTATATGATGGAACATAATTGGTTTGATAAGCAGAGATAATGTTGTGAAAATCAAAAAGGCTATACACAGTAACTGTGTACAGCCTTTTTTTCAAGAAAGTGCAATTCTTCAATTCTTGCTTTGGCGATACCATATTACCACTGGAATCAATAAAATCGAAAGTATGCCACCAACAACTGATAACGTTGAAAAACTAGTACCTGCTACAATCATTCCAGACAAAGCGCCTCCTGCAGCTCCTGATAAAGCGATCAAAACATCGACAGTACCTTGAGTTTTGGCACGGGTGCTAGTTTCAGTTGAGTCAACAAGAAGCGCAGTACCGCTTATTAAACCAAAGTTCCATCCTAATCCAAGTAAGGATAGGGCAATGATTAGCAGAGTCATAGAATCTCCTGGGGCTAATGCTGCAATTAAGCCAGCTAGAAGCAAAGTAACTCCAGAAGCAATTGCCATTGTTATACGCCCTAATTTATCAACAAGAACGCCTGTAAATAGAGAAGGGAGATACATGGCGCCTATGTGGAAACCGATTACTAAACCTACTGTACCCAACCCATGACCATGATGGCTCATGTGAACCGGTGTCATAGTCATGATCGCTACCATGACGATTTGTGTGAGAATCATGATAGTGGCGCCAACAAAAATGCCTCTTTTGTTTGTATGTACTGATGTTCCTATTTCTTCACTCTCATGGTGTTTTTGTTTCGCGGCTTCAATAGCTTTAGCAATAATTAACGGTTCTGGGCGTAGCAAAATAAAAAGAACAAGACCTGCTAAAATGTAAGCAGCTGCTGCTAATATAAAAGGACCTGCAAGTGATGGAACTCCGACAGACTCAGCAAAACTTCCCATCACATTTACTAGGTTTGGTCCAGCAACAGCACCAAATGTCGTGAAGACCATTGTCATACTAATGGCTGTCGCACGCTGTTTACTGTTTGCTAAGTCAGTGCCTGCATAACGTGCTTGCAAATTGGTTGCTGTCCCGGCTCCGTATATGAGCAAAGAAGCGAACAATAGCAAAATACTATTTATAATTGCTGCGATGATAACACCTATTGCTCCAAGACCGCCGATAATAAACCCAACTGAAAGACCAGTGCGGCGCCCGTAACGCTGTGAAAGTTTGCCAACAGAGTATGCAGCTCCTGCTGATCCTAATGTAAATAACGCAGTAGGGAGACCGGCATATGCATCAGTTCCAAGCATCTGTTGGGCAATGAGTGCACCAACGGTAACTCCTGCCGCTAATCCTGCTCCTCCAAAGATTTGAGAAATGCTAACAACGAATAATGTACGCTTGTATAATGCTTTTTGTTTTTCTGTAGAACGAACATAGCTTTGTACTAAAGATGACTGCGATTTTTCAAACGTTTTATTATTCAATGTGTAAATCACCTCTCCATAACAATGTATAAGCCTCCAACCTAGGTTTGCATTATCATAGCACGCACGAAAAAGCCATACAATATGATAATTGTATGGCGAACAATATTACTTGATTTTGTCTAGCAGTTGTTTAAGGACCGCTAACCCTTGCTCGAGCTCTTCTATGGTTTCTGGTGCGCACACAGCAACTCTAACAGCTCTTTCAGGTGAGCTGTTGCCGACTACAAAACGGTCAGCGGCATACACTTGCACCCCTTGTTGTGCTGCTAATGCTTCGAACGCAGCGCCAGTAATCTTACCGGGTAATACCAGCCAACGAAAGATACCCGTATCAGTACCTAAACATGAGTAGTTCTTAAAGTACTTATTTGCAATTTGATTTCTGCGAATCGTCTGTTCACGGTGACCCTCGATTAAGACTTCGAATTGATTGGACACAATCGTGCGGGCTGTTAGTTCTGCTAGCAGAGGAGAAACAGTAATGTTTAAGTTGTAGAGCGCTTTTGAGATGGGCTCTTTGTATTGTCTTGGTACAGCTACATAGGCAAGTCGCAGTCCTGGAGCTAATGATTTCGATAAGCTTGCAATATGGATGACCTGTTCCGGAGCAAAAGATGCAAGTGCGGGCAGCGGCTCTTTGTTAAGTAAGTGATAAGATGCATCTTCTATAACAAACAGGTTATATTTCTTTGCAATTTCTGCAATGCTTTTTCGTTTTTCAACAGAGAGAAAGGAAGCGGTAGGGTTGTGATAATCCGGAATCAAATAAATTCCTTTAATGTTTTCATTTTTACAAGCATATTCAAGTGCTTCCGGACTCATTTCATATTTATCAGATTTTATCGGTACGGTTTGTACACTAAGCATGGAAGCAACCGTTTTTAAACCAGGATATGTATGAAGATCCACACCAATGCGATCCCCAGGCTTACATAGACTTGCTAATGTAGCAGCGATTGCATTTTGCCCGCCATTTGCAAACAAGATATGCTCAACAGATGTTTCAAATCCACTTCTTTGCATCAGCTTTACAGCTGCATCCTTTTGCCACGAGCTTTCGCCATACCGGCCATAACCGAACCACTTTTCATAATTCGACTCTTGTAACATGATTTTCAGTTGATGCAGCAGGGGCTCGTAAGAAGCATCATCGGGTAGTGTTGCACCCATCTCTATTAAATGCTTAGGCTTTGTATCCTCGAGTAAATAAGCATTCGACAACGCATCATACGATACATATGTACCACTTCCTACAGAAGCACTTAACAAACCCTTTAATTCACAGACTTTAAAGGCTTTCGATATGGTGCTTACATTAAGATCCAAATAATCAGCAAGTTCTCTTTGCGGAGGAAGTTTGGTTCCAGGTACTAAAATACCGTTTACTATATCATGTTCCAATTGCTCGGATATTACATTATAAATAGGCTTTTTATTCTTATCAATTGATGGTTTCCAACTCATTGGATAGTTTTCAAAAGAATTAATCGGCATAATACGCATCCTTTTTACACAATTATAGTACATATTTCATAACAAAAGCTTCTTGATTTAAAACGTAGTTTTTTTACGTTTATTTCTATATAGAATCGGGAAAGGTAGTACCGTGAATAATAGCTTCTGGGTTGGAAGTAGCTGGAGTTGATCAGTAATTGATTCTGCACGCAAATTATAGCTAATAAATTGTTATGAAAATTTAGAAAAACTGTTCTTTGGAATCATTACAATTGGATAATTTTTATTAAATAACAAGTATAATAATTGAAGATCCTAAATTAGAATGTTAGAATTATTTCGAATAATCTAAGGAGGTACACCAATTTGGCTGAGAATAAGGATAAAAATGTCGAAAGAAAAACGTTAACTACGAGACAGGGGCATCCAGTTACAGATAATCAGAATATCCGTACGATTGGTGACCGTGGTCCAGCAACACTTGAGAATTATCATTTTATCGAGAAGATTTCCCATTTTGATCGGGAAGAAGTTCCAGAGCGGGTTGTACACGCTAGAGGTGCCGGAGCATTTGGCTACTTCGAAACGTACGGAAAAGTAGGAGACGAGCCTGTAGAGAAGTATACAAGGGCAAAAGTCTTTTCAGGTAAAGGTAAGAAAACACCATTAATGGTTCGTTTCTCTACTGTAGCAGGCTCAAAAGATTCGCCGGAAACAGAGCGGGATCCTCGTGGATTTGCTGTAAAAATGTACACAGAAGACGGTAACTGGGACTTGGTTGGTAACAACCTTAAGATTTTCTTTATCCGTGATGCTATGAAGTTCCCGGATATGATTCACGCATTTAAAGCAGATCCAGTTTCAAACGTTCCGAACCCGCAGCGTATGTTCGACTTTGTTTCACGTTCTCCAGAAGCAACACATATGATTACATTCTTATTCTCACCATATGGTATACCTGCAACGTACCGTCATATGCAAGGTTCAGGTGTTAATACGTATAAATGGGTTAATGACAAGGGTGAGGCTGTCCTTGTGAAGTATCACTGGGAACCAAAGCAAGGCATCCGGAATCTGACCCAAGAAGAAGCTAATTATATTCAAGGTAAAAACACTGGCCATGCCACACAGGATCTGTTTGAAGCAATAGAGCAAGGAGATTATCCTGAATGGGAACTGTTTGTACAGATCATGGAGGATGACTACCATGAAGAATTGGATTTTGATCCTCTAGATGATACAAAACTATGGCCAGAAGATAAGTTCCCGTGGCTGCCAGTTGGAAAGATGGTCTTAGACCGCAATCCAGTCGATTATCATGCAGAGATCGAACAAGCAGCATTCGGCACAGGAGTGCTTGTCGATGGAATGGACTTTTCTGATGACAAAATGCTGCAAGGACGTACATTCTCCTATTCCGATACGCAGCGTTACCGTGTAGGGGCAAACTACTTGAAACTGCCGGTCAATGCACCAAAGACACAGGTCCAGACCAATCAGCATCGTGGTCAAATGGATATCCGCGACCCGAAAGAGTCCGGCGATAATCCGCATATCAATTATGAACCATCCATGCTGGGCGGTTTACAGGAAGCGGATAAAGGAGAGCGTCCGCAGCATCGCCCTACGTTTAATGCAGCAGCAATGAGCGCTCCAATCGATCGTCCGAATAACTATGGACAAGCAGGCGAAACGTATCGCAGCTTTGAAGATTGGGAGCGAGACGAGTTGATCAATAACTTATCCAATGCGTTAGCAGTGTGTGATGAATCGATTCAAAGCGCCATGATTGAACACTTCACACAAGCAGATAAAGAGTATGGCCGCCGTGTGAAAGAAGGCATTGAAGCGAAGCTGAAAGAAATCAAAGAAAACAACGAGGAAGCTAAGCTTCCTGGACGTGAAGCAGGAAAAACTAAATTCGGACAAGGTTCACTAGCTGCCAATGAAGCAACGGATGAAGCAGTGGAAAAAAGTCGCGAATCAGACCAATATTAAGAAATACTTTATACGCGAAAGGCTGTCAATTATGACAGCCTTTTTGTATGCACCTTCTTAGGCTTCCTTGGGTTAAAACTATTAGGAATTTACAATAATTTCGGTAGTTTCCTTTATTATTCAATCTTTATTATGACATATTATTTAGGTTGATATAAAATATAGAAGAGGAGAGATTATATATATAAAGAAGGTGCATTAATTGGAAGCTTCTCAGTCATCAGCTCAACAACAAGAGCCCCTCTATCGCCGGGCTATCTTTACGTTTAGCGGTTCTCATTTCTTAAATGATTTAGTAACAACAGGTATGGTGCCTGCTTTAGTTATACTTTACAAGCATGCTTTTGAATTAAACTATACCCAATCCACTTTAATTGTTTTATTGTCTTATTTGACTTCGTCTGTTTCTCAGCCGCTTTTTGGAATGATTGCAGATCGAAAGCCTCGTATATGGTTATTACCAGCAGGGGTATTCTGTTCAATTATGGGTCTGGCTCTAACAGGAATCGCCCCATCATTACCTTGGCTTCTTTTATTTATTTCAATCTCAGGGCTCGGTTCAGGAGCATTTCACCCAGAGGCCTCCAGAGGAACGTATTTGGCATCGGGATCAAAGAAAAGCTTGGCTCAGGCAATATTCCAGGTAGGGGGAAACGCTGGACAGGCATTTGGCCCATTAATTGTGTCTGTATTCATAACCTATACTGGGATAAAAGGACTTCTTTGGCTTATACCAATAGCGTTCATCTCCTTGCTTATTACTGTTCAAATACTACCTTGGTTAAAAGAGGAATTAATAATTACTCAGCGTCATAAGACGACCCAAAAAGTAAAAGGCGCAAATAACTATCTAGGAGCTAGCTTGCTTTCTTGTATCATTATACTCAGATCTTGGTGTCAAATTGGAGTGGTTGTATTTTTGCCATTTTTCATGGACTCTCTTTCCGTACAGCAGGCAGAAATACTTAGCTTCGTATTTGTGGGAGCAGGGGCACTAGGTACCTACTTAGGAGGAGTGTGGGCTGATAAGATTGGTACAAAACAATTGCTTATTTTGTCTATGCTGATTGCTACACCGTTCGCGCTCATCTTTCCACATGTTCATGGTGTTTTATCAATTATTGTTTTATTGTTCTTCGGATTCAGTGTGCTATCTTCGTTCTCTGCAAGTGTAGTCTATATGCAGCGTATGCTGCCGCAAAGTATAGGGCTTGCATCCGGACTTGCTATCGGTTTTGGTGTTGGAGCTGGTGGAATTGGCTCTGTTTTCATGGGTGGTATTTCGGACGCCTTTGGTGTTTCCACAGTATTCACCATTCTTTCATTTCTTCCGTTAGTGGGTGCAATTATAGCTTTCTTTTTACCTAAATATCAAGAGCAGTTGTGAATAGAAAATCAATAAAAGTCACTTAAAACATTGAAAAGATTAATTGCTATTATTTCAGTTAAATGTACATCTAATATTAATTTATTGTGCAAAGCTAATCTTTAGAGTAAGAAAAAAAGAAGGGGAACCGAAAATAGGTTGCCCTTCTTTTTTTGTCACAAGTTGATTAAGGAACTATATTGGAGAGGGTTGAAACACCTTTTTTTATGAAAATGTCGTGCACCGCAGCCGAACAAGTTTCAATATCTTTAAATAAATCAATAAGACCAGTCGAAGTGTTTTCTATACGAAATCCACCGGTAAATTTAGAATAACTGAGTATATATTCATCAAAAGAGTGTGTTATATTAACATCTTCATAATGAATCAGAAACTCTAATGCCTTCTTAATGTCATGGGCGAGCATAATGTTCCCCTTTCCATTAAAGGTGACTCTTGGAGTTCTGATGAGTAAAAAGCCAACAATAATTTAGGTTTGACCTCACTGTAACATACATTAAGGTAAATAGCTTTAATTAAAATTTGAAAGACTGTACATTTATTCCATTAGTTGGCGGTGTTGAGATCTATAGCTTAGCGCATGATCTCGTCATATGAGTACTTCTGCTCTCAGAAAGGTATCTCAGTATCCAGGTATTATAGAAGTAGACCTTAGGTTTCGCTCAAATTTAATTGGCTAATTATATAAGAAAACCGGATTCTTCTTTCAGAATCCGGTTTTTAAAGCATCTCTACTTGAATGGTCCGATTTATTAAAAATCAGCATTCCTAAAGATGGGAAGTATGAAATTATAATTGAATCAAGCTAATCTCATCTTAAAGTCTTGATAGCCAAACTCGCGTACGACTTGGCAATCGCCATCTTTATCTCGTACCGCAATGGCAGGTAGCGGCATACCGTTAAATGTGTTGGTTTTTACCATGGAATAGATAGCCATATCTCCAAAGACTAATCTATCGCCGCTTTTTAATGGCTGATCGAAAGAATAATCTCCAATTACATCGCCTGTAAGGCAGGTTTGCCCGCCAAGTCGATAAGTAAATGGCTTTTCACCAGTTTCGCCTGAACCAAATAGAGGAGGGCGGTATGGCATTTCCAATACATCAGGCATATGACAAGTTGCTGAAGTGTCAAGAATGGCAATTTCCATTCCATTTTTATGGATATCAAGTACAGAAGTGATCAGATAGCCTGCATTGAGCGCAATGGCTTCTCCCGGTTCAAGGTATACTTCTAACCCATATTTATCCTGCATCCTCTTGATACAGTTTTCTAGTCGTGGAATATCATAATCTTCTCTCGTGATGTGATGACCACCGCCGAAATTGATCCATTCCATTTGTGGTAGCCATTGTCCGAACTTTTCTTCGACTGCATGAAGAGTAGTGTCTAAGTCATCCGAATTTTGCTGACAAAGGGTATGGAAGTGCAGTCCTGAGACACCATCAAGCAATTCTGAAGAAAAATCTTCCTGTTTCGCACCAAATCTGGAACCTGGCGCACATGGATCATAAATGTCATGACCATCTTGTGTAGAGCATTCAGGATTGATGCGCAAGCCAACTTTCCGGCCGGCTTGAAGCGCCTTATCTTTAAACTTTTCCAACTGGGAAAAGGAATTGAAGATAATATGATCACAAATGGATATGATCTCATCGATTTCATCGTCCCGATAAGCAGGGGCAAAGACATGATTTTCTTTGCCCATTTCCTCGTAACCGAGGCGAGCTTCGTAAAGTCCACTCGCTGTTGTGCCGCTTAAATATTTTCCAATTAAAGGGTACATTGTTGTCATGGAAAAAGCTTTTTGTGCCAACACAATTTTTGCTCCTGTACGCTGCATAACACCATTAAGGATTTTAAGATTTTTTTCTACAAGGTCTTCATCAACTACATAACAAGGGGTTGGTAATTCTTCAAACCGCATGTTAACGTACTGACTCCTGCTCTTTTGCAGCTGAATCATCGACAAGCACAGGGTTGAAATCTTCTACCCATGGAAGGCCCCATTTGTTCAACTCTTCCATGAATGGATCGGGATCAAACTCTTCGATATTAAACACACCTGGTTTGTTCCACTTACCAGTAAGGATCATAGCTGCGCCAATCATAGCGGGAACGCCAGTTGTGTAGGAAACAGCTTGAGAACCAACTTCTTTATAGCACGCTTGGTGATCACAAACATTGTATACATAATAAGTTTTGTCTTGGCCGTCTTTTTTACCTCTGAAAATACAGCCGATGTTTGTTTTACCAACTGTACGTGGTCCAAGTGTTGATGGATCTGGTAATACAGCTTTTAAGAATTGAAGCGGAATAATTTGTTTGCCTTCAAACTCAATCGGTTCAATAGAAGTCATACCTACATTTTCAAGAGCCTTCAAATGTGTAAGGTAGCTTTGACCGAAAGTCATGAAGAAACGAATACGCTTGATACCAGGAATATTTAGAGCAAGAGATTCAAGCTCCTCATGGTAAAGCAAGTACATATCTTTTTTACCAACTTCAGCAAAGTCATACTCACGCTTGATTTCCATTGGCTCAGTTTCAATCCACTCGCCATTTTCCCAATATCTTCCGTTAGCAGAAACCTCGCGAATGTTAATCTCTGGATTGAAGTTCGTTGCGAAAGGATAGCCATGGTCTCCGCCATTACAATCAAGAATGTCGATATATTCGATCTCATCAAAGTAATGTTTAAGTGCATATGCAGAAAACACACCTGTTACGCCTGGGTCAAAACCGCTGCCTAATAGAGCTGTAATTCCTGCTTTTTCGAAACGCTCGCGGTATTCCCACTGCCATTTATATTCAAATTTAGCTGTATCCTCTGGCTCATAGTTTGCTGTGTCCATATAGTGTGTTTTTGTTGCAAGACAAGCATCCATGATCGTTAAATCCTGATAAGGCAAAGCCAAGTTCATCACGATATCTGGTTTTACTTCCTCAATTAAAGCGATTAGCTCATCAACATTATCTGCATCCACCTGAGCAGTGGTAATTTTTGTTTTGCCGCCATCTAATTTAGCTTTTAAATCATCACATTTAGATTTTGTACGGCTTGCAATACAAATCTCTTCAAATACCTCGCTGTTTTGAACTGCCTTGTGGACAGCTACTGATGCCACGCCGCCAGCGCCAATAATAAGTGCTTTACTCATTCTTTTGTCTCCTAACTAAGATAGATTTTTTCTAGCAAAGAAGAATACCGAAACAACCAAGAGTACATGACACTCGCTTGTTTACAGGAAAAGGATAATTTGATGTAACTCCCTTAAAACAAAAAAGCAAGTGCCAAATACGCATAACCGCGCATCACACTTGCTTTAGATATAATTATCAATATTAAAATAGCATAGTAATTCCATAACAAAAGCAGTTCAATTAAACTGAGTCTTTTGCAAGAAAGCTTTTTAATATTCAAGAATATATCAAAAGGATCAGAGTCTAATAGCAAATAATTACTTTTACCACTCTTATTGACCGTTTCACAAGTTGATGTGCAGAGGATGCACTGGTTGTAAAGTAACCAACTTATAAAATTTGAGCTTCTAACTCAATCAATAGGGCAACTAAAGTTGCCAATCGGCATTTGACCCGGCTGTCCGTATGGCCCTTAAACTTCTCTTTAGAGAGAAGTGGTCAAAAATTATCTGCTTGGAAAGATCCAGATATATTGAATAACAGCTTTCCAAATAATGCACCTATTATACTAACACATACAAATTATATAGCAATAGACAAATTTTCTTATATTCTTTAAAAATTAGACGAAAAGTGCGTGACTGTTTGAAGAAGGCATCTGCAATATTTTCGAAAACTTTCAAAAGTAGTTTAGACAATGCACAGAAATACAGACTATTTTCAAAATTAAACTTAGCGTTAGTGAACGATTCCTCTCATAGCATTTATAAAAATAGTTGACTTAAGCAACTATAAAATATATTATATGAACAATCATTTACAATGGGGGGGTTAATAATGAAAAGAATGCATTACTTAGATGAGATCCGTGCTTTCAATAGGTATTATGCAAATGTGTTAGGTAAAATTGATCAAGAAATATACAATCCATCTTTACCTTTAACAGAAGCAAGGGTTGTTACAGAGGTACATATGAATAGTGGCTGTACTGCTACTGAAATACGGGAGAAGTTAGGTATTGATCGTGGATACATGAGTCGGATTGTTCAACAATTGGAAAATGAAGATATCCTTAAAAAAGAACAGTCTACAAAAGACAAACGTCAGTATGCTTTATATCTCACAAATCATGGAGAAAAGATTTACACAGACTTAGCTGAAAAGGGCAGACGTGGCATTGAAAAAATCTCTGAGAATATCCCTGATAAAGAATTATCGCATCTAGTTGCAGCTATGGAAACTATTCAATCTATAAATTCAAAGACTTATGGAGAAAAGGAAGTTGTCATTCGTCCATTTCAACCTGGAGATGCAGGATTTGTTGCACAATTACATGGAGAGTTTTACAAACAAGAATATAATTTTGGATCTATCTTTGAGTATTATGTACTGAAGGGCATAAGTGAATTTATTCTTGATATAGATGGCAGTCAGCTTTGGATTGCAGAAGTGGATGGAGAGAAAGTCGGTTCCATCGCTGTAGGGAAGACGAGTGATTCAATTGCACAGATAAAATGGTTTATTCTAAATGAAAATTCTCAAGGCTTAGGACTAGGCAAAAGGTTAATGAATACCGCAATGAATTTCTGTAAAGAGAGTGGTTATAAGCATGTATATTTATGGACTTTCAGCAAATTGGTTGCAGCACGTCACCTTTATAATAAATTTGGTTTTACGTTAACTGAGGAAAAACCAAATGAGGAATGGTCGGATAAGAAAGAAAGAATCATTGAAGAGCGATGGGATATTGATCTTACAGTTACAGAATTAGTAACTGTTCAGTAAAAGATTTATGCCTTCTGCATAATAAGTTCTTTAAGAGATACAAAAAGTCGATAGGTTTGATCCTCGTTCATTAAAGTGGACTTTTAATTGATCAATTGAAAAAAGTGAAGCAGCTTTTTAAGCAGCTTCACTTTTGTTTTTCAAAAGAAAATCTTATAAAATCCTCTCCAACAAAATTCCCAAATTCTTTTGCCAATGACTGAGAAGTAGAAGTCATTCCTTCCTTTAACCATGTCTCCAAAACACCTACATATGCATTTGAAGCAAATTCTACGATAATATCATCGCTCAAACCCTTATTATTTACGTTTGATCCTTCCAACTCTTTTTTAAACCCATCTCTGGCATACTTTAAAAATTTGCTACGGAAAGAAGGTGCTGCTGCTTTACTTGTCAACATCGTCGAAAAGAATAAAGAATTATCTTCAAAGTATTTGACGTAGATTAAAATTGCATCTTCCCATTCCTCTTCACATGCCCATATATCCATTTCTGTGAGAGTTTGGATATGCTGATCAATCAACTTATCTAGTAAATCGTATTTATCTAAATAATGCAGATAGATGGTACTACGATTCAAGTTTGCTCTATCCGATATATCTTGAATAGTTATAGCTTCGAATTTTTTTTCATTCATGAGCTCTAGAAATGCTTTTTTAATCGCATCTTGAGTCTTGGCCACTCTTCTATCTACTTTTCCACTTATATAAAACCATTCTACAAATTGTGACAAAATCAGACTTTTTTAGTGAAGCGCTTCACATTCTGGTACTTCTGACCGATATGTATATAGAAGAATACATACGGAGGAGCTTGTTTTATGAATTCTACGATTCAGGCAGTAGTCAATATTGCCCCCATTATAAAAGATACCCTTGGTCCGACAGCAGCAATAGGCGTAATGGATACTGAGAAGTTTGTTTATTTTGCTCCGTCAACGCTTTTGAAACTGGACGTTGAAGCAGGAAAAACAAGACTAGATGAACATGAGGTTTATCTGCGAGCAATCAAAGGGGAACACATTATTTCCAAAACCGAGGATCCTGAAGTTTTCGGTGTACCAGTCGTAACTTCCATAACGCCTATTCGGGATATGGAAACAAACGAGATCGTTGGTCTTTTGTCTTTATCTCGGACTTTGGAGCATCAAGAGAAGCTGGATAAAGAGCTTAACAGACTGAATGAGGTCATCGATGCATTGCAAGGTAAGGTACAGCATGTAGCTGCACAAGCCGAGGAACTTTCTGCTACTAGTAGTGACATTAACCAGCAAGCGAACAGTGCAAACCAAAACTCCCGCCAAATAGGCGAAGTGGTTCAATTAATTGAACAAATTTCCACACAGACAAACCTTCTTGGATTAAATGCAGCCATCGAAGCAGCTCGTTCTGGCGAAGCAGGAAAAGGCTTCGGCGTCGTGGCGGATGAAATCCGTAAACTTTCCAATAATACGAAGGAAGCAGTGCAAACTATCGGGAAATCCTTAACAGAGATAAGATCCAGCATTGAAAATCTGACACTCAGCATTAGTGAAGTCTCTACTTCATCAGAGGAACAGTCTGTTGTCATGGTCGAATTCATGAATGACATTCAAGCTTTGGACGAAAAGAGCAAACAAATCATTGAAACAATGAAGAAAGTAACTAACCAGGAATAGGAGATTAGAATATGAATCTAACATTACAAGCGTTGGTCCATCTAGCACCTGAAATCAAAAAAAACCTTGGAGAGAATTGCGCTGTTGTCGTTACCGACACAGAGAATTTTATCTTTTCTTCCCAGTCAAAAGACTTTGACTATAGCGTTAATGTCGGCGATTTTGCTTTTTCTGAGGATAACGATATACTACGTCAAGCACTTCATGGAGAAAAGGTACAAATACATATTCCAAAAGAGCGTTATGGTGTTGGTATGCAATACTCCGCTAATCCTATACGTGATGAAAACGGGGAGATTGTCGGTGTATTCCAAATCACCAAAACCTTAAAAGACGAAGAGATTCTTGATAAAGAGCTGGATGAATTACGCACCATTGTCAGCAGTCTGCAAGGAAAAGTACAACAAGTTGCAGCGCAAGCTGAGGAGCTTTCTGCTACGAGCACGGATATTAATGGTCAAGCCGCACATGCAAATGAAAACTCCCAGGAGATTAGTAAGGTTGTTCAACTGATTGAAGATATTTCAACACAGACGAACTTATTGGGCTTGAATGCAGCTATTGAAGCAGCCCGCTCTGGCGATGCTGGCAGAGGATTCGGCGTAGTGGCAGATGAGATTCGAAAGCTGTCCATTGGAACGAAGGAAGCAGTCGGTACGATTGGCCAGTCACTTCAAGAAATCCAGAATAATATGGAGAATTTGACATTGAGCATCGGGGAAGTATCCACTGCATCGGAGGAGCAATCCCGTGTAATGGTGGAGTTCATGGAAGACATACAAAATCTTGATGAACAAAGCAATGATATTGGACAATACATCAAAGACATTACAAACTAATAGAGACTAGGACATAACTAGTTAATTGAAAAAAGGGGATAATACGATGAAATCATTAGTATATTACGGATCGAAAAACGTAAAGGTTGAAAATATTACTGAACCAGAAGTGTCCCAGGATACGGTTAAAGTCAAAGTTAAGTTCGCAGGTATATGCGGTACTGATTTACATGAATACCTACATAAGACCTTTGTAACAGAAGATAAAATGATTTTAGGTCATGAGTTTACAGGTGAAATTGTTGAAGTGGGCGACAATGTAACGAAATTTAAAGCTGGTGACAGAGTAGCCGTCGAACCTATTTGGGGATGTGGTGAGTGTGATACCTGCAAAACAGGAAACTATAATATATGTCCTGATATGAAATCATACGGAATACATGAGAATGGTGGATTTGCGGAATACGTTGTAGTAAAAGAAGCGAATGTGTTTACACTACCTGATCAACTCAGCTATGAATTGGCAGCTTTAGTAGAACCACTCGCTGTTGTGTTACAAGCAATAAGAAAAAGCAAATTTAAGATTGGAGACAGTGTCGCTCTCTTTGGTGCAGGACCGATTGGATTGCTATTATCAGAGAGTTTGAGAGCAGCAGGAGCAAGTAAAATCTTTGTTGCTGAAGTTAGTGAAGAACGCAGGGAATTAGCATTGAAGATGGGTGCAGACATAGTAATAAATCCAGCAGAAGAAGATGCTGTTCAAATTATTAAAGATAATACAAATGGCGGTGTGGACGTTTCATTTGATGTTGCCGGAGTGGAAGCTACCTTCAACCAATCTCTTGATTGCATAAAACCTAATGGGGAATTCATGATTGTCAGTGTCTTTGCCAATCCAGTTAACTATCACCCTACAATGCAAGTAGTCAGTGAGAAAAAAATCAATTCTTCACTCGGTTACAATAATATCTTTGCACAAGCAATTGATTTGTTAGCAAAAGGATCATTGAATGTTGAACCAGTTATTACTAGTGTTATAGCATTAGATAACATTGTGGAAGACGGGTTTGAAAAACTGATAGGGGATAAAAATGAATGTAAAATTTTAGTTCGTCCGAGCTAATCAATGTAAGCAGCAGATTTTATCTGCTGCTTATTTCGATTTCATATACCATATGATTTACTATAATAAATATCGAAATAGCTAAAAGCTGTTCACTTATTGGTGTTCAGCTTTTTTACATTCCCTGAACACTATTTATCTAAATAAACATTAGACTCTTGCCAAGATTATAGATTGATGTTTGACGTCCATTGTAAGTGTATTGTCAGGTAATGCTAATTACATAACTAGATAATAGGATTAAAATAAAATAGTATCCCCAATCATGTTGGCTTGAATTTTACCAGGTTACGTAAATATGTCTATATAAAGAGAGGTGCAGGATATGACTTCACAAAGTAATATCAGAATTCCCGATGGACTCTGGGCGGGGCTTTCTAAACTAGGAATTAAGGTTCAAGAAGTTGTTAGAAAGGCAAAAATGCCTCTGACTGTTATAACCAAATCTGAGGTTACTACGGAACAATACATTGCATTATGGCAGGCTTTTTCTGACATTATTGATGACATAGAAGGTGGAATGCTTATGCTTCCAACAGCAATAGAAACTTCTCAATATCCACCACCTGTACTGGCTGCTTATCATGCTCGTGACTATAGGGATGCTTTAAACAGAATGGCTAGTTATAAAAAAATGTGTCCCCCGGAAAATATTCATATTGTAGAAGAAGGGAAGCAGTGCATTATCGAAGTTAGTTGGGATAGAACTGATATACCTGTTCCACCATTGCTAATTGGTACGTTACTTGTATTTCTACTAGAACTAGGACGTCGCGGCACAGGATTGCCTATAAAAGCAACCTCAGTAGAATTTACA
This sequence comes from Terribacillus saccharophilus, assembly GCA_900110015.1. GTDB lineage: Bacteria > Bacillota > Bacilli > Bacillales > Amphibacillaceae > Terribacillus > Terribacillus saccharophilus. Next base: position 671,711 of record FOCD01000001.1, on the reverse strand, counting down.
TATGCAATGAATCAAGTACAGGTGCTTGAAGATTACTTTGGCTGTCCTATTAAAACTGTTGCAGAACGTAATCGATTAATATTGGACAAAGACGATCTTGATCATCCATTTGTTTCATACAATGATGAATTACTAGATATTTTAACACCAGTTTTGGATCAAACATTAGAAAAACACACAGGTCGTCTCTCTATAACAGAGATAGTTAAGTGGATTTTAAAACGCAGCTTAACTAAGGAAAAACTAGATTTAAAAGATATAGCAAGTGAACTGGGTATGAGTGAACGGACCCTTCAACGGCGGCTGACTGATGAACATACAAGTTTTAAAGAGCTTTTAAGGGAAGTACGTCATGAACAGGCGAGAGAATATTTAGCTAATCCATCTTTAGATCTTAAGGAAGTAGCTTTTCTTCTAGGTTATAAAGATCAAAGCTCATTTTATCGGGCCTTTCGTTTCTGGGAAGATAACACCCCCTTGAATTGGCGAGCTGAACATAAAATCAAACAATCTTAAATGAATACCCAAAGGAGAAAACAAGATGGAAATGGCATTAAAAAATAAAACTGCTTTAGTTACTGGTTCTACCAAGGGAATAGGCAAGGCAATTGCTTTAGAATTGGCTAAGGAAGGGGTTAACGTCCTTGTAAATGGACGGAATGAAAAGGATGTTGAACGAGTTGTTAAGGAAATCAAATCAACTTGCCCAACCACTTCTCCTCAAAGTGCCACAGCTGATATTGTTGATTCTCATGATAGAGAAGCATTATTTGAGAAGTTTCCTTATGTAGATATTTTAATTAACAATGTGGGCATCTATGAAATTATGCAATATGAAGATATAACCGATAACGTATGGGAAAAATACTTCCGTTCCAACGTATTAGCTGCAAATGGCTTATCCAAATATTATTTACCGAAAATGTTGAAAAATAATGATGGTCGCATTCTATTTATTGCAAGTGAAGAAGCATCTATGCCTTCAGGACTAATGCCTCAATATAGTATGACGAAATCCATGGTATTGTCTTTATCTAAGAGTCTATCCATTCTAACAAAAGGTTCCGAAGTTACTATTAATACAATTATGCCAGGACCAACTTTATCGGAAAATGTACAGCAAATTATTGAGGGAATATACAATGATAAGGACATGTCATTTGCTGATAAAGAAAAAAATTTTATGATTAATAATCAACCTCAATCTGATATACAACGATTTATTAAACCAATTGAAATAGGAAGACTAGCTGCATTCTTATGCAGTCCTTATGCTTCTGCATTTAAGGGATCCCCAATCCGGATAGATGGAGGAATGATCCCAACCATTTATTAAAAACTGCTCTCTCTGCTTTTTATCAAGCCAATGCTTCTTCTGTCACGTCTTCTTGTGAGTTTCCAGACATTAAGTATAAAACTCAATAATATATAGCAAAAAGCCACACTTTAATTGAGTGTGGCTTCTTTCACCTTATTAGTTATCTGCTACTCTTAAATTCTTGAAATAAAATTCTTTGTCATGCTCAGTAATCTCTCTGAGTACTCGGCACGGATTTCCTACAGCTACGACATTTGAAGGAATGTCCTTTGTAACTATACTACCTGCACCAATAACTGAATTGTCTCCTACTGAAACACCTGGCAGAAGAATTGCACCAGCGCCTATCCAACAGTTTCTTCCTACAGTTACTGGTACATTAAATTGATATGCTTTTTCACGAAGTTCAGGTAAGATAGGGTGTCCAGCTGTTGCTATCGTTACGTTAGGACCTATCATTGTATAATCTCCAATATAGATATGGGTGTCATCAACTAAAGTTAAATTAAAGTTAGCATATACATTATTTCCAAAGTGAACGTGGTTGCCACCCCAATTTGCATGAAAGGGGGGCTCAATATAGCAATTTTCCCCGATTTCAGCGAACATCTCCTTGAGCAAAGCCTCTCTTTTATCTATTTCGCTTGGACGCGTTTGATTAAAGTCGTATAGTCGTTCTAGACATGCGTTTTGACGTTCTGCTAATTCTTTATTTCCTGGTAGATACATACTGCCATTGTGCAGGCTATCTTTAATATTTTTGTCCATATATATGACCTCGTTCCTTATAAGAAATAAGCAAAGATAGTAGTTGATATCTATGTTTACGTGATACTATTTCAGGAAGTTTCAAAACGGATTATTGACTTAATCGTTCTGGCTCAACACTAACCTTACTTGCTCGAATTAGTATCAACCGACAGAACATTATTCCAGCTACGCATACTAGAAGAAAGTAAGGGAATATCAAAAAGGAAATATTCGACAGCGACTGTCCTAATAATGGTGCCACTAAAGTAGCACCTGTGTAAGCAAACGCCATTTGTATTCCCATTGCTGCTTGGGAATTATGTTTACCAAAATAAACGGGAGTTTGATGTAACATGGAAGGATAAATTGGTGCCAGACCCATCCCTATAATTATAAACGATAGAAGTGTAAAAATGATTGGTAATGGAAGTAACATAATCAATAAACCAAAAGCAGTCATAGAACAACCTAGCTGAATCAAAGATTCATTATTAATGCGGATTGACAGAAATCCACTTAACATACGACCAGCTGTCATACCAACAAAGTATAAGGAGATCCAGCCAGCAGCATTTTCGGGTGGAATATCTTCTATTTTGACTAAGTAACTAGAACCCCAAAGCATTATGCAAGCTTCTGTAGATGCTATCAAGAAAAATGATGCCATTCCAAAGGTAGAGCCTTTTTTCTTAAACGAGTTCAGCAATCCTATCTTGCTTTCTGAATTGATTTCTTTCGTGTATTGAATATTATTACTATCAGTATCTTCGTATTTTTTCCACTTTGAAAGTGAAAATAGGAGCAGCAAGACTAATGCAAATTGTAGTAATGAAATGGTGAAATAACCACTTCTCCAAGAATTCCCCCAAAAAATCAATACTGATAAAATAACAGGACCGAGCAGGGCTCCAACTCCCCAGAAAGCATGTAACCAGTTCATATGTTTTGCTTCATAGTGAGTAGCAACAAACCTATTCAAAGCTGCATCTACCGCTCCAGCACCTAGACCCAATGGTATAGCACATAATAATAGCCATAAAAATGAAGGAGAAAATGAGAATCCAAGCAATGCAATAGCAGTCATAGATATACTTATTATAACGATCTTACCAGTGCCTAGGATTCGAATTAACTTATATGAAAACAGACTGGATACTATTGTTCCTATAGATATAATAATAGAAGCAATACCGGCATTCCCTATAGGAACACCCAGGTCAGTGTTCATAAGCGGCCATGCAGATCCCAGTATAGAATCAGGTAAACCTAAGCTAATAAATGATAAGTAAATTAAGAAAATGAAGAACATTATATCCTCCTATTCTTATAAAGGGCTCTTAAACTACAACTCCATGCACTCGATGCAATACCGAGTTAAAATGACTTACAAAGCATTCGTATGACCTTACTTAATTATATTTTTATTCATTGATCTCCTGCTTCATTCACTATATACGCGCATGAAATTAGCAGAAAAATGTCTCTGCTTGTAAAATCCTGTTTTAAGATGAGATCTTTTCTGTCCTTTAGCGTATTGCTTTCTGTTTATACCATCTCACAAAGCAGTAAAAAAAAGCCCAAATTCTCAACTTATATATTGAGAATTTGGGCTTTTCAAACCTTCCGCTAAAAATTAAAAAAGGCAGAATAGAAGAGTGCTCTTATCCTGCTTTCTTAGATCATGTTTTCTATTATAGTAAATTATCAACTTATCCATCCCTTAGATTGCTTTGTAATTAGAAGAGAGTGGATGGTAAAACTTATTAAAAAAACGTAATACTATTTAAAGAGAATTATTTCATATCACTTCGTTAATAGATACCATTAAATCCTTATTATTAGAATTGAAACTCACCGTTTTTCATTAATAAAACTTCAGTCTCGCCTTCTTTCATACCTACCACGTTCATATCTTCGCTACCAAAGGCCATATTGACTAACAAAAGGGACGTATTCAGTCCAGCTTCCTTCAACGTTTTTCCAGATAGTTTGCTGCCATGTTGTAGGTTGGAAGGGGAAGCGTTGCCGATGCCTATATGGCAGGCCGTATTTTCATCAAACAAGGTGTTGTAAAAAAGCATATCAATCTGAGCTAGAGGAGAATGATTAGAGACTAAAGCAATTTCCCCTAGATAATGGGAACCTTCATCTGTTTCGATGAGACGATGTAACGCTTCCAGGCCAGTGTCTGCATCATAGGCCGTAATCCGTCCATCTTGAAAACTGAGGGAAAAATCACTGATGACCCTCCCTTCATAAACAAGCGGTTTCGTGGCTACGAGTTTGCCATTCACCTTATCTTTATGAGGGGCCGAAAATACTTCCTCTGTGGGAATGTTTGGAAAGAACTTGATTCCCTTGATATCTGTCACCCCTCCGCCGATAAAGACATGATTGTTAGGCATGCCGACGATGAGATCCGTTCCTAGGCTATTAGTAAAATGCAGGGCGTCAAACTGGCGAGCGTTTAGAAACGTTTTCCGGGACTCGAAGGCTCGATCATGTTTTTCCCAGTCTTTGATAGGATTTGTTCCATCTGCCCGCGCTCCTCTTAAGATGGCTTGCCACAACGTTTTCACGGCTTCTTTTTTATTTACGCTAGGAAATACTTTCGTGGCCCATGAGAAGGACGGGGCAGCTAGAAGACACCAGCGTACCTCGTGGGACCTAATCTTTGCATAATAATCCTCTAACTTGGTGCGGAAAGACTTTTGAAAACGGCTGATCCGTTCTGGGGAAACATCCTTAAAGACATCGAAGTTTTCAGAAATAATATGGATGTAGGCAGCACCCGCATCGTCCCACTCCTTAAAGCGGGCATGCTGCCAGTCGGGATAGTGATCGATTGCATCATCTGTGGCATGTAAGTAAAAGGCTTTGGTAGACTGTTCGTCTGTCCAGTCCATCACCACATTTGATGCCCCCGCTGCATAGGCTGCCGTTTGGATAAGACGTGCAAAAGTTACATTTTTTAAGTCACTGTGAATAACCACTAATTGATTTTTTTGCACATTCACACCAATTCGTACCGCAAGCTCAGCATACTTTTGCAAATGTTCTTCACTAACAAGCTCATATATTTCTTTCACACACGCTGCTCCTAACTTTTTATTCCTTGATAAAATGTTGAATTACGCTTAACGTTGTAAATCCGCATTTTCCTATGCTATCCCATATTCATATATGTAAGCCTTGCGGTAGTTGGAGAGAATAAGCAGATAATTGCTCAAAACCTTTGCCAATGCCCGCAGCAGCATGGCTATCAGAACCAGGAACTAGCGGAATATCCAACTTTTCAGCGTATGCTATAAGCTCGGCTGACGGATAAATCTCCTTACATAATGGCTTATACAGACCAGCTGTATTCACATCAAGTTCATATCCTTTTTTCTTAATAATTTCTATAAGGTGCTGTTGTACCTCTAAAAAGTCAGCTGGTTTAGGATAAGCTAGCTGAAACTTTTGAATGAGCGTTATGTGACCAATCCTTTTTGGTTTGAAGAGACCGAGTTCAGCTTCTACCGAAGATGTAAGACTGTTATAGTAGGCGAGGTACAATGGTGTCAGTCCGCCAAATGCATCAGCAGCACGCCCAAATTCCTCTTCACTATAATCTATACAGAAAAAAGACTTATCCGGTGCTTGCAGCATATGAACAGAAAGAATACCATCATCCATTTCTGGACCGTACGTATCAAGGAAAGTTTGTGTTTCTTGTTCGTAGCCTCTGATATAATCAACTTCAAAGCCGATATTTATTTGCAAATCATTTTTATACTTTTTTTGCAGCGTTTTACCTTCCATTATATAAGCTTCGACCTTGTTCCGATCCATTGTGCTGTCATGATGTGGAGCGGGATCTGTAAAGCTTTCTGGGAGCGGAGCATGTTCTGTAAATGATAAATGGGTGAGCCCTTTTGCAATTGCCTGCAAGACGTAGGCTTCCATTTTATCGTCTGCGCCGTGCTGACAATACTGGGTATGTACGTGAAAATCTCCTGGCATAGTTTTGTTCCTTTCGTTATGTGTTGACGTTAGTATCTCATTATGTTACATTCAAATCAACAGAAATCCTTTATCTAAGTAAAGTGGTAGAATGATAAAGAAAGAATCGGAGGCTTATAGATGTTCTTACCAGCAGGAAGCCGTGATTTGACAGGGCGACAGCTTGTCAATCGTGTTGCCATATATGAAAAATTCCAGTCTGTCGTGAATTTACGAAATTATCAAGCGATTGAAACACCTGTTATTGAGTATAGCACAACATTTACCAATCCATATGCGGGTATGACGCTTAAAAAGATGCTGAAATGGTTTGATGAAGAAGGGGAAATCGAAGTATTGCGTCCGGATTGGACGATTGCTGTTGCTCGTGCACTTGCGAATCAGCAATCTGATCAGCAGAAATGGGCTTATGCTGGATCTGTGTTTAAAAAGGATCATGCAGGTGTCGAAAGTCATCAGGCTGGCATTGAGATCATCCGGACTCCAGGTCTGTTTGGAGAATATGAAAGTTTGTTTACGGCGGTCCGCTTCCTACGGGAACTAGGATTGCATCAGTATAGCATTGAGCTAGGACATACGGAAATCTTTGAGACGTTCATTTCTTCTCTAGAACTTGATGAAGCTGCTGCTTCTCAGATTAGACAAGCGATGCACGATAAGCGAAAAGATGAAGTATATCGTCTTGTTAAAGAAGCAGGAAATGAAGAGACAGCCGAAGCGGTCGCTGCATTAGCAGATGCATTTGGCGGAACAGCTATTTTAGATAAATTTGCTGGGGAGTGGGAAAATAACTCTAAATTATTACCTGTAATCCAAGAGCTTCAGCAGCTTGCAGCTGCTCTTGAAGAGCTTGGTCAGGATGTCATCGTCGACCTGGGTCGTGTAAAGCAGCTTCCATATTACAATGGTGCCATGTTTAGAGGTTTCCTAGCTGATAGTGGCGCTGAATGCTTCTCTGGCGGAAGATATGACGAGCTGTACGAACAGTTTGGCGGAAAAATGAGTGCTGTCGGCTTGGCATTTGATATGGATGTACTAGCAACTGCACTGCCAGCACCAGAGAAACAAGAACGCATATGTTTGCTGACAGATGAGAAAGGTTTGATAGCAGCTGAAGCGTTACGTTATAAATATCCAGATGCGGTAGTAGACGTCAGAACAGAAGCAACAGCCGAAAATTACGATCGAGTTTATAAAGTGGTTCAGAGCGGAGAAGGATATGAGGTGGTAGAAAAATGAAACCAGTCATCGCGTTAACTAAAGGTCGAGTCGAAAAGCAATTTCTCGCATACTTGGAGGAACGAGGCGTTGACAGTACTCCATTGGTAGAAAAAGGACGTAAACTAAGTGTTGAAACAGATCAAGCAATCTATTTCTTCGCTAAGGGCGTGGACGTGACAACGTATGTACAGCATGGTATCGCAGACCTTGGAATTGTAGGAGAAGACATCATTGCTGAATTCCAGCCTGATGTATTCAATCTCTTCCCACTACCATTCGGAGCTTGTAAAATGGCGGTTGCTGCTGAGAAGGACAAAGTTTGGCCGGACCGGAAGAAACGAATTGCCAGCAAATACACCAATATCACGAAACAATATTACTTAGAAAAAGGCGAGTCGGTCGATATCATCAAGCTGGAAGGGTCAGTAGAATTGGCGCCGCTGCTTGGATTGGCTGATGCCATTGTCGATATCGTCGAAACTGGCACAACCTTAAAAGAAAATGGTTTGGAAGTGATCGAAGATATCCAGCACTTCACGGCCAGAGTTATTGCTAACCGTTCATCTTTAAAAATGAAACGTAATATCCTTCAGCCATACCTTTCTGTTTTACAGGAAGAGGTGGCACAATCATGAAAAAACTAACAAGCAAACAATTTCTGGAACAGTTTTGCACCAGGAAAGCAGATAGCGGTTTTGATCCTGAGGTGCTCCAGGCTGTATCGGCTATTTTAAACGATGTACGGCTGGAAGGTGATCAGGCTGTTCAGAAATACACGGAGCAATTCGATGGTACAACATCAGATCAGCTTCTAGTTTCAGAAGTCGAGATACAAGAAGCAAAAGCCAACGTAGCACCTGAAACACTGACTGCTTTAAAGGAAGCTGCAGCGAATATCCGGATCTTTCATGAAAAGCAAGTTACTCCGTCCCGTATAATGGCTGCTGAAGAAGGCAAACAGCTCGGGCAGCTGGTCCTGCCGATGGAGCGAATCGGTATCTACGTACCTGGAGGCATAGCGGTATATCCGTCGACAATTCTGATGAATGCCATTCCAGCACGTCTGGCAGGTGTAAAGGAAATCATCATGGTGACACCAGTGAAAGACAACGGTGATATCGCACCTGTTTTGGTGGCAGCAGCTGAAATCGCCGGTGTAGATAAGGTATATAAGATTGGCGGCGCTCAAGCTATTGGAGCTCTGGCTTACGGAACAGATAGCATAGCTCCAGTCGATAAAATTGTAGGACCCGGTAATGCGTATGTTGCTGCGGCGAAGATGCTTGTCTTTGGTCAAGTAGGTATCGATATGATTGCCGGTCCATCCGAAGTGGCTGTCATCGCAGACGAAACTGCTGATCCTGCATTTATCGCAGCAGATTTACTGGCTCAGGCAGAACATGATGAAAATGCAAGAGTTGTACTTTTAACAAACAGTGAGGATTTGATTCAATCAGTAGAAAAAGAGCTGGAGAGCCAGCTGGAAGATATGCCTCGTAAAACAATAGCAAGCGCTGCAATACATGGGGATAGTGCTCTTGTACTGACAGATTCTGTTGAAGAAAGCTTTGAGCTTTCGAATGCTTTTGCTCCAGAACACTTGGAAATCCAGACAGCTGACCCGCTATCTACTTTAGGAAAAATAAAACATGCTGGATCAGTTTTCCTTGGTTCCTATGCTCCAACAGCACTTGGTGACTATTACGGAGGCACGAACCACGTGTTACCGACAAATGGGACAGCCAGATTCTCATCCGGGCTCAGCGTGGATGACTTTATTAAGAAAACGACATACACGTATTACGATAAAGACGCATTGCAGCAGGGTAGAAAGGCTATCACACAGCTGACTGAGGAAGAACAGCTGATTGGCCACGGTAAATCAATCAATATCCGGTTCAAATGAGACAGGGGGAGGCAATAATGCGTACAGCAGAAAAAGCTCGTAAAACATTCGAAACAGACATCAATATGCAGGTGAATCTGGATGATAACAGTAACATTTCTATCAATACAGGAGTAGGGTTCTTCGATCACATGCTGACACTGTTCGCAAGTCATGCCAGAATAGGACTAGTTGTAGAAGCAAAAGGAGATTTACATATCGATAGTCACCATACAGTGGAAGATACCGGTATTGTGCTCGGGCAGCTGGTGAAAGAAGCGCTTGGTACAAAGGAAGGCATCAATCGCTATGGCAATGCATTTGTGCCGATGGATGAAACATTAGGCTTTGTAGCTCTGGATATTAGCGGGCGTCCATTCCTTGTTTTTGATGCTGAGTTCGAAAATCCTAAACTGGGGAACTTTGATACAGAGCTGGTACGCGAATTTTTCCAAGCGTTTTCTGTACACGCTGGTATTACGTTGCACGCAAAGGTTCATTATGGATCCAATACACATCACAAAGCGGAGTCCTTGTTCAAAGCTCTTGGCCAGTCACTGGCTGTCGCTATTAAAGTGAATCCTGATATCAAAGGTGTCAATAGTACGAAAGGGATGATTGAATGATCGCAATCGTCGATTACGGCGTCGGCAATGTCGCCAGCGTTGCCAATGCCTGCAAACAGCTAGGATATGAAACGATCCTGACGGATAAGAAAGAAGAATTCGAGCAAGCAACGCATATTATCCTGCCAGGCGTGGGGTCTTTTCGAGCAGCGATGGAGGAAATCAACAAGCGCGACTTACGTGAACTGCTTCTTGATTTAGCTGCACGTAAGCCGTTCATTGGTATTTGTGTCGGCATGCAGCTGTTATTTGAGAAGGGCTTTGAACATGGCGAAACAGAAGGACTGGGGCTTATTCCAGGAACAGTTGATAAAATTGAAACAAAGCATCTGCTTCCTCATATTGGCTGGAATGCACTTGAAGTAAGCGAAAGCTTCCCAACTTACACAGAACAAAACGGCAAGCATGTCTACTTCGTGCACAGCTATCAGGCAAACACACCGAATGAATATATTGTTGCAAGCACGGAATACGGTACACAAATTCCTGCAATCGTGCAAAATGGGAATATTTGCGGTATCCAGTTCCACCCGGAGAAAAGTGAAAAAGTTGGTCAGCTTCTGCTGCAGAGTGTGTTCGAGAGCAGTCAGAAGGCTTATAGCAAGGAGGAAAGTATATGATCGCAAAACGAATTATTCCTTGTCTGGATGTAAAAGACGGAACTGTCGTAAAGGGAACGAATTTCGTCTCTTTGCGTGAACTTGGTGATCCTGTTGCTATGGCTGCGGCTTATTCGAAAAGCGGCGCTGATGAAATTGTCTTTCTTGATATTTCGGCAACACATGAAGGCCGTGCGACGATGATGGATATTGTGCGCCAAACTGCATTGCATGTGTTTGTGCCTTTCACTGTTGGAGGCGGTGTTCGGACAATTGAGGACATGAAGACCATGCTGCAGGCAGGCGCGGATAAAGTAGCTGTTAACTCGGCAGCAGTTGTCGATCCAGAACTGATCACTAAAGGGGCAGAAAAGTTCGGTTCCCAATGTATCGTTGTTGCCATCGATGCGAAGCGCTTTGATGACGGCTGGCACGTTGTAACACATGGCGGTCGTAAAGATACAGGTATAGATGCTATAGAATGGGCGAAGGAAGCAGAAGCAAGAGGTGCAGGGGAGATATTGCTGACAAGCATGGATGCTGACGGTGTGAAAACCGGCTACGATCTGCCGCTGACGAAAGCAATAGTTGAGGAAGTTCGCATTCCGGTAATTGCTTCAGGAGGCTGCGGCAGCCCAGAACATATAACAGAAGTATTCCAGGAAACAGATGTATCTGCAGCTCTTGCAGCATCCATTTTCCATGATAATACCTTCAGCATCGAAGAAGTGAAACAAAGCTGCCAACAGGAAGGGGTACGTATTCGTGAAGCCTGATTTTAGCAAAGGACTTGTCCCTGCGATCGTGCAGGACAGCCAGACCAAGCAAGTACTCATGCTTGCTTATATGAATGAAGAAGCGTATCTGAAAACAGTAGAAACGAAAGAAACATGGTTCTATTCCCGCTCGCGAGAGGAGCTTTGGAATAAAGGGGCGACCTCCGGCAACACCCAGCAGGTTGTCGATATGAAGCTGGATTGTGACAATGATACAATCCTGATCAGTGTCATACCAGAAGGACCAGCGTGTCACACTGGGGAAGTGAGCTGTTTCTTCAACGAAACACCAATTACTGGTGATACAGAGGAAAAAGCGAATATATTCAAGACAGTTATGGATGAAGCAGAAGACCGGAAAAAGCACCCTGTAGAGAATTCCTATACAAACTACTTGTATAACAAGGGTGTAGATAAAATTGGCAAGAAAGTAATTGAAGAAGCTGGTGAAGTCGTTATTGCTGCAAAGAATGATGATCCAGAGGAATTGGTTGCCGAAGTAAGCGACTTGCTGTATCACAGCTTTGTTTTGCTTGCTAATCAAGGAGTCAGTCTGCAAGAAGTTGAAGCAGAGCTAGCACGCCGGTTCCAGAAGAAAGGCAATAATAAAGGAGAGCGTCCGCCGATAGAAGAGTGGTGACGCTCTTTTTTCATTTTACCTTATGCTTAATTTGTAAGAGAGAAGCTTTCTTATCAATGACTTGTTCCGTTGTTATTTCTTCTGCTTAAGGTATAAATACCAGCTAATAAAGTCATAGCACCCGGAATTAAATATAGGCCAGCAAGCGCATAAAATCCGGTTGCTGAAGTTAGTATTAGTAACCAGCCAGCCAGCAATGATCTTTTATTTACAAGGAAAGAGCAAACGATAGCAACGATTCCGCTAAACACCCCTAAAAACCAAATGTTACCGAATGTGTATGAATCGTCGATGACAGCAAATAACTGCGCTATTATTGAAAATAGCAGTCCTACGATACCTCCGATTAGAGCTACATGCTTCATGTTTGTTCCCCTCTCAAATGTATGAAATGAACGGAAATTGAAAACTTGAAGTAACAGCTATGCTAACTGATAAAAAGAATACATTGAATAATATACTATTATTCAACTTATCACAAAATCACTGGAGATTACATAGACAAGCTACAATACGATTGCTGCTGTTCATGCTAAAGCTTGCTTTAAATCCTGTATTAGCTCATCCGGATCTCCTTGCCCATTAGATATCCGGATCAGCCCTAGGCTGGTAAACTCCTTTTTCAGCTGTTCAGCATTATTCCCGTAGTTAGGAGACATGATCAAGCTCTCAAAGGAACCCCACGATACACCAATTTGAAATACTTGCTTTATTTATAACCTCTTTCACCGTTCCATAGGTTGCATTCTTAAGCGTAAAGCTTAATAATCCAGAGTATCCTGTTAGTTGCCTTTGTCCTAGTTCATAGTCAGGGTGATATGGCAGTCCAGGATAATGAACTGCCTCAACAGCTGAATGAGATTCTAAGAACTTCGCAACTTTAAGCGCATTCGCTGTATGTCTTGCCATGCGTATAGGTAAAGTTCGTAGGCTGCGTAATAGCTGGGAAGCTTCTTGAGGAGGCATTATTCCTCCAAATAAAATGAATTCATAGGTGAACAGTTTACTTATAATCTGCTTATTCGATATTACCGCTCCTCCCATTAAATCGCTGTGTCCACCTAAATACTTCGATGTGGAATGTACTACGATATCAATGCCATGTGTTAAAGGTTTTTGAAAGAGCGGTGTTGACCAGGTATTGTCAATAATCGTTCGAATTCCTTTGTTTTTGGCCAAGCTGGCAAGTGCCTTTAAATCAACCAGCATGAAATTATGGTCAGTAGGGCATTCTAAATAAATTACTTTTGTAGTAGGCAGCAATGCTTGTTCAATGGCGGCAATGTCTGTTAAATATAACAGAGTGCGATCCATTGAACTTTTCCATATATGTAAGTAAATCCATAGAAGAGAAGTACACATTGCTTATACACAATACGTGATCTCCCCATTTAAGACTTTTAACTAATGTAGCGCTAATGGCTGCCATTCCAGAAGCGAAGCATTTACAGGCTTCCCAGCGTTCCAGCTCAGCTAATTTCTGTTGGGCTATTTGTACTGTTGGGTTCGTTCCCCGTGTATAACAATATAGTTTTGTTCATTCGACACTGCTTTCCCTAATTCTTCAAAGGTAGCGTAAACGAATAGAGTATTGCTAAATGTCGGCGGAATAATTGCACCATTATAGCTATTCGGGGCTTCGCCGGAATGCATGCATATTTCGATATCCTTCAATCTTTCCTCACTATTTGCCATTGTTTACGCTCCTAGATTTTTCTAGTTTCATTATGTGGATTTTGAAATTTCTCATACTTTTTAAGTTGAATCCTTTTCTTTTGGTATAATGGGTTTTAACAAGAATACGGGCTTAAAGAAAGGCTTAAAGTATGGAAAATCAAAGTATCGAAATAAATGAATATTTATATGTATATACAATGGGTCTGGAAGAAAGATCACTTTGCAGGTTAGAGCAAAGAATGCTTTTTGGACAAGAAACAGACAACCTTATTAAAAGTACAAGAATGGTTGAACCAAGCAGAAGTCCATTTATAAAAGGAAGACTTTCTATTCTTTATTACGGGGACTCTATTGAAGAGATTGTTAAACAAGTAAGCCAGATTGAACTTGATAACAAAACCTTCAAGGTTGTTTATATTAAAATTAATGATCTTCCAAGCAACCAGAAAATTGAATTTGGAGACCAGCGAGCAATTGAGAAGGAAGTTGGATGGAATATTATAGGTGAGGCAGAAATGCGGAACCCTGATGTTCTGTTTGGCATTATCCCTTTCCAAGGACGCTGGTATTTCGGCAGCTATCTAGATAGTGAATCTGTATGGCTACATCATGCTAAAAAACCTCAGGAATACTCGACAGCACTAAGTACCCGTCTAGCAAGAGCTGTTGTGAATATTGCGGCTCCAGACCCAGCAGGTGTTAGTATTATAGATCCTTGCTGCGGAATCGGCACAGTACTTGTGGAAGCTCTTTCGATGGGTGTAGCAATAAACGGAGCTGATCGCAATCCGCTGGCTGTTAAAGGTGCCCGAGAAAATATCGCCCACTTTAACTACCATGGAGAAGTGGTTGTTCAAGATATTGCAGAGCAAGAAGGTCACTACGATATCGCGATTGTTGATATGCCTTACAATCTCTATTCCAGTGCGACAGTGGAAGAACAGTACACGATTATTAAGCATGCCAGAAGAATTGCCGACAGAGTGGTTATTCTTACTATAGAAGATATGGACGAGATGATTTTGAAGGCGGGCTTTACAATAGTGGATCGATGTGTTGCTAACAAGGGGTTGAAGGCGTTGTTTTCGAGGCAGGTCATTGTGTGTGAGTAGGAAAAACTATCAATGTTTACTTGAATCTTGATAGCTATAGAACACATTTAAATAGTTACATATGTTTTATATACCCAGTAAAAGGTAATAGAAATAAGGACCTATTTTACTGGAGGGATAAAAATGAATGCGTATACATTTGATGGGAAAATTGCAATAGTTACTGGAGCGGCTTCAGGTATTGGATATTCAATCTCGGAACAATTATTGAAAAACGGAGCTACCGTTTTGGGTGCTGACGTAAATGAAGAAAAACTTACACAGTTAAAAGAAGAATTAGGGGATAGCTTTATTGGAGTTAAAACGGACGTTACAAAGTCGGCTGATCAGGAAGCACTTGTGAAGCAAGCAGTAGAACAGTTTGGACAAATTGATTTTGCTTTTAATGTTGCGGGTGCTAATAAATCTGGAACGATAACTGATATTTCTGAAGAAGATTGGCGCTTTACCACAGACCTTATTTTACATGGTGTTTTTCTAGGAATGAAGCATCAGGCAGCTCAAATGAAAAAGCAAAATCAGGGAGCCATTGTGAATATCTCCTCCCTAAATGCCCATGTACCAATGTATGGAGGTGCTGCGTACGCTTCAGCCAAGTCTGCGGTGGAGATGCTGACCAAAAACGGGGCTTTGGAGCTAGCTCGTTACAATATAAGGGTGA
Source organism: Terribacillus saccharophilus (assembly GCA_900110015.1). Classification (GTDB taxonomy): domain Bacteria; phylum Bacillota; class Bacilli; order Bacillales; family Amphibacillaceae; genus Terribacillus; species Terribacillus saccharophilus. Next base: position 656,441 of record FOCD01000001.1, on the reverse strand, counting down.
ATGCTATTCTGCCGGGTCTAGTAGAAACGCCTCTTACAACCAACTTTACCGAAGACAAGTCATTGAATGAAGCGTTTATGGAGAGAATTCCAATGCAGCGGGCAGCAACCCCGACAGAAATTGCTAAGCCTTCCGTATTTCTTGTAAGCGAGGATGCAAGTTATATAAATGGTACAAGTTTAGTAGTGGATGGGGCATGGGAGGTTAGCGGTTATCCGGATTTAAGTAAGTTCTGATAGTTGTGTCTTGTGAGAGTGCAGATTTCTGCACTCTTTTTTGAATAACATCAGGAGTAAAACTGGGCATTTCACTGTTCGTGGATAGTCATTCTCAATCTTGATTAGGACTTACATGAGGATCGAGTCTTTTTAGACGCTCATAAGGTTGTACTTCCCATGCTTCATAAGAAACGGAATGATTCCAATTTAGGCAGTCCAGTGTACGAGACTTTATATGTGGACGGGTTATATATTCGCCGATATTTTCCTCTGTAAGCTTTATGAATTCGGCCTCTTTGATCTCTTCTGGCTGTTTTTTCTGTTGTCCTCCTTCTTATGTCACCTTGTACATCACATAATAGATGACTTATTACGTTGTATAAACACCTGTTACACAGATGGGCTCAATGGTTACTCCTGTTTCTTCCAATACCTCCCTGCATAACCTGAATGAAAAAAGTAATGAAGTTGTGATTTACTTTTCTGAATGCCTTATAATGAAAACGTAATCATAGGGAGTTTAGGTTGCGATTGTCACTTGACGCAGCACAAGGTAACAAATATGACACTCCAGAGTAATTTTAAAAGAAAGGGTTAAGATTAAACACTCTTTTCTCAGAATACATAAGTAGTGAATCGAATCATTTGGGCCTCGATGGACAAAGCATAGAATCGAATAAGGAGCTGACTTAAATGAAAAGAATTTCTCTTAGTATGGCGAGAGAAGATTTGTTGCATATTCCTCAATATCCGCTTCCTGATGGATATCGAATTAGGTTATTTGAGAAAGGTGATGAACATCATTGGGCACGTGTGGAAGCAAGTGTAGATGAATTTGAAAATAAAGAATCTGCACTAGAATACTTTCATAAAGAATTTGGGGCCTATATTGATGAAATGACAAGTAGGTGTGTGTTCATTGAGAATGAACATGGAGAAGTGATTGGAACCACAACGGCATGGTATGGAAACTTAAAAGACGATGAAGAAATATTAGGGAGAATTCATTGGGTGGGAATTGTTCCTGCATACCAAGGAAAAAAACTATCCAAACCTTTGCTAAGTGCAGCTATGAATATCTTGGCCAACTATCATTCAAAGGCCTATCTTACTTCGCAAACAACAAGTTACCAAGCGATTAATATGTATTTAAATTATGGATTTAAACCGTTCATCACATCTCCAAGCAGTCATGAAGCCTGGTCCTTGGTAGAGGATACTTTAGAGCGAAAAATATTAACCTAAGTTACCTGATTTGAGTGTTTACGATATCTCCCTTGAAAAGTACCTTTAGCGTTATTGAGCGAATATCTTGTATGCTTCCTACCACTTTACCTAAAATAAAAAGGAAAAGAGCAGAGAAGAGGTGGGCGCATGAAGCTTAGCGTATTAGATCAGGCACCGATCAGAAGAGGTGTAACGCCAGAAGAAGCACTACAGGAAAGTGTAGAACTGGCTCAGCACGCAGAGATATTAGGCTATGAGCGCTATTGGTTTGCAGAGCATCATAATACAAATGGTTTAGTTAGCGTCGCGCCTGAAATTATGGCAACGCGGATTGCTAGTGCGACGAATAAAATAAAAGTTGGTACAGGCGGCGTGCTACTGCCACAGTATAGTCCTTTAAAAGTGGCAGAAACTTTTCATACAATAGCCGGACTTTTTCCTGGGCGAGTGGATCTTGGTGTTGGCCGTTCGCCTGGCGGAACTGAACAGACCCGAAGTGCTTTGGCAGATGGGGCAGAAAGCGGGATGGGTGAATTTCCGAGAAAGCTAGAGGAACTGCAAGGGTTCCTACATAATTCCCTTCCTCGCGAGCATGCCTATCGTTCAATCAAAGCATCCCCGCGTGTCAAAGAGCCAACACCTTTGTGGGTACTTGGTTTATCGGAAGGCAGTGCCAAGCGAGCGGCAGAACTTGGCATCGGTTTTGTGTTCGGTCACTTCATCAGTCCTGCTAAGCCGGATGCAATGCCTATATATAAGGAAGAATTCCGTCCGTCTGTCACAAGGGAAAAGCCATATGGTATTGTTTGTATATTTGTTGTATGTGCTGAGACAGAGGAGAAGGCGGAAGAACTAGCGGAGAGTCAGGATCACTGGCTGCTGAGTGTCGGAAAGGGACGAGATACGCAGATTCCCTCACCTGACCTCATACAAAAGCGACAGCTTACTGAAACTGATAAAGAAACAATCCGTCAAAACCGGAAGCGATGTGTTATTGGAACGCCTGCGAAGGTTAGGGAAGAGCTGGAGAGGCTACAGGAGGAATATCAAGCCGACGAGTTCATGCTGATTACCAACATCTACGATAAAGAAGCAAAATGGAAATCATATAAGCTGATCAAGAACGAAATTGACCATAATAATATTATGTAAACTGTAAGATGAAATGAAATCATTACTCTTAAAAAGGGGTGAAAAACTTTGAATGTTTCCGAACAATCAATTGTTTTATCATCTCTTTGGTAGGCTACTTGTTTGTTGGAGGAGTAAAGTTTTACTTTGGTAGGAAGTCCAAGAAGGGCTGAATGGAAGTAAGCGTCCATTTTATGATGAAACATAAAAGAAGCAGGCATTCCAAGCTGATTGGTAAATGCCTGCTTGATTTATTGTAACTTGATTTATTCGTATCTTATTTATCCCAATGTTGCTCGATGAACTCATCACGGCCGGATTTGGCGCGGTCTTCTTCGTAGGCTTCTTTTTCCTTCTTATAAAAGTCCTGATGATAGTCCTCAGCAGGGTAGAAGACAGAAGCAGGCAAAATCTCTGTTACAATCGGCTGCTTGAACTTTCCGCTTTCTTCAATTGCTTTCTTTGAGAACTGTGCGAGTTCTGCTTGTACATCATCATGATAGAAGATAGCTGTTCGGTATTGGTCACCGCGATCCTGGAACTGGCCTCCTGCATCGGTAGGATCGATTTGAGGCCAATAGAGATCCACTATTTGTTTGTACGTTATTTTCGTAGGGTCATAAGTGATTTCGACAGCTTCATAATGTCCTGTCGTACCTGTTTTCACTTGTTCGTATGTCGGATTCTCGACATGTCCTCCAGTATAGCCGGAGATGACTGATTCAACGCCGTCCCATTGATCAAACGGCTTTACCATACACCAGAAGCATCCTCCTGCGAATGTTGCTTTAGCAAAGTTTGTTGTCATATTTCTAGCTCCTTCCTGGTGTCAATATGACTTATTTTACCCTATATAAATGACTTGTACTAGTATGGTAAACTAGAAGGATGAAAGAAAAGAAGGAGACAATGAAAAACGTATGAAAAATCATATTTTATTAATAGATGGCATGGCGATATTGTTCCGTGCTTTTCATGCTACTGCTTACCGAAATTATTACATGATTAATTCAAAGGGAATGCCAACTAATGGTTTACATGGCTTTATCCGTCATTTGGCTGCAGCTGTTGATAATTTTGAACCGACTCATGTTGCTGCTTGCTGGGATATGGGGTCGAAAACGTTCCGCAGTGAGATGCTGGATACGTACAAAGGGAATCGCGAAGCACCGCCTGTTGAGTTGATTCCGCAATTCGAAGCAGTTAAGCAAGTTGCTGCTGGTTATGGTATTCCAAATATCGGGTTGAAGAATTACGAAGCTGACGATTGCATCGGTACATTGGCTAGCCTTTATGCATCTGAAGGACATCACGTGACCGTTCTTACCGGTGACCAGGATATGCTGCAGCTCGTCCGTCCGAATATTGATGTTGCGATTATGAGAAAAGGCGAAGGCAACTATGAAGTATTCCAAGAAACTAGCTTCTTTGAACAAAAGGGTCTGACGCCAGCGCAAATTATTGATATGAAAGGCTTGATGGGGGACAGTTCCGATAACTATCCAGGAGTTAAAGGTATTGGTGAAAAGACAGCTATTAAGTTGCTTACTCAATATGAAAATATCGATAAGCTGCTTGAGAATCTAGAAGAACTTCCTGCAGGTGTGCGGAAAAAGATCGAATCGGATTTGGACAACTTGCATTTGAGCAGAAAACTTGCTGCTATTCATTGCGAGGTTCCAATCAGCTGTGAGCTTGTCGATGCTGTTTGGGCAGTAGATGAGAAGCAGAAACAGGCAATGCTTGAAGAATTCGAACTGACAAAGCTGAGCCGTTTATTGCGTGCAGCTGACCAGCTGGCAAACTAAAAAGAGATTGTGCATAATGCACAATCTCTTTTTTTATCTGAATTGCTGCAAGCGGGAAAAGAAATCCCGGACGAATTCGTAGAATAATCGTTCAGACGGCGCAACTTGCCTCTCCTTCGGTATGATGACGCCGACTGACCTTCTGACTTCGGGAAACGTAATTGGTATTTTCGTAGTCATCCTGGGCGTAGCATCATAGAATGTACTTTCTGGCAAAATAGTAATACCGATGCCGGCCGCAACAAGTCCTTTTATAGCATCCAAATCCTCACCTTCAGAAGACACAGTCGGCTCAAATCCAGCTTTCTTACAACCATCCATCACAAGCTGGCGCAGTTTAAATCCTTCAGGAAATAGAACGAACTGCTCGCTCTGCAAGTCCTTTAAGTGTAGCTGCTCCCGTTCTGCAAATCGGTGCGCGACTGGAACGAGCGCAGAAAAGCTCTCGGTAAAGAGGATTTCTCCTTCAATTCGATCGTGGTCCCTTGGAACAGGGCCGATGAAGGCGATATCTATATCACCGCGAGACACTTGTTCGATTAGAAATTGATATGTTCCTTGGCGAAGCTGAAACTGGATGTTCGGATAGGCTTCTTTGAAGGAATAAATGACAGTCGGCAGAAGTTGACCAGCCAAGCTGGTTGGAAAGCCGATCTTAATTGAACCTCGCTCTGGATCTAAATGTTCGTCGATTTGCTTTTTAGCATAATCGATTGCCTGCATGGCCGTTTCGATATGGGAGAGGAAAGTACGTCCGATTTTGGTGAGTTTGACGTTTCTGCCTTCCCGTTCAAACAGATCTACTCCGAGTTCATCCTCTAAATTACTTATTTGCCGGCTGATGGCGGACTGAGCAACATGCAAATATTCGGCTGCTTCCGACATATGCTCCCGCTGTGCAACCTCGATAAAATAGCGCAGTTGACGTAATTCCATGTGGTAATCCCCCGATCTATCTCAAAATGAGATTGATTCTATCTAAATTATATATTGTTTCGATCAATTAGAAAACCTACAATGTACTATAAGACAACATGTCGGTTCGAGACAGAGAGTGAGGGATTAATAATGGCATTTCATTTCCTACCAAAAGCACAAGGCTTATACCGACCGGAATTTGAGCACGACGCGTGCGGAATCGGTTTGTACGCACATATGAAGGGTAAAGCCGCTCATTATATTGTCCAAAAAGGTTTGCAGCTGCTGTGCCAGCTTGATCACCGTGGCGGACAAGGGAGCGATCCTGCATCAGGGGACGGAGCAGGGATCATGGTGCAGCTACCACACCGTTATTTTTCCGAAAAGACAGAATTTTCGCTACCTGCGGCTGGTTCGTACGGCGTTGCGATGATTTTCTTCAACACGCAAGATGCTCAGCAGGAAGAGCTGGAAAGCAAAATCAGTGCTCTAGTAGAAGCAGAAGGTCAGCAAGTAATTGGCTGGCGCACAGTACCTGTCGATGACACGCACATCGGCATTATGGCAAAGGACGTAAAACCATTTGTTCGTCAGCTTTTTGTTGGCAAGGGGGAGAAGACAGAAAAAGGACTCCCATTCGAGCGTAAGCTGTATGTAATCCGTAAACAGGCGGAAAGTGAAGCAAAAGAAATGCAGCAGCATCTGTATTTCGCTAGCTTCTCCAGTGAGACAATCGTCTACAAAGGAATGCTGACATCTGTACAAGTGGATCAGTTCTACTTGGATTTACAGGATCCGTTATTTGAAAGTGCGTTTGCACTTGTGCACTCTCGTTTCAGTACGAATACATTCCCAAGCTGGGAACGTGCCCATCCAAACCGTTATCTCATCCATAATGGGGAAATTAATACGCTTCAAGGTAACGTTAACTGGATGCGTGCCCGCCAGAAACAGTTCGTTTCGAAAGCATTCGGCAAAGACACAGAAAAAATCCTGCCGATTCTAGATACAGACGGAAGCGATTCTTCCATCATGGATAATGCTTTTGAATTCTTCGTTCTTGCTGGCCGCAAACCAGCTCATGCCGCGATGATGATGATTCCAGAACCATGGGATAAAAACCCATATATGAATAAAGAAAAACGTGCTTTTTACGCTTATCATAGCACACTGATGGAGCCATGGGACGGCCCAACGGCTATTTCGTTCACAAACGGTAAACAAATCGGTGCAGTCCTTGATCGTAATGGTCTGCGTCCAGGACGATATTACGTAACAAAGGATGACCATTTGATTCTGTCCTCAGAGGTAGGCGTGCTGGATGTAGAAGAAGAAAACATTCTATTGAAAGACCGTCTAAGTCCTGGGAAGATGCTTCTTTTGGATATGGAGCAAGGCCGTTTAATTTCTGACGAGGAAATCAAACAGGAAATGGCCGCAGAAGAACCTTATCAGCAATGGCTGGATGAAAACATTGTAGAACTAAATGATCAGACAGTTTCAGATGATAGTGCTGTTGAGGACCTTGTTACGAAACAGAAAGCTTTTGGCTACACATATGAAGATGTACAGAAGTATATTGTTCCGCTTGTATCAGAAGGAAAAGATCCAATCGGAGCAATGGGGAATGACACACCGCTAGCTGTGCTGTCTGATCGACCTCAATCTCTATTCCAGTACTTCAAGCAGCTATTTGCTCAGGTAACAAACCCGCCGATTGATGCTTATCGGGAGCAAATCGTTACAAGTACGCTTTCTTATCTTGGAAAAGAAGGCAATCTTCTTCATCCAGATGAAACGAATTGCAGACGAATTAAATTAGCATCACCTGTTATAACAAACAATCAGCTCGAACAATTGGTTTCTGAACAAAGCGGCAATTTCAAGCTTCAGGAAATCCATACATTGTTCGGAGAGAATCTGAAGAAAAGTATGGAACGTATTTTCCAGGAAGCAGAAGAGGCAATCAGTAAAGGTGTCAGTGTACTTGTACTAACAGACCGTCTTATGTCTGATATTTATGTACCGATTCCTACTTTGCTCGCTGTGAGCGGCTTGCATCAGTACCTTGTCCGGAAAGGTCTTCGGACGAAGGTCAGCTTGATCGCTTCTGCCGGTGAAGTACGAGAAGTGCATCACGTGGCTACACTTCTTGGATATGGTGCAGATGCCATCCATCCTTACTTGGCATATGCGACACTGAAGGAAAGCATTGATAACGAAGATATCGTGCTGACTTATCCAGAAGCTGTCAGACAATTTGCTGCAGCAATGACCGAGGGTGTCGTTAAGGTTATGTCAAAAATGGGCATCAGTACGGTACAAAGCTACCGTGGAGCGCAGATTTTTGAAGCAGTTGGTATCAGTCATGGTGTTATTTCTAAGTACTTCACAGGAACAACATCCCAGATTGATGGAATTAACTTGAAAACAATCGCAGAAGAAGCGAAAAAACGTCATCACGCAGCTTATAAATCCACAACGTCGGCGTTGGAAACAGGCAGTGAATATCAGTGGCGTAAAAACGGTGAGCATCATGCGTTCAATCCGAAAACAATTCATACACTTCAATGGGCGTGTCGCCGTGATAACTATGATCTGTTTAAAGAATACACGGAGGCTGCCGATAAAGAACGGCTTGGTTTCCTGCGTAATTTGTTTGATTTTAAGAAGTCTAATGCGATCCCGCTTGAGGAAGTTGAATCAGTTGAAAGCATCGTGAAACGCTTCAAGACAGGAGCTATGTCATTTGGCTCTATCAGCGAAGAAGCGCATGAAGCATTAGCCATTGCAATGAACCGTCTAGGCGGAAAAAGTAATAGCGGTGAGGGCGGCGAAAATGCTAAGCGCTATACGCCAGATGAGAATGGTGATTTCCGCCGAAGTGCCATCAAGCAGATTGCATCTGGCCGTTTCGGAGTTATGAGCTCTTATCTTGTGCAGGCGAATGAACTGCAAATCAAAGTGGCGCAAGGTGCAAAACCTGGGGAAGGCGGACAGCTTCCAGGCAAGAAAGTATATCCATGGGTTGCTGACGTTCGGAAATCGACGCCAGGTGTTGGTTTGATTTCACCTCCGCCGCATCATGATATTTACAGTATTGAGGATTTGGCTCAGCTGATCCACGACTTGAAAAATGCAAATAGCGATGCAAGAATCAGTGTTAAATTGGTTGCCAAAGGCGGCGTCGGCACGATTGCAGCCGGTGTAGCTAAAGGAGCTGCTGATGTTATCGTAATCAGTGGTTATGACGGTGGAACAGGAGCATCACCGAAAACTAGTATCAAACACGCTGGTCTTCCATGGGAGATCGGATTAGCGGAAGCACACCAGACGCTTATGCTGAATGGTTTACGTGACCGCGTCCGTTTGGAAACCGACGGTAAGTTGATGACTGGCCGTGATGTTGTTATGGCGGCATTGCTTGGTGCAGAGGAGTACGGTTTTGCAACAGCTCCATTAGTAGTTCTTGGCTGTGTTATGATGCGTGTTTGTCATATTGATACATGCCCAGTTGGTATCGCAACACAAAACCCTGAGCTTCGTAAGAAATTCATGGGAGATCCTGATCATGTTGTAAACTTCATGACATTCATTGCTCAAGAAGTAAGAGAAATTATGGCAGAGCTTGGTTTCCGTTCAATGGAAGAAATGGTCGGCCGTACTGATGTACTTGAAGTATCTGAAAGAGCACAATCGCATTGGAAAGCAGGACAGCTGGATTTAAGCAGACTGCTGCATCAAATCGACGGAGCTCGGACTTACAATACGCCGCAAAACCATAAGATTGATATCGCATTGGATACAACAGATATCTTGCCGCATATTGAAAAAGCGTTATCTGGTGAGAAACAAGTAAATCTTGAACTTCCTATCCGCAATATCAACCGTGTTGCAGGAACACTTGCTGGCAGTGAAATCAGCAAGAAGTTTGCAGAAGCAGGACTTCCAGAAGACGCAGTGATTCTGCATTTCCATGGTTCAGCTGGTCAAAGCTTTGGCGCGTTTACGCCGAAGGGAATGACCTTAACAGTAACGGGAGATGCCAATGATTATGTTGGTAAAGGTTTGTCCGGTGCGAAATTAATTGTCAAGAAGCCGTCGGAATTCCAAGCATCTGCTGCGAAGCACGTAATTGCTGGTAACGTGGCGCTGTATGGAGCGACTTCTGGTGAAGCATATATTAACGGTATGGCAGGAGAACGATTTGCTGTCCGGAATAGTGGAGCAACAGCTGTTGTAGAAGGTATCGGGGAGCATGGCTGTGAATATATGACTGGTGGTAAGGTTGTTATACTCGGTGAAGTTGGCAAAAACTTTGCTGCGGGGATGTCTGGTGGTATTGCCTACATTCATACGGCTGACCGGGAAGCATTCAAACAGCTTTGCAATACAGAGATGATCGACTTTGAACAATTGTCTGATGAAAGAGAGATCGCTGAGCTGCGCAGCACTATTGAGAAGCATGCGGCTTACACAGATAGTGAGAAAGCATCCTTCATCCTGGAGAACTGGGAAGCGGAGCTAGCTTACTTTGTTAAAGTGATTCCAATCGATTACCGCAGCATGATGCATCAAATTGATGCACAGCGTGAGCTTGGACTATCGCAGGAAGAAGCTGTTATGGAAGCATTCGTATTGAAAAATCAGCAGCCAAAACCAGTGAAAGAATCCGAGAAACCTGCAGCAGTACATTAAGAAAGAGGTGGAAGTATGGGGAAAGCAACCGGATTTATCGACTACAAAAGAGAAGAAGCAAATGAACGTGATCCAAAGACACGCACCCGGGACTGGAACGAATACGCCGCTCCTTTCTCTGATGCTACGCTGAAGACACAGGGAGCCCGCTGTATGGACTGCGGTACACCGTTTTGTCATATCGGTATGGAGATTGGCGGCGCCACGTCAGGCTGTCCGATTTACAACCTGATTCCGGAATGGAACGACCTTGTGTATAAGGGTAAATGGAAGGAAGCATTAGAAAGATTGATGCTGACGAATAATTTCCCGGAATTCACTGGTCGTGTATGCCCGGCGCCATGTGAAGGTTCCTGTACAGTAGCAATCAGCGATCCGGCAGTTGCCATCAAGAATATCGAACGCGCAATCATCGATAAAGGCTTCGAAAATGGCTGGATTACACCGCGCATTCCGCAAAAACGGACTGGCAAAAGAGTCGCTATCATTGGATCTGGTCCTGCAGGAATGGCAAGTGCTGATCAGCTGAACCAAGCTGGTCACACAGTCACTGTCTACGAGCGTGCTGACCGTGCTGGCGGATTGCTCATGTATGGTATTCCGAACATGAAGCTGGAAAAAGAAGTGGTAGAACGCCGCATCAACCTACTGCGTCAGGAAGGTATTGACTTTATCCTGAACACAGAAATCGGTAAGGATATCCTTGCTGAAGAGCTTCGTGAACAATATGATGCTGTTATCTTATGTACTGGAGCTCAGCAGCAGCGTGACCTTGTAATCAAAGGTAGAGAATCAAAAGGTGTTCATATCGCAATGGATTATCTAACCGTCTCAACAAAAGCGTTACTTGATGACAAACTAGCTGTTCAGCCTGAGTTTGATGCGGCTGGTAAAGATGTTATTGTCATCGGCGGCGGGGATACTGGTGCAGACTGTATCGCAACGGCTGTTCGTCAAGGCGCGAAAAGCGTTACGCAATTCGGTAAACACCCACAGTTGCCGCTTGCTCGTAGTGCGGATAATCAATGGCCAGAATATCCGCATGTATTCGGTTTGGAATACGCACATAAAGAAGCGAAAGCAGTTTACGGGGAAGATCCGCGCCAATACTCTATCCAGACAACGAAATTCGTCAAGGATGAGCAAGGCAATCTAAAAGAATTGCATACTATTGATATGCAGAAAGTACGTAATGATAAAGGTATGTTTGTCTACCAGGAAGTCGAAGGATCTGAGAAAGTATGGCCTGCTGAACTTGTATTGATCGCCATCGGCTTTGAAGGCACAGAAACACCGTTGCTTACAGAGTTTGGCGTTAATGTTACACCAAACAAACGCGTGGAAGCAGCCTACGGAGATTATCGTACGAATGTAGATAAAGTTTTCGCAGCTGGCGATGCCCGCCGTGGACAAAGTTTAATCGTCTGGGCTATCAATGAAGGCAGAGACGTTGCTAAACAGGTTGATCTTCAACTTATGGGTGAGACTGTATTACCTTGATGATAAAGCAGAATTTCCGTTTAACGGAGGTTCTGCTTTTATTATGCCTTCAGAAGAAAATGCAATCCAGCAACTTGTCAGGATTTCTGCCAGTATTTTGTCAGAACAACTTCATAATGCCTCTATTCATCCGATATACAAGGGATGGGGGATTCAATGAGGAGGATCAGCATGTTATTGAAACACAAAAAAGAGAGACAAGCAGAAACAGTGGAACACACAAATTTATCTAAAGAAGCGAATGTAGTATTAAAAATTGAGGGTGAGCTAAAAAAACAACTTCATATGATTCATCTGACAGAAGATGATCTTCGAGTGTTGACAGGATTGCAGCCACTAGTTTGTGCGGAGATTGAAAGTATCGTAAGCCGTTTTTACCAGAACATCACAAATCAGGATAATTTGCTCGATATCATCGAAAGCAATAGTTCTGTTGAACGATTGAAGCAGACGCTGAAGCGTCATATACAGGAAATGTTTGATGGAAAAGTTGATGCTGACTATGTAGAGAAGCGCAAACGGATTGCGTTGATTCATGCGAAGATTGGACTGGAGCCGAAATGGTATATGGGAGCTTTTCAGGATTTATTGCAGCAGATGTTATCCATATTCGAACAGCATCTCACTGATTTCGCAACCTACCGCACAGTCGTACTGGCCACGACAAAGATCTTTAACATCGAACAGCAAATTGTGTTGGATGCTTATAATATCGAGCATGAACGCGTACATATTGAGCATATCGAAAAACAGGATAAATTGTATGAAAGTATACAAGCGACTTCCGAGAGTCTTACAAGCATATTCCTGAAAGTGAACCTGGCTGTAGAAGAGCTGGTCGCATTCTCATCAAAACTGACAGAACAAAGTAATGAAACGAAACAAACAGCAAAAGAAGTGGTGAACCATTCCGAGGAAGGTCAAGCAGGACTATTGTCCCAGCAGCAACGGATACAGCATATCGGAGAGCAAATGAATATGGTGCAAAAAGAGCTGACGACACTTGAGACAGCGGCTGCTAAAATCGGCAGTATTGTTGTGTTAGTGGAAGGTATTGCTGAGCAGACGAATCTGCTTTCACTTAATGCTTCCATTGAATCTGCACGGGCAGGCGAACAAGGGAAAGGTTTTGCCGTTGTTGCAAGTGAAGTCCGGAAATTGGCAGAAGAAACGAAATCATCTGTTTCTGATGTCACAGCTTTGATTCAAGATACACATTCCCAGATTAGTAATGTGAGCAAATTCATGGAGACGGCAGAAGATCTAATTGCTAATGGAACTGTACAGCTAGGAGATGTAACATCGAAATTCGAGAACATCATGACACATTCTCAAAGTAATGAGCAAATAAGCAGCCGTACCGAGGAAAGCATCAAAGAATTCACTGGTGAGCTCATGGATGTAAAAGGAGCTATGCAGCAAGCAGAAAGCGTACTCCGTCAACTAAATGAACTTACATAAACAAAAGAAAACCAGCAGTCAAATGACTGCTGGTTATTTGCTTTCAAATTGTGTCTGCTTGAATTGCTCTTTCAATGCAGAAGGTGCTTGTTTAATGGAAGAAATAACAGTCTTTGATCCTTCTGAAATAGACTGGACATTAGACTGGATATCTTTCTGATGCTGCTGCAAAACTGTCTGCTCTTGCTTGATTGTCTGCATATCCGCTTGCATTGGTGCCATTGTCTTATCGATTTTTTTCTTTGTTGCAAGCATTGATTTTACAGCTTTCATGATCATAACAGCGGCGACCACAATTGCGCCTATGATGATAATACCGCAGATAATCCACATAATTGTACCCGTTTCCATACCCCGTACCTCCTTTGTTTGTCTGCTTCTCTTTTCCCTGATCTTTGTCCATCGTAACATACAGAATGAGATTTTGTTAAAATTTTAGGTTGAAACTCTTTGGAATCTCCTATATAATCTTTGGATAAGATATTGTTGTCGCAATATTCTATCATTAGAAACAATTTAGCTGAAAAGAGAAAGAAAATCTTAAATGACAGGGAGTCCTAGCTTTGAAACAACAAACTTTTGCATTTACGCGCAGTGAGAATCTTAAACAGAAACCGGAAGCAAGCACGCTTCAATTCGGAAAGGTATTCACTGACCATATGTTCACAATGGATTATACAGCAGAAACAGGCTGGCATGATCCGCAGATTGTGCCATATGCGCCGCTGGAGCTTGATCCGGCAGCTATGTGTTTCCATTATGGCCAGACTGTATTTGAAGGCTTGAAAGCCTATTTGACTAATGAAGGAAAGGTGTTGCTATTCCGTCCAGACAAGAACTTCGAGCGTATCAACCGTTCGAATGACAGACTATGTATTCCGCGTTTGGATGAGGAAGTGGCATTAGAAGCATTGCGACAGCTCATTTCGGTCGAGAAAGATTGGATCCCGACTGCAGAAGGAACTTCACTTTATATCCGTCCGTTCATCATTTCGACGGAGCCGTTCCTTGGCGTAGCTGCATCTGTCAGCTACAAGTTCATCATCATTCTTTCTCCTGTAGGAGCTTACTACAAAGAAGGTATTAACCCGGTAAGCATTGCAGTGGAGAATGACTATGTACGTGCAGTCAAAGGCGGTACTGGCGATGCGAAAACAGGCGGAAACTATGCAGCAAGCCTGAAAGCGCAAGAAGTAGCAGCTGCATCTGGGTTCTCTCAGGTTCTTTGGCTGGATGGTGTGGAGAAGAAATACATCGAGGAAGTCGGCAGTATGAATGTATTCTTTAAAATTGATGGTGAAATCGTTACACCACAGCTGAACGGCAGCATTTTGCAAGGTGTTACACGTGACAGTGTCCTTCATTTATTGAAGCACTGGGGCTATCCAGTAACAGAACGCCGCGTCTCTATTGCAGAGGTGGTTCAAGCGCAGAAAGAAGGCAAACTGGAAGAGGCGTTCGGTACTGGAACAGCGGCAGTCATTTCGCCAGTCGGCAAGCTCTTCTATGAGGGTGAAACATACGATATCAATAATGGTGTAACTGGCGAAGTTGCTAAGCGCGTCTATGATACGATCGTAGGTATCCAAAAGGGTGAGCTAGAAGATACATTCGGCTGGACAATCGAAGTCAACTAATTCGAAATAGACCTCCACACTTTAAGCTGTGGAGGTTTTTTGTTTATAGACTAGGAGCTTGTGCTATTTTGCTATATAATCGTTACTAAAATGAGTTGTTAGACGAAAAGGTGACTGGATGATGAAAAGAATAATTGTAAAGATAGGAAGCAGTATGCTTTCTGAATATGGCGGTGGAATGAGTGAATCGAAAATTCGCCAGCATACCGATCAAATTGCGGCACTAATCAAAGAAGGACATGAGGTCATACTTGTATCATCCGGTGCTGTAGCAGCTGGATTCCGACAGCTAGGATACCCGTCAAGACCGGTAACTATCGAAGGGAAACAGGCAGCTGCTGCGATTGGACAAGGTCTGCTCGTTCAAGCTTACACGGAAGCTTTCGGCAAACATGATATGAAATGCGCGCAGCTACTTTTGACGCGAGATGTTTTCACAAATGCCGATCAATACCATAACAGCTACAACACACTGCAGGAGCTGCTGAAGCGTAATATCATTCCGATAATCAATGAAAATGACTCAGTCTCTATCCGAGAACTAACATTTGGTGATAATGATATGCTGTCTGCTTATGTTAGCGGGCTAGTGAAAGCTGATTTATTGATACTAATCACGGATGTGGACGGTATTTATGACAAGAATCCGAATACCTACCCTGATGCGAAACGGTACCAGCGTCTAGACGTAATACCTCCTGAAATGCAGGCATCCATTGAACAGACTTCCGGTTCCAATGTCGGTACTGGGGGGATGTATTCCAAAGTGCTAGCCGCTCAGACTGCGCTTGAGTTGGGCGTGCCTGTATTCATTGGTACGACTAATGAGCAATCGACGCTCCATGAAATTTCCCAAGGTAATGGAGCGGGTACGTATATAGGAGACGAAGCGACAGAGGTGCAGCGCAAAACGAAGCAATGGCTCACGCATCACGCCAGAGCGACAGGTAGCCTTACGATTGATTCAGGTGCTGCAGTTGCTTTACTGCAGCATGGTAAAAGTCTGCTGCCGATTGGAATCACGGAAGTACAGGGTACTTTTTCAGCGTCCGCTGTCGTTGAAATCAAGACAACTGATGGAGATACAATTGCCCGTGGAATCAGTGATATCTCATCTGCAGATTTACGCGAAATGTTAACAAACCGTGAGTCTGATCCATCTTCGGTTTGGCATAAAGCCGTAGTTCATCGAAATTATATTGTATTCCTATGAAAAAGCCGCCAAGCCTGCCAGCTTGGCGGCTTCGGTGTATAATAAAAACCAGAAAGGAGTTGCACTGATGAAAGTAATCATGCTCGTCCAAACAATGTATAAAAATCAACTGCTTCGCGAAGGTGGAACATATGAGATTCCAGAAGAAACAGCAGCTCGCTGGATCAGAAGTAAAATCGCAAAAGCAGCAGAGTAAGGAGTGATCATATGGATTTAGGGTTAAAAGGCAAGACGGCTTTGGTCGTTGCAGCCAGCAAAGGACTGGGTAAGGCGACAGCCTTACAGTTAGCCAAAGAAGGTGCTTTCGTGCACATAGTCAGCCGTGATGAACAAGCATTAAAACAGACACGAGAAGAAATAATGAAAGAATCCGGGAATGATCTTGTTGCTTATTCAGTTTGTGACATCACCGATGCACAAGCTATTACCAGAGCGGTCGAGGCAGCTAAGCAGCATACCGGATCGATTGATATCCTTGTTAATAATGCTGGCGGACCACCGGCCGGTAAACTAATGGATTTTACCGATGAAGATTGGCAGCAAGCTTTCGATCTGAATTTATTGAGTTTCGTCCGTTTCATTCGTGCAGCTGCGCCTAGCATGAAGGAAAATGGCGGCGGGCATATCCTTAATATCGCTTCATCTTCCATTAAGCAATCAATCGATAATTTGCTATTATCCAATACATTCCGTGCTGGGATTGTCGGCTTGGCGAAGTCTCTCTCACAGGAATTGGCACCAGATAATATCTTGATTAACACGCTTGGTCCTGGAAAAATACATACAGACCGGGTCGATCAGTTAGATCAAAAGACTGCTGATCAGCTGGGCAAAAGCTTGGATGAAGTACAGCACCAGAGCCAAGCATCTATTCCAATCGGCAGATATGGTACACCAGAGGAATTTGCCAACATGGCTGTTTTCCTTTGTTCTTCTGCCAATTCGTATATTACTGGCCAAGCATTTGTTGTTGATGGCGGTATGGTCAAAAGTATTAGTTAAGACTTCGCTTTGATTCGGTAATGACTTAGAGTAACTAACGGAAATATATGGGAATAACTTTCATAACGGATATAAAATTGGCCTGGTAGGCCAATGCCAGTAGGGTAGTCAATTGAGGCTTGCAGCAAAGGCTCCGATAATAAAAAGCTGATGCCTTGCTGTACCTCCTTGCTATCCTGTTCGCCACAGGCGATTAGTGCATCAATAGCCCAAGCGGTCTGAACGACTGTGCTGATTGGTAAATCCACGTACGTTCCTACTTCCGCACTTCGGCACGATTCTCCCCAGCCGCCGTCTTCATGCTGAACAGCTTTCAGCCAATTTACTGCGCGCTTGACATGCTTTTCTGTCGGATTTACACCAACGGCTGCAAGGCCAGTTAAAGCTGCCCATGTCCCATATAAATAACATACTCCCCATCTTCCGTACCATGAACCATTTAACTGCTGGTGCTTATACAGCCAGCGGACAGCTTTTTTCATACTAGAATGATCTTTTTTCAAACTTGCATACGTTCCGAGGAATTCCATGACTCGGCCAGTCAAGTCCGCAGTAGACGGATCAATTGCTGCATCTTCTGCATTTTCGATTGGAAGTTTTCCTAACACCCACCAATCCGTGTCTTTCTCAAATGCAGCCCAGCCACCATCTTTATTTTGCATCGCTAGTAAATAATCCGATCCTTTTTTCCAGGAACGCTTAACAGTAAGGTCCTGACGTGCCTGTCTTGTGAGTGCTCGAAGTGCGGCAGCTGTGTCATCATTATCAGGGTGATTGGTGTTACTATCAGAAAACCCCCAACCGCCAGGCTCCACGCTTGATTGATGGATTTGCCAATCTGCTTTTTGGACATGCTGACGCTGCAGGAGATAGTGATTGGCTGATTGAATCATGTTTTGTTTGACAGGGGCTCCTGCCTGCTGAAGTGCATAACTTAGTAATGCTGTATCCCACACAGTTGATGTGGAATTTTCGACATGGATGCCGTTACAGTTTTCATTGACAAGACCATGTATTCCTTTTAATGCCTGCTGAATTTTGGGATTGTTTTCTTCATATCCGAGCGCCAGGTAGGCGTAAATCATGAAGAAAGTGGCACTGGCATAGCTGTAGAGTGTTCCGTCCGATTCGGTTCGTTCCTTCATATATTGTTCTGCATATCTATAGCCAGCACGATGCAGCCGAGCTGGCAGGCGGGCCAAACGGCTCCATTCATTCGTGATGGTGCGAAAAGGTGAACGAGCATCTGTAAAATCATCCCATTCTTCTTCATATAGCAAATGTTCAAGCTGGACGCTGTTCACGCTGAGTCGTTTGAACTTTTTATTCAGCAATAACAGCATCGGAACAAAGTGAATTCTGGCATAGGAACTAAATTGGAAGAAATTTATCGGGAATATGGTTGGTACGAGTAAAGCAGTCATCGGGAATTTCAAAAAGTGAGGCCAAGGTATCATACCATGAACTGCCAGCATAAAGCGTATCATAAAGTGAGCTTTGTTGATGCCGCCGTTAGTGCTGATATAACGTTCTGCTGTCCGTAACTCTTTAGCAGAGACTCCTGAAAAACGAAGTGCAGCATAAGCCAAGACAGTAGCCGATAAGTTGCCGTTCCTTTCACCGGGATATGCTGACCAGCTGCCATCGTCCCGCTGCTTTTTTAATAATTGAAGTTTCAGTTTCTCTACTGTATCAGCTTCTTTGCCGAAGGAAGTGAAGGTAATTATATAGAAGCAATCTGTCAAAATCGCACCTTCAAAGCACATACGCCAAGATCCATCCTTCTGCTGCAGTTCTTCAAGCTTACTTATGCGCTTTTCAATTGCTGTCTTCACATCTTCCATGTTGATCTGGCTCATAATACAGCTCCTTTTCCCGAGAGTAATTGGACGGAAAATATACTGCAATATGATAAAATATGCGGAGAATAGCTGATTATGACTATTGCATCTATGTCCCATTAAGGTAGGAGGCTTATTATGCGAGCGATTGTAGCGGCAAGTACAGGTGGTCCGGATGTATTGGAATATAAAGATTTATCAGTACCCGAACCATCAATAGGAGAAGTAAGAATAAAGGTGTTAAAAGCGAGTGTTCATTTTGCTGATATAAAAAAGCGGAAAGGCACCAAGGGTTCTGGAATCCCAGGTATACTTGGACTAGATGCTGTCGGAATCATTGACAAAGTTGGACAAGGCGTCACAGGTTTTCGTGAAGGAGAACGCGTCATTGCATTTGTGAAAGAAGGTTCTTATGCGGAGTATGCCATAGCGAATGCAATACTCGTCTATCCTATTCCGGATGCTGTTGAGGCAGCTGTCGCTGCTGCATGTCCGGTTCCTGCCTTTTTATCTTTCATGTTGCTTGAGCGAGTAGGGAGACTGCAAAAGGGGGAAACCGTACTTATCCATGCGGCATCTGGCGGAACAGGTCTAACACTGATTCAGCTTGCAAGAAAACTTGGAGCTGGTAAGATAATCGGAACTGTGAGCGCCACTCAAAAAGCAACACTTCCATTGGAGCATGGAGCTGATTATTGTATTACTTATGATAATCTATCAGAGTCGGTACAGAACTTAACTGATGGAGCAGGTGCTGATCTTATTTTAGATTCGCTAGCCGGTACCGTAATGGAAGAGAGTTTTACTTGTCTTGCTCCCTATGGTAGATTTGTAAACTACGGGAATGCCAGCGGTGCAGCTGGTTCTATTAAAACGTCAGATGTGCATGCAAGCTGCCGGTCACTGCTTGGCTATAGCTTGGGAACGACACGCAAAGAACGGCCAGAAGATTTGCAGCATATTG
Source organism: Terribacillus saccharophilus (assembly GCA_900110015.1). Classification (GTDB taxonomy): domain Bacteria; phylum Bacillota; class Bacilli; order Bacillales; family Amphibacillaceae; genus Terribacillus; species Terribacillus saccharophilus. The sequence goes on along the minus strand of FOCD01000001.1, from coordinate 636,823 downwards.
CTGATCAAGTTATCAGTTCAGTAGAAATGGGAGATATCACTTTTCCTAGCATACAAGAATTCAAGCTCGAGGATGCAAGTAAGGCACATCAGCTAATGGAAAGCAGAATACATGCAGGAAAGATCATCCTGCACATCACAGATTAGAGACAGACAACGGGGGAAGTAGACAAATGAAGCTGGTATCATGGAATGTTAATGGAATACGAGCCTGTGTAAAGAAAGGCTTTCTTAACTATTTTGAGGAGCAAGACGCAGATTTCTTCTGCTTGCAGGAAACAAAGCTCCAGGAGGGTCAAATTGAATTGGATCTGCCTGGATATTACCAATACTGGAATTACGCGGAGCGTAAAGGGTACTCAGGAACTGCTGTGTTTACAAAGCATAAACCGCTTCATGTAACATATGGACTGGATGAAGGTGTGATCGAGCCTGAAGGCAGAATCATCACCTTGGAATATGAGAAATTCTTTTTAGTTACAGTATATACTCCAAATTCTAAACGAGATTTGGCACGTTTAGATGAACGCTTAGAATGGGAAGATAAGATCCTTTCTTATGTGCAGGAACTTGATAATCGAAAACCTGTTATCTTATGTGGCGATTTAAATGTCGCACATCAGGAAATCGATTTGAAAAACCATAAGACAAATCACGGCAATTCCGGATTCACGAAAGAAGAACGGGAAAAGATGACTACTTTCCTTGCTTCCGGTTTCGTAGATAGTTTCCGATACCTTTATCCGGATCGTGACGACGCCTACAGCTGGTGGTCATATATGAATAAAGTAAGAGAACGGAACATCGGCTGGCGTATAGACTATTTCATCGTCTCCGAAAGTTGGAAAAATAAAATACAAGAAGCGGAAATACATGCAGATACAATGGGCAGTGACCATTGTCCGGTATGCTTGTATATCAAGGACGAAGACATCATTTAATGGTGTCTTTTCTTTATGTTTCAAACAATATTTTAAATAATCTGATAGTTTGTTAAACTAAGGGAGAATACATACATATACATTATAACGTGCAGGTTAAGTAGGATATGCAAAAGGAGGAGTTGCTGATGCTTCGCAAAGTGATGTGGGTTTTAGCTCTAGGACTGCTGCTTTTTACATGTATGATACCTCATACACATGTCCACGTAGCCGGAAAAGAGGATAAGATGATAGATAGGTTAACAGATTATCTGGCAAATGAAGAACAGTTACAAGGAGCAGTCTTTGCAATTCATATTACTGACGAACAATCAGGAAAGACAATTTTTGAAAAAAATGCTGACCAGCGTATGCGTCCTGCATCTAATATGAAGCTTTTGACTGGTGCTGCTGTACTGGATGAATTGGGACAAGACCATCGCTTCGAAACGATAGTTGCAACTGACGGACAGATAAAAAGCGGTCAACTCAATGGGAACCTATATTTGATTGGTAAAGGAGATACTTCTCTTACATACGAAGATATACAGCGACTGGCAAATCAGCTCCATGAATTAGGGATAAGGAAGATCAACGGTGATATCATTGCAGATGATACGTATTTTGATCAAGAACGCTACAGTGAGGATACAACTTGGAAAGACGAATCAGCTTATTATGGCGCTGCTATCAGTGCCCTGACAGTAGCGCCTGATACTGATCATGACACGGGAACTGTGAAGGTCATGGTGAATGCAAGTTCCTCATCAGGTAAACCGGAGGTAAAGGTGGTACCGGAAACGGATTACGTTACGATTCAAAACAATGCAGTTATAGCACCCGATAACGAAGAAGCTGAGCTAGAAGTAACTCGAACTCATGGAAGTAATGACATTGTCATATCAGGCTCTATTGCAACAGGTGCAAACGAGCAGGAATGGGTTGCGGTCTGGGAACCAACAGAATATGTATTGCACCTTTTTCAAGACTATGTGAAGGCATCCGGTATCCAGGTAGAAGGTATTACTAAAACAGCCAAAGCACCGGTGAAACACAAAGAACTGTTGCGGAAAGAATCTGCACCGCTCAAGGAACTACTTATTCCTTTTATGAAACTAAGCAATAACGGACATGCTGAGATGTTTCTAAAGCATATCGGCAGCAAGAAAAAAGCCGGAACCTGGGAAGATGGCATTATCCAGTTAGAACACTATCTCGATGGGATGCAGCTGCCGAAGGAAAAAATGGTCATAAGAGATGGATCTGGTTTGTCACATGTGAATGGGATAACCGCGAGGCAACTGACGACATTGCTTACAAAAGTACAACAGGAGTCTTGGTTTCAAGCATTTAAAACATCTCTTCCTGTTGCAGGAGAGGCGGAACGCAAGGTCGGTGGAACACTCCGCAATCGCTTTGTCGACACGGATCTTGCTGGGAAGATCGAAGCAAAGACGGGCACGCTTACCGGAGTTAGTTCGTTATCGGGTTATATGGAAACAAAGTCGGGTGAACGTGTAGTTTTTTCTATCCTGTTAAACGGAATGCTGGATGAAGATGAAGGACCGGTCATTGAAGAAGAAATATTGAAAATTGTTTATGAAGAGTTGAAAAGTATGCATACAAATTGAGGAATATAGACAGGATATCAGCAAGCGGATAGCGAAATGTTTTAATTAGAAACAAAGAAGTGAGCAAGGGAGCGCCTTATACCGCGCTGAATTAAACCACTTGCTTTGAGTTTCAGTTTACTGAAGTTAGATTTTAAGAAAGAAGGAGATAACGGTGAAACAAAGCCGCATGGAAGCAGAGTTATATTGTATCCATTGTCGCGAGGAGTCTCCATTTACCATTACGTACATCAACGATAAGCTTAAGACGATTTGTTGTACGCAATGCCATCACGCTATTGATGTCAGACTAGATTTGCAAAAGGAATTCAAGGAAGAATGGCAAAATCGCATTCTTTCAAAACCTTCCCGAATGACGACGGAGTATAAAGATGACCTAAGCCAATTTCTCTTTACGCTGCCAATCCGGCTAGCGAGCAAGCCATATCGATTATATCAGGACATTAAAGAATCACGCATTATCATGCGGGATTTCAAGGATGTCAAGCATTGGTAAGTGCCTGGACAATTGTTCAGGCACTTATTTTTTGTGACTTGTAGAAGCGATCGGCACTTCTAATTGAAAACAGTAAACACAAAGCCAATGATGGTAAAACGATGAAAAAGTCTTTCTAGTTTATTGCCGCAAACAAAGCAGCTGCTTATGTAAACAATGACAATGTTGTTCGCATTACCAGTCCTCGGTCGCGCTTTGCGGAAAGTATCGTCCGATATATTTCCACTTTAACATTTGATATAGAAAAAATCGATAACCATAATTGTAAATATTATGTTATTATATCGAGGTGCGATATATATCGCACCTCGATATAAAGGAGGGTGAAATGTTGTCGAAAAAAGTGAAAGACTTGCTGCCTCTGACACATACTACCTATTATATTTTAATGGTTCTTAAGGAGCCGTTGCACGGCTACGGAATTATGAAAGAAGTAGAGATAATTAGTGAAGGGTCTGTCAGACTAGGGCCAGGTACATTATATGGCGTCCTTAGAAAACTTGAAAAACTGAAGCTGATTTGTCAAGTGGACCAACAGGATACGAAAAAGACATACCAGCTGACGGGTGTCGGGGGAGAATTATTAATTGCTGAATACGAGCGGCTTAGAAAGCTTGTTGAGATAAGTGAAAAGCAGTTAGGGGGAAAATAATGATAGAGAGAAAGAAGATAAGAAAATGGTTCTGGGCGTGGGATGACCAGAAAGAAGAGGTCTGGCTCCAGAAAATGGCCCAGGAAGGCTGGATACTGGAAGATTACAGATGGTTCAAGTATACGTTTAAAGCGGCGACGCCTTCTAAAGTGGTGTATCGACTAGATCACCAAATGGGTTTTCCTGACAGAAGTTATTTTGATTTATTTGATATGGATGGATGGCATTTGGTCAGTTCGTTTGGAGGCTGGTACTATTTTTGCAAAGAAGATGATGGAACAGATAAATTAGAGATTTTTACTGATGTACAATCAAGAGCTGCTAAATACATACGTTTGTCGAATTATCTCTTATTTGTTTTGGCTATGTATGGTCTATCTTTGTGGCCATCCGTATTAATGAGTAGTAACGGATTACCTATCTGGGCAGAGGGATCAATTGCCGCTCCCATAACTATACTAAGTATATTCGGTATATATATGCTTAGAAGAAAAGCGAAGAAACTAAAAGAGCTTAGAATATAGAAATAGAGGTTATTCTGTTCGAACAGAATAGCCTCTATTGTTTTAGATAGAAATTGAAACTAACTTACAAACACGAAGACGCAGGGAGCCGGCGGGCGGCACCAAAAAACAGGTCAAAAACAAAAAAAGAAAGTTTAACAAAAAGCAGTAGTATCACTTCAATTGAGTATAAAATTGAAATGAATTGATGTAATTGAAAAATATTAAGGTGTTTCTTTGATTTCTATCCATTTGACACCACACAGAGAATAAGTCATAATATATTTATCTCGAATTCGAGGTAATTCCATCAGCAGGCTGGAGTGATAAAGATGAATCATTTAAAAGGTATTCACCATGTAACAGCAATTACGAGCAGTGCAGAAAAAAACTATGAATTCTTCACATATGTACTTGGCATGCGTCTTGTCAAGAAAACAGTGAACCAAGATGACATCCAAACTTACCATCTGTTTTTCGCAGATGATAAGGGCAGTGCGGGAACAGATATGACGTTTTTTGATTTTCCAGGCATTCCGAAAGGAACACATGGGACAAACGAAATCTATAAAACTTCTTTCCGCGTGCAATCTGATGCAGCTTTGGATTATTGGGTAAAACGATTTGATCGCTTAGAAGTAAAACATCATGGCATCAAAGAGCAATTCGGAATCCAGACATTGTCCTTTGAGGACTTTGATGAGCAGCAATACCAGTTGATAAGTGACGAAAATGATAAAGGTGTGGCTTCCGGGACACCATGGCAGGACGGCCCTGTACCTTTAGAGTTTGCTATCACAGGACTTGGTCCGATTTTTGTCCGAACAGGACATATTGATTATTTCAAGGAAATGCTTGAAAAAGTACTTGTTTTCCGTCCGGTTGCACAGGAAGGTTCTTACTATTTGTATGAAGTAGGCGAAGGCGGAAATGGTGCAAGCATCGTTCTTGAGCACAATACAATTTTGCCTGATGGAAGACAAGGATTTGGTACTGTACACCATGCTGCTTTCCGTGTGGAGGATCGTGCAGTATTAGAGGAATGGATTGAACGGATGCACAGCTTCCAATTCCAAACTTCCGGATATGTGGATCGTCACTTCTTTGAATCCCTATATTCTAGAGTAGCACCAGGGATTTTGTTCGAATTTGCTACTGATGGCCCTGGATTCATGGGCGATGAACCATATGAGACACTTGGAGAGAAACTTTCCTTACCGCCATTTTTGGAGCCAAAACGTGAACAAATCGAAAAACTTGTTCGTCCGATCGATACTGTACGCAGCACAAAGCAACTTGAAAAAGAATGATAAACTGACATCTGCTTATCGCAGATGTCTTTTTTTTAGCAGTTTTCGTCATGGAAGCGTATAATAAAGGTGTAGCATTCATCCCATACAGAAGGAAGGCTTTTTCATGAAAGCAAAAGACTTCATGATAACAGATGTAATAGCAGCGAGCGAACATGACACAGTCAAGCAAGTTTTGGAGACGTTTGTTGATCGGAGGATCAGCGGAATGCCGATACTGGATAAGGACCGGCGTATTGTAGGCGTCGTCAGTGACGGAGATATTCTGCGAGGGATCCAGCCGAAGGATACAGTCGTCTTCAACTACTTGCTGACTGTAAGCTTTAAAGCAGAGAAAATAGACAAAATCGTTAATGAACTAAAAGATCATCCGGTAATGAATCTTGCTAAAAGACGGGGAATAGTCACAGTCCATGAAGAGGACGAAATGGAAGAAGTGGTGAACATCCTGGCAAAACACCGTTTCAAAAAGATACCGGTTCTGAACGATCAAAAACAAGTGGTTGGCGTAATTAGCCGCGGGGATGTTCTTCGTACAATTCATTCTACTCTCTTGGGTGCACTTTAAGAAATATAGCACTGACTCTTTCATCAGAGTCAGTGCTTTTTTATGTTAAAATAAAAGTTATGAGCTTGATAGATTAAAGGAGTTTTATCTATATATGAGTATGACAGTCATATTGGCAGAAAAACCTTCCGTTGCGAAGAATATCGCCGATGCATTAAAAATTAAAATAAAACAGGACGGGTTTTATGAGGGTCCTGACTATATCATTACGTGGGCATTCGGTCATTTGCTGCAGTTGTTTGATGCGAAAGATTATGACACTGCTATGGCTAGATGGAAACTGGATAACTTCCCATTCGTACCTGATGCTTTCCAATATAAGATTAAATCGAGCCCGCGCAATCGCGACGCTGCCGATCCTGGCGCGAAAAAGCAAATCGCAATCGTAAAGCGCCTCATGCAAAGAAGAGATGTCGGAAGAATTGTGTCTGCATGCGACTATGACCGGGAAGGACAGCTGATCGGCGACAGTATCATCAACTATATCAAGCCGGACAAGCCAGTTTACCGGCTGTTGTTAAATGAGTGGACCGAACAGGAAGTACTGCGCGGTCTTCAATCACTGCGGCCAAACACAGAGTTGAAGCCTCTTTATGATGCCGGAATCGGCCGTCAATGGGCAGATTGGGTTATTGGGATTAACCTTACCTCGGTAGCGACACTGCGTTATCAGAGCGGTCGCGGACAAGTTCTTAATATCGGTCGGGTTCTTCTGCCGACGCTTAAGATCATCTATGATCGTGATGAGGAAATCCGACAGTTCAAGCCAGAACCATATTTCAAGCTGCTTGCAACCTTCCGTACGCCTGAAAAGGAATTCTATGAAGGTGTCTATAAAGAAGGAAAAACGGATAAATTCAAGGAAAGAGATCCACTTCAGGATATTCTCCAGCAAATCCAAGGCAAACAAGGCCAAATCAAAGATAAACAGACGGAAGAGAAGAAGGAATTCTGTCCGCCATTGTTCAATCTTTCTGGATTGCAAGGGTATATGACAGCAAGGTACAGCGGATGGACTTCCGATAAAGTACTGAAAGTGGCGCAAACGCTTTATGAGAAGAAATATGTTACGTACCCACGAACATCCAGCACAGCATTAGAGGAAAGTCTTGTATCCAAGGCGGCGGGTGTATTGAAAAAAGTAGCAGCTGGATTGCCTTACGAATCAGAGATTAAATTCAGCCGATCAAAACGGGTGTTCAATAACAGCAAGGTATCGAGCCATAGTGCGATCATACCGACTTATGTACTGCCTAAAAGACTTACTCCCGATCAGGAGCTTGTATATACGGCGATTAAAAATCGTTTTATCATGCAATTCATGCCAGTCGCTGTGTATGAAGAGACAACTTTAGAAACCGTCATTCCGGATGTCTCGCTATCTGGCAGCTTTATCTCAAAAGGGCGTATTCAGCTTGTTGATGGCTGGAAGAAAGTTGAAAAGCAGCAGACAAAGGAAACATTGCTTCCAGATGTACAAGAAGGCATGTTGGTGGATACATGGGAAACAAGCGTCACTTCTCATATGACACAGCCACCAAAGCCGCATACGGAAAGAACGTTATTACGTGTTATGGAAACTTGCGGCAAAGGCAAACAGGATGAAGATGAGGTTGTCGAAGTTCTGCGTGGCTTTAGTATCGGAACTGCAGCAACCAGAGCAGAAACGATTAAGAAGCTAAAAGATATTCACTATATCAGTAATAAAGGTAAAGAGCTGCATGTAACCGATACCGGCAAGAAGCTGGTTGAAACGTTCCCAGTTAAGCCTTTATTCGATTTGAACTTTACTGGACGACTCGAGAAGACATTAGCTGATATCGAGGATGCGAAAGTTGGCCGAGAAGATTTTCTGGAGATGATCTTTTCCTTTACAAAGGATGCCGTGCAGACGATGAAACAAGACGAAGCTGCACCGATTCGGACAATTGAAAAGCAAACAATCACCCATGAGGTGCTTGGCAAGTGCCCGGCATGCGGCGGAGAAGTTGTAGAAGGGTATAAAGGGTTTGGCTGCAAAAACTACAAGAAAACGTGCAGCTATATTATTTGGAAGAACGATAAGTTCCTTGCAGCAGTGCGGAAGAAGCCAACAAAGACGATGGTAAAAGCTCTATTGAAAAGCGGAACGGCCCATGTAAAAGGAATGACAAGTAAGCGTGGCAAAAAATTCTCAGCTTATCTTTCTTATGAAAAGAACCCAGACAATGACTATTACAGCTGGAAAATGGAATTTGAGAAAAAATAAAAAGAGCGATGTGTGACTATCACACATCGCTCTTTTTAAAATTCTTCGTAAACCGCTGGATCTTGGTCGGCGATCCGTCCGTCTGAGATCGTCAAGCTGTTGATTTTCTCCATATCTGCATGATTCAGTTCAAAATCAAAGATAGCGAGATTTTCTACCTGGCGTTTCGGAGTAGCGGATTTAGGTATAGCGATGCTCCCTAGCTGATAGTGCCAGCGCAGTACAATTTGAGAGACAGTTCTGCCATGATTCTCAGCAATTTCAGAAAGCAAAGGGTGCTCAAGCAGATTCGTTTTTCTGCCAAGAGGACTCCATGACTCTGTTACAATGTCATTTTCTTCATGATACTGTCTTTGTTTTTCTTGGTTGAAGAAAGGGTGCAGTTCAATTTGATTGATGACAGGCAGTTCACCAGTTTCTGCCTTTAGCCTCTCCAAATGCTCCGGAAGGAAGTTGCACACACCGATAGAGCGGATTAAGCCCCATTTTCGAGCATCAAGAAGCGCCTGCCACGCTTCAACATAATGGTCTTGTTTTGGATTCGGCCAATGAATCAAATATAGATCATAATAATCGAGACCAGCGCGGTAAAGTGATTCCTGTATAGTCGTAATAGCATTATCATGCTGATGATATCGGCCTGGAAGCTTGGAAGTTACCAAAATCTCCTCTCGTGAAATACCGTGTTGTTTAATGGCCTGACCTACAGTTGCTTCATTTTCATAATTATAAGCTGTGTCCAAAAGACGATAACCTGCATCGATAGCGCTGCGTATAGCCTGAACACCCTGGCTTCCTTTCAAGCTGTATGTGCCGAAACCTACAGCAGGAAGAATTGTGCCGTCGTGCAGCTTTTTGGTAGGGATATTGTTATGCATTATAATTTCTCCTTTCCAATTCTACTTTCCAGCGTAGCATAAATGGAAAAGATTGTCCTAAGCTAGCTCTTTTATATACTTATTGCTATATAGATTTATTAATATCAGTCAAAGCCGCAGTTTAGTAGGAAAACAGCTTCTAATTTACCAGTTGTTCGCTTATACTTAAAACAAGGAATATCAGGAAGAACGTACCATGACGGAAGTATGAGTTCAGGGAAATGAGGAAGCGTTTTGACAACTATTACAAAGCTTGAGTCAAAAGTGAAAGAATTATCAAAACTGCTAGAAGCCCTGAAGGAATTGAATGCCGCAATTGATCTGCAAGATATTTTCCAGGGGATCCTAGATCAAATGGTAATGATTGCGGAAGCAAAAGAGGCAACATTATGGGTGCTTGAAAAAGAGAAGAACCAGATAGTAGCGAAAGCGTCCAGCGGGACTTCAACTGAATCACTGCCTACGTCCACGCTTTCAATTGGGGAAGGTATCGTTGGAAAAGTCGTTAAGACTGGTGAGGCAGAATTGATAACTGATACGGAGAATGTTATCAATAGTTCTGTAGCATATCTCAGCCCACGTAGCACTTCCATCCTTACTGTACCGCTTTTGGCGAAAGGGCAAATTATAGGAGCTATTCAACTGAATGATAAAAAAGATGGAGGTCACTTCGACACTAGAGACAGAGAGCTTGCTGTCATACTGGCGGAGCAGTCAGCTTTATCTTTACATAATAGTCAAATGTACGATGAACTCTACAAGATGTTTGTCAGTATGATTCGTATGCTTGCAGAAGCACTTGATGCACGTGACCCGCTGACGAAGGGGCATTCAGAGAGGGTCGCTCGCTATGCCTGGCTGATCGGAAAAAGAATGAAGCTGGATGCTCAAGATTGTTTTGAATTATATCAGGCAGCTATTTTGCACGATATCGGAAAAATCGGTATCGAAGACCGAATTTTACGTAAGACAACCGGATTAACTGAAAGCGAATACGAGTTGATGAAAACGCATACTGAAATTGGTGCCCGTATCCTTTCCGCTATTCAGCCAAACCGTTTCTTTCAGAAATCAATTGATACAGCAATGCTCCATCATGAAAGGATGGATGGCAGCGGTTATCCAAAGCAGCTGAAAGGCGAAGAGATTCCGTTATTTGCCCGCATAGTAGGCGTGGCGGATGCATTTGACGCGATGACAACGGTACGCACCTATAGTGAAGGAATGTCAGTACGAGAGGCCGCCGCTGAATTGATTCGTTGCAAAGGCAGCCTGTTTGATGCAGACATTGTTGACATCTTTATTGAAATTCTTGAAAATTGCTCTTATGATTTGCAATCATTCCCTAAAACAGATGCTGTGTGATAGCTTCAATGTTCATTTATAGTTTAAAGAAATTATATCTAGGTAGCTCAACTAATTGGTTGAGCTATTTTTTTATAACTATTAGTATGCATCAATCATTTATCTTTGTGCTTGCAACTTATAAATTCTAATGAATAATAAATCCAAAGTTTTGCTTTTATTAAGTTGAGTATATTATCGTGATTCTCTTTCAAACGTATACCATTCAAGATTACTCTGAGGTTTCAATACGCAGACAGGTTTACCCATTTCTCATTTATGGGTAAAAAATAATGATACGAACGGAGGAGAGTTATGAACAACAATATAGACGATATTATAGGAAAAATGACATTAGAAGAGAAAGTAAGATTTTGCTCTGGAACTAATTTTTGGGAAACAGAATCATTAGAGAGATTATCTATTCCATCGATGCGCTTTTCAGATGGTCCCAATGGGCTTAGAAAGTCTGGAGAGGATATTATCGCGATGTCAGAGAGTGAGGCGGCAACGTGCTTCCCTGCACCAGCTGCCTATGCATCTTCCTGGGATCGAGAACTTGTAGCTAAATTGGGCAATGCAATCGCAGATGAAGCATTGGCGGCTGATGTACAGATAGTATTGGGTCCTGGTGTCAATATAAAACGTTCACCACTAGGAGGAAGGAACTTCGAATACTTGTCAGAGGATCCTTATGTAGCTGGAGAGCTTGCTGTAGATTATATAAAGGCCATGCAAGCTAAAGGCGTAGGAACGTCCGTTAAGCATTTTGCCGCAAACAACAGAGAATACCGCCGCATGGAAGTTGATACGATTGTCGATGAACGAACACTGCATGAGATATATTATCCTGCATTTGAAAAGGCTATAAAGAAAGCGCAGCCGTGGACGGTAATGACTGCATACAACAAGTTAAATGGTTATTATGCTTCAGAGCATGAAGAACTGCTTCAGCAAATATTGCATGACGATTGGAAATTTGAAGGATTTGTTGTTTCGGATTGGGGAGCAGTTGACGACCGGGTACAAGCTTTGAAGGCAGGTCTTGCTGTTGAAATGCCCCCTACAGGTGGCCTTTCCGATGAGAAAATAAAACTAGCTATAGAAGCTGGAGAATTAGACGAACGTGTATTGGACGAACGGTTGGCTGCCTATTTGAGAATCCTGTTTAAAACAACTGCCGTAAAACTGGAGAAAACTTATAACCAAGACGAACATCATGCCCTAGCAGAGGAAATCGCAACTGAAAGCATTGTTTTGCTTCGTAATGAGAAGAATATTCTGCCGCTAAACACAACAGATAAGGTGGCTATAATCGGAGACCTCGCTGACAACGTGCGGTATCGCGGCGGAGGAAGCTCTCAAGTAAATCCTACTAAGCTAGATACTCCGCTTGATAAGTTACAAGAAAAGGCAGGAGAGAACATTCAATTTGCTCGTGGTTATAGTATCGACGGAAAAGACGAGCAAGAACAGCTTATTAAAGAAGCTGAAAAAGCAGCTGAATCAATGGACAAAGTAATTCTTTTCTTAGGTTTGTCAGAGGAATTTGAATCAGAAGGTTTTGATAAGCTGCATCTCCGTTTGCCTGAAAACCAAGAACTTCTTGTTAAACGAATTACTGCTAAAAATCAAAATGTAATTGTCGTATTATCTAACGGATCTCCAGTAGAAATGCCGTGGCGTGACCAGGTAGACGGGATAGTAGAAATCTACCTAGGTGGCCAAGCTGTTGGAGGAGCGATTACTAAGATTCTCTATGGAGAAGAAAATCCTTCTGGAAAGCTTACTGAGACTTTTCCGTTAAAGCTAGAAGATACACCAAGCTACCTCAATTTTAATCAAGAGAAAAATCGCGTAGTTTATCAGGAAGGTATTTTTGTAGGGTATCGCTATTATGAGAAGAAAAACATGCCAGTTTTATACCCATTCGGCTATGGTCTATCTTATACAGAGTTTCAGTATGATAACTTGAAGCTTTCTGCTAACAAGCTTCAAGACTCTGATACATTGAATATAAGCTTCACCTTGAAAAATACAGGTAAGCGAGCAGGTAAAGAAGTGGCACAAGTGTATATTTCGGATCGAGAAAGCAGTAATGTTCGTCCCGTTAAAGAACTTAAAGGATTCGAAAAAGTGTTGCTTGCACCCGGAGAGAGTAAGACAGTGACTATTGAGTTGGATCCCAGAGCCTTTTCATTCTATGACCCGGAACAGCATGCATGGCGTGTAGAGACAGGTAGCTTTGATATTCTGGTAGGAAGCTCTTCTGAAGCGATTCATTTGAGTGAAACAGTTGAGGTTACAGAAACAGTTGCACCTAAGATGGTTTACGACAGAAACAGCACAGTATCAGATGTACTCGACGACCCGCAAAATCAAGACAAGATGGAGGAATTGCTTTTATCACTGCGAGGAAAATTAGTATTGATTCCTGAAGATGAGGAAAATGTAGATAAGATGATGTTTCCAATGCTGAGCGATTTGCCACTCAGAGGGCTTATTATCTTTTCACAAGGGCAGTTCACAGACAAGGAATTGGACGAATTTATACAGTCACTCAATAACTAGTATAATACCTGCATAACTTATAGCTTTATAATGACATCAAAAAACGCCTGGATATGATTCCAGGCGTTTTTTGATGTATTAAATTAACATTTATGCAATGTCATATTATCTTGTATCTGCATTTCTAACTTCACTCTGATTTGGTTTTGTAACTAGGTAAATGATATACCCGATAACCGCTCCAATAATTGCTGGTATAAGCCAGCCAAGACCTAAGCTATACATTGGCAGATTGTCTGTTAAAAATTTCTGTACTCCAGGTATAGGGAGTTTGGCAGCGTTTAAGCCTTCCATCAAACTGACTGCAAAAGTGAAAAGCAGACTGATCAAGTAGACGGCTCTGCTGCCACTAAAAGCATCGTGCAGGAAAGTCAGGAAAATCAGAACAATCGCCAGTGGATAGATGATGGTCAAGACCGGTACACTGAATGCGATGATGTTCGCTAATCCGGCATTTGCAACGACAGCGCTGAATAAAGAAAGCACGATAGCAATAACAGAATAAGAAACTTTGGGAAGCAGACGGCTGAAGTAACTACTGCAAGCTGTTACCAAACCGATACTAGTCGTTAAGCAAGCACCTAGTACAATCAAACCAAGCAAGACGTTGCCTAATCTTCCATAATAGATTTCTGAAACTCCTGCTAGTACGGTACCGCCGTTTTCCATCAAACCTATTCCAGCTACACTTGTTGCACCAAGATAGGATATGGAAGTGTAGATCAAAGCAAGTAGTGCTGCGGCGATCAAGCCAGCTTTCCATGTGAATCCAAGAATTGCTTTGCGATCGGTAACTCCGATATTTTTCACAGAATTGATGACAATTATTCCAAAGACGAACGCTGCCAATGTATCCATCGTCAAGTAACCTTCTTGGAATCCCTTGAAGAATGCGTTGCTGTTGTATGCTTCCGTTGGTTCCTGCGGACTGCCTAACGGATTGACCAGTACAGTAATGATTAATACTGCAATGGTAATCAGCAAAGCAGGTGTCAAGTATTTCCCGACTATATCGACAATCTTGGTCGGTTTTAAAGAGAAGAAACAAGTAATCCCGAAGAACAAGACGGAATATATAATCAAAGGCAACGATCCGGCATTGTCACTTAAGAAAGGCTGGATGCCAATCTCATATGACACAGTACCTGTACGCGGCAGTGCAAAAAGCGGACCAATAGACAAATACAGAACGATAGTGAATACAAAGCCGAAAAGAGGATGAACCCGGCTGGCTAAATCTTGCAAATCATTTTTACCAGAAAACCCAAAAGCCAGTATACCGAGCAGCGGTAAGCCTACACCGGTAACGATAAACCCAAGATTAGCAGTCATAACATTTGTACCAGAACTCTGACCGAGCAAAGCAGGGAAGATTAAATTACCTGCTCCAAAAAACAATGCAAATAACATGAATCCTGTTACGATAACATAAGAAAACGGAATAGATTTTTTCACAGTGATTACCTCCAAGATGACAATCGATTTCTAATTAATCAGATAATTTAATAGAAAAAATATTAAAACTATTTGAACTATGTTAGAGATTCTACCATAGTTCACTTGTTGCAACAACTATTAATATATTACATAAGATGTATATTTTCTGCTGCATTCGGCATATATAATAAAAAAGCCATTTGGAGGCCGAAATCATGCATTTTACAGAGATGGATATATTCTACGCAGAACTGAAACGGCTGGAGGATGAGTATAAGAGATGTCCTGAACCACAAATTCGAAGCTTAATTCATGATGATATTCTTTTGATAGAACGAGCTATTGCGACTGCTGAGGGACCATAAAGAAAAGGCGGAAAACACTTAAGTGTCTTCCGCCTTTTTATTAGTTTTCTTGATTTTTTTGGATTGGCTGATTCACGATGATATCTTGTTTCTTCACGCGTTCGCTCAAGTATTTTACATAGCGATGATCTGTAACGAGGAAAGCAAGCTCCTCCCGCTTCAGATGCTTCTCAGCTTCCTCAAAGGAATCAAATCCGATGTCTGCGGGCTGCTGATTTTTCATAATATAAAATTTGCGGTTTTGCTGCACAATGAGGAACTTGTCATTCTGCTCATTTACATACAGCGTCCCAAGATCGTTCTCTGGGACATTATATTTGTTATCTACCGCATCAGGTCGCAATGTTTGCAAGTCGAACGCATTTTTTACAAATAAATCGAATGCTTCCTCAGTCAGGGAAGCTCCAGAAGCTTTCTGATGACCGCCTCCGCCGTAGTTGCCTGCAAAAGCAGATACATCCACATCATCATGAATTGTGCGAAGGCTCATCCGTTTGGTGCCCATCATAATCATAATGATTAAATCAAGATGAGGGAACGTCTTGCCTAGGTCATTACCCAATTCAGAGAGATATGATTCTGCATGAACAACTCCAGCTAGATATGTATCTGTCTTAATAGGAACAACTTGTTTCCTTTTCTTGCGAATATAGCGTGCTGTTTGAGCGTCTTGTACTTGAAGTAATTTCTCCTCCAAGTCGCTGAAAACGAATGTATCATTATGCTGCAGACGTTGTATCATCTCATCTGCAAATTCTTCGATGCTTTGGAGGAAGAGAAGTGCGTTTAGCTGCTTGGCAGCTTCATTATTTCTTTTCTCCCATTCCCATGTATCGTATTGGCGAACAAGCTCGACAAATTCGCTTACTGCCTTGGTTTTTTCTAGATATCCTTCTTTGACAAGAACGTCGTATAACATACTTGTAGCTGACGTAGGAGTTCCATCTTCTTCCTTTGTCGCAATCCATGCCCAATCATGGGCATTCAAGTGCTCACTTGTTTTGTGATGGTCCACAAGCCGGGCTTTTCCGCCAGATTTGATGAAAGTGCTGATAGCAGCTTCATTTTCTTCGTTCACAGCCAAATCAGTTACCCAAAGTGCTCTCTCATGCTGTGTTTCATCGGCTAGGAATTTCTTTACTTCTTCATTCAGACTGCTGATGGAATTATAGCGGATCTCAACATCCTCTCCAAAAGCAAGTGTAGCTAAAATACCGCAGCCGACACCGTCCAGGTCATTATGTGTTAATAGTTTATACATTTCTTCACCTCAATTACTAGTATAAGTATAACCCAGCGGAATTATCGGCTTCAAGCATGATTCTGTTACAGCTCTTGTTTGAACAGTCGGAATCTGTGAAGAAGGAGCATATAGAAACTGGCAGAAACGAGCAATACACTGCTAAGCAGCACATAACCATTCGAAATGTACGAGTCCAGTGTCATATAAAGGAAGATCGCACATGATGCCATACAAACGATGGCAATAAGGAGCTTATAAAACCTGGCAAAGCTAAAGGGAAAGCGTACAGCCTGGTATAAACTTGCAAAATGAAGTACTGTGCCAAGCACTTCTCCCAAGTTCAGACCGAGTATAACTCCATTTACACCCATGCTCGGCTGAGAAGCAACAAAGTAAATCATTAAAAGACTGGCAAGCGCTGCAATCAGATTGTTGTATAGTACGACACTGCTTTTCCCAATTCCAATTAGCACGGCCTGCAGCGGAATCTGTAAATAGCTGAGCATAAAACAGAAGATCATCTTCTGAATAAGAAGCCCTGCTTCCTCCGAGTGATAAAATAAACCTGTCAATTCGGTGGCGAAAAAGTAAAGAAACAGCGCCCACGGAATACAAATCATCATCGTAACGTTGATCACTTGGTTGATGTTGCTGTACATCTGCTGAAATTGACGACGTGCATACAAGTCACTAATGGACGGCAACAGATTGGTCGATAAGGAATGCGTGATAAATGTCGGAACAAACACTAGCGGCATGACATAGCCCATTAAAAGGCCGTAAGTTTTGGTAGCAGTCTCGGCAGTAAGCCCTGCTGTAAGAAAACTGTGGGTAATAATTATTGGTAATAGAACTCCAGCAAAACTATTGACCAAATGACTGCCGGTATTTGGGAGTGCGACACGAATCAAATCTCGTGTATGCTGTTTACCGTCACGGATGAGATCCCGAACAATATGAAAGAAACGCCATTTGAATTCTTTTTGCCTGTTGAACGCTACAATCAATACACCTAAAGAGATTGCTTCGCCGATGACCATGCTGATCACAGCACCTGCAGCAGCAACACCTAAACCGTAAGGAAGCAAATATTGAACGAGCATATACGTAACTACAAGCTGAACACTCTGCTCCAGAATAGAAGCGAAGGCCCCAGGTGACATATACTGTTTGCCATGAAAGTAACCTTTCAAGATAGAAGAAATCGCGACAATCGGTATAATCGGGATGATAGCTGTGAATGTGTATATGGCACGTTCATCTGCAAATAAAAGTCCTGGAACGTAGTGGATCAGTCCAAGCAGTAGCAAGGATGTGATAATTCCCAAAGTCCCTGTTATCAGAAATGAAAGGGAAAGGACGTGCCGCAGTCTTGTCCGATTATTCGTCGCATTATTCTCTGCCACCAAATTGGCTACCGCCACTTCCAATCCAAAGCCTGTAATAGCAATCAGGAGACCGGTTATCGGCATTGCCATCATCGCCAGTCCGATTCCTTCCGGGCCTAAGAGCCGTGACAAAACGATTCCGTTTATGAATCCGATCAGCTTGCTGTAGCAAGCAGCAACTGCAAGAATGATCGTACCTTTCAATAATGATTGTTTTCCCACATTTGTCACCTCAACTTGTCCATAGTTTAGATTTATGAGGAGAACGAGTCTTTTATGTCATGGAAGCTTACCTAGCAGTTAGATAAAGCGCGAAGAATTTTGGTGAACAATAAATAGATTAAAATCGATTGGAGAGGGCTGTATTGTTCACAAATCAAGAATTGAGAGAATTAATTGCCGGTAAAGCGGTGGGTAACAGTTTTCCTTATGACTCAAAAGATGAAGAAATGATTGAGGCTCATATAAAACGCTTATACCACCGGATTAACCGAATATCAAACGTCATTTGCGAAGCGGAGTGGAACCACTTTGGCAGTGGCTATGCTTCTTATGTGGAAGTTTTTTGTTATCGCAAAAAAGATGTTTCAGTTGTTTGTGAAAAGAATGGACAGCGAGATATAGAAATAAGAGGAGTTCTCTTAGACGTTTGTCGTCTAGCTCCAGTTGCAATAATGGGTGAAGATGAAAGATACAGATCAATACGAATGAAAACGAATGAAGAATTAACGGGAGGCTTTGGCACTCTGCTGGATAGTCCCAGGCACTTGTACGTAAGCGAGAAGTTACATCCACTAGCTGAAGAATTAAAACGAGTGTTAAAAGAATATGATTATGAGTTATTGGATGCCGAAAGCGTAAATTCGCCATTATCTTTTCAAACAACAATACCGACAATCTTCCGCGAACCAGGCAAATATATCGTAATGGATGCTATCTTTTATTGGGAAGACTGAATTATTGCAGCCACATGAAGGAAGAGGCTTATAAAGAATGTACCCACCTTATTATCGAATACAGTTATTAAATAGGGCTATTGGATGCAAAGGCAAGTGCGAGTACACAGACGCGCTTGCCTTTTTACTGTTCTAAATTCGGAGCAATTTTGTATCGACGTTTGTTACTTATCGAATGCCTCTTGATAAAGAAACTGACAAGTGATAGGTACGATTTCGTATTGATTTGTCTGCATCTTTACTCAGATAGGCCTGTTTTTCATAAAGGTTTTGACAGTAGGTAACAACACAATTAACATAATAATCAGAATTATTATGTTAATTGAAGGAGGCGAAAAATTGCAGATATCTGAGATCATGAACAGCGGTGTTTTATGGGTGTTCTGTCTGCTAGTCGTATCTATTGTTATTTTTCAAGGTGTCGTGTTCATGCGATCTGCGTTTCAAGTAAAAGCCAGTGTAGGTATGACAGATCGTGAGGCCCGAAGTGCGATGAAGACAGGTGCAATTGCAGCCATCGGTCCTGCTCTAGGCAATATTATTATTGCTGTCTCACTTATGACTTTGATCGGAAATCCGCTAACGATGATGCGCAGTGCAATTATCGGATCCTCTGCTACCGAGTCACTCGGTGCCCAAATGGCTTCAACTGCTTATGGTACTGAGCTAGGATCAGCTAATTTCGGTCCTGAAGCCTTCACAACTATTGCTTGGACGTTGTGTATAGGCGGCACCGGATGGCTGATTGTCACGTTTTTCTTTACAAAGTCGTTAGGGTCATTCCAAAAGAAAATTACAGCACGTAAGAATGGCACAAAAAAGATGGTTATTATCTCAACGGCAGCAATGCTAGGTGCCTTCGGGTACTTTGCAGCGAATGAAGCAGTGAAAAGCGGAGGTCATACCTTAGTAATCATGACGAGCATCCTCATAACTATCGGCACCTTACTGCTAGCAAACAAATTCCAAATGAACTGGCTGAAAGAATGGGCCTTAGGGTTTGCTATCATCGGCGGACTGACAGTCGGCTACTTTATCGGATAAGAAAGGGAGGCAAAGATAATGGCTAAAACAGCGGAACAGGTAGTAGTACAAGAACAGCTGATTGAAACACAGCAGCAATCATTCGATGCTTTTCATGTGAACGCTCATTTCTGGGGCAGGCTCACGATTGGCTGTGTGATCGTCTTATCGGCAGCATTGCCGCTTTACCTTTCATTTGTCGCAGGCTATCATCCCGGCTGGCAGGCCATATTCGCAGCCTTTCTTGCGTATATCGCCCTTGTTGGATTTGCTTGGGTGGTGGAGCCGGTCAGTTATTACGCTACACTAGGAGTATCCGGAACGTATCTTAGTTTCCTTACTGGAAACATTGCTAATATGTGTCTGCCCTCTGCAGCAGCTGCTCAGCAAGTAATTGGCGCAGAACCAGGTACGAGAAAAGGTGAGGTAGCAGCAACTCTTGCAATAGCGGCAGCCAGCTTTATGAATATCGCTGTGCTGATTCCAGTTATATTAGCAGGCTCGTATATCCTCTCGGCAATCCCAGAATCTGTTCAGGCTGCATTCGCTTATATCATTCCTGCAATCTTTGGTGGGATGATCGCTCAATTGGCTATGAAAAAGCCACTTTTCGGTGTAATCGGCATCGTTTTCGGCATCCTGATGACACAGCTGCCAATCCCAGTCTTCTTCAAAGGCTTGGTCTGTATGTTCCTAACAGTCATTATCTGTGTACTATTGGAAAACAAGCAAGCATCTAAAACTAAAAATGAAGGAGAGATAGTTCATGAGTAAAAAAGAGCTGGTTCGTAATCTGGAGGAGTTGGAGCACGTCACAGGAAGTTTGGCACTTGATATATGGCAGCATCCTCAAATCGCTTATGAGGAGACTTATGCGAGTACAGCGCAAAAGGATGTACTTTCAGACGCAGGTTTTCGTATTACAGATAACATCGGAGGTATGCAAACTGCTTTTTATGCGGAATACGGAAGTGGGCATCCAATCATCGGCATATTAGGCGAATTTGATGCACTGCCAGGATTGTCACAATCGAGCAAGCCTTATAAGGATCCGGTCAGCGAAAACGGACCAGGTCATGCGTGTGGCCATCATCTGCTTGGTACCGCTGGTGTAGAAGCAGTGCTAGGAATAAAACAGCTTATCGATAATGGCAAGGTGGACGGTACTATCCGCTATTACGGCTGTCCGGCTGAAGAAGTGCTCTCTGGAAAAACTTTTATGGCCAGAGAAGGTGTATTTGATGACTTGGATTGCTGTCTCACTTGGCATCCAGGAACGAGCAATGTTGTACAAAATTATAGTACGCAAGCAATGATCTCTATCAAATTCCGTTTTCATGGTGTTCCGGCACACGCAGCAGGTGCACCGCATGCCGGACGTAGTGCGCTTGATGCAGTGGAAATCATGAATATCGGTGCCAACTATCTACGAGAGCATCTAGTAGATGGCACACGTATCCATTATGCTATCACTAACGGTGGCCAAGCGCCGAATATTGTTCCAGATGAAGCCGAAGTATGGTATTACCTTCGAGGTGAGAACCGCGAACAAGTAGAGGATATGCTGATGCGAATGCATGATATAGCTAAAGGAGCAGCATTGATTACTGGCACTTCAACTTCTCATGAACTTTTAGCGAATTGTTATCATATGCTGACAAATGACACAATGGATACATTGAATTATCGCAATATGGAGGATTACCCGATGGAAAGCTTCACTTCGGATGAAGTTGCTTATGCTGCTATTCTGCGTAAGTCAATGGATCCGAAACTCATTGAGGAATCCCGCCGACAGCTGCAGCTTGATTACAATGATATACTTCCGACTAAGAATTTCTATAATATAACAATGAAAGATACAACGATGCCTGGCTCGACAGATGTAGCCGATGTAAGCTGGATCACACCGCTAGCTAGTATCGGTACAACTTGTGGACCAATTGGAACCCAAGTACATGCGTGGCAAGCTACGGCAGTATTCGGAACAAGTATTGGATTGAAGGGCATGCACTATGCTGCAAGAATCATGGCTTTGACCGCTTATGATCTTCTGACGGAACCGGCACTAGTCGAGCAAGCAAAAGCGGAATTCATTAAAGCTACTGTCGACAAGCCTTATCAAGCTGGTTTAGATGAGACTGTATTAGCCCCTGGTACAGAACGAAAAGAGCAATTAATTTAATTATAATTGACTTCCATTTTATGTTTGATATACTGTAACCAACAATCACGAGAGGATGATGGGTGACCGATGAAGTTCTAATCTTATTTTTTCACGAATTGAAAAGTCATTTTCAACGCGTATTAAATAGGATTAGTCTGCCCATTTTCTAATTGAACGGAAACGTATACCTCTCTAAGGATGTATGTGTATTTCTGGTACGGCTAATCCTTCCAATTTATTTTGGGAGGATTTTTTCTGTCCTCCTATTGTTAAGGAGCGAGTACTAATGAAAGAATTAATCAAATTACAGCAATTGACCTACAAGTACGGTGAACGCCTTATCATGCAGCAAGCGAATGCTACAGTGCATCAAGGTGATGTAATCGGCATCATCGGAAGAAATGGCGCTGGTAAAAGTACATTGTTGAAACTTGTGGCAGGTAAGGAGCATATGGCCGAAGGGGCAATATGGACGGAGGATTCGATTGAGATAGAAATAGTAGAGCAGGAAAGGGACATCTATACTTCTGAGTCAGTTCTGTCTGAAGCAGCAAAACTGCGCGGCAAATGGCGAGTTCCTTCTGTTTCATATCGAAATATGAGCGGCGGAGAGAAATTGAAAACAAGGCTTGCGAACGGCCTTTCAAGCAGGGCAGATGTATTGCTGCTTGATGAACCAACTAATCATCTAGATGAAGACAGTGTGAACTTGCTAGTAGAGGAGATAGAGAGTACAAATAAAACACTGCTGATTGTTTCCCATGACCGCTACTTACTTGATAGAGTGGCTACAAAGATATGGTCTATAGAAGAACAGAGGCTTCATACTTTTGCAGGAAATTATACTGCCTATACAGATCATCGACAAAAAGAAAAAGAGGCACAGCAGCACGCCTTTGAAAAACAGCAGAAACGCATCAAGCAAGTAGAAGGTCAAATTGCTTCGCTGCAAAACTGGAGCGCCAAAGCACATGCACAATCCACCAAGCAAGAAGGCGCCAAGGAATACTACCGAAAGAAAGCCAAACGGATGGATAAGGCAGTAAAATCCAAGCATAAGAGACTGGAGAAGGAATTGGAGAAAGAGAAGGTCGAAGCAGTTGTACCTGATCATGGCGTATCCTTTGAACTAAGCTCTGCCCGTAAAAAGGGGAAACGATTTCTGGAATGTAAAAACGTAACCAAGCAATATGATGATAAGGTACTTTTTCAAGATGCCAATTTCACTATCAAGCATGGAGAAAAAATCGGTTTGCAAGGGCCAAACGGCTGCGGAAAAACTACTTTTTTCCGGATGATAACTGGTAATGAACCGTATGGAGGAGAATTATGGATCTCGCCAACAGCCAACATCGGCTATCTCTCACAGGATGTCTATGACCTTCCGTTAGATAAGGCACCTGCAGAAATTTTTCATCAGGAAACATTTGCAGAGAGAGGAAAGGTACAAACGCTGCTTCTGCATCTCGGCTTTGAGGCAGAAAGCTGGATGCTGCCAATAGAAGACATGAGTATGGGAGAGCGCGTGAAGCTAAAGCTCATGCAGCATATCCTGGCAGATAAGGATGTCCTTTTACTTGATGAGCCAACAAACCATATGGACCTTCCATCTCGGGAACAGCTTGAACAAACACTCGCAGCATACAGCGGGACACTGCTTGTTATATCACATGATCGCTATTTCAGAGAGAAAGTGACAGATACGCAGTTAATCATACAGGATGGGAAGATGATGAAGAATCTAGGTACTTCAGCAGCGCAAACAGACGCAGATGATGACATTCTTTTAATGCAGCTAGAGAATGAACGGCAGGAAGTATTAGGGAAGCTGAGTATGCTAACACCTGGAGATACGGTTTACAAGGATTTGGATGAGCGTTTTAATCAACTGACAAAAAGAATTAGACAATTGAAGAATTAATAAAAAGATAGAAGAGCTGTGTATTCTAAACACAACTCTTCTTTCCTGATATGTACTGAATTGTAAACCTTCAGTCCTATATAAAAGGTAATAGTCAAGTTTTCCTGAATTTAAAAGAAATTCAAATATTGAACCATCTTATAATGGAGTATGTTAAACTTGGGGAAAAATAGATATGGAGGTCATAATAAAATAGGAAATACTACCACTTAGTCTTAGTATCTATTGTTTACTGTCGATTCCCCCTCATAGTTTTCAAAATATTAATTATATTTGAAGCTTCCCACTCTATTAAAGCACCCTGCTTTAGAAATAGCCCAATTCTTATATATAAAGAACCAATGTTCAGATTGTCCATGATACAGCTGCAGTTATAAAAAGTAATTTATGTTAATCGTGTTTGTTGTATAGGTGTTTGTAATACAGTAGCGAATGCCCAACAAAAGTTACTCCGCATTTATTATGAACAACATTTTTACTTTGAAGTATCTAATTGTCATAGCCAATACAAATGTGGACTATGTCTAGTTCGCTACCTCTTTTTCCTGCAAAAAAAGAGGATCCTTTAAGTGTTCAATCTTGTAAAAGAGAGTGGCGATGTAACCATCGGGCTTACTGCCATTGAATCGGTCGCTCTCTCAACCTTTTTCCTTATGAGATGTTCGCTTCATTGTCCTAACCATCATTAACCCATAACAAGACTTGGGAAGTGTCCTGCTTACTGAAAACCGTAATCCATTTTACGGAGATGTTGTCATAAGAGGAAACTACTGGAGTGTAGTGATAGCTAATTACAAAACTTCAGTATCAAATAATTAATAAGGGGATGGGAGTATGTTTAAAAAGAAATGGGCGGCAGCCGCTTTAGTTGCAGCACTTTCAGTTACAGCATTAGTTGGAATCAAACCAACAGATGTGAAGGCTGAAACAGATGTGAAGGCAATTGTTGAAGGAATGTCGGTCGAACAAAAAGTAGGTCAAATGCTTATGCCGGATTTCCGCAACTGGCAAAAGCAAGGGGAAAGCAAAGCAACAGGTTTTACAGAGATGAACGATGAAGTGGGAAGCATCATTCAGAAATATGATTTAGGGGGCGTTATCCTATTTGCCGAAAATGTTGTAGGTACTGAGCAAACAGTCCGTTTGATAGATGGCTTACAAGATGCAAGCCCGGAACTACCGCTTTTCATTACCATTGATCAGGAAGGCGGAATTGTGACACGTCTGCAAACGGGAACGAACCTGCCCGGCAACATGGCGTTGGGTGCAACAAGAAGTGAAAAATATGCCTATCAAACTGGCGAAATCATCGGGAAAGAATTATCGTCTCTTGGTGTTAATGTAAATTTCGGCCCGTCATTGGATGTAAACAACAATCCTGATAATCCTGTAATCGGTGTCCGTTCATATAGCTCTAATCCAGAGCTTGTCTCAAAGCTAGGTATTCAGACTATAAAAGGACTGCAACGCACGGATATTGCTGCAACTGCAAAGCATTTTCCAGGACATGGTGATACCGCTACTGACAGTCATTACGGTCTGCCGCTTGTTACACATGACAAGGATAGATTACATGCTGTAGAACTTCTGCCCTTTCAGAATGCAATCGATGAAGGTGTAGATATGATTATGACAGCTCATGTTCAATTTCCTGCTTTTGATGATACAACGTATATCAGCAAAAAAGACGGTCAGGAGATTTTGGTTCCAGCCACACTTTCCAAAAAAGTGTTGACAGGATTGCTTCGAGAGGAAATGGGGTTTGAAGGTGTCATCGTCACAGATGCCCTTAATATGAAAGCGATTGCAGACAACTTTGGTCAGGAAGAAGCCGTTGTATTAGCTTTAAAATCTGGTGTAGATATTGCGTTAATGCCTGCGCAAGTAAACTCTTTGGAAATGGAAGAGAATTTGGCTTCCGTTTATAACGCAGTGCTAGAAGCAATCGAATCTGGCGATCTCCCAATGGAGCAAGTAAATGCATCGGTTGAAAGAATCCTTAAATTGAAAGAAAAACGCGGTATTTTGACTCCTGACAATGCACCTATTGAAGAAAAAGTAGCTGAATCGTTAAAAGTAGTAGGCAACAAGGCGCATTTGAAGAAAGAAAAGAACATGGCGGAAGATGCTGTTACTCTTTTGAAAAACGAAGATAAGACACTCCCTTTTAAACCGAAAAAAGGTGACAATGTTCTTGTGCTCGCTCCATTTGATGATCAAGTAGAAGCGATGACAAGAAGTATAAACGAATTAAAAGGCAAGAAGAAAGATGTTGAAATTACTGGCTATGCTTTCTCAGAAAAGTCGTTCAATGGAGAAGTGGCAGCTATGATTGATGAAGCAGACTATGTTATAGCCGGTTCCTATGTTGTCAAAAATGACCCTGCTGTAAACGATGGCGTCATTGATGATAGTATTCAGGATTCAAGCAAATGGGCAACAGCTTTTCCAAGAGCTGTCATGAAAGATGCTGAAGCAAAGAATAAAAAGTTTGTGTTAATGAGTCTGCGCAATCCTTATGATGTTGGAAATTTTGAAGAAGCAAAAGCTGTGCTTGCCGTGTATGGTTTTAAAGGCTATTCAAATGGAGCATATAGACAGCCGAACATTTCGGCCGGTATTAAGACGATCTTTGGTGAATCAAAGCCCAAAGGTAAATTACCAGTAGATATTCCATCTGTCAATCAACCTGAAGAAATTCTTTATCATTATGGTTATGGACTCGATATTCGTTCAGGCAAGCTGCTTAAATAATCCTATATAAAGGGGAGGAGTTCCATTGAAAAGGGGATTGTTGCTGGTTATAATTCTGATGCTTGTTTTAAGTGCTTTTCCTGCAGAAAAAGAGGTTGCTGCCCATAAGAAAAAGAAAGATAATAAAGTCACGCCTGGTGTTGAGGTCCTTTTAGATGATCAGAAAGAGCTTTTAAAAGGCAAAAAAGTTGGCTTAATTACCAATCCGACCGGTATTGATTCAAAAATGAACAGCATTGTTGATTTGCTGCATGATGATTCGGATATTGAACTGACAGCTTTATTCGGCCCTGAGCATGGCGTACGCGGTGATGCTCAGGCAGGGGAGTATGTTGAATCTTATATTGACGAAAAGACAGGACTACCTGTTTACAGTCTCTATGGACAAACAAGAAAACCAACACCTGAAATGCTTAAAAACGTAGAAGTGCTTGTCTTTGATATTCAGGACGTCGGCACACGGTATTACACATACATCTACACGATGGCTTATGCCATGGAAGCAGCAAAAGAAAACAACATTCCAATTGTCGTGCTCGACCGTCCGAATCCTCTAGGCGGACTTTCAGTTGATGGTCCTGTACTTGAACCTGAGTTCTCTTCCTTTGTAGGGATGTATCCAATTCCGACAAAGCACGGGATGACAGTCGGAGAGCTTGCTCGTTTCTTCAACACAGAATTTAATATTAAAGCAGATTTGAAAGTCGTCAAAATGAAAGGTTGGAGGCGGTCTATGGATTTCGATGACACAGGACTTCCATTTGTCCTACCGTCACCAAATATGCCGACAGTTTCCACAACATTTGTTTATCCTGCAACTGGTTTAATCGAAGGAACAAACCTGTCAGAAGGGCGTGGAACAACCAAGCCGTTTGAACTGATCGGCGCACCTTATATCAACAGTACAAATCTTGCAGCAGAATTGAATTCACTTCGTCTGCCAGGTGTGAAATTCAGGGCTGCATCCTTTACACCTTCAACTTCAAAGCATGCTGGAAAACTCAGCCATGGTGTTGAGATTTATATAACAGACCGCGATGAATTCAATGCGGTAACTACAGGTCTTTACATTATTAAAACAATTCATGACATGTATCCAGACGATTTCGAATTTCTTTCCAACAATTTCTTCGATAAATTGATTGGAAACGATCGGGTCAGAACAATGATACTTGAAGGAGCATCCGTTACAGAAATCACGAAAACTTATCAGAAAGAACTATCTGAATTTAAGAAGGTTCGAAAAGAGTATTTACTATATAAGTAATTGTTTCAAAAGGGTGAAATCATTGTGATTCACCCTTTTTTAGTATGGGAAGATATCTGTTTCTCCATCAACTCCTAAGTAATGCAGCTGAAGCGAACGTCTCATTATGCTAAGGCCGGTTATGCACTACGTTATACTGTCGATGACATGTTCCAGCAGGTGCAGCTTACTCTCGAAGTTATCTTTGAAGGGGAAGAAATCGCAACTGTAGCCGGTTTCGTTGCTGAAGGATTGGGGATTTCTATCTTGCCTGATCTGGAAGGCCTTGATTAATCATATCTATGTAAACTCTTACTTAAAAACGCCAGATCTGAGCGCTCTATAGGTATTTCATGGACGCCAGGTAGATTTAAATCACTAGCTGTACAGAAGTTTCAGGCATATATACTGGATACATATCGAGACAACGGATGAATTTGCGAGAATGTTGTAAAATCTAATACTTTACGCAGGAACAAATTATCATAGCTTTACCAGTAGTGAAATTGTTTCTACAGTAACTGATAAAGATGTGAGATTATAAAGAACTTAAATTCGTATAAAGTTTTATATAGATAATAGCATTAAGTTATTTATTTATAAGTCTAAGTAGTTGATTTAAAGTTGCAGTCGCGCTGTTTGAAGACATAGTATTATGATAATTACACTCATACCAGTAAGGGCAACTTGTTATATGTAGATGAAGGAGAAGAGGTATAAAAATAGCTCAGGAATACTTCTTAGATAATTTTATTTTTATTAGTTTACATAATATATATTATCGGAAGTAATTGAAAAACGTTGTTTCATATCTCAAAAACTAAGTATTCTTAAGATAGTGAGACAAAATTAAAAAATCAGACTGCGCAGCATGTTGTCTGCACAATCTGATTATAATTAGTTAATCCGCCACATGTAACACGATTTTTCCGGTATTCTTATTACTTTCCATATAATCATGTGCTTCTGCGACTTCTGCTAACGGAAATACTTTGTCTACAATTGGTTTTATTGCTTGTGATTCGAACAATGGCAATACATTATCAATTAAATCTGCTGTCAGCCTGGCTTTGTAATTAATGCTTCTTGTGCTTAATAATGTTCCTTTCACATGTAAGCGTTTTGCAAGCAACGGCGTTATCTTTACATTTTCCAGTTCAGTACCGCCTAGGAACCCGATTAGAATCAATCTTCCGTCGGTTTTGAGTGTTTTGATATTCTGATCCCAGTATGTTGCTCCAATGAAATCCAGTATAACATCGGCACCTGTATCTGCTAATCTTTCAGCAAAATCTTCTTCTTTGTAGTTAATTGTGATGTCAGCACCGAGTTCTTTACAAAAATCAAGTTTTTCCTGTGATCCAGCTGTAACGGCAACTGTTGCACCTGCTTGTTTTGCTATTTGAATAGCAGCTGTTCCAACACCGCTTGCTCCAGCGTGAATCAAGACTGTTTCACCTTGCTTAAGCTCTCCAAGCCAATGTAACGTCTGATAAGCTGTCAAGAAGACTTCTGGGACTGCCGCTGCCTCTTCGTAGCTTAGATGCTCTGGAATGGGCATTGCTAGCTTGCTGTTAAGTACGGCGTATTCTGCGTAGCCGCCGGATGGTATTAATCCAAAGATACGGTCTCCCTTTTCCCATCCGTATGCTTCCGCTCCTGCTTCTTCTACAATTCCAGCGATTTCCAATCCTAAAATCGGATCAAAATCACTTGATGGATAATTTCCTTTTCTTTTCTCTATATCGGCTCGGTTGATTGCTGATGCCTTTACAGAGACTAGAATTTCGTCTGGTTTTATGTTTGGTTTATCGGCTTCTTCCAGTTTTAGTTTCTCTGTTCCGCCGAAACCTTGTAATGTGATTGCTTTCATAGTGACTACTCCCTTTCATTGTTAATTTTCAACCTTTTCGGGAGAAAAGTAAATAAATCAGCACTATCCAGAATGGTATAGCTAACAAGATCCCGATTAGCAGTCCTTTGAAGAATTTCATGCTGCTGCACCTCATTTCGTGTGCTTTTTCTTATTGTTAACCATATGCTAAAAAGCTTAAACATGCAAAAACCCGGCTCCGTTATCTGGAGCTCGGGTTTTGCACTGCTTGATATACGGGGGATCTTGCTTGGATAGTCTCTAAATAGTAATCAAATAGTTCACTGGAAGCATTCGTCCAGGAATGTCTCTCAGCTTCTATTCGTACATTCTGTTTCATTTTAGCTGCTAATTCTAGGTCATCGAGTTTACCAACTGCTTTACTCATGCTTGCGACATCTTCATTTTCGAAGAGAAATCCTGTCTTGCCTTCCTCAATTTGCTCCAAAGTTGGTCCGCTTTTAGCAGCAATAACAGGAATACCGGAAGCCATTGCTTCTAGTATGACTAGACCGAGTGTCTCGGTAATGGACGGGAATAGAAAAGCATCAGCAGAAGCAAACGCCTGGGATAGCTCTTCTCCATGAAGAAAGCCTGTGAACAGCGTGTTTGTCCCCGCAAATATCTTCTCCAGTTCTTTACGTGCTGGACCGTCTCCGATAATAGCTAATGCTAAGTCATCCCGTTCATCCAGCAATGGACGTATCTTATGGATTTCCTTCTCAATCGCCAGTCTGCCAACAAAGATGAGCAATTTCTTACTGTGATCACCCTGCAGAAGCCGCTCACGCATACTTTCAGAATGAAAATCTGGATGCCGCTTCTCTACATCGACACCTCTGCGTAATACATGCATCCGCTCAAATCCATGTTCGTCAAGCTCCTGCTTAATAGCAGCAGACGTACACAGATTTATATCAGCTGCATTATGCAATCGGCGGAAATGCCACCAGAATAATGGTTTCAAAGGTTCATAAAACTTATAGTAATCAAGGTATTTTGGAACATGCGTATGATAGGATGCCAAAAGCGGCAGTCCTTTCTTATGTGCATAATGGATTCCTGAAACTCCGACTAAGGCAGGGTTTGCCACATGCACGAGATCCGGCTTGTGCTTCTCAAGTAGAGTTTTAATACGTCTTGTAGGCAGAGAAAATTTCTTGGAACGATAAAATGGCATTGTTACCGTTCCAACGCCTTCCACAAGCGCGCCTTCGTATTCAGTTACACCTAAATCCGGAGCGATGACGACGACCTCATGCTTCTGGCTGCGCAGGTACTTGATCGCTTCGGTGAGCCGGGTAACGACACCGTCAGTCGATGGCAGGAATGTCTCGGTGATAATGACGATTTTCAATGTGTTATCCTATTTCCACGTAACCGTAGGAAGCACATTTTCTTTGATGACACGATCTTTATGTTCAAGAGCAGTCTCCAGAATTTCACGAAGCACATCGTCAGTAAGCAGATTAGGTTCGAGACCAAGATCACGAAGCTTTGTATTCACCGCATTATAGTAATGATCCTCTGCTTCCACTCTTGGATTTTCGATAGATTTAATCTCTGGATCAAGACCTTTTTCCCGGCTTACTTTCTGCACCTTCTCGGCAAGTTCCTTCACAGAGAAGCTTTCTGTAAATTGGTTAAATACCCGGAATTCCCCAGCATCTGCTGGATTCTCTGCAGCGATTTCCACACAACGGATTGTATCTGTAATATTCAAGAAGCCACGTGTCTGTCCGCCGCTGCCATAAACAGTGATGTCATGGCCAGTAGCTGACTGAATGAGGAATCTATTCAATGCTGTACCGAAGACACCATCATAATCGAAACGATTTGCTAGAACCGGATCAAGTTTTGTTTCTTCTGTATGAAGGCCATATACAACACCTTGGTTTAAATCTGTTGCACGAATGCCCCAGATTCTGCACGCAAGCATGATGTTATGACTGTCATGCACTTTAGATAAGTGATAGAAAGATCCCGGCTGTTTCGGGAATGGCAGTTTATCCTTTCTGCCTTTATGTTCTATTTCAATATAGCCTTCTTCAATATCGATATTTGGGGTGCCGTACTCTCCCATCGTACCAAGCTTAATCAGATGACAATTTGGAGCGAATTCCTTGATTGCATAAAGTACATTCAAGTTTCCGATCACATTATTCTGCTGCGTATATACTGCATGCTCACGATCAATCATGCTATACGGAGCTGAGCGCTGTTCCGCAAAGTGAACGAATGCCTCAGGCTGCGTCTGACGGAATACTTCCGCTAGAAAATCATAATGATTCAAGTCGCCTATGTATGTCTTGATTTCCTTGCCGGTCTTCTCTTTCCACTTCGCGACCCGCTCTTCCAAGGAATAGATTGGTGTTACGGAATTGGATCGTAATTCTTCATCATACTTACGTCTTACTAAGTTATCGACGATTGCTACTTCATGACCTTGCTTTGACAAATAAAGCGCTGTCGGCCATCCGCAGAAACCATCTCCACCAGCTACAACAATTTTCATGACTCATCCTCCTGTGACATCAACATTTCTTGGTACGTTCGTTAACAATTATATGCTAACGATGCTGCAATGAAAAACAATATGATGTTAAGGAAGATTTGAGAATGTGTAAACAAGTTGTTAACTGTTCAGCCCACGATCCAATTTTTTTAGTGGTTTTTTCGCTGGACCTTCAAGAACTTCTCCTGTTCCAGAAAAACGTGATCCGTGACAAGGACAATCCCAGCTGGATTCGGCACTATTCCAATTGACTTCGCATTTCATATGGGTACAAGTTGTATCGACTTGGTGAATCTCTCCACTTTCGTCCTTATACACACCAAGCAGCAGACCATTAAACCGCACTTTGGTCGCTTCTCCCCGCTTTAGGTTAGGGACATACTCATACGGCTGTTCCAGTTTACCTATTACAAATTCCTTCGCCACTTCCATAACATTCTTAGTTACACTACCCAAATCCGGGTCAGCCTGAAACCTCGATGGCTGATAAATATTTTTGTATCGGCTGACTCCTGCTGTGATGAGTGAACTGATTTCAAGGCCTGCAACGATACTACTTGTCATTCCCCATTTACGATAGCCGGTTGCGACAAAGATATTATCGTTGCCTTTGCTGATATGTCCTATATAAGGAAGATTGTCTAATGTGACGATATCTTGAGCTGACCACATATAGATAGGAGTCTCTGTGCCCATATATGCAGCGAAGTCGGTTAGTTCCTTGTAGTATAATTCTTCTGGATGGCCTTTGCCTGTACGGTGGGATTCCCCGCCTATGAGAAGTAACGTGCCGTGCTCTTCTGTTTCCATGCTGCGTATAGACCGGGAAGGAGTATCTGCATTGATATACATGCCGCCTGGATAGGATGTTTTTGGTTTGGCAGCTACAACGTAAGATCTATCCTGATACAATCTGGCAAAGTAAAAGCCTTTACCATCGTAGAATGGAAAATGAGAAGCGACGACTACCTTTTTACAGCTTATCTTCAATCCGCTTTTTGTAACGACAACAGGATTTTGTCCTTCTTCGATAGTGTCTACTGGAGTATCTGTGTATATCTTGCCTCCATTATCAAGAATCACTTTCAGCAAACCATTAAGAAATTTTAACGGATGATACTGATATTGGCCCTTCATAGTCAATGCTTTCTCTATGTCAAAGCCAAGCGGAATCGAATCAGTCAATTCTCCTTGTATTCCGAGCTTCTGATATGCTTCATATTCCTTTTCTAGTTTAGTGATGTTCTGCTTTTCCTTTGTATAGATATAAGCGTCCTGTTCCGTTAGATGACAGTCGATACTATGCGCAGAGGTCGACTCTTTGACAAACTTTATAGCATCCATGCATGCTTCATAATGTGTCTTAGCTGTGTCGGTATTAAAATGCTGGATATATTCATCATAAATGAGCCCATGCTGTGCAGTTAGCTTAGCTGTCGTATAACCTGTAGTTCCGCTATATAGACTGTCTGCTTCCAGAATGGTGACCTGCCGACCTTCTTTGGCTAGCATATAGCCTGTGACAACACCTGTTATACCTCCTCCAACAATGACAATGTCACTTTCTGTATCGTAACGGAGTGATTCAAATTGCGGAATCTCCGTCTTCTCCCGCCAATAGCTTTTATTATGTGTCATGATTATCACTCCATCTGTTGTAATAGCACCATTTTTGCCAAATAAATGATGTGTTAATCAGACGTTTTTTGTATACGCTATCAGGGAAGACGTTCTGCAAGGAGGCGGTATAGAGATGAAATGTGTACAGATGGTAGTTGGCGGAAAAGTTCAAGGTGTCGGTTTTCGGCTTTCTGCTGCAGAAATCGCCCGAAATCTTAAATTAGTAGGTTTTGTTCGAAACGAAGCAGATGGTACTGTCCGAGTTGATGCAGAGGGAGATCCTGACCGAGTGGAACAATTCATCCAGCAGATTCGCAAAGGTCCGAATTCTTTTGTAAAAGTGAAACAAGTAGATTTGAAATACTTAGAAAAACAGCAAGGCTTCAAACGTTTTGAAATAAGGTAAACGAAAAACGCCCGGCATAGGAGCCGAGCGTTTTTTTAATCTACTTTTTTCAAGTCTTTTACTGCTGGTCCTTCAATTACTTCACCGCTTGCTCTGAAGCGGGAGCCGTGGCAAGGACAATCCCAGGTTGTCTCTGCATCATTCCAGTGCACTTCACAGCCCATATGAGTACATGTTGTATCTACTTTATGGACAGTACCTTCATCATCTTTATATATTCCCACCAGTTTTCCGTTCTGTCGTATTTTCCCTGCTTCTCCCCGGTCCATCTCTTCAATGCTCTTATCTGTTTTCTCGAGCTTGCCAGATACAAGCCCCTTACTTACTTCGACCATGTTCTTAGCTAATGAACCGATTCCTTTTGCAACATCTTGCCGAGCTGGATCATAAATATCGTTGTACAAGCTTTTGCCTTCTTCAATCAAAGAGGTGATTTCCTTAGCTGCTGTTATACCTCCGGACATTCCCCATTTGCGGAAGGCAGTTGCTACATAAAGATTTTGTGTTCGTTTCGTTATACGACCGATATAGAAGAGCTGATCCAAGCTCATAAAGTCCTCGGAGGACCAGTTATAATCAAAATCAATTATATCAAATTCGGATCGGCCCCAATTACGAAGATTGCTATAATGCTCCTTCATGTTGGTTCCTTTACCAGTGCGATGTCCGTCACCGCCAATGAGCCATATCGTATCTCCATTTTTATCCCGGGCACTTCGTACAGATCTGGATGGGCTATCTATAGAGATGTACATGCCGCCTGGGTAATCACGTGGACTTTTACCTGCAACAATGTAAGATCGAGCAACATCCAAACGTGCAAAGTAAGCTCCTTTGAAATCATAAAATGGGAAGTGAGTGGCTATTACCACATGCTTAGCTGTTACACTTCCACCATCCTTCAGCTTAACCGTAGCTGGTTCACCTTCTTCAATCGTCTCTGCACGGGTATCTTCGTAGATACGGCCTCCATGCGCGCTGATATACTCTGCCATTGCTTGAAGGAAAAGAAGCGGATGGAATTGTGCCTGATAATCCATTCTTACTGCTTTTTGTACAGAAACCGGTAAAGCTATTTCATCTTCCAAAGCTCCTGGTATTCCAAGCTTCTCATATGCTTTCCATTCCTTTTCAATTTGGCTTACGTTTTTCTCTTCGTCAGTGAAGACGTAGGCAGGCTCAACACTTAATTGAAAATCTGCTTGCAATTCTTTTTCTGTTTCCCTAACAAAATCGATTGTTTCCATTGCTGCTTCATAGTGGATCCGGGCAGTTTCTTCACCGAATTTACTAATCAGTTGATCATAAATTAAGTCATGCTGAGCTGTCAGTTTGGCAGTCGTATAACCTGTTGTACCGTGACCAAGTTTTAATGCCTCAATTAAAGTGACTTTATAGCCCTTCTTTGTAAGTAAATAAGCAGTCGTAATACCTGCAATTCCTCCGCCGACTACACAAACCTCTGTTTCCGTATCCTCTTGCAGCTTCTCATAGTTCGGAAAAGCGCTTGTTTCAATCCAATAAGATTCATGCTTGCCAGTCGACATATAGCGACAACTCCTTTTTTTGTTACACTTAACCTATTTGAGGAGAAGATAAACAAAAAAAATCCACTGCCTCTTGGCAGTGGATCTGCTTAGTTTTCCTGGAAGAACTTGCGGTTGATTTCGATATACGGGGTCTCTTCCGCTGGAACCTCATCTTCCATGAAGATTGCTTCAACTGGGCATACCGCTTCACATGCACCACAATCGATGCAGATGTCAGGATCGATATAGAACATATCTTTACCTTCCGCGATACAGTCAACCGGACAAACTTCCATGCATTCGCCCGCTTTTTCCGCTTCACATGGGGAAGTAATGACAAAAGCCATGTGTACAGCCTCCTCTACTACTATGAATGAACCGGTCATTCGACGCGGTTTTTATCCAGGTATACTGCGACTTCGCAAAATACAACGAACTATATGTATTTATACCCTATCGATTCAAATTATAACAACAATATTCGATAATAACAACGGGCGTACTCAATATTTGACAGCTTGCCCGTTCAGCCTAAATACTTCATACTTGACATACACTGTAGCAAAGGAGGCGATTCAGATGGAAATAACACTGCAAGAAGGCTGTCAGTTAAGCACGGTGGCAACATTATTCCACCTCCCGACGTATGTCCTGTTCGCTGCAAATCCGTTTCTTTCTACGCATGTAAAATCACAGCAGCCTATTCAGGTCCCTGGCTATGCTCCCAAATCCGTTACACTCGATAAGGAGATGACAGATGATGTATTTGCATCTGCTTATAAGCTTCCGCTCCGACTAGTTCATCTATTGTATAACGCATCTTATTTCCCTGCAGGTACTAAGTTCCTACTCCCGCAGCGAGTGACCTATCCAGTAACATGTTTCCGCCAGCAATATGATTATGCCGCTTGCCTTCAAGATATAAGAGCACTTCAACAGCTTTTTTCATTTTTACGTATGCGTACAGTATACAAATCGGTACTGGGAAAACCAGTAACAGAACTCCAAATTGGCAAAGGGAAGAAAAAAATCCATATAAATGCGAGTTTCCACGGTAATGAGTGGATTACTTCTTTAGCTCTTATTCGCTTCGTAAATGAGTACTTGCTTGCTGTTACCCATGATAAAAAGCTTTTCGGGCACCCTGCAAGCAAATTATATCGTGACGTGACGCTTTCTATTGTACCAATGGTTAACCCGGATGGTGTAGATCTTGCTATTCACGGTAGTAAGGCTGCATATGATTATGAAGAACTTGTCCACTTCCTGAACGAAGGTTCTTATGACTTTCAAGGTTGGAAGGCAAATATAACAGGTGTGGATTTGAATAAACAATATCCTGCCAAGTGGGAATATGAGCAACTGAGAAAACCGAAACTGCCTGGGCCTCGTGACTTTCCAGGCCTCACGCCTTTGACAGAACCAGAATCAATCGGTATGTATGAACTCGTAGAAGCAGAAGATTATGATTCTGTCGTGGCGCTTCATACGCAAGGAGAGGAAATTTATTGGAGTTTTGAGGAAAAAGAGCCGCCTTCAACCGAAGAGCTAGTGGCTCAGATGGAACAGCTCAGCGGATACAGAGGTGTTAAGGAGCTCGATAATTACGCGGGGTTCAAAGATTGGTTTATTGATTCCTATCAGCGGCCTGGTTTCACGATTGAACTGGGCAAAGGACAAAATCCCTTGCCCCTTGACCAAGTCGATGAAATTTATGAAAAGCTTTGTACCATTTTAATGGTTATACTCACAAGTGATACTATTTAAACATTCCAGATGCGTTCGACCATATAACTGCCACCAGTGCGCTGCACGAGAAAAACATCTGGATTAGAAAAGCCCTTCCAATGAGAGAATCCGATATCAGTCTGGAATTCCTTCATCAGGATCGCCAAAAGATTTCCATGCGTGACCAGAACAACGTTTTCCAGGTTCTCTTCTGCTTCTAGTTCATCGAGTAGTGCACGTACCCGAACTCTGGCATCATTTGATGATTCACCGCCGGGCAGCCGCATATCAAAGTCGGCGAACGATTCTTCCAATACTTCCAGCCAATCGTCAACAGGTTCTTCACTCAAAATTCGCTCCTGCAGCCGCCGGTCTAGCTCAATTGGTACATCAGCTGCATCTGCGAAAGGCTTAATTGTCTCGACGGCCCGAAAGAAGGGGCTGGAGAGGATACGCTGGATCGGAAAGTCCAGCCGTTTCAAAAAAGCAGCAAGCAATCGGGCTTCATTAATTCCTTCATACGTTAGCGGCGAGTCTTTATGCTGTCCTTGTGCATTGCAATGACGAACAAGAATAATCCTTTTCACAAGCCCCATCTCCTTCTAGCTATGCTTAGCTTTATTATCGGTTAACCATCGGACAATTACAAGCATAGGAAATACTAGCTAACAAAAAAGGCTAACCTCTACTAGGTTAGCCTTTACTCTGTTAAATTATTACACTTCCTTGAAATAATCTTTCCGGAAAGCGCCGACTCGGTTTGAGTTGTCGATAATAAAAATGAATTCTTCTGTTTCATTTTTAACATCATAGATTTTTCCTGGTGTCAAAGTCGTATTCACGACATATTTTTTTGCGTTAGTGTGGATACATTCCACTTGTTTAATTGTTTCTGTATCTTGCCAATGTTTGTGGATCATTACGTTTCTTCCTTTCGTTGATGTTTCTCAAGCTTCGGTAACGTCCACTGCAGCAGCAGCGGCAGGACAAGTACGACCAAAAGCAGCCTTATTGTCTGCAATGAACTGACAATGGATGGGTCTCCGCCAGTCGTCTGGGCTGTCAGCGCCATTTCGACGAGTCCTCCTGGTGCCATACTGAGCACAGAAGTAGCCATATTTAAAGATGTAAACAAACTGAACAGGTAGCCTAGCCCGAAGCAAAGTAAAATAAGAAGTATAGACAGACCAGTATAATAGAGACAAAGTCTGCCAGCTTTTTTTAAATCTCTTATAGAAATAGAATGACCTAAATAGACGCCAATTGTCAACTGTGCCGCGACAAAAAACAGATGCGGAAACTGATACAAATGCATTCCGCTTACTTGCAGTATTGCTGTCAGCAGCATAGGGACGATAACAAGCGATGACGGAATGAATCTGTTCGTCAGACGGGCAATTATGTACATGACAACATATAACCCGATTGTCCACCAAGCTCCTTGCTCTGTCTGCGGCAGCTGTACTGCTGCTTGACTGCCTGCGTCCATGAACAGATGCGTAGCGGCAAATGGAATGATGAATAAAATGCTGACAAGGCGAATTGTCTGGAATATCGTCACAAGTCCGGTATTAGCCTTCATGGACTCGCTCAGCGCCGATACAGCAGACAAACCGCCAGGTATACTGCCGAGCATACTTGTTTTCATATCCACGTTCACCCATCTACTGACCAAATAAGCATTGACCATACAAATTACAATCAATAATAATGTCAAAAGCGTATAGATTAATAGGTATGGCTGTACATTATGGAAAGTATGCACCGTAAACGTGTTACCGATTTGGATGCCAAGCAGCCAATAACTCACTTTACGAAGCGGCTGTGATGCAGCTGTCCGGTTATTCCAAAAGATTTTGGATAGCAAAAGGCCCGTTACCGGACCGAGTATCCACGGAAGCGGCAAATGCAGCAAAGTGAAAAAGCCGCCGCCTATCAAAGCAATCAGATAAGACTTCAGGATGGAACGTAATTGACCGTTTTCCCCCATCAAAGTCAGGCCCTTTCGCTTTTAGGTTTATAGAACCAGCCGGTAATGGCAATAACAGCCATCACAATCCAGAATGTAGCATTCCAGCCCGTAGATTCAGGGAAATGTTCTGAAATGATCTCTAGTGCAGGATGAGCCAATGTGTGGATAGCCAATTTGATTGCTACCCAGCCGATGATTAGATATGCAGCTGCCTCAAGTCCCGGACGCTTGTCCAGGATTTTTACGATATAAGAAGCCGCGATTCTGATTAGAATCAGACCTATCATACCGCCTGCTAATACAACAAGGAATTGGCCGCCATCCATGCCGCCGATGTGTGGGAGTGGTGTAGCCGATAGAGAAGCTGCAAGTGCAACTGCAGTAAGAATAGAGTCCACTGCAAAAGCGATATCCGCTAATTCAACTTTTAATACTGTCATCCAAAATCCGGAGTTCTTTTTGCTAAACGGACTCTCAGCATCTTCCTCTCCGCTGTTTTTCTTCAGTTTTATAAGGTTCGATATACAAATATATAGTAGATAAAGAGCACCTAAAGCCTGGATTTGCCAAATGTTCACTAAGAAGCTGACAAAGAACAAAGAAGCGAATCGGAAAATGAACGCCCCTCCCAGACCATATAATAAAGCTTTGCGCTGCTGTTCAGCAGGCAGATGTTTTACGATAAGCGCCATAACAAGCGCGTTATCGGCAGCCAGCAATCCTTCCAATCCAATCAATACTAAAAGAATCCAGCCGTATTCTATCCATAATGTAGAATCCATTCTCATACTCCTCGTCCAAAACAATGCTCTTGTTCCATCGTGAAGCGAACAAGAGCAAAGCTGTTACTGTATTTATTTACTTAAAGAGATATAAAAACTCTCCATAACCTTCTTTTTCCATCTCATCGACAGAAATGAATTTCATCGCTGCAGAGTTCATGCAGTACCGCAGTCCGCCTGTTGCTCTAGGACCATCATCGAACACATGACCAAGATGCGAATCACTTTCAGTTGACCTTACTTCTGTCCGAACCATTCCGTGTGAAAGATCCATATTCTCTTTCACTTCGTAGGAATCAAGCGGTCTTGTAAAGCTTGGCCAACCGCAGCCAGCGTCATATTGGTCTCTTGAAGAAAACAATGCTTTGCCGGATATGACATCCACATAGATTCCTTCTTTGGTATTATTCCAATACTCGTTTTCGAAAGGACGCTCAGTACCATTCTCCTGCGTAACATGATATTGGATCGGAGTCAAAGTTTCTCTCAGCTTCGCTTTGTCCTTCTTAGGAGACCAGTTCTGCTTGATGAAATCTTCCCGACCGGAACCACGCTTGTACATCTTATAATGGTACTTGTTCTTCTTGTAATAATCCTGATGTTTCTCTTCCGCCGGATAAAACGGCTTGGCAGGCAGGATCGGGGTCACGATATCCTTCTGGAAACGTCCGCTCTCCTGCAGCTTCGCTTTGGATGCCTCTGCCACTTGCCGCTGCTGTTCATCATGGTAAAAGATTGCTGTTTTGTATGATTCTCCACGGTCGTGGAACTGACCGCCAGCATCTGTCGGGTCAATCTGCTGCCAAAACGTTTCTACCAGTTTCTCATAAGAGAAAACATCTGGATCAAAAGTAATTTGAACGGCCTCGACATGACCAGTTGTGTTCGAGCACACTTCCTCGTATGTGGGATTTGGTTTGTCGCCGCCTGTGTACCCGGAAACTACTGCTTCGATCCCAGGGCGCTCCGTAAATGGTTCGACCATGCACCAGAAACAGCCTCCTGCAAAGGTAGCGTGTTGTAATGCCATAATAAATCCCTCCTTCATCGTATGCTATATATTTTCCTCTTTTGCGGAAAAAAATCAAGTAGCACGCTTAAATATACATTTTCGGAAGGGACTTTCCA
Organism: Terribacillus saccharophilus; assembly: GCA_900110015.1. Lineage (GTDB taxonomy): Bacteria > Bacillota > Bacilli > Bacillales > Amphibacillaceae > Terribacillus > Terribacillus saccharophilus. Next base: position 595,650 of record FOCD01000001.1, on the reverse strand, counting down.
GATCCAGATGCGCTTTTCTTCGGTTTCTGTTGAAGTGGTGCTTTTTCTTCCTTAGAGATGAGAGTCAAGGACTTGTCGCCTTCCTCGCTTTTATCCTTATCCTTATCCTGATTCTCATCCTTTGCTTCTGTCTCAGATGCTGTTTCCTCATCGTCATCGTCAAAATTGATGTCCTTCAAAGCTTTCATCATTTTAAACATGGAAGGCAAGTTCTTCACCATCGGTCCATATTCCTGTACCATCGGCATGAAGGACTCAGCTGCTCTTAGTGCGCTTTGTGTATGATTCAGCATGTCAAGTAACGATACTCCTCCAGAAGAACTGCTGCTAGCAGGAAGAGCTGCCCTCGCCCCAGTTTGTGCGCCTCTGCTTCCACGTCTCAGAATCTTTTGCAGAACACCAGGCAAACCGCCTGATGTACGCTGAGGCTGCGGTGCAACTCTTTGATGGGAAAGAAATGGGTCCCTTCTTACAGGTGGCTGCCCTCGTCGCCCAAAAGCGGAAGGACCGAATAGATTTCTTGCCATTCACATACCTCTTCTCACGTCAATATTTCTACCAGTCTACGCAAGTAAGAAGTCTTTTGTTCCATTCTATTCCGTATGAAGGCAATATATTTCCCTCTTTCAGCTCCTATTTCCCGGGCAAGCGCAAAATTCCCCCTCTATCTCCTTTTATAGCAGGATGTTATGTCGTTAATTGACGCTTGATAACGAAACAAGCTGATACGTACAAATAGTTTGCTCCTCTTTCAACGTCAATTCGACAATGATTGCTCTGCCAATTTCGTCGGTATCTTTCGCACGCTTGATATCAATCTGTTGATGAAGGGGAAATATATGATATCCCTGCAGTTTTAGCTGAAAAATATTTTCTTTGCTGTCAATTCGTTTTTCTTTTCCTTCTGTACGCAGAACTGTTTCAAAATTGATTGGTGTTCCCAAATTGTCTTCCTCCTTATTGGAAAATAAATTTAGCAGATGACCCCGTCGGTGAAGTATCAATCTGCAGTTTTGTATGAATTTCTTCTTTCAGCTGTGGTACGTGAGAAATAATGCCGAGTACACGATTACTTGCCTGCAATCCTTTCAAACTGTCAATCGCCTGCTCAAGTGACACTTCATCCAGTGTACCAAAGCCCTCATCAATGAATAAGGTTTCAAGTTCAACACCGCCTGCATGCGCTTGAACTACATCAGACATCCCAAGAGCTAGAGATAATGCTGCTTTAAAGCCCTCACCGCCCGATAATGTCTTAACTGGGCGTTCTTGTCCAGTGTGATGGTCAATTACTTCAAGATCCAATCCGCTTTGGGCACCACGTTTGGCAATTTGTCCGCTTCGTTTAAGCTGATAGCGGTGATCTGTCATTTCCTCTAATCGAATATTTGCCTGAAGAATGATTTCATCCAAGAAGCTGGTTAGAACATAGCGCTCAAAGGAAAGTCGCAGACTGTTATCTCCTTTTGCCAAATTAGCTAGTTCGCCAATATCGTAATACTGTGTTTTTTGCTCTGCCGCTTCTTCCTGAAGACGCAATAAGGAAGTCTTAATATCTTCATGATGAGAGGCGTAGGTTTTTGCCATATTCAAGCTGCTATTTTTTGCTTCGAATACTTTCTCGGCTTCTATCACTGCTTGCTCAAACAGATTTAAATCTGGCTTTTCCTTTTTATCGGTTCGTTTGAGCAGTGACTCGATCTGTTCAGAAACACTGCGGCGCTGCTGTTCATGCTGTTCCAATTCTTCCTGAAGCTTTCTTACGTCCAGCTCCGAACCGCTGGCTTTCTTGAAAGAATCTGTATCAGAAAACCCTGCTTCTTCGAGCTTAGCGAGAAAGTTTTTTTCCTCCCGGAAGTAAGTTTGCTCCAAATCTGCTGTGAATTTTGCAGTTGATTCCAGAGCAGCTGCAATTTGCTGTCTGCTTCTGGATATTTCCTCGAATTGATTCTGCAATGCTTCCCATTCGTTAATTGCAGCTTCGATTGCAGCTTCTTCTTGCTTGATTTGATGTTCCCACTCAGAGTGATCCTGCAGCACTTCAGGCAGTTGTTTGCGTTGATAACTTATTTCTGCCTCAACGCGAGTGTACGTTTCTTCTAGTGTACGCAGATCGTTTTGGAGCTCTTCTGCGGCCTTTTGCTCTTGTTCAAACGTTTGTTTAAGCTGCTCAAGTGTCTGTCTCTTCTGTTCCAGCTGCTTGCGCTCTGCTTGCTTCGCACGAAGGGAGCTGGTTGTTTGATCCTTTTTCGTTTGTATATCTTGTTTTAATCCATCCAATTTTGCCTGATCATAAGAAGCTTCTCCGGTAATGTTACGGTATAGCTCATCTGTCACCTGGCGGATGGCTTGCCCATTCGATTTTGCTTCTACATATTTTTTCTGTACTTCATCATATGCACGCTGGGCATCTTCGAGCATCATTCTCTTTTGTTTCAGCATCTCAAATGATTGGATATGCGTTGTAGTCTGAGCCGGTGATGGATGCTCGGTGGATCCGCATACTGGACAAGGTTCACCAGATGCAAGCTGTCCGGCAAGATGTGCAGCGTGGTGGGCCGCCTGAGCTTCTTCCATCTCGGCAATGTCACGCCGCAGTTGCTGTACAATGTTTTCCTTTTCCTGCAGCAGTTGTTTGGTCTGCTGATAAACGGTGCGCATTTCTTGTAACTGGTTGAAAGCATTTTTCAATCGCGCAGCTTCTTCTAATTGTCGTTCAAGTTTCTCTAGTATTCCCTGTTCCTCATAGAACGCTTGAATCAGTGCGGCTTCCTGGCTTAAGTCTTGTTCCAGTTTGTTTTGCTGGCTTTTCTTCTCTGTGTGTGACTCTTTTAACTTATGCAAACGCCGCTGCTTATCTTCAAGCATCTTCTGAATGCGTGTTAATTCTAGTTTCTGCTTCTCATACTCTTTCCACTTTTCGAGCTGCTGTTTTTGCAGCTGCAGCTGTTCCTGCCGGCTTTTCCGCTGCGGTTCCAGTTCTTTTGCTTTTGTATAAGAAGAGGAGATAGCGGTGTACTGCTGCTCTAGCAGATCTTTTCTTTCTTTCGTCTCTTGCTGGGCTTTTGCTTGACGCTGCCACTCCTGTTTACGGGTGACGAGCTGCTGCTCATACGGCACTAAGCGGTTTGCGCGCTCCATATCCTGAAGACGCTGCTGTTTTTGTTTTATATCAGGAAGCTTTTGCTCAAGCTGTTCTTTTTGAACGAGCGCTTGCTCTAACTGTTTGAACGTGTCAAGAAGCTGCTTTGCTTCATAATATTGCTGCTGGCGTTCCTGCCAAATATTCTTATGCTGTATAAGTTCCTTTTCGCCTTGGCTAACAGCTTCTGTTATAGCATCAAGCTCTATTTGCAGCTTCTGCATTGTCTCGGGTACACTGTCTGTCTCAGCGGGCTCCTGTGTACGCCATTCGATTTTGCTGATCTGCTGTTGTTCTTTCCATTCCGTCTGCTGCAAACTTTCCTTTAATTGTTTGGCTTCGTCCTTCAGCGCATCTGTCATTCGTTCATAAAAGTACGTGCGGAAAATGCGTTGGAGAATTTCTTCTCGTTCTTTACTGTTCTCAGAGATGAGTTTCCGGAATTCCCCTTGAGGAATCATGATCATTTTACGGAATTGTTCATAATCGAGTCCAATCTTCTCTTCAATTGCCTCGTTCACTTCCTTGATCCTGGAGGTGATCAGTACCTGCTTTCCATCTTTCCACTCATAAAATTCTGCTCTTGCCGGATCATCCGTAAACCCGTCTCCGCGTTCTTTCTTTTTCTGCTGCTTAGGATAACGAATAACTTCATATTCCGTACCGCGGAGCGCAAAACGATAGCGTACCTCCGTCGTTTCACCTGGCGCTGCGAAATGGCTGCGAAGGGAATCTTGATCACGGTCACTTCCGCTGGCGCGTCCATACAAACTGTAACAAATCGCATCAAAGATCGTTGTCTTCCCTGCTCCGGTAGGACCAGTAATTAGGAAAATAGATTCTGCTCCTAGTTCCCGGAAATCGATCGTCTGCGGTTTATGATAAGGACCGAAAGCGGTCATATTTAATGTTATGGCACGCATATCAGCTTCTCCTCTCTTGCTCGACTAGACGCTGGATGACCGCTTCCATATGAGTCTGACGGTGTTCTGGTATGGCTTCACCTTTCATTTCCTCATAAAAGGCAGCAAACAGCTGCATATGCGACAAGCGCTGTTTTTCCTTAATTTGCTTGATGTCGGACATGGAACTGGCTCCAACCTTTGCCTTACGTTCTAATCGAAGAATATTTGGGTAAAGTTTGCGGAGTTTTCCCATTGGATCCAGCAGCTGCCCGTCATCCAGTAGACGTATATGCAAATAATCGTCGGGATTTCCTGCTGCTCCTTCCATCAATTCATCAAAATATCCTTCCACAATGCGCATATCCCGTTCTGGTGTAAGATCAATCTTTTGAAATGATTGGAATCCAGCAGCATCAAGCTCCACAATCGTCACTGATTTCTTATGATTTGCCTCCGAAAAGGAATATTTGAGCGGCGACCCACTGTAGCGTATATGGTCACTGCCGATCCGCTGTGCTTGATGTAAATGACCAAACGCCGCATACGTAAACGGCTGGAAAAGAGCAGCATCCACATACGGACTTCCGCCGATCATCGAGAGCCGTTCCTCTGAATCTGATTCCATACCGCCTGCCAGGAAGGCATGTCCAACAAAAATATGACGTTCTGCCATGTCATACGTATCGGTAATATAGGAAACGATTCGCTCCATCGCCCGCTGGTGAGTAGTAATGCTGTCATCTCCAAAGAATGCACGTACATCAGCAGGCTCCGTATATGGAATAAGATGAAAATGCACAGGGCCATGTGCATCTTCCAGTGTGACTGGAATCATACCAGGCCGCAGCTTCGTTTCGATATACAGCTTACTCGCCTTAAACAGCTGGCTGCCGAAATCGAGACGATCCGGGCTGTCATGGTTGCCGCTGATGGACAATACAGGTATTTCCTTATCCCCGATCAGCCAGTTCCATGTATTGTTCAGCAGTTCCACTGCATCGCGGGGCGGAATAGCCCGATCATATAAATCGCCTGCTACGATGATCGCATCAGGCTGTTCTCTATCAATTATCGTTTTGATCTGCTCCAAGATAAGAGCTTGATCTTCTGTCATATGTACGCTGTTGACGATCTTACCAAGGTGCCAATCAGCGGTATGCAATAGTTTCATACGAATTCCTCCTGCTATTATTCTAGCATGATTTAGAAAAGGGTGGTATGGGAAGAACCGGTAGGAAACTGCTAATCTTGCTTTCTTCTATGAAATGGACATTTGGAGGGAGAGCTATTGTCATCATGGAGAAAGTACTGCTTCCATTCAAGATTGTCCTTATTGCCGTATGCATTCAAATCAGGGTGAATATCACTAGAATCGTATTTGAGGATCCGTTCCCGAATTTTCTGTTTGATGCCAGCTGCAGCTTTCGGTTTCGATTCGAATGTTTCCAGCACCCATCTTGGCGTTACGGCTAACAACATACAAGGGAAATTTCGGCTTTTCTTATTGGAATGCGCTGGTGTGGCACAGTACATGAAATATTGCTCTCCGCCAAAACAATATTCCCATAATGCATTTGCAGGATCATTTGGGATGTGCATTGGCCAGCTCTGTGAATCGTGGGCTGTCGTTTTGCTGAGTAAATTCCAAAAAATATTGAAATAAGCAGGTACATCAAGGTGTTGCTCCTGCTGTTTTGTTGTATCAAAGAATATTATCAGGGAAGTATAAGAACCAAATTCCTTTGCTTGCTGTCCGTATGTGTGCAGAAAATCCGCCAGTTGTTTAGCTGCATCTTCTGTTGTTGGATCAACGGCAAATCCATAACGGAATTGACCAAGCCTATGCCCTACCGTGGCCGGTATGCAAGGGAACTGGGATTGCTGATCGGATAATTTATTATGGAAGGCAAGTATTGCTTCTTGCTGCCAAGAAGTCTTGGGGTGATTTTCAGTATCATAGCTGTCGTACAAAATCGTCATCACATGTTCTCCTTTTCCTGGGTTAACCCCTAGTACTTTATTCAGGATGGAGATAGCAGGTGAATGACAGATATCATGAGGACATACGCCACATGTTCCGCTGTGGCTGGATGGCAAGAATTCGATCCATACGGAAGGTGCGCAGCTGCTTGCGCAAATAACAATACCCTGTTACGGATGCTTCATTGATTCGTTCGATCTTTACTTGGCGTTTCGTTAAGGAACCGTCCTTTGCCATATAAATTATTGTAACCTGCTGCTCAACGAATTTTGCCAATGCGGCTCTTTCCATTAAGATCCCTGCTTTCTGTATAATTCATATATTCATTATATACGAACGCACGTTCCTTGTCACTTGAAAAAGAACATACGTTCGATTATACTATTTACAGGAGGAATGACGTATGGTGAATGATCGAGGAAAAATCAAGTGGACATCTTTAATGCTTCCTGAGCATGTGGAGATGCTGCAGCAGATGGGAAGAGATATTGGAAAAGCCAAGCCGCCGATCATGGATGAGCAGCAGCTGGAAGAACTAGAACAGAAGGTGCGCTATATCCAGGTAGGTAAAACGAAAGCCAATATGTTGTACAGAAAAGGACCCAATGTGGAACATGCGTCAGGCATCGTTACAGGGCTGAAGCAGTTTGAGCAATACTTACTTTTGGATACAAAGAATAGCTTGTATCCTATCCGCATTCCATTCGACCATATTATAGATATCACATTCCAATAAAAAAAGCCGCTCCTAGATGGAGGCGGCTTTTTTCGTATAATATAGCGATAAACTAGCTTTAACGTGCCATGTTTTCCGTTGGTGTTTCATTGGAAGCATATGTTTTTGTGTCCAATTCACCTAGCGTTCGGCTGGTAACAAGTCCTGATACCATCGATCCGCTAACATTGAGTGCTGTACGCCCCATATCAATCAACGGTTCAACCGATATTAATACACCGGCTAAAGCTACTGGCAAATTCATTGTAGAAAGAACAATCAAAGAAGCAAATGTTGCTCCTCCGCCTACTCCTGCTACACCGAATGAACTGATCATAACAACTAGTATTAGTGTTGCAATGAATGACGGTGATAAAGGATTTATACCTTGAGAAGGCGCAATCATAACCGCAAGCATAGCAGGATAGATTCCAGCGCATCCATTTTGTCCGATTGTGATACCAAATGATGCCGAGAAATTGGCGATCGACTCTGGTACACCCAGTTTATTTCGCTGCGCCTCAACATTTAGCGGCAGGGTACCGGCACTCGTACGGGAAGTGAAGGCAAAAGCCAATACTGGAAAGACCTTTTTAAGAAACTGCTTTGGACTTAGTCCCAAAACAGCCAGCACAATTAGATGAACAACGAACATCGCAATCAGCGCGACATAAGAAGCGATAACAAATTTACCTAACGTTGCGATTGCATTAAAATCACTGCCTGCGACTGTCTTTGCCATCAAAGCAAGTATGCCGTATGGCGTTAAACGCAATACCAATGTAACGATACGCATGACGAGACTATGCAATGCTTCAATTAATTTTTGGAAGAAAGCAGCATGCTCAGGAGTCTTTCTCTTTATCCCGAGGTAAGCTACCCCGACAAATGCTGCAAAAATAACAACTGCAATCGTGGAAGTAGGTCTTGCTCCTGTCAAATCCAAGAAAGGATTAGCAGGCAGGAATTCTAATATTTTTTGCGGGACTGTCGTACTTTGTACTTCAGTTAAGCTTGTTTCCAAATCTTCACCGCGTGTTATTTCCGCATCACCGGCAGTTATATCAATTGCTTTCAGGTCAAAACCTGCAGCAGCTGCAATACCGATTGCAGCGGCAATTGCTGTTGTTACCATCAGTGTACCGATCACAAGTCCGCTTATCTTTCCAAGATTAGAAGACTTCTCTAGTCTCGTGAAAGCAGCTACAATCGATATGAAAACTAGCGGCATGACGATCATCTGCAAAAGCTTCACATAACCGCTTCCCACCAACCCGAACCAATCATTTGTCATGACGATGGTTTCAGAAGCCGGATCATAAACTAACTGCAGTATAACTCCGTACACAATACCGAGGCCCAATCCGGTCAGTACTCGTTTGGAGAAGGAAATATGTTTCTTTTGCATGTAAAAGAGTACGCCGATTAAGGCTAAAAGAATAATAATGTTCACAACTGTGAATAAGTCCAAATAAATCATCCTCCTTATAAAATTATATAATTCCAATCAACTAAGTATGAATTGACCTTTTACACAATACCATGATGGAAAGATTATGTAAATATGAAACTATAATTCAGAAATAAGCAGTTAAGGTAATGGATACCGTAATAATTTATGAATTCACACCAACAAAAATCCGGTTCCCATAATAGGAACCGGATTTCGTCAATCAGCGAAACGAAGAAGATCACCATTCAGGATAGCATCTGAATAATATAAATCTTTATTACGCTTTTCAAAATATGGAGAGCATTTTTCCATTTTTGTCTGTTCAGCTGAAGTCTTATCATAGCAAAGCTGTTTTGTGTAGATGACATCATCTGAAACAAAATCACCATCTCGGAAAACAACGAATGGATCACGATCAGGAGCTAGCAGATCTTGGCCGAAATTTGGATAAGCAGCCGTATCCACGCCAAGGAGATGCAAGATGGTTGGCTGGATATCAATCTGCCCTCCAGGACTATGGAAGGTTTCTCCCTTCTGTCCAGGTACGTGTATGATCAGCGGGACCCGCTGTAAGTCAAGCTCTTCCGGTGTCGAAAGATCCTCATCCAAATAAGATGCTATTCCATCATAATAGTTCTCTGATATACCATAATGATCACCAACGAGTACAATGATGGAATCTTCGTATAATCCGGTGCGTTTCAGTTCACCAAAAAATTCTTTAAGTGCTTCATCCTCATATCGAACAGTCTGGAAGTAGCGGTCCACAACATCCAGACCTGTGTCTGCTTCCTCTATTAATATATCCTCTTCATCCAACAGAAATGGGAAATGGTTTGTAAGCAGCAGGAACTTACTGTAAAACGGCTGTTTCAGTTTTTCAAGATAAGGCATGGATTGCTCGAGGAAAGCCTCGTCCTTTATACCGTAATTAATGGAATTATCTTCGGAAACTTGATAAGAATCCTTTGAGAAGAAATCATCATAGCCAAAAGCATCATATGCTTCCTCCCTGTTCCAGAAACTGCCGACATTGCCGTGAAACGAAGCGCTATGGTATCCGGATTCAGATAGGATTTCAGGCATAGCAATAAACTCATTTTCCGGCCGCCTGACATAGACAGAACCGCTTGTAAGCGGATAGAAAGACTGATCTAACATGAATTCAGCGTCCGAGGTCTTTCCTTGAGCAGTCTGGTGATAAATCTGATCAAAATAGAAACTTTCCCCCATCAAGCTGTTCAGGAACGGAGTGATTGCCTCTCCTTTCACTTCTCTGCCGATGACAAATTGCTGTGTGGATTCCAAGTTAATTAAGATGACATTCTTGCCTTTTGCAACACCAAAATATTCTGATGTGATATCTGTGTCGGCAGCTTCCAAGTACGCTGCTGCCTTCTTATAATCCTGTTCTGTAGCAAACGTACTGCTGAGCTCTGCGCGCGCCGTTTGGTAAATATCATAGCCGTGATAATATACAGGTCCTAATGTGCTCACCATTGCTGACCGATTATAACTGCCATCATGCTGGTCTCCTCCGCCGATAAAAGAGCAGCCGACATTGATGGCTATTAATAGCGCAGTGCTCACAGTGAGTATACCCTTTCGTTTCCACTTGAAAGGTAGGGAATGCGGACGTTTAAAGATCCACCATAAAAGAAGAATCACGACATCTGCGAAAAGCAGTAAGTCCAGTGGATCCATCAATTCAGCAGTGCTTTGACTGAGTCCCCCGACATTTTTGAACTGAAAAAGAATAGGCAGTGTCACAAAGTCGATATAAAAACGAAAATACAGCAAATTCCCGTACAGAATACCAGTTATGATGATATGTAAAATAAGGTAGGCGCCAGCGCGCAGTTTCCTGGCAAATAGATACAGCAAGACAAATAAAACGGCAACCGACGACAAACAGGACAGAAATAGCTGAATGTAATCAAATGGTTCATATAAAGGTAAATCAAAATAGATGATACAAATAAGATACATTTTTAATAAAAGGAGAACTGCCCCTATCGAACAGAATCCTTTTGCGGTAGCAAAAAAGTTCATCAGACGACTGTTTCCTTCTTTCCGATCAGAACAGCAAGCGCATCTGTCACACGCTCCAAATCCTTTTCCTCATGATGTCCCATGACGGAAATTTGCACCCAATTTCGCTCGATAAGGTAACTGCTATTACAGCTGATCAAGCAGCCTTTTCGGGCAAGCTCCCGGCCAACGATATCCGCACGCTGCTCCTTCGGCAGAACGATAGTAACGATGCCAGGCGCATATGCTGCATCTGCTAAGAGTGTTAGTCCCTTCTCTCTACAATGCTTAATTAGTATATCCGTCAACTCACTGACCCGCTGTAAAAGTTTTGCATCTTCCCATTGATCGATTGCAGCAGACAAAGCTTTGATCAAGTTAGAAGAATGCGTGAACGGCGTACTATCATATGTATGGTACAGACCCAGATCCAGATAGCGCGGAATGCTGTTAGAAATTTCAATCGTGTGATGATAGAAGACGAAAGCCAAACCAGCATAGGATGCTACACCCTTTCCGCTGCCAGCGGTGGCAAGGAACACATCACGCAGATCAAGTGGTACATTGCCGAGGGAGCTGCAGCAATCCAGAACCAGCTTGCTGTTTGTCTTCTTCGTTATGTACTTCAGCTGATTTATATCTTGCAGCACACCGGTTGAGGTTTCCGAATGGACAGCCCATATCCAAGCGGCATCACAAGCTTCTGCCTCTGCCAATATGTGTTCATAATCAAAGCTTTCACCCCAAGGTATTTCCACTGTGTTGAAATGCAGACCCGCCCGCTGCGCATGATCTGTCAGCCTCGATCCAAATTCTCCATTAACAAGAATCAGGCCCTGCTCAGTCAGTGTGCGCAACTGAGCGGCAACGGCATCGTTTCCTAGTGTCCCGGTACCCAGCATTATTTGGACATGCCCTGCATGTGTCAGACTTTTTAACCGCCCTCGCAGCTGATGAAGGTGATCAAGAAACGCAGGTGCACGGTGGGAACATGCTGTTTCACCCATTGCCCTTTTTACTTGATCAGCCATTGGAACAGGACCTGGCAAGAAACTTATCGAATCTTGGCTTTGCAAAAAAATGCGCTGAAAAGCCCGCGCTTTGCGCTGGAACAATTCTTCCGTCACATACATCGGCTGGAACTGTGCATCTCCTGATCCAGTCAACGGTCCGAAAGCAACGAATCCCATATGCTTATACAGCTTCTGCTGCCGTAAGACGCCGGAAATAACGGCCATATCAAATCCATTTTCGAGACAGTATTGAATAAGCGCTTCTGCTAGCCTGAAAAATACGAAACTATCACGATAGGCTTTTTCTACTGCCAGTAATCTGATCTCACATTTGGCATCATGATGAGGCAGATAGTCGTCCAGTCCCTCTATTTTTTCATCAAGTGAAAAAGGCCTGACTGAGCGGATGGCGATCATTGCAACGACCATATCCCCATCCAGGCCGATAATATATGTATTTTCTTGATTGAACCTGTCTATTCTTTTACGCTCCTGATTGGTCTCGTGCTGTGGAATTTCCTCTGTAAAGGTACGATAATTGAGTGCATGGACCTGTTCGAATTCCCATGGCTCGGTAGCAATCTTGTACTTTAATTGTGTCGAATTCATCGTAAGTCACCTTTCATTACGTAATAGCAAATAGCTCCAAGCAGCTTTCAAATGCGTATGATGGGCTGCCAGGATAAGGACAGTCACTACAACGTAAATAGCAATAGTTAGCATGTCCAATCGTAAAAATGGAAGCAGCACGGCTGTACCGGCATAAGCAAGTAATCCTGAGATGCTGAATCTTCTAAGGAAAAGATAGATACATAGAAAAACAGCAAGCAGCAGGAATGTTGCTTGATAAGAGAAAATGACAAATGCCCCGAGGGAAACTGCTATTCCTTTTCCACCTTTAAAGCGGAGCTGAATGGGGAATATATGACCCATTACTGCTGCAATAACACCCAAGCCCGCAACAAGTTCAGTCTGACCGCTCCAGCGGATAAGCAGCACAGCTAGCATTCCTTTAGCTAAATCGAAGACAAGCACCCAAAAGAAACCTGTCTTCCCCATTGCTCTTCCGGCATTCGTTGCCCCTGCGTTCCCGCTTCCAGTCGTGCGGATATCGATCCCATGCTTCCATTTCATCATATAATAGGCGCCATTTTGAGAGCCAAGCAGATATGCCAATATGATACTTATTAAAGCGAGCCCGACGGCTTCCATAAAATTACACCACCTTGCATTAGTTCCATAGTATAAATAAATATCTGAACTTTCAATGACATTTGACAAAATTTTACCTGAAAATGGTACAAAAAATGCCTGTATCTGCTGATACAGGCATAATAATCAGTTATTCTGTTGCTTCATAAGTTCTCCATAGACGATCAAAAACCTGCAGCGCTCCATGGAAAGGACTGTTCCATTCCAAGTATTCGCTGATTTCGTCGTAAGATGAGCTATGTTTTGGGAAATTATGATCTCCAAACATCCAGTCAGCAAGCTGGCTCTCATCCGTTGGTTTCTTTCGTCCTCGGTATGTCATCATAAAATGATAAAAAGAACGCATTTATTCACCTTCTCTCGGTTGTACTTCGCTCTTCTTCCTCCACACCGGATAATAAATTGTCAGCACTATAAGTAAGAAGAAAAAAACAGGCGGCAAAAATACATACAGCATTTACTGCCTTACCCGATCATATTGGATAAAATAATAATCGTATGGATTCCGTTCGTCTTTGACGCCTTTCTCACGTGATGTTTCCTTCCACTCTTTCAATGGAAAGTCTGGGAAGTGCGTATCTGCTGGAAAGCTTTCCTCTATATACGTCATATAAATACGATCAGCGATATCCAATGTCTGTGAAAAAATCTCACTTCCACCGATAACAAAGATTTCTTTTTCAGAGTACTTGTCCGCCAAATCTTTTATTTCTTTCACATCATGCAAAGTAGTAATATTTTCTGCTTGGAACGCTTTATCTCTCGTAAGCACAACATTCGTCCGATTCGGCAGTGCACCATTCATCGAATCGAGCGTCTTCCTTCCCATAACGATGATTTGACCAGTCGTCTTTTCTTTGAAGAATCGCAGATCACGCGGAAGTCTCCATGGAAGGTCATTTTTATATCCGATACCTCGGTTCTGATCCATTGCAAATAATAATGAAATCAAACTTGTCCCTCCTTATACAGCAACTGGCGCTTTAATAGCAGGATGCGGTTCATACCCGATGATTTCCAAGTCGTCCATGGAAGCATCGAAAACAGAATGCAAGCTGTCTTTAATCTGTAATGTTGGCAATGCTTTTGGTGTACGGCTTAGCTGCGTTTCAACTTGCTCAAGATGATTCGTATATAAATGCGCGTCTCCAATTGTATGGATGAATTCCCCGACTTCCAATCCGCATTCTTTGGCGATCATATGCGTCAGCAAACTATAGCTGGCAATATTAAACGGGATACCAAGGAAAATATCGCCGCTGCGCTGATAAAGCTGGCAAGAAAGTTTATTGTTTGCTACATAGAATTGGAACATCGTATGACAAGGCGGCAGGGCCATCGATGGTACATCTTCCGGATTCCACGCGGAAACTATCAATCTTCTGGAGTCTGGATTTTTCTTGATCGTTTCAATTATGTCTTGCAATTGATCGATACTTTCGCCTTGTGTTGTTTTCCAGTTTCGCCACTGCTTTCCATACACGTCTCCAAGATGGCCAAAACGTTCGCTAAAGCTATCATCAGTTAAAATCAGCTGCTTGAATCGCTCCATTTGTGTTTCGTATGTTTTTCGGAAGCTATCATCCTGCAGAGAACGTCGTCCGAAATCAGTCATATCCGGTCCGTCATATGCTGCACTTTCCACCCAGTTTTTAAACGCCCATTCATTCCAGATGTTATTGTTGTGCTGCAGCAAATAGCGAATATTTGTATCTCCCTTAAGGAACCAAAGCAGTTCGCTTGCAATCAGTCGGAAAGGGACTTTTTTTGTTGTAAGCAACGGAAAACCTTTTTGCAGGTCAAAGCGCATCTGGTAGCCGAAAACAGAAACTGTGCCAGTGCCTGTGCGATCTTCTTTTTTAGTGCCATTTTCAAGAACATATTTGCATAGATCCAAATATGCTTGTTCAGAGGTTGTCATAATATATCATTCCTTTATCGTATATCATCACACGGCATCTCCCACTCCTCGAAAAATCGGTTCAGGAAGTCTTGCATGTAAGCATGTCTCGATTCAGCCATACGCAATGCTGTTTTTGTATGCAGTGTTTCTTTCAATTTCAATAGTTTATCATAAAAATGCTGTATGCTCGAATGCTTGGGGTCATTAGGCCAGTGGATGAGGCGGCTGGCTGCTCCGCCAAATGCAAATGTCCGAGCGATTCCGATAGCACCTATTGCATCCAAACGATCTGCATCCTGAATGATCTTTCCTTCCAATGTATCAGGAGTACGCCCTTTACTGAAGGAAATGTTGCGGCATGCGTGGAAGATATCCTGAATTACATGCTCTTCCAATTCAATGCGCCGCAGAAAACCTTGTGCCTCAGCCACAGCGTCTGCCGGCTCATCAAACAGTTTATGGTCACCAATATCATGCATCCATCCAATTGCCTCTGTCAGGAACGGATCAGCACCTTCTTCGAACGCGATTTTCCGTCCCATCTTAGCTACCCGTTTCATGTGGTAGAAATCGTGCCCAGTAGCATCTTTACGAAATATGGTATATGCATAACGCTCCATCTCTTCTAATTGTCTTTTCTGTTCCATCATTCATCGCCCTTCCTAGTCAAATAAGTTCAGTTGTTCTGGCGGCGGATCCGGAAGCTTCTGTCCAAGTAGCTGCATCATTTCTTTGGCATTATCACTGGCATCTCCGCCGGAATTATTATTAAATAGCAAAATGACACGTGTGCTGGAATGCTCTAACTCCAATGCAGTATCCCGCCACTCCTTTAATTCAGTCGAATTGTATCGATAAAGAAAACGGACTTTTCGCCAATCATCGCGACCGTTTTGATTCCAGCCATGTACATTCCGTCCGTGGAAGCGCACAAGCGTCAGATGGTCGTTTGTGGCTTCAGGAATTGCTGGCACAGAACCACTCCCTGCCTGCGGTTCATCGCAAACTGTATGTATGAATTCTAGCTCACGCAACAGATGAAGTGTCTTGTCTCTGTATTCCTCTGCATACCAGGACTGATTACGAAATTCAATCGCTACCGGCAGCCCTTTTGTCAGCTCACGAATAAAACGGAGTCTATCGATGCTTGTCTTTTCCACCTGGAACCAAGGAGGAAACTGGAAAAGGACCGCAGCTAGCTTATTTGCTTCTATTATGGGCTGAATTGATGCCAAAAAATGTTCAAATAGTGATGACGCTTCTGCTCGCGTCATCTTTTTCCGGCTCTGGCCAGTCATGTCTTGATGCGCTTTAATAATAAACGAAAAATGATCAGGTGTTTCTTCTGCCCATTTTGTATAATTACTGACAGACTGAATGGCGTAGAAGGAAGAATCTACTTCGACAACATCAAAATGGGTTGCATATGTTTTCAATTTCTGCTGCCTAGCTTTTGCATCTGGGTATAATTTATCGTGATCTCCCCACCCGGTTACACCGATTTGAATTGTCAAACCTCCGCCTCCTTCCGACAACATACGATTTATTATATTGTAATAGAATCACATCAAGCCATCAACGAAGAGCATTGCCAGTCATGAAAAAACATAAAATGTCGCAAATTGACAAGAAAGAAGACAAAATACAGCCTTTCAATTCATTCAGAAAGCGATTACTTTCCCAACAAAGCGCCATTTCTCTCTACTTGACGCATATTTTAAAATGAGCTATATTTGTGTCAAGCAAACAAGATGAGCGGAATAAGAACAATGGCAGCTTGTTAGAAGAGCTAAGTAATTCCGCCCTTCTAGCAGACTGCCTTTTTTAATTCATGCACGTCTTTTTTGTATTATTACATGCGTTTTCTGTGAAACGTCTTTAGGAGGATAAGGAATATGCCAAACGGAATTGTAAAGTGGTTCAACGCTGAAAAAGGTTACGGATTCATTCAAGTAGAGGACGGTAACGATGTGTTTGTACATTACTCCGCCATCCAGGAAGAAGGCTTCAAGAATCTTGAAGAAGGTCAGGAAGTATCCTTTGAAGTAATCGAAGGCGAAAGAGGACCTCAAGCAGCTAACGTAGAAAAAGTCTAATATAACTCTAAGCGGCAATCCAATGGGTTGTCGCTTTTCTGTATACATACCCTGTACTAAGTTGCATACGTTGTGAAAAGCGCGTATACTCTTCCATTGTCTAAAGTTTTTTCTCTAGGAGGAGCAGTATTGAATAACGATTTACTTTGGATTGTCTTTGCAATTATAAATTTTGTCCTGCTGTTAATCATGTATCGGCTGTTCGGACGTCTCGGGTTGTTCGTATGGGTTGGTATGGCTACAGTATTGGCGAATATACAAGTGACGAAGACGATTGAGCTGTTCGGTTTGACAGCGACAATGGGAAATATCATATATGGAACCATTTTCTTGGCTTCAGATATACTGAATGAGAATTATGGTAAGAAAATCGCTAGAAAAGCAGTGGGTCTCGGCTTTTCTACCCTGATCATTATGACAATCATCATGCAGATTGTTCTTGTGTTCGATCCGGCGCCAAGCGACATTGCGAATTCATCCCTTAGCACGATATTCGGATTCTTGCCGCGAGTCGCACTTGGAAGCTTGATTGCATACGGCATCAGTCAATATGTGGATGTCTGGTTATATGCCCTCGTTAAGAGAATGCTCCCAAATGATAAATATCTTTGGGTGCGAAACAATGGCAGCACAATGCTCAGTCAGCTGCTAGATACGCTCGTTTTCTGTACGATCGCCTTCGCAGGGACATATGAATGGTCAGTATGGATTGAGATCTTCATCTCAACATATTTGTTGAAATTCGTGGTCAGCATCATCTCGACACCGTTTCTTTACGGAGCAAAACGAATGTACAAGCAAATCAACGATTAGGAGGCAAAGATATTGATCGAGGTATATACGGATGGTGCCACTAGTGGTAATCCAGGGCAAAGCGGCGCAGGTATCGTGATTATAAAAGATGGCGCGCGCCAGTCATACAGCATACCGCTTGATATAATGACAAATCATCATGCCGAGTTTTGGGCCATCATCAAAGCACTGGAAATATGTCAGAGCGATCACCCCGACGATATCATCTCCTTGCGCTCGGATTCCCAAGCGGCTGTGCAAGCTATCGACAAGGAATATACAAAAAACAAGGAATTCCAGCCGCTATTAGAACAAATTATGCAGCTTAGCCGGCAGTTCCCTCATTTCTTTATTAAATGGATACCGGAAAAACAAAACAAAGCAGCAGATCAGCTTGCTCGGGAAGCGATTCGCCAGACTCAATGATATTGAAGCTGGAACCCTTTCCTCGAGAGCAGATCTTCTGCTTGTTTTTTTGTATGTATCTTATCTTCTCCTATTAAATCCAGCACACTGAGGTAGAAGCTGCCGTCAAAGGCGTGCTGAAAGCGCAAAGTTACTTGTACGGCAAAGATCACTTTCCAATCAGGTGCATTAGCATAATTTTTGCCAAAATAAATGAATTGTATGTCTTCATCAGTCAGTTTAAACCCTTTTGCCCATAAATCATCTAGAAAATAGGCCAAGCTATGTTTTGTCAACGTGCAAAACCCCTTTATCAGAATCCGCTTATAATTATAGCATTCTTGTTTCCGGTTTCAATGATTTTATGATAATTCCGTTTTGTTGAATTTATTAGATTTTTCAAACTTGCGCAACATTTCTCCTAAGTATTTACAATTCAAAAAGTTAGCATTAAACTAAAAAAGCTAATTAGAAAGGGGATGTTAGCGTGAAAAAGCTTATGTATTTGCTTGCGTTAACGGCTATCGTAGCCATCTTTGTAACAGGTTGTTCCAACGCTGATTCACAAAGTAAATCAGACGGCGGTTCAGAAAAAACAGAAACGACTGGTGTCAAAAAGGAACTGATTAATACGCAAATGAACTTTACTGCGGATTTCAGTCCTAATTATGCACCAATTGCAGATTATCAAGCTGCTCTAGCTGATGATGCTTCAACTGAGGATGTTATTAAAACTTCCGCTGAAGCTGCTAAAAAAGCAGCTGATGAAGGTGCAGCAAAGCTTGCTGACTACAAACTGGAAAGCAATCTTCCAGATGAAGAGAAAGAAGCTTTCACTGCTTCACTTGAATCCTTTAAAGCATATTTTGAGGAAGTGAGCAAAGCAATCGATGCTTCTCAAACTGAACCAAACTTCGATGCTGCTCAGAAACAATTTGATACTTTCCAGTCTGACTTGGAAGGAATCTATAAAGACGCTGACTTGCAAGTGCCAAATATGGCAACAGCATTAAGCTAAAGAAAAACGATGCAGACTAGTCTGCATCGTTTTTTTTATAGCTGATAGATTTTACTGTATTTCTCAGTCAGATAGCTTACAAGATAATTAGCATTCAAACCTTCACCCGTTACATCTTGCAGCAATTCCAACGGCTTCTTAGCTTTTCCATATTGATGGATTTGGTCCGTTAACCATGCTTTGATCGGGGAAAAGTCGCCTTTTTCTATCAGATTATCTATATCCAAAGATTCCTGCATTTTAGCATGGAACTGGGCTGCATACATATAACCTAGTGCGTATGATGGGAAATAACCGAAGTCCCCGCCTGACCAGTGGATATCCTGTAAAACACCTTGGGCATCACTTTCAGGCACAATACCAAGGTACTCTTCCATCTTACTATTCCAGATTTCCGGCAAATCTTTTACCGTAATTTCATCTTTGAATAATGCTTTTTCCAGTTCATAACGAATCATGATATGCAAAGCATATGTCAATTCGTCGGCCTCAATCCGGATGAATGATGCTTTTACTTCATTCACTGCCTGATAGAAGGTGTTAAAATCAATCTCTTGCAGTGATGCAGGAGCATACGTTTTGAATTCCTCAAAATGGCCCTTCCAGAATGCTTCGCTACGTGCGACAAAGTTTTCCCAGAATAGAGACTGAGATTCATGGATTCCCATGCTCGTTCCACTCGCTAAAGGTGTTGCCGCTAATTTTTCTGCTATGTTCTGTTCGTACAGCGCATGTCCGCCTTCGTGAATTGTACCAAAGACAGCCATACGGAAATCTTCTTCATCGTAGCGAGTTGTAATTCGGACATCCTTCGGGTTCAGTGTGATTTCAAACGGGTGAATTGTATCGTCCAGTCTTCCCGCTTCAAAGTCATAGCCCATTTTTTCCAAGACAGAAACTGTGAAAGCTTTTTGCTGTTCTTTGGAGAAATGTGTCTGGAGCACACTAGTATCTGGTTTTACGTTCGATTGTTTGATTTGATCAAGTAAATGTGTAAGGGAATTGCGTAATGCCGGGAACACTTCGTCCAATGTCTCCATCGTCACGCCAGGCTCATACATATCCAACAAAACGTCATAAGCATGCTGTTCAGCATTCCAATAAGAAGCGAATTTCTTCTTATAGGTGACCAGTTCCTCCAAATAAGGCTGGAGCAAACTGAAATCACCTTTCTCTCTAGCTTCTCCCCAAACAGATTCAGCTTTGGATTGTAGCATGATATATGCTTTAAACTCCGCTTCAGGAATTTTCTTGTTGCGATCGTATTCTTTTTCACTTTCTGCTAGTGATTTGATCAGAATTTCGTCCTTAGCGATCGGCTTAAGTTCATCAATCAGTTCTTTCAGTTTGTCAGATGTGGATAGACGATGCGATTGCTGTGATAAATAGCTAATCGCTTCAGCCCGATATTCCATACCGGCTTTTGGTGCTTTCGTCCGCAAGTCCCAATGCATGAGGGCAATTGCTTCTTCATACGCTTTTTGTTCCTTGATCAAGTCCCAATATTGCTGTGTTGCATCTGACATACTATCCGCTCCCTTTTTCAGATATGTTTACCGAAATACTGATAATAATCGGTTTTGATAAAACCATTGAAAAGCTTGCGTTTCTTAGTTGCCTGCTTGCCATAGAATGTTTCAAAGCCTTCATGAGAAGTTAAAATATAACCGCTCCAAGAAGGGTTATCCTTCATGATGGATCCTAGCTCTTTATAGGCCTTTTCCACCTCAGGGCGATCTCCCAATCTTTCCCCATATGGCGGATTCGAGATCATATAGCCATTATCCTGCTTTGGATTCCAATCCGCCACCTGCATCTGTCTCCAGTTGACCAATTCGCCAAGACCCGCTTCAATACTATTTGCCTTCGCAATTTCCACCATTTTATGGTCGATATCCGAACCGGAAATATGAAGTTCTTGATCATAATTAGCTAAATCCTCTGCTTCTTCCAGCGCTTTTTCCCATAGGTCGGATTTTATCCAATGCCAGTTTTCAGCATCAAATTCGCGGTTGAATCCAGGAGCAATGTTTTGACCAATTAGTGCGGCTTCGATGGCAATTGTACCGCTACCGCAGAATGGATCATGAAGCGGAAAATCTGGACGCCAATTCGTCAAAAGCACCATTGCGGCTGCAAGTGTTTCTTTGATCGGTGCTTCACCTTGCCCAACACGATAACCGCGCTTATGCAAGCCTGTACCGCTTGTGTCCAGTGTCAAACTGACCGTGTCCTTCAAGATAGCCACTTCAATCCGGTGTCTTGGACCAGACTCATCCAGCCAGGAAGCAATGCCCTGCTTCTGTTTCAGTCTTTCTACTACCGCCTTCTTTACGATGCGCTGACAATCCGGAACACTGTAAAGCATCGATTTGACGCTTTTTCCGATTACCGGGAATTCACCATTTTCCTGTATGTACGTTTCCCATGGCAATGCCTTTGTTTGTTCAAAGAGTTCATCAAAAGTAGTTGCCTTGAATTCTCCGACCAATACTTTAATACGATCAGCTGTGCGCAGCCACAGATTGCAGCGTACAATAGCGGAAGGATCCGCTTGGAATACTACTCTGCCATTGTCTACTTGTACATCTTCATAGCCCAGCTGCTTCACCTCACGTGCAACAACTGATTCCAATCCCATCGCAGCAGTGGCAATCAGGGTCACTTGCCTTTTCATCATGTAAAACCTCGCTTTTATGTATTAAAAAGCCCTCTCTAGCTGAAACCAGTTAGAAAGGGCTGTTTGTTGTATACAGTGGACCAAATGAATGTTCTGTAAGCCATGTTCTGTACCGATGCACTGCTAGCGGTGGTCAGCCTCGTACAACGGTAGTAATCATCTATCTACAAGCTCAGCGCTTGTCCCTTTTTAGGTTGAATTCCCATAATCAAGGGTGCCCCTACCAACATTTGGGTTGCTCACTCGTGGGGTTTACCTCGTTCCACTCAGCAGGTTTCCAAGCTGACTACGTCACTGTGGCACTTTCAAGACATGTCAGCCATATCCGAAGACTTAGGCTTTCTGCCTGCCGTTAGCATTACTGCTACCTTGGCTTATGAATTCGCCAAGCACGAACACTACAAGCATCTCAGCTTGTGTGAGCATGGACTTTCCTCTGCATCACTGCAGCGATTACTCAAACATTCATTTTTAAGTTGCTAACCTATTGTACGCGGTTCGACGTTAATAGTCAAGACCGCCCAGCATCAAACATCATTCTCTGCGAATTTTTTTCCGAATACGGCCTTTTCCAGATTAGATAGACGTTTAAGGATATCATAATTCACTTGATGATTCATCTGTGTCTCTCGCTCGCGCACAGGAGCAGCTGGTTGTGGAGCTTGTTCTTTAGGCTGCTGCACAGATCTGGTTGATCTGGTTGTGTCATTTGAGGACTGCTGCTGTCTAAGACGTTCATTTTCGCTTTTCAGCCGATCGATTTCTTTTTGGAATGTTTCATAATCCTGAATGATCTTATCCAAATACTCATCGACTTCATCTTGGTTATAACCACGCATACCTGTTTTAAAATTCTTTTCAAAGATATCTTTTTGTGTCAGTTGGATGTTTGCCAAAGCCATACACAAGTCACCTCATTTATACAATTGTATATAAGTCCATTCTTTCAAAATCATCCGTAATTGTCAATTTTCTTCTCATGTCTGATCCCAATAATTAGGATCGTTCATCTGTTCCCGCTCCAGTGTGTCCTGCAAATCCAGTGCAGTTATATAGTAGAGCCCATAATCATGCGCTTCTTGGTGGCTGCGTGCTTCTTTTAGGAAAAAATCGACACTGCCTGTCTGGTTTTCGTCAAACATGACAAGTGCAGCCTCGGTTTTAGACAGCATCCATTTATCACGTGCCTTGAATTGGTAAGGTCCCTTATAGTCACCTTCATATATCGGCTGGTAAAAATCAGCAAGCATGATCACTTCCTGATACTCTTCCTGCAGATCTTCGGACCAGCGCGCATCTTGATTATCAAAAGGCGGGATAACAGCAAGCTGGATATCATATTCTTCTTCCTTTAAATCAAGTACAACCTGGGCTGCCCACAGCTCTACACCCGTCTGTCCGGACAGGAGCACCCATTCCAATCCAGCTTCAATCAGACCGACCAGCTTGTCCCGTATTGTTTGCTTGATATAATGCACACGAGGATCACTCATTTTAAAGATTCCCATTTCGTAGTGCTTGTATCCAGTAACGTATAAATTCTTCATTAGGGACATGCGCTCCTCTTCTCTTCACTGTTTCTATCTAAACATAAAAGAGCTGGCTGACGCCAGCTCTAATAGGACTATTAGTACCACTTTTTCTGCGTTGGTTTAGGTTTTGGTGCCATTTGCGGTTTTGGCTGCTCAGGCATTGGCTGATACATTTGCGGGCTAACCTGCTGCGGCATTGGCATAGGTGCTGGAGCCGGCATCGGCATTGGCATTGGACCGCAGTCCTTGCAAGGATTCGGTCTCGGTGGGCTGTTGTGAGTCGGGCTTAGGTGTGTCTGTTCCACCGATTTTTCATTAGCAAAAGAAGTCGTATGCGGATACGCGTGGACATTCTTCACTTTATGATGGTTCACCACTGTTGTATGAACTGGGTGTATATGCTCAATTACCTCTTCAGAGTAAGTGTGTTGTACATTGTTGATAACAGGATCGACTATCGTCTTCGTTCCGCAATGTACTGGACCACAATGTACTGGGTGTACTGGACGCGGAGGAGGACAGCAATGTCTTTTACGCATGTTCTTTCCCCTTTCTGTATTGGATTCTCTATAACATATGAAAGGGCGAAAAAACATGTACTATGACAAAAACCTATATTTCAGGCGTTTTGACTGATTAACCTGTCCGTATTTTTTAATGCCTCCAAGTTTTGAGCCCCAATTCCGAACATGCTGATCCGCAGCTCAAGTTCCAGCTGCTCGAATCGTTCAAGCAATGCCTCTTTCGAATCCACGGCTTCAGGCAAAATGGAACGCCCGTATCCTGCCATGTCAGCTCCTAAAGCTATAGCTTTAGCTGCCTCAACGCCATTTGTGATCCCTCCGCTGGCAATCAGGCAGTCTGGAGGTTTTGGCAACCCGCTCAGCTGTTCGACGCATTTAGCCGTCGGAAGACCCCAATCAAGAAATGCTGACGCAGCTCTTTGCTTTATAGAATTCTGAGAACGATATTTCTCTACCTCAATCCAAGAAGTACCACCAGCACCTGCTGTATCAATGAATTGTACACCTGCTTCAATTAGCAGACTGCATGTGTCAGAAGCAATTCCAAAGCCTACTTCTTTGATGCCGACCGGTACAGATAATGCATCAGCCACTTTGGCAATTTTAAGCAAAAGTCCGCTAAAGTCTGTATCTCCTTCATCCTGGAAAATTTCCTGCATGCTATTAAGATGCAGCACAATGGCATCTGCACCTGTTAAACGCACAATTTGACTGCATTCTTCAGATCCATAGCCATAATTCAGCTGGACAGCACCTATATTAGCAAAAATCGGAATGGTCGGCGCTTCTTCCCGAAGCTGAAAGCTTGCGGCAGCCGTCTTATTCTCCAGCGCCACTCGACTGGATCCAAGCCCAAGTGCCCAGCCTTTTTCTTCGGCAGCACTTGCTAAGTTCCGGTTAATTTCATGAGCACGGGGCGTGCCGCCTGTCATACTGCTGATCAGAAAAGGCACTTTCACTTGTTTTTTTAGAAATGTTGCGCTGGTATCAATTGAATCGAAACTAATTTCAGGAAGAGCCTGATGCTCGAATCGGTACGATTCGAACCCAGTTGAGATACCTTTTCCTTGTACCTGTTCATTCAATGTTATATGTATATGTTCATCCTTACGGTTATGTATGGATCTGTCTGTCATCCTGTTTCCCCCTGGCTCTAACCTATCCCTGTAATATTGCTTGTGCTGTCAATTTTCCGCTTAATGTGACCATTGGTGTGCCACCGCCTGGGTGAGTCGAACCACCCGTAAACCAAAGACCTTTAATATGTGTATCTTTATTCGGTATTCGGAAAAAGGCTTGCTGAAGATTATTCGAGCTCATCCCATATATTGCTCCCCGAAAAGCACGGGTGCGTACCGCTAAATCAGCTGGAGTCTGAAGTTCTTCATAGATAATTGATTCCGATAAAGCAGTAAGTCCTTTATCTTCAAGCTGCTGTATAAGTTTTTCTTTATACCGTTCTTTATCCTGCAGCTGGTTGATACCAGTAAGATACGGCGCGTTTGCAAGCACGAACAAATTGCTCATGTTTACAGGTGCAAGATCTGGTTCACTTGCTCCTGAAAAACAAATATAAAGAGTCGGTTCCTTAATATATTGTTGTTTCTTGAAAATCGATGTGAATTCTGCTTGGTAATCGGAAGGAAAGAAAACATTATGGTGAGCTAATTGAGTGTATCGCTTTTTAACACCCAAAAGCATTGTAAAGCCAGACAAAGAAGGCTCTACTTTCTTTATTTTATGATCAGAAAAATGCGGTCTATCGGACTCATCCAGCAGCCCGCTGTACAAGCTTAGGGCATCTCCATTTCCGATAAGCGTATCACAAGCATAGTCACCTTTGGTAGTCGTAACCCCTGTTACAGCACCTTTACTTGTCCGTATACTTGTCACATCAGTTTCTTTTTCGATAATAACTCCTAATTCCACAGCAAGCTTTTCAAATGCTTCCACAAGTTTATACGTGCCGCCTTTAATGCCATGAACTCCTTCCCCTGCTTCCAAAAATGCAAGCATTGCGAAAATGGATGGTGCCTGATAAGGAGATGATCCTATATATGTCGCGTACCTACCGAATAGGCGTAATGTATTTGAATGTCGAAAGTACCGTTTTAATAATGCTTGAAATGATTGCATTGGACGAATTTTGGCAAAGTTGAGCAAGAGTTCAGGCTGTAGCTTCTCCTCCCATAGAAAGAGTGGTTTATGAAGAAATGCCTTCTCAGAAATCTGAAACAGCCTTCTGCTTTCAGCAAGGAAAGCAGGATACGCTTTAGCATCAGCTTTGCTGTAGACGGCCAGCTGCTCCTGCATCCTCTCTACATCTGGTGTCAGTTCTATAATGTTTCCATCCGGAAAGAAATTCTTCCCGATTGGGGAGATTGGATAAAAGGTCAAATAATCTCGGCTGTCACGTCCTGTATCGTGGAATACTTGTTCAAAGATATGCTTGAGTGTAATGGTGCTGGGACCAAGATCAAAGTGAAAACCATCTTTATTAACTTGTTGGAGCTTGCCGCCAAGTGTTTTGTTCTTTTCGAGTATTTTAACATCCCAGCCAGCATGTGCAAGGTAAATACTGGTCGTTAAACCACCTAATCCGCCTCCTATAATAACAGCCCTTTTCATTCGTAATATCTCCTGCCTTTCCATTCATATCCCTCTCTTTGCATATGAATCCGTATTGCATCCAAAGCAAGCAATATGAAGCAGCTGCAAGCTAAAGGATAGAGAAAGGATGTATACCAGTTTGTCTTTGCCTGGAAATCAATGAAAATCTTAATCATTACTCCGATTAGATAAGCTATAGCTGCTGTGGGCACAATCTGTTTGTCTCCAAGTAACAATCCGGAAACTAAGCAAACAATCGGTAACACATACATTAGTGCATATAACAAACAAATAAACAAAGTAAGGTATATATTGCTTCCAGTCCCCGTGAAGATATTTTTACGGAATCCTAACCATACAGATCGGTTCGTTTCGTACATTCGCATACTAGCGAACTTCTCACCACGTAGCAAAGCGACAGGAAACTGAGACCGCTTCATAAGACGCATCAGTTCCATATCATCCACTATGGCTGATTTAATTGCAGCATGACCGCCTGCCTTTTGATAACTTTCCTTGTGAATACAGATAAAAGCGCCGTGAGCAGCAGCAAATTTAGGATCTTGGGTTTTCATTACTTGTCGGATTGGTAAGTGGCAAATAACGAGGAAAATCATGAACGGAACAAGCATACGTTCAAGAAAAGTACGAACACGCTGCCTCGGAAACGCGGATATCATCCGATAATTATCTTCAAGACACGGCTGCAATAATGCTAGTCCGTTTTTTTCCAATGTTACATCCGCGTCTAGAAACAATAGCCATTCCCCTTCCGCGTATTCACCTAGTTGCTGACAAGCATAGTTTTTCCCAGTCCAACCTGAAGGGAGCTCCTTGCCTTGATAAAGTTTTAAGTTGGATAGCTTGTGCTGATATTCACGTACAACAGAAGATGTTCCATCTGTGGATTGATCATCCAATACAAGGATTTCTTTTATGTAGTCCTGCTGGGAAATCAGGCTTTCAAGTAGACGTCCAATGTTATCTGCTTCATTACGTGCAGGTATTAATATGCTTAATGGCTTAATCGGTGTACTCTCTCTTTTTGGGCTTTTCGGAAAAGCTGTGCTGTTATATAGAATCCAAACCAGCTGAAGAAGAAGCAAGAGGTTGATGATAAGTAAAAGTACAAGCATAAACACTTCTCCCCTCCTAGCTGATCTGTTCCTGGGGCTCTATATGCTGCCCGCCTATGATCGTTTGTTTATGCACGTCTGCTTGTTCTTCCAGAAGTTTTGATAGATACAAACTCACGCTGGTCCTTGTCATGCTTTCCCAGTCCTCATGAATTGGTTCACCGAAGTGCAATGATGCAATAGGCTTCTTTTCTTCTCCAAAATGATAATGCAAGGTGACCGGAACAACAGGTACCGGCATCTGATGCAGCAAATATCCTATTCCCGTTTCAAAAACATATGGCCTTTGGTCTTGATGCAAAATCTGACCCTGTGGAAAGAGCCACACGTTATTGCCTCCTTCCAGCAACTGTCTCGCATACTGAAGGGAAGCGACAACATCACGAATTCTTGTTTTATCAATAGAGAAAGCACCAAGCTTACGAAAGAAGCGATATTTTTCCAGTCCTTCTTGTGCCATAAGCATATAATGATTACCATTTAAATGCTTTTCCGTAATTTGAAAAATTAACAAACCATCCCACCAAGAGCTGTGATTTGCAATATATATAGCTGGTTTTTCTGATACCTGGACATGCCCGGTAGCTTCAACTCGCTCAAAGTTTCGGGGAAGTAAATGATAACGTTGATAAGCGGTGAAAAGTTTAATGAACCAGCGCTTTTTTTCTGCTTGAATCAAGCACTCTCCTCCCTTCTGTAAGAAGAATGAACAGAACGGCCAAACAAGCAACAAGGACGAAACCTTTTTTCAGAGCCAGCAAACCAAAAAACAGGAACATCAATTCCAATAACCGATATGACTGGACTGACGGTTTTGTACCCTTTTGCAACGGCAGCAGCAATGACAAAATGGCAGCAAGGAAAAACCATGTAATAAAATTCGTTGCCGGAATCCCATAATAAAATCCGCCATTATCCCATTGCCAGAAATCCCAAGCTAATGCGACAGGATCGAGTATGAGATCGATAAATACGACCCACACGCCTGTTTCTAATGCCCGCACCCACTTATTTTGCTGTGTACTGATCATAGTGCTATTAATAATAAAACCAACCCAAGCAATGGCGATTGTAAAAGGTACTCCTAACACATGGTAGCCGAGCATCGTCGTGTATTCGTATTCACCAAAGGGAAATCCAGTGTAAACGCTTAGTGCTTCAATTAACAGTGTGGTAGCTCCAATAATAAACAGAACAGCGAAAATCTTATTAATTTTTATATTGCTGAAAAAGTAGGTTTTACTTTCTACCAGCACTGCTGCGGTATAAAGAATCATAAAGATACTATTTGCGAAATATAGCCATTCCGGAAGCTCCCAGAATAACAGAAGCAAAAGCCCAATTAACAACCAAACAGCAAAGATGCGGTACATCATGTAATTGATTCCCTTTTCCTAGCTTTCTTAGCTTTTTGGTAGAGTGCAAGTTTACGTGATTGTGATACATAAGCGCGCTTGTGGAACACATCGTAATTATTATCTTTGATTACATCCATGATTGCTGCATAATAGCTGCTAGCCAAAGTAATTGCGAATGCGCTCGATTCTGGATACGTATTCAGACCTTCCATTCCTTCTTCAAACCACCTGTTAGCCGTATTTGTCAGGTCGTCGATTACCTGGCGGAAAGACATGGATAATTCCTGAGCATAAAATGCTTCTTCTGAATAATCATAAGCCGACAAAATGGATAACGGAATATAACGTCGGCCCCTTTCCAAGTCTTCGCCGACATCCCGCAGGATATTGACGATTTGCATCGCCTTTCCAAGTTTGATTCCAGCTTGTACAATTTTTTCCGAAGGGTAATCGTGCAATACTGGCAGCAGCATTTCTCCGACAGATCCGGCTACATGATAGCAGTACTCTTCCAACTGTTCAAATGTCTCATAATGAGTATGTTTCTCATCCATACGCTGGCCCTTGATCTGGGTGAAGAACGGAGCTGGTTCCAGATTAGGAAAAGTATCAAATAGCCAGCGAAGGGAAGGCCAGATAAAGTGTCCTTCAGCTTTACTGAGGTGTTGAAAGTTCCACTCCAGCTCATCTAGGGTATACACGCTCTTTTCAGGTTCATCCATGCTGTCATCAATCATCCGGCAGAAAGTGTAAATAACGAACACAGCTTCCTTACGCGGAGAAGGAAGCTCGCGAAATGCCTGATAAAAGCTCGCAGAATGCTGCTTCATCGCCTTTTCACACGCTTTTGCGTACGGTTTCTTGAGCATAGTCTCCCACCTCACTCTTTATTAGATCACTTAAATTTTTTGCTCCTTGCATGACGATTGGCACACCACCACCAGGATGAACAGATGCGCCGACAGCATAAAGTCCATCAATGCCAAACGGTTTGTTCTGCGGGCGAAAGCCTCCGGATTGCAACAAATTGGGAGCAATTCCAAAGCTTCCTCCTTGATACAATCCAGCTTGGCTGGCATCTGCTGGTGTCCTCACCTTCATCCATTCGATTGATTCCATTAATCCTGGCAGGAGGGTCTTCTCTGCTTTATGGAGAACGCGTTCAACGAGCAGATCTTGCTGCTGTTCCCAGTTGATATGGTCGCCAGATGGAACAGGAACAAGGAAATATAAAGCCGATTTTCCAGCAGGAGCACAGGTTTGATCAATTGAACTAGGGTTGAATACGTAGAATGAGGGATCTTCTGGAATAGTCCGGGATTCAAAAATTGCTTCCATATTTTGCTGAAATTGTTCCGGGAGTACAAATTGATGCGTTTGAAGCTCTTCCCATGTCCGATTGGTGCCAGCATAAATGAGCAGACAGCCGCTAGAAGCTGCGGGCTGCTTTTTCTTTTTAGCTTTTTTATCACCAAGTAACGAATGAATGGCAGGAAAATCTCCGTTGTACACCACATTATCAAAAGGCTCGGATACTCCGTCCACCTCTATCCCGGTAACTCTTTTACCCTCCTGCTGGATCTTATCAACTTTTGCATTGTATCGAAGTGTGACTCCGCGTTTTTTACAATAAGAAACCAAAGTGTCAATCAATCCAGCATAGCCGCCTTTGACATACCAAATTCCGTGTGCATGCTCACTATAAGAAATCAGACCATAAATAGCAGGTGTCGTATAAGGAGAACCTCCTATATACAAAGATTGCAGTGCATATGCATCCTGTAGTTTCGGTTCAGTGAAATAATCACTGATGAAGCTATGAACGTCACGGTAGGCTTTTGATTTATAAAGGAAGCGCAGGTTGCTTGACGTAAAGAAACGAAGTCTGTTAGAAAATCCTTGCTCCAAAAACTGACTCACTCCAACTCGGTATACGTTTTCCATGTCGTGCATGAATTGATTATATTGCGCTTCTTGGTTCGGAAACTTTGCCAGCAATTCTTCTTTCTGTTTTGCTGGATCAGAGTATTTTGTATAAGCAGTGCCATCCGCATAATGAATTTTGTAAAGCGGATCGCATTTGATAAGCTCGAGATCTTTCTGCGGAATAGCACATGCATCCAGTACATTGCGAATCATATCGGGCAGGAGGACAATTGTCGGGCCTTGATCAATGCGAAACTCGCCTTCTGTTTCGTATTGCATGCGTCCCCCTGGATTCGCTTGCTGTTCAAAGACGGTAACTTGATGTCCTTGTTTTTCAAGAAGCAATGCAGCTGTAAGACCTCCAATACCTGAACCGATTATAGCCGTCTTCACATCGTCACCTTCTCTTGAGATGATTTTATCGATTGATAAGTTTTAACTCCATTGTTTTTCTCAACTAGATCAGCACTGATCTTTGCTGATTGAAAAATAGTCGGCAGGCCGCTGCCAGGATGTGTTCCTCCACCGACAAGATAACAATGGGAGAGCTCTTTCACTTGGTTATGTGGTCGGTTGTACATCATCTGATCTAATGAATGCGCAAGATTAAATACTGCCCCGTGCTGAATGTTCATTGCTTCCCAATCTGACGGAGTAATACGGTGCTCTGTTTCAATTAGATCCTCGATATTCTCAATACCTGTTTCACGTGCAAGAATATCAAGCATTTTCTGACGAGTATGAGGACTTGCTGCCTCCCAATCAATGTCAGCCTCTGTATTCGGCACCGGCATTAGTAAATATACTGTAGACTTCCCAGCAGGAGCTGTCGTTGGGTCAAGTTTTGTTGGATAATGAATGTAAACAGAAGGATCCTCAGAAAGGACGAACTGTTCTGTCATCTCCTCTACATTCTTTTTGTAATCATCAGCAAAGACAACCATGTGGTGCGGAAGATCAACTTCTTGCTTTAAACCTAGATAAAGCATATATGTCGAACACGAATATTTTTTGTTCTCCATTTTCTTCTGGAATTTCTTTTTCCATTTATCTTCGAACAGATGCTGTACGCTATAGCTATAATCCGCGTTAATGATAACTTCATCAGCTTGAACTTGAAGTCCATTTTCCAGAAGCAGACCTGTGGCCTGCTTGCCTTCTGTAAGAATCTGGGCGACAGGTTTTCCAGTATGAACCACGCCCCCATATTCCTCAATCACTTGTCTCATCGCTTCGCATATTCGGTTGACGCCTCCAATCGGATGGTACAAACCGAATTTATGTTCAAGATACGAAAGTATCGTGAACGTTCCTGGGCACTTCCAAGGAGACATTCCTAAGTATTTTGCTTGGAAAGTAAACGCATATTTCAAGCGTTCATCATTAAAATATGTAGAAAGCTTACTGTATACAGTCTGGAACATATCTAATTTTGGGAGTGCGTGCAGCACCTCCTTGCTCAAATAAGTGCGTCTATGTACGAAAGGTCGGCGTAGAAGCTTTTCAACTCGGTCGAACTTCTCTCCCTCTTTTTCCATGAACTGAATAAAACCTTGGCTTTCGCCGGGAAAGACCCTTTCTATTTCATCCAGCATATCTTGTCTGTCGACTCGCGGTGTGAACGTAACGTCTCCAAACCGGAGCGTATATAATGGATCCAGCCGATGCAGCTGCACATAATCATTAAGATTGCGGCCTGCTTCCTCAAAAAGCTCTTCTAGAAGCTGAGGCATCATAAAGAAAGTAGCACCAAGGTCAAATTGGAACTCACCTTGCTTCAAACGTGAAGTCCTACCGCCGATCACTTCATTTTTTTCATATATTTCTACGTTGTATCCTTTGGCTGCAAGCAGCATCCCTGCTGTCAGACCCCCAGGACCAGCCCCGATGATTGCTACTTTTTTCTTAGTCAACGGTCAGACCTCCATTCCGAATAGTTCCCAATACCCTGTTCGCCTTATTTTAAAACCTATCGAACGATAAATTAATAATAAAAAAAGATCTAAAGTGCACAAAAACACTTTAGGTCTTTAATTTACATTAATTTTTACTGAGCAGCTTTTTCGTCAGAGAAAAGGTCTTCAGGCTGGAAAGAAAACGGTAGCAACTCTTCCATCGTCACAGTCTTCGAAACGCCATTCATGTTTGAAATGTGGATGACAGCGTCCTGAGGGAAGAATTCAGCCATCACTTGTCGGCACGACCCACATGGAGGAACTGGACGTTCTGTATTCGCTACTACAGCAATCTCAGCAAACTCCCTTTCGCCATTCGCAACAGCTTGGAAAATGGCAGTTCGTTCAGCACAGCATGTAACAGGATAAGCTGCATTTTCAATATTACATCCTTGATAAACGTTTCCTGCCTTAGTCAAGACTGCTGCACCTACTCCGAATTTAGAATAAGGTATATATGCACGCTCTCTTGCTTCTTTAGCTAAATTAATCAATTCTTCTTTCGTCATTGTTTTTCTTCCTCTCCGTCGTGTGCTTCTAATCGGTCCATATCTTCATCAAGCAATTGAATGACGTAGCCGATCGATTGATGATAATCCATATATCGTTCGGACCGGATGTCTATGTAATAGCTATGCAAGATGATTAAATGAACATTTTCTTCTGTAGACTGTACCTGCTGTGGATGCACACTTATCTCACGCTGCTGGACAAAGTCCGCTGCAGCCTGATGCCACTCTTGAAGCAGCTGATACATAGGTTCTGTTTCTTTCTTCACCATCTCGAAGAATGCTTTGTCATGCTTATCACTTGGCGGCTCATGCGTAAGAAATCGTTCTTTCAGTTGGGCCATCAAATCGGATAGCTGCTTATTATATATCGGTAGTGTTGTCAATATAACCCCTTCTCTACTTATCGTGTTGTTCTATTATACAAGCAGTCAGGCTAATTTACCATGCTCATGGTTCCATTTATCATGCTTTTTATCTAGCTGGGACTCTGCTCGGAGTACGCGTTCAATCAAAGGCTGTTTTAGTGTCGTCCTGGAACGGTTCGCCTGTACGGTGAGTCTTTGGTCCAATTTCCGATATGCGCCAGCTAGCTGGAATAGAGCCAGCTGCAATTCTTCTTTGGTTACACCATTTTGCTTGTTCATCCGTATGCCCCCTTTTTCTTTACTGTTTCTGCTAAGATAAGACTTCTCCTGCACAGCTGACAAAACAACAAAAAATACGGGCACATTCGCATGATTAAGAGCTGTTTCGCTCATCCTAACTATAAAGGAGGGTGAATGATGAAAAAGCAGGAAAGAAAGACATCGACTGACCAGAAACGACCGACAGCACGCACTGCAGGTGACGGGTACGACAAAAAACTTGATGGACCAAATCGTCCTTCCACATAAGTTAAAAAAAGCAAAGCGATCAATTGACCGCTTTGCTTTTTTTCTTGATTAATGCGGCTACTTTCATCAATTTCCTTTTCCAATAAAAGACCGATCCAGTCGGCTGGTGTCGCTTTTTTTTCGCAGAAATGAGCCAACTTCGTTTGATGCCCCCATATTTGTACCAATCTCTTCGAATATTATCTTCGTGTGAAATGACTGGGTAACAAGTCCGCAGCGGACTACTGCCTGTAGTTCTAAACCGACCAAAATGTTCATAATCATCACGAGACCCCGTATAAGGAGCTAACTTGGCAAACTGCAAAAAAGCGGGATGAAGCTGCTCATCAAAAAGGAGCTGACTCAACTTCTTCCCTATTTCTATACGCTCGTCCACACTTGTAAAATGGTGAGCATACAGTCCATATAAGTTCCCATCCAATGTCGGGAAAAATACAGCATTCAGACGGAATAAATCCTGCAGCTGATATGGCCACCTGCTGAAGATGTGATTTTTATAAAATGGCTGGACTATGACAGGAGATCCGATGACATGCTGTTCGTTAATAATAAGGCAATAAAGCAGCTGCTTCCTGTCACCCTCTTTTAAGTAACGCTGCCATGTTTCTTCCATAAAGACAGAAACACGAAAATGACGCAAATGTTCAACCATATCAATTTGTCCTTTTTTATGTGCTTCATATAAAAGCAGCTGAGGATATGCATCAGAGAAGATGAGCCAATTGGCACGCTCATAAAGAGAGAAAAGCTGTTTTCTTATACGGGCTGACAGTAAGCTCTGAAACATATCCAATTGCAGATCTGTCATATTCCAGCCAGCGTTTCTGGAAACCATTGAAGCTAGGAATGCCCATTTTATCTCTGGATTCCTTTCATAAAAAGCTTGATAAGCCATCGTTCTTCGGATATTATCTAAGTTTGCAGTGGCTGTTTTCTCTTCGATGGAAGCAAGCAACTGCGCAATGTCAGTAAATGTCATCGAATTGCCCCTTTTTTCAGTTGAGTTACAGACACAAAGTGAAGTATTCTAAGGATTATGGTATGATCATTCCTATAGTGGGGGGAGAAACCGTGCAATATCCTAACGGGAAAAAGATCACCAAACAACCAGCTGCATCGAGGCTCTCACAGCCTATCGATTTCGGCAACAGGGGGATGACTTTAGAGGAAGATATTAATGAGACAAACGAGTATTACCTCGCTCAACAAAAAGCTATCATCCATAAAAAACCTACCCCAGTGCAGATTGTCCAGGTCGATTATCCAAAACGAAGTGCAGCGGTCATTAAGGAAGCGTATTTCAAACAAGCATCCACTACGGATTATAATGGCGTATATCGCGGAAAATATGTAGACTTCGAAGCCAAGGTCACTAAAAACAAGACCAGCTTCCCGCTCTCCAATTTCCACGATCATCAGATTACCCACATGGAGCATGTATGCAGTCATGGGGCAGTCTGCTTCGTCATTATGCGCTTTTCTGCACATAATCAAACATTTTTTTTCGAAGCAGAGAAACTTTTTCCGTGGTGGAAACGTCAATATGATGGAGGAAGAAAATCCATTCCCTATGAGGTGATATGCGAGGAAGGATTTCTTATTCCAATGAAGTATCAGGCAAAGGTCGATTATTTGCACATTATCGATCAGCTTCATTTTAGAACGGAGGAAGAGGAGTAATGGCAGAAAAGGGCCAATCTCGTGCATCAAGACGAAAACAGAAAAAGAAGAAAAGACCTATTTGGAAGAAAATTTTACTTACGATTGTATTAATAGTTGTACTATGTGTAGTTGCTGGTGGTGCAGTATTTGGTTATTACGCAGCTACAGCGCCTAAGCTGGACGAAGAGAAACTATCCGACCCTGCTTCCAATATTATCTACGACATGAATGGAGACGAATTTGCGGAATTAGGTTCGGAAAGCAGACGAAAAGTAACTTAT
Organism: Terribacillus saccharophilus; assembly: GCA_900110015.1. Classification (GTDB taxonomy): domain Bacteria; phylum Bacillota; class Bacilli; order Bacillales; family Amphibacillaceae; genus Terribacillus; species Terribacillus saccharophilus. The sequence goes on along the minus strand of FOCD01000001.1, from coordinate 559,915 downwards.
GACGATTTGCCGCAGCAACTGATTGATGCAGTAACGGCAACTGAGGATTCCCGATTCTTTGAACATAACGGAATCGATATCATTCGTACTGGTGGCGCACTGGTTTCCAACTTTAAGAATGGATTCGGTGCAGAAGGTGGTAGTACGATCGACCAGCAGGTCATCAAACGCTCCTTCCTATCTCCAGAAAAGACAGTAAAACGTAAAATGCAGGAATGGTGGCTTGCCTTCCAGCTTGACCGTCAATACTCTAAGGAAGAAATCCTAGAAATGTACTTGAATAAAGTATTTTACGGTCAATATGCTTACGGAGTTGCTACAGCTGCAGAAACGTATTTCGGTAAAGATGATCTGAATGATCTTACGTTACCGGAAACAGCTTTACTGGCTGGCCTGCCGCAGCGCCCTACTGCTTATAATCCATTTGAAAACCCTGATCTTGCACAGCAACGCATGAACACCGTGCTCGATTTAATGGTACAGCATGAAAAGATTACCCAAACAGAAGCAGATGAAGCGAAAAAGACGAAAGTCGAAGATTTGCTTACTGAAAAGCAGCCGCAATCTAACAAGTACGGTGCTTTCCTGGATCAAGTACAAAAAGAGCTTAGCGAGCGCTTCGAAGATACAGATCTTAACCTTGATGGTATGAAGATCTATACTACTTTGGATCCGGATGCACAAGAGACTGTAGAAAATGCCCTTAGTGAAGACAGCGGTATTTCATGGGTAGATGAAAATCTTCAGGCAGGAATTACGCTTCTCGATACGAAAAGCAGCGCTATCCGTGCGATTGGCGGAAATAAAAATAATGAGCTTGGCGGGTTTAACTACGCAATACAAGGTTCGAATCAGCCAGGATCAAGTATGAAGCCAATAATTGATTATGCTCCTGCTTTTGAAAATGGCGTGTATACATCTACTTACGAACAGATTAATGATGAACCAATTACTGTAGAAGAAGCACAAAATTGGAAACCAGGTAACTATGATAACCAGTTCCACGGTTGGATGAGTGCTAGAACAGCATTGGCAAAATCTTATAATATTCCGGCCATTAAAACCTTCCAGGCTGTTGGTCCTGAAAAAGCAAAAGAATTCGCAAATGGTTTAGGACTAGAGTTTAAAAATGACACCATTAATTATTCTGACAGTATTGGTGGATCTTCTGAATTTAGACCTATCGATTTAGCTGGTGCATATGCGGCTTTTGGTAATGAAGGTATTTATACTCAGCCATACGCAATCACGAAAATTGAATTTAGTGACGGCAGTACGTTGGACATGAAACCTGAATCTGAAGCTGCGATGAGTGAATCTACCGCTTACATGGTTACAGACATGATGCGTTCTGTTATGACAGAAGGTACAGGAACGTTAGCTAATGTATCTGGTCTAGATATAGCAGGAAAGACTGGTACAACAAACAAAGACGGTCAAGAAGGAAGTCCTGACTCTTGGATGAATGGTTTGACAACAAACTATACCCTATCTATCTGGACTGGTACTCCGAAAGATACCATAATACAAGGTGGTAGTGCTGGTACAAATGTCGCTAAATATCTATTCAAACAAATCATGACAGAAGTCCATGAAGGCAAAGACACAGAAAGCTTTAAAAAACCCAGCAGCGTAGTGGAGGCGAAAGTTGAAAGAGGCTCTCGCCCTGCTGCTTCTCCAAGTGCTGGTACCCCCTCTTCCGAAATTCTGACGGAATTATTCCTGAAGGGTAATCTTCCTGGAGCGACTTCAGAAAGATATGAAGAGGAAGAAATAGATCCAGTAACCGGACTTTCTGCAAGCTATGATGAAGCAAGTAACAGTATCAATATCAGCTGGAATTATGACGGTGATGCAAGCTTCAGTGTAAGTGCTGATCCAAGCGGCTCTACGTCCACGTCTGATACTTCAGCCGTAATTGAGAACGTTGAAGCTGGACAAACCTACAACATTGCTGTTACAGCATCAGTTGATGGCGAAACTAGTGAGGCGAAATCAACTTCTGTCACCGTTCCTGGTGAAGAAGAAAACGCGGAAGAAGAAGAAAATCCAGATGAAAATGCTGAGGATCAAGAAGATCAAAATAATGAAGATCAGCAAAATGAGGACGAGCAGAACCAAGATCAGAATGATGAACAAAATCCAGATGACAATGCCGATGAAAACAGTGAACAGAACAATGGTAATGAAGATAACAACGGCAACAACAATGGTAATGAAGATTCTAATCAAGGTGATGAATCAGGCAACACCGAAGAAGAAGAAAACCCTGATGAAGGTAATCAGGAAACTGATACCGGCGGAGATGCTGATTCTGGCACCGATCAAGGTGAAACAGACGAGCAACAATAACATAATACCAGACAGAAAAAAGACAGTCACTTCCATTTGGAGTGACTGTCTTTTTAATTTGCTTCGGCTTTCAGCCGTTTCTTCCCTTCCCGGCAAATGTCGTTCAATGGGCATGCCAGGCAGTTTGGGTTTCTGGCTTTACAATGATAGCGTCCGAAAAAGATCATGCGATGATGTGTATCGCTCCACTCATCTCGCGGCACCTTTTTCATTAATGTGTTTTCTACTTCGGTCACATTGTCTTTCCAGCGGCAAAAACCAAGCCGTTTGGATACTCGTTCAACGTGAGTATCTACAGCGATGGCAGGCTCGTGGAACGCAACTGATGCAACAACATTAGCTGTTTTGCGCCCTACTCCAGCTAGCTTGACCAATTCATCACGTGTGTCCGGTACAATTCCATCATATTGATCAATCAGCGTCTGACAGAGCTTCTGGATATTTTTTGCCTTATTGCGATAAAGACCAATAGAACGAATATCATGCTGCAGCTCTTCAAGCGGAACAGCTAGATAATCTTCCGGTGTCTTATATTTTTGGAACAAATCCTTTGTTACTTTATTGACAAGGTTATCGGTACACTGCGCTGACAGCAGTACGGCGATCACCAGCTCGAATGGATTACGGTGCACCAGTTCACAAGCTGCTTCCGGGAACATGTCACGCATCACATCCAATGCCCGTCGTATCTGTGTTTTGTTCAGCATTGTATGCTTTTCCTCCTCAATCTTCTTCCAACCAGTTGTAGTAAATACTTACATCGCGAGTTGGTGCTTGCTGCTCGGAACGTACCGCAGCAGCTGTGGGTCTCTGGTTCTCGTGAAATGATTTGCTCTGCTTTCGGGCCTGATCTACGGAGCGGATACCTTTGCGCTTCCATTCACGCAAAATACGATCTATATAGCGGAAATTCAATTTACTCATCAGTACTGCTTCTCGCAAAGCAGCTTTAATAAGAGATGGCGGCTGCATATCTTCATCCAGCCATAAGGTGACCGTTTCTATTTCAAAAGGCGAAAGCGGCCGGCCGAACTCCTGCTCAAAGAGAATAAATATTGCTGCCTCTTCTTCTTTGTCTGTTTTCTTCTTTTCAGGCTCTGGATAGACGGTTTCGGCAAATGCAAGATGCCATAACCCGTTCAGACTATAAGCTTGGCTGCGCATATTTTCTTCCTGTACATCTTCAATCTGAAGCAAATTACGCTGAACGAGCTTGCGTAATATCAGTGCTACATCTCTTTCAGAAAGCGTTACTTTCTTAGCTAGTTCATCAGTAGTCGGAAACATAATGCCTTGCTGCTGGAAAAAGCAGATATGCAAAATTACCATCATTTCCGTTTCATTCAAGCCAAGAGATACATATTTATTCATTAGGATACCGGGAAAGGAAAATGGATTTCCCAGCATTCGTTGGTAATTCAAGTCGTTATTCATCTGGGTTCTCCTTCCATTAATAGGACAATCCCTCGTCATTCGACAAGGGATCGCCAGGTAATCTATATATTATGGGTATAGGCGGTTCAAAAGACGCGGGAATGGAATTGTCTCGCGAACGTGCTCCACGCCGGATAGCCATGCGACTGTCCGTTCTAGACCAAGCCCAAAGCCTGAATGCGGCACACTGCCGTATTTACGCAATTCCAAGTACCAGTTGTATGCATCGCTAGTCAGATTATGTTCCTCATAGCGTTTTTCCATCAATTCAAGATCATCGATACGCTGGGATCCGCCAATGATTTCACCATAGCCTTCTGGTGCAATCAAGTCAGCGCAAAGTACAACATCTTCCCGATCCGGGTCTGGCTTCATGTAAAATGCTTTGATTGCAGCTGGGTAATGAGTGATGAATACTGGTTTGTCAAAGCTTTCAGCAATAGCAGTCTCATGCGGTGCTCCGAAATCTTCGCCCCACTCAATATCATCGAATCCTTTTTCCTTCAGCAATTCGATTGCTTTATCATACGTGATGCGTGGGAATGGCGCAGTTACTTTTGCCAATTTCTCTGTATCGCGTCCAAGGATTTCAAGGTCCAGTTTGCAGTTCTTCAGTACAGAAGCAACAAGGTGGCTGATGTAGTTCTCTTGGATTTCCAAGCTCTCTGCATGCTCAACGAATGCCATTTCTGGCTCGATCATCCAAAATTCGATCAAATGACGTCTTGTTTTGGATTTTTCTGCACGGAATGTTGGACCGAAGGAGAATACTTTGTTAAATGCCATTGCAGCTGCTTCCATGTAAAGCTGTCCGCTTTGTGATAGATATGCTTCTTCGTCAAAGTACTTTGTATGGAACAATTCCGTCGTACCTTCTGCAGAGGAACCTGTCAGAATTGGCGGATCGATTTTCGTATAGCCATTTTCATGGAAGTATTCATAAGTCGCACGGATGATTTCATTACGGATTTTCATCACAGCATGCTGTTTTTGAGAACGAAGCCATAGGTGGCGGTTATCCATTAGGAATTCAGTTCCATGCTCTTTCGGTGTTATTGGGTAGTCTGTTGCAGCATGGATTACTTCCACATTGCTGACTTGAATTTCATATCCGAAGGAAGAACGGCTGTCCTCCACTACTTTTCCTGTAACGTAAAGGGATGTTTCCTGTGTCATGTTCTTAGCTGTCTGGAACACTTCTTCTGGTACATCGCTTTTTACGACAACACCTTGAACGAATCCTGTTCCGTCACGCAGCTGTAAAAATGCAATTTTCCCGCTGGAACGTTTATTGCGGAGCCACGCTCCGATTGTAATTTCTTCTCCTACATGTTCACTAAGCTTAGCAATCGTTGTTTTCAAAAAGAACCCTCCATTGTCTGTCCTACATATGTAGTTGTGTTATTGATATTGGTTGGATAAAGCAAAGCTTTCCAGCTGCTCGCTACCATCTAGTGTGTAATAGCTGTAGCCAAGGCGATCCTGTTCATCGCGAAATGTGACTTCCCATGCTGGTGCATCATCGTACAATCCTAGCCGGACATCATCCATTTTACAATTAGTGCCGCATGCTGACTGCCAGCTGCTCTCGACTTGCTGTTCATCAGCTGTGTCGGTCGTATAAATGATCTGTTTCGGATCCTTCTCGCTCTTTTTAACATAAGCGATAGCATCTTCTCCATCGGCTTGCTTGCCTTTGACGACATGATAGACATGTTCGCCATTGAAGCGTGTCACTTCATCAACAGTTTCTAAATCCGTGTTTTTAAGTGCAAAATCCTCTGAAGCTTCAAAGCCCTCTGTGCGTGCATTTTGAGCAGTGCTGTAAACGTATATACCGCAGCCAAGGACGATGATCAAAACAGCTAGAGCGCTGAACAATGTGATCTTCGCCCACTTAGGTACGGTAAATCGTGAATATCGCCGTATCATGATCTTCCTCATCCAATGCTAATCCGAACATCAAGTCCTTTTCCTTTAATGTACGGTTCAGTGAATCGACCAGTTTGTATAGGTCGCTGCTGTATTGTACACGGACAGTGGACATTGTTTCCATTTTATTATTTTCCATCATCGTTACCTCCGAACAATTCATTTACATGATTTGTTACTCATAGAGATGGCTTTCTGCAGCAAACTAATGTATGTTGAGAAGCAATCCAATTCTTATTATACCAGTTGTCCTGGTGTAATTCTAAGACGAGTTAAAAGTTTTTTCAACAAAATTCTTCCTTCTCCCCAGCAGTTGTGCGTCCTTGTGGCGCACTTTTTTTATAGCCAATCCTCCGCGAGCTCTAAAAGTTCGGCTGTATTTTTATAATGTGTCGGTACATCCGGTATAGAAGCGGTGAAGTAGTTACCATATTTAGTTCTCATCATCCTGTCATCACAAACGAACACAATTCCTCTATCGCTTGAAGACCGGATCAACCTGCCGAAACCTTGCTTAAAGCGGATGACTGCATTGGGTAATGCAAGCTCCATGAAGGCATTCTTCCCTTCTGCCTTCAGTTTGGCAGCCTTTGCTTCATATATTGGGTGATCTGGGGGCTGAAATGGCAGTCTGACAATAACCAGACAACTTAAGTCTTCTCCAGGAATATCGACGCCTTCCCAGAATGAACTGGTTCCAAATAGAATGGCTTTTTTATTGCTTTGGAAATTCTTTTTCAGCCGATCGCGGCTGCCGCTCGTAATACCTTGCGCAATTAAAGTATAATCCTGATCTTCTGTCAGTTCCTTCACAAGTCCATGAGCTTTTTTCAGCATGTCATAAGAAGTGAACAGAACGAGCATCCGTCCATCCGTTATAGCGGCAAGACTAAGTATCGCTTCACAAACAGCATAGATGAAAGGATAATTATCTTTTCCTCGTACATCTGGAAAATCATTTGGAACGAGCAGCTGCACTTGCTCCTGATACGAATAAGGAGAATCGAAGCGTCTTGTGACGGTATGTTCATCCAAGCCAAGTTGTTCCTGAATGAAAGCGAACGATTGCTTCATTGTTAAAGTTGCACTCGTGAGCACAACACTTTTCTTCTCCGAAAAGAAATGTTCAAGCAGCAAATCAGCAATATCTAATGGTTCACTGTATAAATAAACCGCATTTCGGGCGCCATACATATCGACTTCTATCCATTTCACTTCCTCATCGTCATATATGAGGAACATCCGTTCAATCGCATCGATAATTGTCTGCAGCTGATCTACTGCGTTCCGTATAGAATCAGCGATCTTTTTATCCCCGTGCTTGTCTGCCGCTTTTGTCAGCTGCAGCAAATGGTGGATACAGTCCCGCACACCGAATAATAATCTGTTGCTCATTTCAGCAATAACTAAGACTTGTTTTGACTCCCGAACATCTTCAAGTCGCAGCTGTAATCTGCCGATGTCATTGGTACCAAGCTTCTTTTTATGCTGGGACAAGACAAAATCATGAATATAACGGAACATTTCATCTGCTTCTTCTTTTGTTTGGTCCCATAAACTTTGCCAAATCAGCATCTCAGCTTGTGAATTTGGAAGCTCATCTGTTGCTTTCTCGTACACTTTGTTCGCATGAGACAGCATATGGTGGATTGAGACATAATCTAGCGCCAATCCGAAATGCTTCGCTGCAGTAGCTTCAAAATGATGTGCTTCATCAATGATGACCCGCTGATAGGATGGCAGGAGCTGGTATTCTTCCTGCATATCACTGCAAAGCAGCGCATGATTCGTTACGATAATATCCGCCTGCCATGCTGCTTTTTTTGCCCGCTGATAAAACGAACGGGAAAACCATGGTGAAAATGGATCTTGCGTATCCTCTGCATCTGCGGACATATGCAAGAAAAATCGCTTTCCGCTGGAAGGCAGATTCACTTCATCAATATCCCCTGTCTCCGTCATTGTCAGCCACACAAGTAAAATAGCCTTCGTAAGTACGATATCATAATTGTCATTTGCTGTTTGCTGCAACTCTGATTCAAATCTGCTGAGACTTAAATAATGCTGCTTTCCCTTCAACAGTGCTACATTGAAAGAAAACGGCAGGATACGCTGCAAAAGCGGAATTTCCTTGTCCATCAATTGTGCCTGAAGCTGTGTCAGATGCGTACTGATAACGATGCGTTTCTTTTCTTTTACTGCAGTGTAGACTGCCGGCAAAAGATATGCTAGTGATTTTCCAGTACCGGTTTCAGCTTCAAGAAGTGCATGTCTGTTTGATTGGAAAACATCAAAGATCTGTTCACTCATCTCCAGCTGACTTTTTCTCGGCTCGTAGCCTTTCATTCCCTCTGACAGCCAGCCATCTTTTTGATACAGCTGGTCCGCCATCTCACCGAAAGATTGGTTTATAACAGAAACGGTATCGTCTTCTTCATGCACTTTTCTAAATGCCAGCCCTCGATAAACCTCTAGCCCATCATCCTGTATATCCTCGAATGCAAGTTCCTCTAAACGATACTCAAGTAAGCTACGCAAATCACTTTTCAATGATCGTTCCAGCGTTAATAGATGAGAAATTGTCTCGTATGGCAGCTTTCCTAGCTCTTCTAAAAGAGACAACAGAAGTTCTGCTGTTACAAGCGTATCGGACAGTGCCCGGTGGGGCTGATCATGTTCAAATGAAAGATGCTCACTAAGAACACTCAATTTATAGCTCGGTGCCGTTGGCAGCAGAATACGAGCCAATTCGACCGTATCAAGCACTGGGCGCTGGATTGGAGAAAGTCCCGCCACTTCCAAAGCGCTGTTCAAGAATCGTAAATCAAAATTCGCATTATGAGCGACCACATAACTATCTTTGAAGAAAGCAGAAACCTCTTCTGCTACATCTTCGAATTGCGGAGCACCAGCCACATCTTCATCAGTAATACCTGTCAGCTGGGAAATGAAAGGTGGAATCGGCATACCGGGATCCAGCATCGTCTGAAATTGATCTGTGATCACACGTCCTTGGATGACGACAATCCCGACCTCTATGATTTTATCGCCATTCGACGGCGCGTGCCCTGTTGTTTCAAGATCCACCACTACAAATTTTTCCATACTCCACCCTCCATACTGCTTAGAAAAGAAAGACTCTTATCACAGATAAGAGTCTTATCGTACGATTCTTTTATGCCGTTACATCATCACAGTAAGCGGCGGTTCTTCCTCGATGATTTCCTGAACTGTATTATCTTCGTTCATCAGGGCAATCTTCGGCTTAAAGTCAGCCAATTCTTCTTCAGATAGCATGGCATAGGAAACAATGATTACTACATCATCTTTTTGTACAAGACGTGCAGCAGCACCGTTCAGGCAGATGACTCCGCTATGCCGCTCACCGGGGATTACATATGTTTCGAGACGAGCTCCATTATTATTGTTCACAATCTGAACTTTTTCATGAGGAAGTATGCCCACTTGTTCCAGAATGTGCGTATCGATGGTAATACTGCCAACATAGTTTAAGTTCGCTTCGGTAACACGAGCGCGATGTATCTTCGCTTTCATCATTGTGCGAAACATCTTATTTCCCCCTATATTAAAAACGGTCCATAATAGAGCCGTCGGCTTCCAATACTAAATTATCAATCAATCTTGCCTTGTCGAAATAAACAGCAGCGGCAATGATAACACGCTCCTCTATTTTCTTGACTGGCTTCAATGCTGGATAAGATAAAATTTCAACGTAGTCTATTCTACCACTTGTTTGGCTGTTTATAAATTCTTTTACAGCAGATGCTATTTTTTCAGGATCCTTTTCTCCATTTTGGATGCTCTGTTTGCCTTGCTGCAGCGCTTGGTGAATCGCTGGTGCAACTTGTCTCTCCTGATTAGATAAATAGACATTGCGGCTGCTTTTCGCTAATCCATCTTCCTCGCGGACTGTCGGTACCGGAACCACTTCAAGCGGGAAATTAAGATCGTCTACCAAGGCTTGTACAACTGCTACTTGCTGTGCGTCCTTCAGCCCAAAATACGCACGATCCGGCTGAATCAAATGGAAAAGCTTTGATAGAACAGTAACAACACCATCGAAATGACCTGGTCTTGATTTGCCGCAAAGCACATCTACCCGGTCAGCAACATGCAGTTTAATTGTACTATTACCAGGATACATTGCTGCTGCCTCTGGCATAAAGACGATATCTACGCCTTCTTGTTCCGCAATACACTGATCGCGGACTGCATCTCTGGGATATGTCTCAAAATCCTCCCCCGCGCCGAATTGAAGCGGATTGACGAAGATGCTAAGCACTGTAATATCATTCTCTGCTTTAGAACGCTTCATCAGGGATTGATGTCCTTCATGTAAAAAGCCCATTGTTGCGACATAGCCAACTGACTTCTGCTCTTTTGCAAGCTGTACTCTTTCTTGCTGCAATGCTTCTAATGTCGAAATGATCTTCATGTTCATTCTCCTAGTTTAGGTAATACTGCTTCGTCCATTGTGAAGCTTTGATCGTCGTTCGGAAAGATACTGTTCTTTACATTTTCCCGATAAGTGGAGAAGACATTTGTAATAGTTTCGTTGAGGTTTGCATAGCTGACTGCGAATTTCGGCAAACGATCGACACCATACCGGCTTATATCATGGAAAACGAGAACTTGGCCATCAACATCGGCACCTGCGCCGATTCCAATAACCGGGATAGAAATAGCTTTAGCGATAAGTGCTGCTAACTGCTTTGGCACGCATTCCAGTACAACAGCAATTGCTCCGGCCGCTTCTACTTTTCGTGCATCCTCCAGCAGCTGTTTTGCTGTCTGTTCGCTTTTTCCTTGGACTTTATAACCGCCAAGCATGTGGACTGACTGCGGTGTCAGACCAAGGTGACCGACAACTGGGATACCCCCTGTTGCTAAAGCCTTGATACTGTCCAGGATGACCTGATCTGCTCCTTCCAGCTTTAATGCCTGCGCTCCTGTTTCCTGGAAGATGCGTTTCGCTTGCGGTATAGTTGCTTCTACCGATACGTGGTAAGTCATAAACGGCATATCTACTACAACAAACGTCTCGTTTCCGCCGCGAGTAACGGCTTTTCCATGATGGATCATATCCTCCACTGTTACAGGTATAGTGCTATCATATCCAAGTACGACCATACCAAGCGAATCGCCGACAAGCAGCATATCGATACCAGCTTGCTGGGCTAATTTTGCAGTCGGATAATCATAGGCAGTGACCATGGTGATTTTCTCATTGTTTTCTTTCATCTTTTGAAAATCGAGTCTTGTTTTCATTTTATTACTCCTCTTTCCATTCCAATTCAGCAGAATATAAGCGCTGTGTACTGCCATCATCATTTTCAAGAATTAGCTCGCCGTCTTCCCCAATGCCTCTGAAAACTGCTTCAAAAACAGCTGAGGGTGTAGCTGCTTTTACTCGGTGCCCCAGACGCAAAGCATACTGCATCCATTCGTCCCGTATATCTTGAAAACCTTTATTTATGTATAGCGAATAAACATCCTCGAACTCTTTCCAAATCAAATGAATAAGTTCCTGCCGCTTCCATTCCTTATCTGTCTCGATACGCAAAGACGTTGCTTTCTTGCGAATATCCGGATCAATCTCAGACATTGTCTGATTGATATTGATTCCTATACCCAGTACGATATGCTGAATATAATCCTGCTCCGCCTGCATCTCTGTAAGGATTCCGGCAAGCTTCTTGCCACCTAAATAGATGTCGTTCGGCCATTTAATAGCAGCATCAATATCGTTTTGACGGAATACGCGTGTAATTGCAACTGCTGCAGCCAAAGTCAGCTGCGCTGCTTCCCTCGGTCCAAATTCAGGTCGGATGATTAAACTCATCCATATACCGGTTCCAGCTGGAGAATGCCAGCTGCGCCCTTTTGTTCCCTTACCGCTAGTCTGCTGGTCAGCTATGACAACAGTTCCATGTACTGCACCTTGATCTGCCAAAGATTTGGCTAAAATTTGGGTAGAATCAAGCTCTTCTTCAAAGATGATCTTACGTCCGATCCATTCGGTATCCAGCTGCCAGTTCAGCGTATTTTTGCTGAGTTTGTCCGGCGATCGTCTTACTTGGTATCCTTTACGCGGAACAGCATCTATCTCGTACCCGTCTGCTTCTAGCGCTTTCATATGCTTCCAGACTGCTGCCCTTGAGATACCAAGCTGTTCGGACAGATTCTGGCCGGAAATATACGACGTCTTATGATCCTGAAGGATTCTGATGAGACGATTACGTGTTGTATCCATGAATAACCCACTCCTTCAGCTGTGCTTTATCATTCGGAATCTTGTTTTCAACGACAGCCTTTTCAACAGCAAGCAGCAAATCACGAATCCAGCTTCCTTTTTTTCTGTCAGGAAACCAGCTGGTCAAATCTCCTCCAGAAATAGCCAGTTCCGAACTGTTCCGTATTGGGAGCGCATGTCTAATGGATAATATGTTATCTTGAACATCTTTTTCTTTATAGATTTTCTCTAGCCGGCAAAAACCCTCATCCAGATGTACTGGCAGCTGATAAACTGCCCAAGCATCCAGCTTATTTTGAAGTATGCGCACTAAATGCTGAGCGTCTTGTTTGATAGCATTGGACAGCTTCCATTTCTTTACCCAATCAAGAACTGGTATTGCGCTAAGTAACGAACAAAGGGCAACCCATTCTGCCAAATTGTCTAGAGGCTCGATTTTTTTAGCTAGCTCACGCATCAGCTCAGGATGATCTTTAAAAATCGGCATTGCTTCCCATAATCCCGTATCATGTAAGAGCTGAACAGCTGTTTTCACATCTTTACCAGAGATTAATTTCTCCATTTCAATGCTTACGCGCTCAATTGCAATACGCGCCAACCACAGACGCTGATTCTCCATCACTTTTCGTGCATCATGATCCAAATTGTACCCTAGCTGTGATACAAAACGGACACCGCGCATCATACGCAGCGGATCTTCTTGAAAACGGTCAAAGGCCTTGCCTACAGTTACAAGCTCTTTCTTGTCAATGGCACTTCTGCCATCAAAAGGATCTACTAACTCCCCGGTTCTGGCCATCGCAATCGCATTAACTGTGTAATCACGACGAGCCAGATCAGCTGCAACATCCGTAACAAAGTTTACGCTATCAGGATGCCGGTAATCAGAATACGCGCCTTCTGTCCGGAAAGTCGTTATTTCGAAGCTTTCCTTCTCGAAACGTACGAGTACGGTTCCGTGCTCAATTCCAATCGGTATGACCTTATCGAAGACCTTCATTACCTGATCCGGTGTTGCTGACGTTGCAATATCCAAATCACCAACAGCTTTGCCGATAAGGTAATCCCTCACCGCTCCTCCGACAAGATATGCTTCATAACCATACTGCTCGAGCTCCTGTATGACTCGGAATGCTTTTTCAAATATCTTCATTGCAAAACCTCTTCATAAATTGCTTCATATTGAGCGACAATTTGATCAGAATGGAAGTTTTTCTCTGCATAACGGATGGATGCTTCGGAAAATCGCTGCCACAGCTTTTCATCTGTTAGCAAATCCAATGCAAATGCTCCCATCTGCTCCACATCTCCTAGCTGCGATATAAAACCATTCTTTCCGTGCTGTATTACTTCTGGGATGCCACCGACATCCGTTCCGATACACGGCACCCCGCAGGCCATAGCTTCTAAGAGAACCAAACCGAAGCTCTCTTTTTCAGAAGGAAGCAGCATGATGTCTGCCATATTTAACAGCGCAGCAACATTATTCTGCTTACCTAGGAATAAGACTTTATCTTCAAGGCCGCGCTGCTGCACATCTCGCAGGATATCCGAATACTCAGGACCGTCCCCAATCAGCATCAGCTTGGCAGGTAATTTCTCCTGTACATACGAAAAAACCTGTACAACATCCTGTACACGTTTCACTTTACGGAAATTGCTTATATGTACGAGTACCTTTTCATCTTCTTTGATACCGAACTGCTCTCTTATGTCGCGCACATCAGTTGGTTGGTATACTTCTTCATCTACAAAATTGTATACAACATCGATAGGACTAGCGACATCAAGCATTTCCCTTGTTTGGTCTACAAGACTTTGTGAAACGGCAGTGACGACATCACTTTCCTCGATCGCATGAATGATCATTTTGCGCAGCCCATTATCAATTCCAAGCACCGTAATGTCCGTACCGTGCAGTGTAGTAACGATTTTCACATCACGCTTGGCAATTGCCTTAGCCAGGATTGCACATATAGCATGTGGTACAGCATAATGTACATGCAAAATATCCAGCTGCTCCTCGTCGATGACTTCAGCCATTTTATTAGCTAGCACTAAGTCGTATGGCGGGTATTGAAATACTGGATAATGACTCATCTCGACCTCATGGAAAAATACATTCGGAAGCAGCATATCCAGCCGGAAAGGGACACTGGATGTAATGAAGTGAATGTCATGTCCCTTTTTAGCTAGTTTTTTTCCGAGTTCTGTCGCAATGACGCCGGAGCCGCCAAGCGTCGGATAACAAGTAATTCCGATTTTTAGCTTTTTCATAGCTCCGGCTCACGATCACGAATGATCTTGCGCCAATCGAAATCGCCTCTATCTAATCCACGTATAAAAATCTCTGCTGCTGCCAAATTGGTAGCTAGCGGTATACGATGCACATCACAAAGGCGCATTAGCGCACTCACATCAGGTTCATGAGGCTGGGCAGTGAGCGGATCCCGGAAGAAGATGATCAAGTCCATTTGATTTGTTGCTATTTTGGCGCCGATTTGCTGATCTCCACCTAACGGACCTGACAGGAACAATTCCACCGGCAAATTTGTAGCTTCCATGATACGTGTACCAGTTGTTCCTGTCGCATACAAGGTATGTTTTTTCAGCATCTCTTTATATGCGACCGTAAAGCGGACCATCTCAGGTTTTTTCTTATCGTGGGCAATTAAAGCAATATGCATGTCTAACGCCTCATTCCAATATATTTTCTAATCCGTATGCAAGTACATCCATCTTCATGACACGGTCTACAGCCAGTTCTACACCTGACATAAAGGATGCGCGGTTAAAACTATCGTGCTTAACTGTGAATTGCTCTCCTGGTGCACCGAAAATAACCTCTTGGTGGGCAACAAGACCTGGAAGCCGTACACTATGGATTCGCATGCCGTCTACATCAGCACCGCGAGCTCCTGCTATCGTCTCTTTCTCATCCGGATGTCCTTGTTTAGCAGGTTCGCGCACTTCCTGAATCAGCTGTGCTGTTTTTACAGCCGTACCGCTTGGTGCGTCTAGTTTCTGATCATGATGCTTTTCGATGATTTCTACTGTTGGGAAATATTTTGCTGCTTGTTTGGCAAATTGCATCATAAGCACAGCGCCAATTGCAAAGTTCGGTGCAATAATAGCTCCTATGCCCTTTTCTTCACTTAGCTTTTCTAATTCGTTTACTTGTTCTTCTGTAAAACCAGATGTACCAACTACTGGACGCACACCGTGTTCGATAGCAAGTCTCATATGCTTGTAGCCTGTTTCTGGAATGGTCAAGTCGATAAGCACATCGGCTTCCACTTCATCCAAGCATTTTTCAGCGTCTTCGTAGATGACAGCATCACTTGCAGTCAAACCATCGATATCGCTGACACGCTTGCCTCCATTTTTTCGGTCAATTGCTGCAACTAGCTCAAAATGAGCTGTCCGTTCGATAAGCTGCAATGCTTCCGATCCCATACGTCCTCTTGGTCCTGCTACAATAATTCTGATCGTATCTTTAGCCATTATGTAGATCCTCCTGTGTCTTCTTCGTCCATCTGTCTTTATCCCTTGTTTCGAATTTTGTCATCGATTTCTCGAATGCTTCCGACAAATCAATATTTAGGGAATTAGCAAAGCATGTCATCACGAAAATAATATCTCCGAGTTCATCTTCTATTGTATTTGCATCTTCACTAGCTTTTTTCGGCTTTTCGCCATATGTATGGTTCACTTCCCTTGCAAGCTCTCCGACTTCTTCCGTCATTCTAGCAAGCATACTGAGCGGTGAAAAATAACCTTCTTTGAATTGGGAAATATAAGCGTCAACACGTTCTTGTATTTCCTTTGTTGTATATGTAGAATTCATGCGCGATCTTCCTTTCGCTATATCATTACCATGTTAGCTTAAAAATACGGCATTTGACAAATGTTTTTACCTATTGGGCAAATTTGTAGCTAAAGGCATAGTTGTCTATAATATAGAAGGAATTGTCATCTTAGGAGGTAGATTATGTTTAGACTGCGTATAAAGAACATTTTGTTCATTCTGTTAGGCGCGGCCATTTTTTCGTTCGGTATTGTTCATTTCAATATAGCCAATAAACTTGGTGAAGGCGGATTCACCGGGATAACGCTTATTTTACTTTTTGAATTTGATTGGGATCCAGCTATTATGAATCTGGTGTTGAACATTCCGCTGTTTCTAATCGGCTGGAAATTCCTTGGCCGTACAACTTTCGTATATACAATAATCGGGACAGTAGCTGTGTCTCTATTCCTGCGTTTGTTCCAGACATATTCCTTTGCTATTAATTTAGGAGATGACTTGCTGATTGCCTCACTTTTAGCAGGGGTGTTCATCGGTGTCGGACTCGGTATCATCTTCCGCTTCGGAGGTACTACCGGCGGAGTCGACATCATTGCTCGTCTGGCTAACAAATATGCTGGTTGGACAATGGGGCGGACAATGTTTCTCTTTGACGCTGTTGTTATTATTACATCAGTCCTTACCTATCTTGATCTGATCCGAGGGATGTATACACTCGTTGCAGTCTTCGTAGGAGCGAGAGTTATCGACTTTATTCAAGAAGGCGCCTACTCGGCAAGAGGTGCGACCATCATTTCCAGCCAAAGTGCAGATATCGCCAATCAGATATTAAAACAAATGGACCGAGGTGTTACTGTTCTTGATGGCAGAGGCAGCTTTACCGGTGAAAAGCGCGATGTACTGTATTGTGTTGTCGCACGGAATGAAATTGTCAGACTGAAAGCGATCATCACTGCAGTCGATCCACATGCCTTCGTCGCTCTTAGCGAGGTGCATGATGTAATGGGTGAAGGTTTTACACTAGACGAAAACAAAAAGCCTTATCATACAGACTAGCGTATTGCATGCATTTTTACGATTGAATTGGTAAAGTGGAAAAGAATAAACGAAAGAGGTGAGATCATGGAGCTTACTGGTAAGAAAATACTTTCATTTGTAAGTGAAGATTTTGAGGATCTGGAGCTATGGTATCCCATCTTGAGACTTCGTGAAGCTGGAGCGGAAGTTCATTTGGCAGGCGAAGCTGCCAATACAATCTACAAAGGCAAATATGGTGTCCCCGCAACTTCAGATGTAACATTTGATGAAGTCATTCCGAGTGATTATGATGCATTGCTAGTCCCAGGCGGCTGGTCGCCGGATAAATTACGCCGCTATCATAGCGTATTAGAAATCACTCGTCATTTCCACACCCATAAGAAACCAATCGGTCAAATCTGCCACGCTGGCTGGGTGTTGATCTCTGCAGGTATTCTGGAAGGTGTCAATGTCACGAGCACACCAGGGATTAAAGATGACATGACAAATGCCGGAGCCATCTGGCATGATGAAGCAGTTATTGTGGACGGCCACATTGTAAGCAGCAGACGACCGCCCGATCTGCCAGACTATCTACGAGAACTCATCAAGGTCATTCAGACACAATAAAAAAGGCATCCCTCGGGATGCCTTTTTTTAATCTTCGTTATTACCGACAAAGAACATAAGGATGAAGCGCACAAGCTCAGCTACAGCTACTAGAGCCGCTGCAACGTAAGTCATTGCTGCTGCATTCAAAACTTTTTTCGTAGAGCGCTCTTCATCGTTCCGGATGATACCCGTAGATACGAGCTGTGTCATCGCGCGGTTAGATGCGTTAAACTCTACCGGCAGTGTGACAACCTGGAACAATACTGCGATAGCAAAGAACGCAATACCAATTCCGATGAATTGCAGGGATCCAAAGATAGCACCTGCTATGATAAGGAAGAAGGACAGATTGTTACCCCATGCAGCTGCTGGAGCAAGTGCAGTACGGAATTTAAGGAATCCGTAGCTTTCTGCATCCTGAATTGCGTGTCCTACTTCGTGGGCAGAAACGGCTGCTGCTGCCATAGAATGACCATGGTAGTTGTCTGTTGATAGACGAACCACTTTGTTACGCGGGTCGTAATGGTCAGACAACATTCCGCGTGTTTCTTCGATTTGCACATCATATATACCATTGTCATCTAAAATCTTTCTTGCGACCTGTGCACCAGTCATTAGAGATGACGTTTCAACTTTCGAATACTTCTTATACGTGCTTTTCACCTTCGATTGAGCCCATAAAGGGATAATCAGAAGAAGTGCTATATAGATTATATAAGCACCTAGTGACATATACATTCCTCCGTAAAAGTATTTGGAACTTATTAAGGTCAATTTTAGTCAAAAATTCGAAAAAAATCAACTATTAGGATCGTTGTTCACACTTTTGTCATTTTCAGCTCGATACTTCTTATAGCCAACATACACAAGTGTCCCTACAATGCTTGCACTAATACCAAGTATTCCCCAGAATCGTCCTGTTCCATAACTGTTTTTATCGGGCACGGAAACACTGTACAAATGTGCAGGCAACGATTCAAACCGTTGATCAAACGTTTGACCTACTTTGTCGGAAGATGACGACAGTGCCTCTGTATGCGGCTGCAGCAGCAATTCAGCTAGGTTAGCAAGTACAAAAAAAGAGGCTGTCAGAACAATGACGAGAAGCAGCTTTTTCATAAGCATCCCCTCTTTTTTAGATGTTCCTACAGCCTATGCGATAAAACAGTTGCGTATGTCGGTATCCGCCTTATTAGTTTTTGTTTCTTAATGAGTTCCGCTGTGTGACTAAATAACCGACTATAATGGATACAATACTCAGCCAGAAAGTGAAATAGCCTATCACTTGCATGTGATCCATCAGATTACCGTAAATCGGCATCATACCAAAAACATAATCGATAATATCATTGTGCAAGACTACGATGGCAGCCACTGCAAGATGCCGCAGTTTCACTCGATAAAGCGGTGCATACAAAATGCCTTGTACAGCCATTGCTAAATGGGAGGCAATCAGCATATACCCTTGCCAGGAGAGTGAGCCATTTACGGCTAAAGTGAGAAGGTTCATCACAACAGCCCATATGCCATATTTAAATAATGAAACAATAGCTAGTGCTTCGATATAACCATTCTGTTTTCCAATCAAAAATAAACCTAGAAAAATCGTGAAAAAGAGACTTGCTGTTGGGCTGTCCGGAACAAAAGGCAGGAAAATCGCTGGAGTTATTTC
The DNA here is from genome assembly GCA_900110015.1 of Terribacillus saccharophilus. Classification (GTDB taxonomy): domain Bacteria; phylum Bacillota; class Bacilli; order Bacillales; family Amphibacillaceae; genus Terribacillus; species Terribacillus saccharophilus. The sequence continues at coordinate 540,814 of FOCD01000001.1, read as the reverse complement.
GAGCTGCCAGCCATACCAAATATACCCGTATATCGTTCCAAAAAGATTGATGATAAACAATAACATGATGCTGTAACGATGGAATAAAAGATGATACATGATGTGCTTATCCTTTCAGTTCTATTATGTATTCTGATCTGCTCATTTAAAAGCAGTCACTTTATTTTAGCAGAAACCTTCTTTTCTATTGATACTTTTAACAAGAAAGATAAAAAATAGATGCGCTATGACAGCGCATCTCGTTATATGTTTTCAATCTTATCTTCAGCCTCTTCTTTCAATTGACGCATAGCCCTGCTAAGCAGCTGAAATTTACTTTCATCTCTCTTATCAAGAGCCAAATCAATTGCTTCTTGCAGCTTCTTCTTCTTGTATTGATAATGTGATGCATCTAGAAGCTTCGTTGCCAGCTGCCGGTCCTCTTTTGTTACGTAATGATCTTCCGGCAAGAAAGGATTGTCTTCCAGCACCGCGACATACTCCATACTTTGATGAGAGTTCTTGAAATTGAGTTGAATATAGACTGGGTCTTTCTTGTTCATGCGAATATCATGGAATGATTTCTCTGCATCTGTTGTAACGATGTTGTCCTTGTAAAAACGGAACGGTACTTCTTCGGAACAATGGGCGGATATGATGATTCCTCTGGGACTGAACCTTGCTTCACGGATGAAATGCACATTATCAAGAAATGAATCATGATTGATCAAGTAGTTCAAGATCCAGACACTTTCCCTGCGCTTCAATTGGTAATTATCTAAGAACCAGCGAATGAACGTCTTCTTATCCTGCATGGTAACGGAAATATTCATATGTGCCCCCTCCCAGAAAGCGAAATGATTTCAATTCAATGCATTTATTGAGACAAGAGCCGGTTGATATTCTCTTCTACTTCGATATCTGATGGCTCCAGACGAAGATACTCTTTTAGTATTTCGACAGCCTCTTGCATCCTCCCTTCCTCCAATAGGAAATATCCGTATTCTTTTAGAAAATCGCTATCATCTTTGAAGTTAGTATATGCTTCCCTGTATGCTTTTAATGCCTCATCAAAAGTTTCAGTTTCATTATAGGCACGTGCAAGCTCCCAACGGTATGCTGCATCTTCTTCATCAGTTTCCAAGATATGTGTCAATAACTCGATGATCGCCTCGTGGTCTTCATCCAGCTTGAAATTCTCAATCAAATAGAGTATTGCTTCTTTATATCCTGGGTCGAGCGCAATAGCATGACGGATCAGGAAGTAGCTTCGATCATTTTTGCCAAGCTGTCTCGCAAGACGGCCTGCAGTGAAATAGAGCTTTTGATTATACTCATCCAATGCCAATCCTTTTTCAGCCGTTTCGAATGCCTTCTCCATCAAGCCCTCTTCTTCATAGGCCTTGGCAAGATATTCATAAACCGAAAGATAATCCGCTTCCTCTTTGAGGAGTTTTTCCCAAGTACTGATAGCAATATCGTATCTGGATAGCTTGAAGGCAGTGAAACCAAAGCTAAACAGCTGTTCTACGTCATCCACGTCTGTTTCCTGATAGTAAGTCAATGCTTTTTCGAATTCACCTGTAGCTGCATAAGCTTCCGCAAGGCGAAGTGCGATGTCGATATCACCCATAACAGTCTGCTTTTCGTAAACTTTTTCATAATAAGTGATTGCCTTTAAATAAGATGCGGTCGATAAAGCGAGCTCTCCTAATGCCAAGTCAATAACAGGCTCGGAAGGATCGAATCGTTTTGCTGCCAATAGTTTTTGCTCCGCCACTTCGAACAAACCTTGCGCTTCATACAAATCAGCAAGCTGCATCTGAGCTGGGACAAAATAGTCCTCATCCTCCACAATCTGATCAAGCTTATCGATTGCTTCCTGATCTTCATTCAAATCAATGAAAAGTTCAGCTAGCATCATTTTAAGTTCCATCTCATCCGGGAACATTTGCTCCAGCTGAAGCAGGACTGCTCTTGCTTCTTCATGCATACCCCATTGCATGTATAATTCAGCTATCGTGAACTTTTCTTCTTCATTGGCACCCGGCAAGTAAGCCTCCAATGTATCCACTGCTTCTTGCGGTTGATCATTTTCCATATGTGTTATTGCTTTTCTTATTTCTTCCATTTTTTTCACACTTCCTTCTATTTACACGCCTCTCGGCTTTTCCATCTGTCTTCAGTGTAACCTAAAGCAATAGCTTTAGAACAGCAAAAAAGTCTGATTCCCGGTTGGGAATCAGACATATTCAATTTTGCAGCGCACGAAGATCTTCAAAAAATGTTGGGTAAGAGATATTGATGCTGTCTGCATCTCCAAGGATTGTATCCCCGTTTGCAACCAAACTGGCAATAGCAATCATCATTCCGATTCGGTGATCACCGAAGGAATCAGCATTTGCACCTTTGAGAGGTTGATTGCCTGGAATTCTCATTCCATCTGGTGTTAATTCGACCTCTGTACCAAAGCTCCGCAGTGTAGCTGCAATCGCTTCGATACGATCCGTTTCCTTGTACCGAAGTTCTTCCGCATCTTTGATGATTGTCTCCCCATCAGCTTGCGTTGCCAGCAATGCAAGGATTGGCAGCTCATCGATAAGCCGTGGTATGATGTCCCCGCCAATCTCTGTACCTTTCAAAGGACGATATCGTATCGTGATATCTCCGATTCGCTCTCCAGCTTGAATGTCATGCTCTTTGATTTGCATATCAGCACCCATTTGCTTCAGCACATCCAAAATACCGGTACGTGTGTCATTCAAGCCGGTATTAGTTAGTACGATTTCACTGCCGGGCACAAGACATGCAGCAACCAAAAAGAAGGCAGCCGAGGAAATATCCCCGGGAACATAAACATCTGTGCCGATGAGCTGCTGACCGCCTTGAACCGTGACTGTCGTTCCTGCTACATCAACGTTCGCTCCGAAGCTTTTGAGCATTTGTTCGGTATGATCCCTAGTCTTCACATCTTCTGAAATCCGCGTTTCACCTTCAGCTAACAAACCCGCAAGCAGCAAAGCAGATTTCACTTGTGCACTTTTGACTGGTGTATGGTAAGTAAGAGCTGAAAGCTTTTGTCCATCAATGGCCAGCGGCAAGTATTTTCCTTGTTCACGTCCATTAATTTTTGCACCCATTTGACGCAAAGGAATAACAACACGATCCATCGGACGTTTAGTAAGGGATGCATCTCCATATGCTGTTATATGAAATGGTAAAGCTGCAAAAACACCGAGCAGAAGCCGAGCTGTTGTTCCGGAATTTCCAAAGTAAATCGGAACTGTCGGTTCTTTGAAACTGTCTTTACCAGCGCTATCAATAATAACTGTGTCTCCGTCCTGCTCAATCGAGACGCCAAGCGCTCGGAAAGCATCTATCGTCCGAAGACAATCCTCTCCAGTCAGGAAATGACGGACAGTAGTTTTCCCCTTGGCCAAAGCACCAAAAATGATGCTTCGGTGGGAAACCGATTTATCGCCTGGAACTGTAACTGAACCGGAAAGTCCCTTTGCTGTCGGATTGAGTTGTACATCTGTCACTGCTTTCACCTTCAATCTTCTATCTTCACTTCATAACCGAAAACTTCCAGTACGCCTTTAGCCTTCAGCTGAATTTTCTGATCTGAAAAGCTGAGACGAAGAACACCTGTCAGTCCCTCACGAAGCTCGAGTATTTGAATATTTACGATACTCAAGCCTGCATCGGCGACATTGGTAAGTACTTTTTGCAAAGCTCCCGGCCTATCAGTTATATCAACATACAAATCGTAGTACCCTGGGATTGCACCTTTTTTCCGAGGTTCCAAACCGTCCCGGTATTGCTTAGCTTCTTCCAAGTAAGTATGAATCTGCTGTCCCTGGTCTTCCGCCAAAAGCTTTCGGAAAGCCTGCATTTCCTCTATCCAGTCGTCAAGCAGCATTCCCATCTTCTCTTTGTTCTGAAAGAAAATGTCTTGCCACATGCCGGGATTGCTCGAAGCAATTCGAGTGATATCACGAAATCCGCCTGCAGCGAGCTTCGGCAGAAAGCTATGTTTGGCTTCCCATTTCTTTGCCTGCTGCACTAAAGCGGATGCAATCAGATGCGGAAAATGAGAAACAACTCCGGTCATCTCATCATGCTCTTCTGCAGATAATGTAATAAACGTACTTTTCGTACCATCAAGCAGGTTTTCCACCCGCTTAATATCACTTTCTTTAGCCCGTTGTACAGGTGTCAGAACATAAATAGCATTCTCAAACAAATGAGCTTTTGAAGCCTCGATGCCATGTTTATGGGATCCAGCCATTGGATGGCCGCCTACGAAGAATACCTTGTCGGACTGAAGTGATGCCGCCTGCTCAAAAATCGGACCTTTAACCGAAGAAACATCCGTTACAAGCACGTCTTTTTCCAGCTTCATGTTATCAAGTTCTTGTAGCAATTCAACAGACTTAGAAACTGGTGCAGCCAGTATAATTATATCTGCTTTATGTGCAGCTTCCTGGAAAGAAGACGATGCTTCATCAATGATCTTATGCTTTAGTGCATATTCAAGGGTAGTTTCCCTTTGATCTACTCCTATAAGATGAACTTCCTTGTGTGTTTGTATATTACGAGCTAGCGAGCCGCCGATCAAACCTAATCCAGCGATAACGACTGTCTCCATCTTAGCTCTCTTTCACGCTAGTTAGGAATTGATCAAGCAATACAGTGAATTCAGTCATATCTTTTTCATTACCGATTGTAATTCGGACGCTGTTCGGAATACCAAGAGCATCTCCGGAACGGATGATGAAGCCTTTGGAAAGCATATGCTGGAAAACAGCATCTCCGCTTACAGGCAAATCATATATCAACACGAAGTTTGTGTGAGACTCATAATACTTAATTTGGTGAGCATCACAGAATGCAAGGAAATTATGCTTCACTTGGTTATTCTTTGCGATGGAATCCTTGATGAACTCCTGGTCATCAAGTGCTACAATCGCTGCTTTTTGTGCAATCGTCGTATTATTGAACGGACTTCTTACAACGTTAATCTTATGGATAACTTCCGGATGACCGATTCCGTATCCAACACGCAATGCAGCAAGTCCATATGCTTTAGAGAACGTACGAAGCGTCATTAAATTCGGATAATCACTCAAAGCAGCTAGTGTGTCAAAGTAGTCATCTGTTTCCAGAAACTCGACATAAGCCTCATCCGCTACTACAAGTACTTCTTTCGGAACTTGGCGAAGGAAGTTTTCAAAGTCAGTTTTAGCAATATGGTTTCCTGTTGGATTGTTCGGTGTACACAGCCAAACAATACCTGTTTTCTCATCAATTGCTTCTAGCATAGCTGGAAGGTCATGGAATCCGTTCTTCGTTTCAATCGCTCGGACCTCTGCTCCTTCGATCAAAGCGTGATGCGGGTATTGAGAGAAAGAAGGATGTGCCATTACCGTGTTAAGCCCGGGCGCAAGGAAAGTACGGCAAAGCATCATAATGATTTCATCTGAGCCTGCTCCGAGAACAAGCTGATCTAAGCCTACACCAAAATGTTTTGCCAATTTTTCCTTCAACGCTGTACCATATCCATCCGGATAGATCTCCTGTTCGTCTGCGAATGTCGGCAAAGCCTCTTTTACCTTAGCTGAAAAGCCGTATGGATTTTCATTTGATGCAAGTTTTACGATTCGGTCCAATCCAAATTCCTTTCGAACCTCTTCCATCGGTTTTCCTGGTTTGTAAGCTGTCAATTCATTCAAAATCTGTTTTGCTCTCATTGATGCTCCTCCTTTAAGTCGGGACGTAACTTAATTGCTTCCTCGTGATAAACGTGATGAATGTCTTGCTGTGCCAAGTCAGTGCGTGCTGTCAGCATTACGCGGATGCATTTCGGCAAGCCGCCCTCGATTGAAAGCTCCTGCATACACATAACAGGTACATATGTCCAATCATCACGAAAAACTCGCAATGCTTTTGCGGGGAATGTTTTTGTCAAATCGGGGGTTGCCGAAATGAGTACTTGGACAACATCCTCAGAATCTATGGCATTCTTTGTGACCATTTCATCCAGCATAGCTGCAGTTGCTTCAATAATTTGCTTTTCTTCGTTATCTGCTACTGTTGTGGCTCCTCTAAACCCTCGTATCATGTTCAGCTCAACCTCTCAAGGAATGATATAACAGCGTCATGAAGCGTGTCATGATCGACTTTTTCCGTCACCGGCTCTCCGATTTCCCGAAGAAGCACCATATGAACTTCCTTGTTCTCTGACTTCTTATCCATTTGCATCCTCTTAACTAGTCTTTCGGCAGAGAGATCTGGTAGATGCATAGGATAATTGTTTCGTTCCATCCAACTGCGAAATTCGCCTAAACGCAGATCAGCTCCAAATCTATTCTCACTCAATTCTAAAGCAAACAGCATACCGATCGCGACAGCTTCGCCGTGAGTAAATGTGCCATAGCCTGCTTCAGCTTCAATAGCGTGACCGAGTGTATGACCCAGATTTAGAAACTTGCGAAGGTCATTTTCTTTTTCATCCGCTTCAACGATTTTCGTTTTCACCTGGATTCCTAAAGATAAGTCCTGAATCAGCTGTTCCTGATTTTCTTTGTCTAGTTTTTCTCGTTCAAGCAGCTGGCTAAGGAAATCAGCGTTTCCGATATAAGCTTCTTTTATCAGCTCAGCATAACCACTTCGTACTTCCTTTTCCGGAAGTGTGGTAATAGTGTCAACATCATAGACAACGGCAACAGGAGGATAGAAGCTTCCAATTAGATTTTTACCAGTTTCATGATTGATTGCAACCTTACCGCCAACACTCGAATCATGCGCAAGGATGGTTGTCGGAAGTTGAACGAAATCAATTCCTCGCATATATGTACTTGCTACAAATCCTGCCAAGTCACCGATAACACCGCCGCCTAAAGCAAGCACAAGTGCCTTCCGGTCAAGCTCTGCCTCAAACATACTATCAAGAATGTTGAAATAAACATCCTTGCTTTTTGCTGATTCCCCTGGCTCGATAATTTTCTTTGTTATCTTTGCATCTGGCAGAAGCGAAGATACATAATCATCCAGATAATGAGGAGCAATGCTCGTATCGGTTACTACAAATACATTTTGATAGGACTTGGGCAGAAAATCAGACAATTTATGTCTGATACCTGCGCCTACAGAAACTTTGTAACTAGACTGACTCGCTTTTACTGTAATCTGTTCCATTAGAACACCCGGATTTCTTCCCGGTAATTTTTGATCGCTTCCTGAAGCTTCGGAAACTGATCATGAGGAAATTGTTCAAGAGTCGCTTTCGCTATCTCAAAAGCCACTACATGCTCCATCACAAGCGCTGCTGCCGGAACGGCACAGCTATCTGAACGTTCGATGCTTGCATTGAATGGTTCCTTCGTCTCTATATCCACACTTTGAAGCGGTTTATAAAGAGTAGGGATTGGTTTCATTACACCCTTTACAACAAGTGGCATACCTGTTGTCATACCGCCTTCCAATCCACCTAGACGGTTCGTTTTGCGGTAATAGCCATTTTCTTTGTCCCATGCAATTTCATCATGTACTTGGCTTCCTGGCAGTCTGGCTGCTTCAAAGCCGATTCCGAATTCAACACCTTTGAATGCATTGATGCTCGCTACTGCTCCCGCAATACGTCCATCAAGTTTTCGGTCATAATGAACATAAGAGCCAATGCCTGCTGGCAGACCTTCTACGAAAACTTCCACAACACCGCCGATAGAATCTCCGTCTTTCTTTGCTTGATCAATCGCAGTTACCATTTGTTCTGCAGCTTGTGGATCAAGGCAGCGTACAGACGATGCTTTCGATATACTATCTCTTTCTTCATATGTATAATCTGGAAACTCAACTGCTTTAATGCCGGCAATTTCTTTTGTATAGCCGACAATATTGATATCCAATTCAGCTAGAAGTTTTTTAGCTACAGCACCAGCTGCCACGCGTGCTGCTGTTTCACGTGCCGATGAACGCTCCAATACATTCCGCATGTCGCGGTGGCCGTATTTTAAGGCTCCATTTAAATCTGCATGTCCTGGTCTTGGACGTGAAACAATACGACGGACAGCTTGAGGATCTTCGACTGGATCCTCGCCCATTACATCTATCCAGTGCTTGAAATCATCATTATGTATAACAAGTGCGATAGGCGAACCTAGTGTATATCCATGACGGACTCCGCCTACAATATCAACCAAATCTTTTTCAATCTGCATTCGCTTGCCCCGGCCGTGGCCTTTCTGTCTTTCAAGCAAGGATTCGTTGATATCATCGGTAGTCAACGGTAAATAGGAAGGAACACCTTCTACAATTGTTGTAAGCTGTTTACCATGTGATTCACCTGCAGTTAAGTAGCGCATGTATATTCCTCCGTTGTCTCTATTCTTTGTAATTTTAATTACTATAACATAACTTGTTTCTTAAGTGGGAACTATTCTGACAATATTTTTGAGCTGTATCTTATCAATATTTACTGCTGCGTTCATTAAATACATGACGCAGTGTGCTAAGACCGGTTTCCGCTTTGTTAGAGGCAGCCTCTACGGTATAACCATCTTCCAGTAATTCCTTCATAAGAACAATTTTCTTGATCATATAATAATCAAATCGTCTTGTTGTATTCGTTTTTTCCTCTACACTATCTATATAACCTTTATCTTCCCAGTATCTAAGCTTTCGTATAGGGATATCAGTAATTCTAGCTGCGTCCCCTATGGTTACAGCCATCTGACGCAGCAATTCATAATCAATTTCATCCATTTAGAATCCTGCCTCCTCCATGCAGCTTTAGCCTCATTATACGTCATTTAATTCATTTGACAACTTTTGAAGATAATATATAATTATTGGAGATTAGTTACAAAAGGAGTACGAACATGATTGTCAATTCTAAAATTCACCGCGCTCTTTGCGGCGCTGTCACTGCTGCCATTATGACCGCTATTATTTCTTTCACATTAACAGCTGTTAATTCGGGATTACATGCATTCCAGCTTTCGAACTGGCTGCGCGCATGGATCATCGCTTTTTCTTTAGTATTTGCTATCTCTTTCTTTCTTCCAGCATTCGTCAATAAACATGTATCAAAAATAGTACGGATAAAAGAATGAGAAAACAGACTAGGAGTTATCCTAGTCTGTTTTTTGTTTTTGATAGAAGAATGTATCCACAGCCCCTAGGCCATAAACATTCGGATTGAATATCTGCTCAGTACTTCCGACAAAAAGATAACTATTAGGTGCCAGTGATTTACTGAATTTGTGATAAATATCTGCCTTCGCTTCTTCTGTGAAGTAAATAAGCACATTCCGGCAAATAATTAAATCGTAGTTCGTATCGTAAGTATCCGCCAGCAGATTATGCTGTTTGAATTGGATATGCTGCTTTAATTCATCTTTTATTTGGAATACAGATCCGTCTTGGTTGAAATACGCGGATTTGATTGCCGCTGGCATTTCTTTCAATGCCCTTTCGTTATACTTTCCAACCTTTGCGGTTTCCAGCACGCGCTGATCCAAGTCAGTTGCGTGAATTGTGTACGAAGTCCCTTTAGCGTAACGATCCAAAAGGATAGCTAATGTATATGGTTCTTCACCCGTAGAGCAAGCAGCACTCCATATTTTCAGCGGCTTCTTCTTCTTAAGCAGTTCAGGAAGGATGCGTCGCTCTAACACTTCCCACCGCTGATAATTACGGTAAAATTCAGAAACATTGATGGTCATGCGATCCAGGAACTCGTCCATCAGAGCTGCGTCACCGTTGATTGCATGGAAATAAGCCTTAAAATCCTTAAAGCCTTTCTTTTCTCGAAGAGTCGTCAAACGCCTTAGCATCTGCGCTTCTTTATATTGAGATAAGTCGATACCCGTATTTGTTTTGATTTGCTGTACAAAGTAATCATAATCTGCTGCCACGTCATGTTCCCCTGTCTATATGTATCTAGTTCTATTTTACTGTATATAGAGTATTGTGGGTAGAAGAAAATAACAAAAAAATGCAGGCAAGTCTGCCTGCATTTTTCATTTATTCATATAGCCATTTAGCTGTTGCTTGTTCATAAGAAACCAGTTCATCGGCTTTAAACATGTTTGCGATTTCCCGTTCAGCACTTTCCACACTGTCAGAACCATGAATAAGATTACGGCTCATTTCAACTGCGTAATCGCCTCTGATCGTACCTGGTGCTGCATCTGTTGGTTTAGTCGCCCCAATCATACTTCTTGTTAATGCGACGCTATCCTTGCCTTCCCAAACCATAGCAAATACCGGACCGGATGTAATATAGCTGATTAACGAACCAAAGAAGGGTTTGCTTTCATGTTCTATGTAATGCGTCTTCGCTTGCTCTTCTGTCACGAACATTATCTTACCTGCCAGAAGCTTTAAGCCCTTCTTTTCAAATCTTGTTACGATTTCACCAATCAATCCACGTTGTACGCCATCCGGCTTAACCATCAAAAATGTTTTTTCCATACTAATTCTAGCTCCCTTTTATGAACTTTACTGTCATCATACCAGTAATGTAAGCGTTTTACAATCAGGAGCTGCGCTTACCTATATGTCTAGCAATTTGTTTCAGTGTATTACGATCTCTTGTTGGCGGCAATTTATCCAATTCCTGATATGCTTTCTGTAAGTAGCGGTCACTGATTTCCAACGATCGCTTGATGCTGTCTGAAGTTTTAATGTGCTGGATAAATGGCTGCAAAGCTTCTTGGTCCAATGCTTCGGTATTGTGAAATGCTTGCGTAAGCCGCTCTTTGAAGAAGCGATCTTCGCATGCCAATAAAGCCGGAAGTGTCATATTCCCCTGCAGTAAATCACCGCCGGCCGGTTTGCCTAAATCCGCTTCAGATGCAGTGAAATCGAGTACATCATCAATGATCTGATAACTCATTCCCACGTAATACCCATACCGATACAATGCCCGCTCATATTCGAGCGGCGCACCAGATGCAATTGCCCCGAGCCGAGCACTTGCTGCGATGAGAATCGCTGTCTTACGGCGAATGCGTCGAAGGTAATCCTTCAAGTGCTGTTCAATCCGGTATTTATCCCGAATCTGTTCCACTTCGCCAACACACAGCTCGACAATTGTATGAGCGAGGATCTGGTGTGCCCTTGGTTCTTCCAGCTTAGAAAGGTATTCAAGGGAACGAGCGAAGATGTAATCACCTGCATACATGGCCACTTTGTTGTCCCATTTTGCCTTCACGGTCGGTTTTCCTCGTCGGAGTTCCGCATCGTCAATAACATCATCATGAACAAGCGAAGCCATATGGATCAATTCGAGTGCGACGGCAACTGTTTGTATCCGGGGCAATTCATATGTGCCAAACTTACCGCTCAGCAAAACAAAAACCGGTCGTATTCTCTTGCCACCGGCACGGAGAAGCTGTACCGACGCATCCTCCAGGACAGGATGCTCCGCGCGAATCGTGTTGGTCATCGCATCTTCGATTCTGTCCAAGTCCTTTTTTAAATATGAGTAGATCATCGGTAATTTCATTCACGTCACCTTCATCCGTCCAGACATATTACCAGTCAGTCCCTGACTGCCGGCTTCTCTCCCATATGCATAGCTGCTACGCCGCCTGTATATGTCTTAATCTTCACATTCGTCAGCCCAGCTTGCTGGAAAAGCCCGCGAAGCTCCTTCTTACCTGGGAAATCCTTTGCAGACTCCTGCAGCCAGCTGTATTCATCATAACTTTTCGCCAGAAGCTTACCTAATACTGGCATGATTCGTTTGAAATAAAAATAATATACTTGTTTGAAACCGAACATTGTCGGCTGTGATGTTTCCAGGCAAACCACTTTGCCACCAGGCTTAACGACCCGATACATCTCCTTTAATACTTGGAGATAATCAGGAACATTCCGCAGGCCGAAGCCGATGGTCACGAAATCAAAAGAATTATCCTCAAACGGCAGCTCCATCGCATTTCCCCAAGTGAACGATAACTGCTCAATTGACTTTTCCGTGTTTTTCTTTTCTGCTACTGAAAGCATATTCTTGCTGAAATCAAGACCTGTTACTCGCCCTTTCGGACCAACAGCCTTAGCAAGAGAAAAGGACCAGTCACCAGTTCCGCAGCATACATCTAAAGCTGAATCTCCTGGCTGTACCTGCATTTTCTTCATCACACTCCGTCTCCAAGCACGGTGACGCCTGAAGGAAATGACAGAGTTCATAAAATCATAGCGATCGTATATCTTTTCGAAAACGTGATGTACACGCTGTTCTTTCGTTTCTTGTGCCATAATTACCCTTCTTCCAGAAATAACTCTTCCTGCCGATTCCCCTGAAGCAGCAGCTTACGGGATAGCTTCGCAAAAGCTGGCGGCAGTGTATCCAGCCCTGCTAGAAGCCTGCGTTTAGCAGCTTCTATCTCCTGTTGTATCACCTGCATAACAGTCAGTCCGCTCTGTTCCATTTCGATGATCGAAGCAAGCTTTACGAGCAGGGAAGTTTGATTTTCTTCTCTGACTTCCTGCTGTAGTCTGCTTATCAAGCAATAGTCATCCAGCGGATCAAGTCTTGCTGTATCAATAAAACGGGAAGCTGCTGTTCGGAATAAGCAGCCCTCCAGCTGTCCAAGCTTTTTGAAAAATGCTTCAGACGTTGTCGCGTCATAATGAAGTGACATCTTCTGTTCATTGATTTCCTTGATACTAGTCGCTAATAAGGCCACCATATCAATCTCTTCTAAGCCAGCAAGTATCTGATAATACAGCGCACTGTAATAAGTACCGGCTAAAACGGTCAGCTGTCGGTTCTTCCGTTCATCAGCTGTCTCGTCGGTTTTGGTAGTAACAATCACTTTATCGTGCGTATCCAGCGCCATCTGGATCAGCATGATAGTGATCGTATAGTCTGTCTGCTGCTTATCGGGCAGGTTCGTTTGACCAAATAGCGTCTGCAATAGCAGCAGTTTATTCTCATCCAAGAATGGCGCTTCCGTATTCTTGTCCAGATAATCCTGCTGCATGCGCTTCTCTATTTTATTTCGTAGTGTGTGTAGCTCTTCCGTGGATGCATAGGACAAAACAATCACCTGCGCCCTTTTTCGTATTTCAAACTGTATAAAAAGTATTATAACATAGCAAGTCCTAATTCGTCTTGTATGCAAGCTTGTCAAATAAAAATGAGGGACACCTGATGTAGTCAGGCATCCCTCATCCTAGCCCATATGTAATTACTTCACGTTATCCTTAAGGGCCTTGCCGGCTTTGAACGCTGGCACTTTGCTTGCTGGGATTTCGATTTCATTCCCAGTTTGCGGGTTACGGCCTTTACGTGCAGCACGCTCGCGTACTTCGAAGTTGCCGAAACCGATCAATTGTACTTTGTCACCTTGTTTAAGAGAATCCATGATTGAATCGAAAACCGCGTCAACAGCTTTCGTAGCATCCTTTTTAGAAAGATCGCTTTTCTCAGCAACAGTATTGATAAGATCTGTTTTGTTCATAATTACACCTCCCTGACATTACCTTGAACAGTAAGACAATAGCATTTGCTATCATTTGTTCACCATAAAGATAGGTTTTATACCTATCAATACCGCTCATGTTGCGATATCAACGCTTATAATATACGACTTAGCGTCATAATTCAACACAAAACGCCAGAAATCCTTAAATTTATCGCATTTCAGCATAATATTTGACAAAAAAATAAAGCGGCTCATTTGCCGCTCATAGAATGATCGCTATTAATCCGCCCGATCCTTCGTTAATAATTCTTTCCAGAGTTTCTTTTAATTTATATCTGGCATTTTCCGGCATCAAGCTAATTTTACCTTGAATACCTTCTCGTACGATGCTATTCAGGGAGCGACCGAAGATGTCTGAATCCCAGATTGAAAGCGGATCCTCCTCGAAGTCCTGCATCAGATATCGAACAAGCTCTTCGCTTTGCTTCTCTGTGCCGATAATCGGTGCAAATTCGGAATGGACATCTACTTTGATCATATGGATACTTGGCGCGACAGCCTTCAGTCGAACACCGAAGCGGGAGCCCTGGCGAATAATTTCAGGTTCATCCAAAGCCATATCCTGGAGACTTGGTGCAGCAATACCATAGCCTGTCTGTTTTACCATATGCAATGCATCTGATACTTGATCATATTCGCGTTTCGCATGAGAGAAATCCTGCATCAATTGCAAAAGATGATCTTTACCGCGAATCTCCTCGCCGACAATCTCTTTCAGCACTTGGTCATACAAAGCATCTGGAGCATGTAAATCTATCTCTGCTACTCCTTCGCCAAGTTCCATTCCGGCAAGATTTGCTCTTTCAATATAATCATATTCATCAAAGTATCCCACAACACGATCTACATCACGAAGTCGTTTAATATCTTTTACCGTTTCCTGGATAGCTACCTGATAATTAGAACGAAGCCAATGGTCTTCTTTAAGCACCATCACCCAGCTCGGCAAATTGACGTTCACTTCCAGGACTGGGAATTCATACAGCGACTCCCGCAGCACGTTATAAACATCATGTTCCGTCATGCTTTCAACACTCATCGCGATTACTGGGATATCATATTTTTCACTCAATTCCTGACGAAGCAGCTCGGTGTTTTGGTTATGCGGTGTTACTGAATTGATAACCATGATAAATGGCTTGCCAACTTCCTTCAGTTCAGATACAACACGCTCTTCCGGCTCCACATAGTCAGTGCGCGGAATTTCACCAATCGAACCGTCCGTTGTCACGACGACACCAATGGTGCTGTGTTCTTGAATCACTTTACGAGTCCCAATTTCGGCAGCATCATGGAATGGAATAGGTTCCTCATACCACGGTGTATTAATCATACGCGGTCCATTCTCGTCTTCAAAACCTTTCGCACCAGCCACTGTATACCCTACACAATCGACGACCCGGACACTTACTTCCAGACCTTCGTCCACTTGAAGGGAGACAGCGTTGTTTGGAACGAATTTTGGTTCTGTCGTCATAATTGTCCGGCCTGCTGCGCTTTGCGGCAGTTCATCCTGGGCACGTGCCCGCTCTGCTTCGTCCTCCATGTTAGGCAGGACAACCAATTCCATGAACTTCTTGATAAAAGTCGATTTCCCAGTTCGGACGGCCCCTACCACCCCAAGGTAGATATCGCCGTTTGTCCGTTTCGAGATATCTTTAAAAATATCTACTCTTTCCAAAAGATCCCCTCCCGATCTACTTTCGATGCATGGACAGTCTTAGCTACATACACTAGCAGTTTATGATGTTGTCCTATCCAAATATGCTAGAAATAATGGATTCCTTGCCTGCTGGCATCAAAGGGCGGTTTTGCAGGAAAGGACGAACAGCATATTGCCCTCTGCGGATAATCTATGCGCTGTATTCAGGGATCATACCAATAAAAAAAGAAGAAGCAGATGCTTCTTCTTGAAATAGACTAAATATACCCAAGGCAACCTAGAAAAATATGCTGGTGCGAGTTAGTTTATGCGTAAAGGGCAAGGAATGGTAAGTTGTTCTGCCCAATTGCCACAGTTAGTTTTTGAATAATTTGCTTAATGTGTTCATATCAGCTGGCATATTGTTGCCAATGATCGCTTTGACGATTTTATCTTCTTTTGCCTGTGTAAGCGGCTTGCCTGCCATTGCAGCCAATTGCTTTACCAAACCACGCACCGTTGCTTCGTCTTGGAAGTTCGCACTTTTAACAGAATTGGCCACCTTGTAGATATCATCAGCATTCACATTTGATTTTTTCTGAATCTGATCAATCAAGTTCTTTTGAAAGTCTGCCACGTTCATTCCTCCTTGCAAATTAGCTACGAAACAGTATATGCAAGAAGTGAAAAAACGTTAGCGGGTATTCAATACATCTTGAAGATCATCCATTTCATGCTTCGGTAAACGTGTCATAAGCTGATCCACGATATCCTTCGCTTTTGCACCGTGGAAAAGGACCTGATTGATTCCTTCAGTGATAGGCATATCAACTCCGGCTTGAACAGCCAGCTCAGCTACAGCTTCTGTTGTCCGAACACCTTCCACAGCCATACCCATCTGATCAAGCGCTTCATCCAATGTCATGCCTTTACCAAGCATATTACCAGTACGCCAGTTACGGCTATGGACACTTGTACATGTCACAATAAGATCTCCCATACCCGATAAGCCAATGAACGTAAGCGGATTTGCCCCAAGCTTCGTTCCAAGGCGGGCGATTTCAGCAAGTCCTCTTGTAATCAATGCCGCTTTTGCATTATCCCCATAACCTAGACCATCAGAAATACCTGCTCCAAGTGCAATGATATTCTTCAAGGAACCGCCAAGTTCCACGCCAACCATATCCGTGATAGTGTAAACACGGAAATTCTCATTCATGAATAGTTCTTGGACTTTTTTTGCTTCTTCCATTTCGACAGAAGAGGCACTTAGAGTCGTCGGCTGCCTTTTCGCTACTTCCTCCGCATGACTCGGCCCGGACAATACAACAACAGGACGATGCGTTACATGCTTCAGCTCTTCCTCGATCATTTGAGAAACACGTTTGCTCGTTTTCGGTTCAATACCCTTTGTAGCATGCGCAATGACCGCTTCAGCCGGAATATAGTCCGCAAGCTTTGCCGCTACTTCACGAGTTGCTTTTGCAGGTACGACGAGGATGACAGCAGCTGCATCACGTACAGCACCTTCTATATCCGCATAAGCAGTAATAGCCTCAGGAAGCGTCACTCCAGGCAGGTATTTCTCATTCTGGCGCTTCTCGTTAATTTCAGCAACCTGATTCGGATTATGAGACCAGAGTCTCACATCATGTCCATTATCTGCCAAAACCATGGCAAGGGCTGTCCCCCAGCTGCCGGCACCGAGTACTGCTGCTATCTGTTGAGTCATAAAAATCCTCCTCGTCCCTGTTTATGATCTTCTTCTAGGGAAAATCTTTATTGGTGTACCAGTGAATCCAAATGCTTCTCTGATTCTATTCTCTAGGAAACGAACATAAGAGAAATGCATCAGTTCAGGATCATTGACGAATACTGCGAACGCTGGTGGCTTAACAGCCACTTGAGTAGCATAAAGCACTTTCAGACGCTGACCTTTGTATGTTGGAGCCGGATTCATTGCCAAAGCATCCATGATAACATCATTCAATACATTTGTCTGGATACGTTTTGCATGGTTCTCACTTGCTGTAAGAATTGCAGGCAATAGTGTGTGAATCCGCTTTTTCGTCTTAGCAGACAAGAAGACGATCGGTGCATAATCCAAGTAAAGGAAGTGCGCTCGGATTTCATCTTCGAATTCTTTCATCTTCTTCTCATCTGATTCGACAGTATCCCATTTATTGACGACGATTACAACCGCTCTACCTGCGTCATGGGCATAACCAGCGATTTTTTTATCTTGCTCAATGATACCTTCTTCTGCATTAATCAGTACTAGGACGACATCAGATCGTTCAATCGCTTTTAATGCTCGAAGGATACTGTATTTCTCGGTCGTTTCATATACTTTTCCGCGTTTTCGCATACCTGCGGTGTCGATAATAACAAAATCTTGCCCTTCTCTTGTGAAAGTTGAATCGACTGCATCACGCGTTGTTCCTGCAACATCACTTACGATTACACGCTCTTGATTAAGCAGTGCGTTAACAAGAGAGGATTTGCCGACATTTGGTCTTCCGATCAAGCTGAAATGAATTGTCTCTTCGTCTTCCTGCATCTCAGCACGCTCAGGGAAATGCTGGACAGCTGCGTCAAGCAAATCTCCTAAACCTAAACCATGTGTACCAGAGATCGGGAATGGTTCTCCAAAGCCAAGGCTGTAAAATTCATAAATCTGATCTCGCATTTCTGGGTTGTCCACTTTATTGACAGCCAGTACGACTGGCTTATTGGAACGGAATAGAATTTTAGCTACTTCTTCATCCGCCCCCGTGATACCCTCACGTCCGTTCACCATGAAGATGATAACATCTGCTTCCGCAATGGCAAGTTCTGCCTGTTCACGGATTTCTACTAGAAATGGTGCATCTCCGATTTCAATACCGCCGGTGTCAATTATGTTAAACGGCTGGTTCAGCCATTCAGCTTCCGTATAGATTCTGTCACGTGTCACACCAGGTGTATCTTCCACAATGGAGATCCTTTCCCCGGCAAGACGGTTGAATATGGTTGATTTTCCTACGTTTGGTCTGCCTACGATGGCAACTACTGATTTCCTCATGAAAGGAACATCCTTTCCTACTTTCCTTTATGTGCTGGTTCTTCTGTTGCAACCTAACTGTTTTATTCTAGCAAAAGCATCATAGGGACACAATATTTTTCGACATCATGTTCGTCCGGTGGTCCATTTCGACTTATTTCGCAGATACTGTCTAAGCATGCTAAGCAGCTTTGCCGAGATTAATAACAGCAGTACTATTCCCATTACATCCATAGATTTGAAGTTGCCGGCATCTTGTTGGAGACCATAGATATCTAATAATAAAAGATAAACTACTTCTCCGATGGAAAAACCCAAACAAATAATACCAATCTGTAAATGGAAATTCCGAGTCAGATAAATGACAAGAGCAAATAATGTCAGTGAGAACAGAAGAACACGCGGAATAAGCAGTGCGACTGGATTTGTAAGCTCCCAAAGCAGCATTCCCGCATATGCTATTCCTACACAAATACTTCCAAATGTTCCGCGCCCCACTCGCTTACTGGCAAAAATAAATAAGTAGCCAATAACAGCAAGCAGAAAAACGGTTGCAAATATACGATGACCGGCAAAATTAAAAGAAAAACCAGATAATGAAATGGTAAGCAGTATGGCAAATGCAAAAAGTGTCCGTGCTAATGAATGACGCATAAAAAAGGTTACCAAGATCCAACTGATCCACGTAGCCCAAAAAAAGTAGAATCCTTCCATTTTTCACTCCTCCTTGTATCTGCATTATGACAAGTGAGGCGAAAAACTATACACGAAGGACAAAAAAAGACCAAGGATGTCCTTAGAGGATCCTTGGTCTTTTAATTTTTATTGCTTGTACTTATTTAATTTGTCACCAAGAATATCTCCAAGCTGGAAGCCGGAATGCTCTTCTTCTTTTTCATATTCCTTGATAACAGCATCATTTTCATCTTGTTCTAATTCCTTGATGCTCAAACTCATGCGTTTTTCGCTTTCGTTGACTTCAAGAACTTTCACTTGCACTGTTTGACCTGGTTCAAGCACTTCCTGCGGCGTACCGATGTGACGGTTAGCGATTTGGGAAATGTGTACAAGGCCTTCAACACCTGGGAATACTTCAACGAATGCCCCGAAGCTCACTAGGCGCTTCACTTCGCCTTCTAGTACATCCCCTGCTTGTGCACGGTCACTGATGTTCTCCCATGGTCCAGGGAGTGTCTCTTTTAGGGATAGACTGATGCGCTCGTTTTCTTTGTCGACTCCAAGCACTTTGACTTTAATCTCTTGACCTTCAGTCACGACATCTGATGCTTTTTCAACATGCTCATGTGAAAGCTGAGAAATGTGTACGAGACCGTCAATTCCGCCGCCGATGCTGACGAAGACACCAAAGTCAGTCAAACGCTGTACCGTACCGTCAATTACCTGACCAGCTTCTAAACTGTCAAGCACTTCCTGCTTCTTGGAAGCTTCCTCTTCCTCAGCTACTGCGCGGTGAGAAAGGATGACGCGGTTCTGTTCACGGTCAAGCTCTACCACTTTAAGCGTAAGCGGTTTGCCTTTGTATCCTTCAAACTCTTCAACAAAATATGTTTCTACGAGTGAAGCAGGGATGAATCCGCGAAGACCGACATCTACAACAAGACCGCCTTTAACGACTTCCTTGACTTCTGCTTCGAAGATTTCTCCGGATTCGAATTTCGCTTCCAGGTCATCCCACGCAAGCTCAGCAGTAACTGCACGCTTGGATAGAACGACTTCTTCGTCATCTACTTTTTTCACTTTTAGTGTCAACTCTTCACCTTCACTCACTGCATCAGCAGCGCGCTCAACATGAAGACTAGATAATTCGCTGATTGGCAGGATACCTTCCACTTTGTAGCCAATGTCTACCAAAGCTTGTTTATCTTCCACTTTCACCACTTTACCGGTTACAGTATCGCCTACAGACAATTCCTTGAAATCCGTAGCTTGCTCATTCATTTCATCCATCAAAGAGACCTCCTTCAGTTTACGAGACAAAACATAAGTAAAAAAACATAGAAATGTCCTTTTTTCTAACTTCTAACATTTGAAGATATTTGTCAAGTGATAGGGCATCTATCCGACATGCTTGTTTATTAGAAGTTGAATTTCATCCATGATCACCTGTGATACTTCTTTGGCTGGTGCTTTACGCTCTTTCAGCTCTTCCATATCGATCGGTGGTCCATAGATGACCTTCAATGGCTTTACCCCTTTATAGGAGCCGATAATCGCACAAGGGACAACTTTTGCTTCAGAGCGCATAGCAAAGAAACCTATTCCAGGAAGCGGACTGCCTAATTTTCCGTCCTTACTTCTTGTTCCTTCTGGAAACAGACCCATTGTCTTGCCCTCTGCTAAGATATCCAAACCAACACGCAGTGCTCCGCGATCTTGCATACCGCGTTTTACCGGAAATACATTTAGATTTTTCATGAGCCATCCAAGTGGCTTAGGTTTAAAAAGCTCACTTTTTCCCATGAAGGCAATATCACGCGGACATGTAATACCTAAAATGGGCGGGTCAAAATTAGAAATGTGATTGGAACAGACCAAAACCGGCCCTTCCTTAGGAACATGTTCCTTGCCATACACTTTTATGCGAAACATCGGGTAAAAGGCGGCACTGAGGATCATTTTACCTATGGTATATAAAGACATAAACCCTACTCCTTATCTTCCGAGAGCCTCGTGTACGGCTTTAAGGATTTTTTCTACAACACCATCAATGGATAGTGAAGTTGTATCGATTTCAACAGCGTCTTCCGCTTTTACTAACGGAGATGCTTCTCTTTCGGAGTCGAGCTTGTCACGAAGACGTATTTCCTCTTTCAACTGCTCCAGATCCGCCTCGAATCCTTTGGAGATATTTTCTTTATAACGTCGCTCTGCACGTTCTTGGACAGAAGCGATCATAAAAATCTTCACTTCAGCATCGGGAAGGACCCGAGTACCAATATCACGGCCATCCATGACAATTCCATTGTCGGCTGCAAGGCTCTGCTGGCGTCTTACCATTTCTTCACGTACCAGCGCATGCTTAGCTACAATGGATACATTATTTGTTACTTCATTCGTGCGGATAGCTTCAGTAACATCTTTACTGTTTACAAGCACTTTTTGACCGTCTTCATGCTGCATCAAGACAATTTCTATTCCTTGCAGCAAAGAAAGCAGAGCTTCCTCCGATTCCAGATCGGCTCCAGCTTCGAGGGCAGTCAGTGTTAGCGCTCGATACATAGCACCAGTATCCACATAGACGAATTTTAATTTCTTAGCTACTAGTTTGGATACCGTACTTTTTCCTGCAGCAGCAGGTCCATCAATTGCGATAGCGATAGTTTTCGAATTCATTAAATTCAATCCTTTTTCTCTTCATAATCTTGGAATAAAACCTAATAAAGCATAACACAGGATAGCAGCCTGGTCTATTTGAAGTCTACCTGATTCGGAGTCCTTTTTTTCGCTGTTCCCGCTGACGCTCAAAGCAGAAACGAATAATTGCTTGTCTGTCCCGTTCAAGAATCTCATCGAACTGAATGCTAGCGATAATTTTGCCGGATTTTTCATTACGGACGATTCGGACAATGCCTCCAGAAGCAGTCAGAAAACCAGGTCCTTCTTTTTGAAGGGAATATGCCAGGTACAGCGTAACGCTCATTCCTTCCGTAAAATTATGCTTTTCAGGAAGCAGTACAGATAGACCTCCTCCGCTTACATCAAGCGTAATGGATGAGATAGGAGCAATACCTGCTTCATCACTATGAATTGCAACATCCGTGCTCGTCAAAATCCGTACATACTGACGGCGCTGTATTTTCCGGATATTGTTTTCATTTGGCATGGACAGTTTCAATGCCGGCACTTTCATCATTTCCCTGCCTTGGATTGATGTACTGAATGTGAATGCGCTCTCTTCTTCAGTCACAAACAATGCTCTAAAAGCTGTACCTACCGGGAAGATATCTGTTCTTTTTGTTTGTTCATTTATCGGATAGTCTATATAAATAGTATCTTCAGCTATGTCGATTACTTTCGCTCGATAACGCGCCCATTCCTCATTTTTTGATATGTCTTTTTTTTCTAAGACTAAAGTGCTACCAATTTTCAGCAAACGCCTCTCCTCTTCCCTTGAACCGTTCTTTATTCCTATTATTACAAAAATAATCAAAAAGGGGAAGGCTGTTTGCCTTACCCCTTTACGTACTTTGTAAAAAACGCGCTTCTGTTGTTGTCTGTTTCTCGATTTCTTCTTCTTTTCCTGTATCTGCATTCACGTAAATACGATACGTATCATCGTCATTTCGTGTACCCATGATTTCATACACCAGCGTTTCTTCGTGTGTATCATTTTCAATCAATGCAAGATGTGTTTCTTGAACCTTAACATTTTGATTCAATTTTTCTGTTGCTTGTTCTTCCGTCAGTTTTGGTTTTTGTATATCACGCTCATGATGATTCATAAAATAGTCACGGGCATTATAGCCTAGAATATCTCCGTTATCTAATGCTACTTTTACTTGAACAATATCTGCATAAATACGCACGTCGTTTTGGACAGGTACAAAGAAAAAGATACCGACAGAATCATACTGACTGCTCTGTACCATCTCCATATCAGTCAACTTCTGCTCTTCCAGGAAATCCTGTGCCTTTTGCTGGGCATCGTGCAATCCTAGTTTCGGCTCTTCTCGTTCACGCTGCATCATAAGCGTGAGAACATGGCCGCCTTTTTGACTTATATCCGCATAGCCGCTTTCCCCATCTTTTTGATAGGAGAGACTGTAGAGTGGCACATCCGAACCTTTACCTGATTTCCCGCCTTCAATACCGCTGATCGTATTCAAATCAAAAGCTTTTGCTGCAACAGTCTTTGCTTGTTTTTGATTGATTCGTTTACCAGTAACACCTTCGAATTTATGCTCTTCATTAGAAGCAGGCAGCGCACCGCTATTGAATTCTTTTTCATCTGAAAACCCGCCTGAAGTATCCTCTACCGTTTGGAAACTTGAGATAATTGTGTTATCTGAATGATCCGGTTCATCATCCGATAGTGCAAGTTCTACATCTGTCCAATGCAGGTTATCTCCGAGAACCGTATTCTGCACATTCCGCAGTTCATCTTTTATTTGCCCTGCATTATCATGCAGCTTTTCCAAGCGTTGCATTTCTTCATCAGACAATGGTTCCTTGTCCAAATCCCGAACCGCTGTTTTATAAGTAAAGTCACCTATGTTCGTTAAAAATTTTTCTGTTTTTTCAAATGGCAATAACGCTAACGGAAGCTGACCGACGTCTGTATGCGCTTCAGAAGATAAACGCCAGATTTCTGCTAATTGAGGCGACAGGGAATCCCTGGAATTCATCGCCAGCGTAGCTCCGATTTTGTCGTGCAGCGTATCAATCCGGTACGTTAACTCGTGGAAGGAACGTTGGTAATTATTTTCTGCTTGAATCTTGATATCATTCTTTTCCTGGCGTTCATTATAGCCCCAAAAAGCTGTTCCTGTGAGTGCTAAAGCCAGAACACCTATTATCACCCATTTGTACATCTTTCGCTCTCCTTTCTACATACAGAAAATATGCTCACCAATCGTTTTAATCTGAGGTCTTCCCCAGATCCATGGTGAAGTGGCTGTGTTCGGATTAAAGTAATAAATTGCTCCGCCGGACGGATCCCAGCCGTTTATTGCATCCAATACAGCTTGTTCTGCTGTTTCATCAGGTGTGAGCCATATTTGGCCATCAGCAACAGCTGTGAAGGCTCTTGGCTCGAAAATGACACCAGAGATCGTGTTCGGGAAAGAAGCATCTTCCACTCTGTTCAGAATGACTGCTGCTACTGCAACCTGACCAACATACGGTTCTCCACGCGCTTCTCCATGAACGGCATTAGCCATCAGCTTGATATCATTCTGTGAATACCCATTAGGAACATTGACCGCGGAAGTATTTGGTGCTTTCGCATTATTACTGCCTCCACTACTTCCATTACCACGCTTCTTCACCTGGTTTTCCTGCGGAGTACCTCCATAGTAGGTAAATGTGTTGCCTTCTTGTATTTGTCGCATAACGAAAGCTTTATCAAACTTTGTAATGGATGCTAGTTTGTCTTTTGCCTGCTGACCTGCAACTCCGTCAATCTCCATTCCGAATTCATATTGAAAATTGCGCAATGCCCAGTACGTACTCCAACCGAATACACCATCAATTGTTTTATTGTAGTATCCTGCATATTGTAAGCGAGCTTGCAGTTCCACTACATCGTCACCTGTGGCTCCATGCTGGATCACCTGTTCGGAAAAGGCACTAGTCTGCACAGGTGCCGATAGAATTGCGCCTATCAGGATCAGACCGGCACAAAACAATTTGCAAAGCCGAAACTTTTTACTTTCCATTGTTCATTTCCTCCAACCTACTATGATCTGATACCGATAGCTTTCTTCTGGTGCGTCCATATTATTCAACAAAAAAAGAGTCAGGCAGATTCACTGCCCGACTCTTTATTTTGTTGTATGTATCTGTTCGATAGGATGCTGAATAGCTGACCGCACTTTACGTAATCCGATTATCCAAAGGATAATCATAAATGGTACAAGAATGTATATCCAATTAAAAGTTACAATCACCAATATATAATCGTATAAACCATGCAGCAAAAATGGAATCAGCATCGCTGCAAAGATACGCAAACGAGGATGGTAGCTACCAAATTTAGCTCTGCCGAGGTAATATCCCATTAACACTCCAAAAAGCGCATGCGAAGATACCGGGAAGAGCGCCCGAGTGAAAGCGTAGTCTACTCCGTGCGCAAATAAATAGAGTACATTCTCCACTGTAGCAAAACCTAGGCTGATACTGACACCATAAATAATCCCATCATAAACTGAATCCATCTCGGTATGCCTGAAAGCAGTGTACAGGAAGATGAACCATTTAAAGAACTCTTCCATGAACCCGACAGTGAAGAATGAATAAAAGATCGGATTCGTACTCATTCCTTCAGCTTTCATCGCATATTGGATGAACATGATAGGAAAAACTAGCAAAGCGCCATATAGGAAAGTCCGCAGCACCATGCTGAGCGGCTCGGGTTCCAGACGATCCTTCAGATAGAAGAAGGTGAGGAGCGCGAGGGCAGGTGCAATAGCTGCGGAAAGGATGGTAAGCATGATAGCACCTCTTCCAACAAACAATCTTTCCTTATCGTACCATGTGCTCTATTGTTTTGGAATATGTTACTGGAAAGAAACAGGAAATAATTAATGCGGTCTATAAAAGTCTATCTGTCTGATCGGATGCTAAAGCTACCGCAAGCTCGATACGCGCTTTCTTACTGTCTTGATCCTTCCCTAGCAAAACACCAGCTTTATACAAATCATAGGCACTGCCTTCATAATCGTAGGTAGTGTATACATTACCCTCTTCAGATGCAGTCGTAAGAATAATTTTGATACCTGCCTGTAAGGATTGAAGGATTTCGTCTTTCATATTCGGAGCGACTTGTCCTCGACCGACGCCTTCTAAAACAATACCTTTTACGCCTGCTTCTCGCGCCGCTTTCACGAATTTACCGTCTGCTTGCAAATAGCACTTAATGATATCCACATCTGGCAGGTTGCTTTTCAACTCATACGTATTCCGTTTGACGGGCTTTTGGTAAAGATACACTTTATCGTTGTCGATAATACCCAAATATCCGAATCCGAAAGCATTGAAGCCCTGAATATTAGAGGCATGCTCTTTCTTAACATATTTTGCTGGGAAAATACGCTCATTGAAAACAACAACAGTCCCACAATTCAGCAATTGCTCATCATAAGCTGTCAGAACCGCATGCCGCAGGTTGATGAACACATCTGAGCCTAGTTCATGGATAGCTCGCTGTGAACCTGTCACTACAACTGGCCGGGCATCCGCTATGGTTAAATCAAGAAAATAAGCCGTTTCTTCCAGCGAATCTGTTCCATGCGTAACCACAATCCCTTTTACTTCCGGATCCTCTAATTGCTGTTCAATCATTTCTTTTAATGTAAGCAAGTCATCAAATGTGATATGCATACTCGGTTTCTGAAGTGCACTCACCACTTTGACTTCGATATGATCCGGCAGGTCAATCTGGCTGCGCAGTTCCTCGCCAGTCAGTTCTCCAGAAGCAAGCTTTCCGCTCTCTTCGTTCGGTACACTGGCAATTGTGCCGCCAGTAGTGATCAGTACGACTTTACCTTTTATCATGTATTTCCTTCCTTTCAGTTGCGAGATGCAATTGATTGGGCAATCTGTCCACCATGGAAACGTCCATTTTCAATGAATACTTCGTTATTATTATTACCAGCTGCGATTACACCCGCAATGAAAATACCCGGAACGTTTGATTCCATCGTTTCTGGATCATAGTCAGGCTTTCCTGTTTCTGGATGTATGGAGATACCCATGCTTAGCAGTAGCTTTAGATCAGGTCTGTACCCAGTCATCGCAAAAACAAAATCAGCGTCGACTGAATGAGTCTCGCCTTCTACTTCATAAATAACCTGTGTATCGGTGATCTCTTTAATATGTGCATTGAATCTATGGTCAATGTATCCATTACGAGCCAATGATTCGTATTCTGGCAGGATCCACGGCTTTACACTTTTGGAATACGTACTGCCGCGATAGAGTGCTGTAATATTGGCACCTGCTTTATGAAGCTCTAACACAGCATCGACAGCGGAATTTTTCCCGCCAATTACCGTCACATTTTTCCCGAAATATGGATGGGCTTCTTTAAAATAATGGAAAACGTGCGGCTGATTCTCACCAGGTACATTCATCAAGTAAGGCTGATCGTAATATCCGGTTGCTACAATAACATAATCTGCTTTATAGTGTTTTTCTTCTTCTTTTATCGTCTTCGTAGTTAACGTGAAGTCATGAACACTTCCAGACACTTGCATTACTCGCTCGAAAGTATGTATACGCAAATTCTGTCGCTGAGCCACTGTTCGATAATAAGCCAGCGCCTGGTTCCTGACAGGTTTCTTCATTTCGGTAACAAATGCTATATCGCCTACTTCTAAGCGTTCACTGGAACTAAAGAAGGTCTGATGTGTAGGATATTGATAAATTGAATTGACAACATTGCCTTTTTCGATAAGAAGCGGTTCGATTCCGGCTTTTTGCAGCTCAATTGCTGCCGACAGCCCGCATGGACCTGCTCCTATAATAATTACTCGTTCCTTTTGCATTGTACTGCTCCTTTCCATCCCTTTTCCTAAGAAAAGAGAAAGCTCTTATCCTTTTCACTTCAGGATAAGAGCATGTTTTTCACTATGATTAGATCCAGCCTCTGAATCTGGAAGCTTCTGCCATTTTTCGGACACCTACCATATATGCAGCCAGCCGCATATCAACGCGCCTCGTTTGGGCAGTCTGATATACATTTTGGAACCCTCTCAGCATTACTTTTTCTAATCTCTCTTCTACTTCCTGCTCCGTCCAATAAAAGCCCTGGTTGTTCTGCACCCATTCAAAATAGGAGACCGTCACGCCGCCTGCTGATGCAAGCACATCCGGAACTATCAAGATACCGCGTTCGGTTAAAATCTTGGTCGCTTCGAACGTTGTCGGGCCATTTGCAGCCTCAATCACAATTTGAGCTTTAATATTATGTGCATTATCTTTGGTGATTTGATTTTCTACCGCAGCTGGTACAAGTATATCGCAATCAAGCTCCAATAATTCCTGGTTGGAGATTGTAGACTTGAACAAGTTGGTTACTGTTCCGAAACTGTCCCGTCGATCAAGCAAATAGTCGATATCCAGACCATCCGGGTCATGAAGCGCTCCGTAAGCATCTGAAATACCGATTACCTTCGCGCCTGCTTCGTGCATGAATTTAGCTAGATAACTGCCAGCATTTCCGAAGCCTTGAATGACAACACGGGCTCCTTCGATATTGATGCCTCTCTGCATAGCTGCTTCCTTCAAGCAAATCGTCACACCTTTAGCTGTAGCTGTCTCCCTGCCATGTGAGCCTCCCAATACGATTGGCTTACCGGTGATGAAGCCTGGATTGTTAAATTCATCCATCCGGCTGTATTCATCCATCATCCAAGCCATTATCTGAGAGTTGGTCATAACATCGGGCGCCGGTATGTCTTTCGTAGGTCCGACAATCTGACTGATTGCCCGTACATATCCACGGCTTACACCTTCAAGCTCACGAAAACTCATTTCGCGGGGATCACAGATGATACCGCCCTTTCCGCCTCCATAAGGTAAGTCGACGATACCTGCTTTCAGACTCATCCAAATGGATAATGCCTTTACTTCATTCTCGCTTACTTCCGGATGAAAGCGCACGCCACCCTTAGTAGGGCCAACTGCATCATTATGCTGAGCCCGGTACCCTGTGAAAATCTTCGTACTGCCATCATCCATCCGAACGGGAATACGAACTGTCATTAACCTTACCGGTTCTTTCAGTAATTCATAGACTTCTTCTGGATAGCCAAGTTTCTGCAAAGCCGATTGCACGACCCTCTGTGTCGATTCTAATACGTCCCTATGCTTGTTGTTGGTAGATTCCGCAGCGTTGTCGGCCACTGTTCTGTACCTCCTAAATGTTTCCCCATCTTGTTTAGCGATATTACCACATCGAATCTTCACATCCATTCTAACAAAAAAGCAGCCAGATAGATAATGAGAACCGTGTTTTTAATCAAAAATCAAAAAGATACCGGAGGATGCTCCGGTATCTTCGGCAACTTATGCAAAATACGTGCAGATCTGCCGTATTGCATCCTTTTCGAAAATTTTCTTGCCGTATTCATTCAGCCTAACCGAGGTTACGATACTTGGGTTAGCGAATTCCGACATGACTGCAATCAAGTTTTCCCGCGCCGCTGGATGGAGCTGCGTGCGGATTTCCATATAATAAAGATCGTTCATAAAGTACACAGCGGCATCTTCAATGCCGATTTGGTCCAACTGACGTGAAACGCTGATGATGTCCTCAAAATCTGTGAATGAGAAGATAAGCTCCCTGCTTTCGTCAAGTGTCACTTTCATCTCGATATAATCCTCTTCTTCTTCGAAGTCTTCCGTCTGTGGATACTGTGTTACGATGATCTGCATCCCTTGTGCTTGAAGAATATGCACTTGAACCAGAAGTGTGCCTTCCAATTCAAAGCCCAATTCATCGCTTGCTTCATACATCATATCGTGAAAAAGCTGATGAACGCCCGGAAGATCATGCCACAGATCTTCTTTAGTCAAGCCTCTCTCGATTAAATCGTCGAAGGTAAGAAAGATCTTGAATTGATTTAATGATACGCGCTCTAACTTCATCACTTTTCCCCCTTGGATGCCATTCTAGATATAGATAGCATATGATTCGCTTTATGTTTTGTACGCGGCACTCCCCCATTGGGAGCGTCCATTTTCGTGATAGGTTTTAGCCTCGAACAGAAAGGTTTTGTACGTATAGTTAGTATATTAATCTTTCAGTTAAAAATACCCTCGTTGTCCAAACTGAAAACGGACTAAAATAAGGCTGGTATCGACAGCGGCACATCTGTATACAGCAATATAAATACTATCACTGCTAGCACGATGACCGTCAGGAGGATGAACCTGGCAATACCTCCATTCCAGTGCAGCCGGAAGCTTGTCCGCTGTCCGTCATGGATTGTTCTGCGTGGGGGTAAATTAAGAACATCGATACGCTGAACTGCTGGTTCCGATTCTTCTTTCTCAGGTGGTAATTCTTCGTCACCGTGAGACTGTGTCACGGATGCCACCAGCTCCTCCAGATTCTGATCCTTCTCTTCTGTCTTTGCCATGAAGTGTCCATCCTTCCATTTCCGTTTTACTGCTGCAGGAGGTGATACAACTGCTCCCGCCAGCCAGTACGTTCCGGCTGTGCATTTGTCAAACCTGCCTGCCAATCAGCAAGGGTATCGCCGCAATTATCGCAGCATCGGCCTTTTGCTGGTCGTACTTCAGATTGGAAGTCAGCAAAAAGTGCCTGTCGTCTGCATGAATCCGTATAGACCCATTCCTTCATGCGCTGCAGCTGCTTCAGCTTATGCCTTTTCCTATTCCCAACAAACTTCTCTATCTGGTCCAGGAATTCCTTCCAAGCATTTGCCTTATAATGCAGATGATTTCCCTTTACTATATCATGTTTCTCCATTTGATAAAGTAAAAATCGCCATTGCGTCTCACTAATCGGAATATGCTGGATGAGCAGCTCGTAGGAAGGCAGTTCTAGCAGTCCTGCTTTTACCCGCTGATAAAGGAAACGCAGCAATTGCTGAATCGAATCTTGCTCCGGAAGGTCTTGCT
The DNA here is from genome assembly GCA_900110015.1 of Terribacillus saccharophilus. Taxonomy (GTDB): domain Bacteria; phylum Bacillota; class Bacilli; order Bacillales; family Amphibacillaceae; genus Terribacillus; species Terribacillus saccharophilus. Next base: position 510,318 of record FOCD01000001.1, on the reverse strand, counting down.
CGATTAAGTGGATAGGGATTTGCCAATCTCCCGGACTATAAAGAACCACGCTTACGCTTTCTTCGCCATCCCGCCCCGCTCTGCCTACTTCCTGAATGAAAGATTCCTTGTCACTTGGCAAATGATAATGAATAATCAAGCGTACATCTTCTTTATCCACTCCCATACCAAATGCGCTTGTACAGCAAATAATCTGCAGCTGGCCGGCAAGGAACTGCTGTTGTATCAATATCCTGTCTTCGTTTTCCATGCCGCCATGATAATAAGCACATGGCATCTCCGGCATATTAGCCCGGATTATGCCTGCAGTGCTTTCAGCCATATTTCGACTCGAAAAATAAATGATAGTTGGAGCTTGAATCTTTCTAAGTAAAGCTAGCATCGTTTCATTTTTTTCCTGTTGATCTTGTACTTCCCTGATAAAGTATGAGATATTTTCCCGATCCATCGGATAGATATGCTTATCCATATCCAAATCTCCAAGTAAATGCTGAATATCCACTTGAACTTGTGGTGTAGCTGTTCCTGTCAACGCAAGTACTGGAGGACAATCTAGATTCTGAATCACTTCTGAAAGACGCAGATAATCAGTCCGGAATTCCTGCCCCCACTGTGAAATACAATGTGCTTCATCGACTACAAACAATTGTATATGCAGTGACTGCAGACGATTGATCAGAAAATCATTTTGGAGCATTTCCGGTGAAACATATAGCAGATCGTAATTCTGGAGATTTCGCATGACTTGTTGTTTATCTTCATAATCGAGAAAACTATTCAGTGCAGCTACCCGCTTGAATCCTCTAGCGCGCAGCTGTTTCACTTGATCCTCCATCAGAGAAAGCAGGGGAGAAACAACAATAACTAGTCCGCTCCTCATAAACGCAGGCAGCTGATAGCAAATAGATTTCCCCGTTCCGGTTGGTAAAACTCCCAATGTATGATGATTCTCTAATACACTTTGCAGTATCTCCTCTTGCCCGGTCCGGAAGTGGTCATAGCCGTAGAACTTATGCAATGCTTTTTGCAAATCTGCGTTCATGCTTTCACCTCCTGCTCTTTCCGCAATGCTAAAGCCAATCTAATTTGAAAATAATCATATTTCCCTTCCAGCAAAGCATGGATTTGTTTCAGTTTATTAGTACCAGCCTGCATAGCACATTCCAGAATGACAGCAGCATCGGTATCAGAAATAAATTTACTGGTAAGCGCTTCTCCATCAAGCCAAGTTATTTCGACAATATGGTCTTTTATCGTGTTCTCCGTCAATCCTCTGACAAGCGCAATCTGCTCTACTGACATACCTCGTTCGAGCATGGTCCGTGTCTTTTGCGCAGTGGAAGTTATGGAACGAATCTTGTGCTGGGGTTTATCCATGAGTGCAGCTAAATATGGAAAAGCTGCTGCATTGCTCTCTGCTTGCTGTAAGAGATGGTGAATAGTCGACGTCTGATAAAGGAGCACATCCGTTTCATGCACATGATATTTTTCTGCTAGCTGTAAAGTTGTCAAACCGATATGATGATATCCGGTCAATCGATCGACAAATAACTCTGCCTGTATCTGCGGCAGTTTCTCCAGCAAGCCGTATAATTCCTCATATACTCCGTTTCGCCAATCTTCTAAGTGATGCTGTTCCTGTCGATACAACTGCTTAATCCAATGCTGAATAGCCAGGTTATCAGTTACAGGAATATACCGATTCTCCCCTTTTGTTTGATTGGAAAGCAGCTGAACAAGCAAAAGCAGCCGATACAGAAATGGCTCTGTTTGAGATTGATAGGCCATACCATTGAAATACGGCATATTTTTTTTATTATCCTGGTCTTCTTCTTGCAAGGCATTGGCGGCTACCTGGTCGAATATCTGTCTTGATAGCTTTGGGTAGATGCCAAATAGATGAGTAAGACCGTACATGTGGGCATCCTGCAATGTTTGGGCAGAACGCTTGCCTTGCAGCAGATGATAGATGGACGCCGCGCTCCGTTCCTGACGTATGGGCTGTGCGGCATGGATGATGATAGATGCCAGAAGCATTGCAATCAACCTTTCTGTAAGCTTGTATTCCGTTTCGGTACGCGCTACACTTAGTATAAAGCAAGAAGCAGCTTTGGTGAAAGCGGAAGGGGGAAATGCGGGATGGCAATGTATACATATGTCGATCAAGATACTTGTATCGCCTGCGGTACATGCGGAGCTGTCGCGCCCGATGTATACGATTATGATGATGAAGGTCTTGCATTTGTCCTGCTCGACCGCAATACTGGTACCTTCTCTGTACCAGAGGAATTGCAGGAGGATGTGACAGAGGCATTTGAAGAATGTCCGACCGAATCGATCAAGTTAAGTGATCTGGTTATTGCAAAAGATGCATTATCCCATATATGAAGAACCACTTCCCGTTAAGAGGAAGTGGTTCTTTTTATTGGGGCAGGAATCCATTTGCTGAACAGCCTGCGCAAAACAGGATACAAGATGAAAAAGAAAATTCCATTACCGATTGCATGCATTGTATCGAAACTTACGCCAGCAAGATAGTACGCCAGAAAATGTTCCATTATGAATACATTCGGCAGTGAAATCAAGATGCCATAGACATACCCTGTCAAAACGCTGGCACCGGTCATGACAATCAGTGGCGGGTTTTTCCATAGCTTGCCTATTAAACCGAATGTCAGACCAATCAACCCCCAAGCGAGCATCTGCCACAATGTCCATAATCCCATACCAAGTATCATATTGGATAATAGTGTGGACAATACAGCGATAATGACGCCTGCAGCCGGACCTAGTAAAAGAGCACAAATGATGATGACACTTGTCATAGGCTGCATATTTGGCAGAAAAGGAAACAGCACATTGGCATATATCCTGCCTACCGCTGCAAGTGCCGTCAGCATTGCTAATAGCGTTAGCTTACGTGTGGTAAACATTAAGATTTTTGCAGATTGAAGACAACCTCGTCGCCGTCTTTCAGTTCAACCTCATTCGCTCCGACTGGTGACATTTCCTCATTCACGGTGAAAAGCCAATATTTCTTGGCATCTGCATCCTGAGCGTGGCCATCAATAGAAGTGATAAATCCAGCATCTTCTTCGATTTCGAAGTTCTCTTTCATCACATCCAACAGCATATCGCCTTCTTCAAAGCTGACTTCCTTGGATGAAATCTCTTCTCCGTCTTCAGATAGTGTTACTGTGACCTGCTGTTCGGTCTGCTGCTCTGCCTGTTGGTTTTGCTGCGGCTGTTCTGTCGTCCCGCAACCAGCCAGGATGCCTGCTGCCAGCAATAAGGCTGATAACATATGTAGTGCTTTTTTCATAAAAAAATCCTCCCTTTTAGTAAAGGAAAGAGCATTAGAAGCTGCCGCCCCACCCGCTCAGTCCTCGAAGCGGTGAAACACAAGCACACAGGGCAGGTCTGCTGACTTATACCTTTATCTACTAAGAACCCTTCCCGTCCAATAAGACAGTGGTTATGTTCTTTTCGGCGGTAATCACAGCTGCGAGGACAGTCACGGAATCACACCGCGTTCCCTATCAAGTCTGTTCGACACCTTGTACGCTTTGAATCCAGCTTATTTTATCATATTATGTCAGGTTTGTATCCTGCGGGAGACGAATAGTGAATGTTGTCCCCTCATGAAGCTTACTTGTTACTTTGATTGTTCCGCCATGTGCTTGAATGATATTCTTCGCAATAGCGAGCCCTAAGCCATTACCGGTTCTGGCAGTTTTTCTCGTCCTTGATTTATCAGCCTTATAAAATCGTTCGAACACGAAAGGCAGATCCTCTTCAGGAATCCCGCTTCCAGAGTCTTTTACAATCATAACAAGCTGATCTTTATCGTCAGATACCAACACTTGGACAGCACCTGCATTTTCAGTGTGGGTAATGGCATTATCAATTAAATTCGTAAGTACTTGTTCAATTCCATCGGGAGCAAACCGATAGGTGCGTTTATCTACTGCATTGACAAGTCCCAGTTTAATTTCTCGTTCATCGGCTAAGCCTTGAAACTTACGGACGATTCGCTCCAGGAATGGATTTATTTCTACTTCTTCCACCACAAGATTTGTATCGCCTGCTTCCATCCGAGCAAGGTCAAGCGATTGGTTGACTAGCCTTCCGATTCGTAAGGATTCATCATGAATGATTTGAGCAAGCTCGTTTTTCGCTTCAACAGTATCAGCGATATCATCAATAATTGCCTCGCTATAGCCTTGCAGCAAGGAAATTGGGGTGCGCAGTTCATGCGTGATGTTCGTGATAAAGTCTTCGCGAAGCTTATTCAATCTGCGTTCCTGCGTCATATCTCGCACAACAGCAACCGCACCGCGAATTGCCGCATCATCATAAAGAGGCGTAGCAATAATCACCCATTCTCGTCCTTGAATCGTCACTTCACGAGTAACCTCCGATGCAGTTGAGACAACACTTTCCATGATTTCAAGCCAGACACCTGGTACTTCATGGAATGTTTCGCCATTTTCAAACTGCCAATCATGGATAAATTCTTCAGCTGGCGGATTCGTCACGGTCAGTTCACCCTGCCGGTTGATCATGACAACACCATCTACCATCGCATTAACAACGCGGGCAAGATGTTCTTTTTCCTGACTGAGGGCGTTGATATTGAATTCCAGCTGTTTTCCCATCTTGTTGAGAGCAGTTGCCAACATACCTATTTCATCATGTGTGACAACAGGCACTGTGGTCCCGAATTCACCTCTAGCAACGTTCAGTGCTGCATCCTGCATTTTAATCAGTGGTTTCGTGATCCTCGATGACAAGAAAAAGGCAAACACAGTTGTAAGGACAAAGGCAATTCCAGCTCCAAGCAGGATAATTTGTGTCGTCTGATTACCTGTCTCTTTTACGACAGATAACGATTGATAGACATAAACCGCTCCAGACCCATCCTGCAACGGTGTACCGACAACGATTACGCTTCTATCGGTATTAGGCAAGATAAGCTGTTTGGAAACATCTTCTCCTTCTGTTACAGCTTTATTTAATGTATCATCATTCAGCAGCCATTGCTGATCAACATCAGGCAAGGGCTCCGCCTCATCTGGATTTGATATCCAAAGCGCATCATTCTGAAGGATAGCTATGCGGGAATTCGGATCCTGCACACGTTCTGCAGTATCGTAGACGGTGCTGCGGTCATCGATTTCTTCCAGTAAAATAGACACCTTCGTAGCTGTCTGCATAAGGCTTTCCTCTGCTTCTTCAATATGAAAATTACCGAAGAACTCCAGCAGCAGAAAAGTAAGCAGACCAAGGACGACTGACACAAGAACCAAGATAGTCAGCCATAGCTTGTTAACAACACTTCCCCACAGCATCAGCTTTTATCCGCTTCGAATTTGTATCCGACACCCCACACTGTCACAATCATGCTAGCTGCTTCTTCAGAAACCTTGCTCAATTTTTCCCGTAATCTTTTTACATGAGTATCTACTGTACGCAAATCTCCGAAAAATTCATATTTCCAAACCTGCTTCAGCAGCTCTTCTCTTCCATACACTTTATCTGGTGTCGAAGCGAGGAAGTGCAGCAATTCATATTCCTTTGGTGTCAATGTTACTTCCTGATTATCCGCTGTCACCCGGTGGGCATCTTTATCGATAGTAAGGTGAGAGAACACAAGTAAATCCTTCGCTTTTGCATCAGTATGCAAGTATTTAGTCGTCGAAGATCGTCGTAATAATGCTTTAACGCGTAAAACGACTTCACGAGGACTGAAAGGTTTCACAATATAATCATCCGCACCGACTTCGAAGCCCTCCACTCGGTCAGCTTCTTCCCCTTTAGCTGTCAGCATGATAATTGGTGTTCCCTTTTCCTTGCGGATTTCCTGACAAACTTCGATTCCGTCCTTGCCAGGCATCATTACATCCAGCAAAATAACATCATAGTCTGTTTCGTTTGCCATTTGAAGTCCCTGGTCTCCGTCAGCAGCTTCATCGAGCGTGTAACCTTCTTTCTCCAGATACATGCGCACGAGTCTGCGGATTCTTTCTTCATCGTCTACTACAAGAATATGTGCTTCTGTTTCCATGGTCCTTCCCCTTTTCTCTTTTTAGGTTAAGCATACGCGTGTAAACCTACGATAAGCAAGTTTACTGCCAGCAAATTGAACATAATGATACAAAAGCCGATAACTGCAAGCCAAGCGGATCGAATTCCTTGCCAGCCTTTCAGCATACGTATATGTAAATAAGCAGCATAGAAAAGCCAAGTGATCAGCGCCCATACTTCCTTCGGGTCCCAGCCCCAGAAGCGATCCCATGCCTGCTGGGCCCATATCATCGCGAATATTAAGGCACCAAGTGTGAAGATAGGAAAACCGACTGCAACAGAACGATAGCCGATGTCATCCAGCATATCTTTTGGCATTCTTCGCACTAGAGGCTGCAGTGCTGCTCCAATCCTTTTTCTTGTGAAGAAACGAATTAAAATATACAATACACAGCCTGAAAGCAAGGATAAGAAGATTGTATTAAGCTTCAGTGCCGCATTTTCACCACGCATCCAATCCGGAACAGATATCCCAAACGGAAATGGTGAAGATACCATATCACTCGGAACAAAGACAGGCGGCAGCTGATAGATGATGCTTGCATCTGCTGTCATCACACTGGCAGTATATCCGAAAGTTCGGAAAGAAATAGCGAGCAGCATATACCCTGCAACCGATAAGATAAGAACGATTATAGCTTCAATGAGCCACACCCTCTTATGCTGTTTCTCTTGATCCGTTTCATGCAGAATATAAAGAAAACCTGCGAAAAAGCTGACAGCAAGTACTGCTTCTCCAAGTGCAGCCGTTGTTACATGAATATACAGCCAATGACTTTGCAGAGAAGGTACTAGCGGTGCTACCTCACGCGGAAACATGGCAGCACAGCCAATGATCAGAATGCTGATTACCAATGCCATTACCGCTAAAAGCGGATAGCGATAGAACCGATACATAATCAGCAGCACTAATATGAGCATCATGCCAAAGAAGGTCATGAATTCGAATAAATTGCTTACTGGCGCATGTCCGCTGTACACCCATCGAAGGATGAAAAAGCCTAGCTGTGCGATCCATCCGGCAGCAGTGACTCCCCAGGCAATTCGCTCAGTGAGACCATGTCTCTGTTTGGCTGCTGACCATGTGAATAAAATGATACCAAGCAAGTAAGTGATAAACGCGGCTTCCAGCAAATGTCCGCTTAGGATCGATAACTTTTCCATTAGCCCCTCTCCCTTTTATCGTACACGTCTAAGATACGATCCATTTCTCTTTCAAAGGAGGAAGCATGCTTATTCGTATGTCCTGCAATCAGATAGGTGCCATCAGCTTGCCTATGGAGCCATATTCTGCGATGCTGCCAATAAAGTCCTTGGATGAGGCCCATCATGAAAATTAGACCTCCGAGCAGGAATACTGGTAATGTCAGATCACGTTTCACTGATAAACCAGTCACATTGTGCGTATCATAATCGACTGCTTTTATGTTGTATTTGTTCGACCCCGTTTCCGAAACAACCTCATCTATTGAGATGAAGAGTCTTTCCGTCATATCACCCTCTGAAATATCAAAGACGAATGCGGGATTACGAGGGTATTTCGTTGCGGTGATAATAGTATCACCGTTTAATTGATAATCTGGATAGTAATCAACTAACTTTGCATGAAGCCCGTTAGCAAGTTCATACTCCACTTTGGGGTCTTCGGTATCGACTTGAAAATCAGCTGTTATACCATCCTCATTTTCAGCGCGGAGAGTCAAACCGCTGAACTCATTGAGCTGATAGCCTGACTGATAGATTGTAAACCCGGCTGCTTTGACAGGATGATTGACCGACACCTGCATTTGTTTCAATACCTTCAAATCAGGTGTATCACCAGCTATATGATTCTCAGCTTCGTAGACGATGATGTCTGTTGAAAAGCTTTTCGGTATCGTCCTACCTTCTTGTTCAATAGCTGCTTCGAACTTCGGGTCGTCCACATCATATGTATCTACACTGAATTGTTTATTCTTTATAAACAGTGATTGATTGGTATCAGGTACGACCGCTGTCTCACCGTCTCTTATCCATACAAATTCATCTTGATAAAAGAAAGAAAACAGACGAAGAAATGCCGCCAGCAGAACAAGAAGGAGTCCGATATGATTCACATAAGGTCCCCATCGGGCAAACCTGTTTTTTTCCGCCAGATAGGTATCGCCATCTTGACGAATACGATAACGCTTACCTCCTATATGGCTCAACAAACGCTCAGGATCACTTATTTCCTTATTTCGAACGTACAGCTGACGTCTAAGAAAATGCTCCTTGCGTTTCACTGGCTGCAGCTTCAATGCACGGTACAAAGGGAAAAACCGATCAATGCTGGCTATTAAGATACTGGCACCAAGCAAACCGAGCAGCGTCATATACCACCATGAGCTGTACAGCTGATCAAAACCTAAGTTATGATACAGACTTCCAAACACACCATATTCTGATTTGTAAAACTCCTGAGGCAGTCTTCCAATAGGAATGTATATCTGCTGCGGAAGAATGGTGCCAAGCGCCGTTGCAAGCACTGTCAACAGTAAAATATACATACCGTTTCGCACAGAAGCGAAAAACCGCCATACCTTATCAATTAGCGTCTGGTTACGCTGCTGGGAACGCCGGTGGGCTCCTTCATAGCGCATATCCAGTTTTCCCTTTAAAGTACTACCGCATTGCTGGCATTCTTCGCTATCCAGATTGTTTTCATGCTTACAACTAGAACATTTCTGCAAATACATCGCCTCTTTTCTCAAGGCACAATCTCATCTAAATATTCTTCCAGCCGCTCCGTCTCTAACGGCCCATAGACAGTCCTGTTAACTGTTCCGTCAGGGGAGATGAAAAACGTAGCCGGTAAGGCATCTACTCCATATGCTTCCATGACTTGTCCATTATCCAATAAGATCGGAAAGGACAAATTATACAGATCTAGGAACCGCTCAATGACAACGCTGCTTTCGTCTACATTGACTGCAGCAAAAATTACATCTTTATTTTCATATGTATGAGATGCCTTTTCGAACAAAGGCATTTCCTGCTTGCAAGGCTCGCAATAGGTTGCCCAAAAATTGACTAAAACACCTTTGCCTTGCTTTTCAGATAGCTTGAATTCTTGACCCGTCTGTATATCCGTCAGCATGAAATCAGGAGCCTGTTGACCTGCTTCCACTTTTGACGCTTTTCCTCCTCCTAATAGCTGCCAGCATGCTATTAAAACAAGGCAAGCCAGTATGGCAAGCACAGTCAGGCGTACAATGAAACGCCGTTTACGAATAGGTGTCACGTATCTTCACCTCTTTGCCAAGTATAGCATGTCGGCGGGCTGCCAATTTTGACAAATTATTTACGATTTTCTTTGTATTCCTGTTTAATGCGATGTACTTCTTCAGGAGTCAGCTTACGATATGCACCTGGCTGAAGCCCTTCAAGTGTTAAGAAACCGTATCTTTCGCGCTTTAATTTCTGAACTGGGAATTGAATTTTCTCCATCATTTTCCTCACCTGACGGTTACGACCTTCATGTAGGATAATTTGAACAAGGCTCGTATTCTTCTTTCTGTCAGCGCTCATCAGCTTTGCATAAACAGCTTTGCATTTATGCCCGTCAATCATAATACCTCGTTTCAGTTGTTTCAGTTCTTCCGGGGAAGGTATGCCTTTGACTTTGGCAACATACACTTTGTCGATCTTCTGACTAGGATGCATGAGCATGTTGGCAAACTCTCCGTCATTCGTCAAAAGCAGTAAACCTGATGTGTCATAATCCAGACGGCCAATCGGATAAACTCTCTCCAATACATCTGGCATCATATCGAGCACAACTTTCCGGTCTTTCTCATCCTGCACACTTGAAATGACGCCGCGGGGTTTGTAAAGCATATAATAGACGGACTTTTCCTTTTCAAGCGGTATACCATTTACCTCAACGGTGTCTCTATCTGTTACTTTAATACCAAGTTCCTTTACAACCTTACCATTAACTTTTACTTTTCCTTCCAAAATCATTGTCTCGGCTTTTCTTCTTGATGTAATACCACTGTGTGCAATTACTTTCTGCAGGCGTTCTGCTTGTTTATCCATTTACTGATCCTCACTTTTTATCATTAGGAACAAAAGAAAGAGCGTTAACGGTTGTCAACGCCTCTCATGCTCCGAATATAATCGTTACTACTATTATTGAAGCCATTATACCAATAACATCAGCTAACAGTCCAACTTTTAATGCATCTCCCATCTTACGTATACCGACAGCACCAAAATATACAGTAAGCACATAAAAAGTCGTATCGGTACTCCCTTGAAGAACAGAAGCCAGTCTGCCAATGAAAGAGTCTGGGCCATGGGTCGCAATCAGCTCTGTTGTCATTCCAAGTGCGGCTGTTCCGCTGATCGGCCTTACAAGTGCCAGCGGGACAATATCAGCAGGCATACCGATAAAACTCAAAAAAGGTGTAATCAGACCGATAATAGCATCTAATGCACCGGAAGCCCGAAGAATCGCAATCGAGACAAGCATTCCGAGCAGAAAAGGCAGTATCGAGATAGCCAGACCGATGCCTTCCTTGCCGCCATCTACAAACAGTTCATATGTTGGCAGTCGTTTAGCAGTCGCGATAACTAGTACTACAAGAATTAGACAAGGAATGATCCACATGCTTGCAGTCGAAAGCAGACTCATACTTGACGCTCCTTCCGTCGCCTGATTTCGTAAAAGAGCCGATCAATCAGAATGGCTCCGATGAAAGAGATGATGGAAGCCAATAAGGTAGCGCTGACAATTTCGGTGGGTGAATGTGAATCATATTTCATCCGAACAGCAAGCACTGTTGTAGGAATAAGCGTTAAGCTTGAAGTGTTGATAGCAAGGAAGGTAATCATCGAACGGCTTGCTTTCGGACTGCCGCTTAGTTTTTTCATCTCTTCCATTGCCTTAATTCCCATAGGCGTCGCAGCGTTTCCTAAACCAAAGAAATTGGCAGTCAAGTTGGACAATATATATCCCATTGCCGGATGATCCTTCGGGATGTCCGGAAATAATCTGGCAATAAATGGCTTGGCCAGCCGCACTAGACCTTTTAAAAGTCCGGCGGCTTCTGCTATTTTCGTAATTCCGAGCCAAAATACCATCACACTAATCAAACTGATAGCAAGCACAACTGCATCATCTGCACTTTTGAAGATGGCTTTATTTACTTCATCCATCGTGCCATTGATCATGGCATAAATAATGCCGCCGATCGCCATGATTGCCCATATATAGTTCACCATAAGCGGACACCAGCCAGATCATCAAAGAGTTGTTTTGTCGAACCAGCTAGCGTCGGTGTCTGCGGTACTGCGAAAATAGGCACTGTACCGATTTTTTTTTCGTTCAAATAATAAACATCTGAACCAATCTGCTGGTTTTCCTTTTGCTTGTCCTGGTTCAGGAGCTGTGTCATTGTATGCGCCTGTTTCTTTTCCTGTTCGGAAAGCGGGTAGATAAGAGACGTGCCTGTCTCAGACTGTTTCAGCTTGGTAAGCTCATATTCCTCGAATCCCCATTCAAAGAGATTCATATGATCCCGCCAGTCGTCCGGGTCGTTTATCGTGACGACGACCAGCTCCATCCCATCTTTTTCTGCAGTACTCACAAGTGTCCGGCCCGCCTTTTTCGTATAGCCCGTCTTACCGCCGGTAGAGTAATCATAGTAACGTGTTAGCATCTTATTTTTATTTCCCCAGGCATACATCTTGGAATCAGCTTTGTATGTTTTAGTCCCGCTAATCTTACGGAAAGTCTCATTTTGCATGCTATACTTTGTTAATAAAGCCATGTCATATGCGGAGCTTTGATGTGTTTCAGTATCCAGACCGTGCGGATTGTCAAAATGAGAATTCTGCATGCCAAGCCATGCCGCTTTCTCGTTCATCAAATGGGTAAATCCTTCTTCACTGCCGCCCACATGCTCTGCTATTGCTACGGCTGCGTCATTACCGGATCGAAGCATTAGCCCATACACAAGATCTTTCAACGGTATTTCCTCTCCTTCCTCCAGATAAATGGAGGAGCCCTCTGTGTATACTGCATTTTTACTAACATGGACTTCTTCATCCATCTTGCCTGATTCGATAGCGATAATAGCGGTCATGATTTTTGTGATACTGGCGATCCTTTTAGGGTCAGATGCGTTTTTTTCATATAAAATCCTGCCAGTAGAAAGCTCCATCAAGATGGCAGCATCTGCAGATACTCCAGGTTTGGCGGCCGCTTGCCCTGGCAGGAGCATCGCACAGAGGATTATAGCAATCATTACAACCAGAACGCGCTTGAACATGTTTCAAACCCTCCCTTAGTCATCTATCATCAGTGTATGCACAGAAGACAAGCTTATGAACAAGTGAAAGACCCCTATCCACATGGATAGGGGTCTTTCACTTAGAATGGCGCCCAGTTTACTTGCTTAGCAGTTTGAAATCTCTGTGTCACATTCGCCCAATTGACGACGTTCCACCAGTTTTCCACGTACTGCTTCTTTTCTGTTTTATATTGCAAATAATAAGCATGTTCCCACATGTCTAAGACTAATAAAGGAATTGTATCTGCCAAACTGAAAAACTGATGCTTTTCAATTGTCTGTATAGCCAAGTGATGCGACCTCGGTTCCCAAACAAGAATAGCCCAGCCGACTCCTTCGACACTGTCTGCAGCCTTGGAGAACATGTCCTTGAACCTCTGGAAACTTCCAAAATCTTTTCGGATCTGCTGTGCCAGCTGTCCGGAAGGTTCTCCGCCTCCATTAGGCGACATATTGTACCAGAAAATTGTGTGAAGGAAATGACCGGAACCATGGAAAGACTGCTCTCTTAAATAATGCTTATAGTCTGAGCTTGTTTTGTTCCCTCGATTCACATACAGCATCTCTTCTGCTTTATTCAGTCCGTCAACATAAGATTGATGGTGCTTGGTGTAATGCAGTTCCATGATTTCCCTGCTTATATGCGGCTCAAGTGCGTCAAAGCGGTAAGGAAGTGGCGGCAGTCTGTGCTGACCCCACCGAACACTATTCTGACGGCTGGCCTGCTCTGCTCGGGCTGCTACCCTCTCTGCATCCTGACGAAGCTGCAACACAGCTTCCTGTGCAATAGTATCCTCAGATAATAGCGTCTGCTGCAGGTTATGCTGCAGTTCACGAAGATCTGGTTCCCATTCCTCTATTGAAGCCTCTCCTGCATGTTCTTCCATTGCCTTACTCCATTCCAGCAATGCTTCCAGATAATTTCTGCTGTTCAAAGTCACTCACCTCGCCCTAGCATATGTACCCATTAAGCTAGGGGAATCTTGTCAATCCGATTCGGCAGGAAAATCTTCGAAGAAAAGATCTGCAGCTCCTTCGGGATCATCTGTTCCTTCTGGTAAAGGAGGCAGATCATCCAATGTATGCAAACCAAAATAAGCAAGGAAAGCAAGTGTTGTAACATATAAGATTGGTCTGCCGATGCCTTCTTTGCGGCCGCTCTCTTCTATAAAGCCTCTGGCAACAAGTGTCTGAATCGGCCTCTCGCTCTTAACACCACGCACTTCCTCAACCTCGATCCTGGTGATTGGCTGCTTATATGCTATGATTGCCAACGTCTCAAGCGCCGCTTGTGATAGCTTGCTGTTTTGTGGAGAATCCAGCAATTTACGATGATAAGCTGCATGCTCTGATTTTGTGGTCAGATGATAGGCACCTTTCATTTCCATAATTGATAAGCCGCGGTCTGGTGATTCGTAGGCTTTCTTAAGTGCGGTCAATTCCTCTTCGACTTCTTTTTCTCCTAATTCCAATGCATGCATAAGCTGTTTCTTTGTTAGTCCTTCATCACCGGCTGCAAACAACAGCCCTTCCAGAATACTGTTATACGGTACTTCCATCGTGCATCCCCATTTCAAATACGATTAACTCATCAAAATGCTGTTTTTGCTTGCAGAAAATCTGTTGTTTTTTCATCAATTCCAATATAGCCATGAAGGTAACAACAATGTGCTGCTTCGTCCGTTCCGGGAATAATTCGAAGAAATCGACCCCTTCTTTTCTGGCTTTAATAGAATGCAGGACTTCGCCCATTCGATCTTCCAGCAAAATTTCTGCACGCTGGATTTTCGTATCGAGCGGCTGACTCCATTCTCTTCTGCGAAAAACACGCTGCAAGGCGGCTACCATATCATAAACTGTAACCTCACCTGGCTCGAGCGGTTTCAATTCCGGTTTATCCGGAAGCGGTGCTGGCGGTCTTGTGTAAAGCTTATCAGCAGATAGCTCTTTTTCTTTTAATTCTTCCGCTGCTTCCTTGAACTTACGATATTCAATCAAGCGATTCATAAGCTCGTCTCGAGGATCTTCCTCCTCCATCGCTGCTTCTTCATCGAGTGCTGCTTGATTCGGCAAAAGCAGCTTGCTTTTCATCGCAAGAAGCGTTGCCGCCATCACTAAATATTCACTGGCAATGTTCAATTCCAATTGCTGCATCGTATGTATATAGTGCATATATTGCTCGGTGATCACTGCCACCGGTATGTCATAAATATCGATTTCATATTGGTTAATCAAATGCAGGAGCAGATCAAGCGGGCCTTCAAATCCATCCAGTTTCACACTGTATCCTTGCATAAAATCTCCTCCTTCCGAAAAAAAGTTCACTTTCCGCCCATACCCTGGCTTACTTCTCTACATAACTTATACCGTAAGATAAATGTTCAGACATCCTGGCTTTTATCTGAGTCACACTTTATAAAGGAGGAATTTAACCATGGGTAGCTACGGCGGAGGATTTGCTTTGATCGTTGTACTTTTCATTCTTCTAATTATCGTAGGTGCTGCTTGGCTATAAGCCGAGCGCATAAAGAAAACCAGCCTTCTTAGGAGGCTGGTTTTTATTTTAAGCTTCTGTTTCGCATTTCTCAAGGAAATTCTTTGTTTCATCCGTCGCAGTGACTCGATGCATCGGCGAATACATATTGCGTAACTCACAAACCATCTGCTTGCCGATGCCATTGCCTCGGTGAGATGGATCGACCGAAATATGCTGCACGATAGCCTTATCCTCTTCGATCACGACTCCAAGTGCTCCGAGGATATCATCTTCATCTTTCCAAAGAAACAAGTGCCAATTAGGATTGTTATTGTATTCCTGAATTGTCTGCTGCAGCTTTTTTACTTCTTTTACATGTGGCATGAAAGATAAAAGTCCCATTGCGATTTTTTCCATTGACTTCTTGTATCGTATTAGCATAATAACCCCTCATTAAGAAAATAACTTTCCGATCAAAGACAGAAGGAATAAGAAGCTTGCTCCCATCATGACCCAGAAAAGTACCTTCTCTTGTTTGTCACTATCCTGCAACTGTGTTCAACTCCTGCCGTACGTAGTCTTATTTAAAACCTATCTACGTTTTTTGTCAACTTTACATACCGTATTTTCTCCATATGCTTACTGCCGGACTACAACAAAGAAATTCTATGGTAGTTTCTCCTACATTTCTCGCTCCATACAAAGGATAGAAGCAGAATCTGGCGAGAGTGACGGTTTATGTGGTAGAATCATCACGAGTACATACTCACTTCAATCTAGGAGGACAAGCAAATGGCTAAAAAAGGTTACATCCTAATGTTGGATGGCGATAAAATTGAATTTGAACTATATCCGGAGGAAGCTCCAAACACAGTAGCGAACTTCGAGAAGCTCGCGAACTCCGGTTTCTATAATGGTGTAACGTTCCACCGCGTCATCCCAGGCTTCGTAAGCCAAGGTGGCGACCCGACTGGTACTGGTGCCGGCGGCAGCGGAACTACAATCAAATGTGAAACGGAAGGAAACCCTCATAAACATGAAGCAGGCAGCTTGAGCATGGCGCATGCTGGTAAAGATACAGGCTCTAGCCAGTTCTTTATCGTACACGAACCTCAGCCGCACTTGAACGGTGTTCATACTGTATTCGGTAAAGTAACTTCCGGATTAGAAATCGCTCGCAACATGAGAAACGGCGACACAATGGAAACTGTAGAAGTTTTCGACGAAGAATAAAAAAAATCCTGTATGCATAATGCATACAGGATTTTTTTATTCATAAGAAAGATCAAGCCTTGTAAGTTCCTCAGCTTCTTCTCTTCTAACGACAAGTCTGTCGACTCCATCTTCGACAAAGACAACAGCTGGTCTGCCAAAGCGGTTATAGTTGTTTGCCATTGCGTAGCCGTACGCGCCAGTACTGAAAACTGCAAGCAGATCTCCAGCCTCTGCTTTTGGCAAATCAATATCCCAAATCAGCATATCTCCTGATTCGCAGCATTTACCGGCAATGGAGACTGTCTCTATTGCTTTCTCATCTGCGCGGTTAGCAATTTTTGCTTCATACACAGCTTTATAAAGTGCTGGACGGAGATTGTCCGTCATTCCGCCATCAACAGATACATATTTACGCACACCAGGAATCTCTTTAACAGAACCGATCGTATAAAGCGTTACTGCCGCATTCCCGACAATCGATCTTCCTGGCTCAATCCAGATTTCCGGCATCTCAATTGATGCTTCCTCGGCCTCTGCTTTGATTCGTGATACCAATGCATGGATATAATCTGACAATGGAAGCGGTTCGTCGTTTTCCGTATAACGGATACCAAAGCCGCCGCCTACATTGAGTACTGCAGGAGCATAACCATAATCATTCTGCCATGCCTTGATAAGCTCGAACAGCCTGCCCACTGCCATTAAAAATCCGTCAGTTTCAAAAATTTGAGAACCGATATGACAATGCAGCCCCTTCATTCTAATCACTTCGCTATCCTTCACTTTACGAAATGCTTCCTCAGCTTGCCCATTGCTAATATCAAAACCGAATTTCGAATCCTCATTGCCTGTCAAAATATAATCATGTGTATGTGCTTCAATGCCAGGCGTAACACGCAGCAGAATATCCATCTGCTTTCCTTGTTCCTTCAATACCGCTTCCAGTAAGGCAATTTCATGGAAGTTATCCACAACCACACAGCCGATATTATGTTCCACAGCCATTGAAAGTTCTTCATAGCTCTTGTTATTGCCATGCAGGTGAATTTTTTCAGTCGGGAAGTCAGCTTTCAATGCAGTATGCAGTTCTCCGCGGGAGACCACATCCAAGCTAAGCTTTTCCTGCTTCGCTACCTGCACCATCGCAACCGAAGAAAAAGCCTTGCTAGCATATGCTACTTGAGCTTTGACGCCTAATGTTTCAAAGGCTTCGACAAATGCCTTAGCATTTTTTCGGATAACACCGACATCGTACACAAATAATGGTGTACCATATTTTTTGGCTAATGTGACGGCATCTACTCCGCCTATTTCTAAAATGTGCTGATCATTTACTACAAAAGGGTGCTGCATACAATAACCTCCAAACAACGGCTTCATCGGATAAGGCATAAAAACAAAGCTCATCTTTCCGCATAGGAAGAAGATGAGCTTTCGCTTCACACGCTACACTACCCGTACTGTCGTAAAAAATAGATAGAGTAAACGTACCATATTCTCATTTTTCTAGCAACTAAGAATTCGGCGCCCTTGTTTTATCTGGAGAGTTGGTAATGGAAGGACGATATTTTGTCAATGGAACCGGTGTCCGGTATGCAATCTCCAGAAGTGCTTTCAGATTAAACGGAATAAACGGCCACATATAAGGTGTGTTTAGTGATTTCGTGCCTACAAGAATCAAGATGGCTAACGTGATGCTGATGACAAATCCCGGAACCCCGAATATAGCTGTTGCAACGAGGAAGAAGATTCTTGTTATTTTGTTTGATACACTAAGTTCGAAGCTTGGCGTAACAAAGGAACCGACAGCAGAAATCGCCACATAAAGAATTACCTCAGGTGTGAACAACCCTACATTAATGGCAATCTCACCAATCAGGACTGCTGCGATAAGACCCATTGCCGTAGATAGCGGCGTGGGTGTATGGATTGCAGCTAGTCTGAGGAATTCTATACCAAGATCTGCAAGGAGTATTTGCAGAAATAATGGTATATGTCCGTCATCCTTATTGGGACCAATAAAATCGATGCTTTGGGGCAGTAATTCCGGATGAACTGTGATCAGATACCAAAACGGCAGGAGGAACAATGATACAAAGATCCCCGTTAGTCGGACCCAGCGTATGAATGTTCCAGGTGCTGGTGATTCTCTGTATTCCTCTGCATGCTGCAAATGGGAAAAATAAGTTGCCGGTGTAATGATAACACTTGGTGACGTATCAACAATGATAAGCACATGCCCCTCAAAAAGATGAACTGCGCCAATATCTGGCCTTTCAGTATATCTTACAAGAGGAAATGGTCTGTTTCCTTGCTTTACGAGATATTCTTCGACTGATTTATCGGACATTGGTAGTCCATCGATTTCGATTTCCTTCAATTCTTTTTTAATCAGTTTTACTAAATTTGGGTCAGCAACGTCCTCGATATAAGCGATACAAATATCTGTCTTCGATCTTTCTCCTACCTGCATCATTTCCAGTCGCAGCCGTTCGTCCCGAATCCTACGGCGCGTCAAGGCAGTGTTGATGATAATATTTTCCGTATACCCATCCCGAGGTCCGCGGATGACTTTCTCCGTGTCAGGCTCCTCCGGCTGTCTGCCCGGATAGGATCTTGTGTCGACGACAAAAGCAAAATCACAGCCATCCATGAATACGACAATTAATCCTGAAAGGAACTGATCGACGCAATCATCGATGCTTTCTGTTCGCTTCACTTGCATGTGAACCAATCGGTTTTCGATGATTTCAGAAACTTTATTAGTGTTTCTTTCGTCATCATTGATACTCATTAATTTCGAAAGTACACGCTGTACAACCTCAGCATCCGCAAGACCGGTGGTGTAGTAGATTTCCACTTTTTTCTTGAGAATGATCAAGGTGCGGTGACCGACGTCGAAGGAGACACCGACACCAACACGCTCCTTCATAAACTCATTTACGTCATCGATTTTTGCTGGTATTGGCATTTTTTGTTCATCAGCCATTTCTGCTTCCCTCCCTTTCTAGGATGATACGGAGCGCTTGTTCTGTAATTGGGGAGCCAATTTCAATTGCATCTTTGCCGTGCATTTTTCCAATATCTCCGATCGCCACCACTAAAGGGAGATCCAGCTGGTCAAGCAGATACACCGTATCGCCGTTTATACGACCGATTTCCTCTGTAATGACACCTTCCTTATCTACACCGAATGGCTGCAGTTCCCCATCCTGGTCAATAGAGAAGTTGACGCGGCTCCATTCACGGTTTTGCGTATGAGACGCAACCGCCAATGCTCCAATCACGTTGATCTCAGGATCATCCGCAATCGTTTGCAGCAGCATTTCACCGCTGCCTACACCCGGTACACCCCCATCATCGAGAAGGACATAAACCGGTTCTGCTTTTGCTGCATGGATAGCATTAACCATAGCTTTGGCTTCCACAGTCATCGGATTGTCAGCCAGATAAGAAAGAGACGTCCCGCCGATCTTCTCTGCTAAATAGTCGATTGTTCGCTTTGCATAAGCATCTCCGTCTGTAATCAGAATTACTCGCTTCATAAAGGGTTCATCCCCTTGGCTTAAAGAATACAGACACTAGGAACCCGAAAAGAATAGCGGCAGCGATTCCTGCAGATGTCAGCTGGAACATACCGAGTGCAATACCCCAAAATCCATGTTTATCAGCTTGTTCCATGGCACCGTGAAGTAGAGAGTGTCCAAAGCTAGTGATAGGAACCGAAGCACCAGCACCTGCGAAAGATAACAAGTTATCATACAAATCGAATCCATCAAGCACACAGCCAAGAACGACGAAGGTACTCATCACATGTCCAGCATCCAGTTTCGCAACATCTAAAAGCAGCTGACCGATAACACAAATAAATCCGCCGACTACAAATGCCCAAAAAAAGTCCATGCTTATACCTCCTCCCTTACGAGTACGACACTATGTGCAATAGCTGGTATTGATTCTTTCTGACGTATCAGTGTTGGGTTCATCAATGCACCAGTTGCGGTAACCAGTATCCGTTTGTAAGTTCCTTTTCGCATCTCATCCAAAAGATGGCTGTACGTTACAATGGCGGAACAGGCTGTACCGCTGCCACCGGCAAGCATTCCTTGATCATTGTTATAAAGCAAGTTGCCGCAATCCTTATGTACGGCATCAATATTAATCCCATCACTGCGGAGCATATCCTTTAGTATAGGAGAACCAACGCTCGACAAGTCACCAGTAACTATCAGATCATAATCAGAAGGTGTACGGCCAAAATCGCTCAAATGCCTCTTGATCGTGTCATAAGCTGCCGGTACCATTGCGCTTCCAAGGTCGAAGGCATTTGTTGCACCGAAATCAACCACTTTACCGATAGTTGCACCTTCTATTCTGATTTGACTCTTTTCACGGCTTACTAATGCACATCCAGCTCCAGTTGCTGTGCTAGTTGCTGTTGCAGGTTTCTGATTACCATATTCGGTTGGAAAACGGAATTGCCTCTCTGCTGTTGCATTATGGCTGCAGACAGCCGTCAAAATCCGGTCTGCTACACCAGCATCAACCAATTGGGACGCTACGGCCAGCGTTTCCATACTAGTGGAGCAAGCCCCAAACATGCCTAGATAACTCATATCCATATCACGTGCTGTGTAATTGGCACTAACATTCTGATTCAACAGATCTCCAGCAATGAACATATCAATATGCTGCTGCTTTAAACCAGCTTTCTCCAACGTTATTTGTATAGCATCCTGCAAGAGCTTTCTTTCTGCCATTTCCCAATTATCTTCTCCGCAGTATAAATTATCGTAAGATTTATCGAAGGAATTCCCTAATGGACCTTTTGATTCCTTCGGTCCTACACTCGTCCCTGTTTCTTGAATATAAACCTTTTGATTCAGCGTCCAGGATTGCTTGCCCAATTTCGCCATTTTCTTTTATCCCCCGATCAGCTGGTTGAATATATATCGGATAATGCCGACAATATAGGCCGACGTAACCCCGAATACAATGACACTGCCAGCAAGTTTGAACATATTAGAACCTACTCCAAGCACATAACCTTCCGACTTATATTCCAGGGCAGCACTTGTTACAGCGTTGGCGAATCCTGTTACCGGCACTGCTGATCCTGCCCCGGCAAATTGTGCGATTCGGTCATAGATCCCAAGCCCAGTCAATATCGCAGATATAAGGATTAGTGTTGTGACAGTAGGCGTACCAGCCTCCTGCTGGGACATATCAAAGACTTGCATGTAAAACTTAGTCAGCAGCTCTCCAATGAGACAGATGAAACCGCCCACTAAGAAAGCTTTAAGACAATTTCGGACGTATGGCACTTTCGGATAATACGTTTTTGCTGTATCGGTGTAATTTTCTTTCTTGAACTTGGAATCCATGATGTCACCTCTTTGATTAATAGGAAAATAAAAGCCATTGGAACAAGGATCCGGTGATCTTCCCTAGGACAATTGCCATAAAGAACCAGATCAGACTACTATCCAGACCAATTCGTCTAGTCAGGATTGGAAACACATTCAACACCTCCGTCAAAGCTGCAGCAAGCATACCGACGAATATTCCATGCAAAAGACCCCAAAGCGTGATCAGAAGAATCGGCGCATGAAAATGAAAATAATGGAAGGAGAGAATCGTTCCGGCGAAAGCACCGGCAGTGACGCCTGCTTCATAAGTAATCAGGAAATTCTGTGTCTTGCTAAGCTGTACCAATCTCGGAATAATACCTAGTACAGTCAGAAAAGCGACAAATCCTGCTCCAGTTGCAAGCCCGGCACTGAGCCCGATCAGCAGTTCAACTGTGGCGATCCACATGCTGCTGTTCCAATTCGTTTTCGTGATAAGCTACATAAACATCCATATCACGCTGATATTTGTGCATCTCTACCTCCAACGGGCTAGGCTCTTCATTCAAACGCTTTTTGAATACATGGTTGAAAAAGAGAATCATCCCCACTCCGATGCCTATGCTGTACGGAATTTGCAGCCAGAGCGGATGCACAAGCCGTTCTCCAGTCAATAGAAAATGAATCTGCTGCTGCACCGGCTCCATGGCAACATCGAAGTGAAAATTCATGATCGTCATGGCTGACCCTATGAACAAGAGCAGCCAGATGAGAATGACGAGAGGCCATACGGTGCGTTTTTTTGCATGCTGGACATGGACAATCGTTTGCTCCGCACCTATCAACTGCAGTTCATGCTCCGGAAAAAGTTTCATTAGCTGCTGGAATACCGAAAAACAATCAAGGACAACGATATTGCTGTCTTTTTTGTTTATACGGTAAATGACGGTGTCGAGCATGCGTTCCTTATAATCTCCAGCATTCGCAATATGTGCGATATCCTTAAGTTTGATTACGGATTCTGGAGCAGTTGTGATTTTCCGGATGAACCGGATATAAACAATAGCTGGCATAATACACCTCTCCTCCTATGAAGAAGGGTTTCTGTACTTAGTATGGGAAAAGCACAGAAAAACATGCTGGTAATTACAGGCAATAAAAAAAGCTTCTGCACGATGTGCAAAAGCTACTTTTCCAGCTGCTCTTTGATGCTAGCCAATATTTTCTTTTCAAGTCGGGAAACTTGCACCTGAGAAATACCGAGCCGTTCAGATACTTCCGATTGTGTTTGATCTTTATAAAACCGCAAGTAGACGATGAGCCGCTCCCTTTCACCAAGTGATTGTATCGCTTCTTGTAAGGCAAGCTTATCGAACCAGTTATCGTCCTGTTCGGCGATTTGATCCAATAAAGTGATCGGATCTCCATCATTTTCGAAAACAGTCTCATGAATTGAATGAGGCAGCTTGGCGGCCTCCTCAGCATGGACAATTTCCTCCGGTGACAGCTCCAGCTCCTTGGCAATTTCCTGAATGGTTGGCACGCGATTGAGTGCTTTTGTTAATTCTTCTTTTTTCTTTCTTACTTTATTGGCTGTTTCCTTAAGTGAACGACTGACCTTCAGACTGCCATCGTCCCGAATAAAACGTTGGATTTCTCCGATAATCATCGGTACTGCATATGTTGAGAAGCGTACATCATATGACAAATCAAATTTATCAATTGACTTAATCAACCCTATACAGCCGATCTGGAACAAATCATCAGGATCATAGCCGCGATTAATAAAACGCTGGACGACAGACCAAACGAGCCGTACATTTCTTTCGACAAGGATGTCCCTTGCTTCTTTATCACCATTCTGACTTAACTGGATGTATGTTTTCACTTGCTTATCGGTCAACTGTTCTTTTGCCTTCTGCTGTTTCAAATATACATCCATATGCCCCACCTACTGACTCATGGCTTTGCTTCGATTGAACTGCTTATTCATCGTCACTGTTGTGCCTTCGCCTTCTGTGGAATGCACATATACATGGTCCATAAAATTCTCCATGATAGTAAAACCCATACCGGAACGTTCTAAATCAGGTTTTGATGTGTAAAGAGGCTCCATCGCTTCATCCACATCTGGAATGCCTACGCCTTCGTCCTGAATGATTAATTCCACTTCATCATCAGACAGTGTGCAGATAATTGTAATCATCTGGTCTGGATCTGAATTATAACCATGAATTATAGAATTGGTTACAGCTTCAGAAACGACTGTTTTGATTTCGGTTAACTCGTCCATTGTCGGGTCTAGCTGAGAGACGAAGGATGCAACTGTTACACGGGCAAAAGCTTCGTTCCTGCTTTGACTAGAAAAGGCGAACCGCATCATATTCGTGTTCATGATAATACCACCCCGAAAGTTTCCAGCGCATAGCGCTCATTTTCTTCAAATCGGATAATCTTGAATAGTCCGGATAGCTGAAACAGTCTGTCTACAGCCGGTGTAAGACTGCAGACGACCATTTCCCTTCCCTCTGCTTTTAATTCTTTATATCTGCCAAGAATGACACCTAGACCAGAGCTATCCATAAATGAAAGAGATTCCAGGTTCAGTACCATATGCTTGATTCCAGGCTGCTGCAGGGCAAGCTGCCAGCTTTCTTTCAACTCGCTCGCTGTATGATGATCGAGCTCCCCGTTTAGACGTGCCAGCAAGATGGTTTCTTTCAATTCATAATCAACTGTCAACCCCATAGCTTTTCTCCTCCCTTATCTGCTTATAGATTTCTGCAGAAAAAGGCGAATACCTTTCGAGTGACAAAATTAGAAGAAACTCGTACGTCTTAGTCAGAATTAGTGGAATTTCACCACATCGTCAAAGCTGCGTTTAATCAGCAGCCAATAGCTTGCTTTTGGTACGTCTTCTTTCATGATGAGCGGGGTTGAAGAAACATGTTTACCATCAGCTTTTACTTCCAGCACTCCTACTTGTTCACCAGCTTTTAGAGGAAGGGAGAGATCTGGGTTATATACGATTTTCGTCGTCAATTCCCCAAGCTTTTCTCCTTTTTTGACAAGCAGCGACACTGGCGTGCTAGTCACAACCGGAACATCTTTATCGCGTGCCTTCAGCATATCAAGCTTGGCCACAGTCTGGTCCTGTTTATAAAGCTGCTTTACCGTAAACTGGTTGAAGCCATAATCGAGCAGCTGAGACACTTCATTATTTCGCTGCTTTGGTGTCTCAGCGCCCATTACGACTGCTATAACCCGCATTCCATCTTTCTTGGCGGTAGCCGTGAGGCAATATCTTGCTTCTTTCGTGAAGCCGGTTTTCAAGCCATCAACACCAGGATAAAATTTTACTAGCTTATTCGTATTTACAAGCCAGAATGGATCGTCGGAATCCTTGCGCAGATAATCTTCATAAATACTTGTAAATTCAGTGATTTCTTCGTGCTCTAGCAATGCTCTGGCCATCATCGCCATATCTTTCGCCGTCGAATAATGATCATTAGCAGGAAGGCCGGTAACATTTTGAAATTTTGTGTGAGTCAGCCCTAGTTCTCTTGCTTTCTCGTTCATCTTTTGTACGAAACCATCTTCGGTACCTGCAATCTTCTCAGCCAATGCGACGCTCGCATCGTTACCTGATGCGACAGCTACGCCTTTCAATAAATCCTTTACTGTCATTTCTTCTCCAGGTTCAAGGAAGATTTGTGATCCACCCATGCTTGCTGCGTACTCACTTGCTCTGACTTTTTCATCGTAGCGCAGCTTACCAGCATCAATTTCTTCCATAATCAAGAGCATCGTCATGATTTTTGTCATACTAGCGGGCGGGAGCTGCTCCTCCATATTCTCACCTGCCAGAACACGACCAGTATCCCGTTCGATTAGAATAGATGATTTAGCTGTCGCTGTCGTTCCTTCTTGTTTTGCAGCAAAAGTTTGTGGCGGGAGTGCCATAAGACTGATAACGAAAGCGATCAGCAAACTTAATAGACTCATTTTTTTCATTTAAGGTTCCTCCGTTTACGGTAATACAGTTAGAATCTCCCAAATGAAATGATTTATTAATATTTTGCACACAAAAAAAGCAGCCCTTAAAAAGGACTGCTTTATAAGTTAGGAAATTACGTCGTAAATCAATTCCATTTTTTCAGGCTTAGCTGTGTCAATTGTATAGGAAGCCAAGACTTTTTCAGCGGAATCCGCCGCTTGTGCATCACGTGCATGCAGAATAGCGATCGTTTCGCCTTGCTCTACAGCATCTCCCTGCTTCTTCTTCAATGTGATACCAACAGCATGATCGATGTCATCATCTTTTGTTGCACGGCCTGCACCTAAATACATAGCTGCCGTTCCGATTCCTTCCGCATCAATGCTGTGTACATAGCCAGCAACAGGTGCTTTCACCTCAATATGATAATCCGCTTGAGGCAGAAGTTCCGGGTTATCGACAAGCGCCGTGTCGCCGCCCTGAGCGCCGATGAACGTACGGAAAGCTGCTAATGCAGTTCCGTTATCCAAGCATGCTTCCAGATGCGCACGCGCTTCCTCGTAGCTTGAGAACTTATCAGCTAAAAGCGCCATATGAGCTGCCAATTCAACAGAAATTTCCCGTAGATCTGTTATTTTCTCACCACTTAGTACTTGGATTGCTTCCTTCACTTCGTTGCTGTTTCCAATTTCAAATCCTAGTGGCTGGTTCATGTCTGTAATGACTGCAACTGTCTGACGGCCAAGGTTTTTACCGATTTTAACCATTGTTTCTGCCAATTGCTTGGAGTCATCCAATGATTTCATGAAAGCACCAGAACCTGTTTTCACGTCCAGTACTATCGCTTCCGCACCAGAAGCCAGCTTTTTGCTCATAATAGAGCTTGCGATGAGTGGAATTGTGTTAACCGTTCCTGTAACATCACGCAGCGCATAAAGCTTTTTATCTGCTGGTGCCAGGTTACCGGTCTGACCAGCTACTGCAAGTTTATTTTCATTCACCAATCCCATGAATTGCTCACGGCTCAAATCAATTGAGAAGCCTTTGAAGGATTCAAGTTTATCCAATGTTCCGCCAGTATGACCAAGACCACGACCAGACATCTTCGCAACTGGAATGCCGATAGCAGCGACAAGCGGCCCTGTAATCAAGGTGATTTTATCACCTACACCGCCTGTGCTATGTTTATCGACCTTTTTACCTTCGATACTGCTAAGGTCGAATGTTTCACCAGAGTTGGCCATCTCTTCTGTCAGCCAAGCTGTTTCTTCTTCTGTCATACCATTGAAATAGACTGTCATCAAAAAGGCAGAAGCCTGATAGTCAGGGATATCTCCTTTTGTATAACCATGGACGAAAAAGGCTACCTCTTCTTTGGAAAGCTTACCGCCGTCTCTTTTTTTCGTAATTAAATCAACCATTCTCATATTCGTTCACCTGCTTTATTTTATTGGAAGCTGCTTAACAATCTCTTTTACGAAACGCAGAAAATCTTCCCTTACTTGACCCGTAGTCTCCATCACTTCATCGTGTGTAAGCGGCTGGTCAAGGATTCCTGCTGCCATATTGGAGATACATGAAATACCCAATACTTCCATTTTTGCATGGCTGGCAACGATTACTTCCGGAACTGTAGACATACCGACAGCATCTCCGCCCCAAACACGAAGCATCCGCACTTCAGCACCTGTTTCATACGATGGACCTGTGTTGCCGACATAAACGCCTTCCTTCACTCCAAGTCCAATTTTAGCTGCTACTTCACGCGCATAGCCTAGAAGCTCTTTGCTGTACACAGAAGACATGTCCGGGAAACGAGCTCCCAGCTCTTCATCATTTGGTCCGATCAGCGGATTAGTTCCCATATTATTAATATGATCCGTGATCAGCATCAAGTCGCCCGGCTCGAAGCTTTCGTTGATTCCGCCGGCTGCATTCGTAACAATCAATGATTGAACACCAAGAGCTTTCATTACACGGACAGGTAAAGTTACAAGCTCCATCGGATATCCTTCATAGAAATGGAACCGGCCTTGCATAGCTATTACATCTTGTCCTTCCAGCTTCCCGATAACAAGCTGTCCTTTATGTCCGCTGACCGTCGAAACTGGGAACCCCGGAATATCTCCGTATGGCACGACTGTTGTTTCTGTAATCTCATCAGCCAGTACTCCAAGTCCGGATCCTAGAATGAGGCCAATCTTTGGTGTGCTAGTCAGTTTCTCTTTAATATAATCTGCTGCCTGTTTGATTGCTTCTGCCTGCATGTTCATTTCCCCTTTTTCAATGCTTGTAAAAAGCTTGTTCCGTGCTCTGGCATTTCGATACCGAAGTTGTCTGCAATCGTTGCAGCGATATCCGCAAATGTATTGCGCAATTCCAGTTCCTCTCCATGATCTGCACCAGTATGGTAAGCAATCAGTGGCACATATTCCCGTGTGTGGTCAGTCCCAGGCGCAACAGGGTCATTACCATGATCAGCTGTAATTATAAGCAAATCATCTTCTTTCAGTTTATCAAGTACTTCTGGAAGTCGTTTATCATAATCCTCCAGCGCCTGTGCATAGCCTTCCGGATCGCGGCGATGACCATATTTTGCATCGAAATCGACCAAGTTAAGGAAGCTGATGCCTGTAAAATCCTCATCCATACTTTCCACAATCTTCGTCATACCATCGTCATTGTCCTTTGTACGAACAGACTTTGTCACACCTTCGCCATCGTAAATATCAGAAATCTTACCAAGAGCGATAACATCAAGGTTCGCATCCTGCAAGCTATTCATTGTCGTTCTGCCAAAAGGCTTCAATGCATAGTCATGGCGATTCGAAGTACGTTCAAAAGCACCTGGCTTACCAACGAATGGACGAGCGATAATACGCCCTACCATATAAGGATCATCCAATGTCATCTCACGTGCGATTTCACAAATCTTGTACAGCTCATCAAGCGGAATGATATCTTCATGGGCAGCAATTTGCAAAACAGAATCTGCGGATGTATAGACAATCATATCTCCAGTTTCCATATGCTGTTCACCAAGTTCATCTAAAATCTCTGTACCGGAAGCTGGTTTGTTACCGATGATACCGCGTCCAGTCCGCTGCTTCAATTCATCAAGCAATGCATCTGGAAAACCATCCGGGAATGTTCTGAAAGGCTGATCGATACGCAGACCCATGATTTCCCAGTGTCCAGTCATCGTATCTTTGCCATTAGATGCTTCCTGCATTTTTGTGTAAAAAGCTTTTGGCTGTTTGGCAGCTTGTATACCTTCTACTTCTCGAATGTTGCCAAGTCCAAGTGCTGCCATGTTCGGCATTTGCAAACCACCGCGGTGAGAAGCGATATGACCGAGTGTATCCGCTCCTTTATCACCGAAAGCTTCCGCATCAGGTGCTTCCCCGATGCCGACAGAATCCATTACTATAAGAAATACGCGTTTGAAATCCAAATTAAGTGCCTCCTAATTTACATCTTTAAGCCCGAGGATGATGTGTTTTGTAAATATCCTTCAGTCTTGTTTTCGTCACATGTGTGTAAATCTGTGTGGTACTGATATCTGCGTGTCCGAGCATTTCCTGAACAGCACGCAAATCAGCCCCATTCTCCAACAGATGCGTCGCAAAAGAATGACGCAGTGTGTGAGGGGTGATTTCTTTCTGTATCCCGGCATCCCGGGCTATCTGTTTTAATACCTTCCAGAATCCTTGTCGAGATAATGGGTTTCCGTGATGATTCACAAACAATATATCGCTTGCTTTGGACTTCAGCAGCCTCTTACGCGACCGGTTTAAATATTCCTCCAGCCTCGCCTTTGCCATATCTCCGAGCGGGACGATTCGTTCCTTCGATCCTTTTCCAAAACAGCGGACAAAGCCCATTTCCAGATGAAGATCATCCAGTTCCAATGCCAAGAGCTCTGAAACTCGTAGTCCTGTCGCGTATAGTGTTTCCAGCATAGCGCGATTTCGAAGCGTCAAAGTGTCAGTTCCTGGACATGTGAGCAGCTTGTCCACTTCGTCGGAAGAAAGGATCTTCGGCAGCTTACGTTCTTTCTTAGGCGTATCGATATGAATGCTTGGATCTTCTTTTAGTCCGTATTCGCGCAGCAAAAACTGATGGAAAAGTCGGATGCTGGACAATGTACGTGCTATCGTCGCAGCTGATTTCCCATCATCATGCAGCCAGCGTAAATAGGCAGTCAGCTTGGCTCGAGTCACGTGTGCCCATTCTTGTACTTCATTTTCCTGAAGATATCTTGCATATGTACGCAGATCTCGGGCGTAGGATTGCAGTGTATTCTCCGAAAGACCCCGTTCGATCTGCAAATAATGGATAAAGTCATCCAGTGCTTCCTGCATGTATCCTACTCTCCTAACCGGAAGAATAACGTCATCCTATCCACTAGACTTTCCTGCTCCATTGCTGCCACTTTCACTGCATTTCCCTCTGGAGGGTCATAGCGGTGATAGCTCTCATATTCACTATGGATGAACCGTAATCCAAAATAGAAGAAAGTAGAGCAAGCTACAAATACGAGCAGAAGTTTACAGGTGTCGAAGATGAATCGCTTCATGTACATTTCCCCTTTCTAAAGACTTGTCTTTGTAACAGACTATGCCAAAGAAAGCGGAATTTATACGTACAGGATAACGTTACCTCATTCCTGTTGTTTTGTAAATTGGTTAGTGAAACGAAAGAAAGCCTTTTCCATCTACTTGGAAAGGCTTCATCTGCTTATGATGTTCGGTTCACTTGCACAGTGGCTGCTTCGAGCTCTTCTTCCTTCTCACTAGCCTGACAGACACGGCAGATACCATGGAAAGTAAGCCGGTGATCCTTCACCTTGAATCCCCAGTCACTCTGGACGATCTTCTCGACATCCTCCAGCAGGTCTTCATCAATTTCCTCGACCGATCCGCATTCCATGCAGACAAGGTGATGATGGAAGTGCGTTGCCCCTTCTTTGCGAAGGTCATAGCGGGAAACGCCGTCCCCGAAGTTTATTTTATCAACAATTTTCAATTCTGATAATAATTCCAGTGTACGGTATACAGTAGCCAAACCGATTTCCGGTGCTTTTTCCTTTACGAGGAGGTAGACGTCTTCAGCGCTTAAATGGTCCTCTTCTCGCTCCAGCAGCACACGTACCGTTGCTTCCCGCTGCGGTGTCAGCTTGTAGCTCTGCGCATGTAATTGCTTCTTTATGCGTTCAATGCGGTGTTCCAAGTGAATTCCTCCCTCGTAATCCCACACTTATTATATACTGATTGAGAAAAAGGTGTCAAATTATAATTATTATAAACAGCTAATTATAATCATTATTGATAGAAAAACTCAGAGCAAATCATTTACAAGCATTGACAGAAGAGGATTCGCAAGAAAAGTTTCGATGATGGATGCTGCAGCAGAACCTGCAATAAGCACTAAGAAAATGGTACTGTATTGGAAAAAATAACGTCTTAATGATAATGGAGACCGCTTGGCGATGAGCTTACGCAAAAGTGTAACAGAAAACAGCATCGCGCTCGTACCAGCAATAAGATATAGCGGGATGACGACTAGATTCTGCGGAGCAACAGCTGCCGCTGCAAGCGTAAGGCCTTTCCAGCCTAGCTGGTTGACAAGGAATCCAACACTGAACCCCATCATGAGCCCTTTGCTGAACAGCAGCATCCAGATGATTGGAATACCGATGATGGAAAGACCGAGCACATACAGGAATAACAGAAACTTGAGATGTGCAAGAAAACTCGATTGGAGAATCTCCTGCTTGCTGATTACTTGTCCTTGCTGTAACTGCGCAAAAAAACGTTCCAGATAATAAAACAAATCTTCCTTTTGCGTAAAGTTCATGCTGTTGACAACAATTGCTCCGAATATGATTCCGATCAGGAATAGAACAAGCATGAACAAATAGCTTGTAGCATGCTGCTTTAAGTGATGAAAGAGAATAAACTCCCGCTGTTTCATCTTATCTGCCTCCGTATTCTAGTCTAGTTACTAGAATCTATGACGAAAGCTTGTCTGATAGAACTATTACTTAGTTGCGTGCTTCAAGCGAAGATGCAGCAGGGCATACATTGTTTTCGCATCATGAATCCGTTCTTCTTTTACAAGCTCCTCCGCTTCTTCCAGAGTCAGTTCCATCAACTCGACAAATTCATCTTCATCACCGGCTACCTTTTGGGCAAGGAGTTCTATATCATCTGCTTCGTATACATGAAGTAACTCATCAGCAAAGCCTGGAGATGTATAGAAAGATCCAAGCTTTTTCAATGTTTTAGTTGTATAGCCTGTCTCTTCCTCAAGCTCTCTTACAGCCGTTACTTCTGGTTTTTCACCAGGCTCAAGCTTACCTGCCGGGATCTCAATAATCGATTTTTCTAGAGCTTTTCGGTATTGCTCGACAAAAATGATTTTCCCTTCTTTGGTAATCGGGATGATAGCTACTGCTCCAGGATGTTTGATTAATTCCCGTTTGGAAGTATTTCCGTCAGGTAAAGAAACAGTATCCACTTTTAATGAAATAACTTTACCTTCATAGATTGAGGATGTATCAATTGTTTTTTCTTCGAATTTCTTCATTATGTACACTCCTTTATATCGCTGCTTTCATCTTACCACAGCTTGCCCGGTACACATAAGTTGTCTGCAGTTCTGCTTACGCTTACACTGAACACGTAGGATAAAAAGAAAGGTGGGACCTTACAATGCAGAAAAGACGAGTTGGTACTTCTGATCTTCAAGTTTCTGAAATTTCTTTCGGGACAATGAGTATCGGTACAGACGAGCAGCAAGGCATTCGGCTGCTTCACGAAGCACAGGATCTAGGTATCAATTACTTCGACACAGCAGACTTATATGATCAAGGTAAAAATGAAGAGATTGTTGGAAAAGCATTTAAAGGAAGAAGAGACAAAGTGATTCTTGCCAGCAAAGTCGGAAACCGGCTAGATCCTGGAGGAGAGTCGTGGCATTGGGATGCGAGTAAGGAATATATTGTGTCACAGATTAAAGAAAGCCTACGCAGACTGCAAACTGATTATTTGGATCTCTATCAGCTTCATGGCGGGACAATGGATGACAATATCGACGAGACGATTGACGCATTCGAAACATTGAAAAAAGAAGGCTTGATCCGTTATTACGGTATTTCTTCTATTCGTCCGAATGTCATCCGTGAATATGTGAAGCGGTCGAATATCGTTAGTGTTATGATGCAGTACAGCTTACTGGACAGACGACCAGAGGAGCAAGTACTCGATTTTCTTACAGATAATAATATCAGTGTCTTTGCACGCGGCAGTGTTGCCAAAGGAATGTTAAGTGACAAAGCCAGCGAGAAGGTAAAACAAAAAGGCGCAGATGGCTATCTGCCCCACACCTACGAAGAGCTTCTGGCTGCCAGTGAAAAACTCCATGTGCTGGCTGAGCAGGAGCGCACTTCCGCCACTTCCCTTGCTGTGCGTTATGTGCTGCAGCACCCAGCTCTAGCTAGTGCGGTTATGGGAGCAAGTTCATTGGAGCAGGTGAAACAGAATGCCGGACTCTCTACTGATCCGCTCACTGATGCAACGTACGAGAAAATGCAGCAAGTCACCCGGCAAATTAATTATACTAACCATCGATAATGCAAATTAGAAGCTAGCAGGAATCTCCCCTGCTAGCTTCTGTTTTTTTCTCTATGAAATCCTTCTGAGTCAGGTGTGTCTGTGGAATCAGTGCATTCAAGTAGCCTTCTTTGCTGGATAATCGGAACACATTATTGCTGAAATCGAGCTTCACTTCCTCGGCAAAAAATACCTCCTGCTCTTGGTCTATCAATGCGGGTATAGTATCACTCTCAACCTCGATATCACGTGCTCGCGGTTCTTGTGCAAGACGGACTGTCGGGATGCCATTCACCTTACAGCCAATTCCCACCGTATCGTAGAATAAGACAAGATAACGATGCGTCTCATCTTGTAATGCTTGTATTTTTTCTAGAGCTGTTTCTGTAATCGTTAATTTCATGTTGTCTTCCTCCTTCATTTCTTGTTGAACTGTCCTCCAAGCAGCCTCTCAGTCAGCCCCGGCATTAGCTGATACATCTTGCTGCCGATACCCATCCAGCCTGGAAGGTTGATTTCACGCTTGTTCTTCCCGATGCTAGAAATGACTTTACGGGCTACTTTATCAGGCTGAAGCATATAGCGGGCACTTGCCTCACGATAGCGTCCGCTTGGATCAGCTGTGTCAAAAAAGTTTGTATTCATCGGTCCAAGATTCACCGTTGTTACTTTAACTCCATAAGGCTTTAGTTCCTGGCGAAGTCCATTGCTGAAGCCGATGATGCTGTGCTTACTTGCCCCGTAAACTGCTGCTTTAGGTGTAGTTACTTTACCCGCCATTGAACCAATCATAATTACATGTCCTCTCCCCTGCTTCAGCATAACTGGAAGTATTGCTGATGAAGCTTCCATTGCTGCCAGGGAATTAACTCGCATGGTTGTTTCTATTTGCGTTGGCTCTGTATCAGTGAAAAGACGGAAATAACCGACGCCCGCATTATTGATCAATACATCAATACGCTGATTTTCCTTTACGATCTGCTGCAAGGCAGCTTGCCATTCTTCGGCGTTATTCAGATCTGCCATGTATAACGTAACATCCGTCTGGAATCGTTCATTAAGCTCCACGGCTATCTTCTTCAGCTTTTCCTCAGATCTTGCGACGAGCAGCAATTGATAGCCAGCTCCCGCTGCTTCAACGGCCAGCTCTCTTCCAAGCCCACTTGAAGCTCCGGTAATCAACATGGTATTATTGTTTGCTTCCATATGCTGTACCTCTTTCTGTTTACCCATCTTTCGATCTGATTATGTACGGAATGCAAACCGAATGGCACGTTCCATCAAGTCAGGCAGCTTGCCAAAACTATAGGTTACTTCCAGACGTTCTGTCCACTGATGTGCATCCTTACCGTAAGGTCCCAGATGTAAAACTGGCATTTGCAACCCTTTCATCAAATCAGCCGGCAACGTGAAGCCTTTCTGCTGCAATGGCATATTAGATATCAAATCCTGTATCGCAGTTTTTGAAGTAGGCTTTCCAATAAAGCTCGAATCAGATAGACCCGGGAAAAATTGTACTTCGGTCAAATCAGTAGAAAATGTCGATCTTGCGTCGGACTGAATATCAGCAATCAATTTCTGTATATAAACATCCTTCTTAGATGAAACAGCAGGGTAAAATGGCGGGCTATAAAAAAGAACAATGACAGGAGCTAGATCGTGACACATGCTCACCAGTTCTTTGACAAGCTTAGTCGAAAAATCACGATCCCCTTCCTTCCTAGTCGTTACGAGTCTGTTTTGCCTTCTTTCCACTTCTGCTTTACCGAACCGATTAACAGCATGCGCATAAAGTTCTTCATAAAACATAGTCTTAATTTTGAAAGCAATTGGCTGAAATGCATTCGATTTTGCCGCAGAAAGATTCGCTTTTTGCTGATAATGTGTTTCTATCTTCCGGGCTGCTCGCTCCATTGCTTGCTTTAATTTCGTATTTATCTCTTGAATCGATTGTTCCAAAAACAGCACATTGTACATCGTCACAGCAGATACAGGAGTCTGGACAGAATAGGCTTCTTTCAGATCGCGCAGCATTAAGCTTACCGGCGGCGGAGTCACTTCCCCGTCCACTTCTTCAATGAAAGATTCTTGCAGCTCCAATTCCTGTGACAGATAACTAATCATCAGGTTAGCATTCAGACCGCCAAAGGGCTCACCCACATGTGTTTCCTTGCCATAACAGAAAAATCCAGGCAGTACTTTGCCGATGGAACCGCTATACATATAATTTCCTGTATCACCTGGGTATTTGCTGAACACAGGTTCTCCGTTCATGCATAATTTGTATACCAGCTCATCAGATGTCTGAAGCTGCTGCAAAACCTCAAGTGCGCGCAGCATACCGGCAGAATTCACCTCTTCATCCGGTACTGTCAACAATAGAATATTACCGTCGAAACTATCATCCATTGCACGCTCTAACATGGAAAGATGGATTGCAAGCCCCGCCTTCATATCCATCGTCCCTCTGCCAAAAAGCCATTCTCCTTGCTGAATTTCACCTTTAATATACGCTGGCAGTTCTACTTCATCATTCATATAAGCCGCAGTCAGGTCATGCACCTTAGTAGCTAGATGCTGGAATGTGCCAAAGTCCTCTGTTCCGACGACATCAAAATGACTGAGCAGGATAATGGTATCTTTTTTGTCAGATTTTTTTACTAGTGCTGTCAGAAGCTGACGGCCGTCCTTCAACGGATGAAGCTGCAAGTGACTTGGATGCTGCTGGAAGTAATGCTTTTGTTCCAGAAGCGCATGAACATGCTCCGGAAAACGGATCTCCTCGGGAGAACCTGTAATACTCTCGATTTCGACAAGCTCTGCCAGTAATGCAACTAATTCGTCCTTCGTTTGCCACTGTTTCATGCAAGCACGTCCTTTCAAATTGACTTTTGCCAGTTTTTCTCGCACAATTCAACTATACGTCCAAGTTCGGGGTGAAACCATGTCTACCAAAATCTTTGCACATCGCGGTGCCAGCAAATATGCACCGGAAAATACGATGGCCGCTTTTCGGCTGGCAGAACTGATGCAGGCTGACGGCATCGAAACAGATGTGCAGCTAACGAAAGACCAAGTACCTGTCATCATTCATGATGAAACGATCAATCGCACGACGAACAAACGTGGATTGGTTCGTAATCTTACATATGAAGAACTAAGTCAAGCAGATGCCGGCGCCTGGTTCTCCCGTGACTATGCCGGTGAGAAAATCATTTCTTTAGATGCTTTTCTGCAATGGATAAAAAAGACACCTATGCTCCTCAACCTGGAGCTTAAGACGAACAAGTACCCTTACCCTGGTATCGAGAAAATCGTCTTACAGCACCTCACGGATCATGGTATGAAAGACAGAACGACTATATCAAGCTTTAACACAGATACTATTCGTCGTATTTCTGATCTGGATGATGATATTGATACAGGATTCCTTACATCAAGACGGCCACGTCAGCTTTTCTCCTTGATGGAAGAAATAGGAGCGAAAGCATTACACCCGAAATACCGCTTGCTGAATAAGAAACTTATTCAGGATTGCTTGCAGCATCACGTTCCCATACGGGTATATACAGTCAACCAGCCAGTTTATATACTACGAGCTCTTGAAGCGAATTGTGATGTTATCATCTCTGATGTACCAGATCGAGCACTCGAATTGCAAAAAGGCTATATAACTAGTTAATCAAACAATCGGAGGTCCTACAATGGCTACACCTAAATTATTTCAGCCTATCACATATAAAAATCGTACTTTTAAAAATCGCATTGTCGTCTCCCCGATGTGCATGTACAGCGTCGAAGAAAAAGATGGCAAAGTCACTCCTTTTCACATCACCCATTATGAAAGCAGGGCGATTGGGCAAGCTGGACTTGTTTTCTTGGAATCTACCGCTGTTACACCGGAAGGAAGAATATCCGATCAAGATCTCGGTATCTGGTCTGATGAACACATAGAAGGACTTCGCACTGTTAGTGAAAGAATTCAAGCTCATGGCAGCAAAAGTGGTATTCAGCTGGGCCATGCTGGCAGAAAATCAAGAGCGGAAAATCCCATCGTCGCACCAAGTAATTTGCCATGGGATGGTGAGTCAGTCGCACCGGAAGCTTTGACAGAAGAAAAGATTAGTGATTTGGTTGATGCATATCGCAAGGCGGCAATTCGAACAAAGGAAGCAGGATTCGATGTAATCGAAATCCATGCTGCTCATGGCTATCTTATCAATCAGTTTCTTTCCCCACTGACAAACAAACGAATTGATGCATATGGCGGCGCACGAGAAAATCGATACCGTTTTCTTCGAGAAGTGCTTGATGCAGTCAAACAAGTTTGGGATGGTCCATTATTCGTCCGTATTTCAGCTGATGAATATGCAGAAGGCGGCAATGGCATAAATGATTTTATTTACTACAGCATTGAAATGAAACGACAAGGTGTCGATGTAATCGACTGCAGCACAGGAGGAGTAGTCTCTGAGGGCCCATCGACTGTGTACCCAGGCTATCAAGTGGTTCATGCAGAACGGATACGAAAGCATGCTCTTGTCGATACTGCAGCTGTCGGCCTAATTACAAACGGACAAATGGCTGAGGAGATATTGCAAAATGAACGTGCTGACCTTGTTTTTGTCGCACGCGCAATGCTGCGAAATCCATATTGGCCGCTCGAAGCAGCCGAACAGCTGAACTATAGATTGGAAGCACCGGCCACTTATAAGCGAGGCTGGTAACTGCAGGAGGCTTTT
The DNA here is from genome assembly GCA_900110015.1 of Terribacillus saccharophilus. Taxonomy (GTDB): domain Bacteria; phylum Bacillota; class Bacilli; order Bacillales; family Amphibacillaceae; genus Terribacillus; species Terribacillus saccharophilus. The sequence continues at coordinate 472,520 of FOCD01000001.1, read as the reverse complement.
TATTATGGAACTACATTTTCTTGGAACAGGTGCAGGACTGCCATCGAAAGATCGGAATGTAACTAGCATTTGTCTGTCGATGCCGCAGGAGCGGCAAGCAGTCTGGATGTTTGATTGCGGCGAGGCAACCCAGCATCAGCTGCTTTATTCACCATTGAAACCTGGTAAAATCGAAAAAATCTTCATCACTCACTTGCATGGGGATCATATATATGGATTGCCTGGTTTATTATCTACGCGATCGTTCCAGCAGTCCGATTTGCAGCTCGAAGTATATGGACCACAAGGCATCAAGGAATTCATCGAAGTCTCTCTGCGTGTCAGCGGCAGTAATGTGGCAAGCTCTCTAATCATCCACGAGATTGAACCAGGTCGGATTTTTGAAGATGAAGGCTGGACTGTTGATGCCGTACAGCTTTCTCATGGCGTACCCTGCCTTGGATATATCGTAGAAGAAAAAGCTGTACAAGGAGAACTTAAAGTAGAGAAGCTCAGACAAATGGGTATCTCTCCTGGTCCGATTTATCGTCAAATCAAAAACCAGGAAATAACTGAATTACCTGATGGGCAGAAAATTAAAAGATTTGATGTTGTCGGACCGGACAAGCCAGGCAGAAAAATAGCTATTTTAGGTGATACAACATATCTGCCTGAACTTAAGGATAATGTGGAGGACGCTGACATTCTCGTCCACGAGGCAACTTTTTCCGCAGATGAACCAGAAATGGCGAAGGCTTATGGACATTCAACCGCCTTACAAGCAGCAAGCTTAGCTAACGATGCAAATGTGAAAAAATTAATTCTGACCCATATCTCAGCACGATATCACCAAGACGATGCACAGCTATTAACAGAACAAGCTCGGACTGTTTTCCCTGAAACAGAACTGGCAGAAGATATGCGCGTCTTTGATATACCTAAAAATAGCAGCGATTCATGAGAATCGCTGCTATTTTTTATAATCATCCAGAAAATCCTTTTGGAAGCTGGTTCTCATACTATCAGATGCTGATGAATGTAAGGTTCGAAAAGGATTTTTTCCAAATTTAGCTGTCAGTTGATCAATCGCCTGATATAAGCCCTCTTTTGATGCTTCTTTTTCATAGGTGAACAGATCAAGCTGTTTACCGACATCTTTCTTTTCTGCCACATCAAAAACGCTGACACCTAAGAGACGGATTGGTTCCCCGTTCCAATGCTTTTGCAGTAAACCTTGTGCATGATTAAACACCTCATTCGCCGATTCCATAAAATGCTGGAGCTTCATACTTCGAGTGATTGTCTTTCGGTCATGATAACGAATCATCAGCTGAATACCTTTTGCAATCGCTTCTTTTCTGTGCATGCGTTTCTCCACGCTTTTGGATAAGTCCAATAATAATTTATCTAATTCTTTATCATCAGTCGTGTCCTGCGGTAGCGTTTGTGAGCTTCCGATACTTTTGAAGCTGTTCACTGCTTCCGGATCAACCGGTCGATCATCTAAACCATTGGCACGATTGGCCAATCTCTCTCCATTTACACCGAAAACGCGTTTCAGCTGATATATATCCTTATGAGCTAAGTCACCGATCGTCTTAATGCCGAGCGACCTCATTTTCTCAGCAGTTTTTTCTCCTACACCGTACATTTCTTCAATTGGGAGCGGCCATAGCAATTCAGGGATATCACGCTTTCGCAATATAGTAATGCCTAACGGCTTCTTCATATCGGAAGCCATCTTGGCTAGAAATTTGTTTGGAGCGATACCGATGCTGCATGGTAAATCCAGCTCCTTCAAGATACGGTCCTGAATTGTTTGGGCAATTTCCAAAGAAGATCCCAGATGAGCGTAATCCGTTACATCCATGTATCCTTCGTCAATGGAAACTGGCTGAATAATAGGTGTCACTTCCTGCAAAATTTTAAACATCTCGCTGGATGCTTTCCGGTACCGTTCAAAGTTTGGGCGCAGCACGAGCAATTCAGGACATAACCGCCTCGCTTCCCATAGCGTCATCGTCGTTCGGACACCTTTCTTCCTCGCTTCATAACTGCTTGTCACAACGATACCTTTCCGCTCGGCAGGGTTTCCGCAGATGGCGAGCGGTTTTCCACGGAGCGATGGATCGTATGCCATCTCAACCGAAGCATAAAAACTATTCATATCCACATGGAAAATTGCCCTTCCCTTTGCTTGCATGCTGTCCCTCCTCTCGATGCGAACTGTCGTTCTTATTATATCATGTTTGCAAAAAAAATAGGAGGCATGCGCCTCCTATTTATCAGCTGTTCGCAACCTCACGGATGATGGCTGCTACCAGTTCAGCTGTTTTAACCAATTCAGCTACTGCAATACGCTCATTAGTTGTATGGATTTCTTCATAGCCTACAGACAGGTTGACAGTCGGAATTCCAAAGCCTGCAATCACATTCGCATCACTGCCGCCGCCACTTCTTGTTAAGTTGCTATCGCGTCCAATGGTTTTCGCCGCAGCACGAGCAACTTCGACAACACGGTCTCCAGCTTGCTGCTTATAGCCTGGGTACATCACTTTCACTTCTACCTCTGCTCTGCCGCCCATATCTTCGGCAGTCTGTTCAAAAGCACGTTTCATTTTCTCAACTTGCTCTTCCATCTTACCCGTTTCCAAGGATCTTGCTTCGGCCAGGATTTCGACGTAATCACAAACTATGTTTGTCTGTTTACCACCAGCGAAGCTTCCGATATTCGCTGTCGTTTCTTCATCAATTCTTCCAAGAGGCATTTTCGAAATTGCTCTTGCTGCTAATGTTATAGCAGAAATTCCTTTTTCAGGTGCCACACCAGCATGTGCAGTCTTTCCATAAATCTTAGCAAGCACCTTCGCCTGTGTTGGAGCTGCCACGACAATGTCACCCACCGGGCCATCACTGTCAATTGCATAACCGAATGAAGCTGTCAGCAGGGATGGATCTAGTGCCCGGCTGCCGACAAGTCCGGATTCCTCTCCAGCTGTGATTATGAACTGCACTGTACCGTGCTGCAGGTTCTGCTCGTTATAAACTTTGATCGTTTCAAGTATTGCAGCGAGCCCAGCTTTATCATCAGCTCCGAGAATTGTTGTGCCGTCGCTTGTAATATATCCATCCTTGATCTGAGGTTTGATTCCTTGACCGGGAACCACTGTATCCATATGAGAAGTGAAATAGATTGTTTCAGCTGTTTCGACCTCCCCTTCCCATGTGCAAATTAGATTATTAGCGCCATGTCCGGTTTTCCCCATAGAATCATCTTCCTGAACCTTAACGCCTAGTTCAGTGAATTTTCTTTTTAGCACTTCAGCGATTTCTTTTTCATTCCCTGTTTCCGAGTCAACTTGGACTAATTCGAAAAACTCTTCGACCAAACGATTTTCATTTACTTTTATCATAGTTATGTACTCCTATTCTATCTATTGGTTTCTCCTTGTCCCCTTAGCCGCTTCCCTGTACAATGGACATAAACAGAAAAGGGGGAATCCACTTCAATGGCCAAGCATAATAAAAAAAGATCAAAGCAGAATTTTGCCATGAAATTCATGGTTTACTTGATGATATTCACGATGCTTATTTCCACACTCGCAATCACCCTGAGCTATTTTGTCTTCTAGGAGACAAAATAGCTCCATCTTCTACCCCAATTTCTTCAAACGACTTCCAGCCTGTCATGATTCTAACCTTCGTTCCGACTGGAACTTGTTCGAATAGTTCTTCAACATCTTCATTCCGCATCCGTATACAGCCTGCTGAAACTCGACTGCCGATGGACTCCGGTCTATTCGTCCCATGAATACCAAAAGTACGTCCTTGTGTATCATTCGCGTTGAAGCCAATCCATCTGCTTCCTAGTGGATTGTCTTTGTCACCACCTGCAATTTGTTTACGGGTATAGGCAGGATACTCTGTTTTGAACAATGTCATAAATAATCCTTCAGGTGTAGCTTCAGGTGTCTTTCCAGTGGCAACTGGATATATTTTAATCACTTTTCCATCATCAAGAAAGGCGAGCTGATTTGTCGTTTTGTTGACGATGATAAGCGGGCTTCCTGGCACTGGATTCTCCCCAAACGGCCATAAGGGGGAAAGGATAGACAGACAAGTGAAAGCTACAAGCATCGTACGCATAAGAACATCTCCTTAAAGGTGGTTATGCTCTTATTGTGGCTTCCTCTGTCTATTTCTATGTTGTACATCGCTTTCTTTGAACGATTGTTTCAATTCCAGGTAGTTCTTCATTTCGTACAATAGCTGTAACAAGTGGGCACGCGTTTCGAATTCCTCTCTTGTCTTTGGAAGCGGATCTTCATCAAAGGACTGTCGCAACGACTCGAGTTCTTCCAGGAACAGTACAGCCGTATTACCCGGATGTACTGAATCAGCCAGGCCAGAAAAGAAATGAGCCAGCTGCTCGCACTGTGAATAAGACGTCTCCGGAAGTCTGCTTATAAGTGGAAGAATTCGTTTCAGTATTGCAAATTGCTTTGTCCGCATCTCGAAGTAATCATAATATGGATGCTCTGACCTGAGCACATGATTCTCCACATCCCTGCCGACAAGCTGGTTTGCTTCTTTCAGAACTTTTTCGGTCTGAGTGATTTCTTCCCCTGACCAAGACTGATCCCCTTCTCGAAGATACAGCGCCACCTCTTCTAAAATCTTCGTGAAATTCCGTTCAAGAATAATCTGCTTACGTCGGATTGTAGCTTCCAGGCTTGGCATATACAAATTCACAATGAGAGCTACGCCTATCCCGACAGTTATAAGGATAATTTCATTAACGATTAAATCCAGCGTGATATTGTGAGAATTATATAAATGCAAAATGATAACAGCACTTGATACGATTCCCGGCGAGATACGCAGCATGACAGTAATTGGAATGAAGACTAGCAGCAAGATGCCGATACTGATCGGGTGGAAGCCGATTGTCTCGAAAATCAAAAAAGACAGTACGATTGCCAACAAACAGGCTGCCACTCGATGCCAAGCGGCCAAAAAGGATTTTTTCCTCGTTACTTGAGTGCACAAAATCGTCAGGATACCTGCTGATACACTGTTTTCCAGCTGCAGAAGCTCCGCTATCCATATCGCAAGCGGTGTTCCTAGCGCAGTCTTAATCGTTCGGTAACCTATTTTCACATTGGTGCTCCTCGTCAATAGTGATCAAAAGCAGAATAGTCCCTCATCCAAAGGATGGGGACTTCTTCTGTCAAACTTCTTTACAATGCTCATCGAACAATGTTTGCAGTCTATTGACTACTTCCATGGGCTCATGACCTTCGATATCATGACGTTCGATCATCGTAACAATTTCGCCGTCTTTTAAGAATGCAAATGACGGAGAACTTGGCGGAAAGCCTGTGAAATATTGTCTAGCTCTCTCTGTCGCTTCTTTATCCTGACCTGCGAAAACTGTCACAAGCTGATCTGGGAGCTTGTCATAATGCAGACTATGCGCGGCTGCAGGGCGAGCAATCCCACCGGCACATCCACAAACGCTGTTGATCATTACAAGTGTCGTTCCGGAGTTTTTAAGCGTGGTATCCACGTCCTCCGGTGTTGTTAATTCTGTATATCCTGCATCGGTAAGATCCTTCCTAGCAGTCGTTACAATATCATTCATAAACATTCTGAAATCTGCCATCGGTATTCCTCCTTTTACACTATTTTAAGTGTATCAGCAATTTCAGTCTCTTTCAATTTCTATGAACTCAGTAAACCGGCATCGTTGACTCGGATACGTTCTCCAGAATCTCTTTCACTCTGGCCATGAACTGTCCGCAGATCAAACCATCAAGAACACGATGATCGAGGCTGAGACACAAGTTCACCATATTACGGGCAGCGAACATTTCATTAATGATGACTGGCCGTTTTACAATTGATTCCACTTGCAATATTGCAGCCTGAGGATAGTTTATGATGCCCATGCTTTGAACTGAACCGAATGAGCCAGTGTTGTTCACCGTAAATGTTCCGCCTTGCATGTCAGCTGCTGTTAGTTTGCCTGTACGAGCTTTTTTAGCAAGATTCGTAATTTGTTTTGCAACACCTTTTACGCTCAAATCATCAGCAGATTGGATGACCGGAACAAATAATTCCTGCTCTTTTGCTACCGCAATAGAAATATTCACGTCATCATGCTGGATGATTTTATCGCCTGCCCATGAGCTGTTCAGCTGAGGGAATTCCTTCAGTGCCTGTGCGATAGCTTTTACGAAGAAGCTAAAGAAAGTTAGCGAATAGCCTTCTTTTTCTTTGAATGTATCTTTTACCTTATTACGGTAAGCAACCAGATCTGTAACATCCACTTCCACCATCATCCATGCATGAGGAATTTCAGTTGCTGCTTTAACCATATTATTTGCAATAGCTTTTCTAACACCGGTAACCGGTATAGCTTTACCAGCAGCGTCTGACTGTGTTACTTGTGCTGGTTCAGTTGTAGTTGTTTGCTCTCGTACAGGTGATGGAATCTCTGCAGTTGCTGTTTGCTTTTGCTCTTGTTTTTGCGGCTTTTCACCAGACGCGATGATTGCTTCGACGTCCTTGCGTGTAATCCGTCCGCCTTTCCCTGTGCCTGTTATAGCAGAAAGGTCCAAGTCATTTTCTTGTGCAAGCCGCATAACTGCCGGAGAATAACGTGATTTCATCGCTGTATCTTCAGTAGCAGTACTGCTTGATTCTGTTTCAGCTGCAGCAGTTGAAGGATTATTTGTTTCCTTCTTCTCTCCTGCCTCTTCTGTTTCAATTGTACAAATCAATGCCCCTACTTCGACCGTATCACCCTCGGACACATTCAATTCTTTGATCACACCAGTAAAACTGCTGGGGATTTCAGCATTGACTTTATCTGTCATCACTTCTGCAATTGCATCGTATTTATTAACTTGATCACCTGGTTTGACGAGCCACGTGCTAATCGTACCTTCAGTGACACTTTCACCAAGCTTTGGCATTGTTATTTTTTCTATCGTCATCATTACACCTCGTTTAGAATTCCGCTAATTCTCGCATGGCTGCTTCTACTTTAGCAGGGTTAACCATGAAGTATTTCTCTGTACTAGGCGCATAAGGCATCGCTGGCACATCCGGTGCTGCCAGTCGCTGAATTGGCGCATCCAGGTCGAAGAGGCAATTCTCTCCGATGATAGCTGCAACTTCACCAATGATCGAGCCTTCTTTGTTATCTTCTGTAATAAGCAAAACCTTACCTGTCTTGGAAGCAGCCTCGATGATCGCCTCTTTATCAAGCGGATAAATGGTACGCAAATCAAGGATATGTGCTTCGATGCCTTCAGCAGCAAGCTTTTCAGCCGCCTGCAGTGCAAAATGCACACATAACCCGTACGTAATAACCGTTATATCGGAACCTTCGCGTTTCACATCTGCTTTCCCGATCGGCAAAGTGTACGGATCAGCAGGCACTTCGCCTTTGATGAGACGATAAGCACGTTTATGTTCAAAGAACAAAACTGGATCCGGATCCTGGATAGCTGCTTTCAAAAGACCTTTCGCGTCATAAGGCGTGGACGGCATAACAATTTTCAAGCCAGGCTGGTTAGCGAAAACCGCCTCTACGGATTGGGAATGATATAACGCACCATGTACACCGCCGCCATATGGAGCACGTATCGTAACAGGACATGTCCAATCGTTATTGGAACGATAACGGATTTTTGCTGCCTCAGAGACGATTTGATTAACCGCCGGCATAATGAAGTCAGCGAACTGCATTTCAGCAATCGGCTTTAAACCATACATTGCAGCACCTACTGCAACACCAGCGATTGCTGATTCCGCAAGTGGCGCATCCAATGCACGGTCTGCTCCGAATGTATCATACAGGCCATCTGTAGCTCGGAACACCCCGCCTTTTTTCCCGACATCTTCTCCTAATACAAATACTTTTTCATCTGCTTCCATTTCTTCACGCATCGCCTGCGTAATTGCCTGGATATAGGACATTACTGGCATTGTTTCTCCCCCTTAATCGGCATACACATGAAGCAGTGCAGATTCCGGCTCCGGATCTTCAGCATGCTCAGCATAGTCTGTAGCTTCATTTACGATTTGCTTAATTTCTTCTTCCATTTGCTTTTCCAAGTCTTCTGTCAGAACTCCAGTTTCACGCAGATAGGCACCGAAAGTCAGCAAGCCATCTTTCTTACGCTCTTCCTCGACTTCTTGCTTTTCTCGGTATGTCATATCATCGTCATCACTGGAATGCGGTGTGAGACGGTAGCCTACTGTCTCGATAAGCGTAGGTCCTTCTCCATTCAGTGCACGCTCGCGTGCTTCTTTCACAGTTTGATACACAGCTAAAGGATCATTACCGTCAATTGTGAATCCAGGCATGCCATATCCTTGAGCTCGATCAGACACATTCACACATCCGAGCTGTTTTTCTTGAGGCACACTGATGGCATATTTATTATTTTGAACCATCGTAATTACCGGTAATTTATGAACACCTGCAAAATTCAAGCCTTCGTGGAAGTCACCTTGGTTTGAGGACCCCTCACCTAATGTTACAAAGCTAACCAGCTGTTTCTTCTCCATTTTGGCAGCTAGCGCAAAACCAACAGCATGCGGTACTTGTGTTGTCACTGGTGAAGAGCCAGTTACGATTCGAGAAGACTTCTTCCCGAAATGTCCTGGCATTTGACGGCCGCCGGAGTTCGGGTCTTCCGCTTTTGCGAATGCAGATAGCATCAAATCTTTCGCAGTCATACCAAATGGCATTACTAAACCTAAGTCACGGTAGTAAGGCAAAAGATAATCGATATCTCTATCCAGTGCCATTGCAGCACCAACCTGCGCTGCTTCTTGTCCTTGACAAGAGATAACAAACGGTATTTTACCGGCTCTGTTCAAGAGCCACATACGTTCATCTACTCTTCTTGCCAGGAGCATCCATCTATACATTTCCAATACTTTTTCGTCTGATATTCCTAGAGAAGCATGTCTTGTTTCTGACATCGCCGCTCCCCCTTTCTTCAATAGCTTAGCCATGGATTTGCTCTCCATCGACCGCAAGTGCCGCTTCTCCGATAATTTCCGAGAGTGTCGGATGCGGATGGATCGTCTGACCAATTTCCCAAGGTGTTGCATCAAGCAGCTTGGCAAGTGCGGCTTCTGAGATCATGTCAGTTACATGAGGACCAATCATGTGAACACCAAGCAGGTCGTTTGTCTTCTCATCGGCAATGATTTTCACAAAGCCTTCAGACTCGCCGTATACCAATGCTTTTCCGATTGCCTGGAAGCTCATTTTTCCTGTTTTAACCGTGTAACCTTCTGCTTTCGCTTGTGCTTCTGTCAAACCAACACTTGCTGTTTCCGGGAAGCTGTATACACAAGCCGGAACCATGCTGTAATCCAAGCTTTCCGTTTGAACGTCTGCAATATGCTCGACCGCGATGATGCCTTCTCTGGAGGCAACATGTGCCAGCTGCATGCCGCCGATACAATCGCCGATAGCATAAATATGAGATTCATTCGTCTGGTAAAAAGCATTCGTCTGGATGAAACCTTGCTCTGATAACTGGATATCAGTATTTTTCAGACCGATGTCTCCTACATTCGCCGTGCGACCAACAGAGACGAGAATCTTATCAGAAACGAAAACTTGCTCTTCTCCGTTCATCTGCGCCTTGACCTTTACCTTGTTATCATCAGCTGCAGCGCTCTCTACTTGCACATTCGTATGGATAACGATACCGCGCTTTTTGAGCTGCTTGTACATTTCTTTGCTGATATGTTCGTCTTCAGTAGGCAGGATCCGATCCTGATATTCAAGTACAGTAACCTTTGTACCGAGATCATGAAGCATTGATGCCCACTCGATCCCAATAACACCGCCACCGATAATCGTCATGCTTTCCGGAAGCTCTTGCAGCGCCAACGCACCTTCAGAACTAAGGATTCTAGATTCATCAAAGTCGATACCCGGTAAGGAACGCGGAGAGGAACCTGTTGCAACGATTACGTTTTTGGGAAGTAGAATTTCATTTTCACTGCCGTCGGCAAATTCCACAGAAATGGTTCCTGCTGTCGGAGAGAAGATAGAAGGTCCGAGAATTCTGCCGTATCCTTGAAAAACATCAATCTTTCCTTTTTTCATCAAGTGCTGAACACCGCGATGCAGCTGATCGATGATTTTTTCTTTTCTTTCCTGTACTCCTGAAAAATCCAGGCGTACATCTGTTGTATGTATACCGAAAGCTGCAGCTTCCTTTGTTTGCCGGTAAACTTCAGCGGAACGGAGCAATGCCTTGGATGGGATACATCCTCGGTGCAGGCAAGTTCCTCCAAGCTCTGCTTTTTCCACGATAGCTGTCTTTAAACCTAATTGGGAAGCACGGATAGCGGCCACGTATCCGCCCGTACCGCCTCCTAAGATGACAATGTCATATTCTCTTACCATTGTTTCTGCCTCCTATACGACATAAACTTTTGCCGCTTCTTCTTTTCGCATGACACGAAGCGCACCTTCAGTCAGAGCACGAAGCTCGTTTTCACCTGGATACACAAGCACATCTGCAATCCAGCTCACCCGATCCTTCAGCATGGAGATAAACAGCTCATCATTAGCTAGTCCGCCAGTGACTGCAATAGCATCGACTTCTCCAGAAAGCACAACACTCATAGCCCCAACTTCTTTCGCTGTCTGATACACCATGCCTTCAAATATCACTCTTGCTTCTTGATCGCCTTTTTTAATCCGGTCAGCAATAAGTCTTCCATCATTTGTGCCGAGATAACCCATGAAACCACCTTTGGTTGTCAGCATCTTTAGAAGCTGATCCTTCGTGTACTCACCAGTCAGCGCCAGCTCAATCAAATCACCAGCAGGAACTGTCCCTGCGCGTTCGGGTGTATATGGCCCTTCCCCGCTCAATCCATTGTTCACATCAATCACGCGTCCATGATGATGTGCACCGACAGTAATTCCGCCTCCAAGATGAACGACGATAATATTTGCTTCCTCGTAGATCTTATCCTTGGCAGCTGCCGCTTTCCGTGCAATTGCTTTATGATTCAATGCATGGAAGATGCTCTTTCTTTCTACACCTGGCAACCCAGAGAGCCGTGCCAATGGATCCAATTCATCGACCACAACAGGGTCTGTGATGAAAGCAGGAATATGAAGACTGCTTGCAATTTCATAAGCAATCAATCCTCCTAAATTGGAGGCATGTTCGCCATTATAGCCTGCTTTAAGATCAGCAAGCATTGCTTCATTCACACGATATGTACCGCCCTCAAGCGGACGGAGCAGTCCGCCGCGTGCACAGACCGCAGTTAGCTTGGATACGTTGATACCTTCGAAATCCAATGCATCCAAAATGATTTGTTTCCGAAACTGGTACTGATCCATCACTCTTTCATATCCGCCAATATCTTCTAAATCATGGCGGATTACTCGCTCAAAAATGTTATGCTCGTCATCAAACACACCGATTTTTGTAGAAGTAGAACCTGGATTAATAGCTAAAATACGGTTTTCTGCTGTGTGCACGCGGTTTCCCCCTCGTTATTATCTTCTGCTTAAAGTATGGTGGCCGTTACGCAGGAATTGGCTTCTGGATCTGCGCATTGTTTCGATTCTCTCTTCAGCCATTCTATCAGCAGCAATACTAGTCGGAATTTCATCACGCTTAGCGATTTCGAATACACGCTGCAAGCTGTCATAAATCGTCTCCACTTTACGAAGTGCACGTTCTCTGTTGTAGCCGTGGAGTTCATCCTCAACGTTGATAACACCGCCAGAGTTAATCACATAGTCAGGTGCATAAACGATACCGCGTTCGAACAGGATTTGTCCGTGATGTTCTTCTTTCAGCTGGTTGTTTGCAGCCCCAGCTACTACTTTCGCTTTCAACACACGCAATGTATCGTCATTGATTACTGCACCTAGAGCACAAGGAGCAAAGATATCACATTCAACGCCGTAAATATCATCCGGATCTACCGCAGTTGCTCCGAATGCTTCCACTGCTTTCTGGACAGCTTCCTTATTAATGTCAGTCACAATCAATTTTGCGCCCTCTGCATGAAGATGTTCACACAAAGCATAAGCAACATTTCCGATACCTTGAACAGCAATTGTCTTACCTTCCAGGCTGTCATCACCAAATGCCTCTTTAGCAGACGCTTTGATTCCTTTGTATACGCCGTAAGCTGTTACTGGAGATGGATTGCCTGATGATCCAGATTCAGCAGAGATACCTGTTACGAAATCCGTTTCTGTATGGATAAGTTCCATATCCTCTACAGTCGTACCAACATCTTCTGCTGTGATGTAGCGACCATTTAGAGATTGTACATAACGACCGAATGCTCGGAACATTGCTTCGTTTTTGTCTTTTTTAGGATCTCCGATAATAACAGTCTTTCCTCCGCCAAGGTTCAAGCCTGCAGCTGCATTTTTATATGTCATACCTTTTGCCAGACGCAGTGCATCGACAATTGCATCTTCTTCTGTTGCATATGTCCACATTCTTGTACCGCCAAGAGCCGGACCTAATGTTGTGTCATGGATTGCGATGATCGCTTTCAAACCGGATTCTTTATCCTGGCAAAGGACTAGCTGTTCATAATCGTATTGTTCCAACGTTTCAAAGATTTTCATCTTAGTTCCTCCTAGGCAAGTGATGCTGCCGCTATTGCGAAGCATATTGCAAAATATTTACTGTTGCTGTCGTCCGCACGGGATGTGAGGATTACAGGTGATTTTGTTCCAACAAGCAAGGAAGCACTTACAGCTCCTGCTGTATAGGTAAATGATTTATATAGCATATTTCCACTTTCAATTTCCGGGACCAATAGGATATCCGCATCTCCCGCAACAGTCGAATCAATTTTTTTGATAGCAGCCGATTGAGATGATAATGCACTGTCCAGTGCAAGTGGACCATCAATTTGACAATTTGTTATCTGCCCGCGCTGCTGCATGACAGATAGCAGCGCAGCGTCAGTCGTCGCCGGCATGGCAGAGTTCACCTTCTCAGTAGCGGCAAGTGCGGCGACTTTAGGTTCTGCGTGGAGCATCTTCGTGTATACAGATACTGCATTGTCCAAGATTTTCTTCTTTATTTCTAACGACGGTGCAATATTAATACCTGCATCCGTCAGGAAAAGCAACTTATGATACGAAGGAATATCAAAGATGGCGAGCTGCGACAGGATACTGCCTGGCTTGAGCATTGTTTTATCCTTCAAAATCTTCCCCGCCAGCACATCTGTGCTGACAATACCTTTCATCAGCATATCCGCCTTGCCTGATTTCCAAGCTTCTATTGCCATATCTGTGGCTCTGTCTGCGGATGGCGCGTGGATACAGGTAATATTATCTTCTGTCAGCAGTTCTTCTTTCATAAACTGTTTTAGCCGATCAATATCTCCATACAAAAGAAATGTTGCTATCTTCTGATCGGCCGATTTCTTTACTGCCTTAAGAATGGAAGGATCATCTGCAGCTGCTATCGCAATAGTGAAACCCTGCTTCGCAGCCGCCATTTTTTCAAGAGCGGTAAACTTATGCATCGTATTCTTCCTTCCCCATTATGAAAAATCTTGCATGCCACTTCTATCAAAATCATATTTATCCATCTTATAGTAAAGATTACGAATCGACACTCCAAGCTGATCTGCCGTCGCTTTTTTATTGAAGTCGTTCGCCCGAAGAGCAGATTCAATCAGCTGCTTCTCCAGGTTCTCCACCTGTTCCTGTAATGTGCCCGCAAAGGACTGCTGATCCAAGGAAGAAATCTGCAAATGCTTCGGCTGGATCACATGTTCCTTCTTCTCCAGAAATGTCATCGCTTGGGCCACTGTTGTTTCCAACTCTTTTACATTATGGGTCCATTTCTTTTCTTTCAATACATCGATTGATGATTCAGAAATGGATTGAACCGAACACTGAAGCAGCTGATTCTGCTTGTGGACAATTGTGGATAACAGGCCTTCGAAATCTTTCATCCGTTCAGCTAAAGCGGGTATATAAATCGTTATACGCTTTATTCTCTCGAAAAATGGTTCATAAAAACGTTTTTCGAAAACGGCGCGCTCTAACGGATGACGCGCACTAACTATTATCCGAACATCCACTTGTTTCGATTTCCCGGAGGCGAGCTGCAGTTTGCCTGTAGCCATGAAATCTGAAAGCTTTTCCTGGACACGAATTGGCATGCCATCAATATCATCAAGAAACAGAGTGCCGCCGTCACTTTTTTCGATCATTCCAGTAGCGTGACTGTTGCGCAGTGATCCGAACAGCTGTTTTTCTAAACTTTGTTCATCACCAACTGCACAATCTACTCGGATAAATGGCCGATGGCGTCGTTTGCTCTCATTATGGATAATAGCTGCAAACATACCCTTTCCTACACCTGCATCTCCACGCAAAAGACATGGCGCATCTGCATTTACAGCGAATTTGACTTGTTCGAGTGTGACTTGCATCGTTTCAGAATCAGCTATAACATCATTCAACGTGTATTTGTTTTCCAAACTGCGGATAATCTTTCGTGCTCGCTGTACTTCATCCTGCAGCTCATGCAGCTCTGAGATATCATGCAGCACTCCAACACTTCCGCGAAGTTTTCCATCAACAATGATTGGCGCCGCATTGACCATCATTTCTTTACCGTGCTTTCCGACGCGTAACCGAGCACCCGTGGCAGGTCTGCGCGTCCGAAGAACCTGCATATGCAAGCTCTCCCCTTCCATGATATCCGTCATAGCCGGCTTCCCGACTATCTGCTCAGAAGTATATCCGGTTAGCCGTGTATAAGCAGGATTGACAATCAAACCGATGCCATTTTCATCTACTACACTGATCGCTTCTTGCGAAGAATCGATAATTGCTTCCAACATCGACTTCACTTCTCTGGCATCTGTAAGTTTTTCTGCCAAAGCAACTATATCAATTGTTTTCTTCATTACAGTAAAAGCGCCAGTTACTTCCTCTTGGTCATTTTCCATCGGAGCACAGGTATAGACAATCTCAATACCGGAAGGAAGTCTTAGCTGTTCATCCACGTAGCGCTCTCTTTTTCGAATAGTCTCTGGCAGCCTCGATTTAGGCAGAACCCGTGTTATCGGTTGTCCTATCATTTGGTGCTTCTTGCTGCCAAGCAGTTTTTCGGCTGCTTCGTTAATATATATAATCTCGTCCTGACGATTGACGCACAGGACCCCCTCATGCAAGTACTCCAGCGTTTTACTGCGAAACTGCTGGTTATTATATGTAGAAGTTTTCTCTGTCTCTTCTTGAGATGCGAATGCTAGCATCAGCTGTGCACTTTGTCCGGATATGATTTCCGCTTTGCAGGAAGTCGGTTCAAGGTAGTCTGCTAATCTTTCTGAAGTTTCCAGCACAAAGTCGACATGATCAAGCGATTCCGCCGTCACGTCTTTCCAGAGAAGAATATCTAATCGTTCAGCTTGATATTTCACGATTGCACTTGGTTGTTTGACTAGCATCCCAACTATCCGAAAGCCTTTTTTCCGTTGGAACAATTTAATGAATTCAACTGCTTCTTCTCCTGCTCCAACAATAAGTAATTGTTTCAATATAATCACATCCTGCAAAGTTTTGCACATATATAGCGTAAACTAGTCTGCAGAAATTAGCAATAATAAGATTTTTGACATGCAAGGAGTGACTTTTTCTCCAAATTTTGATCAAATCTATACCTCTAACCCACTATTTCCGCCCAAAGATGTTAATGAGCGAAACCTTTATATAAACAGGGAAAAGTCTAGGTTTCTTGGAGGAATGAAAACATCCTTGCCACTAAAAAGACCCACTAATGTAAGTATGCATTATTTAGTAGTTGCTTCTGCAAAGTATTGCATTTATTAAATAGAAAACAATTTTCTGTTCGATATACTCCGCTATTTAAATGCTCACTTCATATAACCTTCAGTTTTATACCCTTCATGCAATATAAGGTTTGAATCCACTTACAGGATTACCATTGGAGATTAAATCGAAACATCCTTTGAGTAACAGACAATGCCTGCCGTTTATTCAGCATCTGAGTAAGTACAATCAATAGAACTAATGTACAGTTTATATATACAAACTGATTATCGATCTATTAAAAGGGAGCTTATCCAATATAATTTTAAAAGACTAAAGAATCATTCTTGAGGACTAAAATGTATTGAAGTTTAAAAGAAATAATTGAAAACCCTTTCAAAAGATTGAAGAAGGTTTTTACTAATGCTATAAAGGGGCTAAAAAGCCGTAAGAGGAGTATACCAGATAGCAGTTCTTTAGATTTAAAGTTAAAAATCCGGACAACGTCTGAAAAGACGCTGCCCGGATTCTTTATTTCTGGAAAAATGCTGAATACAAAGATTGCACAGCTTCATTGATTTGACGTGCTTTTACACCGAACATCAAGGATACTTCAGAGGACCCTTGGTTAATCATTTCGATATTCACATTCGCATCAGTGAATGCTTTTGTAGCAGTGCTAGATACACCAATTGTCTCGATCATTCCTTCACCAACAATCATGATCATAGCCAGATCACGATCAATCGATACTTGATCTGCTTGCAGTTCTTCTTTAAGTCTGCGAACGACAATTGCTTCTTTGTCAGGCGGCAGCTGGCTTTCACGGAGGATTACGCTCATATCGTCGATTCCGGATGGCGCATGCTCGAATGAGATATTCTCTTCTTCAAGTATTTGCAGCAATTTCCGTCCGAACCCTAGCTCACGGTTCATTAAGTATTTGCTGATATAGATACTCAAAAAGCCTGTATCACTGGCGATCCCGATAACTGGATTACCAGCTACTTCCCTTTCGGCAACAATCATCGTACCAGGTGCAGAAGGATTGTTTGTATTTTTCACACATACTGGTATTTTTGCTTGGAAGGCAGGAATCAGTGCTTCATCATGGAAGACCGAAAAACCTGCATAAGACAACTCACGCATTTCCCGGTATGTCAATGTGTTGATCTCTTTTGGATGATCGACGATATTCGGGTTTACACTGTAAACACTATCCACATCGGTAAAGTTCTCGTATAAAGAAGCTTTCACGCCTGCACTTACGATAGAACCGGTAATATCAGATCCGCCCCGTGGGAATGTTGCAAGCTTACCTTCTTTTGTATAGCCAAAGAAGCCCGGAATGACAAGTACTCCATCACGGTCACGCAGCTTGTACAAAAGCTCGAAGCTCTCATCCAATATTCGTGCACCGCCTAATTCCTCTCTTACAAGCAAGCCTGCTTCTTGAGGATTCACATACGCTGCTTGCACGCCTAATTTATTGAGGTAAGCACTGAATACCTTGGCAAGGGAATCTTCCCCTGTCGCCTTTAATGCATCCATTTTATTAACTGCAGGAATTGAATCAGACAGGATGCCCGTCAATTGATCCGCTATTTGCTCAATCAAATTATTATCGAGCTCTAGTTCCTCAACAATGGACCGAAATCGTGACAAAACTCTTTCTACCTGTGTACTGACGTCTTCCCCTTTGCTATGCGCTTCTCCGATAGCAATAAGTAAGTCTGTCACCTTAGTATCTGATTTATCTCGCTTACCTGGTGCAGAAACGACGATAAACTTCCGCTCCTGATCAGCTTTCACGATTTGTGCTACTTTGCGGAGCTGTTCCGCACTTGCTACTGAACTACCACCAAATTTTGCTACCTTCATGTGTCTCTCTCCATTACGCTTTTTCTTTACATAGGTAAAATAGTATCACAGAGTTTCTTCTGCTGGCTAGATGAAAGACATAATTTTGAGAAAAAAGTGACTTCAATTGTTAACATAATAAAATTATGGTTAACAATTGAAGTCGGTTCAGTTAGAATATAGTGATTTTGAGGACGGTAAATTTACAGAATCACATACTCTACATCTAGCAATACGGAAATTTTCTCAAGCTGAGACGCTATCTTTCCCACTGCCAGTGCACAATGATGTGTTGGGGCTTCCTTAAACCATCTCGTCATATAAGTATCTGGATGCTCATTGAAGCTGACATGGGTCTGCGTATTTCCAATTTGCATGATTGGAGCATCTATTGCCTTTCCTTCACTGATTATGAATTTTACTTTCCCTTCAACTGTCTGGGTTACATTTAATGTAGTAACAGGGCCTGCTTTCACTTTGGCTTCTACAGCTACTCCTGAACCCTGCTTTCCATGATATAAACCCATTCCGCGCAATATAGGCTTATCCTTTGCTATAGCTATATGGAATGGACCATCATGACCAAGCAAAATCGTTCCTTCTACATAATCTGTAAGTACAATTTCAGCAAAACTGCCGCCTGCATCGAGTAAGTCACAGATCTTCATTGCAATATTTGTCTTCAAGTCTCCTTCTCCAGCACATGGTACATGCTTAGCTGTGAGCAGACTGTTCCCGACAATCATTCCTGCCTGCAATGCTTCCTCCTCACTGCCAGGTGCACCATGGTAATAGTAAGTCAAAGCAGCTAAATTCCTTTGATCAGCGAGCTGTTCCTCAGCTGCAGCCACTTTTGCCGCCCAATTTAATTGATTCTCTGTCGGTTTCTTGGCAATCGGGTCACTGTGTGAATCGTCACTGATTGTAAATACACTTTCTATTTCTGCTCGTTTTGACTGCATTTCTTCGTCCGACACTTGTTCTAATTGTTCTTTTAAGTCTCCAATTTCTAATACGTCTACATGAATACCCAGCTGTGACTGCAGCATAGTAAAATCACTGTACATATCCAGCATGCCGCTGTATGTGTTTCCAAGAAAACCGAAATTACTATATTGCAGGCTGCGCTTAACAGTCGCTGCCACAGTCCATTCCTTGATCTGTTCCCAAGCGGCAATTGCCTCCGGTTCCTCAACTGTCACTTCATTTGCTATAGAAACAGATGGAGTTTCTGTGAGTCCAAGTAAACCATTCACAACATGATATGAGATGTTTGCTCGGTGACACGCATTCGCAAATTCAGGTACTGGACAAGCGCCACAATGTGCAAGCCATTCCTCAGTAGAAGTTTTTGCATAATTGATTTGGCGAGTCGGCTGGAGATTAAGGAAAATGACTGGAGCAGAACACATTCGATGAATCGGCAGTATGGAAGCACTCGTACAATACGTTGCGGCGTGACAGAAAATAAGATCCACCTGATTCTCTTGAAAGTATTCTCCGGCCGTTCTGCCAGCTTGCTCCGAATCTACCAGACCGAAATTGCATACATCTGCCCATTGCTCTATCTGGTCCTTCACATGCTGGTTGTATCCTAGCAAGCGTTCTTTTAATGTAGGAAACTGACTCCAATAAGCCTCCAACCCTACAGAATATAGTCCAATTCTCGCTTTTTTCATGTACTCTCCTCCTAAAAACGTGGATAAAAGCTGCCCGCTAGTTATTTTCAATAATGATAACGCTTTCAAATACATTGCCAGCTCAATTTGCTGGCATCAGTCCTTATGATTCTGGATACATTTCTCTTAGAAAAGTAACTGAGTCTTGTATTAATTGTTTCAAGACATTTTCATCAATATCAGCTGTTTTGTTAATGTACACACAAGCCTTACCAGTCTTGTGTTTTCCAAGTTTCAGCAGGCTCTCTTCTCTATCAGGTTCACCCGGAGCCAGATAAAGACTAATATTGGCTTTTCTCGGCGAAAACCCAACAAGCGGGGCATCCCCTTCGTGTCCGGTTGCATAACGGTAGTGATAAGAACCAAATCCAATGATACTCGTACCCCACATCTTGGCTTCATGACCCGTTGCCTCTGTAAAAATGTCCAGAAGCTTATAAGCATCATCTCGTTTTTTAGGATTTTCTACAGTATCGATAAAATCTAGCACACTATTGTCTGTTTCCTTTGTTTTAAGTTCATATCCCATCTATTTTTCCTCCTGTTTCCAGTCTTTTTGTTATTTAATTTTGCATGGCTTTTTATACGGCCTTAGATTAAGTTTTCTCTTCTATATTTCGATAAGCTTCCTGCCATGTCCTTTTGTAAGATTTGTTTACCAATTAAACATCAATGACTGCGTGCTAAAAATGTCACCGCTTTAGTAATACCATCTATACATCTATTTCATGAATTTTGCTAGTAAAAAACCGGGGATAAAAGCTCCCCGGCCTAATACTTATCAATAAACATCCTTCCATTCATCGATATTCGTTTCATCGAATTTGAACGGATCTCCGAGCATAATCTGCGTACCTTCTCCGTCTTCGACCACTTCCACTTCACCAAGATCACGTAAGTCTACTTTTTCTCCTAGTTCGCCAGTGATGTTGCCTTCACCCAGTTCATAAGCAGCATAAGCAGCTCCTTTACCAACATCAATCGGGTTCCACAGGTACATCCAAGGGCTAACACCGCTTTCAATATAAGTCGCCATCTCACTTGGCAAGCCAAGGCCAGTCAAAGCTATTTGTCCTTCCAAACCTTTGTCTGTGAGCACTTTACCTGCTGCGGCAATTCCAACAGTCGTAGGTGCAATAATTGCTTTCAAGTCAGGGTAAGATTTAAGCAATGCTTCCGTTTCGGATACACTTTTATCACGCAAATCGTCTCCGTAAGCCACTTTTACAAGTTCAATATCTTTATAATCTTCTTTTTCAAGTTCCTTCTTCATCCATTCGATCCATGTATTCTGGTTTGTAGCCTGGCTTGTTGCACTCAGAACTGCAATCTGACCTTCGCCATCGATCATTTCAGATACAGCTTCGATCTGTACCCTTCCAATGCGTTCTGGGTTAGCTTGGTTCACGTGAATATCACGACTGGCAGCATTCACTGCTGAATCGACTGACAAAACTTTGATTCCCTGATCTTTTGCTTTTTTCAATGCCGGCTCCAATGCATCCGGATCGTTTCCAGCTACTGCGATAACATCTACTTTTTGCGTGATCAACTGTTCGATTATCTGAATTTGTCCTTCCGCAGTTGGCTGATCTGGTGAGCGCAGAATTACTTCTCCGCCCAGTTCCTTGATCGTACTTTCAAAACCGTCCAGCATTTTCTCACCATACGGATTGCCTGTATTTTTAAATACAAAAGCATATTTCTTCGGTCCATCGTTTGACTCTCCACCACCAGATGCACCGCTAGATTCAGGCGCTCCCTGGCTGCAGGCAGCCAGCAACATTACTAACAGCATCATAGCAATCCATTTGCTCCACTTTTTCATCTCGGTCTCCCCTTATTATCTATTAGTATCAGCAAGCGCTGGAATACTCATTTTCTTTTTATCATCCCGCCAAGCTTCGGAATAGCAACGGACAGGATGAGCAATGCTCCTACAATGATTAAAAACATTTGACTTGGAAGATTGATAAGTCCTAGTCCATATTGCAGATAGCCGATGATGAAGACCGCTATGACGACACCTAGCACCCGTCCTTTTCCGCCGGCTGTGCTGACTCCACCAAGTGCTGCCATCGCAATGATGTCAAGTTCATACATAGTAGCAATGTTCGGCCGTGTGCTGCCCATCCTTGATGTAAGGAAAATCGCTGTCACAGCAGCCAGCAACCCTGCCAGCATGAAGACGATCACCTTGACTTTATCTACCTTGATACCTGAAAAGCGACTGGCAGTCGGATTGTTCCCGATGGCAAATACCTTTCTTCCAAATGTAGTCTTGTGCAGCACGATGCCGAATACGACAGCTAGCACTGCGAATACAATCAATAGAAACGGTATTCCGAAAACATAACCCCATCCAAAGAAGCCGAACCATTCAGGAAAGCCTCCTGCTGCCTGATCTTCCAGAATGATGTAAGCAATGCCCCGGTATAGGATCATGGTTCCAAGTGTAACGATGACCGCAGAAAGCTCTTTGAACTTCACAATCAAGAGTCCATTGATCAGACCGCATATAGCACCAGTTGCTAGACAAGCAATGATGGCCACTTCCATCGGCAGACCGGCACTTGTATAAAGCGTGGCCATGACAACAGACGATAACGCAACTGTTGAACCTACAGAAATATCTATATCGCGCATGATCATGATCATCGCCATCGGAAAGACGATCAATGCTTTATCCAGGAAGACCATCGTTCCGTCTCGCAAACTCGGATAATTCAGGAAATAAGGTGACACATAGCTTCCGAGCAGGAGCACGGCTACCAATATGAGCAGCAGCATCCATTCCCATTGGAAGAAGAGACGCTTCCAGGAGAACGGCAAATTCGTTTCTAGAGTACGAGGTTGATATGTTTGCTTTTTTTGTTCCATCAGCCAGCCCTCCTAAGCAGATGAGTTCGTTCGACACGGCGTTTCACGACGGCATTGACGATAACAGCAAGCAGGATGATAAAACCTTGGATACCGTTTTGCCAGAATGGAGACACATTCAAAAGCGGCAGTGCATTGTTCAAAATCCCCAGTAATATTGCTCCGAGAAGAACGCCTGCTAGCTTTCCAGAACCACCAGCAATGCTGACACCGCCCAATATACATGCTGCAATGACAGTAAGTTCATAACCCGAGGCTGTATCTCCCTGCGCTGATGCAAATTTGGATACCCACAAGACGCCGCACAGTCCAGATAATCCCCCCATAATGGTATAAACAAGGAATAAAATTCGTCCTTGTTTTATTCCGCTCACAGCTGCAGATTGCGGATTACTGCCGACAGCATAGATTTGCCGGCCTGTGCGTGTGTAATTAAGAAAATAAAAGAATACGAGGCAGAAAAGAACCGCAATCCAGATTAGATGATTCAGTCCCAGGAATGTTCCGGTTGCAATTTCCACGAAGCTTTCCGACATTTGATACGAACTAACCCACTCTCCATCACTCACTAAAAACGTAAGACCACGGAAAATATTCATTAAAGCTAGTGTAGCTATGATTGGCAGCAAGCCGACTTTAGCAACCAGCACACCAATGACCATCCCGCACAGAGCGCCAATTACAGTACCGATAAGCAAGCATAGAAACGGATTGACTGATGGATTGGCTGCCACAAGCTGCGCTGTCAGCATACCGGAAAGCGCAATTACAGCTCCGATCGACAAATCGATTCCCCTTGTGATCAAAACAATCATCATCCCTAACGCAAGGATGACCAGGATTGATGTATTGGTTGCCATATCAAGGATGTTTTCTCCTGTCAAAAAAGAAGGATTTCGCAATTGTACCCCGATACATAAAATAACGATGAAGAAAAACAGCCCGAGCTCTCGGAATTGATAAAACAGTGCCAGCGGATTTTTCTTCTCCATTTCTAGATTTTCTGTTTTAATTTTCATTTTGACCCCTCCTTCTTAACCGCTTTTCTCCTGTACTTGCTCTTCGCCCATTGCTGCTTCCAAAATCATCTCCTGAGTGATTCCCCTGTTGACAAAATCGGCTGCAATCCTGCCCTCTTTCATTACTAAGATCCGATCGCTCATACCGAGAATCTCGGGCATTTCAGAAGAGACGAACAGAACTGCATATCCAGCTTCTGCCAGATTCTGAACGATTTCATATATAGCTGCTTTTGCTCCGATGTCGACACCTTTCGTTGGTTCATCCAGCAAAATTACTTTTAAATCCTTTGTCAGCAGTTTCGCAACGGCTACTTTTTGCTGGTTACCACCGGAAAGTGAATTGACTGAATCAAAGATGCTCGTAGCTTTGATATGCACTTTTTCACCAAATTCTTTAGCCTGCCGTTTTTCTTTATCACGGTGTATCCATGTTAAGGTCGATAGATCGGTTAAATTTGCTAACGTTATATTTTTTTCAATACTCCAATCCACGAGCAGACCTTGATCCAATCGATCTTCCGCCAAATATCCGATGCCATTATCCATAGCTTCCTGTGGATTTTTATTGCGAATCGAGCTGCCGCTCAACAGTATTTCTCCCTTGTCAAATGCTGTAATGCCAAATATCGCTTGGCATACCTCTGTTCGTCCGGCGCCAACCAATCCTGTCATACCAAGTATTTCGCCGCTTTTGATTGAAAAACTGATATCGTCGAATTCTCCTAGCTTAGACAAGTTTTTCACATCCAGAACTGTCTCTCCTGCGCTCGTCTTTTTATCAGGGAAAATCTGATTGATCTCTCTACCGACCATCGCGACAATCAATTTTTCATTCGATATGTCTTCCACATCCCAAGTGCCGATGTAGTTGCTATCGCGCAGTACGGTAACACGGCTGGCGAGTCGGTACATATCCTCAAAACGGTGGGAAATGAAGATAATAGAAGTACCTTCATCCCGCAGCTTTTCAGTAATACGATATAGCTCTTCACTTTCTCTAGCAGTTAGTGCAGCGGTCGGTTCATCCATGATGATGATCTTTGCCTTTGTACTTATTGCTTTAGCTATTTCAACGATTTGCTGCTGCGCAACGCTCAGCGTATTCATTTGAGTTTTAGGATCTAAGCTGCTTCCTAATTCACGCAGCAGCTGCCGAGCCTGTTTATGCATCTCCCGCCAATTCAGCGTCTTCCATACAGGGTGCCTAACTTCATGATTCATGAATATATTTTCAGCAACACTCAAGTCGGGATAACTGGTTACGTGCTGATAAATAGCTGCAATTCCCTGCTGCTGAGCTTGTTTAGGATTTTGAAAAGACACTTTTTCACCCAGCAAGAGCATCTCGCCTTCTGTTGGTTGATGGACGCCTGTAATGATTTTGATGAAAGTGGACTTCCCCGCACCATTTTCACCCATCAAAGCGTGGATTTCACCCTTCTTCAGCTGGAATTGCATATCGTTCAGAGCCTTTACACCAGGAAAGGCTTTTGATATCCCTCTCATTTCAAGTACATATTCGTTTGTCATATCTTGCCCTCCTTCACTACTGAATGCGCTTACATAAAGAGTATGAAAAAAGTCCCGCTTCGAGAAGGGGACGTCTTTCGGAATAGGAGGTTATTCTTCTGTTTTTCTCTTACCGGCGCAAACGCCGATATTCTGATGGAGCAAATCCTGTATGTTTTTTGAACAGCTTACTGAAATATTTATGATCATGATATCCGACAGAATCAGCGATTATCGTTACTTTGTCATCTGTATCCTCCAACTTGCGCTTGGCAAGCTCTAACCTTTGTTTGGTAACATACTGCAGTACAGTTTCTTTTGTATGCTTTTTGAAATAAGCACAGAAATATGTCGGGTTCATATAGACATGTGCTGCTACTTGTTCGATCGTTATCGCTTCCTGTACATGCTGATGTATGAATGCTTTCGCCCGCTCCACCGCTGTTCGATCTGAATGTTGATCCAATCTGATGCACATATCTGCCAGATCTTTGGTCCAATTTTCAAAGCCTTGAAGCAATTCAGATGCTGTTAAGGTTTGGCTCGTGTTTCTTCCTAATCTCTGAAGCATGCGGTGAACATCATTGACGGGTAATCGCTTACTAACATCATGCAGCATTTCGATACCTGAGGATTGAAGAAGCGCCATTACCGAGTCCAGCTGCTCTGCTGTTGCAAGCTCTTCTTTTAACCTATTTAAAGCAGTATCCATATCGTCGAAAACAAACTGCTTAAAGGCAAATCGAAGTGAATGCAAGATATTCTGGGTGTTAACACTAAGGGCTCCTGTATATTGACTTTCTACAGAAACAGGCTGGAGCTTTAACTCCATATGCTCTGCTTCCATTGCTGCCGGCAGCAATTCCAATTCGTACAGTATTTGTCCTGGTGAAGCTGTTAGCTTAAAGAAGGTGCGGTGAGATAGAGTTTCAGCAATACGATCGATAAAAAGAGGAGAATTTTTCTCTTCTGTATGTACAAGCAGACCAAAGCTCTGTTCTTGATCCCACCACCACCAAAAGAATGAATCCGACCATTGGTTTGACAGCTCTGTATCAAATATTCGGACAACTGCACTTAGCTCCTGATGAAAACGAACAGGATCTCGTTTAGCTTTTTGCTGATGGAAGTTTTGAATCTGTAAACGGCATGTGTAATACGTTCCAGATGGAAATATTTCTGTCCATTGTGTATCAGCCAAGCTGTTTTCACTCGAAAGAGCACGCAGCAACAGAAGCTGTTCTTGTTTCTGACTCTGCTGTTTTCGCACATTTTCTATTTCTTGTTTCTTTTCATACAGCTGCTGTAGCCGATCTTGCAGCTGCTGCCTATCGACTGGCTTCAAAAGATAATCGGCAACTTGATTCCGTAATGCTTGCTGCACATACTGAAAATCATCGAAACCGCTCAAAACAAGGAATTCTCCTGTGTAGCCTTCCTCTTTTAACTCTGTAATCAGCGTTAATCCATCCATGATTGGCATCTTGATATCTGTCAGAATGACTTCGGCTTTTTTACCAAGTCTCCATTCATCCAATGCCTCTTGCCCATTAGCAAACGTACCAATAACCGCGTATTGCGGTTGATTGCTGATAAAACGCTCTAGTCCCATACGGATTCGATATTCATCCTCAACGATCATGATTTGCAAATTCTGCATCAAGACTTCCCCTTTCCGAAACATGACGAAATGGCAAGTAAAGCCGTACAGTTGCACCCTTTTGATTGTTCTCCAGTGATACACCATAGTTATTTCCGTACAGCATTTTAATTCGATTGCTAACATTGCTTAACCCATAATGCGCAGATTTCGAGGTTATCCCTGGTTCCAGACTAAGCTCTTCTTCCAGCTCCGTTTTAACTGTCGGGTCGAAGCCTGGTCCATCATCTTTTATAGTCAAAATGAGCATATCGGGTGTTTGGTGAATCTTTATATCAATATGAATGCTAGTCTTGGTTTCCAAACCATATTTAATGCTATTTTCGACAATCGGTTGGAGTATGAATTTCGGAACCTGCACATCAGTTGAGATTCCAGGGTCAGGATAATCGGTCTTCCAAGTAAGCCGATCTTGGAACCGGAACTGCTGGATTGACAGAAAATCTTCGACATGCCTGATTTCCTCAGTAAGGGAGACAAATTTGACGCCATTATCCAAGGAATACCTCAGCATTCTGCCAAGTGTCGTGATAATATTGATAACTTCCTCCTGTTCTCCTGCTTCAACAGCATAATTGATCGTTTCCAGAGTATTGAAGATAAAATGTGGATTGATCTGGGTTTGGAGTGCATATAACTCAGCTTCCTGCTGCTTGAGTCTGATCATATAATTCTTTTGAATTAAATCACGTATTTCAATAATCATATGATTATAACTCTCCGTCAGTCTGCCAACCTCATCTTGTTTTGTCACCGGAAGCGTTTGCTGAAACTTCCCGCCTTGGACGCTTCTCATGTTAGCTATCAAACGCTTAATAGGCTGCGATACATTATAGGCAACTAAGGTATACAAACACACGCTGAATATAATGAACAGCAAAAAAAGAACAATTGAGATGGTTCTGGTTTGCTGCTGTTTGGCAAACAGCTTTTCTGTAGGTATTTCATAAATTAAAGCATAATCCTGCTGTATCGCTGGAGTGATACCAATCAATTTACCATCCTGCAGAAAGCTTCCATTTTCGATTGGATAAAAGTCTTCTGGGACAATTTGGTCGCTTTTCTCACTTTTAGAATCATAGGCAATTCTCCCAGAATCCTTTTCCAAAAGCATGATTCTGGCAGCATTATGTTCTTTAATTGTACCTGTAATGCGGTCGACAAATGCTACATCCAATGCCAAGAACATTGTTCCAAGATAAGCTTGGTTATCACGATCCTGCAGCGGCACACCGATTAAAAGATAATCAGCATTATTTTCAAATACAAGATTTGTATCTTGCGGAAGAAGAATCATGCTTCCTTTTTCCAGCTCCAAGCTTTGGCCATAAACAGCTGCCTCACTTTTAGAAAAGCCGCTGTAACTTTTGGCTGTGGCTGCGAACACTCTATTTTTAGAGAAGACAAACACACCGAGCAAATCAGAAGAACTGCTATGAAGAAAACTGCTGGAAAGATAGCGCTCCATCACGTATTGCTGCTGCATCGCTTCTGCATGTGACTGGAAGCTATCCTGCCTCAATATCTCGATCATCTGCTGTGATTGATACAGTCTTTCGGGCATATTCGTAACGTCCTGTACATTTCGATCGATTTGCTGACTTGCCTGTTCCAGCATTTGCGGTACCAGCGTTCCGATTTGCTCTTCTGCAGCTTTTATATATGCTGTATAAATGAAAAAACCGAGCAGTGCAACTGGTATGATGGTAAGCAGTGTATAAGATAGCAGCAGTTTATGCATTAACGAAAGATTGCGGAATTTCTTTTTAAAAATCATATTGATCCACATTATCCGCTGTAAAATCAATCGGTTCCCCCATAATGATTTGCTCTCCCTTTACTTGAATCCTACCAACATCTTCTATGAACATACCATCTTCGATTTCAGTACCATCTTGCATCAGCTTTGCAATCATGACAGTCAAGAAACCGAGTTTCTTAGGACTCCATAAAGTGATCCCTTTGACGTCACCTTTCTTCAAATGCTCATTCATGTCACGCGGAGATGCCAAGCCGACTATAACAATATCATCTGATACATTCTCTTCCTTTAAAACGGCGGCTGCGGCTGGCGGACCGAGCGATGCTATTCCAATAATGCCCTTCAAATCCGGATATGCTTTCACCACTCGTTTTGATTCCTGATAAGCTGTGACAGGATTATCATTTGTATAAGCCACTTCTTGAAGTATCAAATTCGGATAATAAGCTCGATTGTGCTGTTTGATCCAATGCAGCCATTCTTCTTGATTGAGCGATGACTGCGACCCAGAAAGAATAATATACTCGCCTTCCTCGCCGATTTGTGCTGCCAGGCTGTCCAGCAAATGCTCACCTAGCATTTCAGCATCTACCATATTGATAAAATAGTCTCTGGCTTCAGGATGAGCATCCGCATCCCATGTCAGAACCGTTATACCTTGCCGTCTCGCCTCTGCCAGTACAGGTGAGAGTCGATCTGGATCTATGACACTTACCGCCAGAACGTCGACCTTTTCTTTTATAAAAGTACGGATGATTTCTTCTTGCTGAGAAGGATCAGCTGTTGTTGGACCTTTAAAATGAACAGTAGCGCCAGAGGACTTAGCCGCTTCTTCCACTCCCTGTTGTACAGCTTGGAAATAGGGAATTTCCATCACTTTCGGCACAATGGCAATATCGATTTGTTCCGTTTGCTCTGGATATGGCTCTGACGGCGGCGTTTCCTGCACATAGAGTATTTCCTTTTTATTGCAAGCGCTTACAAAAATCAACAGAATAAGCAGGACAAGTGATTTCTTTTGCATAGTATCATCCTTAGCAACCCCGCAAAGCTATCTTTGCGGGGTCAGTTGATTAGTTCACAGCTTGGAACTCCATGTTTTGTTTTTCAAAATAGCTTTTTGTGACAGAATCGATTCCTGTATCTGTGTAGACCTTCGCAATACGCCCAAGATCAGTGATCGTTGCAAAAGCACGCTTTCCGAATTTACTAGAATCAGCCAACAAAATTGTCTGCCCTGCTATCTCAATCATCTGTTTCTTGACGATAGCCTGCTGTTCATTTGAATCACTCAAGCCGTGTTCGAGATGCACGCTCTTACAAGAAAGAAAGGTTTTATCCACATAATAAGTCGTCAATGACCTTTCCGTCAGTGGACCGACGAAGGATAAAGATTTCGATAGCAGCTGTCCACCAAGAGAAATAACTCGTATTTGATCCTTCGTACTGCAGGCGAGCGCCACTTTAATGCTGTTCGTGATGATCGTCAGCGGCATGTTTGGCAATTCCTTCGCCATATACCATGCTGTCGTACTGGCATCCAAAATAACCCGCTCTCCAGTCTGGATTTCTGAAACTGCTGCTTTAGCGATTGCCTGCTTTTCCTGCATTCGCATCACTTCACGTGCTTCATGGGCAATCTCAGTTGCCCCTTCCTCTATGCGAACTGCTCCGCCATGACTGCGATGCAAAAGCTGTTCTTTTTCCAGCTTCTCAAGATCACGGCGTATCGTCTCTTCGGTTACATGAAAGAGAGAGCTGAGTTCAGTAACCCGGACGCTGGCCCGCTCGTTGACAAGTTCTACGATCTTCCTTTGTCTTTCTGCAACTAACATCCCTTTTCCTGCCTTTATCACGTTTTGATTATAGTGTAGCATAATCTAACGTGTTACCGATGCGCCATTTCGTTTCTTTCATACTCCTGAACATGCTGCAGCCAAGCCGTACCGCGCGGAACTTGCATCTCCTGGCAGAAATAATCCCATACTGCGCCGAATGGATAACTCTTCAGCTCTTCCATCAGCATAAGCCTTTCAGTGAATTGTCCCTTCTCTTGATATTCCTTCAGTTCTGCATGCGGTGTCAGTAAAGCATATAGAAGCGCTTTTTGCATATTGCGGGTACCGATTACCCACGCAGCTACACGATTTATGCTAGCATCAAAGAAATCGAGTCCGATTCGTATTGTATCAAGCGTATCATTACGAACTAGCTCATGTGCCAGCTCCTTCAGTTCATCATCAAACGTTACCACATGATCACTGTCCCAGCGTACCGGCCGTGATACATGCAAGGCAATCTTATCTGTAAATGGAAGCGTGCCGCTGAGTTTGTTCGAAACCATCTCTGTTGGATGATAATGCCCAGTATCCATGAGCAAGTACTTACCACGAGTTAAAGCATATCCCATGTAAAATTCATGTGAGCCGACCACATATGACTCAGAACCGATTCCGAACAGCTTGCTCTCCACTGCATCAATATTGTAGTTTTCATCGATTTCGACAGCAAAAATCTGATCAAGTGAGCGCTTTAGGCGTTCTCTCGGTGTCAGACGATCACTTGGTACATCCTTGTAGCCATCGGGTATCCAAATATTTGTTAGGCTCGCTGTACCGAGTTCTTTTCCGAAATACTCGCCGATACGACGGGACGCGATACAATGCTCTATCCAGAACTGGCGAATTTCCTCATCTGGATGTGCAAGCGTTAATCCATCAGCAGCTTTTTCATGGGAAAAGACCGTCGGGTTAAAATCCAACCCAAGATCATGCTGCTTTGCCCACTCTACCCATTTGCGGAAATGTTCCGGCTTGATTTCATTACGCTCCACATGCTGACCGTCTGTCTCTGCATAAATAGCGTGCAAATTGATACGATGCTTGCCTGGTATGAGACGCAATGCCATCTCAAGATCTGCGCGCAGTTCTTCCGGTGTTGTCGCTTTACCAGGATAGTTACCTGTCACATCAATTCCGCCTGACAGCTCATTCTGCTGCACTTCGAAACCGCCGATATCATCTCCCTGCCAGCAATGGATACTTATTGGTACCGTTTTCAATTTATCCAATGCCGCTTCAACATCCACTCCTAATCCCTCGTACATCGATTTCGCAAGTTCATACGCTTTAATCACTGTCATACGCTTTCCTCCTCAATTTAAATGGAATACTTCTTTCACCGTTTCACTAACCGGACTATGATCAGGATTAGTCTGCATAATATCTTGCATATATGCCCACCATCGCTGGCAAACTTCCGTTTCAGCGATACTAGCATGCTTGTCTTCTGATTCAGCCTCCAAATAGGCGAATAACATAGCAGTCGGTTCATGCAGAAAGATACTATAGTTGCTGACTCCATGCTCCTTTAAAACTTGCTCCATTTCAGGCCAAAGCTGATCATGGCGTTCTTTGTATTCGTCGAATTTATCCCGGTAAACATACATGACACTAGCTTTTCGAATCATGGACTGTCCTCCTATTTTTCTCTATTTTATTTCGACTGGATGGAGTGAAAATCTCGACAGGGAACGATTTACGGATAAGCTGTCTGCCAGCATCCAAAGATTCCAGTCCCCCTGCTGCTATCATTTGTACAATTAAATTTCCAAGTGCTGTCGCTTCCGTAGGGCCAGCAACTATTTGTAATCCGCTGTAATCTGCTGTCAGCTGATTGAGCACGGCATTTTGCGATCCGCCACCTACTATGTGCAGCGTTTGAATACTCTCTCCTGTAAGTACTTCCAACTCTTTCAAAGCTTCGCTGTAAGCAATAGCCAGATTATGAAATACAGTCAGACTAAGCTCCCCTATATCAGCAGGTACACTTTGATCCGTTTCTTGGCAATAGTCCTGGAGTTCTTCAATCATATTGTGCGGCTTTAAAAATCTTGCATCATTCAGATCAATCGAAGCTACTTGTTTCAAATTAGTCTGCTTTGCAGCTTCCACCATCTCACCAAAATTATAATCAACAGGATATACTCTTCTGATTTCCTGAATCACCCACATACCGATGATATTTTTCAAATATCGATATGTGTTGTTGATACCCCATTCATTGGTGAAGTTCTTTTCTAAACTGCTGTCCTCAAGAATGGGATTTTCTCGCTCCGTTCCGATGAGAGACCAGGTGCCGCTGCTAAGATATGCCCACTTCCTCCCGCTCGCAGGTACACCGGCGATTGCAGAAGCGGTATCATGCGATCCGACAGCAATAACAGTACAAACGGGCAAGTCATACTGTTTTTTAAGCGACTCGTCGAGTTCACCAATAATTGTTCCAGCTTCAATCAGTGGAGCAAACTGCTTAGAATGAAAGCCTGTTAAAGCAAGCAGGTCCGCATTAAAATCCTTTGTGAGTGGATTCATTAACTGCATCGTAGAAGCATTAGTCGCTTCCATCACTTTTTTCCCAGTAAGTCTGTAGTGCAGATAATCTGGTACAAGCAATATCGTATCCGTTTTTTGAATTAGCTCCTCACTTTCTGTGAAGAGTTGATAAATTGTATTGAAAGACTGATACTGGATACCTGTTTTGCGGTAAATTTCACTTTTCGATACCTTTTCCCACACCTGTTCCATCACACCATCTGTCCGGGAATCCCGGTAAGCGATCACATCACGCAGCCGCTCACCATCCTTCCCAAGTAACACGTAGTCCACTGCCCACGTGTCGATTCCGAGCGTGCATGATGTGATACCCTGCTGCTTGGCAATTTCTAACCCTCGCAATATTTGCTCTTCCAAATGATCAATATCCCAGCAATGGTGATCTCCTTGTTTCTGGTAGCCATTCGCAAAACGGTGTATCTCTTGTATAAGCAGTTTTCCGTCCTTCATTTCACCAGAAACGAGTCGGCCGCTTGATGCTCCGATATCAACAGCAATATGCATATGATATCCCCCTATCTAGTGAAGGCAGCCGGTACGCCGCCATCCACTGTTATCATGCAGCCAGTTGTCTTAAGCGCTGCATCTGAGGCAAAGAAAGCAATGGATTCAGCGATATCACTCGGATAAATATTGACACCAAGTGTCGTGCGTTTGCGATAATGTTCCTCCAGTTCATCTGGTGAAATATTATAAGCTGCTGCACGCTCCTCACGCCATTTGGATCCCCAGATTGCAGACCCTTGCAGCACGGCATCAGGAAGGACGCCGTTAACTCGAATTCCATATCCGCCGCCTTCTGCAGCAATACATCTAGCCAAATGCATCTCCATCGCTTTCACTGCACTATAAGCCGCTGCATTCTTACCGGCATAAACGCTGTTTTTCGATCCGACAAATACCATGCTTCCGCCAATGCCTTGCTGCTTCATCAAACGGAAGGCTTCACGGGCTACAAGGAAATAACCTGTACCTAAAACATCCATATTAAGCTGCCATTCTTTTAATGTTGTTTCATCAAATGGACTGCTTGTAGCAAGCCCTGCGTTATTGACGATATGGTCCACTCCGCCAAACTGCCGAACAGCTGTCTCGAACGCTTCAGCGATAGCTGACTCATCGGTTACATCCATTTTGACCGCTATCGCACGTCCTGACCCGTATGTTTCG
Organism: Terribacillus saccharophilus; assembly: GCA_900110015.1. Classification (GTDB taxonomy): domain Bacteria; phylum Bacillota; class Bacilli; order Bacillales; family Amphibacillaceae; genus Terribacillus; species Terribacillus saccharophilus. The sequence continues at coordinate 438,770 of FOCD01000001.1, read as the reverse complement.
TTTAACTCCCCAGCGACCTTTTCTGCCCCTTCGAGATTAATATCGGTAACAACCGCATGAGCTCCGCCGTCCAGGAAAACGCGCAATGTAGCACTTCCAATACCGCCAGCTCCTCCTGTTACGAGAACGACAGAGCGACTAAATCTTGCTTCTGGTGGTGCCAAGGAAAGCTTATACAGCTCCAACGGCCAATATTCCACTGCAAACGATTCCGCTTCGGACAAGGAAACAAAGTCACCGAGTGCCGTTGCTCCTTTCATGACGGCAATTGCACGATGATACAAAGCAGCACTAATATCAGCAGCCTTCTTGTCCTTGCCGGTCGTGACCATACCCACACCAGGGATGAGCACTACTCTAGGCACTGGCTCGAACATTGCATCTCCCTCGGATGCAAGACGATTGAAATAATCCTCATAATCTTTAGCAAAGTTTTGGATACCATCTTCTACTTTTTGAAGCAGTTCATCAGCATTGTCAGCTGAAGGATCGAATGCAATATACAAAGGCGTACGCTTTGTATGTACAAGATGATCTGGACACGCCGCTCCTACCTGACTTAGCTGCTGCGCTTGTTCACTATTCACAAATTCCAGCACAGCTTCGCTATCATCGAAGCTGAGGATCATTTTCTTTTCTCCACTCACTGCGCCTCTGATCGCTGGCATTACTTTCGTAATAAGCTGATTTCGTTTTTCTTTATCCAAAACTGAAAACTTCTCTCCGCCGAAAGCTTTTGTTTCTGACTGCTTTTGAGAAATATAGCTTTCTGCTTCATTAATAACAGCAATCGTCCGATCATAGCTCTCTATTGCTGTCTCTCCCCATACGACCAAGCCATGCTTCTCCATCAGCACAAGTTCTGCCTGCGGGTTTGCCGCAACTGCTTCTGCGATCATTTTAGATAAAGTAAATCCAGGTCGGATATAGGGTACCCAGACGAATCGCTCACCGAAGATTTCTTTAGCAATTTCCTGTCCATTATCGGCGCAGCATAGACTAATAATGCTGTCAGGATGTGTATGATCAACATGTTTAAAGGGAAGAAACGCATGCAGCAATGTTTCTATTGACGCACGCGGATGAGTAGCATCAATCATGCATTGACTTAAATACGCGACCATTTCCTCATCTGTCATAGATTCTCTTTCAATCAAAGGGCGAATATCCTCCATCCGCAAACCGGTGAAGTTATGCGCGCCCATTGTTGCCAAGTCAGATCCGCTACCTTTAACATACATAACTTCTATCGGGCGCCCGCGGAAGTCCTCCACCGTAGTTTTCATAGATGTATTTCCGCCGCCCCAGTTACAAACAGAACGGTCACTTCCGATCAGATTGGATCGATATACGAGTTCACCCAATCCTTCCACTTGATTTGCATTTGATTCATTCCACTTATTCTGTACCAATTCTATCACTCCTTTTGTAATTGATGAAGCGCTTTCATTTAATGAACTCATTATACATTAGAATCGAGCAAATTTGTGTATTTATCTTTATTTTTATTTGTTTATTTTTGTTTTGTTAATTCCTTGCCTGACGTGCTCTTTCTTCTACACTTCCATACCGATCTTCCTGGATTTCCTCTAATGACTTCCCTCTTGTTTCTGGTGCCATGATTAAACCAACAACCGCGGCGATAACAAGGAATCCAATCATGACCAGACCCGCTGACTGGAATCCGAGTGAAGTTATCATTAAAGGTACAACAAGTGAAATCAATCCGACTGCTATTCTCGCCAAGGCAAAGATAAAACCTTGTGCTTTTGCCCGGTAACGGGTATGGAATAGCTCTCCTGCCCAAAGCCCATAAAATGCCTGTGCTCCGAAACCAGCTGCAATTCCCCAAAGGACGACAAATGTGTACAGCTCGAACATGCCCATTCCGCCAAACGTAAGTACAAGCCACGCAGCGATCCCCATACCCGCACCTACTCCATAAAGAAGTTTACGATTTACCCGGTCACCAAGCTTAATGAAGACAAAATAAGTTGCTGCCACAGTTAACGTCCAAAGGAAGCCTTGCAGTAAGTTTGCCTGAGATGCAGATAAGCCACCGACGGTTTCGTAAATATAAGGCATGAAATAGCCCATAACACCTGCAACAAGATTCCAAAACACATAGATGCCAACAAGCAGCACGATTGCTTTTAAATTTGCTTTAACGGTAAACAGCTGTTTCCATGATACATCTTGTTTCCCAACTTCTCTTCGGCTTTTTTCTTTTTCCTCCGTCCATATCGTGGACTCATTGATCTGCTGCTGCATAATCCAAGTGATAAGAGCCACGACGAAGAGCTGTGCAAAGATGATCCTGCTGCCAAGCAAACCTAAAGGAGCCAATAAAACTGATAGAAATAACGTAATTGCCGGCCCGATCGACCAAGCAAACTGCCCCCAGCCGACACGCGCTGCTCTCTCCCCCTTCGGCGCTTCTTCCGCTATGTAAGTCCAAGCAGCTGGTATTGCCGCTCCGACTGCGATTCCAGTCACCACATAACCGACGAGTAGCATCGGGAAATTGAATGAAAACATAATAAGCAAAATCCCTAGCATGTACACAAGCAAATCATACTTATAAATGAATTTTCTACCATACTTGTCCACCAGGATACCGCCAAGAAAAGCTCCGATTGCCGACCCGAAGCCATTTGCACTCAATGCACCGAGAAGTCCAAGCTTTACATCATTCAGATTCAGATACTCCATCCATAAAGTCAATCCGCCTGCTCCGGCAACAATCGAACCAGCCTCCAAGTAGTTGGACATTGCAACTGTAATTGTAGCCTTTAAACTTCCTTGTTTCTCCGCCATTGTTCCCCTCCTAAGTATTGAAACAGTAGTAATGACTGTATATATAAAGCGCTTTCAAAAAACTTCATGATTGGATTATACATTAAATTGTTTTGTTTGTCTTTATTTGTCTTTATTTACTTTGTTTTGTATGGAATTGCATATCATCTTTCGAAAGAAATTTAGTTTACATAATTATATTATGATAAACTTAAATGTGTAAAAAAAGCTTTCATTATTATGTTTTGATAATGAAAGCTTAAAGCAAAGCTAATACAAGTACGTTCCAGACCACTGTCTCAATTAAAACATCCTGATCAAGACTACTCCAGCCAAGATCATAACTAGACCGACTATCTGTATAAAATCAATTTGAGTTTTATAAGAACCCATCAGTCCCAAGCGTTGGATAAGTAAACTTCCTGCAATCTGTCCAAATAAGACTAAAACAACGGTTTGTCCTGTCCCCACTTGTCCAACTAAATAAATGTTAATTAAAACATATGCCGCTCCTAAGAATCCACCTAGCCAAACCCACCATGCTGCTTTTTGTTTTATCGGATTTCTTACCCCGGCAAAAGTGCGTTCTTTTAAAGCGACTACAATAATCAATGTAAGTGCTCCTATAAAGAAGGAGACAAAAGCAGCTTGTATGGAAGAATGCAGAACAATTCCTAGTTGACCATTAATCGCCACTTGTGTTGACATCAGCATACCTGACCCTATGCCGACTAAACGCCAAATCCACAGATTAGGATTTTTTTCAGTCTTTTTTTCCCGTCTTGATCTGACTTCTTGAATGGCAATAGCAAAAAAAACACCAATCATAACTAAAGCTATACCTACTATCCGATACACATCAAATGGTTCCTTCATAGAATGGAACCATCCAAAATTATCAATCAGCATACCCATAATAATTTGCCCTAATATAGGCATTATAGCTGTTTGTACACTACCAAGTTTAGGGAATAGTAAGATGTTTACCGTAAGAAAAATAACTCCAAGTATACCACCAAGCCAAATCCATATTGGCTGTTGTGAAATAAATCCCCATGATATTCCAAGCGGCGAACCTGCTATCAAAGTTATGACGGCCAATGATAGTGCCCCGATAACGAACGAGATCATCGAAGCCAAATACGGGGAGATAACAAATTTTCTTAACTGTGAATTCACAGCAGTTTGAAATGACAATCCCGTACCTATTAAAATTCCTATTAATGCAGTAATCATAATGTATAACTCCTCAAGAAATTTATTTTATCATTATATTTGACAAAATAAGGAGGAGGTAAAGAATTATAACAATTGTTGTTCGTATGTATCTTCCTCTCTCTAACGATAGTTCTATTGTATACCCTTTAAGTGGCCGTTAGTCAACTGTGTAACCATATAATAATCCAAAATAAAAACGCCTCCCTTATCACGATTGATAAACAGAAGCGTTAACACTATAAAATAAACTAGTGATGGTGAAGTTTTTCGGTCTCTTTATTTTAATTATTCTATTTCAGCCTCAACTGGCACGATGCTCAAGACGCAGACGATCTGCTACCATTGCAATGAACTCAGAGTTCGTCGGCTTCGCTTTAGAAATGCTGACTGTGTATCCAAATAGAGAGGAGATGCTATCCATATTTCCACGGTTCCAAGCAACTTCAATTGCATGGCGGATTGCTCTTTCCACTCGGGAAGCTGTTGTATTATATGTTTTAGCAATGTCCGGATAAAGAACCTTCGTGATAGAACCAAGCAAGTCAATATCATTATAAACCATTGTAATTGCTTCACGCAGGTACATATAACCCTTGATGTGCGCCGGCACACCGATTTCATGGATGATATTGGTGATACTCGCTTCCAGATTCGGCTTTTTATCGCGTTTTTTCTCTTTTACGCGAATTGGACTTGATTCATAACTTCCGCCATATCCGCTTACCTGACGGATCTGTGCCGCAAGGTTCTCAAGGTCGAAGGGCTTAAGGATGAAATAAGCAGCGCCGAGATCGACTGCCTTCTTCGTTACTTCTTCTTAACCGAAAGCTGTCAGCATGATTACATGCGGCATCGGTGCGGATGTTCTTTCTCTTAATGTACGAAGAACAGCCAGTCCATCGACATGCGGCATGATGATGTCGAGTACAACGACATCCGGCTGGATATCTTCCAGCATATCTAAACAATCTTTTCCATTATAAGCTGTTCCAATTACCTCTATATCGGATTGGTCTTCAAAGTATTCCTCCATAAGCTGCACAAGCTCTCGATTGTCATCGACCAAAACTGCTTTAATCTTATCCATTCCCAGCTTCCTCCCTTAATATCCCTTATGATTCCACGTTATAGTTTCGACACATCAAGGTCAATTCCTGCCAAATTGAAAAAAACCTCGCTTTTATTTCCAGAGTATGTAACCCTGCCCATCATTCGACAGCATGCGACGCAGCCTGTTCCGAACAGGTGTTTCTTGTCTTTACAGTATACCGTATGACTTGAAAAAGAAAAAGACAATCCTATTCGTAAACGAACAGGAATTGCCTTCATCAGCTTGCTTTTTTATCACTTTTGTAGATGTCGATGCCTGCTTCCTGCAGCATCCATTCGATGTGCACCCCGTAGCCGGACGTCGGGTCATTGACGAATACGTGTGTAACAGCACCAATTAGTTTGCCATCCTGAATGATCGGACTACCACTCATCCCTTGGACGATTCCGCCTGTTTTAGCTAGCAGACGTTTGTCAGTAACCTTGATGATCATACCTTTTGTTGCGGGATGATCCTGCGGTACGCTATTGACGATTTCCACATCGAATTCTTCAATCTTTTCGCCATCCACTACTGTGCGGATAACTGCCGGTCCTTTTTTAACGTCCTCGCTTAAAGCAATTGGAAGTGCTTTTTCTTCCTCATTCTGACGCATATCACTTTCCAGTTTGCCAAAAATACCAAATGGGCTATTTTTCGTGATAGTTCCGATATAATTGCGGTTCATGCTGAATTCAGCGAGTTTTTCTCCTGGTTTGCCATTGTTTCCTTTTTGAATGCTCGTAACATTAGATCTGACGATTGTACCATCATGAATCTCAATAGGCTTTTGTGTATCCATATCCGATATAACATGGCCTAATGCACCATAGTTTTTTGATGCAGGATCGTAAAAGGTCATCGTACCAATACCAGCTGCTGAATCACGGATATAAAGACCCATTCTGTACTGCTTATCCTTATCGTCCAGTGCAGGATTGAGTTCAGTGGTTAAAACTTGGCTGCCGCGTTTCACTTCAATGCTGACAGGCTTACCCGCTTTACCTGCTTTTTCGATCATCGGAGCAACTTCTTCCATCCTGTGGATTTCCTTCTCATCAATTTTCAAGAGAATATCCCCAGTATAGATAGCTGCATCTTCTCCAGGAGATACACTAGTTTCGGCAGTTCTTACTTGGTGATGACCGACAACAAGCACACCTAATGTATGAAGCTTAACTCCTACTGAATGTCCTCCAGGAACAATACGGATATCTTTCAATACATCAACAGATACCTTTTTGACAGGTATACTGCCTACCGTGTAAACAAGGTCTTGCTTGCCTGTTGATTGGCCCTGAAAGACCTCTTGGTCAATGGCTTCCACAGCCTCTCCGTCACCAAAGGCCGGAAGAGCATCAGAAAGATCGTTATTTGAAAACAAAGTCATTGTTTTGGGTATGCTCAAAAAGGACTGTACTGGTTTTGTCAATGGTGCGGCTACCAATAGAGCCAGCAGACAAAGACCAATGATGATGCGCAGTGCTGCTACCTTATTCTTCATTTTCTCATCTCCTAGAAGTCCTACCCCACAGCAGTTCATGCTTGTTTATGTACTTCTAGTTTGACTTTCACAGACGCTTTTTAAACCCAGAAAACATCAGAAAAAGCGCCTATCTTTTCCTTTATTTAAAACGAAAAATCCTGCCATACTTGGCAGGATCATGATTGTTTGTATTGTCCAGCAAGAGTTATCAGTTCTCTTGCATGCTCTTTGGTCTTTTCAGTGAGCACTGTTCCAGTCATCATTCTGCTGATTTCTTCGACAGCAGTGTCTTGACCAAGTTCAGTCACAGACGTATGCGTACTGTTGTTTTCAACATGCTTTTCAATTAATAAATGTGTATCCGCCATTGAGGCTACCTGTGGCAAATGGGTAATACACAATACCTGCGAGCCAACAGAGATACCATATATCTTCTCTCCTATCGCCTGGGCGACACGGCCACTCACTCCTGTATCCACTTCATCAAAAATGACACTTGTCACTCCTTGATGTCTTGAGAAAATACGCTTCAGCGCCAGCATGATACGAGATAATTCCCCTCCTGAAGCAACTTTGTGCAGTTCCTTCAAAGGCTCACCAGGGTTGGTAGAGATATGGAATGTAATCGCGTCAAAACCGTCTGCGGTCAACTGGACAGGCTTACCATTCAATTCTGGATCACCAGAATTCCCATTCTTTAACTGTACATCAACATGAAAACGAGCTTTTTCCAAATACAGATCCTTCAGTTCCTCGTGAATAGCGTCTGTTAACTGGACAGCCGCTTGAACACGGAGGTCATGAAGCTGCTTTGCCTCAAGCATTGCATCTTCTCCAAGATCCTCTATCTGCTGCTCCAACTGATGAATGTGGGAGTCTCGATTCTGAATCTGATCGATCTGATCTTCAATACTCGCTGCATATTCTAAAATTTCTTCGACCGATTGGCCATACTTCTTTTTCAACCGGCTTATTTCATTCAAGCGCATTTCAATTTCATTCAATCGTTCTGGATTGTAAGAAAGCGAATCAAGCTGACTGCTCAGCTGGAATGTGAGATCCTCCATCAAATAATATTGTTCACTGATCATCTGATGGTGCTTCTGTATATCATCATCATAGGAACTAGCCGATTCAAGACTAGCTAAAGCATGCCCTACCCAGTCCAATCCTTTTTGCTCACCGTAAAGTGCGTTATACGCATCATGAAGCGATTGATAAATTCGTTCATAATTCATTAGCTTTGTACGCTCTTCTGTAAGCTGTTCGTCTTCACCAGGCTGAAGTTCCGCTTCTTTCAATTCATTGTATTGAAATTTAAGTAAGTCAAGACGCTGGGCCATTTCCTGTTCATTGGTATTCCATTCTTTGTAGCGTTTTTTCAATTTTTGAAGTTCTTTGAATTGAAGCATATAGGCTTCCCTTGCTTTACCAATCGCTTCTGCATCGTACAAATCCAAAAGCTCTATATGCTTATCTGCATCCATTAAAGATTGGGTTTCGTGCTGCGTATGAATATCGATTAATGACTTGCCGAATTCACGTAATATAGCCAAAGTCACCAGCTTGCCATTTACACGACAAATACTTTTTCCGCTTGTCGTCATGGTACGCTCCAGCACAACCATTCCATCATCAATATCCACACCAAACTGAGCACCAATAGCATAAATAGGGTGATCAGGTGAGTCAATGATAAAAAGGCCTTCCAGCTCGGCTTTTTTCTGACCGTGGCGGATGAATTCAACCGACCCTCTTCCGCCGCTAAGCAGCTGGACTGCATCAATGACAATAGACTTACCTGCTCCCGTTTCTCCAGTCAGCACAGTAAGCCCTTCTTTAAAATGTATCCGTATTTGGTCAATAATTGCAAAATCCTTAATCGAAAGTTCTGTAAGCATGGTATCCCCTCATTTCACTTCCGTTTACAGCATGGCCAGCAGTTTATCTTTCACAAATTCTGTATCAGCTTCCGTACGGCAAATGATCAGAATCGTGTCATCACCGCTAATCGTACCGAGAATCTCATCCCAATCCAGGTTATCTAAAAGAACAGCAAGCGCGTTCCCATTACCAGGAAGTGTTTTGAGTACAATAAAATGACTCGTCGTATCAATACTCACAAAAGCATCCATGATAAGCCGCTTCAGTTTTTCAAGCGGATTGAACCGATTGTCTGCAGGCAAGCTGTATTTGTAAGCACCCTCAAAGGTCGGAACTTTGACAAGGTGCAATTCCTTAATATCACGGGAAACGGTAGCTTGTGTCACATTGAATCCTAAATCCTTCAGATGGTCTACTAGCTCGTCCTGTGTTTCAATATCATTGTTTGTAATCAGCTCACGAATTTTGATATGTCGTTGAATTTTACTCATTGTCTTCCTCCATCGCTTTCTCCGACACGCCTTTTTTCGCAGATAATTGCTGATGCGCATCGTCAACGACTGATTTAATCGCTTCTGTATCAGGGAAATCAGCTGCAGTATCTTTACCCCATGCTAAGTGGGCTAAAAATTCGATATTGCCGTCTCCTCCAGTTATTGGCGAAAAAGTCAGTCCTTCATACTGAAAACCGAGTGATTCACTGAATTTCAGTGTATCCTCCAGTACTTCAAAATGCACTTTCCGATCACGCACAATTCCTTTTCTGCCTACCTGCTCACGTCCTGCTTCAAATTGAGGTTTAATGAGCGCGACAATATCACTGCCTGGCGCTAAAATCTCCTTCAATGCAGGTAGAATCAGGCGCAAGGAAATGAAAGATACATCAATCGACGCAAAATTCGGCAGTCCTTCTGTCAGCATATCTGGTGTAACATAACGGAAATTCGTTCTTTCCATTACAACAACACGTGGATCATTCCGGAGCTTCCAGTCGAGCTGATTATAACCAACGTCGATTGCGTAGCTGCGAGCAGCACCTCGCTGCAAAGCACAGTCTGTAAAGCCTCCAGTAGAAGAACCGATGTCAACCATTGTCCGTCCTTCAACATCGATTTCGAAATAATCTAGAGCTTTCTCCAATTTCAATCCGCCACGACCTACATACGGAATGACTTTGCCTTTCACAGTAAGGTCAGCTGTTTCGTCAACCTTCATGCCAGGTTTATCAAGACGATCTTGGCCGGAATATACGAGTCCAGCCATGATTGTCCGTTTTGCCTTTTCTCTTGTTTCGATAAGTCCCCTATCAACGAGGAGAACATCCAATCTCACTTTTGCCATTCACTCAAGCCCTTTGCTCTTCATTCATTCTTACTATTTTACGGAGTCTGTCGATTGTATTTTCCTTCGTTAATCCAACTTCCTCCATTTGTTCCGGTACACTTCCATGTTCAACAAAGTAATCAGGTATACCCAATCGTCTGACAGAAGACGCATTGTAGCCATTTTCTTCAGCGAATTCCATCACGCCACTGCCGAAACCGCCTTTTAACGCAGCTTCTTCAATAGTCAGTATCGGTAAATCAGAAGAGAAAATTTCATGCAGCATTGCTTCGTCCATTGGTTTGATAAAACGAGCATTCACAACACGAACAGAAATACCGTCCGCAGCGATTGACTCACTTGCATCTATTGCAAGTGGAATCGTTGTCCCAAATGTCAGGATAACAGCATCCGTACCTTCTTTTAGCACTTCCCAGCTTCCAATAGGTAATGCATGAGTTGCTTCATCTACTGGTACACCGAGTGCGTTTCCACGCGGGTAACGCAGAGCAATAGGACCATCTTCATGTGCCAACGCTGTATGAACCATGTGCTGCGCTTCATTTTCGTCTTTTGGCATCATAATGGTGAAATTCGGCATTGCTCGTAGGAACGAGATGTCGTATACACCTTGATGTGTCTCCCCATCAGCTCCAACAAAACCTGCTCGATCAATTCCAACAAAGACATTGAGATTTTGTCTTGCAATATCATGAAGCAACTGATCGTAAGCCCGCTGCAGGAAAGTGGAATAAATGGCAAGGAAAGGTTTTACACCTTGTGTTGCCATACCAGCCGCCATCGTTGTAGCATGCTGCTCAGCTATCCCGACATCAAAAAGACGATCTGGCATTTCTTTTTTGAAGTTTTCTAGCTTGGAACCAAGAATCATGGCTGGAGTAATTACTGCAATCCGTTTATCCGTACGCGCTTTCTCAAGAACAGCTTCACTGATTACCTTACTCCAGGCAGGTGCCGTAGCGGAGCTTTTAATCTTTTCACCTGATTCAATTTTATATGGTCCGACTCCATGCCAATTGTCTGTTTTGTCACTTTCAGCAGGATGATACCCTTTTCCTTTTTGGGTAACAACATGGATGATTTTAGGTCCTTTTGTCTTTTTAGCGTAATTTATTGCTTCTTCAAGGTCTTGGAAGTTATGGCCGTCAACAGGTCCGAAATAGGTGAAACCTAGTTCTTCGAAGAACATGCCAGGAACCATGAAATACTTCATGCTATCTTTCATTCGTTCTGCTGCGGTAGCAAGCTTACCGCCAACAGCTGGAATCTTTTTAAGTAGCGTTTCCATTTCATCCTTCGCACGCTTGTACTTACCTGCACTGCGCATTCTTCCTAAAACATGATGCAGCGCACCCACATTATTCGCAATAGACATCTCATTATCATTAAGAATGACGGTGATATTCTTTTTCTCATCACCGATATTGTTGAGCGCTTCCAAAGCCATTCCGCCAGTAAGAGCACCATCTCCAATAATCGGCACGACCTCATAATTCTCATCCATCATATCTCTTGCTGTCGCCATTCCCATTGCAGCAGAAAGGGATGTAGAGCTATGTCCTGTTTCCCATACATCGTGTTCACTCTCGATCCGTTTCGGAAAGCCGCACATGCCTTTATATTGGCGTAATGTTTCAAAGTCAGCGGTTCTGCCGGTCAATATCTTGTGAATGTATGCTTGGTGCCCTACATCCCAGATAAATTTATCCTGCGGACTGTTGAATGCTTTATGCAGTGCTAGCGTGAGTTCCACGACACCAAGATTCGCACCAAGATGTCCTCCTGTGACGGACAGCTTTTCAATCAGAAATGTCCGGATGCTAGCTGCAAGTTCACTTAGCTCCTCATTTGACATTTCCTTCAAGAATGCCGGGTTCTTAATTGCTGTTAAATCCATATAACCTTCCCCTTTTGTCACCGGCTTGATCAGCCTGACAGCATAGTATGAATAGGTACATTTCTGCGCCGGACGAAGAAATCAATCCTGTAGGTTTTATACCCTGTTTCTATCTCCCCTACCTCAATTTCAGACAATTTCTGCACTGCGGCCGTGCAGGAGCCTATTTAAAAAGAGCCGCTAGCACATATGTGATAACGGCGTTTTCTATGTTCGTACGTATCAGTTCTGTCCTATATTCCTAGTAGCAATATATCACAGTTGGCTATTAGCTTACAATCAATAACAGTCAGCTCGTCCTTCTGCTCAGATAAATGGTAAGCTCATGCAATCTGGAATCCTTGATTTCCGCTTGTTCCAGACAATGATGGGCCAGATTAACGTATTTGTCCATTTGCGCCTTCGCTCCGTCAAGTCCAAGCAGCTTAGGATACGTGCTCTTCTTGTTTCCTTCATCACTGCCGACTGGTTTTCCAAGGACAGAAGCGTCCCCTGTTACATCCAGGATATCATCCTGCACCTGGAAAATCAGACCGATGTAAGTACCGAACTGTTTCATCAGCTCTAGAGTTTCTGGTTTAACTCCGGCTAGATAAGCACCGGCAACAATTGCATATGTTAATAACTTACCCGTTTTTAGATTATGTATTTGCTCTAATTCATCCAGCGTACTTTCTTTATCTTCTGCTTCCATATCCAAAGTTTGCCCAGCAATCATACCCGTTGGACCTGCAGCTTCAGACAAATAAGACATCAGGTATACTTTTTCCTCCGGCTGAAGCCCTGTGGCTTGCCCGATGACAGAGAAACTTCTTGTAAGAAGTGCATCTCCTGCAAGAATCGCTGTTGCTTCCCCAAATTTCTTATGGTTTGTCAGCTGTCCGCGGCGATAATCATCATCATCCATAGCAGGAAGATCATCATGAATCAAAGAGTAGGTGTGCACCATTTCAAGCGCAGCAGCGACTGGAAGGACTTTTTCGCCACGTCCGCCGAAAGATTCAAACGCTGCCCGCATCAGGATTGGACGCAGCCGCTTGCCTCCAGCTCGCATGCTATATAAAACAGATTCTGCTAAAGAGTTTGGAAGCATGTTGTCACTTTCGAGCAAATCCATCATGTACTCGTTTAGCTGCTGCTGCTCTGCTTTCAAGTAATCCTGCAACGCTTCACTCACTTATTCTTCCTCCTGTACAGTGAATGGCTCGGTTTCGCCGGCATTATTCACAATTTCCACCATTTGCTTCTCGACTTGCTCGAGCTTATCTCCACAGATTTTGGAAAGCTTCATACCTTCTTGATAATAGCCGATCGCCTGCTCAAGCGGGACATCTCCTTGCTCAAGCTTGCTCACAATCTCCTCCAACTGCTGCATCGCTTCTTCAAAGCTCTGTTTTTTCTCCTCAGCCATTTGTATCCTCCTTCACTTCCTTGACAATACAATCTATCGTGCCATCCTCCAGATGGATTTGCACATCATCGCCTTTAGTAACCTGATCAACACTCTTTAGAAGGGTATCTTGTTTGTACGAAATACTGTATCCTCGCTTCATCGTTTCCAATGGATTCAATAAAGAAAGCTTGTTTATTTGATGAAGAAACTTTTGCTGTTCTCTTTCATGCTTTTTATCCATTGCTTGCTTTAATCTAGCTTGCAGGGCAGTAAGCTGCTGATCATAATTTTGTACCTGTTTACCTGGATGAACAAGCGAAAGGCGATTGACCAATGTGGTAAATTGTTGCTGCCTTGCCGACACAGCAGTCGTACCCGCTCTGCTTAATCGATCGGAAAGCTTGTCCAGTTCTATTTCCTTCTGCCTTAGAAGCTGCTCAGGATAACGAAATGCATAAGAACCTCGAAGTTTTGCCAATCGGTTTGCTTCTTGATTGTAGCCTTGACGGACAACATAATGCATCCTGTTAGACAACTGCACTAAACGATGCAGCAGTTCTTCACGCGCTGGAACTGCCAATTCAGCAGCGCCGGTCGGAGTAGCTGCTCTGACATCGGCAACAAAATCACTGATAGTGAAGTCCGTTTCATGACCAACTGCAGAAATAATCGGGATACTTACCCTGTGGATAGCACGTGCAACTATTTCCTCATTAAAGCTCCAAAGCTCTTCAATCGAGCCGCCACCTCTTCCGATGATCAGCACATCGAAATCATGTTCTTCAGCATAAGAGAGAGCCTGCACAAGCGACGGAGCTGATCGATCACCTTGGACAGATACAGGCAGAATCGTTACTTTAACAATTGGATACCGCCTTTTGATCGTTGTCAAAATATCCCTCACAGCAGCACCGGTTGGGGATGTAATGACTCCAATATGCTCCGGATATTCCGGGAGCGGTTTTTTGTGAGTAGCAGAAAATAAGCCTTCTCTTTCCAGCTTCTCTTTCAGCTGTTCATAAGCTTGATACAGCGCTCCTACACCATCTGGTTCCATATGCTGAATATAAAGCTGATATTGGCCCTGTGGCTCATATAAGCCTATTTCTCCGCGGATCAGAACGGTCATCCCGTTTTCGGGAACAAATTTCATTCCTTTGTTTTGACTTGCAAACATGACAGACTGAATCCGTGCTCCGTCATCTTTCAACGTCATATACATATGACCGCGGCTGTGATGTTTGAAGTTTGATATTTCAGCTCTTAGCCATATATCCTTCAAATGCTTGTCCGTTTCCAGCTTTCGCTTCATATAGCGGGTCAAGGCAGTCACGGTCAAATAACGGTCATCACTCATACTTTTCCTGCTCCTTACACTACCGCTGCCGCTTGGCGTCTGGCTGCTTTAATTGTGTTAAGCATCAGCATTGTAATTGTCATTGGACCTACACCGCCTGGTACTGGTGTGATAATAGAGGCAACTTCCTTCGCATGTTCGAAATCGACATCTCCTGTTAGCTTGCCTGCTGCATTTCTGTTCACACCTACGTCTATGACGATAGCACCTTCTTTAATATCCTCAGCTTTGATCATATGCTCACGTCCAACAGCCACAACAAGGATATCTGCTTGTTTTGTAAAGCTTCTAAGATCAGGAGTGCGTGAATGCGTATGGATAACAGTTGCATGTTCATTTAAAAGCAGCTGCCCGATTGGTTTGCCGACAATATTGCTTCGGCCGACGATAACAGCAGTTTTACCTGCAATCTCTACATCTTTCGACTTCAGCATTTGAATGATTCCATAAGGTGTACATGGATAGTATGTATCTTCTCCAAGCATCATCTTCCCTACATTAGCAGGGTGGAAGCCATCTACATCTTTTTCTGGATCAATGCTGTCAATGACAGCTTGTTCGTCGATATGTGCTGGAAGAGGTAATTGGACTAGAATGCCGTTCACATTTACATCCAAGTTCAGTCGCTGAATAAGATCCAGCAGCTCCGTCTGTGTCGTCGCGCTTGGAAGCTCGATTAGATCAGAACTGATACCAATTTCAGCTGATGCTTTTTCTTTACCTTTTACATAAGATTTGGAGGCGGGATCGTCTCCGACTATGACAACGGTCAGATGAGGCAGAATATCTTGTTCTTTCAGTGCTGCTGCTTCTTGTTTCAGTTCTTCTCGAATCGTTGCTGCAAGTTCTTTTCCGTAGATTAATTCTGCTGTCATGCTCATCCGCTCCCTTATTTTTTGATTATTCTTGATAGTACGCCGTTAACGAATTTGCCTGATTTCTCGTCTCCGAATAGATTCGAAATCTCGATTGCTTCGTTTATGACTACGCCCTGTGGTACATCTGAATGATGAAGAAGCTCATATACAGCAATACGCAATGCTGTCTTCTCCACACTCGCAAGCCGATCGAATGACCAATTCTCTAAATGCTCGGCAATTTTTGCATCGATTGCAGCTTTATGCTCTATTACACCATTAATAAGACTAGCCAAAAAAGCATTCTGCAACGGCTCTCCTAATACATTTTCCACAGCCTCTTCTGGCTGAATATCGTTCATGTCCATCTGGAAGAGGACTTGGAAGGCAGTTTCCCGTGCCGTACGTCGTTTCATATTCTATCTCCTTTTAACTCATCTCATCAAATCATAACATGATATATAGGCTTAAATCTATCTTTGAACAAAAGAAAAGACCTCAGGGCCGAACCAGCCAAGGTCTTTTCCAACGAAAACAGTCTACTCGACAGTGTCCGCTTTTTGATCGAGTTGTATACCTACTATATGGACATTGATCTCTTTGGTCGCAAGTGCCGTCATCGTCTGCAGCGCCTGACGGATATGCTGCTGAATGTCTTTTGCTACCTCGGGCATCCTGCAATCGGCACTAACTGTGATAAAGACGTCGATTGCTACTCCTTGTTCTGTGAGTTCAACCTTGACACCTTTACCATGTGCCTTCTTACCGAGCTTCTCTGCCACACCAGTGGCAAATCCGCCCCGCATTGCCATAACACCCTTCACTTCGCTTGCTGCAATTCCGGCAATGACCTCAATAACAGCAGGTGAAAGCATGACATTGCCAAGTGCTCCCTTATGACCGATCGATACGAAAGATTGCTCTTGCAAAGATCTCACATCCTTTAGGTTATTTACTCCATAATTGTGTAGTTTTCAAGGAAGTTCGTGTTGAAATCCCCTTCTACAAATACCGGATGCTCCATCATACGAGAATGGAATGGAATCGTCGTATGCACACCTTCAACAGCAAATTCACCCAAAGCTCGCTTCATGCGGGAGATTGCTTCTTCACGTGTTTTACCAAACGTGATCAGCTTCGCTACCATACTGTCATAGAATGGCGGAATAGAATAGCCCTGATAAGCTGCTCCATCCACACGTACTCCGAAACCGCCAGGTGCAAGATAAAGATCGATCTTACCTGGTGAAGGCATGAAGTTTTTGAATGGATTCTCCGCGTTGATACGGCACTCGATAGCCCATCCGTTGAATGTAATATCTTCCTGCGCGTAACGTAATGGCTCGTTATTGGCAATGTGAATCTGTTCTTTGATAAGATCCACACCTGTCACAAGCTCCGTAACTGGGTGTTCTACTTGAATACGTGTATTCATTTCCATGAAATAGAAAGTATGATCTTTTCGGTCAAAGATAAATTCGATTGTACCAGCACCGGAGTAGTCAACAGCTAGTGCTGCTTTCACAGCGGCTGCACCCATTTTCTCACGGATTTCCGGTGAAACAGCTGGTGAAGGAGATTCTTCGATCAACTTTTGCATACGGCGCTGGACCGTACAATCACGTTCTCCAAGATGAATCGCATTGCCATGGTTATCCGCAAGCACCTGGATTTCCACATGACGGAAATCTTCTATGTACTTTTCTAAGTAGACACCAGGGTTACCAAAAGCAGTTGCTGCTTCCTGCTGTGTTACACTGATTCCTTTTACAAGCTCTTCTTCTGTACGGGCGATTCGGATACCTTTACCGCCGCCGCCTGCTGTTGCTTTGATGATGACAGGATAGCCTATCTCTTCTGCAACTTGCTTGCCTTCTTCGGCGTCTGCTACGATACCGTTTGATCCAGGTACGACTGGAACACCCGCTTCACGCATAGTTTCACGCGCAACGTCTTTTGTTCCCATCTTATTGATGGCATATGCACTAGGACCGACGAACGTGATGTTGCATTCTGCACACAGTTCTGCAAAATCAGGATTTTCTGCTAAAAATCCATATCCAGGATGGATGGCATCGACACCTGTCAGCGTCGCTACACTAATGATATTCGAGAAATTCAAATAACTTTCTTTACTTGGCGCGGGACCGACACAATATGCTTCATCAGCCAGCTGTACATGTAATGCTTCTTTATCTGCTTCCGAATAGATTGCGACCGTCTCAATATCCAGCTCGTTACAGGCACGGATAATCCGGACAGCAATCTCGCCTCGGTTGGCAATCAATAATTTCTTAATCACAACGAGTCAACCCCTTAGTTAGCCTTCACTCTGAACAGAGGTTGTCCATACTCAACAAGCTCTCCGTTTTCCACTAGTACTTCGACGATTTCACCAGTAACATCTGCAGTGATTTCGTTGAATAGTTTCATCGCTTCCACGATACATACTACTGTGTCTTTCTCCACCCGTTCTCCAATGCTGACGAAATCATCAGAATCTGGATTTGGTTTGCTGTAGAAAGTACCTACCATCAACGATGTAATTTCGTAATCATAATTCTTTGCAGCTGCTTCTGGAGCTTGTGCTGCTGGTTCAGGCTGTGCAGCTGATACTGGTGCCTGTGGTGCACTCACTGCCGGTTGAACTGGCGCTGGTGCCGCTGCTACTTGTACAACCTCTTTGTTTTTGCGAAGGGAGACTTTTTCCCCTTCAGTTTCATAATCGAATTCATCTATTGAAGATTGGTCAATTAAGGTAATAAGTTCTTTCAATTCTTCTAATTTAAGCATATTGGCACTCCTTTACAATGGTCCTGCAAAATGGTTCCTACAGATTTAATCACTAACATATTTTACGCAAACGTTAAAAAAATCGCAACACCTAACGATTAACAGTAAGCATCAGCTGGTCGAACTATGCTGCTTTTTCTCGTTCTGTAGTGCATAATAGAAGCCTTTTTGCTCTATCAACTTATGATGACTTCCTTGTTCTTTTATTTCGCCATCCTGTAGAACAAATATCTTATCAGCCTGTTCTATCGTATTGAGGCGATGCGCCACTACAATACTTGTACGCCCCTCCATCAATACTTTCATTGCTTCCTGGATTCTAAGTTCAGTAATCGTATCAATGCTGGATGTAGCTTCATCCAGCAAGAGGATGTCCGGATCTTTTAACAATGCTTTGGCGATAGACAGCAATTGCCGTTGTCCATGACTAAGACCGCCGCCATCCTGTGCGACTATCGTTTCATATCCATCAGGCAGCCTGGTGATGAAACGGTGAGCGTTGGCCGCTTTGGCCGCTTCTTTAACTTGGTCATCGGTAGCATCCAATTTGCCATAGCGGATGTTCTCCAAGATTGTACCTTTGAAAAGGAAATCCTGCTGTAGCACAACCCCGATTCGATTGCGATAGCTGCTTAAATCGAGCTCAGGAAGCGCCATATCATCGATTGTTACTTGGCCTTGATCAGGCTGATAGAAACCGGCAATCAAATTCATGATCGTAGTTTTACCAGATCCAGTCGGGCCTACAAAAGCAGCCATTTGTCCTGATTGAACAGAGAAACTAATATTCTTCAGAGCCGGTTCACCTTCATAAGTGAATGTGACATTCTCAAAGTGTATGTCTCCTCGAAGTTTTGATATTATTTCTTTCGCCGTCTCTTGGTGTTCTTCCTGCTCGTCCAGAATTCCAAAAACGCGCTCTGCTCCGGCAAGTGCAGAGAATAAGGAGTTAAATTGGTTTGCCAAATCATTCAGTGGACGTGTAAACTGTCTTGAGTATTCCAGGAATATTACAATCGTACCAACTGTAATACCCGCACGTCCATACCCGATTAAGAGAGCGCCAACACCGGCAATGACAGCGAAACTGATGTTATTTAGCATGTTCATCCATTTGGGAATGAAACCGGAAAAAGTTTGAGCCCAAAAACCTGCATGCTGCAGCTCCTCTGTTTTGTCACGGAAGGTACCGATAACTTTGCTTTCTTGGGCATATGCTTTAATGACTGCTTGGCCGGATATGCTTTCCTCGGCATAACCGTTCACCTTGCTGACAGCTTGCTGCTGTGTTCTGAAAGCATGCCTAGTACGGTTGGTGATCCATTTGATGCCTATGAACATGATCGGCACAACCAGCAATGTGATAATTGTAAGTATCGGACTAAGTATAACCATGACAGCCAGTATGCCGATAAAGGTGATGATGCTGGAAACAATCTGAACCATAGACGTATTGAGCGTTGTTGAAATATTATCCACATCATTCGTCATCCGACTCATTAGCTCTCCATGCTGCCGCTTATCGAAGAAAGCAAGCTTCAATTTCTGCAGATGAACAAATAGATCTTTCCTGATTGAATACACAGCTGTTTGCGAGATGGTAATCATCCAATATCCTTGCAGAAAAGTCATTACAGCAACAGCTGAATAGATTAGCAGCAGCCAGCTTAATTGCTGCAGAAGATATCCTGCCGTATACTCCCCACTTACAAACCGGTCAACGATATGTCCAAGAATGACAGGACCCACCAACGCTAGTATAGAGCTTAAAATAATCATACCGAGCGTACTGAAAAGAAGTCGTCTTTCGAGAAGCATGTAATGCCAAATCCTTAGTAGTGTGGCTTTAGGATTTTCTACTTTTGCTTTCTGCTTACTGGCATTTGTCGTATATGCTGGCCGTTTATATCGGAACGCATCAGATAACTTTTTCATGATGTCGCCTCCCTCTGCGCTTGAGAAGCCTGAATCGCGCGGAACAGCTCTGAATGCTCCAAAAGCTCATCTGCTGTACCATATGCAGTTCGTTTTCCTTCTTCTATGATTAAGATTCGATCACATTGCATTGCCGTACTAAGTTTCTGTGTGACAAGCACTGTCGTACACTCATACCGCTTGAGCGCCTCCAATAGTTTTCGTTCTGTCTGTAAATCCAGTGCACTTGTACTATCATCTAAGAGCAAAAGTGATGGCTCTAGCAGCAATGCTCTTGCAATCGTCAGCCGTTGTTTTTGGCCGCCTGAAAGATTGATTCCATTTTGACCAAGTTTTGTATCAAGCTTATCTGGCAATTTGCTAATCGTGTCATAGATTTGTGCATCCTTTGCAGCACGAATAATCGCTTCATCACTCGCATCCGGTACTCCCCAGGCGATATTCTCACGGATTGTACCGGAAAACAACTGCACATCCTGAGATACAAATCCGACTTGTCGGCGAAAAGACTTGCTGTCCAGGCTTGATAATGGCATATCATCTGCCAATACTTGACCATTATCAGGTTCATATAAGCCAATCATAAGATGTAACAAAGTTGACTTACCAGAACCTGTTTCCCCTAATATGGCAACACGTTCTCCCAATTCTATTTCCATCGTAAACTCTTCAATGACTGGTAATTTACCATTTGGGTATCGGTAAGTTACCTGATCCAAGTCTATTTTTCCGCGGAAAGTTTCTGATGTTGTTTCACCATCATCTGCAGGAGTATCTAGCTCCAGAACATCAGCAATTCTAGTACTGGATGCTTTCGCTCGCGCATAAAACGTGATCAGCATGCCAACAACACTCAATGCACCCGTAATCCGTGTTGCATAGTTAACGATTGCGACTATATCTCCGACATTCGTCTGCTGCTGTATTCCACCAATATATAAAATAGCCAGAATAGCAATATTCATTACCAAAGTGAGCAGAGGTACAGATAATTCTGTATAACGAAATGCTTTCAGCATATTTTGACGCAGCTCATTGCTGGTCTGCTCAAAGCGCTTCTGTTCATGCTGCTCTCGGACGAATATCCTGATAAGTCGGAGTCCGACAAGATTCTCCCTCATCACATGGTTAACTTTATCCACACTGCGCTGCACAGTTCCGAAATAACGGATACTCCTTTTCATGATGAAACGAAGGAAAATCAACAGTATAGGAATGACGATCAATAAGATAAGTGCAATCCGTGCATTCACTACAAAAGCCATGACAGTTCCGCCGATAATCAGGAAAGGAGCCCTAATCATGAAACGAAAGAACATGACAAGTGTCAACTGAATTTGATTCACATCATTTGTCAGTCTGGTTAAAAGTGTACTCGTACCAAAGCGCTGGATATCTTGAAGCTCAGCCTGCTGAACCTTTTCATACATTTGATCCCGCAGCTCTTTTCCAACACTTTGACCAAGATGATCGGCAAAGAAGATATTGATGATTCCGGCTCCGAAGCCGATAATCGCAATTGCTACCATCCCCAAGCCGAGCTCGATAACAAGCTCATTATTACCTGCAGCAATTCCGTCATCAATAAGTTTTTGCAAAAGAAATGGCTGCACAAGTTCAACGGAAAGCTCCATCATGATAAAAATCAATGAAGTTACGATTATGAGCCAATAAGGTTTAAGATAACTGAATACTGTCTTCACTGCTTACGCCTTCTCCCTGCTTATGTATAGCCTGCTGCTAATCATACCCTAGCATACCACCACTTCAAACAAAATCGTACTAAACACCCTCTCATAGAAAAAGGTACTGACACATAACTGACTTATAGATTCGAAGTTCTAATTGCCGCTCCGGCACTGCGCTAGTGTACCTTTACTAACATCTCTTTCATATACGAGACGAAAACAGAACTAGTCCGTGCCAACCGAGAGCGAAGTATTCTCTCGGAGCGGGCTTCTTATTCTCATTTAAAATACAAAAACCCGAACCTAAGCAAATTCACTAAGAAATTTGCATCGTTCGGATTTTTGTTTGGACAAAATCTTATTTCTGCGGAATGTATTTTACATCTACGTTGGCACCGGTGAATTCATCAGCAGCCATCTGCATGATGCTGTTGGCTTCTTGAGCCGTCATTTTATCCGCTTTAACAGTAATCTGCACATGTCCATCTTCTGCTCGGACAAGCACTTCCTCATAGCCCTTTTCTGCGATGATTGATTCTTCCAGGATGGATTCTTTCGATGCGAACTGCTCCATTAGCTCGATTTGGCTGACGGCATCATTCTTTTCTTCTGTGCTAGTAGAGGAGTTGGCAACAATTTCTTCAAGTCTGGTTTTTGCTTCGCTTCGCTGATCCATCGTTTGCATCCGGATGCTGGCAAATAGCTCATCGACATTAGCAGGTTCAGTCGTTACATCTGCTTCTCCTTCTTCTTTAGACTCGGTTTCACCGGAGTCGCCAGCTGTTGTACTTGTCCCATTTTCATCCGCTTTGTCATTGATAAAAGCTAGTTCGTCACCGTTTGGAGAAGTCATATAATAAACACTCAATACGATTAGCAAGCTCAGCATCGTCAATAGCCATACTGTTTGTTTCTTCAACATCCCAATTCCCCCTTAATTTTTCGGCATAACCGAAATTCGATGTGTCGGTACATCCAGGACTCGTGATACTGCCTGTACAACCCATTCCTGAACCGTTGCTTGTTCTGCACCTTTTGCAACAACAAGCACCCCTCTCACTTCTGGCTTTCTTGTTTCTACCAGCAGCGGTACTTCTTGATCTCCTTGTCTGACAAGAACAACTTGCTGCTCCTCATTTTCATCTTCCACCACCCGCTCTCCACCGTTTTGGTCGGTTTCTTCAGATGTTTGCTGGCCGATGATCAGATTCTTTTCATAGATTTTCTGGTGGGTGCTGTTCAGATTGACCATTACTTCCACCTCGGAAACACCTTTGATTTTTTCCAGCAAGCCAACTAGGTCTTGCTCATATGCTGCTTCCAAATCTGTAGTGGAAGAAGAAGCGTCGTTTTCTTTCTTGGCGAAAGTCTCTTCAGTTTCTGCTGCTGTTGAATTTTGAGTCTGCTGGGTGTTTTGTCTATCTGGCTCCTTCTGTTCTGTGAATAAGCCGCTTACAAGTAGAAGTAAGGCACCTAGCAGGCCGACAATGACCAAATATCCAAGCTTTGTCGGTTTCTTATTCTGAGAATCTTTCAGCTTCCACTGTTCGGAAAGCTTGTCTAATAACTTTTTCATCCTGTCCCCCCTTTTTGGGTGACCTCAAGCGGCAGATCCTCAAGCTCCCAGATTTCGGTCAGATAGGATTTCACTCTCTCCATGTCCTCGGTCTGTTCATTTGCTTCAATTGGACGGGAACTGTCGATGACGACGTCGCTGACTTCTCCTTCCGGTAATCCCTGGTCGGTACTTTGCACCTTCACTTGGATGGAATCGATTGCTTCGGTCGTTTCCTCATCCTCTCCCTCCTTAAAGGCCACTGCGATGTCAGTAATCTGCATATGAAACTTCTCTTGCAGCGTTGGATTTGCTTGGTCCTTCAATTGGACAGCCATCTGTTCCTCAATATATGCGCGCTGTACGGAATCTATTTCACTTTTCTTCTCTTCTATTGAATTTTCTATCGAAGGAGCATCTGTAAGGGCAGCAAATCCTTCCATTGCTTCTTGCACTGCTCTCGTTGAATCGACCTGGAATAAGGCGAATACTGGCTTGAGGAATAACAGAAGCAGCATGAGCCCCATGACCAGCTTCACGTATTTACGTATATCGGTGTCGGGCAAAACCATATCGAGTACAAAAGCGAGAAGGATGAACAGAATGATCTGCATCACCCATGATTGCAATGCTTCCAAGTGATCAGCTCCTATCTCAGCATTAATGTAACGTTGCTCGAAGCGACAATGATCACAATAGCAATGAAGAACATGAACGCAACAACGAGCAAGCAAGCGAAAATATAAAGGATATATTTACTCATCACTTGCATCGATTTGATGATTGGACCATCGCCTAGTGGCTGCAGCAAGGCTGCGGCAATTTTGTAGATAAGTGCGATAGCAAGAATCTTTATTGCAGGGAATAAGGAGATCGCTAAGACAATCAGCACCCCGACAATTCCGATTGCATTCTTCAGAAGAAGCGAAGCACTAAGCACAGTATCAGTGGCATCAGTAAACATCCGGCCAATGACGGGTATGAAGTTTCCAGTAACGAATTTAGCTGTCTTCATCGCTACACCATCCTGAACAGCTGAAACGGCACCCTGTACGGAGATGACTCCAAGAAAGACAGAAAAGAATATTCCCAACAGCCATAGCCCTATGTTTTTCAATAAGTCAGCAAGCTGAGTGACTGGATATTCTTTATTGATTGTACTGACAAGATGCAAAAGAGCACTCATGAGGAATAATGGGATAATTACCTTAGCAATCAATAGCCCGCTGGCATGGATAAGGAAAACGATGATCGGATGAAAGAAAGCAACAGCAGACAGACTTCCAAATGAAGCCATCAACCCGAGCAGCAGCGGAATCAAAGCCAGCATAAAATCACTCATACCGTTGATAGCTTCCATTGCGTAATTCACTGACAAACGGAAACTGTTCAAAAGAAGTGTCAGAAGCACCATACATACGATCAAATAAGCGACTTTGCTTATCGAGCCTTTATTGAATGCAGTTTGGATCGTCTGCAGGATACTGCTGAAAAGCGTTAAAAGTATCAAAATACCAAGCAGCTTTCCATTTAGCAGCAGCTCATACAACAGATATTCAAAAAGCCCTTTCAGCCATGATTGGATGGAGATATCTCCTTGCTGCTTAATAAAATCAACGAAAGAGCCTTTCTCTAGTTCCGGAATAAACTGACCGTACTTATCAGACAAAAGCTCCCAATACTCAGAGAGTTCTTCTGTCGGAAGACTATCGAATGCTGTGACCGCAACTTCCTGTTCTTCCGCTTGACCTGTTTCACCATAAGCAGCTGCTGGAGCTGCAAGTACACCAAACAAAGCTAAAAGAATTACCAAGCAGCGTTTCAACGTATCCAGCTCCTTATCCGCCCGGCATGAAACTCATGATTGTCTCGATGACCGCTGTCAGAATCGGTATGGCCACCGTTATGATAATGATCTTTCCGGCAAGCTCTATTTTTGCAGCAATTGCCGATAATCCGGCATCTCGTGTTAAATGCGCACCAAATTCCGTGATATAAGCAATGCCGATGATTTTCAAAATCGTCTTTATATAAAGTCCTTCCACATTTGCCCGTTCACCCAGCTGCTCAATCAAAAGCAGGATGCCTGTAATCTTTTGCAGGATGAACAGGAAAATGATGATGCCTGTCACTACTACTACAAAAAATGCAATGGATGAATTTTGTTCTTTTACAATCAAAGCAAGCAAACTCGCTACAATGCCAATGGATACGATTATAATAATATCCATCTTTATCGCCTCATCCCTGGAATAAGAACACCGACTTGATCTGCTGGAACAGTTCCGATAATTTGCCCAAGACGATGAGCAGTACGAGTATGAATCCCATCAGTGTTGTAAATTGTGCAATCTCTTCCTTCCCCATTTGCTTCAGTACAGTATGAATGATTGCGACAATCATCCCAATACCTGCTATTTGAAATAGAATCATTGCTTCACCGAGCATAGCGGACTCCTTTCTTACCTCGTTCAGATAAGCAGTAGTACAATCAGCAAACCTGTCAGGAATCCGAGGTTGCGGATCATTTTTCCATACCGCTGGTTCGCTTCTTCTGATTCCTCGAGCTCACGTTCCAGGTGGGTTTTGGCCAGCTGGATGTGCTTTTGCTGCTGTTCAAAATCATGCTGACCAAGTGTACGGCCGAATTGCAGCCACACATCTTTCTCAGAAGGCTTTAGCGCTGTTGTGTCTATCCAAGCTTCTGTCGTCTCTTCCCAGCAATCATACAAATCTACCGGGTGCAGCAGCAGTTTATCTGATAGAGATTGAAAAAAAGCAGCTGCCGGCTGTGGAACTTGCTTGGCCAGATTATCGCTTGTTTCAATAATGCTTGTCTGACTATAAAGGATTTCAGCCTCCATCACTTGCAAACTGCTGATCAATTGGCGGATTTGCTTTGGTCGCTGCTGCAGTCTGCGTGACAAATCGAAACCCACCCAAGTAGCGGCGATAAGTACAAGTATCGCTCCTACCCACTTCATGCGTTTGCACCTGCTGGACTGGCTGTTTCCAATACTGCTTGTACTACGCCAGGCGCCATACCCTTCTTTAAAATGACGATACGCTCAAACACTTTCTGTTCAAACAAGGGCCTTAAGGAAGGACGATGACGGATGGAATCTAAGCTGTCTCCATGAACACTGCAGACGATCTTCACACCTGCGTGCAAGGCTTCCAGAAGCGCCTGGACATCACGTTCGCTCCCTATCTCGTCTGCCACTATCACGTCAGGAGACATCGATCGAATCAACATCATCAATCCCTCTGCTTTTGGACAGGCATCCATGATATCTGTCCTTTTTCCAAGATCGTGCTGCGGAATGCCATTAATACTGCCTCCAATTTCAGAGCGTTCGTCAACGACTGCTGTCTTTATCGCCTGATATTGCTGCCAGCCAGTTGATAGCGAACGAACTATATCGCGAAGAATAGTCGTTTTACCGGACTTAGGCGGCCCTATGATGAGCGTGTGGCGGCAAGTGCCGTCAGGCTTGTACAAGGAAGACATAATTCTACTCGCTGCTCCAGGTCTGGCCTTTGCAATTCTTATATTGAAGGAGGATATATGCTTGAGAGCTTTGACGATACCGCCCTCTGTATTGACTTGTCCGCTCAAACCTACCCGATGCCCTCCTGCAATGGTGATATAACCTTCTCGCAATTCATTTTCAAGTGCATATAAAGAAAAATCACTCAATTGATTCAGCATAAACCGTGCATCCGCAGCCTCCATTAGCGACGCTTCAATCCACTCGGTTCTGTCATCGAAGCAAAGCTCAAGCTGCTGGTTCGTCCGACAGCGAATTTCCTGCAGCTTATCCCATCGTCCTCCTACCTTTTCTGACAATAGTGCTTGTAAAGGCGCTCGAAACAATTTCTGGATTTCCTTCATCCTTGCTCACCTCTAACTTCGATTGGACATGTTGTCCATACTGTAATGTATGTGCCTCGGGTTTGTTTATGCACAAAAAAAGAGCCCCTTCCCATATAGGGAAGAGACTCTTTAGATAGCTTATGCGCGGGAAACGTATTTCCCGTCAGAAGTGCTTACGAGCAGTACATCGCCTTCATTGATGAAGAAAGGTACTTGCACACTCAAGCCAGTTTCTACGATAGCTGGTTTCGTACCGCCGCTCGCAGTATCACCTTTGATACCTGGCTCTGTTTCTACTACTTTCAGTTCTACGTTATTCGGAAGATCAACACCTAGTGTTTCACCGCCGAAAGTCATAACACTGATTTCCATGTTTTCTTTCAGGAATTTAAGTTCGTATTCGATCTGTGCTGTCTGAAGTTCCAGCTGATCGTATGTGTCTGTGTCCATGAAAGTATGTGTGTCACCTGAAGCATAAAGGTATTGCATCGTTTTATGTTCAATATGTGCACGAGAAACTTTCTCTCCGGCACGGAATGTTTTTTCCTGGATGTTTCCGTTACGTAAATTACGCAGCTTAGACCGTACGAATGCTGCACCTTTACCTGGTTTTACGTGCTGGAAATCGATAACCTGCCAAAGGCCATTGTCTACTTCGATTGTAAGGCCCGTACGAAAATCGTTTACTGAAATCATTGTTTTCCTCCTTCGAAAAACGGCTGTTACAATGTAATTAAATCTTTAGTGGAGAACGTCAGGCGTTCACTGCCATCAGCTGTCAGCACAAGATCATCCTCAATTCGGCATCCGCCTACTTCCGGTATGTAGATCCCCGGCTCTACTGTTACGACCATTCCCGGCTTCAATACCGTATCGGAGCGGAAGGATAGAGCTGGTGATTCGTGTACATCCATACCAAGCCCATGGCCGGTAGAATGTCCGAAATACTGGCCATAGCCTTTTTCAGATATATAGTCTCGTGTGAGCGCATCGGCTTCTTTACCAGTAATACCCGGTTTCACGCCTGCTACTCCTCGAAGATTCGCCTCTAGTACTATATCATAAATCTCACGTAATTTGTCACTTATCTCGCCTACCGCGAAAGTTCGGGTAATATCCGAGCAATATCCATTGTAAAGGGCACCATAATCAAGTGTAACCAATTCACCCTTCTGAATCTCTTTATCTGACGCAACACCGTGCGGTAATGCAGAACGGTATCCGGAAGCGACAATCGTATCGAAACTGGACTGCGTCGCGCCCTGCTTGCGCATAAAGAACTCAAGCTCATTGGAAACTTCGATTTCCTTCATACCTGGCTTCACGAAAGTAAGGATATGTGTGTATGCTGCATCAGCAATCTCGGCAGCTGTCTTCATGATAGCAAGTTCTGCTTCTGATTTAATCAAACGCAACTCCTCGATCAGGCCAGATGAAGGAATAAGATCTGCATGTACAGCATTCTGGAACTGCTGGTACAGCGCAAAAGTAACATCCTCATGCTCGAATCCAGCTTGCTGAGCACCTTCTTTAAGAAGCTGTGCAGCCGCTTCCTGAATGATGGACTGTTTGTGCTCAATGATTTCAAAATCAGGAGCTTGTTCTGTTGCTTGCTCAATATAACGGAAATCAGTGATGAACAACTGCTTAGATTTAGTAATGATAAGCAGCCCCGCACTTCCTGTAAAACCTGATATGTATCGGCGGTTCTGAGCACTCGTTACGATGAATGCGTCCAAGTTTTTCTTTTCCATTAAAGCGCGTAATTTCTCTATTTTCTCCATCTGTTTCTTCCTCTCCCTTTATTTCTCCAGCAGTGCTAACGCTGCATATCGGTAGCCTTTAATCCCCAGACCAACGACTTGCCCCTTACATACGGATGCCAGCATCGAATGATGGCGGAACTCCTCACGGGTATGAATATTCGAAATATGCACTTCAAGAACCGGAATTGGGACACTGGCAATCGCATCCCTAATCGCGATGCTAGTATGCGTATAAGCAGCAGCATTCAAGATTATTCCGCTGCATGTACGGCCTGCCTCCTGAATCTTATCAACCATAGCTCCCTCATGGTTCGACTGAAAATCCTCCAGCTCGTATCCGAAACTGTCTGTCACCTTTTTAACTTCAGCAACTACATCAGACAGCGTATGACTGCCATAAATACCAGGTTCTCTCGTTCCGAGTAAATTTAAATTCGGTCCATTGATTAACATTAAGCGATTCACGTTCTTCATCCTTTGGTTACATTATTTTAACTTTCACATAGTGTAACATAAGACTGAGGCTTTGTGATTGAAAATTCGAAATGCTTAATTTTCCTGGTATGCTTGGCTTTGCTGGTATTCAAAGCTGATGCTGTACCCGATAAATACAGCATAAAGCAAATACAAGCACATTGTCGTGATATTTGCATTCCGGTCTGCTTGGAATGCACTATCTACACCATGGATAATCGGCGCCAGCACTAATTGGACAAGAACCCAGAGCACAACACCGAAAATTATGCTTGGAATGATTCCTTGCTGTTTTTTCAAGAACAGAAAATACAAATAAGCGATTAATATGGATAGAATTCCGACTATGAAAATGCTGAGCAGTTCAGCCACCCATGTTTCGGTCCAAGGCATCCAAACCCATGAACGGAGGACGAAATCAGCCACAGACAAGTCGGTGAAATGAAAGAAGTGCGCTACCAATGCGATTGCTGACCAAAGTACACCGCCGACGAACCCAGTCACAACAGCACTTCTATTAAAACGTGATGCGGTTTTCCGATTTTGCTGCATAAAACTCACCTCAATACGTAGCATTCCTTAACCGAGCGATTTTAATCACAGATGCCATCTAGTGTTATCTGTATTTTTTTAGTAAAATAGAAGGAAATCGAAACGAGGCTGGTGAAATTATGTCAGATAAACAAACCAATACCTATGGCGGTCAAGCCGTCATCGAAGGTGTCATGTTTGCGGGAAAAAACAGCTTCGTTACTGCCGTTCGCAGAAATGACGAGAGCATTGACTACTTAACCGTCGAACGCCAAGACAATCCGAAATTATCCAAGCTGAAAAAAATACCTATACTGCGAGGGATCGCAGCAATCATACACGCCAGCGCTAATGGCACAAAGCATCTAAACTTTTCCTCAGAACGTTATGGGGTCAATCCGGAAGACGATGCACAGATTGTTCCAGAGGAGAAGAAATCAAAGCTGGCGATGATTATCGGTATCGGTGCTGTTGGAGTATTATCCTTTATTTTTGGGAAATTGATTTTCACTCTAACTCCTGCACTCGTCGCGGATTTCTTCGACAAGTGGCTTCCTTCCAGATTCGAACAGGTTGCACTGGAAGGTTTCCTGAAGCTTATCTTGCTTCTTGCATATGTTTATCTCGTTTCCCTGACACCATTGATCAGACGGGTGTTCCAATATCACGGCGCTGAACATAAGGTGATCAACTGTTATGAAAATGGCCTGCCGCTTACCGTAGAGAATGTTCAAAAACAATCTCGGCTTCATTATCGATGCGGATCGAGCTTTATGCTGTTCACTGTCATAGTAGGTGTGATTGTGTATATGTTCGTTGCAACGGATCCGTTATGGTGGCGTATGGTGAACCGTATCATGCTCCTGCCGCTTGTCATCGGACTTTCTTTTGAGGTGCTTCAGCTGACGAACAAGGTTCGTGATATCCCTGTTCTTCGCTTCCTCGGTTATCCAGGTCTTTGGCTGCAGCTAGTCACAACTAAAGAGCCGAAGGATGATCAAGTGGAAGTTGCACTGGCTTCTTTCAAAAAAGTGCTAGAAAATGATTCTGTACAGGTGAATAGTGGTATAAAGATAGTAAGATAAAGAAACCATGTCACCATCAAGGCATGGAAAGGAGGAAAATGGGTTGCGTAGATCTGGGTCTTCCATCATCGTCTTTGTTTTGATTGGTCTTGCTGTTATCGGTGTCAGCATGCAGCTCGTGACAAATCCAGGAGCATTCTTCCAAAATGTGCTCGTTTGGATCGGAGGTGCCGTTCTCTTCGGTGCATTGCTTTATTTTATACTTACACGCTTGCGCGGCCGTTCTGCTGGAGCCGGGGGTGGCAGCAACGGCGATATGCAGAAATATAAGAAAGCAGTAAAGCAATCCAAACAGAAATACAAGCAGCCAAAAGCCCGCCCTGTCAACAAACCAGCAAAACAAGCTGCTAACATTAAGAAAGCTTCTGCTGCAAGAAAAAAACGAACGGTTAAAGATCGGTCTCGCGGTCCACAGCTTCGTGTCATTGAAGGAAATAAACAGAAAAGGAAAAAGTCGAGCATCTGATGCCCGACTTTTTTTATGGCCAGCGTTTCAGGAAGTGCTCTGCTTTCTCTCTTCCAACTGTAATCAGCTTTTCCTTTTCCATAGCTGATATATTGAAGTCGGCCATTCCGATATCTTCAACAGGAATAAAGATGATATCCTTCGCTGTTTCCTGATTTATATGTCGCATATCATGCGCTACCTTCATCGTTTTGAAGAGCGCATAAAAAAGATCAAAGGATTGATGGACTTTTTGAACTGGGATTTTTTGTACTGCTTCACTAAGCTTCATACCTAAAATCGGGCGTCTTAATAGACGTTCATCGCCCTCCAGTGTCCAGATCGGGAAGTTGCTCAGTACTCCCCCATCCAAAAGCAGGCTTCGTTTCCGATTGTTGTATAGCAGTTTGGCCGGCATAAATATGTACGGAATACCCGCGCTCATCCTGATGGCTCTGGCCACAGGAAAACTTCCGCCATCGATTCCATATGTCTCAGCCAAATCATCCGGAAATACAATTAAGCGTCCTAATGTTACATCTGCGGCAATCACTTTCAATGTTCTTGGCTTCAAATCTTGAAAGGTATATACCTGCTTTTTTGCCAATGCTTCATAAAGCCAGCGTTCCAACGCATTCCCCTTGTACAGACCCATCTTAAAATAGAGCGTCAGCCAGTTGGCAAAAGGAATATACTTTGTTAGCTTGATAGGATCAGTGAATTTACTGATATCTGTTTCCTGTAGTAATGCTTCCATTTCTTTTCCGGTATACCCCGCTGCCAGCAAGCCGGCGACAATGGCACCAGCAGAGGTACCAGCTACATTCTCAAACTCATATTTTTCCTTCTCCACAGCCTGAATAGCACCGATGAATGCGAAAGCCTTCACCCCGCCACCTGAGAAAACGCCGTCTATTTTCATAAGCACGCTCCATGATGACTTTTTATTATACCTAATCAGGAAGGTGCTCTTTTAGAACAAAAAAAAACCATCCGAAATGGATGGTTGGAGTTAAGACTTTTGTTTTTGCTGTATTTTGATTAATGCTTCTTTTCGCTTATTATCTTCCTGGAAATATTCCACAAGATTGCCGATCCGCTCGATGGAATTCCAGCTCATATGATGCTCTATTCCTTCTACATCCTGATAGATATTCTCTTCCTCGACACCGATAATCCGTAGGAAGTCTTCCAAAAGTTCATGCCGATAGACAAGCCGTTTGCCGACCTGCTCTCCTTTATCAGTAAGAATCAAGCCACGGTACTTTTCATATTTCAAATATTCATCTTTGTCCAGCTTCTGCACCATTTTCGTAACAGAAGACGGATGTACCTGCAGATTCTCTGCTATATCAGACACTCGGGCATATCCCTTTTGTTCCATTAATATGTAAATTTGTTCAATATAATCTTCCATGCTCGGTGTAGGCATAAAATTCCTCCATTCAATCCACTGCAACTTCTACATCTTTATATGATACACCTTTTCGAGCAGACAAACAAGCCAACAAAGTTGAATCAGGTAAAAAGTGTTACACTTGTTTGAACGGCTATAAAAAATCTTTGAAAATAAGCGCTTGCTTGCTATAATGTAAGTTGGAGTATTTGCAGATGGGGGAAATGACATGGAAGCAGTATTAGTTATCGGAATTGCACTGATTGTATTCATCGCATATAGTGTAATCCGCTATTTCATTCAGAAGAAACACCTGAAAACTCTTACAGAGGAAGAATTCAAGGCTGGATACCGTAAAGCACAGCTGATTGATGTTCGTGAACCGAAGGAATTCGATGGCGGACACATTCTAGGTGCACGCAATATCCCGCTAACCCAGCTTCGCTACCGTTTGGCTGAAATCCGCAAGGACAAGCCTGTTTATATGTATGACCAAAACGGTACACGTACTGTTCGTACTGCAGCAATGCTGCACAAAAAAGGTTATCAGGATCTTAATCAGCTAAAAGGCGGTTTTAAAGCCTGGAGCGGTAAGATCAAACGAAAAGGCGAATAAAAGAGCTTTGCACATCATCATGTGCAAAGCTCTTTTTTTATTCTGGTATATAACGAAGAATTGGCTTTCTGGCTGCAGTCGTTTCATCCATTCTGCTCACTACCGTCGTATGCGGTGCTTCTTGGACGATTTCTGGATTACTTTCAGCATCCGCTGCAATTTCCAGCATCGTATCTATGAAACTATCCAAAGTTTCTTTTGCTTCTGTTTCGGTTGGTTCAATCATCAGTGCCTCTTCCACATTAAGCGGGAAGTAGATAGTCGGTGGATGATAACCGAAATCAAGAAGTCGTTTAGCGATATCAAGTGTACGGACACCAAGCTTTTTCTGTCTGCGTCCGGAAAGAACAAATTCATGCTTACAGTGCTGTGTGTACGGCAAATCAAATGCTTCACTCAGACGGCGCATCATGTAATTTGCATTCAGGACAGCATATTCACTTACACGTTTCAGCCCTTCTGGTCCCATCGTCCGGATATACGTATACGCACGAACATTAATACCGAAGTTTCCGTAATAAGGTTTCACGCGACCAATAGAGTCTGGGCGGTCTTCGTCAAGGATGATTTCTTCTCCTTGTCTGCGTACGACTGGCTTCGGAAGGAAAGCTGCAAGCTCCTCTGAAACGCCGACAGGACCTGATCCTGGCCCCCCGCCGCCATGCGGGCCGGTGAACGTTTTATGCAAATTCAAGTGTACAACATCAAAGCCCATATCTCCAGGTCTTGTATAACCCATAATGGCATTTAGATTCGCACCGTCATAATACAATTTACCGCCCGCTTCATGGACAATCTTGGCCATTTCCAAAATATCCTTTTCAAACAGACCGAGTGTATTCGGATTTGTAAGCATCAATGCCGCTGTATCTTCTCCAACAACGCGTCGCAAATCTTCTAAATCAACTAGTCCTTCTTCATTGGATTTAACTGTTACAGATTCGAATCCAGCAACAGTTGCTGAAGCTGGGTTCGTACCATGCGCTGAATCCGGCACGATAACCTTCGTACGCTGTGTCTCACCGTTCTTCTCATGTAGAGCACGGATCATCATCAGCCCAGTCCATTCGCCATGAGCTCCTGCTGCGGGCTGCAAACTCACCTCGTGCATGCCGGTAATTTCTTTTAGCTGCTCCTGCAGATCAAACATAAGCTCCAGTGCGCCTTGGGCCGTTTTCGTATCCTGATATGGATGGACATGGCTGAATCCGTCCATTCGGATAACATCTTCATTAATTTTCGGATTATATTTCATCGTACAGGATCCGAGCGGATAGAATCCGGAGTCGACGCCGTAATTTCTTCTTGAAAGAGCTGTATAATGCCTGATGATTTGCAGCTCGCTTAGCTCTGGAAGTTCTGCAGGCTCACTGCGAATATAACTTGATTCGAATACCTCAGAAAGATCCGTTTCCGGAACATCCAGCGGCGGCAAGCTGTATCCTGTCCTGCCTGGTTTCGTTTGTTCGAATAACAATGGGAAATCAGTATTGTTTTGCATGAACTGCCGCCACCTCTCTTACGAATGTATCAATCTGTTCTTTTGTACGCTGCTCCGTCACAGCAACAAGTATGTGGTTCTTTAAACGATCATCTGTCCGTCCCAAGTGATACCCCCCGATAAACCCTTGTGTAACCAGATAATCATTCAGTGCATCCGCATCGTCGTCTACTTTAATAACCAATTCATTAAAGAAGGCGCCTTGGAAGATGACTTGCAGCCCGTGTGCTTCAAGCTGCTTTTTCATATAATGCGCTTTTTGTATATTCAAGTGTGCCATCTCAGCTACACCTTTTTTCCCAAGTGCACTCATTGCCACAGAAGAAGCCAAAGCGTTCAATGCCTGATTGGAACAAATATTTGACGTCGCCTTATCACGACGGATATGCTGTTCCCGAGCCTGAAGTGTTAGAACAAATCCACGTCTGCCTTCTTCATCCTTTGTCTGGCCAACAAGTCTTCCCGGCAGCTTACGCATCAATTTCGCTGAGCTTGCGAAATAGCCGCAGTGAGGACCGCCGAATTGTGCCGGAATACCGAATACTTGCGTATCACCAACAACAATATCTGCTCCAAAGCTGCCTGGTGGTGTCAAGAATCCTAGAGCCAAAGGGTTACTTGAGACAACCATCATCGCTTTTGGCTGTGTATCTATGATTTTACGAATATCTGCTAACGGTTCGACCTGTCCGAAGAAGTTCGGATATTGCACGATAACACTTGCCGTATCTGCGTCTATTGCTTCTTCCAATGCTTGTAAGTCTGTCAAGCCATCCTTATGCGGAACTGTGACAATTTCTAAATGCTGTCCTCTTCCGTATGAATCGATCACCTGACGAGATTCTGGATGTACAGCTTCGGATACGACAATTTTCTTCTTCCTCGTATGACCAGCACTTAGTGTTGCTGCTTCCGCCAATGCAGTTCCGCCATCATACATAGAACTATTCGCTACATCCATTCCAGTCAGCTCAGCTATCATCGACTGGAATTCAAAGATTGCCTGCAGCTCTCCTTGAGAAATTTCAGGCTGATAGGGCGTATACGCTGTATAGAATTCAGATCTGGAGATAACATGATCCACAATTGAAGGGATGTAATGATCGTATACACCCGCTCCAAGGAAGGAAGCATGTGTCTTCATCGTCACATTCCGACTTGCCAAAGCAGCGAGTTCAGCTTTCAGTTCACCTTCACTTTTCGGCTCTTTAATCTGAAGCGGTCCCTTCAAGCGAACTTCTTCCGGAATATCAGAAAAAAGCTCCTCCGTGTCTTTCACGCCTATCGTTTGAAGCATTTCTTCTTTGTCTTGCTCTGTCATCGGTAAGTACCTGAAATCCATGCTGTATCCTCCTTCTATTTCCGTTTATAGAATGGTGTTGCAACAACCTTGGCCTGTAGCCTTTTCTTTCGGATCTGCACGTCCACAATACTGCCTTCCTCGGCAGCGTCAACTTGTACGAGCGCAAGCCCGATATAACTATCCAATGTTGGTGACTTCGTTCCTGTCGTTACCTCACCGATTTGTTCTTCCCCGCTGAAGATTGGATATCCATGGCGCGGTATTCCTTTTTCCAGCATTTCAATGCCGACAAGCTTGCGCTTCGTTCCGTTCTCTTTTTGCTTCTTCAAGGTCTCTTTACCGATGAAATCGGCAGACTTGTTCGTTTTCACTGCAAATCCAATACCTGCCTCGATTGGAGTTATATCCTTCGACAGTTCATTACCATACAATGGCAGATTCGCTTCAAAGCGTAATGTATCCCTTGCACCCAATCCAATAGGCTGAAGATTGTATGCTTGGCCTTTTTCCAGCAAAAGCTCCCAAACAGCTTTACCGCTTTCAGCTGGCCCATAAATTTCAAAGCCATCTTCACCAGTGTAGCCAGTACGTGAGACAAGAAAATCTCCTTTTGCACCTTTCAGCTGCACTGGATAAGCGAATCGGAAAAATGAAATTTCCGACAATTTCTCGTCTGTTACCTGCTGCAGGATTTGTTCCGCATGAGGTCCTTGCAGGGCAACCTGCATGTATGACGCCGATTTATTTTCGATGGTAACACCTTCTCTTTTATGAGAAAGCAGCCATTCGAAATCCTTTTCTGTATTGCTGGCATTCACAACCAATAAATAACGGTTCTCCTCCAGCATATAAACGATTAAATCGTCTACAGTTCCGCCATCCTTATAACACATTACACTGTACTGCGCTTTATTCGGAACGAGCAGTTCAATGTCATTTGTCAGGACAAATTGCAGGAAGTCTTTGCTCGCTGGTCCTTCAACTAAAATCTCACCCATATGGGAAACATCGAAAAGCCCGGCTGCTTGCCGCACTGCATGATGTTCTTCCTGGATGCTGCTGAAATGGACTGGCAGTTCCCATCCGCCGAAATCGATCGTCTTGCTGTTAGCCTGATAAGCAGGATAAAGCGGGGTTCTTCTCAACTCACTCATCATCTTGCTCCTCTCTTATGTACCTCGCAACAAAAAACAGAGCCACCTCGAAAAAGCTTTGAGGGGCTCTGTCCATTTACCAGAAAGTTTCTTATCGTCCTTGGACCATAGTTGCTTCTTGGGTGGCTTCTACTACGGAAGCACTCTCCAGAGTTGCGTCCTGTTGGAGTTCTTTTGCCTGAGAGATTCACTCAATATTTGCTCCTTCGGCGCCGCATATAGCGGTCTCTCCTCCAACATTCACTCGCGGATTATGAAATTGTAAAACGCGGGCATACTAACAGACAATCAACCTATAAAAAAGCAAAATCCAAACATTTTAATAAAAAATATTAACAATGTCTGGTTTCAGCCTCATTATAACATAACATTTTTAGAATGTGTCTATCTTTTTCAGCTTTTTAAATGAAACTCCGAAGAATAAGGAGATGAAATCACTATGCAGGTGCATATAAAAGATGATAAACCTTTCATCGACATGATGGATGATGTGTTGCAGCAAGAAGGAGAAAAAGCATCTTGGGAGCATTTCCAAATGGCGTATACAGCGGCCAAAGAAACGAATATTGATACGTTTACCGGGTTGGTTGCTCCCGGATATTTGCCACATATGACCTTCCATCCCCATCAGCTGGAAGCAAGCAGGCGAGTTGTGGAAGAAATGAACGGACGCGCCATTTTGGCAGATGAAGTTGGTCTTGGGAAGACAATCGAAGCAGGTCTCGTATTGAAAGAATTGATGATTCGCGGCTTGGTGAAAAAAGTACTCCTGCTCGTACCGGCGTCTCTTGTCAACCAATGGGTTAACGAATTGAACTCTAAATTCCATATACCAGCCGCTTCTCAGCGAAAGCAATATATTTGGGAGCACTATGATGTGATTGTCTCTTCCATTGATTTGGCAAAGCGCTCTCCTCACAGGGAAATCATCCTGGAGCAGGACTATGATTTCGTGCTAATCGATGAGGCTCATAAACTGAAAAACAGCCAGACAAAAAATTATGCTTTTATCCAGTCACTTAAAAAGAAATATTGTCTGCTGCTGACCGCTACACCTGTCCAAAACAAATTGAGTGATATTTATAATCTCGTATCCTTGCTTAAGCCTGGTTACCTTGGAAGCTATAAGCAATTCAAAGATACATATGGAGATGATCGAAGAGATGCAGAAGAGCATCATTATTTAAAAGAGCTCATACGCAAAGTGATGGTACGCAACCGACGTGAAGAAACAGGACTGCAATGGACAAAGCGAAAAGTGGAAACGATTTGGATTGATTTTACCGAACAAGAGCGGCAAGTGTATGAGAATATGCAAGATTCCACTAGCGCTGCAGCGACTTTCGCTAAAATAACTTTACTACGAGAGTTATGCAGCTCCAGGGAAGCAGCTTACTTGTCTATGAAAAAAATGGTGGAGGAAAACCCGGAAACCGGTAATACTTATTTGCCTGTGATGAAAGAAATTGAAAAGCTGCCGCAGCACAGCAAGGCACTGAAAGTGGTAGAGCTGATCAAAGCTGCCCCACCGGGAGAAAAGTTCATCATCTTCACAGAATATCGTGCCACGCAATTTTACTTGCAATGGACGCTAAAGCAGCATGACATATCATCCGTTCCATTCCGAGGCGGCTTCAAGGCCGGTAAAAAAGATTGGATGCGCGAGCTCTTCGAAAAACACACACAAGTTTTGATTGCAACCGAAGCTGGCGGCGAAGGTATCAACCTCCAATTTTGCAGCAATATGATTAACTACGATTTGCCTTGGAATCCAATGCGACTGGAGCAGCGCATCGGCCGTATTCATCGTTTTGGTCAGAAAAAGGATGTGCAAATATTTAATTTTGCCGTACGCAATACACTCGAAGCACACATTTTGGAATTGCTTTATAAGAAAATTAACCTATTCGAGCGGGTGATCGGAAACCTCGATCATATCTTAGCCGAACTGCAAGTGTCTGATGTAGAAAAAGAAATCAAACGAATCTTCGCCGACTCCCGTTCCGAAGGAGAAATTAAAGTGAAATTGGATAATCTGACTGCGGTTATAACCGAGACAGGTGAACAGATGGAAAGGGATAAATTACATGGATAGACACACACTCCATCAGTTTCTGAGGAAATTTTTCCTATCAAATGGCTGTCAGCTGTTAGAGGAAAAAGAAGGGTTGCTCCGGTTTCTGCTGACTCCAGAACTGGATGAAGAATTAATGAATCGGCCGTTTTATTGGCGTTATAAGAAAAGACTTGGTCAGGAAGGTGATCCAATGGAGCTAGCCCTCCTGACTGACCCTAATGAGACAGCAGAGAAAGCCAAACATATTCATTTTGGCAGTCCTCGTCTGCATAAGATCTTCCGTCTCATTCGTAACTCCGCTCAAGTTGCTCGTCTTTATGAAAAGGTGGACACTGCTTCACGAACACCGTTGTATCCGTGGCTCATCCGTAATTTAAGCGTGCATTTTTCAGGTGAACGCAAACGTACAGAAACACATTCTGTTGGATTACAGCTATTGAATGGGCAGCTGGCAACCGATTGGATGGAAAACTTTTCTCAAGTGGAATTCAAACAGCAAATCAGTGATCAATGTTACTGCCTCTCCCCTGTCATCCGATATCAGAGCGGCTACCAGCGTATCAGCAGCTATATGCATACTTATCTGGATACTATCGATGATAGCTGGGTGAAGGAAACAGCAGAAACGCTCAAAAAAGAAGAAGATTTACTGGCGCATTTCTTCGATCAAAGCGCTCAGGAAGAGCTCGAACCGGAAATCCAAGAAGAAAGAGCTGCATTGTACAAGAATGAGCTCGATGCAGTTCATAAAAGACTAATCCCATCCATTCAAATGGAAACAATCAATGCAGGCATCTTCTATCTCTCTGAAGAAACTGCGCGAAAACTGCTCCATAAAAAAGAGGCCTGATCATGTTCAGGCCTCTTACTTTTTACGACTACGAAAGAACAGCTTGAAAGCAAATGGCAGAACACCAAACCACTTCCCGTGCAGCTGGTGTTTTTCTTTTTCCTTCTCTTTCTTTTCTTGCTTTGGTGCATCCATCTTTTTCACCAGCTCCTGCGTTACGAATCGGAAATAATCATTCGAAGACATGTGTTACAGCCCCCTCTTACTTTTACTTGTAGCGTAGCCAATTTCATTTCTTTCCATACAATTTGTATCAAGAAAGCTGCCTTATTGGGGAGAAATCATTTTTACACGCCAAAGCATTTCTGATTCCTGTTTTTTCGAAGTATGACTGCTGTCATGAACTTATAGTATTGTAACTGCAAAGGAGGTGATGTAAGTGCTGGAGAGCCCTTCAGTTTTTGCTGCAAATTTGATGGAAGAAGCGATACAGCAACAAGCATCTGACATTCATTTTACACCAGAAGAAGACGAAACAAGTGTTTTTGTCCGGATACACGGAAAACG
Organism: Terribacillus saccharophilus; assembly: GCA_900110015.1. Classification (GTDB taxonomy): domain Bacteria; phylum Bacillota; class Bacilli; order Bacillales; family Amphibacillaceae; genus Terribacillus; species Terribacillus saccharophilus. The sequence continues at coordinate 397,895 of FOCD01000001.1, read as the reverse complement.
TGTCCTTCATAGCCACTTATCTACTGCGAGCTTTCGCAAGCTCATTGCATACTATAAATTCGTCAGTGGCATGGATATCGGCGAAATGCAAAAACCTCAGGATGGTGCAATGCCGTTTTCGTACAAAGGACAAAAGCAATATTCACTTCGTCTCTCAACTCTGCCGCTCAAGCAAACAGAAAGTTTGGCAATACGCATACTTCCCCAAAGTGAAGCTCCCTTGCTCGACCAGCTGTTTTTGTTTCCGTTTCAAATAAGTTTACTGCGGCAGATTTTAATGGAAAGTACAGGAATTCTTTTGTTTACAGGTCCGACCGGCAGCGGGAAAACAACGACAATGTATAGCATCCTGCAGGATTTGTTGCGTATCAAAGCATGTCAGGCTATCACTTTGGAGGATCCGATTGAAAAAAGAATGGAAAATATGCTGCAGGTGCAAGTGAATGAGAAGGCCGGCCTTACGTATCAAGCAGGTTTAAAAGCAGCACTGCGGCATGATCCAGACGTGCTGATGATTGGAGAGATTCGCGATGAATCCACAGCCAGTTTTGCCTTTGAAACAGCAAGGACTGGACATCTTGTCATCAGTACCCTCCACGCTAAGAATGCTGCAGGTGCCATTCACCGCTTAAAGGAAATGGGAATACCTATAGCTGACTTGCAGCATACGTTAATTGGTGTTGCTTCGCTAGAACTTCTTCCTATTACAAAGCCCCACCCAACACGTGCTGCGATTATGGAGCTGGCCGATTCTGCGCAAATCAGCCGTCTGCTGAAAGCTAACAAAACGTCTTTCCTGACATTCGAGAAACTTAGGAGGAAGGCCTATGCATATGGCTTTATCACGAAAGAGAATTATCAGGTTCAGGAAGGAAGACAAACTGCTGTCTATGGAACAGCAGATGCTTTTCCTCCAGCAGCTTCATCGGCTCAGAACACAAGGATATGATATGGCTCGCTCTTTGGACTTTCTTCACTGGCAACCGCAATGGCAAGCGGCAACCCAAAAACTACAAGAAGGTCTCCGACAAGGTTTAAGGCTGGATGAGGCCTTTTCACACGCCCGATTCTCATCAATAATCGTCATCCATTTTTATGTGGCACATCATGACGGAAACTTGGAAGATGCATTGGCAAGAAGCTACACAACTATGCAGAAGCAAATGCAGCAGCTTGCCAAGTTTAAGAAGGTCACCCGTTACCCTGTTTTTCTTTTATTCAGTATTCTGCTTCTGCTGCTGTTTGTGAAGCTCTACGTATATCCTTCATTTTTATCTCTATTTGCTTATTCCGCAGACTCTGCAAACCTTCTCCACTTTTTCTCCAAACTGGTGAATGTACTTTTATATACCAGCTTACTTCTTGGTGTTATTGGTATCAGTCTATATTTTCTTCAAGGATATTTCCAAAAACGCTGGCCCTCAGCAAAGAAACGCTATTATTTGGAGCGCATACCTGTTGTTCGTACTGTGGCCCGTACAAGGACAAGTTTTCAGTTCGCTATTCAGCTTGGTAATCTTCTTTCGGCAGGGCTCTCACTGTATGAAAGTCTCCAGCTCTTATCCAAACAGCAATATCACGACATACTGCAGTTGTACAGCAGTATCTTACTATCTCAGTTATCCTCCGGCTATTCATTGAAAGAATGTCTGACCGGTTTCCCGCTGCTTGATGCCCAGCTTCAAAGTATTTTGGTGAAAGAAAATGATGTGTCGTCACAATCTGAGGATTTGCTGATGTATGCGGAGATCATGACGACTAGAATGGAAGATCGGACAAAATCAATTCTCTTTCTGCTTCAGCCTATTTTGCTCTGTATCATGGCCCTGTGCATCATCATTGTCTATCTATCTTTGCTCCTTCCAATGTTCCAAATGGTCCATACATTATAGAAAGAGGTAATCTGATGCGAAATGAAAAAGGATTCACTTTAATTGAAATGCTTATCGTCTTGCTTGTTATTTCGGTGCTAATGATTCTTGTTGTACCAAATCTAGCTGATAAGAATGACCGCGTCCAAACACAGGGCTGTGACGCCCTTTTAAAATTAGCTGAAAGCCAAGTACAAACATATAAGATTGACAACGGTACCACCCCAACCTCCATTGCGCAGCTCCAAGACGGCTATTTAACCGAGACAACATGTCAGGGTGGAAAGCGTTCCTTGGTACTAAGTCCTGGAGGCGAGGTTTCTTTGACGAATGCATCAGGTTCATAAAGAAAAAGGTTTTAGTTTGATTGAATTGATAATTGTACTAGGACTTGCTTCTCTTCTCATCAGCATAGGCACAGGAGTATATTCGCACTTACTAGTAGAAGCAGAAGCGAAACAATTTAAAAAGCGACTGGAACAAGACCTGCTTTATTTGCAGCAATACACGCAGTTTGACAGGTCAGCTAAGCTCTACCTAGAGGATGATAAATATCAGATCTCTTCAAGCAGACTGAAGAAGGTTCTTTTAGTCCAGGAGATTCCAGAAGGATATACAATCAAGATTTATCCTAACGCAATGTCCTTTGGCTTTAATCAAACAGGTACAGCACTATCTCCGGGTAATTTCACTATACACACACCTGCTGGAACCGATAAGCTTGTATTTCCACTTGGCAAAGGGCGAGGCCGTTATGAAGACACCAGATAATCAAGATGGTTTTCTTCTGTTGGAGGCTTTGTTCAGTTTCGCTATGTTCCTTCTTCTATGTACGTTGCTGCTGCCGTTATGGATTGACGTTAAAAAGGAACATTATATCCAGGAAAAACGAACATTTTATTACAGTCTGCTGCAAAATGAACTCGCAAAATCAACACCAAAGGATCAAGAGATTAAAGACGATAAGCTATCTATTGCAATAAAATTCAGTGTCGAGGATGGTCTTAAAAAAGGCTGCATCGACATAAGAGGAGACGGGCGAGAGGAGAGGCGCTGCTTATATGGGTATCTCGAATAATAAAGGTTTCACGCTTCTTGAAGCGGTACTTGCATTGGGTATATTAATGCTGATCCTCGCTTCTGTTCCTCCACTTCTGGATCCTTTGACACAAGACACAAAATCAGAAGCAGTATCTGTTAGGCAAGCACTGCATTTCATTTCTATGGAGGCGCACAAAGGTGGTTCTGTAAATACTGCAAAAGATAAGCTTTACATCCAGGACCAGCAAGGCAGAACAGCTGTTTTTGAGCAATACAAAGATATGATTCGACGACAAGTTGATGAGAAAGGACATGAAATTTACCTGCATCATATCGAGGATTTAAAGATTATTCAGGATGGCAGCTCGATTGTTTTAACTGTCAAAGGAAAAGAGGGTTCGTTATATGAAAAACGGATTAATTTGGAATGAACAAGGATTCCTTCATCCATTCCTCTTGTTCCTTACAGCTTTCTTTCTGCTATTACTTACGTCTGGCAGTTTGCTTCTGCAAACAAAAGTGCAATCTACTGACCTCCTGTTTGAACAGTACAAATTAGAGCAAGCTGCATCAATCACATTCAAGACAGTTGAAAAACACTATCTACCGAATTTAAATGCAGATGATGATAAAACCTTTAAAATCCATAATAAAGCTTTGGAGGCTAATATAACGATCACTGAAGAAGAGCAGCACATACTTGTACAATACGAAATAAAAACAGATGAAAGTCTTGAACCGATTATTTATTATAAAAAATATCCTTCTTGATGTATAAGATAGTCAATCTCGTGCAAAATAGTCTATGTACGATGGGCTATAGCCAAGCGGTAAGGCAGCGGGTTTTGGTCCCGTTATCGTTGGTTCGAATCCAGCTAGCCCAGTAAAAAAAGAAGATCCCGCCATTTGGCGGGATCTTCTTTTATATTAGGAAAGGATTCTTCGCTTGCTCTTCCCCTATCGTCGTTTCTGGACCATGACCTGGATATACTTCATAGTAGTCAGGCAGCGTTAATAATTGATCTGTGATGCTTTGCATCAACGTCGGTAAATCACCTCGATACAAATCCGTTCTTCCGATGCCTCGCTGGAATAACGCATCTCCTACGATGACATACTTTTCTTTATGGAAAACGAGAGATACACTACCCGGCGAATGCCCTGGTGTATGACGGACTTCAAATTCAAAATGACCAAGCTTCATATTACCTGGCTTCAAATTCTCATCCGCGTCTCTTGCTGTTATCTGTTTGACAGGAAACATCTTTGATCCATTCTTTCCCGGGTCGCCCAACCAATCGGCTTCCTCTTCATGCAGATAAACAGGAATATGATAAATGTCGCGCGCATCATCGACAGCACCTATATGGTCGAAATGGGCGTGTGTCAGCAGGATTGCCTGCGGACGCAGCTCTTTCTGCTTGATCCATTCGATTAGTTTGACGCTATCTCCGCCTGGATCAATAATCAAGCAATCGTTCTTTGATTCCAGTATGTAACAATTTGTTCCCATCGGCCCAAGACCTAATGTATGTATTTTCATTTTACTCATCTGCTCCTTCCCGATGAATGTTTTAAAAAAAGGCTCGACAAGCATATATGTGTGTACTACTATATAGAAGGTCTTTGCCAAGCTTCATCACAAGTATAGCAGGAAACCGACTATTTTGCTCATAGGAGGGCAAGCAAGTGATTCTTTCCATCATCTTGTTTTTTATTGCATTTCTTTGTGTTTGCACACTTATTACCGAATGCAAGAAAAGACAAGTAACACAAGCAATCTTCACAGTTATTTCTGTGATTGTCATTATGTTTTTCTCCATTGCGAACTTATTATAATTCATTGTAAAAAGGATCACTGCAGAAAGCAGCGATCCTTTTTGTTAACTTGCTTTTTCCTTACCTTCTTGGAAATCATAGAAACGGAGCAAGTCGCCATAGATAATCCGGTCAGAATAGTTTAGTTCTTTTGTTACTTGTTCTTGAATCGGTTCACAAACACTTTCGATATGTTCGCCAGTCTCACCGGATACCTCTGCTTCTTCGCCTTCCATATCTTCAGCTGGTTCACCCGTCAGCCTGTCGTAGCACATATCATTGGTGAACAGATACTCATCACTGATGAAATCTCCATTTCGAAGAGCAGTGAAATCTTTGCGATCTTCTGCAAACACATCGTTACCAAATTGGATGTCATGTTCAGCGTCGATACCCAACAGACTAAGGATGGTCGGTTTTACATCAATCTGACCCGCTACTTGTTCCATTACCTGTCCGTTTCCATCACCAGGAATATGGATAAAGAATGGAACACGCTGATTTTGTACTTGCTGATATGGTGTAATATCTTTGCCCAAGTATTGGCTCATCGCTTTATTATGGTACTCACTAATACCATAATGATCTCCCATCATCACGATGATGCTGTCTTCATATTCACCAGATTCCTTCAGCTGCTCAAAGAATTCCTGTACTGCTTCGTCTGTGTAGCGTGCTGTTTGGAAATACTTATTTAGTGTCTGGGAATTAGAGTCGAACTGATCAATAGTAGCTTCTTCTTCCGGCAAATCAAACGGATGGTGATTGGTCAAGGTGATAAACTTCGAATAATATGGTTTATCCATTTCCTGAAGATATGGAATGGACTGTTCGAAGAATGGTTTGTCCATCAAGCCCCATCCGACAGTATTTTGGTCTTCTCCTTCAGTGATGACATCGTAGCTGTTTTCATCATAGAAGGTATCGTAGCCAAGGCTGTCATACATAACGTCACGGTTCCAGAAGCTGGAGTTGTTCGAATGGAATACCGCAGTAGTGTAATCGCTCTGACCTAAGATTTCAGGTGTTCCGTTGTATTCATTCTGACCGTGGGTGAAAAATACTGCTCCCCGCGGCAGCGGATAGATTGAATTCTCAACTAAGAATTCAGAATCAGAGGTTTTCCCCTGTTCTGTCTGATGATAAAAGTTCTCGAAGTAATACGTATCTTTGTCTTCTGTCAGACTGTTGAGGAATGGTGTAACTTCTTCTCCATTCAATTCATTATTGATTAGGAAGCTCTGCATGGATTCAAGAGAGATGAAGATAACATTCTTTCCTTCTGCCTGCCCGAATTTAGCTGATTTTTCTGTTTCCACTTCTTCATTTACATAAGAAAGGATCTCAGGAAGTTCATTTCCGTCAGCAAACACGCGCTGTGCTTCCGTCTTTGATTGCATGACTGCATCATATACATGGAAGTTGAACAAGCCAATATTCTTGACCAGATATTCCCGGTCGAATCCGCGTGTGAACAGCTGCGGGCGTTCTGCTTCCGCAAGTCCGATGTTTATTACTACAACAGCAGCAATAGCCGCCATTGTTGAAACTTTCTTTCTGCGAACGTAGTCAACCGTCATTTTTTCTTTATAACGGTAGCTGAGGAACCAGATGATAGCCAAATCCAAGAACAGCAGAATGTCCTGTGGATAAATGAGGCTGAGTACACTGCCGCCAAGATCTGCGGCATTGCTTCCTTGCATGAGGACCGGCACTGTAAGAAAATCACTGAAGTGACGGTAAAAAATTAAGTTGATGTACAAGATGATAGAACCCACGAGACTAATGAAGCGGATATACCGCATCTGCCATTTACGTGAGAATAAAACGCTAAGACCAAAAGCCAAAAAGGCACTGACAAACGGATTCAGCAGCAGTATGAACTCCTGCATCGCATTATCCAAGCTGATATTGAATAGGAAACGATAAATGATATACGTCTTCAGTCCAAACAAAACTGTCGCCAAAATATATAATGGTGCAGTGAATGTTCGTTTCAAGTAAAAATCCTCCTCATAATAGAACCAAGCGTAAAACAGATGGCAGCAACTTGCGCTGCTGCCATGCACGCATTTCTTTATTTATTTGGTGGTCTCTTCCAAGTGCTGTTTGACTAAATAAGCAGCACCGTAGACACCTGCATCATTGCCGAGCTGAGCCGGCACGATTTCACATTCATATGTTGTACGCGGCAGGGCCGCTTTCTTGAACGCTTCCTTGATAGGTTCCAACAAAGCGTCTCCTGCTTTGGATACGCCTCCCCCGATGATAATCCGGGACGGGTTGGTAAGGATAGCCGCATTTGCTAAGGTTTGTGCCAAGATGCTAGTTGCTCTCTCCACAATTTTTTGAGCTGCTGGATCATTTTCAGCTGCTAGTTCGAAAACGTCCTTGGAAGAAACGCGACCGTTTTCTGCAAAGCGTTGGCCAAGACCACTCTCTAGATGCACAGTGGCTGCTTCAGTTGCCAGCCTGCTAATACCAGTAGCAGAAGAAATCGTCTCTAAGCAGCCTTTTCGCCCGCAATTACACGGTGCACCATTCTCTTCGACGGTAACATGGCCGATTTCTCCTGCGGTACCATTGATTCCGTTCACGATGTGACCATTTGCAATGATACCTGCTCCTACGCCTGTACCTAATGTGATGGCAATGATATTACCTTGCTGGGCTCCAGCACCTTTCCACACTTCGCCGAGCGCAGCTAGGTTAGCGTCATTATCGATGAAAACTGGCAATCCGGAAAGTACACCAAGCTCGGCTGAAAGAGGGAAGTCGCGCCAGCCAACATTAACCGCTTCAGCGATAACACCATTGCTCGGGACTACGAATCCCGGCGCTCCGACCCCGATACCTTGAATTCTATCCTTCGCAATGCCGCGTTCAGTGAGCTTTGCTTGGATTGTTTCCCAAATCTGCTTCGGAATGTGCAGACCTTGCTCGAATTTATCCGTCTTGATCTCCCATTTTTCCACTATTTCGCTCGTTTCATCGATAATGGCGAGCTTAATTGTTGTGCCGCCGATATCGACACCGACCAATAATCCATCCTTACTCATTGTTTCCCGCTCCTTCTCGACTATCCGATAAAGCACTTATCTCTTTTCTAAGAATCAAATTTGCTTGTCCATATTCCTCTATGGACAATAGGTTATTGTCATACAGCTCCCGCAGCTCTTCCAGCATCATCGTCAGATCTAGCTTGCGGTCTCCGATGTATACGAAAATACCGTACGTCTTCAATAACTGCATCACATCATAAACCGTTTTCATATACATCACCTAAGTTATTATAACAACCTTCACTAAAAATTGAAAATGATTTAAGAATACGTTCACACCTTCTTAACAATATGCCTTAATGTAAAAAAAATAACCTGAAGTCGGTTGACTTCAGGTCGAATCTTTACAATCAAAACATATTGCTTCTAAGATAAGAATCCAGCAACGCATACGTAGCTGTGAGTGCACTTTCATGTGTTCGTTCAAAAGCATGAGATGCAGCAATGCCCGGCCCAATAAGACCATGACGTATATCGTATCCTGCACGTATCGCAGCAGATGCATCTGATCCATAATACGGATAGATATCCAGCTTATATGGCAGACCATTGGATTGAGCCAGCTCAGCAAGCTGTTCTCTTAAAGCATAATGATAAGGTCCGCTCGAATCTTTTACACAAATAGATACATCATATTCTGTAGTAGCCTGTCCGTCTCCAATCGCTCCCATATCGACTGCAATATACTCCACTACCTCCGAAGGTATACTCGAATTCCCTCCGTAACCGATTTCCTCATTATTCGAAATTAGCATATGGGTAGTATATGGCAGCTGTTGGCTGTCCTCCTTCAAACCCCGAAGCAGTTCAAGCAGGATTGCAACGCTTGCTTTGTCATCCAAATGCCTTGATTTAATGAAGCCTGAATCAGTACGGACAAAACGAGGATCGAATGACACAAAATCACCGACACGAATACCGAGTGCTTCTGTTTCTTCACGAGATGTTGTTTGTTCATCGATTCGGACCTCAATGTTTTTTTCATCTCGTTTTGCTTCTCCAGCATCTTTGTAAACGTGAACAGACGTTTGATGCATAAGGATTGTGCCAGTGAAAGCATTATCTTTGCTATGTATCGTACAATATTCCCCTTCAACACTGTTCCAGCGGAAACCGCCGATCATTGCCAGTGACAATGTACCATCTGCTTTTATTCCTCTTACCATGGCGCCTAGTGTGTCAACATGCGCAGTCAGCAAGCGATGGCGTGCTGTGTCTTTACCTGGTACCGTAATAAGCAGGCTGCCTTTATTTGTTACCTTTGAATTATATCCAAGTGAATCAGCAACACTTTTGCAAAAGTCTATTGCTTGTTTCGTATAACCTGAAGGACTTGGTATGTGCACTAAATTTTCCAACGTTTCTGATATTCGATCAATTTGCTGCATTTGTATCCCCTCTTTCATAACATATCGGTCTCTTACATAGTATCAATAAGCGAGAGTTTGTCCAATGAGGAGGAAAACTTATGCGAAAATGGCTTATAATTGGCTGCGTATTCTTTTCCATCGTGCTGTGCTCTACTTATTTTATTCGTATGCAGCAGCCACAGCCTGTGATTCAGCATTTCCCGCTTGATGACTCGGCAGCTTTCACAGAAACATCTACTTCAATGAAAAAAGTGGATTTCCGTCGCATTCATTGGCGTCTTACAAGCGCGCTCGATACTGAAGCATACTTACGGCAGGATGTTGGACTATTGTACGAAAATGGCAAATTGGTTGGAGTGATGAACAAATGGCTGCACCCTGCAAGCCGACTTACACAGGAGAAAACTCATATCCTTCAGCCGAACAAACAACTGGATGCAGTTTCTTTTCATTTTGCTGAACTTCACAAGAACCAAATTACTAGTTCATTCAAGTTGTCCGGTGTTCGTTCCTATACGTCTGATACGTACGAGCTGTTTTCATTTCCCAAAAATGAAAAAGAGATGCACTCCCGACAGATAGCAAAAACAGACACTAGCCTTACACTGCAGCAAGTCTGGACCGACGCGAAACAGCAATTATCCATTCCCGCCGGTCAGTATACAGAAATACCGCTCACTGCTCTTCCGACCACCGACTTTACGGGAATCCCAGGTCTTACGGAAGATAAAAAAAGACAAGAAATCATCAGCCGGCTATGGGAAGGACTGTATCGAAATTACATACTGCCAATCGGTCCAGCAGTGGAAAAAGGCACAGTTGCCACTTATATCCCGCTTTTGCTGTTTGATAAATCAGGAAAGCATCTGCGTGTCCTCTATCAGGATGAGACAGGACAGCATAGAGAGCTGCTGCAATATTATTGAGAAAGCTTCTGCTGGAGTTGTTTATACTGGCTTTCATCCGGCTTAAGTTCGACAGCTCTCTTTGCGTGCTTCAATGCTTCCTCGTTCTTGCCCTCTTCTTGCAGGACAAGTGCCAAATTATAATGAGCAGCGTGATCCTCCGGTGTTAATTTCACCAGCCGCTCGTAGTCCTGTGCACTTTTTTCAATTTCTCCAGTCCTGTAGTAAGCTAAACCGCGATTGAATAAAAGCATATGCTCATAAACAGAATCCCTTTCATCTAGGGCTAGCGTTGCATCCGAAATAACAGAAGCATAATCGTTCTGCTTAACCGCATCTTCCACTTTAAGTACATGACGCAGTGTATCATTCACAGGTCCCGTTAAGCCATACCAAATGAGACCAGCAATAAGTGCAAGCGACAAAAGCGTACCTCCGAAGCGAGCTCCTGTATTTCTCTTACCAGGTATCCCGACGAGCAAAGCACTGGCGAAGCCTCCTAACAAGCCTCCGAGATGGGCGAAAACATCAATTACATGGCTAGCGGCGAAACTGATCACTAAGTTAATAAGCAAAATAACTATCAAACCATTACCAATCGTTCGCCAAAACAACTTCGGATAAACAACACCAAAATAAAGCAGCGCTCCGAACAGTCCGAAAATGGCACCCGAAGCTCCAGCGCTAAGATTATCTGAGAAAGCAAAGCTTGCCAGCCCGCCTACGACGCCTCCCAAGAGATAGATGAGAAAGAAACGACGATGGCCAAATATTTGCTCTGTCAATGTACCTAAATAGTATAGCGACAACATATTTGTCAGAAGATGCAGTGCTCCGATATGTAAAAACATCGAAGATACAATTCGCCACCATTCATTTTCTGCCAGAATCAATGGATTGTATTTCGCACCGAGTTGAACAAGTACAGAAGAATCTGTCGAGCCACCGAGTAGTGTTTCCAATAGGAACATCAACACACTGATTCCGATAAGACCATATACAAGCAGTGGTTTTTTTCGATGAAATACAGCTTGATCTGCTTGCTGCTGCTGGACTAGCAAGCTTCGGAGTCTGCTCTTCTCTACCTCAAGCTCTTGTTCATCAGCTGAAGTCAACGTAATTTTGTCATCAAGCTTCAAATGGCGGAATAACTTCTCTGATTCCTTTTCATAAGAATCTCCATCCAAATAATAAAGCTGCATCGGAATAGGACGCTTGCTTTTGATGATCATCGGTTTCTTTAGCTTCGACCAATCATCCGCAGGTTCCTGCTCACCGAAATAGACATTATGGATACGCGTCTTTTTGGAGAATAATCCTTTACTCATATTTTGTATTTGATTTGCTGTTTTTAAGATATCCTGTTTTAAATGGTTTGCCCAAGTAAACGTTCTATAATTAATTTTCACCACATGGGTAATACCATTCTGCTTCTTTTCGAGCCAACAGACTCTCAGATCATCTTCAGCCCTCACAAATGTAAAACCATGAACGGCTAACAAACGATTGATCATCTTATAATAGGCCGTTTCTTCGTTGTAGGTCATACCTCTCCCCCTCTTGCCTACAGTTTATCAAAAAAGTCATGGAAAAACGCCCAGTTTACACTGAGCGTTTAAATAAAATCGGCAGCATCCGGGAACGCAGAGGTTCAATTCCCATTGAAAGCCGAATAAGACCTTTGCGAAGAACCGTCACGGCTAAAAGTGCATTCAGCACCCGATACCGCTCCCGTACTAAAAATACGACACTTGCTGCCAACGTTAACGTTGTAATGAGGGTTTTCCACATAGGTACCCTTCCTTTCCTCCGGGATAAGCCTAGTTTAACCCGAAGCCGAATACTCCTATTCGGTTAAAACAGAAAACCATCATCTGTCAAAAGATGATCGACGGGAAGATCTAAAGGACCCACAGGTAATGAATGCTTTATTTGCTGTCTGCTTGCCAGTGACAACGTTTTATTTTGATAATCAGTTAAATAGCGATCATAGTATCCTCCTCCATATCCAATTCGGTAACCAGACATGTCAAAAAGAAGACCAGGAACAATAAGAAGATCAATGCTATCCTTCGAAGCAGGTTCGCAGCGATCGGCAATCGGTTCTTTGATGTGGAATGCTCCGTTTGTCAATTGGTTATAGCTTTCGATATGGTAAAACTGCATAGCTCGGTTCTCGATTGTAAGCGGTACAAATATTTTCTTCTTTTCGAGCCACCCTTGCTGAATCAGCTTAGTGGTATCCCACTCATGCGGGAGAGCCATCGTAAGACCAATGCTTTTCGCATCTTTCCACACGGAGGAAGCAAATAGCTGTTCTGCCAGCCGATGCTCAATATGCAGTTTATCTGTTTGTGGCATTTCTTTCAGCAAACGAAGCCCTTCCTGTCGAAGTTTTTCTTTTTCTTCCATTTGCTCTGCCTCCTTCCTTCATATGTAAAAAAACTCCCGCCAATTGAAGGGGGAGTTTTTTTGTCGTACTTATTTTGTTTCGCGGTGCAGCGTATACTTTTTCAAGCGTGGGCTATATTTTCTAAGCTCCATGCGTTCTGGATGTTTACGCTTATTTTTTGTTGTAATGTAGTTACGATCTCCTGTTTCTGTGCAGGCGAGAGTAATGTTTACACGCATGTATAATCCCTCCCAACAATCTTAAATAAGTGTATGAAAACTTAACGATCTTCAGACCATCTAATAATAGCAGACTTATGTTAGGTAATCAACCGTTATCAATAACTATTTCAAAAAATGTCGAAAACAATATATCCGGTGGCTTCTTGGTATGGTATAACTATGTTAGCAATAAGTAGGAGGTTTATACTAACATGTTAATCGCTGCTATCGCCTTTCTTACAGCTGGTATCATATTATGGATTTTCTCTTTCTTCATGCAAGATAAATTTAAACAAATGGATCAACAGATTGAACAATTGACCCTTTCGACTATGCAAGAAACATATACGTTGAATAAGAAAGTCAAAATTCTCGAAGAAGAGCTGCTGCCAACTGTACAGCATGAACCAAAACCTAATAAGGCCTCACAGAAACCTGCTATTTTCCAGCAGATTCTAAAGCTGCAACAGCAAGGATTTTCCATCAAGGAAATTGCAAAGCAAACAAGTCTGGCTGAAGATGATGTATACCGGATTGCCAAACAAGCAGGAGTACAGTTATGAAGCAAGTAATCCAAGGATTCGCAACTGCTCTTCTGTTAGCAGGTGCTTGTATGCTGGCCCTTTATTTTACAGATACTCCAAAGACTGAAGAAACAGCAACAGCTTCAGCAGCAGTTGAAACAGTAACACCTAGTGAAGACGATATGAAAAAAGAGCTTGAAGAAAATGACTATCATGTGTTGTCTAATCAAGACTATGAAGAGCTAAAGAATGCTCAGAATAAGACTCCAGAGAAACCTAAAAAAGAGGAGCCTAAAACATTTACTCTTAAGCTCGAGACTGGCATGACGAGTGATGATGTAGCAACTAAACTTGAAGAAGCAGATATCATCGAAGATGCATCTGCATTCCGTACGTATTTGGATGCTACAGAAGCAAGTGAATCCTTGCAAGTCGGTACCTATCACGTTAGTTCGGATATGAAGTACGAAGACATTTCTAAATTAATGATAAAATAAGAAGCAGCGGCATATGCCGCTGCTTCTTATTTATTAAGATCAACTGCAGTCCCTTTAACAAGGTAAAGGATACTTTCTCCGATATTTGTTATATGATCTCCTACACGCTCAACGAAACGACCAACAAAAACGAGCTGCATCGTCTGTTGATGCTTCCCTGACTGTGCCTTACGCTCATCCAGCATGTCACGGAACAACTCTCCGTACATACTATCTACTACGTTATCCAAATCAGCTAGCTTTTTTGCTTTCGTAATATCTTCTTCTTCAAAAGCCTGTACAGCACTATGAATCATTTTGCTGACAACTTCCTGCATATCACGGATAGCCGGCGGAATGTCATACGGACTTAATACATTCAAACGGTTTACGCTTTTCGCGATATTTTTTGCATGGTCACCCATTCGCTCCAAGTCGGAAGATACACGAAGGAAAGCGACTAAGCGACGCAAATCTGTTGCTACAGGCTGCTGCATTGCAATTAATTGGATAGTCGCCTCATTGATTTCCTGATCACGTTCATTTAATAACTCATCATTCTCAATTACTTTATAAGCAAGATCACTGTCTCGCTCATATAATGCGTCGATAGCTTGCTTTAAAGCTGTGTCTACTTCAAATGCAAAAGAAATAATTGATTTCTGGATTGCTTCCAAATCTGCTGAAAACTGCTCTCTTGCTACCATGTGTTCTCCTCCAATACGTAATTAACCAAAACGTCCGCTAATATAATCTTCTGTTCGCTTATCTTCCGGGTTAGAGAATATTTTGCCAGTCTCTGCTGACTCTACAACACGACCATGCAGGAAGAATGCAGTCTTATCTGAAATACGGGAAGCCTGCTGCATATTGTGTGTCACGATTACGATACAATATTTCTTCTTAAGCTCAGACATAAGCTCTTCGATTTTCAAAGTGGAAATTGGATCCAGTGCAGAAGTTGGTTCATCCATCAATACGACATCTGGTTTCGTCGCAAGCGCACGTGCAATACACAAACGCTGCTGCTGACCACCAGAAAGACCCATCGCAGAAGACTTCAGGCGATCCTTCACCTCATCCCAAAGTGCAACATCCTTCAATGTTGTTTCCACGATTTCATCCAATTCACTTTTCTTCTTAATACCATGAATTTTTGGTCCGTACACAATATTATCGTAAATTGACTGCGGAAAAGGATTACCTTTTTGGAAGATCATCCCCACTTTACGACGCAAGTCAACCAAGTCAACTCTCGAATCAAGCAAGTTTTTGTTCTTATAATTAATTTCGCCAGTCATTTTGACACCTGGCTCCATATTGATCATTAGATTAAGCGTCTTGATAAATGTGGATTTACCACAGCCAGATGGGCCGATAATCGCATAAATTTCATTATTCAAAGCTTCCAGGCTTACATCCTTCAATGCATGGAAGTCGTCATACCATAGGTTCAGATCATTTACTTGGAAAATTGTCTCTTTCGCTGCTGCCACTTGCATAGCTGTCGTGCCTCCTATCCGAATCTACCGGAAATATATTCTTCTGTTTTCGTCTCAGAAGGATTAGTGAAAATTTTCTTCGTATCATCGTATTCCACGACATCCCCATTCAAGAAGAAGGCTGTCTTATCTGACACACGAGATGCCTGCGACATATTATGTGTCACGATGACGATGCTATAATCTTCTTTCAGCTGCAGGATAAGTTCCTCAATTTTAGAATTGGATACTGGATCCAGTGCGGAAGCAGGTTCATCCAACAGAAGGATCTGCGGTTCCATAGCAAGCGTACGAGCAATACATAGACGCTGCTGCTGACCACCGGATAGTGATAAAGCTGATTGATGCAGACGGTCTTTCACTTCATCCCATAAAGCAGCTTTACGTAAGCTTTCCTCAACGATTTCGTCAAGAACCTTCTTATTTTTCTGACCGTTGTATTTCAATGCATGTGTAATGTTGTTATAGATGGATTTAGGAAATGGGTTCGGTTTTTGGAACACCATGCCAATCTCTGAACGCAATGCAACAACATTGATGTCATTACGAAGGATATTAATTCCGTCATAGATGATTTCACCTTCTGCTCGGCTGGATGGAATCAAGTCATTCATCCGATTGATGGAACGGATGAATGTGGATTTCCCACAGCCAGAAGGACCGATCAGTGCTGTAACTGCATTCTTCTCAATACCCATATTCGCCCGTTTTACTGCTTCATTATTACCATAGAAAATGCTGAGATCCTTTACATCAAGTACAACTTCTTTCTTAGAAGCTCTTGTATTGGATGCAGCCATTTCATCTTCTGCTTTCGTTTCTGTTGGTTTATCTGCTGTATAGTTCATATCACGAACTCCTCTCTTCATCATTTACCTGCTGTTAGCTTCTTATGGATGACACTGCCCAACCATCTAGCGAGGAGATTGAACACAAGTACAGCAATGACTAGAACCGCTGATGCACCATTAGCTACTTCACGTACATCTGGAATCAGACCTTGTGTATTAACAGACCAGATGTGAACGGCTAAAGTTTCAGCCGGTCGGAAAATGTTCAGCGGAGAATTCTCTGCGAATGGATTCCAGTTTCCGTAATCAAGTGTCGGTGTGGAAAGACCTGCTGTATAAAGCAGAGCTGCTGCTTCCCCAAAAACGCGGCCGGAAGCTAGTATTGCACCTGTAAGAATACCAGGAAAGGCATATGGAAGAATGACTGTCTTAATTGTATGCCATCTTGTAATACCTAACGCCAAGCTCGCTTCTTTCTGTTCTTTTGGTACGCTTCGAATTGCATCTTCTGTAACACGAACCATTACTGGAATATTGAAGATAGTAAGTGCCAAAGCACCACCAATTATTGTATAACCCCAGCCAGTGATGTTAACAAAGATCAGTAGACCAAACAAACCTACGACGATAGAAGGCAAAGAAGCCAGCATCTCGATACACGTACGAATAAAGTTAGTGATTTTGCCTGGTTTTGCATATTCAGCCATGTAAATCCCGCCACATACTCCTAGTGGTACTGTAATAATCATCGTGATAAACAGGATATACAAGGAGTTGAATAGCTGGTCACGAATACCACCGCCAGCTTGATAAGAGCTGGAAGGAGAAGTTAAGAAATCCCACGTTACCTGAGGTAGCCCATTAGATAAAATGAAATAAAATAGATAAAGCAGCAATGCAACCATTATTGCTGCGATTGTGTAAAATACACCTGTTGCGATACGATCTGTGATTCTGCTGTTCATTAGATTTTCCTCCTACCGGACAAGTAACGGACAACAAAGATGAATAGGAATGAAATGATGAGCAAGATGAGACCCATCGACCAAAGTGTATTGTTCTCAATACTGCCATATGTCGTATGTCCAATGTTCAGTGTAACGATTGTAGTTAAAGTTCCCGCTGTGTCAAAAATGCTGCCAGGGATATCACGTGTGTTACCGATAACCATCTGTACAGCTAGTGCTTCTCCGAACGCACGAGCCATTCCTAATACAATAGCTGTAAGTAAGGAAGGCAATGCAGCCGGAATTAATACTTTACGAATTGTCTGCCAGCGTGTCGCACCTAGTGCAAGTGAACCTTGTCGCAAGCTGTTAGGCAGTGACCGCATAGCATCTGTTGCTATAGTAGTAACCGTAGGGAGAATCATAACAGTCAGGACGATAACACCTGCAAACAAACTAAAACCTATACCAGGAAAATGATCTCGTAATAATGGCACTAGAACAACAAGCCCGATGAAACCATATACAACAGAAGGTATACCTACCAATAGTTCGATAACCGGCTGCAATACTTTTTTACCGAATTTCGGTGCGATTTCAGACATGAATATCGCCGCACCAATACCAAGCGGTGCTGCAATTAATGCAGATAGGAAAGTAACAGCTAATGAGCCGAAAATAAATGGAAATATACCAAATGATGCATTCTCTCCGCCTGTTGGATTCCAGTTCGCGCTAGTTAGATATGCAATTGGATTAATATTATTGACTGTGAAGGACTGCAAACCTTTTTGAGCAAGGAATACTGTAACAGCAATTGTTGCTGCAATCATAATTACTGCACATATAGTAACGAGGGAACGTCCGCGTACTTCGTCCCACCGTCTGTTTTTCTTAGTCAAAATCAGCCGTTCTTCAGCTGATGGAGATACTGATGCTTTTGCCAACTTGTACAACTCCTCATGAAAACAGCGGAAAGGAACACCCTAAAAAATGGTCTCCCGCTGTCTGTGATATAACTAATTTATATAACCACAGTAAGGTAAATGCAGTGTTACACTGCATCTACCTTATGTTTTTAATATTATTTTTCAGTAAGGTTGCCTTCTGCGTCGCGTTCAACCTGCATGTCAGTCATTGGAACGTAGCCTTGTTCAGGTACGATTGTAGTTTGAACTTCGTCGCTAAGCATATAATCCAGGAATTCTTTCGCTAGGCCAGCAGGCTCTCCGTTTGTATAAGAGTGCTGATAAGCCCAGATTGGGAAGTCACCAGATCCGATTGTTTCGTTTGTAGCTTCAACACCATCGATTTTAGATTTTACGATAGAATCGTCATCGAAGTAAGATAGTGCCAAGTAACCAATCGCTCCGTCTGTGTCAGCAACGATTTGCTTAACAGTGTTGGAGGAATCCTCTGTAACACCTTCTGCTGGCGTTTCGCCATCAAGAGCGTATTTTACGAAAGTATCACGTGTACCTGAAGAATCAGGACGGTTAACAAGTGTGATTTCTTGGTCTTCTCCACCTACTTCAGACCAGTTAGTCACTTTACCAGTGAAGATATCAATTAGTTGCTGTTTAGTAAGATCATCTACACCCGCATTAGGGTTAATAGCTGCAGTCATACCAACAACCGCTACTTGATGATCAACAAGAGTTCCAGCATCGATGCCTTCTTTCTCTTCTGCGAATACATCAGAGTTACCGATTTGGATACTACCTTCCTGAACTTGGCTAAGTCCAGCTCCTGAACCACCTGCTTGAACCTGAATGTCTGCATCAGCGTTTTCACCTTTGTACTGTTCAGCTGCTGCTGCTACTAGAGGCTGCATTGCACTAGAACCTGCTACAACGATGGAAGTTTCGGAAGCTTCTCCGCCGCCGCTGTTGCTGTTTCCGCTTGTGTCTCCTTCAGATTCATTGCCGCCAGCGTTTCCGCCACATGCTGCAAGTACACCGATAACTAGTGCAAACATTGCAAGCAATACAGATAGTTTCATCTTCTTCATGTTTAATTTTCCCCCTACGTGATTCGATTAGTTCATTTGCCTTACAAGTACAATATTAACTTGTCTCTATTAAGGAAAAATAAACGGAATGTAAAGGTTGTGTAAACTTAAGTATTAATTTGTTGAAAAAAAAAGAATCACCCCGTTTATTGGAGTGATTCTTTGGGTATAACTATTATTCTTTTTTGTCTTCGTCGTCAGGAGCTGTATGCTCGTAATAATATTCAAGTGCACGGTTCATGATGTTATACGTGATAGGATATTGCGTTCCACCGCTGATAATACCTAAATTCGGCACCATGACAGCGAATGCGATATCTGGATTTTCGTCATCAGCGTATCCTATTAGAGTCCAGTTCTCCAGGTCAGTACCATTTATACTAGTCTGAGCAGTTCCTGTCTTACCGGCAATATTATAATTTTTTGCTTTTGCACTCAGATGACTGTAAGCAGTACCTTTTTGCGTTTGGAACACCATTTCAAATCCTTGTTTCACTCGATTTATCTGATCGTCCGTAGCAGTGATCTTATTCAATACTTCCGGAGACTTTGTTTCCGCAAGCGGACCTAATTTATCCTTTTCATTCGATGGTTCATGAATTTCACTTACAAAATGCGGTTTAATTCTGTATCCTCCATTGGCAATGGTGGATACATATTGAGCCAACTGCATCGTAGTATAAGTGTCGAACTGCCCGATTGAGAAGTCAAGCAGGTTACCTGCCTGTCCGGTTGTACCTACGTATCCAGTTGATTCAGATGGCAAATCAATACCTGTTTCAACACCTAAACCTACTTGGTTATAATAGTTCCGTAACGTCCGGAATGCATCGTGGTCAAAGTTCACACTATTACCGTATTTATAATTATATTCGCCGCCTAATCGTAAAGCTACATTAAACATATAGACGTTGGAAGACATTTGCAATGCCTGCAAATCTGTAATAGTACCCATGTTCTTATAAGAAGATTTTTCAGGCGTGCCTTTAATTTTCATTGGCGTATCGTAGAAGGTCTGACCCATCTCTACAACACCCTCTTGATATCCAGCAAGCAATGTCGCTCCCTTAACGGTGGAACCGACAGCATTTGCGCTGAAGACAGTATTCATATCAGCAGATTCATACTTATTATCTTCCCGGTCATAATGCTGTCCGCTGGCTGCGTAGATTTCACCAGTATTCGGGTTAAGCATTACCGCCATTGCATCTTCTAGATAACGGTTTGCACCTGGATGCTTATTGATGGCACTTTTCAGTTCATCGCGTACGATTTTGTCCAATTCTTTCTGGAAGTCCATATTGATGGACAATTGAAGATCCTGGCCACGCTGTCCTTCAGAGATAACATCCTGGGACACAATGCTGTTGCTGTTATCCGTTACATAGCGAACACGTTTTTTATCACCTTTCAGGAGACTTTCATATTCCTTCTCAAGTCCACTCGTACCAATACGGTCATTCAGCTGATAATTACGGGACTTATAATAATCCTCTTCCCCTTCAGGGATACCAGTCTTAATTCCGCCAAGGATGCCGCTGAGAGAACCATCAAATGGATAATAACGTTCCCAGTCGGTTGCAACATTGATGCCGGACAATTCGCCCATGCTTTCAGCAATCGTCGCATATTCTTTCTCGGAGACATTTTTATTCTTAATTACATGCGGCACAAGCTCAGTAGCGCTATCGATTTCACGTTTGATAGCGATAATTTGCTTGGCATGATCATCACTTTCAAGTTCCTTATAATCGTCTTCTGTAATACGCTTTAAAGTAAGATCGTATACTTCTGAGTCATCAAGGGTCTCTTTTTCTGAAGCAGTGATCCTGCCGTTCGCTTCGTCTGAGTTCAATACATACCAATACTCTTTGTACTCACGCTCGGTTATCTTATCGATTGCCTTATCTTCCATTTTGATGATATCAGCAAGCTTTGTAGCAATTTCCAAACGTTTTTCAGAAGAATCTCCGTTTTTTGGCGGAGTATATGTGATGGAATAGACTGGCTCATTCCCGACAATCACATTGCCTTCGCTATCATAAATCATTCCGCGCGGAACAGAAATTTCAGCGATATCATTTGTCGTCTCTTCCAGTACTGCCTGGTGCTCCTCCCCATTGATGATCTGCACAACTCCAAGCTGCAGAACCAAGGCAGAGAACAGCAGGAAAACAATCGCAAACAAGACATTGAGACGGAAAGGAAGCAGTGCACGCTTCTTCTTCCTTTTTTTAGACATAATGTTCCCCCATTCTTACATACTGGTCCCATTATATCATCATCCACGGTCCGCTTCTACTATAGACTGTCAGCGATTGTCGTCTCCTGCGATTTCATTTTTCGGGAGTTTCTTAACTGAAGCAGCTGGCGCGAAGCTCTTGATATGCCTTGTAAAAAAGTAGATGAAAAATGGTCCAGTTCCAAGAATAAACATTAGATAGGGAATGGAAGCATCTGCCCAGATCCCCACTCCGATAAGCAATAATACAACAGAAATAATTCTGCCTATGTTCGTAGCCACGTCACTAAGGACAATATATTCTACTCGCAGCTTTGCAGCATCCCTCGCCTTACCGATTACATCATAGGTAAGAGACAAATAAGGCACGTATAAAATCGGATAGAAAACACCGATGATAGCAGCATAAATTAGCAATGTAGAAAAATTAAGCTCAACCAGTAAAAGCACAACACTAAGTGATAGTGCAACACCGCTAAGGAAGATAGCCGTCTTTCTCTGTCTGCTTTTAATGTAACGGGTAGTTATATAATAGAAGATAAACGAAAAAGCGGAATAGACGAGATTAAACGTACCAAGCGAAAGCTCACTACTCGTAACGATAAAGACCCATACAGATATGATGAAAGTAAAGATACCTTCTCTCACACCTTGAAACACGTGAGCCAACACCGTATTACGCCAAGCCGCATCGCGTTTAACTTCCTTCCATACCTGCCTCAGCCCGAATTTACCTTCTGCTCCTCTTCTTTTTATACCTGCTGTACATATAACAGCCAAAAGGAACAAAAAGAAAGATACAGCAAAAATCAGTGTGTAGCCATGAGAATTGTTCATTCTGGTAATAATATAACCGGCGACAAACGGACCGATCATACCTGTTAAAGATTGCAAAAGGCCGGATACGCCATTGAAAAAGTCTCTTGTTTCTGGTTCTGTCACCTCAAAAGTAAGTACAGAATAAGCCAGCCAGTACATCCCATAGCCTATTCCAAGCACCGCGCCAAGAAGCAGATTATAAGAAGCTGCTTTTTCACCTGTAAATAAAACCAGAAGAAAAAATACACTCAAGAAGAATACACCTATGCGGAGTATGATGACTCGGTCGATTCGTTTTGCCCAGCTTCCAGACAAAGTAAAGAGAATTGTTTGTGCGACATATATCGCTAAGTTATACATCGCAATATTGATTAGATCATTGGTCTGTTTCCATAAGTAAATATTGACAAACGTATTCGACAGAAATATACCGAGAGAGTAAAGGGCCCCGATAATAAGCAGCACATGCAGCTCTTTCTTAGCAGAATCCGCGGTAAATAAGTTCGGCTTCATAATGCCATCTCCTTTTACTGCTACTTAGTATCTGTCAACAGAGAGGAGATATGCACAAAAAAAGACACCAGCTAAAAGCTGATGTCTTTTTGGTTTACTGTCTTATTTTGCTTCTCTGTAAAGACGCTCTACTTCATCCCAGTTTACAACGTTCCAGAAAGCACTGATGTAATCTGGACGTTTGTTTTGGTATTTCAAGTAGTACGCGTGCTCCCATACATCAAGGCCAAGAATTGGTGTCTTGCCCTCCATTACAGGGTTATCTTGGTTTGGAGTAGATACGATTTCAACTTCACCGTTTTCTACGATAAGCCAAGCCCAGCCAGAACCGAAACGGCCAGCTGCAGCAGCTGCGAATTCTTCTTTGAATTTATCTAGTGTACCGTATTTGTTTGCAATAGCACTAGCTACTTCGCCAGTCGGCTCGCCGCCGCCATTAGGAGAAAGAAGATTCCAGAATAGGCTGTGGTTGTAATGACCACCGCCATTGTTGCGTACAGCTGTCTGTACGTCAGAAGGAAGTTCGTTAACACCTGCAACAAGCTCTTCCAAGGATTTGCTTTCTAAGTCAGCTTTCCCTGAGATTGCGTCGTTTAGCTTAGTCACGTATGTGTTGTGATGTTTTGTGTGGTGAATGTTCATTGTTTCCTTATCGATATGAGGCTCAAGTGCGTCGTATGCGTAAGGCAATTCTGGTAGTTCAAATTTAGCCATGATTATTCCTCCTTAAATGATATGTAATTCAAAGGTGGTTACCTTTTCGTAAAGAGTACCAAAGCTTGTCTGAAACGGCAAGCATTTTGCTTCAAGAGCTTTGTATATTCTTCCCGGCAGCTTGTTTTTAACACACAAAAAAACAGCCGTTCATTTGAACAGCTGCCTTTGGAGTGGCTCGGGACGGAATCGAACCGCCGACACACGGATTTTCAGTCCGTTGCTCTACCGACTGAGCTACCGAGCCAAGATATGGCGGAGGAAGAGGGATTCGAACCCCCGCGAGCCGTTAAGCCCCTGTCGGTTTTCAAGACCGATCCCTTCAGCCAAACTTGGGTATTCCTCCGCGATGTATCATATTAAATTCTTTCAAATGGTGGACCCTGCAGGACTCGAACCTGCGACCGATCGGTTATGAGCCGATAGCTCTAACCAACTGAGCTAAGGGTCCGTTTTTTAATAAAGGGCGATTGATGGGAATCGAACCCACGAATGCCGGAGCCACAATCCGGTGCGTTAACCACTTCGCCACAACCGCCATGACTTTAAGATAATATGGTAGCGGCGGAGGGGATCGAACCCCCGACCTCACGGGTATGAACCGTACGCTCTAGCCAGCTGAGCTACACCGCCATATGGCTCCACAGGCAGGATTCGAACCTGCGACCGATCGGTTAACAGCCGATAGCTCTACCACTGAGCTACTGTGGAATAATTTGATAAGTTATGTATTCGCGATTACGATATGTATTAGCGACGTTATATAATTTATCATGCATTTAATAACTTGTCAATTGTTTTTTCATAAGTTTTTATTATGTTTTTTCGTTCTTGTTAACTGACAGGAATACTATAGCATGTCTGTTCATATTTGTGCAAGCAAAAAATAAAGACAGGAGATTATTTCTCCTGTCTACTCACCCAATATCAGCTGCGCAATGTTGACGGCATGATCTCCGATACGCTCTAAATTACTGATAATGTCCACGAATACAATTCCAGCGGATCCGGCACATTTCCCTTCATTCAGACGAATAAGATGAGACTTCCGGTAAGCACGTTCCATCTTATCAATTTTATCTTCCTTCTGAAGAACTGCCAGCGCTGTTTCGCGATCTTGCTTGTCCAATGCTTCGAGAGCCTGTTTTACTGTCATGATAGTCAAATCGAACATGCTGTTGAGTTCCTGCTGCGCTTCTCTCGTCAGCTTGATGTTACTCGAAATCTGGAAATCGACGAACTCGACAACATTCTCAAAATGATCTCCGATACGCTCGATATCCCGAATTGCATCTAGGAGAGCTGCATGCATGATGCTCTCTTCTTCAGAAAGTGTGTTAGTTGAAATCTTAGAAAGATAATCAGTAATCTCCCTATCCTTCCGATTCACTTCCTTTTCCAGCTGCATAGCCAAATCAGCGAATTGTCTTTCATGATTATTTGCATATGTACTTGCCTGTTCCAATCCATCTACTGCAAGCCTGCCCATATGTAATACTTCCAGCTTTGCTTGCTCCAATGCTAGAACCGGAGATTGCTGAATGAACAATGGATCCAGATGGTTTGTCAATGCCATCGGCTTCTCTTCCTCACCAGGTATTATCTTAGTAATAAGCCAGACAAATAATCCAAGAAACGGCAGCAGCAATAACGTATTTGCAAGATTGTAGAAACCGTGTGCGCTCGCAATCGTCAGCTTATCATTCAGTTCGAAAGCATGCTGCATCCAAGCCACGATATCAACGAATAAAGGCAGAATCAATAGAAAAACTACCATACCGATTGCATTGAACAAAACATGACTGAGCGCTGCCCTCTTAGCCTGGACGGTGGCCCCAATTGCGGCAAGCATAGCCGTCAGAGTTGTACCTAAATTATCCCCGAGCAAAACCGGCATAGCCGCCTTCAAATCGATTCCATTCTGCGCATAAAGCTCCTGCAGAATAGCAATTGTTGCACCACTGCTTTGCACTACAATTGTTGTGAATGTACCAATCGCAACTCCTGTTATCGGATTCGAGTGCATACTTGTGGCAAGGGACTGGAAAGAATCCATGCCAAGGACTGGGTGCAGCCCTTCCCCTATCAGAGTCAGTCCGTAGAAAATACCACCGGCTCCGAATAATACTTTCCCGATTTGCTGTGTACGCTGATTTACGAAGAAATAGATTAGAAATGCTCCTAAAGCCATGATCGGCAGGCCGAATTTAATTAAATCAATTCCGATAAAGAACGCCGTCAAAGTCGTCCCGATATTCGCTCCCATAATGACAGAAACAGCCTGTCTTAACGTGAGGTAACCAGCATTGACCAGCCCGACAATAAGTATGCTTGTTGCAGTGCTGCTTTGGATAAGAACAGTTACGATAAGACCTGATAGCACTCCAACAAGCGGATGGATGGTGAATCTGTGCATCGCAATTTGCAGTTGTTTGCCGTATGCTCGCTGCAGCCCATCCCCAAGATAACGGATTGAAAAGAGAAACAAGCCCAAACCGCCGATAAATTCAAAGATGATAAATTCCCAATTAGACAAAGCAAGCCTTCCTTCCCTTCTCAGTGTTTCCTATTCAATTATTGAATTTGTTAGAAGGCTTGTAAAGGTCTTGTATGGAAATTTACAATTTATTTAGCTGTTTTTGTAAATTAATTAGTATTCTCTTCGACCTTCTCTACCATAATTCTCGCACCACTTACATTCATAACTTTAATTCTGCTGCCTCGATCCAGCCACTTTCCATCTGTGATAGCACTTAACTCACGGCCGTCCACTCGTACTGTACCTGACGGACGCATCGGTGTTACCGCTTCTCCCTCTTGTCCTACAAGGGCAGCGTACGTCTCATTCATCGAGTTATATCCCTTTTCTGAACTGAGTGTATCAAGCAGAGCTATTTTCCCCCACATATCTCGTTTTGGGAATGCCTTGAGGAAAACGAAGGAACCAACAGCTCCAAGGATGACTCCTATAATTGCATAAATACCCGCGGTCCAATTCGGTGCTGTGAATCCAACTGTTAACAGCATCGTCAGCAAACCGATAACACTGAGCGTACCATCATTTAAAAGCTTTCCGTCGATGACGATTAATAGCATCCCGACAAAATACAGCGGAAGCATGTACCATATTGCAGAGGGATCCAAGTAACTGATAAAGAAAGTACTGATAAAGCCAGCCCCTAATAAAAAGAGGATACCTTTGGTTTTCACTAAAATTTCACCGATAAGAAACATCGTCCCAAGTCCGGTCATAAAGACCGGCAGCCAATTATAATCCAACATGCACATACTCCTTTCTCCTACTATCTATATACGAGTTAAGATGCTTTTTGTTTCATCATAAAGGTATTTTCCTTCTTATGCCTAATACTTAACATACACGTTTGATGAGCGGAGGAAAATCTATGTGGAAACGGATCGGTATTTTTTTGTTTTGCTGCGCGTTATTTATGAGCATATGGAAGGATCTTACGATAGGCAGTCCGGTACCAGCCACACCAGCAGAAACGAACACGGAGGAACCAAGAAACGATGAAGAGCAGGAAATGACTCAAGAGACGTTTCAGCCTGTGCTTTTGCAGGTAAAACAAGGAGACACACTACTTTCTGTAGCAAATGAGTTGAACAATAATGACTTGCGCGTTACGATGGAACAGGTGATCGTGGATTTCGAGGAATTGAATCCAGGTAAGGATCCATATACACTGAATGCAGGATCCGCTTATTATTTTCCCCATTATCCGAGATGAAGATTTTATTAAAGTTGAGCCTAGTTACTTCTAATTTAGCAGTATTAGCATTATAATGGGAAAATATAAGGATATATCCCTGTTTTCCTCGCGATAATCAAAGGAGCGATATATAAATGGCATTAATACACAGACAAGATACCCGTCAGGTCAATGTTGGTAATATTACGATCGGCGGTAAAAACGAAGTTGTCATCCAGTCTATGACAACAACAAAAACGCATGATGTGGAAGCTACTGTAGCGGAAATACTGCGTCTTGAGGAAGCAGGCTGCCAAGTAGTAAGGGTAGCATGTCCTGATCAGCGTGCAGCTGAAGCGATTCCTGAAATCAAGAAACGCATAAATATCCCACTAGTTGTAGATATTCATTTCAACTATAAATTGGCTCTGAAAGCAATTGAGGGCGGAGCGGACAAAATTCGTATCAACCCTGGTAACATCGGGAAGCGGGAGAAAGTTGAAGCTGTCGTAAACGCAGCTAAAGCAAAAGGTATTCCGATTCGAATTGGTGTTAACGCTGGTTCCTTAGAGCGTCATATTCTAGAGAAATATGGCTATCCAACTGCAGACGGTATGGTAGAAAGTGCATTGCATCACATTAAAATACTCGAGGAGCTTGATTTCCACGATATCATCGTTTCCCTCAAGGCATCCGATGTGTCATTGGCTATCGAAGCATATGAAAAAGCAGCAGAGGTAATTCCTTATCCACTCCACCTTGGTATTACGGAATCCGGAACACTATTTGCCGGTACGGTGAAAAGTGCTGCCGGTTTAGGAGCTATCTTGAGTAAAGGCATCGGTAGTACGATGCGTATTTCCTTAAGTGCAGATCCAGTTGAGGAAGTAAAAGTAGCTCGTGAGTTACTTAAAATATTCAATTTGTCCTCCAACGCGGCTACTTTAATTTCCTGCCCTACTTGTGGACGTATCGAAATCGACTTAATTAGTATTGCAAATGAAGTCGAAGAGTACATCAGCACAATTAAAGCACCTCTTAAAGTTGCTGTACTTGGATGTGCGGTAAACGGGCCTGGTGAGGCTCGTGAAGCGGATATCGGTATCGCTGGTGCCCGCGGAGAGGGTCTATTGTTCCGCCACGGAGAAATCATCCGTAAAGTACCTGAGGAGACAATGGTAGAAGAATTAAAAATCGAGATCGATAAGCTTGCTGAAGAATATTTCGCTGAACAAGCAGCTAAAGAAAAAGAAGCAGCAGCAGCTAAAGCATAAGGAAAAGCTGACTCCAGACGGAGTCAGCTTTTTTTATACATATGGAGCTGTGAATAGAGAAATGACAATTGCTAAAATACTTACGACTAAGGCGATATTCCCTAATACATTTGCGCCTCTTCTCTTCGCCAGTACTCCGAAGACGATACCAGCCGCCCCGACAAGGATCGGTGCAAAAAAGAAAGATGCAACAGATAAGATCAAGGCAATATAGCCAAACATTTTTCCAGAATCAGTCGTTTGCTGATCGCCTTCTTTTTCAGAACGTCGATAACGGTCTTCAGCAGGAGATATCTCCGCTGCCGTCTCGACATCACGTTTTGTTTTTACATCTTGATCAAATTGTTCTTTATCCATGTGAATCCTCCTTATCTGGGGTAAGGTATGGTTCTAGTTTGTGTGGATTGGGCATAAACTTACCAGGTAGATAAAGGAATTAGCACGCTACATCCACATCTTAGAGCTGGAGGTTTCAAATGAATTTCATCGTTCATAAACTGGTGCTGAATAAGCTGCGTAATTTGACCGTTGATGAGATCCTGGAGCATAGCCAAGAATACCAAGTACCTCTTTCACCCGTGCAGGCATCCCAGATTGTTCAATTTCTGCGTCAAAACAGGTTAGATCCGTTTAAAGAAGATGATCGTCTGCAGATGCTGAAAGCACTCGCACAGATCACCGACACACAAACCGCTCAAAAAACCCATCAGATTTTTCTACAGCTGGCAAAAGAACATGGTATCAAGTTGTAGAAAAATACCCCGAGGCAGAATTACTGCTTCGGGGTATTTTTAAGCCAAGATATTCTCTTTTAAATTCGGGTTGAAGCTGTTGTTTATGAGCATATCGATTTCATGCGCATAAGGTGCTTTTTTGTTCTTTTTATCTTCACCAACGAATGGTGTTTCCAGTATTTTCGGTAGCTGCTGCAGCTGATCGTGATGAACGATATACCGCAAAGCATCGTAGCCGATATGACCGAATCCAATATTCTCATGACGGTCTTTTCTTGCTCCGCGTTCATTTTTACTGTCGTTAACATGGAGTACCTTCAATCTGTCCAGACCGATTACTCTATCGAATTGATCTAATACACCATCAAAGTCGTTCACGATATCGTAACCCGCATCATGCGTATGGCAAGTATCGAAGCAGATGGAAAGTTTGTCATTATGTGTGACACCATCTATGATACGCGCCAGTTCCTCGAAGTTGGATCCTACCTCGGATCCTTTTCCAGCCATTGTTTCCAAGGCTATCTGAACATTCTGGTCTTTCACAAGCACTTCATTCAAACCCTCAATAATCTTTTGGATGCCCGCAGCGACCCCTTCACCTACATGTGCACCTGGATGCAGGACAATCTGCTTCGCTCCAATAGCTTCTGTCCGCTCAATTTCACTGCGAAGGAAGTTCACACCCAATTCGAATGTCTCTGGCTTGATTGAGTTGCCGACATTAATGATGTAAGGAGCATGTACAATAATATCTGTAATACCATGCTCTTTCATATGCGCTCGGCCAGCTTCAATGTTCAGCTCCTCGATCGCCTTTCTTCTTGTGTTCTGCGGT
Organism: Terribacillus saccharophilus; assembly: GCA_900110015.1. Taxonomy (GTDB): domain Bacteria; phylum Bacillota; class Bacilli; order Bacillales; family Amphibacillaceae; genus Terribacillus; species Terribacillus saccharophilus. The sequence continues at coordinate 368,120 of FOCD01000001.1, read as the reverse complement.
GCTCCTGTGTAAATCATCATAGCGTTGGCGCCATAGGAATATGCTTCTTCACTTGATCCCAAGAGCATTTTCTTACCGCTCATACTAACATGTGATCCGATTATCATAAATCCACGTTCTCCTTACTTTCGCTTAAAACGATCTTTTCGGTCCAGCTTCTTCTTGATTTTATTTTTCTCATACTGCATTTTCCGCTTGTAGCCCGGTTTTACTTTCTTCGGTTTACGCACTTGCTTCCAAGCTTGGGATTCATTATCAGATTCCGTTTTCTTCCGTGTAACTCGTTCGTTCCACGCTTTCAGTTCTTTCCATTCGCCATTAGCAATATCATAGGTTGTGAATTCGAGACCTTTTTTATGAAGTTTCTGAATCAGTTCTAAGTCATGATCACTGTATAGACTGATGGCAGTCCCTTCCATACCAGCACGTGCTGTTCTGCCAACACGGTGTACATAGAATGGTTCTTCTTTCGGAAGCTGCGCGTTAATAACATGGCTGACACCTTTAATATCGATACCGCGTGAAGCCAAGTCAGTCGCAACAAGATATTGGAAACGCAATTCCTGGATGTCGCGAAGTACGCGTTTTCTCTCCCTAGGAGTAAGTCCGCCGTGCAAAAGACCTACCGGCAATCCTTTATCTGTCAGTTCTGCTGCCAATGTATTGGCTGCGTCTTTACCATTGACGAAAATAATGGCCATATATGGCTGGATGACACTTGCTATTTTCATGATAGTCTCTGCTTCATCACGGTGTCTCATCGGAACTAAACGATGCTCCATCGATTCCGGAGATAAATGACCGCCGATTTCAAAGTGCTTTGGATTGTTCAAATACTTTTTTCAAGAACGGCTGCAAACGCTCAGGGATTGTCGCAGAGAAAACGAGTAGCTGTACATCTTGACGCATGCGCGTCAAAATTTGATCAACATCTTTGATAAAACCTAAGTCCAGCATTAAATCTGCTTCATCAAGGACGAAGCTTGCAGCTGGATACAGATCCAGTGCCTGCTCTTCCATCAAATCCAAAATTCTTCCTGGTGTACCGATGATGATCTGCGGCTGAGTTTTTAATTTCTCAATGGATCTTTTCTTGTCTGTTCCGCCGATGAACAGCTTCGCATGCCAATCGTTCTCTTTACCAGCAAGCTTGATGAAATGACGGGCCTCATCATATATCTGGATCGCAAGTTCACGCGTCGGTGCTGTAACTACAAATTGAGCACGCTGCTCGCTCTCCTTCAATTTACTAAACAAAGGAATCAAATAAGAATGTGTCTTACCAGATCCAGTATGGGATTGGCCGATAACACTCTCTCCCCGCAGAACTGCCGGGATAACTTTTTCCTGAATTGGTGTTGGGTTTGCAAAGCCTAGTTTATCAATCGCTTCGTTGACAGTTGGCTGAAGCGCGTATTGTTTAAATTGGTGATTTTTCATGTGTAACTCCTTTTGGTCATTCTCTTACTTTTATATTATAGAGGACTTTGTCATATTTTGCACGATTACACGAGGATAATAAACAATCTTTGTCATATTCCTTATTAGCCTTTATAATGGAGAAGACCCAGAAATAGATGTCCCGTGTAAACGGAGAAGGGGGAAACACAGCGAATGAACGTAATTAAAATAGCGCCACGAGGTTATTGCTACGGTGTGGTAGATGCCATGGTGATTGCGCAGAATGCCGTGCGGGATGAGAATCTTCCCCGGCCGATTTATATTCTTGGCATGATCGTGCATAACGCACATGTAACCAATGCATTTGAAACAGAAGGTGTTATCACACTCGATGGTTCAGACCGAATGGAGCTTTTGGAACAAATAGACAGCGGTACCGTTGTATTCACAGCTCATGGTGTATCTCCTGAAGTGAAACAGCGTGCACATGATAAAGGACTGACTGTTCTTGATGCTACCTGCCCGGATGTGACTCGCACACACGATCTGATCCGCGAAAAGGTTGCTGAAGGCTATGAAGTAGTTTATATCGGTAAAAAAGGGCATCCGGAGCCAGAAGGCGCAATAGGCGTCGCTCCAGGAAAGGTACATCTTGTCCAAACAGAAGAAGATGTACAAGAACTTGAATTGGACGCTCAAAAGCTGATCGTAACCAACCAAACAACAATGAGTCAATGGGACGTTTACGATGTAATGCAGCTCGTAAAAGAGAAATTCCCGCAAACTGAAATGATTCAGGAAATCTGCATGGCCACACAAGTGCGTCAAGAAGCAGTCGCCGAACAGGCTAAAGATGCTGATCTGACATTAGTTGTCGGTGATCCGCGAAGCAACAACTCTAATCGCCTCGCACAGGTATCTCAAGAGATTGCTGGTACGACAGCATACCGTATCGAAGATCTTTCTCAGTTGAAGCTTGAATGGCTGGAAGGCGTCGAGACAGTTGCTATTACTGCTGGTGCCTCCACTCCTACTCCTGTGACGAAGGAAGTTATCAACTTTATCGAGAAGTTTGATCCAGCGAATCTGGAAGATGTGAAGCTGGAATTCAATGTCGATCCGAAGAAGATCCTTCCGAAAGTCAAAGTTAAGAAAGCGTAAGAAAACCGAGTCCTTAGTTGACTCGGTTTTTTTATATAACTTGAAATGGATCTGTGTTCACTTGTGATACACGTACTGGTACATTTGCTAATGCAGTTTGCAGATAATCTGCTACTTTTTGCTTCATGATTTGCTCTGCATAATGACCGGGATCAATCAGACAAAGTCCCGCTAGCATTGCATCTTGCGTCTCATGAAATGTTAAATCACCTGTAATATACACATCTGCTCGCTGCAATGCCTGGTCGATATAATCCCTGCCGCTTCCTCCGAGTACTGCAACTGTTTCAACTGTAGTAGTCGCATCACCAGTGAATCGTACATGCTGCACATCGTACTGCTGCTTCACGAGTAACGCCAATTCCTTCAATGTCATCGGAGAAGGCAATTTTCCGGTACGGCCTAATCCATAGGCTTTCCCTTTCTTTTCAACAGGATAAATATCGTAAGCCACTTCTTCATATGGATGTGCTTCTATCATCGCAGCTACTGCGCTTCTTACATTCTCTTCTGGAACCAGAACTTCGATTCGAACCTCTTCTACACGTTCCAGTTCACCTGCATGACCGATGAATGGCTGTGCCTTGGCATTCGGCTGAAAATAACCGGTTCCTTCTGAAACGAAACTGACATTCTCATAGTCGCCAACATTTCCGGCTCCATTGGTATGCAATGCATCCTTCACGTTTTGTTCATGTGTCTTGGGAACAAAAACAATCAACTTCTTGAAAGTTTGGTGCCCCGCAGGTAGAAATACCCGCTTTTGTTCGAGACCCAAGGCATCTGCCATCAAATCGTTGACACCGCCGTCGACTATATCGAGGTTAGTGTGCGCTGCATACACAGTTATGTCATGCTTCATAAGCTTCTGGATGATGCGTCCCTTAGGCGTAGTAGTATCTAATTTTTTTGGAGGTGCAAATAATAATGGATGATGAGCAATGATCAGATTGGCATTTTGCGATATAGCTTCGTCTACAACTGCTTCAGTTACATCCAATGTAGTCAACACACCTGAGACTGTTTGATCAAGCGTACCAACCTGCAGTCCAACATTATCCCACTTTTCTGCAAGTAAAGGCGGGCACCATGATTCAAAGTACGCAATTACATCAGCTATTAGCATCTGCTTTTCAGTCATTCAATTCCTCCTCCAGCCATGCGAGCTCTTGTTTGAAGGACGCAAGCTTCGCTTCATCAACTTGCTGCGCCTGTTGCATGTTTTCTACGTTGCGCTCGAGCTTCTGCTTGTACTCCGACCATTTTGCTCGGAAAGCTGCATTTTTTTCCTTCAATAAGATCGGTCCGAATAAAAGCTCCTTCTCACGTACAGTTGCATCCTCATGATAAATACTCTTTCCCTCGCGTACAGCTACCAACACCTCATAAATGTGCCCAGCTTCTTCTAAGATCTGTTCCTTTTGCAGAACGAAACCATTATTTTGGAACCATTTACGGAGAGCCCTAGCATCTATATTAGGTTGGACAATAAGCTGTTCTACACGACCAAGCTTATCTTTACCTTGTTCTAAGATCGAAGCAATTAAAGGACCTCCCATACCTGCGACGACGACTTGCTTCACCTCGTTTGGTTCAACAACTGCAAGTCCATCACCCTTACGTACATCTATTCGATCAGTTAAGCCTTGAAACTTCACCTGTTTTTGAGCACTGCGAAAGGGCCCCTTATTAATTTCTCCTGCTACAGCTTTGCTGGAAGGATCCTGCAAACATACATAGCAAGGAAGATAAGCGTGATCAGAACCAACATCGACAAAATGTGCAGTTTTCGGCAACTGGGCGGCAACGGCTGAAAGTCGCTCTGACAATGATAAAACGTTCATTATATCCAACTCCTTTGTCAAATATACGTGTTTTTTGTAAAATATCCTCCCACACTTTTTGCTGAGAGAATTTGCATTCGGCTTTCAATTTTTGTAAAATGTATGTATTCCTAAGGGCAATAAGAAAGCCCAGCTACATGCGGTTATACACATGATAGCTGAGCGAAAGCCTTCTTATTCTAGGAAATCTTTCAAGCGTTTGCTACGGCTTGGATGGCGAAGCTTACGCAATGCTTTAGCTTCGATTTGACGGATACGCTCTCTAGTTACGCCGAATACCCGGCCAACTTCTTCAAGTGTTCTTGTTCTTCCGTCATCAAGTCCGAAACGCAGACGAAGCACGTTCTCTTCACGGTCAGTCAATGTATCGAGTACATCTTCCAACTGTTCTTTCAGCAGTTCATACGCTGCATGATCAGAAGGAGAAGTTGCTTCCTGATCCTCGATAAAGTCTCCAAGATGGGAATCATCTTCCTCACCAATTGGTGTTTCAAGGGATACAGGTTCTTGAGCAATCTTTAAGATTTCACGTACTTTTTCTGGTGTAAGTTCCATCTCTTCACCAATCTCTTCAGGAGATGGCTCACGCCCTAGATCCTGCAGAAGCTGACGCTGTACACGAATCAGTTTATTGATTGTTTCCACCATATGCACAGGGATACGGATTGTACGCGCTTGGTCAGCGATTGCGCGAGTGATTGCCTGACGAATCCACCAAGTAGCATACGTACTGAATTTGAAACCTTTACGGTAATCGAATTTCTCAACTGCTTTAATAAGACCCATGTTACCTTCCTGGATTAAATCCAAGAACAGCATACCACGTCCTACATAACGCTTTGCAATACTAACTACTAGTCGCAAGTTAGCTTCCGCCAATCGACGTTTCGCAACTTCATCTCCAGCTTCAATGCGTTCAGCCAGCGCAATCTCCTCTTTTGCTGACAATAGATCGACGCGGCCGATTTCTTTCAAGTACATGCGCACAGGGTCATTGATCTTGATGCCAAGTGGTACACTTAGGTCATTCAAGTCAAATTCTTCCTCTTTCGCAATTTGTTTCATATTCGGGTCCTGGTCGGATTCACCAATCACTTCCACATTTTGTTCGTTCAAGTGCTCGTAGATTTCATCCATTTGATCGGAATCCAATTCAAAGCTTGCAAGACGCTCACTTACCTCTTCATAAGCAAGGACTCCACGCTTTTTACCCATTTCAACAAGGAGTTCTTTTGCTTGCTCCAATGTCATTTCAGTCTCATTCACTTTAGAACCTGCTGGCTTATTCTCTGCCATAAGTCCTCCTCCTTCCAAAACATCAAGCTATCTATTGTTACAGAGAACTTTTTAAAGTTCTACGTATTTCCATGATTTTCATGGCTATCTGTGCTGCCCGAATCGGATCATTTTCCTGTTCGGCTTGCCTCTGTTCCGCCAGCAGCTGGCTAATATCTGTCTTATTTACTTGCTCGCGCTTAATGGTACGAATATAATCACTGATCTCCTGATCACTGATATCCTCCACCACCGGCAGCATGGCTGTCTGGATGACCAGCTGCTGCAAGGAAGGATCCTCCAATGATGATACGAACTGGCTTACGTCCGCATCATTGCCTTCTTCATAAAAAGCGTACAGATGAGTAGCAATCACCTGAACCTGATCCGTTATGAACGAAGCCCCTATCTCTTCCTGTACTTTATCCGCAATTGCCGCTGTTCTAAGCATATGCGCCAAGAGCTGTTTTTCTGCCGTTTGAAAAGCAGTTGGTATTTTTTTTTCATAATGACGGGATTGCTGCTTTGGAGCCGGCGTTTTAGCAGTGTTGCTGACTCTTCTCTTGCTTTCCCGTTTGCGCAGTCTGGGCTCAAGATCGGAGACAAGCGTATCCATGGAAAGATCCATTGCGTTCGACAGCTCCCGCAAATAGTGTTCCCGTTCTACAGAGCTTTCAATCTGCGCAATCTCATCCAATACCTTTTCTACATACTGCAGGCGATCTCCTTCAAGTGAAAGGTTGTAGTCCTGCTTTAAGTAGTGCATCATGAAGGACATAGCCGTCAGCGCTGCATCAATGATGGATCGTTTGAATTTTTCTGCTCCATGCTCTCGGATGTAGTCATCTGGATCGAGACCATCCCGAAGCATTGCGACACGTACATGATTGCCGGTCTTTTGCAGGATTTGCAAAGCTCGATAAGTCGCTTCAAACCCTGCATTATCGCCGTCGTAGCAAATGACTACCTGTTCCGCATACCGTTTCAAAAGCCTTGCTTGGGTCTCTGTTAGAGATGTTCCAAGCGTCGCAACACCGTTTCTTACACCTGCCTGATGCGCTGCAATTACATCATTATATCCTTCGAATACAACAACCTGGCCAGATTTGCGGATCTCACTTCTTGCCAAATCGAAATTGAACAGCATTCTTCCTTTTTGGAAAAGCTCACTTTCGGAACTGTTCAAGTACTTCGGTTCCTGACCTCCGCCTAATGTACGGCCGCCGAATCCTACTGTCTTACCGAGATGGTTCCGTATCGGGAAAATTACCCGCCCGCGGAAACGATCTTGGGGCTTATTTTCTTTATCGGTTGAAAACAGACCAGTATGAAGCAGTTCTTGTGGCTTGTACCCTTTTCCTTCAAGGAATTTCACAGTAAAATCTCTGCTGTTTGGAGCAAAGCCGAGCTGGAAGGTGTCAATCGTCTCATCAGTCAAACCGCGACCAAGGAGGTATTCATAACCAGTCTTACCTTCTTTCGTATTGCGCAGCAAGTTATGGTAGAGCTTAACAACCCACTCATTCGCCTCAAGTGCAGTCTGCTCTTCACGGGATTGTCCGCGTTCCTGCTGCTCCGCTACGGAAGCAGGTACTTCTGTTCCACTTCTCTCAGCGAGCTTTTGAACAGACTGAGAGAAGGAAAGGCCTTCCAATTCCATTAGAAAAGTAAATACATTTCCTCCCTTTCCACAGCCAAAACAATGAAAAATCTGCTTTTCCTGGGTCACGGAGAATGAAGGAGATTTTTCACCATGGAAAGGACAAAGTCCGAAGTAGTTCCGGCCTTGTTTCTTTAATTGGACATGCTCGCCGATCACATCGACGATGTCATTTGATTTGCGGACTTCCTCGACTATTTCTTCTGGTATTGCACCAGCCATTCCACATCACCAACCTATATAATTCAACAACTTTCGTCTGATTCCTGCATTTTTCGACAATAAGACGAAAAAATAGTAAGGAATCTTCTTCTGTCGGCAGCTGTCAGCTTGGAAGGTCCCTTAATTCGTTTGCCCTGTCGTTGATTTTGGATTCGCATGTGCTTTCTTAGAAGTATCTCATCGGCATCTTCTTCCGTAATCAGCTCTCCGCGAGGTGTGATAACTGATACGCCCTTGACTGTAAGCAAAGTAGCCAATGCAAGATCTTGCGTTACAACACAAGATCCAGGCGTAATGTGATTCAGAATATACCAATCCACCGCCTGATCCACAGGGTCAAGCACCACCCAGGATGCATCTGAATCACTGCTCAGATGATTAATTGTGGTTACGAATTGGACAGGAACGTGATAGGCTGCACATGTAGAAACAATCTCCTGTTTGACAGGACAGCTATCTGCATCCACATAGACAATAGGGTTATGTGATTTCATGTCTCACTAATTCTACAATAAAATGCGGAATCCTTCCTTTTTCGTAAAATTTTTATAAAGCTTTTTACCTCAAGGGTTACCATTTAAACATATTTAATACTAACAACATTTTTTCACAAAAACTAATTATAATACAAACTATTTAAAAAAGCCATTATTTTAACTGTCGATCAAGATGCCTTGGAATGCTTCCGCAAACTGCTGTTCTTAGGTAATTTCCCGAAGAATAGCGAAGCAAAAGGCACATAGCGATGAAAAAGATAGATGATCAAAAAACAAACTCCCATTACAACTAGATAGCGCAGCAGTATCTGCATATGAAACAAATAGTTGCTGTACGCAGGTATTGATCTTGTCACATAATCCAGGATAAGCGGATGCAGCAGATAGTAACCGAAGGAATAGCTCGCAATTTGCTGTAATCTGGCTAGTGTCGGTGTCGAAAGCTTGTCTACAATAGATTCAGCGAACCGGAAAATGCTGTAACAGCCTGTTACAAGGAAAACATAATTCACACTCTCATACAGAATGTTGTTCCACTCGAAGACATCTAGCGTTCCAGAAAGATAATAATAAATCGCAATAGCTGATCCTGCTATACCACTGATCACGAGCCAACCCCAGGTCGACCAGCGTTTGCTTTTCGCTTTTTCCCTATCATAATGTATGCCTATCCATCCGCCGAGCAATAAGGTACCCATCAATTGAAGGAATAATGGAAACGTGCTGAACGGCATATATGTCTGCAGGGCAATGTAACCCAGCTGCAGTATACCTCCGAACACAAACATATATTTTCTGAAGATGGCTACTTTATGATCCAGCCAAATCAGCAAAGGCAGCACTAAGTAAATTTGGACAATAAGAAATATAAAGTGCAGCTGATAGTAGCTTTCTCCAAAGAATATCCGCTTAGCAATTGCCGCTGGCTGCAGATCTCCAAAACCGAGCATTACCTTGTGCAGCTCGTATACAATTGCCCAAATGATATAAGGAATCAGGATGAAGCTGACCCGCTTTTTGTAGTAGTCTTTCCATAAAGATTTTGTCAGCTTTTTGTGTTTGTATTGATAAAAGAAAACCAGGCCGGTAATTGCTATGAACAGTCCTGCTTCTATTCGAATGATACGGTTGATAAAATGATATTTTTCGTACGCATCGCCTGCAAACGGCAGAACCGTAGCATACGCTCCCGTCACATGGACGAGTACGACAAGTGACATTGCTAAGAGCCGCATCAAATAAATAGATTGGATCTGCTGTTGTTTTTTCATGTTAGGTCTCCTTGTAGACATCATTTTACGAAATAGAAGAGGTAACAACAGATTGTCTGCTGTCACCTCTTCTGTTTTTATCGTAAAGATTCTACCGGAGGACCGTCAACATGATAAACAGAATCTTAACACTAACTTTGTACTAACTTAATCCTGTTGGTTGAGAACAGTTAAGATACTATTAGCAGTTTCTTCAACTGCTTTATTGGAAACATCAATTACACGACAGCCAATTCGCTCGGCAATTTTATCAAAATGTTCCAGTTCATGATTAATCCGGTCGATATTTGCATAGCTTGCTTGATCCCCAAGACCAAGTGCTTTCAAACGTTCCTTACGAATGTCATTCAGCTTCTCAGGACTGATGCGAAGGCCTATGCATTTGGCAGGATCCACTTGGAAAAGTTCCCTAGGCGGATCTACTTCCGGAACAATCGGGACATTCGCGACTTTCAGACGTTTGTGCGCCAAATATTGGGATAATGGTGTTTTGGATGTGCGTGATACACCAATGAGTACAATATCAGCACGGGCAATACCGCGTGGATCACGCCCATCGTCATAACGGACCGCAAATTCAATCGCTTCGATTCTTCGGAAATAATCTGCATCCAGACGATGGACAAGGCCTGGCTGCAGTTTTGGCTTCTGATGGAACATATCTGCCATCGCATCCATAAGCGGCCCCATCAAATCGATGCAAGGAATACCCTGTCTTTGTGCTTCGCTAGTAAGGAAAGCCCGGAAATCCGGATTAACCATTGTGAAGGCAATAATTGATGGACGTTCGCTTGCTTGCTTCAGTGTTTCTTCCAATATAGACGTGTTCTCTACATAAGGAACACGCTGTAAAGCAAACGGCTCTTCCAAATTGTACTGACTTAATGCTGCTTTTACAACGAGCTCTGCTGTTTCCCCTACAGAATCTGATACAACATAGACGATTGGTTTCTCCATCGGTTCCCCTCCTGGATATATTTACATAAGTTCATTTCGAGCAAGTTCTACGAAAGCCTTCGTGATTGTTGTCTTTGTTATACGCCCAACTACTTTTGCGCCTGCTTCATTTGATCTTTCTATGACTGGCAGACTGTCGATTTGTTTATCGATCAACCGATTGGCCGCTTCCACCAGCAATTCATCCGGATAACAAACAGCAACATTCGGCATCCTCGTCATTATGATGTGAACCGGAATATCCTGTAGCACCTGATTGCCGATACTTGCTCGCAGTAAATCCTTACGAGAAACAACTCCAACGAGATTATTTTCTTGATCGACTGCAAAAAGTGTTCCAACATCACTAAGGAACATTGCGCTGATCGCATCGTAAGCTGAATCATCCTCTTTGACGACAATCGGCATCGATTGGAAGGTCTCCACTTTGTATTTCATCAGTTTTTCTGTAATAATCTCTGAACCTGTCTTACCTGTATAGAAGTAACCAACACGCGGTCTCGCATCCAGGAACCCTACCATTGTAAGGATTGCCAAGTCAGGACGCAAAGTCGCCCGTGTCAGATTAAGCCGCTCCGCGATCTGTTCACCTGTTATCGGACCCGATTCTTTCACTATCGCGATAATCTGCTGTTGTCTTTTAGACAAATCCATGTTCATCACCTCTATCCAAGAACTGCCCTCATTGGACCTGTTTCCACTGTACTTTTGTTACATCAGCATAACTAAGAATCAGTGCAGCCAATTGGTTCAATAATGATAAGCGGTTCGTTTTCAATTTTTCATCCTCTGCCATGACCATTGTATGGTCGAAGAATGCATGGATAGTGTCAGCGAACGCTGCCAGTGTATCCAAAGCTTCTTTCGCTTGACGGTTGCTTGCAGCTTCCATATAAGCAGTTTTGTTTTGATTGAGCATGCTGTAGAGCTGCTTTTCGTATTCATTTTCAAATAACGCTTCTTCTACACCTTGATCCGCGCCTTTTTTAGCAAGGTTAATGACACGTCCCAATGCTTCCTGAACTGGTTTAAAGTTCTCATCTTGACGCAATACTTGCAATGTTTTCGCTTTAGCAAGTGTATACGGATAGTTACCAATTTGTACAGAAAGAACTGCTTCCACCACATCATGAGAAATACCTTCTTCTTTCAGCAATTGAGACGCACGCTGTTTGAAGAAATTGCGAATATCTTCTGTGTAAGTGTTCTTTTCAACTGTTGGTAGAGCTTGCTGCTCGAACAATTTCACTGTACGGTCAACAATTTCCTCTACTGTGATTTGCCAGTCTGTCTTCAACAGCATTTGGATAATACCAATTGCCTGACGACGCAAACCATAAGGATCTTGGGAACCAGTCGGAACATTGCCGATGACCATGCTTCCTACAATTGTGTCCAGTTTGTCCGCAATGCTGACAATTGTCCCTTCAACAGACTCTGGAAGCGCTCCATGGGAGGAAAGCGGCATATACTGTTCGCGAATTGCTTGAGCAACACTGTCAGCTTCGCCGAAATGGCGTGCATATTTCTCACCCATAATACCTTGTAATTCAGTGAATTCGTTCACCATATTCGTCACAAGGTCGAATTTAGCGATGCTTGCAGCGCGCTCTGCTCGAGCAGCAGTTTCCTGATCGATAGCTGCAGCTTCACTGATCATCTTCGCAATCTTCGTCACCCGGTCCACTTTATCCTGCAAAGTACCAAGTTCTACTTGATAAACCATTTTTGACAGTTTCTCTTGTGCCTTCTCTATTGGCTGAGCTTTATCCTCAGCAAAGAAGAATTCCGCATCTTGGAGTCTAGCACGAAGCACCTTTTCGTTACCGCGAGCAACATTTTCCAAGTGATCGCTGTTACCGTTACGCACACCGATGAAGTGTGGCAAAAGCTGTCCAGAAGGATCTGTTACCGGGAAATAACGCTGATGTTCTTTCATGCTCGTAATCAGAACTTCTTGCGGCAGATCAAGGAAGCTGGCAGCAAAATTACCTTGGAATACAGTCGGGTATTCCACTAGATACAGCACTTCCTCCAAAAGATCTTCATCAATCGGAATATGCCAGCCGTTTGATGTTTCCAATTGACGAATACCATCGATGATCATCTGTTGACGTTTCTTCTGATCTACGATGACAAATTGCTCTTCCAGTACAGAAGCATACGCAGCAGGATTATCAATTGTAGCCGTTTTTCCTAGGAATCGATGACCATAAGTAAGATTTGAAGATTCTGTTCCAGCTATCTCCATTGGAATGACAGATTCATCATACAATGCAACGATCCAGCGAATTGGTCGCGCATAACGCAAATTGCCAGATCCCCAACGCATGTTCTTCGGAAAATGCAAGCTGAGCAGCACATCTTTAAATGATGGCAGCAAGTCTACTGCATGCTGACCTTTAACAAACTTTTTCACGTAAATATATTCTGTGCCATCTAAATCTTTCGTGTAAATATCTTCAACTGTCGCACCTTGACCGCGCGTGAAACCTTGCGCTGCCTTCGACCATTGTCCTGCTTCATCTTTAGCGATTCGAAGTGCAGGTCCTTTTACTTCCTCTTCAATGTCAGGCTGCTTATCGGAAAGTGAAAGAATTGTAACCGCAACACGTCTCGGTGTTGCATGTACAAGTACCTTTTCAAAGGAGAGGCCTAACTCATTCAGCCATGCAGTCGTTTTGGTTTCCAACTGTTCAATAGTGCCGGGCAAAAACCGTGCTGGCATTTCCTCTAAACCAATCTCAAAAAGTACATCCTTATTCTGCATGCTCATCCGCTCCTTCTTTCAGCATTGGGAAACCAAGTCGTTCCCGTTCTGCTACATAGCTCTTCGCAATTGATCTTGCCAAATTACGTACTCTGCCGATATAACCAGTTCGCTCCGTAACTGAGATAGCACCTTTGGCATCGAGCAAGTTGAATGTGTGGGAACATTTCAGCACGTAATCATATGCAGGGAAGACGAGTCCTTGATCCATGATTCGTTTCGCTTCTTTTTCGTACATATCAAATAGCTGGAACAGCATGTCTGTATCAGATTCTTTAAATGTATACGTGCTATGCTCAAATTCCGGCTGCTTAAAGATATCCGCTACAGTAACACCATCTGTCCATTCAAGCTCGAAAACATTTTCTTTATCTTGGATGTACGAAGCAAGTCGTTCCAGACCATATGTAATCTCAACCGAAACTGGTTTTGCTTCCAACCCGCCAATTTGCTGGAAATAAGTGAACTGCGTGATTTCCATACCATCAAGCCAAACCTCCCAGCCAAGTCCAGCAGCGCCTAGCGTTGGGTTTTCCCAGTTATCCTCAACAAAGCGGATATCGTGCTTCAATGGATCAATGCCCAGTTTGCGAAGTGATTCCAAGTAAAGTTCTTGAATGTTGTCTGGTGAAGGTTTCATAATCACCTGGAATTGATGATGCTGGTATAAACGGTTTGGGTTTTCCCCGTAGCGGCCATCGGCTGGACGACGAGAAGGCTCTACATAAGCCACGTTCCACGGCTCGGGACCAAGACTGCGTAATAAAGTCATAGGGCTCATTGTTCCTGCCCCTTTTTCTACGTCATACGCTTGCATCAATAGACAACCCTGGTCTGACCAATGCTTTTGTAACGTCAAAATCATATTTTGGATATTCATCGGATTCCCTCCATCTTCTTTTCATCAACGTCAGGATGGACAAAGAAAAATCCCGTCCCTATGCTGCCTAAACAGCATAGGGACGGGATTACCGCGGTTCCACCCTAATTGCTCCCAAATGGAAGCCACTCTTTTTTCCTTTTGCTCCAAAGCGCCTTCTCCGTCTGCCTTTGTTCTGGCTCCCACTATCCCAGATTCGCTATGCAAAGCACTGGACGAATACTACTCTTCTTCAACGCAAGCCGTCGATTTTGTAACTATCATACTAAAATGCCATACTAATTGTCAACAAACCTTTATTGAAGTTTATCCAATTGAGCAAGAAACTTCTTGCTTTTCAGGAAATACCCGCCGTACCGGTCATAATAAGTATCAAGTAACTCGTTCAAAAGCCGTTTCGTTTCTGGCTTAACTGAAATATTGCCAATCCGGGAGATATCAATACTCGAAAATAGCTGCAAGAGCTTTGTAACTTTTTCTGATAAAACATATGCATCCGGATCGAGATGCATACAGCGTCTGCAAAGCATACCGCCTTCCGGTACAGAAAACCGGTAAGGCAATTCCGTATTTCCGCAATTAACGCATTGATGCACTGTCGGTGCGAAACCGCCACGACGGAACATCTTTAATTCATAGATGATGCGCAAAACATCCGCATCTTTCCCATCATTGATCCATTCCATCACTTGAAGCAACTGACGAAATAAATTAGGGTCAGGCTTATTATTATCTGTCAGCTTATCTGTCATTTCCGCTATATAGGACGCATAAGCTGTTTTGACGATGTCTTCACGAATTGACCTAAAGCTTTGAAGTGGTTCTCCTTGCTGCATGGCTCCCATACCCGAACCAAGCTGTACTAGAAATGAGCCAAAGATAAATGGCTGCGCAATAGCAGCCATCCTGCTTTTCGGCTTTTTCGCACCTCTGGCCATCACAGCAATTTTGCCGCGATCTTCTGTGAAAATCGTTATTATTTTGTGTGTCTCCCCATAATCCTGTGTGCGCAGGATTATTCCTTCTACATTTTGGAGCAACGCTCTCTCCCCACTCCTGTTGCTTACATTTTAGATTGAAGTCTATAACTTGGGAGCTCAATAATGTTATCTTGCTCCGGAGGTATTAGTGAATTGTACATTGTTTCAATTTCTTTCATCAATAAGTAGGTTTCGATACTCCCGGTCTTGCTAAAGATTTGCCAATGGAAATCAATCACAGGAAGTCCACCTTTCTATGCTTTTTTTAAGAAATGAATATACAAAACATTCTCCTAGTTAGGATGACACTCTCTCCTCAATCCATGTGCTTTAAATATTACCAGCTATCAATATTCTTCACGGCTGAAACCGTAATCATTGAGCTGCGCTTGCTTATTTCGCCAATCAGGCTGCACCTTAACCCAAAGCTCGAGAAATACCTTACTACCAAGCAGCATCTCTATATCTCTACGCGCCAGCTTCCCGACTTGTTTGAGCATACTGCCCTGTTTGCCGATAATGATTCCTTTTTGCGATTTACGTTCGGTGATGATTGTTGCTTGGATGAATACCTTTTCCGTATCACTGTGGCGATTCTCGATTGCTTCGATGACAACTGCAATTGAATGCGGTATTTCTTCCCGCGTCAAATGCAGTACCTTCTCGCGAATGAGCTCACTTACAACGAAGCGTTCCGGGTGGTCCGTCACTTGGTCTTCTGGGTAATATTGAGGTCCCTCTGGCAAATATCCTTTTAGCGTTTCAAGTAAACGCGCCGTATTATTGCCTTCCAGTGCACTGATTGGGACAATTTCTGTGAAGTCCAACTTGTCCTTATACAGCTCGATAAGTTCGAGCAGCTTATCCGGATGGACCTTATCAATTTTATTCAAAACTAGGAAAACAGGGCCTTCGACTCTCTGCAGACGTTCAAGGATGAATTGATCCCCTCTGCCATAGCCCTCTTCTGCATTGACCATGAACATGACAGCGTCCACTTCATTCATTGTATTCTCTGCAGTCTTCACCATAAAATCTCCGAGCTTATGCTTCGGTTTGTGGATACCAGGCGTATCAATAAAGATAAACTGAGCGTCATCCTGTGTAAGGACACCTTGGATCCGATTACGCGTCGTCTGCGGCTTATCACTCATTATAGAGATCTTCTGACCGACAAAACGATTTAATAAAGTTGATTTTCCAACATTCGGTCGCCCGATGATGGATATGAAACCAGAACGAAATTCTTTCTCCATGCTGTTATATTCCTCCAAGTACTAGTACGATAAAAACTTCAAGTACTATAAAATGTTGTATCTCTATCTTACTACAAATCCCCCGCCACTTCATCCATTCGACAAAAGGGGTTAAAAAAATCAAAAGCGAAACCCAAAAGCGGAGAAGGCCGGTTAGAAACGGAGGGGTAAGCAAGGGAGGCCAGAGTGGGTGTTCTTACCACGGCGGGATCCATTGCTTACAACGCAGTTTCTGGCCTTCGCAGCTAGCCGACTACCCAAAAGCGGAGGGAACCGTTAAGAAACGAAGTGGTAAGCAAGGAAGCCCAGAGTGGGTGATTTCCCCACGGCGGGATTCATTGCTTACAACGTAGTTTCTGGTTCCCGCAGCTAGCCGATAACCAAAAGCGGAGAATAACGGTTAGGGACGAAGAAGTAAGTGAGAAAGCCCGGAGTAAGGTGTTCTTTCCTTACGCAGGGATTTATCGCTTACGGCACAGTCCCTGGCTCCCGTAGCTAGCCGCTAACCAAACCAAGAAAAACCGCCCATCTTCATGGACGGTTTTCCTCTCACAATACAGAAATGATTTCCGGAACGAAAACGACCAAGCCTACACAAATAGCAGTGATGGCTGCAATGAGGACAGCACCTGCAGCAATATCTTTAATAAGACCTGCTGCTTTGCTTTGCTCAGGTGAAAGATGATCCATCATGAGCTCGATGACTGTATTAATCATTTCCGTTACAATAACGAATCCGATACTTAAAAGGATAGCCGCCCATTCAGCCGGATCTATTCGAAAAATCACACCTGTTATTAGCGCGATTAATGCTGCGATCGTATGGATGCGGAAGTTCCTCTCCTCAAGGAATGTCCAGCGTAATCCATTCCACGCATAGCGAAATCCGATTCCGGATTTAGTTTTCTTCCCGTTTGAGTCCGAAGCCATTCAAAATCTCCTCTTGTCGACCGAACATCTTCTTCTCATCTGCCTCGTTCATATGATCATATCCTAAGAGATGCAGGAAACCATGCAGAGCTAAAAAACCGAGCTCTCTTTCTACGCTATGCTCATACTCTTCTGCCTGTTCCTTAGCTTTGTCGACAGAGATAATGATATCACCGTAAACAATTGGGATTTCTTCTCCGATGATCTGCTGTTCCCCTTCTCCTTCTTCTTGCATGGCGAAGGATATGACATCTGTCGGTGCATCCTTTTGACGATAATTTCGGTTGATTATCTGTATTTCATTATTGTCCACAAAAGTGATGCTCATCTCTGCTTCCTCTGTTATTTTCTCTGCATCTGCTGCGTATTGGATCAGTCGATCAATCAGATCAACATAATCTGCTGTCACACTATTCGTTTTATCGTGAAAATCAATATGCATTAGTTTGCCTCCTTCACTTTTTCTTCATCCGGGTATTCAATTCGGGAATGGAATATTCCCGTAAGTACCTGACAAATCGCTTCTTTGATTACTTGCAAATCCTGCAACGTCAACGGTGCACAATCCAGCTGGCCATCCATTAGCTTATCCTTGATGATACTGTCTACCAAGCTGCTGATTTTTTCCTGATTCGACTCTTTCATGGAACGAACCGCCGCTTCAACAGAATCACAAATCGATAGGACTGCTGCCTCTTTTGTAGACGGCTTTGGACCGGGATAACGATAAGTTTCTTCTTTTACTTCTTTATTATATTCCTTTTCTTTGTAGTAAAAAAACTTCAAAAGCGATGTGCCGTGATGCTGTTTGGCCATATCGACAATTTCTTTTGGGAAATGGTTGTTTAACAGCATTTGTGCTCCATCATATGGATGGCGAATGATGATTTCCGCACTTTGCCGTGGTGACAGCTTGTCATGCGGATTATTTCGTCCCATTTGATTCTCAATGAAAAGCTGCGGCTGCCTTGTTTTGCCTAGATCGTGGTAATAAGCACCGACTCTGGCGAGCAGGCCGTCCGCTCCGATTGCTTCGCATGCTGCTTCACACAAGTTGGCTACCATGATGCTGTGATGGTATGTCCCAGGTGCATCTGTAAGGATTTTTTTCAGCAACGGATGATTTGGTTTCGATAATTCCAAAAGCTTCGTTTCGGAAAGAACTCCAAATCCAGCTTCGACAAACGGAAGAATACCTGCTACAAGTATAACTGTCAATATGGCAGAAAAGACGGCAAATCCAACATAAAGCAGTACCGCTTCCCAAGCATATTTCTCGAAAGCAAAGAATAAGAATAACAATACACTAATTACTTGTACACTTGCCAGTAATAGCAATGCTTTTGCCATCGCAGTCTTATCCTTTACATTGCGAATAGAATAGACAGCTGCGAGTTGAGCGAACAAGAAGTAAAGTGTTGCCTCCATATTCAAAGAACCAGGTATTTCGTCATTCAAGATGATTCCAGCCAATATACTGTACACGATTGCATATCCAATAGCGAACCGTTCGCTCAGCAGATGCCGGAATAGAACAGCTGCAAATGCAGCAGGCAACAGCAAATAATAATGCTGATCTGTTGTTCCAAGTGCGCTAACCAGCTTTAATAACAGGACAGACATACACATAAGCAAAAACGTAAACAACAGGACAGACTTACTCGGTCTAGTCTGTTTTTTTAATGTATGTATCGTTTCGTATGCCAAAACACCGACTAAGAGAGCCATAAATAGCACGAGACCAACGAGTGGCAGGACATTCCTTGTATTGTTTAAAAGGCCTACGAGCTTCAGCTCCTCATATACATCGTTCGTGATCGTCTGGCCTTCCTGAACGATAATTTGGCCTGCACGAATCATGACAGGTGCCACGCTCTGTTGGGCTTCAGCTCTTGCTGAAGCTGTGTCCGGCGCGTCAAAGGATGCATTCTGAACAATGGCAAAGCTAGTCAGCGAACGGAGCGCTTGCTTAGCTCCAGCGGACACGTCTGCATAACCGATTCGTTCTCCCATCTCTTCCTGCGTCTGTTGTACCTCATCGCGTTTTACCCCATCTTCAAGATATCCAGTCATAGTATCTACAAATACTTTTTCACTGACTTCTCTTTCGTCTGATGGTATTTGGATTAACTGTTCCAACTGTCTATCCGTCAAATCTTCCTTAACAGATTCAGAAAGCAGGTTCTTGACTGACTCGACTCTTCGATCAATAGGTTGATCGGCATCATCTGCTTGTTCGATTGCAGAGAAAATCTCTTCTACTGCATCCGTTTTCGATTCGGTGATTTCAGATGATACTGTGTAACGGTCATCTATTTGCTGACTGGCTTCCTGCCTTTGCCTTTCCGTTTGGGCTTCATTCTCGATCGTAATCGGCGAACGGATCGTTTCAGTTGCTGCATCATAAATCTGGACGTCATAATTCTTCGTCGTCACATTGGAAGCTGTCGTAATGAAGAAGAAGCACCCTAGCAATACTGCTCCTATCAGGATGAATGCACGTTCGCCAGCTCCAGAATTCCTTCTAAACAGGTCCTTGAACTTCTTTCTAGCCACGCTCTACCCTCCTATCAGACTGAACCGAAAAGGACCCGAAGCCGGGCCCTGTCCTTTTTACTCTGATTCGTATGCTTCGATAATCCGCTGCACGAGCGGATGGCGCACTACATCTGTTTGTTTTAAGTAAGTAAAATAGATACCTTTTACATTACTTAGCTTTGTTTCAATAGAACGCAGACCAGATAGAGCACCTTTTGGCAAGTCAATCTGAGTCAAATCGCCAGTGATGACCATCTTGGACCCAAAACCGAGTCTGGTAAGGAACATCTTCATCTGTGCGTTTGTCGTGTTCTGTGCTTCATCCAGGATAACAAAAGCATCATCCAGTGTACGCCCGCGCATATAAGCAAGCGGAGCGATCTCAATCGTACCTCGTTCAATCAAACGGGTCGTCTGTTCTAAACCGAGAACATCATGTAAGGCGTCGTATAACGGACGCAGATACGGATCCACCTTCTCCTTCAAGTCGCCAGGCAGGAATCCGAGGCTTTCGCCCGCTTCGACTGCTGGCCTCGTTAAGATGATGCGCTTGACAATACCCTTTTTCAAGGCATTAACGGCCATGACGACCGCCAAATATGTTTTACCTGTACCGGCAGGTCCAATACCGAAAACCAAGTCATTAGACTTGATACCATTGATATAATTCCGCTGACCGAGCGTTTTGACTCGAATTGATTTGCCTTTTGCATTTTTCGTTATTTCATCGTCAAATAATGTTTCGAATTGATCTAACTTATCTTTTTTAGCTAATTCAATAGCGTAAACCACATCACGTTCTCCGATTGGAATGCCACGTCGAATGACAGCAGCCAACGCTTGCAGCAGCTCCTCTGTAGTCCGGACTTCTTCTTCCGGACCAGTTACGCGAACTTCTTCCCCTCGCGTGACAATGGATACACGGAAATGTTCTTCAATCTGCTTTAGATTGCGATCCTCCGTGCCAAACAGAGCTAATGTTTCATTGGTATCTTTTAATTGCAGATTCACACGTTTTACGTCTTCAGGCATAATCAATCTCCTTGAGATATAGGTTGAGATGTTGCAATATCTTCATTTACTTGAAAGTATAAGATTAATTTAACTTTACCATTCTCAACAGTCTCATGTAAAATTTTTTGAGAAATAATGTCAGCATCAGCGCCAACTTGAAGCTGCAAATCCTGCTTGGCCAGTTTTTCAGCCTGTGCAATTGCTTCTTCTTTTGTCCGTTTTACTTGTTTGGTAACCCGCTCATATTCTGTCGTCTTCCCCATCCCAATCGGCAACTCCCAGCGAAGGAACCGGAGATGGCGGACTGATGTTTGTTCCTGAGAATCCTTGAATTCAGTTTCCCCGAACCCCCAAACCGGCAGCTGGAAGCTGTCTCCAAACTGAATGGCATATTTATTTTCCTGCTTACCGCTAAGAACAGTATATGTTTCTTCAAGCGGAACTGCTGCAGACACATTATACCACGTCCTAGCGATTACATTACCTGTCGCAGCAACATGCTTGCGTGTATCCTTTTGCTCTGTCTTATCCTTTTGATCCTTGTTTACAGGAGGCGGTTCATTTCCGATTAAACCTGAGACAAGCACATCCCCGGGCTCTACATAATCATGGACTCCAACTTGCGCTACTCCCTCTGATACAAACATATCGACGATAACACCTTTTTTCTTTGCGACAAGATGACGGGGACCTGGTTGTTCCTCTTCTTTTACGATTGTTTTCGGCACACCTTCCAATGCATAGGTTGTCCCTTTCTCTTGCACTCCTATCCAAAGAAGATCCGGAATATCCTGTAACAAACGCTGCTGTATATCGACTGGAGCACCAAGTGTCAGCTTGAATGCCCCTAAACGTACACCATAATCGTCCAGCTTCGTTTCTATTTGATGTTCTAATTCAGGGCTTACGCCTCTTACTTCGATTTTCCACACTGTATTTGATAGGAAAAAGATGGACAGGATGCTGATGGCAATACCGAGCAGCAACGGTTTCTTATGCAGCAATGCAGTGAAGAGGAAAGGAAAACCATGCTTGCTGCGGAATCGTATTTTGTAGCCTGTCCCTCTTCGCTGCATGCGAAGCTTACTTATATCCTGTTTCCTGATCTTCGCTTCACAAGTCTGGCTATCTTTTTTGATGATATCCCAGACAAGGACTTTCTCCTGCACAAGTTGATTGAAAAAAAGCTCCGGTCTGTCCCCTTTTATCAGAACGGTCACATATCCAGTAAAATAAATATCCTGTGTGTGCTTTTTCATACGTACCTCCCCGATCCGCTTGCCTTAAGAATCAATGAATTTAAACTCCTTCATTTTGCCTTCGAGTAAGATCTCCTCCGGCAGCATGACTTTGAGTACGAAGGATTCTCCTGTTATACGGAGAAAACCTGTGTTGAGCCGCAGCCTAAGTTCGTTATCTGAAAAAAGCACAAGTCCCCTGTGATTTTCGATGTAGGCATGAAAATGGCCGATTGTCGTGATACGAGGGAGTTCAAGCACCACATCAGCAGGCATATCCAAATGTTCGGTGAACCAATTTCCGATCCGCTGCTGCCATTTTTTCATTTCCACCAGCTCCCCTCTGCACATTCTATGTTGCGGCGGGTGAAGTAAGAACAGTCTGACGCACGAAAAAAGCGAGCCCATTATTGGACTCGCTTGTTGTAAGTTCGATGTGGTTTTTTGGCACGTGGTTCTCCAAGTATCTCAGACCAGAGAACTTGTTCAGCCAATTGTCTTCTTGTTTGGCGTTTCAGCCTGATTGGCTTAGCTATCTGTTTATTTTCTATTTTACGGACTGAGGAGGCACTTTGGACTCCTACAACTTGCTGGATTGCATCAGCAGCCTGCTTCCTTAATTCATCAGCTTTCTGCTCCGCTTGAACCAGTTCTGGTGCTTTAACTTGCTTCTGCTTTTGTTGACGCTGTTCTTTGCTTGTGCGCTGCTGCTTCTCCTGCCAGTTCTTGACCGGAGGCTGCGTGCGTCGGGGATCATTATTTTCTTTATCCCCTTTTTTGGCTGCTGCGTTAAAGAAGAAAGCAATGGCAGCAATTGCTAACGGCACGAGAAATTGCAACATATCAAACATGCACCTGCCACCTTTCTAAAACTTAACGTTCTTCCTCTTCATTGTTTGACAAGTCGCCAATGCTATCACGCATCGTTGTATCTGCATTGATGTTTTGATAGTTCATATAATCCATTACACCCATATTACCTGAACGCAGTGCTTCAGCAAGCGCAAGCGGGACTTCGGCTTCTGCTTCTACTACCTTCGCACGCATTTCTTGTACGCGTGCTAAGTTTTCCTGCTCTTGCGCTACAGCCATCGCACGACGTTCTTCAGCTTTGGCTTGGGCAATATTCTTATCTGCCTCTGCCTGATCCGTTTGAAGCATCGCCCCGATGTTTTTACCGATATCAATGTCTGCGATATCGATGGATAAAATTTCAAATGCAGTACCAGAGTCCAAACCACGCTCCAACACATTATGTGAGATTTTATCCGGGTTTTCCAACACGTTCTTATGGTTCGTGGAGCTACCGATGGTACTGACAATCCCTTCACCTACACGCGCGATGATGGTATCCTCTCCGGCACCACCTACAAGTCGGTCGATATTGGCACGCACAGTGATACGAGCTTTCGCCTTCACTTCGATACCATCAATCGCCACACCAGAAATGAACGGTGTTTCAATCACTTTCGGATTTACACTCATCTGCACAGCTTCCAATACATCTCGACCAGCTAGGTCGATCGCTGCTGAGCGCTCAAATGGTAATTCGATATTCGCACGGTGTGCTGCAATAAGTGCATTGACGACGCGATCGACATTACCTCCTGCCAGATAATGACTCTCCAGCTGGTTTGTATCGACCTTTAAGCCTGCTTTATGGGCTTTAATCAATGGATTGATTACACGTGATGGAATAACACGTCTTAAACGCATCCCTACCAATGTAAAGATGCTGATACGGACACCTGCTGCTAGGGCACTAATCCACAATGCAACTGGTACGAAGGTAAATAAGATAATCAAAGCAATCAAAATGACTGCAGCAATAATAATCGGTACAATAATATCTTGATTCATTCTGTTTCCTCCTTGTTCGTCACTGGACTGACGATAATTTTCATGCCTTCTGTACGGATAACAACTATTTCAGACCCTTTAGCTACATACCTGCCTTCTGTGATGACATCCATCACCCTGCTCTCTATTTCAGCTACACCGGACGGTCGCAGTGGTGTTTTTGCCACACCGCGTTTACCGATGATAGACGTTAAACTAGGGAGCGTATCTGCTCTAAGTGTTTCCTGAAGGATCATCGGCTTAAACATACCCTTTTCAAAACCAACGATTCGAATCACATAGATGACAGCAATAATGGTAACAATAAAAGCAATACTGACGCTAATCATCATATCGGCTCTGTCTGCCGACATTCGGAACAACGCCCAGAGCAATCCTATCATACCAAGTATGCCCACTATGCCTCCAGGTACGAATAATTCCAAGACAAGTAAAATGATAGCTGCAGTCAAAAGCAGAATATCCGTATTTGTCACTAGTCCTGCCGCAATGTGACCGTAAAGGAAGATTCCTCCGGCAGCGATCCCTAGTATCCCGCCTGCTCCAAAGCCAGGTGTGAACATTTCGACTGCTAATCCAGCAAAAGCTATAGAAAGCAGGATTGTAACAAGTACCGGAGAAGTTATCAACGTCTGCATCGTTTCGCTGAAGTTGGACATCGCTGTTTGAAGGCTTGGAAGCGTGATATATTGCAGCATAGAAAATCCTCCTGACCCCGACTGGTTTCGTTTCAGTTGTTATGTACAGTAACTTATACGCTTGGATTAAGAAAAGGTTTCATATGTAGATAAATTTTCGTATAAATACAGAAATCCCAATCATTCAATGATTGGGATTTCCTTAGATATTCATATAACTATCAGTTAAGACAAGTGCTTATTCACGAGTTTATTAACTAAAGAACCATCGGTTTTGCCTTTGACTTTCGGCATAACAGCGCTCATGACTGAGCCCATGTCTTTCTTGGAAGTAGCTCCTACTTCCGTGATGGTCTGTTTAATAATGTCTTCAAGTTCTTCTTCCGAAAGCTGTTCTGGCATATAATCTTTCAGTACCTGAAGCTCAGCTTCAAGCTTCTGGGCAAGATCATCGCGTCCAGCTTCTTGGAATTCTTGGAGGGAATCTTTTCGTTGTTTTACCTCACGAGATAAAACGGTAAGTTCTTCATCTTCTGACAGCGTGTCATTTCCAGTACGAATTGCTTCATTCTGCAGGGCAGCTTTCACCATACGGATTACGCTGAGCGTTTCCTTATCCCTTGCTTTCATGGCAGTCTTCATATCCTGGTTCAGACGTTCTGTTAATGACATATCTCTTTGCACCCTCTTTGCTTACTTACGCTTTCTAGCCGCCTCAGATTTTTTCTTGCGACGTACACTAGGTTTTTCGTAAAATTCACGCTTACGGTATTCAGATAGAGTACCGCTTTTAGAAACAGTGCGCTTAAAGCGACGAAGAGCATCTTCAAGAGACTCGTTTTTGCGAACGCGAGTAGTGTTTGACATGCTAATTTCCCTCCCTCCGAAGCATACAACAATGTGCTAACTCATATGCACTGCTGCATATGTCTTTGCTCATTATAATATAATGCTAAATCCTGGTCAATAGAAACGTGCAGAATCATGCACATTTCATAATTCTTCTTAATAATCGCTGCTTCCAGCTTCACCTGCGATGATCTGAACACCTGCGCTCGCACCAATGCGGGTAGCACCTGCTTCGATCATAGCTAGCGTTGCTTCGCGATCACGTACGCCACCGGAAGCCTTAACACCAATGTCCGGACCAACAGTCTTACGCATTAATTTAATATCTTCTACTGTTGCACCGCCGCCGGAGAAACCTGTAGAAGTCTTGACAAAATCAGCTCCAGCTTTCACTGCAAGCTCACAAGCTGTTACTTTTTCTTCCTCAGTCAGCAATGATGTCTCAATGATCACTTTCGTCAGAACACCTGCTGCTGCTTCCACAACTGCACGGATATCAGACTCAACTGTCACTAAATCACCAGATTTCAAAGCACCAACGTTGATGACCATATCGATCTCGCCAGCACCTTTATCAATAGCATCCTTTGTTTCCAAAGCTTTTACAGCACTAGTTGATGCGCCAAGCGGGAATCCAATGACAGTACAAACCTTTACATCTGTACCTTTCAGCTGCTGGGCACAATGGGAAACCCAATAAGGATTAACGCAGACAGAAGCGAATTTATGGATTGCCGCTTCCTGAACAATAACATCGATCTGTTCCTTTGTCGCATCCGGCTTAAGTAGTGTGTGATCAATATATGCAGCGATATTTTCCAAGAGAAATAACTCCTTTTATAGTCAAGTTAGATAGTTACGCTTGCTTCCTCATCGTCCATAACTCGAACGAATTGACCTTCATTATATGGATAGCCAGCTTTTGTTAGCTTCACGCGGACAATTTTACCAACCATATCCGGTGTTGCTTCAAATTTTACTTTCAAATAGTTATCTGTGTAGCCAACATATAACGTGTCGGATTCATTTGCATCATAAAGTTCTTCCGGAATGACTTCCAAAACTTCATTCTCAAACTGAGAAGCATATTCCTTCGCTTGTTGATCCGAAAGCGTAATGAGACGATGAACACGCTCATTCTTCGTTTCGTCATCCACTTGATCCGTCATACGTGCAGCAGGCGTTCCGGTACGTTTGGAATACGGGAACACGTGAAGCTCGCTATAGCCGACTTCCTGAATGAAACGATATGTTTCCATGAATTCCTCTTCTGTCTCACCTGGGAATCCAACAATCACATCACTTGTAATGGCAAGATTAGGCAAAGCCTTCTTCACTTTATCAATTTTGCTGCGATAGAAGTCTGAAGAATACTTACGGCGCATGCGTTTCAAAACGGAATCAGAACCAGATTGAAGCGGTATATGCAAATGGCGTACGATTTTCTCAGATTCATCCAGTACTTGGATAACTTCATCTGTTATCTGACTTGCTTCAATGGATGAAATACGAATTCGTTTCAATCCGCGTACGTTATTTTCCAATTCTCGCAGCAATTTTGCAAAATTGTAATCCTGCATATCCTCACCATATCCTGCAGTATGGATTCCAGTAAGGACGATTTCCTTGTATCCAGCATCCACAAGCTGCTGAGCCTGCTTCATGACGTCCTCCGGGTTACGGGAGCGAAGCAATCCGCGGGACCAAGGTATGATACAGAAAGTACAGAAGTTATTGCAGCCTTCCTGAATTTTCAATGACGCACGCGTACGATCAGTAAAGGCAGGTACATCCATTTCCTCAAAGACGCGGTTTTTCATGATGTTCGAGACTCCGTTGATCGGTTCCTTCTTCACCTTGAATTCCTCGATATGCTCAATCATTTTGTCCCGGCCCTGGGTACCTACAACGATGTCCACTCCCGGAATCTCCATAATTTCACCAGGTGAAGTCTGCGCATAACACCCGGTAACACAAATGACACCTTCTGGATTTTTGCGTACTGCCCGGCGGATGACTTGGCGGCTTTTCTTATCCCCAGTGTTCGTAACGGTGCATGTGTTGACTACATACACGTCAGACTGGTGATCAAAATCTACCCTTTCATAGCCCTGAGCTTTGAACTTCTGCCAAATACCTTCCGTCTCATAATGGTTTACTTTACAACCTAATGTGTGGAATGCCACTGTAGGCATGGTAAAACACCTCATTCTTCAAAATGGTACGATAGACTAGCCAACATATACAATGGTGCGGTTTCCGTGCGTAAAATACGAGGCCCGAGCCTGATAGGTGCAAAACCTGCATTTTGAAGCGCATTTGCTTCTAATTCACTGAACCCGCCCTCTGGTCCGATTACGACAAGCACATTGTCTGATGGTGAAATGTGCTGGAATACAGAGCGAAGCGGCTCTGCCTTAAACCCTTTTGCCGCTTCTTCATAAGCGAACAATTTGTGCTTATATGTATCGCTGCTATCAAGCAGCATTTGGAATGATTGCACATCTTCGATCGCAGGGATAATTAAACGACTGGACTGCTCTGCAGCTTCTTTGGCAATCTTTTCGAGCCGCTGCCGCTTCTTGTCCTTCTTTTTCTCGTCCCATTTTACAACGGATCGAGCAGCTTGGAAAGGGACAAATGCAGATGCACCCAATTCCGTTCCTTTTTGCACAATCCATTCCAATTTGTCACCCTTGGGAAGTCCTTGGGCAATCGTCACTGATACCGGCATTTCAGTATTCATGTCAACTTTTTCTAATACGGATACAGTAACATGATCTGACGCCAATTCATCAATCTCACATTTTGCTGCATGCCCATCCGGATGAACACAGATGATTGTGTCACCTGTTTTCATCCGCATTACGCGAATAATATGATGGGCATCCTGTCCATTCAATGTAATCCGGTTATCCTGCCAATTGGCAGGTTCTACGAAATAGCGCTGCATACGCTCACCTCTGCCTTAATTCTTCTTTGCAATGATGGCGACCCAATCTTCCATTTCATTGACTTCAACAATATCGAAACCAGATGCGATCAAGGCGTCTTTTACGTCGCCTTTCTTCTGACTGATAATGCCGCTCGTAATGAACAGACCGCCTGGTTTGATCAATTTGTATGCGTCATCTGTAAATTTCAAGATGATTTCAGCAAGGATATTAGATACAATAACGTCCGCTTCAACCTCAACGCCTTCAAGCAAATTATTCGCACTGGCCGTAATGCGGTCAGCAGTTTGATTCAGCTCGGCATTGATTTTAGTACTGTTTACCGCTACATCATCGAGATCAAATGCGTGTACATGCTGAGCACCAAGCAATACTGCAGCGATGCTCAGCACACCAGAACCGGAACCAACATCAATAACAATGTCGCCTTTACTTATATAACGTTCGATTGCCTGTACACTTAGTACTGTCGTCGGATGAGTCCCTGTACCAAAAGCCATGCCGGGATCAAGTTCCATAATCACTTCATCGCTTGCTACTGGTGTATACTCTTCCCATGTCGGTATGATAGTGAACGTTTCAGAGATCTTTACTGGTTTGTAGTATTTCTTCCAAGCTGTAGACCAATCTTCTTCATCTACTTCACTGACCGACACTTCGTTAGCACCAATGTCAATCTGATATTCTCTCAGATTTGTAATCGCAGCTTTGATTTCATTCACCGATTCATTCAAAAAACTGTTAAGTGGCAAATATGCTTTCACAAAGATGCCTTCTGCCGGATAATCATTCGGATCCAGCGCATAAATTTCACCAAAAGTTGTTTTGTGATCCTTGACCAAATCCTCTGGATCTTGGATCACTACACCGCTGGCACCTGCTTCATGCAGGATATTCGAAATCGGCTCAATCGCTTCATTCGTAGTATGGATACACAGCTCCGCCCATTTCACGTACACGTCACTCCTTTTATTAAGACTCACCTTTGAACGCACGTCTCATACGTGTAAAAATGCTGTCATGCTGTTCATCAGTTGGGTCATTACCGCTAATATCATTGAGTTCACGCAAAAGTTCCTTCTGACGGTCAGACAAATTTGTAGGTGTTACAACACGAATTTTTACATGCTGATCTCCTTGGCCATATCCGCGAACATTTGGTGAACCTTTGCCTTTCAAACGGAATGTGCGTCCGGTTTGAGTACCTGCAGGAACCTTAAGATTCACTGCGCCATGAACTGTCGGCACTTCAATTTCATCACCAAGTGCTGCTTGAGCAAATGTAATCGGCATTTCACAATAAATATTGTCGCCTTCCCGGTCAAAGAACTCATGACTGCGGACTTGAATGACAACATAAAGATCTCCTGGAGGTCCTCCATTGACACCAGCTTCTCCTTTACCTGATACGCGGATCTGCTGTCCATCATCGATGCCTGCTGGTACTTTGATATGGATTTTGTTGCGTTTGCGCACACGACCGGAACCACTGCATGTTTTACACTTGTCCGGAATGATTTTACCTGTTCCATTACATGTATTACATACACGGCGGTTCACAACACGGCCGAATGGTGTATTTTGTTCCACATTAAGCTGTCCGCTTCCGTTACAATGCGTACAAGTCTTCGGCTTGGTGCCTGGTTTAGCTCCAGAACCGTGACAAGTATCACACTCCTCTTCTTTTGGAATCTCAATATCGGTTTCTTTTCCGAAGATTGCTTCCTCAAAGCTAAGCGTCATTGTGTATTGTAAATCTGCACCTTGACGAGGCGCATTCGGATCACTGCGGCGTCCGCCGCCACCGAAGAACATATCGAATATGTCGCCAAACCCGCCAAAATCCTGAGCTCCAGCTCCGCCGAAGCCTTGGCTCTGCGGTCCGGCATGGCCAAACTGATCATACTGGGTACGCTTTTGTTCATTGCCGAGTACTTCATAGGCTTCTTTTGCCTCTTTGAACTTATCGGCTGCATCTTCCGCCTTATTCACATCTGGGTGGTATTGGCGCGCAAGTTTACGATATGCTTTTTTTATTTCTTCCTTCGAGGCCTCTTTACCGACACCAAGCACATCGTAGTAATCCCGCTTACTCACTGACAATCACTCTCCCGACTCTCATCTTTACATAAATTTTATCATACCATTAAGCCATAAAGGCAGCAAATGCGCTAAACATGTAACAAGTCAAAGCTGCTCTGGAAGCGGCTTTGACTTGTCGGGTGATACTAGATTTTACTTATCGTCTTACTTTTTGTCTTTATCGTCTACTTCTTCGAAATCAGCATCTACGACATCGTCGCCTGCTTGCTCTCCGCCTTGCTCTTGCTGTGCTTGCTGAGCCTGTGCTGCTTGCTCATACAATTTTACAGACAATGCTTGAACTTGCTCGGAAAGTGCATCTTTCTTCACTTTGATGTCTTCATAGTCGGAACCTTCCAATGCTTTCTTAAGTTCCTCTTTCGCTGCTTCTGCTTTTTGTTTATCTTCTTCAGAAACATTTTCAGCAAGATCTTTCAATGTTTTATCTGTTTGGAAGACAAGCTGATCAGCTTCGTTGCGAAGATCTACTTCTTCGCGGCGTTTTTTATCTTCCTCAGCATTATCTTCTGCTTCTTTTACCATTTTTTCTACTTCTTCATCAGAAAGACCTGAAGAAGACTTGATTGTAATGGATTGCTCTTTGTTTGTGCCAAGATCTTTCGCACGTACGTTAACAATACCGTTAGAGTCGATATCGAAAGATACTTCAACTTGCGGTACACCACGTGGTGCTGGCGGGATATCCGTCAATTGGAAACGACCAAGCGTTTTGTTGTAAGAAGCCATTTCACGTTCACCTTGAAGAACATGGATATCAACAGCTGTCTGATTATCAGCAGCAGTAGAGAATACTTGAGAATGGCTAGTCGGAATTGTCGTGTTACGTTCGATCAATTTCGTAAATACGCCGCCCATAGTTTCGATACCTAGGGAAAGTGGAGTAACGTCAAGAAGTACAACGTCTTTCACATCACCTTGAAGGACACCACCCTGAATTGCTGCACCAAGTGCAACTACTTCATCGGGGTTAACGCCTTTAGAAGGATCTTTACCAGTTTCCTTTTTGATTGCTTCCACAACAGCTGGGATACGAGTAGAACCACCAACTAGGATAACCTTGTCAATTTCGCTTGCAGAAAGATCAGCATCACGAAGTGCTTGACGAGTTGGGCCCATTGTACGCTCTACCAAATCAGCAGAAATCTCATCGAATTTCGCACGGGAAAGAGAAAGCTCCAAGTGAAGCGGACCTTCTGCTCCAGCCGTGATGAACGGAAGGGAAATTTGTGTTTGCGTTACACCAGAAAGATCTTTCTTCGCTTTTTCAGCTGCATCTTTCAAACGCTGCATAGCCATTTTATCTTTAGAAAGGTCGATGCCGTTCTCTTTTTTGAATTCTGCTACAAGATGATCAATGATCACTTGGTCAAAATCGTCACCACCAAGACGGTTATCACCTGCAGTAGAAACTACTTCGAATGTACCATCGCCAATATCAAGGATGGAAACGTCGAATGTACCGCCGCCAAGGTCATAAACAAGGATAGTTTGATCTTCTTCTGTATTGATACCGTAAGCAAGTGCTGCAGCTGTTGGTTCATTGATGATACGTTCTACTTCAAGACCAGCAATTTTACCAGCATCTTTAGTTGCTTGACGCTCTGCATCGTTGAAGTAAGCAGGAACTGTGATAACTGCTTTATCAACCGTTTCACCTAGATAATCTTCAGCGAAAGATTTAATGTACTGTAAGATGATTGCAGAAATTTCTTGAGGCGTGTAAGACTTGCCTTCGATTTCCACTTTGTAATCCGTACCCATATGACGTTTGATGGATTGGATTGTGTTCGGGTTCGTGATAGCCTGACGCTTCGCCACTTCACCGATTTGTCTTTCTCCGTTTTTAAATGCTACAACCGATGGAGTTGTGCGGTTACCTTCCGGGTTCGGAATAACGCGAGCTTCTCCACCTTCCATTACGGACACACAAGAGTTTGTTGTACCTAAGTCAATACCAATGATTTTACCCATTTTGTATTTTTCCTCCTCTACAGCATATGTAGTGCTTTATTGATTCACTTGAACCATAGCCGGTCTAATGACACGGTCTTTCAGTTTATAGCCTTTTTGCAATTCCTGTACGACAGTATTTGGTTCGTATTCGTCATTTTCCACCTGCATAACTGCTTGGTGCAAATGCGGATCGAAAGTCTGTCCAACAGTTTCGATAGTTTCGATACCTTGGTTGTCGAAAGCATCTAATAACTGACGATGTACCATGCGAATACCATCGACGAAACCTTTATTCGCTTCTTCATCCTGAACAGTTTGAAGGGCGCGATCCAAGTTGTCGACAACTGGAAGCAAAGCTTCCGCCAAATCCTGAGATCTATATTTGCTGGCAGCTTCCTTTTCCTTCTGTGTACGCTTGCGGAAGTTATCATACTCAGCCTGCAAGCGAAGCAGACGGTCGTACATCTCGTTTTTTTCTTGCTCGAGCTGCGTGAGTCGTTCGCTGCCTTCATTGTTAGTTTCGGATTCCTCAGATGGGGCTGCGTCAATAACTTCTGCTTCAACAGCTTCCTGCTCTTCGGTTTCATTTACTTTTTCTTTTTCTTCATTTGCCATGATGGTCACCTCCTGAAAAGCATTGCTTATATGAAAGGCTTGCGGTGAAGCAAGCCATATTCAACTCATTTCTGCCAGTCCTGATAGGCGCTGGTCAGTTTGTTCGTTAAGACATGCATTAACGACATTACCCGGGAATATTCCATTCTGGTAGGACCCAGCAAGGCAACTGTTCCCATGTGTATGCCATCCGCTGTATAGCTCGCAGTGACAAAGCTGCAATCCTGCATCGCACTCAGTTTGTTCTCTGTGCCGATGGAAACATGCAGACCATTCTGTTCTCCCTTAAGAAGACGCGCGATCGTCTCGCCTTCTTCCTCAATCATCGTATATAAGCTTCGCAGCTTATTCAAATCCTGAAAATCGGGCTGCATCAGAATGTTTGTTTTGCCGCCGAAATAGAGCTTAAGCGGCTGTTCCGTTTCCATGAACGAGCGCAGATAGGCGAACATTGTGTCAAAATGGACGGTGTGCTGCTTAAGCAATTCCTGTACTTCTGACTTCAGTCTGCCGGGCACCATCATAAGCGGTACGCCAGCCAAACGGTCATTCAGGATATTGACTACCTTTTCCATTTCTGCATGGTCCATCCCATCCGGTATTCGGAAGGATTTATGTTCCACATGACCAGTGTCTGTCACTAAAATCATGACAGCACTAAAGTCCGACAAAGTCAGAATCTGAATATGCTTAAGCTTCGTCTCCAGCATTTCCGGCCCCAAAATGATACTTGTGTAGTTGGTCAGCTCTGAAAGCAAAGCTGCGGATTGCTGTACGACTTCTTCCATCTGACGAATATTAGTCGAAAATGTCTGTTTGATTGCTGACGTATCCTGGCGCGACAAATGAAACGGTGTCAATAGATGATCCACGTAGAAGCGATAGCCCTTTTCGGAAGGTATTCTTCCGGATGAGGTATGCGTCTTCTCGATCAAGCCAAGCTGCTCCAATTCAGCCATATCATTACGAATCGTTGCAGCACTATAGGCAACGTCCTGCTTATTGGAGATAGCACGCGAACCGATCGGCAGCGCCGTTTGAATGAAATCGTCGACTATAACCTGAAGGATACGCAGCTGTCTTTCTGTCAGCATGATCATCACCTCGATTAGCACTCGTTTATGGGGAGTGCTAAATATACATATAAGGTAACAAAGCCTAGAAAAATTGTCAATTCGAAACGCTTGCCGGTTCTTCTTCTAAAAGGAACTCCTGAAATACATCGTTTCCGAACAAGAATCCGTCTTCGGTCATGGCAACATGTTCAGCATCTTCTGTGAGCCAGCCTTTGCTTATTAGCAGATCCAGAGGTTTGCGATAAACATCTGTGAGCTCGATACCGAATTTATTACGGAAACTTGCTTTGCTTACTCCGGATTTCTTCCGAAGCCCAAGGAAAAGCTCCTCCTCGATGCGCTCTTTGCGGCCAATAGATTCTTCATGCAAAACTGGAATACCATTTTCATTCGCTTGTTTTAAATAAGCAGGAAGTGGGCGAATGTTAATAACGCGTCGTCCCGGCAAGTACCCATGAGCACCTGCTCCAAGTCCATAGTAGAAATCATTATTCCAGTATGCAAGATTATGCTGGCTTTCCTTGCCCGGCAGCGCGAAGTTGCTCACCTCATACTGCTCTCTGCCGTGTGATTTCATTTCATCGCGCAGCAGATTGTACATGTTTGCTTCTAGTTCTTCTGGCGCCTTTTTCAATGTACCCTTTTTGTAACGCTGATAAAAGACTGTTTTTGGTTCAATCTGGAGTGAGTAAGAAGAATAATGTGGCAAATCGAACTGTAAGGCTTCTTCCACAGTATGCCCAAACTGCTCCAATGTTTGTCCCGGCAGAGCATAAATCAAGTCAATACTTATGTTGTCAAAGCCAGCCTGTTTTAACAGATCAAGACTTTCATACACATGTTTGACGCGGTGAACACGACCGATGGCCTCCAATAGTTTATCATCGAACACTTGAACGCCAAGGGAAATTCGATCTACACCGTAGTGCCTTAGCAGCTTAGCTTTCTCTAATGTCAGATCCCCCGGATTTGCTTCAAATGTATATTCTCTGGCTGCGTGAACATCAAATGCGCTGTCCACACTCTTTAGTACATGCTCCAGCTGCTGCATATTTAATGCCGTCGGTGTACCGCCGCCAACGAAAATCGTGTTCATTTGCTGTTTGTTCGGAACATAATGCTCTATTTCCTTCCGTAGTGCTTCTACATATTCATCTGCACTATCTTCCCGATAGAAAAATTTCGTGAAGTCGCAGTAATGACAAAGCTGTTCACAAAAAGGTATATGAATATAAGCGGATTTCACTTCGTTCATCATGCTGCCTCCTTCCGCAATGACAAACCCTTGTCTGATTAAGGACAAGGGTTGTCTGTTTTTTATTCGTCGTCCATTTGCAAGATGGCCATGAACGCTTCCTGTGGAACTTCCACGGAACCAACCATCTTCATTCGTTTTTTACCTTCTTTTTGCTTTTCAAGTAATTTACGCTTACGAGATATATCCCCTCCATAACACTTGGACAAGACATTTTTACGCATCGCTTTAATGTTGGAACGGGCAACAATCTTATTTCCGATTGCAGCCTGAACTGGTACTTCGAACTGCTGACGCGGAATTAACGCCTTCAGCTTTTCTACTATTGCTTTACCGCGGTCGAAAGCAAAATCACGGTGTACGATGAAGGATAACGCATCTATTGTGTCACCATTCAAAAGAATATCCATCTTCTGCAAATCGGATGCCTTGTAGCCTACCAATTCATAATCGAAGCTTGCATACCCTTTGGTTTGAGATTTTAGCTGATCGAAGAAATCATAGACGATCTCAGAAAGCGGAATTTCGTAAACGACATTTACACGAACATCGTCCAGATATTGCATGTCCTGGAAATCACCGCGTTTCTTCTGGCATAACTCCATGACTGTACCGACGTAATCATTTGGTACCATGATTGTCGCTTTTACATATGGCTCTTGCACTTCCGTACGTGATTGTGCATCTGGCAAAGCCGCCGGGTTGTCGACTCGCACTTCGCTGCCATCGGTCATGACAACATTGTAGATAACACTTGGTGCTGTAGTGATCAGATCAATATTGAATTCACGTTCAATCCGTTCTTGGATGATCTCCATGTGCAAAAGTCCAAGGAAACCACAGCGGAATCCAAAGCCAAGTGCCTGGGATGTCTCCGCTTCATATTGCAAGGAACTATCGTTCAGTTCTAATCGCTCCAGAGCTTCACGCAAATCGTTGTAATTACTTGCATCAACCGGGAACAATCCGCAATAAACCATCGGATTCAATCGGCGATAGCCAGGCAATGCCTCGCTGGCAGGATTATTCGCTAATGTAATCGTGTCCCCTACCCGCGTATCACTTACGTTTTTAATAGAGGCAGTCAAGTAGCCAACGTCACCAACGACTAGCTCGTCCTTTTTGACTGGTGCCGGATTAAATACACCGACTTCATTGACTTCAAATTCCTTGCCGGTAGCCATCATGTGAATCTTGTCGCCGACTTTTACGGAACCTTCTTTAATACAAGTATACGCAACAACACCGCGATAGGAATCATACAAGGAGTCGAAGATCAAACCTTTTAACGGCGCTTCCTCATTTCCTTTCGGTGGTGGGATTCGGTCAACAATTGCCTCTAAAATCTCTTCTATACCGATTCCTGCTTTAGCTGATGCCAGAATCGCGTCACTCGCATCAATTCCAATAACATCCTCGATTTCCTGTTTAACCCGTTCTGGATCAGCACTCGGTAAATCGATCTTATTGATAACGGGGATGATTTCCAAGTCATTATCCATCGCCAAGTATACATTGGCCAATGTTTGGGCTTCGATACCCTGAGCTGCATCCACTACAAGGATGGCACCCTCACAGGCTGCCAAACTCCGGGATACCTCATATGTAAAATCTACATGTCCCGGTGTATCTATCAAATGGAATATATATTTCTCGCCATTTTCCCGTTCGTATTCAAGTTGCACTGCATTCAGCTTAATTGTGATGCCGCGCTCTCTTTCCAAATCCATCGCATCCAAATACTGCGCCTTCATTTCACGCGCAGTAAGAGCTTTCGTCTTCTCCAGAATACGGTCAGCCAGTGTAGACTTTCCATGATCGATGTGTGCAATGATCGAGAAATTCCGCACATGCTGCTGATTTCGTCTGTTTGTCTCTACCAATCAAAATCACTCCTAAATTGTCCGAAGCTGCCCCATAAGAAGCAACCGTAACAATAACTAGCATTGATTATAGCAATTGCGCCCTGTTTATTCAATGTTTTTAAGCGCTTTTGCCTCAGCCGAACAAAGCAATGGAAAGCTGTTCAATTGCTGTAATGATGACAGAGCAGATACCAGTGAATAGACTTCCAAGTCCGCTCGCCAGCTGCTGGACGATGGAGCTATCTGCTCCCTCATCCGATACAGGTGCTGTATTTTCAAGCACCGGTTCGCTTTTTGCACCCTCAAATGAGGAAGATGCAGTCAGCTGTCCGTCCTGCTGCTGCACAGCGGGCGGCTGCTCTGCCTGCTGGACATCCTCTTTTTCCATCCCGATTAAAATACCGCCAAAGAACAATGTCAGCATCGTCAGAACAACCACTACATATTTCATTCCGCTTGTCCTCCTTGAACTTTTTCTGCTTCCCAGTAATACTCAGCAAATATCTCTGCAAACAATTCCGCAGTTCTTGTTGCTTCATCCAATGTATTTTCCGCTCCGCCAATTTCTAAGAGGGCTGCTTTGTCAGAAACATCCTGATTGTAAATTCCGTCGACTCCTGCACCTTGTTTTGTAATAACACCCCGGCTCAGACCAGGATATTTGGCTTCAATTTTTTTGTGCAGATCCGT
The DNA here is from genome assembly GCA_900110015.1 of Terribacillus saccharophilus. Taxonomy (GTDB): domain Bacteria; phylum Bacillota; class Bacilli; order Bacillales; family Amphibacillaceae; genus Terribacillus; species Terribacillus saccharophilus. Next base: position 330,368 of record FOCD01000001.1, on the reverse strand, counting down.
TGCGAGCTTCAGATTCTTTTCATATTCTTTATTTTCAGCACCGACAACAAAAACAACTTTTGCATATATGTCACCTTCAATTTCCTTCGTCGTGTCTTTTCGTTTCAAGCTGTCACGGTGAATATCGAAAACAAAGGAAACATCTTTGTGTTCTGCTACAGCAGCTTCAACTACTCCTCTTGAAGCATCGTAGGATTGATGATAAGCCATGCCATTTTCATTTAAGATGGCTCCTATATCCGTCTGGTCAGCAATTGTTCCGATACCAAGCTCTTCCAACCGTTTGGCCATTGCTTCCCCAGCATCGGTGACATTAGAGTTTTTGTTATAAGCGCTATCTTTCTGGTCAGCATCTAAGGAAGGCAGATAGGACTCCTGATTATGCGTATGGTAAATAAAAACAACATCTTTTTCGCCTGTTGAAGGCGCAGGCTCCTCATCCTTTTGTTCCTGACTATCATCAGGTGGATTCTGATTTTCTTCTGATGGTGTTTCTTCTTCCTTCTCTTGAGTTGGCTCTTCCTCGATAACATGATCTGGCTGCGCCGACTCAATTGGCAGGTTCGTATAGTTTGTCCCTTCTCCTGCAATGACAATCTGGTTCTCGTATAGGGAGAAACCTGGTATTTCGGAGCCAAGTAAAGTACGCGGGTCATCCGGTTTGATTGTTGTCAGCATTTGCATAAGAACGGCAGACAGTTGGATTGATGGAGCTTCCTCTGGTCTAACACTTTCGAAAATCTTGTTTTCGTTGCCAAGTATATGCAGATAAATGCTGCTGTCGAGCTGCCTTGTCCAATCTGTGATCGCTTGTGAGGACAACCGGTATGCCGGCCCAGCAGAAGTTAACGCCGCTATACCGGTCAATAGAAAAAGGATGGAGCCGACAAGTATGAGTGTCCGCTTATATATAAACAGTACGCCTGAACGCTTTCGATTATAGCTGTTCTTCTTTTTTCCCAAGAAAGAAGCTCCTCTCTTTTTGAATCTAGTTGAACTCTACTAGAATCTATGAGAGAGAAGCTCGAAGTAGAACCTCTGAAAGAAATCAGCGAGTGTAATCCGAGAGATTCGCCGGATTGACCTTTTCATGCAAAGCTCCATTAATACCAGCTGCTATGACATGTGCCATATCGGTAATGAATCCATCCACTTCTTTCGGTGTTACCATAAGGTTATGTCCAAGCGGTGTGAGTACCTCATGAATCAGCTGACGCTTTTCCCCTTCAGTAAGACCGCCAACCATTCCGAATATTGCCTGGCGCTTTTCCTCACTTGGCAAGTCTTCTTCTGTCAGTTCCTTTTTTCCAAAACGCATCCCTGCCGGCACAAGGGCCTTTGAAGGCTTATCCTTTTCATTCCACTCTCTTCCAAAATGCTTGAAAAGGTAATCGATTGTATCACTCGTAATCGAGACCGCGTCAACAACTGTAGGAACGCCAATACTGAAAACAGGAATACCAAGTGTTTCTTTGCTAAGCTCTTTCCGTTTATTTCCTACACCAGAGCCTGGATGAATACCTGTGTCGGATAACTGGATTGTACTATTCACACGACTGACTGATCGTGCTGCTAAAGCATCCACTGCTATAACAAAGTCTGGCTTCGTTTTTTCAATAATTCCGTGTATAAGAGTGCTTGTCTCGATACCTGTCGTACCCATTACGCCTGGTGATATGGCGCTAACCGGCCGGTAACCTTCTTCCACTGACTCCGGCTGAAGCTTGAATAAATGGTTAGTAACCATTATTTTTTCAATCACATCTGGTCCCAAAGCATCCGGTGTCACATTCCAGTTTCCTAGTCCGACTATCAAACCAGTAGCATTCGTCGGAATGTTGTTCTCGGCCAGCATTTGTTCCAGTTCCTTGGCAAGTACAAGTGCTGTCTCTTCTTCCTGCTTTGTGTCCTGATTCTTTACCGCCTCAGTATGAATCGTAATATAGATACCTGGTTTCTTGCCTATCTGCTTTGATCCTTCTTCGTTCACTTGTACATAATTAACGGTAATACCTTCTGTTTTTTTCTCTGTAACTGAGATACCTGCTGCTGTTCCTTGTTTCTGTTCACTCGATGTATATAGATCCTTTGCTTCAATAGCTAAATCCGTCCGTACTTGCAGCTGCTTGATCAAAACTATCCCTCCACTTTTCAAAAATGTCAGCATTAGCTTAAGCAGATTAACAGCAAATCATACGAAAAGTGACACCATCAGCGAAAAGAATTGTTGAAAACATCGCTCCGCTTTGGTACAATGGCTTTTGTTGTAAGATGAAATGTGCCGGAGGTGAATCAAACATGGCAAATATTAAATCAGCGATTAAACGCGTTCGTGTAAACAACGATAGCCGTCTAAGAAACCAAGCTTTGAAAAGCGACTTGCGTACTGCAGTGAAACACGTGGAAACTGCTGTTTCCAACAATGATGCTGCTACTGCTAAAACAGCTCTTCTAACAGCTTCAAGCAAAATTGATAAAGCTGCACAAAGTGGTGTTATCCACCGCAACAAAGCTAACCGTCAGAAGTCTAACTTGACTAAAAAAGTTAACTCTATTGGCGCATAATATGCTTAGAAGAACGATTCCTTTAGAAGGAATCGTTTTTTAATAGAAAAAGCCCGGTGGTTTATTAAACCATTCGGGCTTTTTTTCGTATTGTCACTATTTGCTGAAGTAAAAGTTCAAACGCTAGATTCTTCTCCATACGTCCCTGCTTCATATCCGCATCCGTCTCGGCAGCTAAAAATAGAATATGCTTCAATTCTTCTTCAGAAAAGTGTGCTTCCCGCTTCAAGGCAAGCTTGATCACAAACGGATGAACTTTCGTTACTTCTGCCATCTTCGCTTGGTTATACCCTTTATGTTTCAGAAGCTTTACATGAAGTATTGTCCTGAACTGGGAAGCAAGCAGCGCAATCAAAGCAATTGGCTCCTCCTTCAGTTTGATCAGATCATGGAAGATGTATATCGCCTTGGCCAAGTCACCTGCCATTAAGCTGTCAACAAGCTTTAATCCAGAGCTTGTCTGCTGATGGGAAACAAGTGATTCCGCCATCTCCAAGGTTATTTTACTTCCTTCACCTGCATAGAGAGCAAGCTTCTCAATTTCTCCGCGCAGCATGGAAAGGTCGGTTCCAGCCTCCTGGATGAGCAAATCAGCGACTGCATCCTCCAGCACAATTTGATGCTCCTTGCTTAACGTAACGATCCAATCTGATAAATCCCATTCTTTAACCGGCAAACAGGCGACAGCCTGTCCTGTCTTTTTAATGCTTTTAATAACTTTTTTGCGCTCATCCACCTTCTCATACGGAGCTAACAAAACAAGTGTTGTCCAAGCAGCTGGATTTTCTACATACTGCTCCAAACTCTCTAAACGATGATCCACTGCAGACTTATCCGGCTTAGCTTTCAAAAAGAAAGGATGGTAAGCAAGTATTAATTTTTGTTCACTGAAAAAAGGATATTCCTCTGCATCCGCAATAACTTCCTGGATCGGGGTTTCCTCCAAATCGTAGACAGAAACATTTGTTCCATCGGAAAGGGCGAATTGTTTCTCTATTTTTACCTTTATATCCTGCATGAAATAAGACTCCGTGCCATATAGTAAGTATATAGGTGAAAAATCCTTTTTCTTGATTGCTTTTAAAGCGTCAGTATATGACATGTTCTCACTCCTACGTAATCCTACTGTTTATCGTATCGGCAAATAGGAATTAACGCAAGGTGGAACAGAGGAGAACATTGGAATGTTCCCCCCCAATCTATATGAACGCTCTTGTTAGCCAGCTCCGGAGGCTGTAACGCGAAGCGGTGTTTTCTTACCTCTAGGTTATCCTGATAGCACTCAAGTTATAGGTGACAACTCTTGCTAATCGAGGTAAGTACCTGTTGCCTGTGGTAAGTTCATTTGCCTCATTTATAACTACCGTATCTTATGGAAGGAACGGGCTAAATGTGCCTGTCTTTCCTGAGAAGGCATAGACGACCGCCCCATCCGTATCTGTACGCCAGATACGGATGTTTTGTTGTAACAAGCTATCCACCACTTCTGGCGATGGATGACCATATCGGTTGTTCCTGCCAGCAGAGACAAGCGCTGTCTCCGGCTTCAATTGCAGAAGAAATGCTGGATCAGTCGATGTATTGCTGCCATGATGCCCGACCTTCAGAATATCCGCTTGCATTGACGGGTACCGCCGAATGATTTCCTTTTCTTCCTCTTTGCCAATATCCCCAGTAAAAAGCCAGCTCTTCCCACCCAGCATCGTATACATGACAAGCGAATTCTTGTTTGGGTCCTTTTTGTCGCGGAAAGGAGCTAGCAGCTGAATTTCCCAGCCTGACAGACGGAGCATCTCTCCAGCTCTCCAAGGAACTATCTTTGTATCTGAATGCCACTGGCTAGCTTTTGAACGGTCAAAGTAGACCGATGTACGCACCCATTCTACATGAAATTCCTCTGTCAGCTTACCAATACTTCCGATATGGTCATGGTCAGCATGTGATGCAAAAATGCCGTCCACTTTAACAATCCCCCGCTCATACAGATATGGTTTGATCACTTGGTCGAAATTCTTATCAGTTGGCTGAAAGTCCATTCCAATACTGCCAGCAGCATCAATTAAATAAACACCTCTGCGATAAGGCAATTCAATAACAAACGCATCTCCTTGTCCGATATCGAGCATGGTTACATATCCTGTACTGCTTGAATAAGGCAGCAATACTGCTGTAAGTGGAATTGAGGTGAGCAAAGCACCGTACCAAAGAGCCTTTCTTCGCCTTCCTGCCTCCCAAGCAGAACAAAATAGAATTAAAACCAAAAAATAAACCAGTGAGATACCTATCGGAAGCTCCCCTGTTACCCAAGGATAAAAAGCTACACCATCTATCCATTGAATAAATCGAATTACTAATTCATTGAGAAATCGAAAACCTTCTCCGATAAGAGCAGCAAAATGTGGCAGAGGATACAGGAGAATACTGATTAACAATAAAAGTGGAATAGCAATAAAGGTATAAAACGGAATAGCGAATAGATTCATTAAAACCGACAATGGATTCAAGAAATAAAATTGAGAGACCTGTAAAGGAAGGATAACTAGCTGACTTAGTAAGCTTGTTTCCAGCAGTGCACTGATGAAGGAACCAGTGTATAAACGAGCTGACAATAGCAGTGCCAAGCTGACTAAAAACGAAAATTGGAAACCAATATGGTATAGATAAGACGGATCGAGGACGAGTAAAAGTATGAAAACAATACTGATACTATCGATGATCGGCAGTTTAATCCGAAACCGCATAAGCAGCATGATGAGCATAACCATTAAAGCGGAACGCCATACCGATGGCTCACCGCCCGCAAATACGGGATAAACAGCCAGGAAGACAAATAAAAACCAATATGTCTTCTCAATCGTGAAAATCTGGAGTTTTGTGAGGAGAAAAAAGAGGATTGCAGAAAATAATGCTATATGCATGCCGCTAATGGCAAGAATATGAGATAAGCTCCAGCGATTGAACAGCTCTACTGTTTCCTCATCTAAATTGCTATCTTCGCCAGCAATCATCGCTTGCACCCATGCAGCGGTATGAGGGTCAAGGATCTTGTCAGTTTTATGCAAAAACGCAGTTCTTGCTTTTAACAACTGCCCGAATTGTGATGTTCCGGCACAAGAGATATCCTCCAGATCCGGAAGTTCTATCTCATAATAGATACCTTGCTGTCGTAAATAGTGTTGAAAGTTAAATTGTCCTGGGTTAGTAGCAGGGTCGGGCTTTACAAGACTTCCTTTAATAACGCATTGGGCCCCTGCAGATAAACCAGATACAGTTTCTTGCTCCTCTTGTTTGAAATATGTCACCTGGATGGAGGCAGAACCAGAAGGATCTTCTGCAGTGAATTGAATTCGTTCTTTTGTTTCAGAAAGATCTGATATAGCGGATGTGAGCTGAATCGGCTCATTAAGTGGCAGTTGGAGAGGAATTTTTTGCCCGAGGATACTGTTGCCGAAAAATAAAAGAGAGGCAATGGAAGACAGAAGCAGTAGTGGTAATCGAATACGCCTTGTGTAATATAGCAGGCTCAGCCAAACAAGTATGACTAGCAGTATAGAAAAATGTAAGGAATGCGCCAGCATTCCACCAAGGGCTGCCAGCGCAACAATATGCCATCTACCGATCATATTCGTTCTTTGTTTCGGAGTTGATAACGAGACACAGCTTCTTCAGCGAGTTGTTGACTTTCTGTATCGTCCAGCTGCTTGAGCTTGTCCACGACTTTTTCCATCATACTGCGTGTCTCTTGCGGCTTTGTATCCACTACGACTGCATCAAGCTCAACCTGTTCCGTTGTGACACCAGCTTCAGCAAAGAGATCAACAGCATAAGGATGATTTTTATAATCACTTGCATAATAGACAGTTTTGATGCCAGCTTGTATTAGGGCTTTACAGCATTGCAAGCATGGAAAATGTGTCACGTATATTTCAGCTCCTTCAGTAGGAACACCGAATTTCGCACATTGTAAGAGAGCATTCATTTCTGCGTGTACTGTCCGCACGCAATGACCATCGATTACATAGCATCCTTCATCGACACAGTGCTTGCTGCCTGTGACACTGCCATTGTAACCGCCGGCGATAATTCGTTTATCGCGGACTACAGTGGCACCGACCATCAGCCGCTGGCAAGTGCTGCGCAGCGCCAGCAAGTGGCTTTGCGCCATAAAGTATTGATTCCATGCGATTCGTTCCATGACGTTTCGCCACCTTTCCTTTTCTAGAGTAAGTGTACAATCCCCTTTCTCATCCGTCAACCAGCTCTATAAGCTGATCTGATCCTTCAAATTCTCTAATGATTTCTCTCCGATGCCAGGTACTTCTGTAAGCTGCTCGATCGAAGTGAACGGACCATTTTCCTCACGGAAGGTAATGATAGCCTGTGCTTTTGCTTCTCCAATGCCATTCAGTTCTGTCAGTTCCTCGCTGTCTGCTTGATTGATATTTATTTTCTCTGAGGAAGTACTCGAACCCGCTGTTTGAACAGGCACATCTGCTTCACCAATAGCCGCTACATAGATAACCTGTTCATCCGCCACTCGCTGAGCAAGATTAATACTTCGCCCCTCTGCGTTCTCTGTCAGTCCTCCCGCTGCATTTAATGCCTGTTCCACTCTGCTGTCTGGAGCAAGCTCGTATACACCAGGATTCTGAACCTCTCCTTTTATATCTACCATGACCTTCTCATTATCTGATGCAGTTTGATTTTCAGCTGGTGATTCTGTGAGCATCTGATTATCAGAAGGATTTTTAACTTCTTCAAGTTGCTGCACTGCAGCATCACCTCTAGGTTCCCTCATCCACATAATTAAAAATACGCATACTACAGCTGCCAGTATGATAGCCCAGCTATATTGTTTGATTATTTGCACCTTGAACCTCCTTTCATATTTTATAACCTCAAAACATAAAATGGGTAGCAGCGTAAATGGGAACAAGCAGAAAATGAGCAGAGGAGGAGTTTAAAATGACGAAATGGGGAATAATCGGAGTTGGCAATATGGGAGGCATGTTACTGGAAACATGGGTGAACTCCGGATCAATCGCCCAAGAGGATATTATGATTTTGAACCGTTCTGCCGAAAAGGCACTTCAATGGAAAAAAGCTTTTCCATCTATACATGTAGCAGATTCCACTAGCCAAATTGCGGATTATGCTGATATTTTGTTTCTATGTGTGAGGCCACCGCATTTACCAGGTGTCTGCCACGAGCTCCACCCTCTATTACAGCAGGATCAAGTACTAGTATCTATTACTAGTCCATATTCGATTGAAGATCTCGAAGTACTCGTACCTTGTCAGGTAGCAAGAGCGATTCCAAGTATCACAAACAGGGCCGCAGCAGGTACGACTCTGCTGACATTCGGAACGAGTCTGTCTAATCGAAATAAAGCTGCGCTAATCGATTTAGTTAGCAGTTATTCAAATCCTCTTTATATTCCAGAGGATATAACCAGAGTAGCTTCAGATATTGTTTCCTGCGGACCAGCTTTCTTCAGCTACCTCGCACAGCGATTTATCGATGGTGCAGTGGCGGAAACTGAAATCAGTAAAGAACAAGCTACCCATTTAACTTCGGAAATGCTTATCGGACTCGGGACTTTATTGGCAAACGGGCATTATACATTGGATGAACTGATTAAAAAGGTTTGTGTGAAGGGCGGTATTACAGGAGAAGGAATAGCAGTACTGGAGAAGGAAACCACAGAACAGTTTCCGCTATTATTCCAAGCAACTCACCGAAAATTCCGAGAGGAAAAGGAAGCAATTCAAAAGGGATTGTACAACTAAAAATTCGACACATACTTAGCTTTTCCTGCATAAAAAAACCAGGTAGCAGATTATGCCTCCTGGTTTTTAACACATGCAAAGAACAGCCGATCTGTTTGTTCCAAGTGCTCCGTCCGTTCTATATCAAAATCTCCGTATACTCCACACACGCGAAAGCCCGCTTCCTCAAGCCAGGAGATATACGTATCAATGGAATATGTACGCTGATGATGATATTCATCAAAACGATCGTATTTATCCGAGTCTGTTTCTTTCGTAAAGAAAGTAAGGTCGTGAAATACTTCTCCCTTTTCCTCGCCGGCTTCACAGAACCACGTATAAGAAAGGTCGTCATGAATTTCAGCAAAAACCTCACCAGCCAAGTCCTCTTCAATATGCCGTATGCTATGGACATCAAACAGGAACACACCGCCGGGAGCAAGCATCTGCCATATCCGGTTGAAAGCTTGCTGCACATCATGTGGTAACGTAATATAGTTAACTACATCAAACATACTAATCGCAGCATCTGCTTTAATTGTCTCCAGCTCCCGCAGATCCTGTTGTATCCAGCGCACTTGCTGTTTTGTATCGCGGGAAGCAGCATAGGCAAGCATATTCTCAGATTGATCAATACCTGTCATATGATATCCTGCCTTTGCCAGCTGCCTGGTGACATATCCCGTTCCGCAACCCAAATCGGCTATTTCTTTGATCTCGATTTGAGCGTGTTTACGGAATACCTCCTGCATGAACTGCTGCCATGGCTCATAAGGCGCATCCTGCATCAGACGTTCATATACGGCTGCAAGCCGCTCGTATGCGGCCATCAGCTTTCTTGGGAGAATACCGGTTCCACTTGCGGCGCGTCTCCCCACAGGCGTTCTAGATTATAATATCTGCGTTCATCGATATGGAATACATGGCAAACAACATCTCCAAGATCGACAAGAACCCATCTTGACTGTTCCATTCCTTCCATACGCTTCACTTCTACACCAGCTTCTTCAGCTTTCTCTTTGATTCGTCTAGCGATAGCTTGCACTTGACGCTCGCTCGTTCCATGACAAATCATGAAGTAATCAGCAATCAAGGAGACCTCCTTCATTTCCAAAAGGACAACGTCTTCCCCTCTTACCGCATCTGCGGCATTTGCTGCTATTTGTGCTATATCAATAGTTTCCATTTATTTGTTACCTCCAGTAGAGTTTAATAAATCATTATAAGCATGGAAAGTGTCCGGGTATACTTTCCGGTTTAACGAAACGAGCATATTGATCGTATTCCGGGAAGCCATCCAGCACGCCTTATCCAAATTGTTCTCACTAACTTTACGTACATCATCCACGCCGGGAAAAGCACGGCCTGGTTCAATATAATCTGCAAGAAATACGACTTTATCAAGTACCGACATACCAACACATCCAGTGGTGTGTACGGTGATTGCATGCAGTATCTCCGGGTCGCTAATGCCGACTTCACGTTTTACCATAAGCGCGCCTACTGGACCATGCCATAATTCATGGTGATAATCCAGCAAGTCTTTCGGCAGCCGTTCTGATTCAATCCAGCGTTTCATTTCCTCGAGTGGCCGATACTTCGCATAGTCATGAAAAATAGCAGCCAGCTCAGCTTTCTTTTCATCTGCACCATACTGTTTTGCCAGTCTGATGCTAGTATCCATTACACGGATAGTATGTTCATACCGAGGTTTCTTTAATTGTTTTTCAACGATCGCCAATGCCTTATCTCTCTGCATACAGCTTTTGCTCCTTTATAATATCGAACACTGCGCCTGAAATAAGATAGTGTACAGGAGCTCCCTGTTCAACGCGTTCCCGGATCATGCTCGAGGATATCTCAAGCTCCGGGATATCGACATAAGTGACAGGGTATGTTGTCTCCAGATCATATCCAGGCCGGCCGACACCTACGAATGTCAGCATTTCAATCAAATCATCAATACGATGCCATGTGTGCAGACTCTCCACCAGATCAGCACCAATGATGAAATGGAATGCAGTATTCGGATGCATTTCCTGCAACAGCTTTATTGTATCAAATGTATAGGATTTGCCTAAACGATCCACCTCAATCGGATTCATACGGAAAATAGGATTTTCCGCAATTGCCGCCTGCACCATCTCGAGACGAAGAACCGCATCTGTTTGGGACTTCTGTTTATGCGGTGCTTCATGGGCAGGAATGAACCAGACTTCATCCAATCCAAGTCTGTGCTGGACTTCCTGCGCAATGAACAAATGTCCGAGATGGGGCGGATCGAATGTCCCCCCCAATAACCCGACTTTTTTCATGTCTTACTCCTTTACGGCAGCTTGATCTGTTTATTATCTTCTGATTCTCTATAAAGGATGATTGTACTGCCGATAATTTGAACGATAGAGGCACCTATACCCTCTTCAATTGCTGCAGCAACGTCCTCTTTTTCATCGAGGCAATTCTGAAGTAAACTCACTTTGATCAATTCTCTTTTTTCTAATGCTTCGCCGATTTGGACGAGCATATTATCGTTCACACCGATTTTCCCTACCTGAAAAATTGGTTTCAAATGATGCGCTTGTGCGCGAAGATATCTTTTTTGTTTACCTGTTAACATATTATGCCTCCGTTAATCTTTGTTCCAGTTGGTTCAATAAGTCTCCAATAATGACTTGCTGTCCTGACCAGATTTCAAATGCGTACTGTGCTTGATATAAAAGCATGCTATGGCCATGATGAATTGTGGCTCCTTGCTGCTTGGCGCTGCGAAGCAGCATCGTTTCAATCGGTTTATAGACGATATCACTAACCACTGCATTAGGCTTTAGGTTAGCTAACGATATGATTTGCTCATGGTCATGCGGGCTCATTCCGACACTTGATGTGTGTATGATGATATCATAGCTTTCCAATTTCTTTTGTGCTTCTTCATATGACAGGACCTCTGTAATTGTTTCCGGTTCCTGTAATTGCAGCAATTGCTCCGCCTTAGAAACTGTACGATTGGCGATATCGACATAGCGATACCCATTAGCGACCAGCGCCCGGTATATGCCGCGAGCTGCTCCTCCTGCGCCAAGCATAAGTACATGCAAGGATTCTTGAGCGGGAATCAACTGTTCCAATGCACGCACATATCCCGATCCATCCGTATTATACCCGATCCATTTGCCGTTCTTTCGTACTGCGGTATTTACAGCTCCGATTTTCGCTGCATCTGGATCTAGTTCATCAAGGAATGAGATGATGCGCTGTTTATATGGAACTGTAATATTGAAGCCATCAATCCCGCTTTGCAGTAATGCTGTAATTTTTTCATCAAAAACATCTGGTTCGATAGGATATAGCTTGTATTCCCCTTCGATTCCAGCTTGTTCCATGAATTGTGTGTGTATCCATGGTGATAAAGAGTGCTCCACCGGATGGCCGATTAGGCCTAACTTCAATATTTTCATCTTCTCGCTCCCCCTTAGATTAATGATCTGCGAATAGTTGCAGGAACTCCTTCTGGTGTATGGACTGTAACCGAAGCAGGCTCACCTGACAGCGTTATCCATCCTAATCCTGGTATGACAATATCCGTTTTTTGATCTTTAATTCTGAATGCTGCCTTCTTTAAAGGCGGAAAGTGCTCAAGCTGCTCCTGATATGGAGGGGTAAGCAATTCTCCTTTTTGGCGTTCGTAAAGCGAATCCGCATTCTCAAGCTTCGTACGATGGATATCGAGTGCGTTGGAGAAATAGCAGACAAACGACTGACGTTCCCCTTTTTCGAAATCGATGCGTGCCAAACCGCCAATGAACAACGTTTGCTTATCGTTCAATTGGAAGATGCGTGCTTTAATTTCTTTATTCGGTGTGATGGTTTTCAAGTCCTTATCCGTCACATAATGGGCAATCTGCTGGCGGTTAACAATCCCTGGTGTATCATAAAGGGAGCTTGTATCATCGAGTGGGATATCAATGAATCCGAGCGTCGTACCAGGAAAATAAGAAGTCGTGATTGCATCGTTAATCCCTGTTGAATGCTTGATCAAAGCGTTAATGAACGTTGATTTGCCCACGTTCGTACTGCCGACAACATATACATCCTGTCCATCACGCAATTCCTGAATGCTGTCTTCAAGCTCCGACATACCGATTCCGCGTTTTGCAGAAATCAAATGTACATCTGCCACTTGAATACCATATTCTTTGGCTGCCCCACGCAACCACTGCTTAACACGTTCGTGATTTGTCGATTTTGGAAGCAAGTCCACTTTGTTCCCAACCAGAATAATTGGTTTGTCTCCGACAAGCCGTTTGATGCTGGAAATGAAGCTACCGTTAAAATCAAATATATCCACAAGCTTGATGACAATGCCATCTTTGTTATTGATTTCACTAATCAACGTAAAGAAGTCATCGTCAGTCACTGCAACATCCTGGACTTCATTGTAATGCTTGAGCCGGAAGCAGCGCTTACAGATGACCTCATCACTTTTCCCCAATGCTGATGCAGGGATATAACCCGGCAAGGAAGCGTCCTCTGTTTGAATCGGAGCTCCGCAACCTTGGCAAATCAATTCTTCCACATTCATTCCTCCCATGTAATCTTTCCTTTTCTTCTGAAATAGTTGAGTATCCGTCGTTCGATCATCCGATTGATTCTGGTGATTTTTCCGTCTGTTTTGACGATTGGCACCACAACGATCGTATAGAAACCGGCCAGATTGCCCCCTAATACATCTGTAAGGAGCTGATCACCAATCATAACAATCTGATCCTTCTGAAGGTTCATCTGCTTGACAGCCTGCTTGAAGGCTCGTCCCAGCGGCTTTCTTGCGCTATAGACGAAAGGAATCTCTAAAGGTTCAGAAAACAGTTTCACTCGTTGCTCATTATTATTAGATATAATCGTAATTTTAATATCGTGTGCGCGCATTTCCTTGAACCAATTGGTCACTTCCGGCGTAGCATCTGCGACATCCCATGCAACAAGGGTATTATCCAGATCCGTAATGATTCCTTTGATTCCTTGCGCTTTCAATTTCTCTGGCTTTATATCAAAAATGCTTTTCACATGCTCGTTCGGCAAGAACTTCTTTAGCATTGTGGATTTCCTCCGATCTCGTACACTTCAACAGTTACTTACCCATCATAAGACATTTTTGCTACGGTTTCAAAAAAATCTTTCATTGTTCCCCTTTTTTTCGACCTTTCTTTATGCAATACACATGATTTCTGAAGTAAAACCTTTCGACAAATCTCTACATTCTTCTTCTTGTGGATAACTATGTCCACATTATTAACCGCAATATGAATCAATTCTGCATATTTATAAACACTTTATCTACAGGTTATGAACAGTTTTATGTAGATAACTCTCGTCTTGTCCCTCTATTTTTTTCGTGATACATTATTAATAACTTATCAACTCCCCAACCCACGTACAGAAGATCTGCAAGATAGTAAGATATCTCCAATCAGGAGGAATGCAAGATGGAACATCTGTCTGATGAATTGCTGATCGAATCTTACCACAAGGCGAACGAACTCCACTTGAGCCAAGAGTTTATTCATCTAATAGAAAAAGAAATCCAGTCACGGGGCTTATCGCATAAGATCCGCTATACCAGCTAAACATCGTCTCCCTCAGTCTTGCCGTAATGGTAAGGCTTTTTTTCTTTCTTGAAGGAGTTAATGTATGTTGCAGTGTATGGTTAAATTACTTTACAATTGGGTATAGGATTTTTTAGAAACTTTATAAATTAGAAGTAACTATTGAGAGCTAAAATCTTAAAGGAGGACTGCCATAATATGATCGTTGCCATTTTGATGCCATTTTTAATTGCTATGTGCATCCCATTCATCGCAAAATTCAAATACAGGATACATACCGGATATGCGGTGTTTGTTACATCGCTCTCCCTCTTCCTATACTTTCTCGTTCTGCTGATTAGCGGGGAAACCAACATACTATATCGATACAGCTGGATACCGTCACTTGGATTGGATTTAACATTCTATACTGATGGACTGGCACTTTTCTTCGCCTTACTTATTAGCGGTATCGGTGCTCTTGTAGCATTTTATTCTATCTTTTATCTTAACCGCGAGGAACGGTTAGGCTCCTTCTATGTTTATCTGCTGTTGTTCATGGGAGCTATGCTAGGTATTGTCACTTCTGATAATATTTATGCCCTTTACACCTTCTGGGAGCTCACTTCTGTATCTTCTTTCCTTTTAATCAGTTTCTGGTTCACTAGAAAGGCTTCCACAGATGGTGCCCTTAAATCAATGTTAATCACTTTCATTGGTGGTTTTGCCTTACTCGGCGGACTGGTACTTCTCCACCTTGTAACCGGCACTACTAGTATTCGTGAAATACTAACACAAGGTGACCTTATACTAACAAGTGATTGGTTCCCACTGATTGTCGTGCTTTTGCTTCTAGCAGCATGTACAAAATCAGCTCAGTTTCCATTCCACATCTGGCTGCCGGACGCTATGGAAGCTCCGACACCGGTCAGTGCATACTTGCACTCCGCTACAATGGTTAAAGCCGGTCTATTCCTTTTGCTCCGCTTTACTCCAGTACTTAAAGAAAGCGAAGCATTTTTCATTGCCGTATCTATAATCGGTCTCGTCACTTTGTTCTGGGGGTCTTATATGGCTGTTAGGCAGACAGATCTCAAAGGGATTTTAGCCTACTCCACGATCAGTCAGCTAGGCATGATCATGGCGATGATCGGTTATGGGACGGAGGCGGCTATCTTTGCTGCTATTTTCCATATTCTTAATCACGCAACATTCAAAGGTAGCTTGTTCATGGCTGTGGGGATCATCGACCATGAGACAGGAACTCGGGATATCCGAAAGCTTGGAGGACTTTGGAAGCTTATGCCTGTGACAGGAATAATTAGCATACTGGCATCTTTCTCTATGGCTGGTGTGCCGCTGCCGATTCTGAACGGGTTTTATAGTAAAGAGGAGTTCTTCTCAAGCTCTTGGGATTTGACAGCTGACCGTGCATTTTCAACCGATTTTGCTGCTGTACTAGCAAATATCGTACCTTATGTGGCTGTGGCTGGCAGTATCTTCACATTTGTGTACAGCATGTACTTTTACTTCCGTACATTTACAGGGAAGGCAGAGAAAGATACAGCTGAAAAAGCCCATGATCCGAAGTTCGGGATGCTGGCATCTCCTGTATTGCTCGTCTCAGGAGTTCTATTGATAAGTATTTTCCCGAACTGGTTCAGCCGTCATTTATTGCAGCCAGCAGCAAATGCGGTCTACGGTGAGACAATGAAAGAACATAGCATCCATTTCTGGCATGGCCTCGTTCCTGCTTTTATCATGTCTCTGATTGTAGTTGCTCTAGGCATCGTATTGTATATCACTCGCAAATATTGGACGGTGCTATACAATGTCTTGCCAGGAAAGTTGTCTGGAAATATCGTCTATGCATCTCTTCTGTCAGCTAGTGAAAAACAAACCAAGGTAGTAAATGACCGTATCGTAAACGGTTCTATCCGACAATATAATGCAATCATTATAAGCGTTATCTCGATTGTAACCTTAGTGATTTTGTTCGGGACGAACTCCTTCGATCTGCGGAATATTGATACTTCACCCGTCTCGCTTCCTCAAAGCTTACCAGAGCTGGCGGTAGCATTTATCATGATTGCCGCAGCCTTCGGAAGCACTGTATCACAGAAAAAGCTGACTGCAGTCATCATTTTAGGTGTAGTAGGATACGGTCTGTCCATTTTGTTTGTCCTATTCCGTGCGCCGGACCTTGCACTGACGCAACTTAGTATCGAAACAATTACTGTTGTCCTATTCCTGCTGTGCTTCCGCCATTTGCCGGAAATGGAGCAAGAAAGAAAAGAGAAAAGATCAAAGAAAATCACCAATATCTTCATTGCCTCTCTTTGCGGTCTTATGATGATGCTGGTCGGCTTGGCTGCTTACAGTCAGCGTCTCTTCCCTAGCATCTCAGAATATTTTGTCAAGTATTCCTATAAGCTTGGAGGCGGCGACAATATCGTAAACGTGATCCTCGTCGATTTCCGGGGACTGGATACCTTATTTGAAATCACTGTACTGGCTATTGCCGCTTTGGGAATCTATTCCCTTATCAAACTGCGCCAAAAAGGAGGGGATCGCTGATGGAAATTATCATGATTGTACTTGCCGGTATCCTCTTCGGATTCGCAGTATACAACATTTTGCAGAAGCGGCTCCTCAGAATCATCATCGGCACTGCCCTTCTGTCACACGCGGCTCACCTATTCATTCTGACGATGGGAAAATTGAAACGTGGTGCCGCTCCCGTTCTTGTTGATGGAACAGAGAATTATACTGATCCGCTGCCGCAGGCACTAATTCTGACATCCATCGTTATCAGTTTTGGTGTCACCAGTCTGCTTCTTGTTTTGGCTTATCGGGCAGTAAAAACAAACGGCACAGATAATATGGAAGAATTAAGAGGTAATGATCATGACTAATTTCGCTATTTTACCAATATTGATTCCATTCTTAGCCGGTATAATACTGGCGTTCACCCATAACCGGATTCTGCTAACAAGACGCTTAGCAGCGCTTTTCGCTCTAGTCCATTTGATCACTATGGGATTTCTTCTTTATAAGGTCCTCATTGATGGCAGCATTGTGCTGGAGGCAGGAGATTGGATTGCACCATACGGTATCATCCTTGTACTGGATCCTTTGAGTACTTTACTTGTTTTAACTACTTCTATCATTCTCCTTGCTGTCGTTTGGTACGCACCATCGTCAGTATCGGAGGAACAAGAAAGCTTCTATTTTTATACATTCGTATTTTTGCTTGTAACTGGTGTATCAGGTGCTTTTGTGACAGGAGATTTGTTTAACCTGTTCGTATTCTTTGAAGTCCTGCTGATGGCATCTTATGCTTTAATCACGCATGGAGGAAAGAAAGTACAGCTGCGTGAGTCGATTAAGTACGTACTGATTAACTTGTTTTCTTCCATGTTATTCGTTACCGCTGTCTCCTACATATATGCTGTGCTGGGTACAGTTAATATGGCACAGCTGGCTGAACGAGCAGCAGCATCTGATCAGCCAGGCATTATCACGACGGTCGCCATATTGCTATTCTTTGTCTTTGCGACCAAAGGTGCTGCATTTCCGCTGTATTACTGGATGCCACACTCCTACATCGTTCCAAATCCAGTTGTGTCAGCTTTATTCGGAGCACTATTGACTAAGGTGGGTGTATATTCCCTACTCCGTACATTTACGCTCATTTTCCATCAGCAGCCTGAAATTATTGATCAGCTGTTTATCTGGGTTGGTAATCTGACCATGCTACTCGGCGTCATAGGCGCATTGGCATCACGTAATATAAAATTGATTGTCGCTTATAATATCATTCCTGCCATCGGTTTTATGCTCGTTGGAATTGGGATTTTCAATCATGACGGTCTGAGCGGAAGCATCTATTATCTGCTCCAGGATATGATCGTAAAAGCAGCGCTCTTCCTGCTGGCTGGGACAATTGCTGCTGCAGCAGGTACGTCGGACATCAATAAAATGGGTGGTATGATACGATCTCACCCAGTACTAGGCTGGATGTTCTTCGTTGCAGGTCTTGTACTTGCAGGTGTTCCTCCATTTAGCGGGTTCATCGGTAAACTGCTTCTGGTGCGAGGAGCTTTCGAAAAAGGCGAAGCAGTTACCGTTATCATAATGCTGCTCACAAGCTTACTCATACTACTTTCTATCGTGAGAGCATTTATTCGTATCTTCTGGGGAGAAGGCGAAGCAATTAAACAACAAAAACGACATAATGCACGTCGTCTTTTACCAGCTGGATTCCTAATGCTATTCACTGTATTCCTCGGAGTTGGTGCCGAAGCAATCTTGCCAACTGTCCAGCAGATAGCCGACTATCTTCTTAATCCGCAGGCATATATCGATCTTGTATTGAAGGGGGGACGTTAAATGGCTTTTCAAATATGTATTAATCTGCTCGTAGCTTTTATGTGGATGTTCCTAGGTGAGTCCTACAGCATTTCCGGATTTGTAACAGGATATATTGTAGGTATCGTTCTGTTATTCCTGCTGCGCCGCTTCCTGAAGGGGCCATTTTATTTGAGAAGGGTGTATAAGATTCTGTCCTTGCTTGTAATTTTCATTAAAGAGCTTATCCTTTCCAACCTTGAAATTACAAAGCTTGTCTATGCCAAACGACTGGATATTAATCCCGGCATTTTTACAATGGAAACAGAGTTAGAAACAGATTGGGAAATAACACTATTGGCCGTCTTGATCACGCTGACCCCAGGGACAGTCACCCTGGCAATCTCTCCTGATAAAAAGGAAATGTATATCCATGCTATGGATATTATTGATATGAAAGACGCTGTTCACTCCATCAAGGATAGCTTTGAAAAACATATTATGGAGGTGACGAGATGAGTGCACTGCAGGATAACTTTGCAGAAATCATTCAGATGATATCCATTATCTGTCTGATTGCGCTGAGTGTCTCCATCCTCTTACTGATCATACGAGTGATGAAAGGTCCGTCCAATGCTGACAGAGCCGTTGCACTAGATGCTATCGGAATAAATATTATGGCATTTGCTGCATTGCTCGCCATCATCCTGATCACCCCTAACTTCAACGATATTGTTTTGCTGATAGGTATCCTTTTGTTCATTGGAACAGTTGCGATTGCAATTTACTTAGAAAAGGGTGATTTGATTGATACAGAAGACGATTGATATCATCCTTGATATTTTAGTTATCATATTTTTGCTTGGCGGTACTTTTAGTATGTTTACCGCTTCAGTCGGTGTTTTGCGTTTCCCAGATATTTATACAAGACTTCACGCAGCAAGTAAAGGATCTACGTTAGGTGTTGCGAGCATACTCATCGGAGCATGTATCTTCCATTACACCGAATATGGAATCATAAGCGGGAAACTGATACTTGGTGTTCTGTTCATCATGCTCACTGCCCCTGTTGCCAGTCATCTTATATCCAGAGCAGCACATCTTCGTGGAGCAAAGCCATATGGAACATTGAAGGACCAATACCAAGAAGCAATAGATAAAGAAAAACGAAGACAAAAACAACAACAAAAATCAAAGTGAATGCCATCAGGCATTCACTTTTTCTTTTTCACCTGGACAGACACGTTCAGAGACTCCTTCACATAAAGTGAGTGTATAGGCAATCTTTGAGAGTGTACAGGAGGTGCAATGAAATGAGTATTATTGGTGCTATCGGACTTCTAGTAAAGGAAGCAATGTTTTTCGTTTCCTATGTAAAGAATCATGCATTCCCTCAGCCTCTCCCTCCCGAGGAAGAAGCATTGCATATTGAAAGAATGCAGCAGGGGGACGAAACGAGCCGTAATAAGTTAATCGAACATAACTTGCGTCTGGTTGCTCACATCGTAAAGAAATTCGAAAATACTGGCGAAGATGCGGAGGATCTTATTTCCATTGGTACAATCGGGCTAATTAAAGGAATCGAAAGCTACTCGAGTGATAAAGGCACAAAACTCGCTACATACGCAGCTAGGTGTATCGAAAATGAAATACTCATGCATCTGAGAGCCCTAAAGAAAACCAAAAAAGATATTTCCCTTCATGATCCTATTGGTCAAGATAAGGAAGGAAACGAAATCAGTCTCATTGACATTCTTCAAGCAGAGAATGAAGATATCATTGAATATATCCAGTTGAATATGGAAGTGGAAAAAATAAAGGAATACATCGACATCTTGGACGGACGTGAAAAGGAAGTAATCATCAGCCGTTATGGACTTAATAATGAAGAAGATATGACACAGCGTGAAATTGCGAAAAAATTAAATATTTCCCGCAGTTATGTTTCACGTATTGAAAAGCGCGCGTTGATGAAAATCTTCCATGAATATTATCGTCAGCATCGTACGTAAGAGCATAACATTGACTATCAAATAATTCGCTTTAAAGAAGGAGGTTACCAATATGTATGCAAACAGCCAGTCATCAAGTCACTATCAGCAGCGAACCAGCACCGGCGTGCTTATTGCTGCCTTCCTCGTCCTGCTATTTGTAGGTGGAGCTTATGCTTGGGAGAATATATGGGATTAAAAAAACTCCGGTTTTATACCGGAGTTTTAGCTTTCTAATTGTTTTTTCCATCGTTCTATCGCGAACCAAATAAGTACGCTTGTAATAACGCATCCGCCAGTCATGGCAAATAGAATATCTGCTTTATCTGAAGGTGTTAAATAAACATTTATTATTGATCCAATGTATAAATAACTGCCAAGAATCAGAAGCGCCAATGCAAAACGACGGTAATCTGCAATCTTGTCAATCAACTGCTGCTGTCTTTTATTCATCTTGTCGCCTCCTCTTCTAATCTAGCAACATTGTAACATAAAAAATGACAGCAATTACCTGGTAATTGCTGTCATAAGTATTAGTGGTGTTCAACCATTTTCATAATAAGTGTAGCTGCATTGCGAGCAGCTTGGTCAAGGAATGCATCAAATGATACCGAAGATTCCTTACCTGCTATGTCAGACAAAGCCCGTACAATGACGAAAGGTGTTCCGTAATGATACGCAACCTGAGCTACTGCTGCAGCTTCCATCTCCGCTGCAAGCATTGCAGGGAACTTGTCCCGGACAAATGAAACGCGTTCTGGATCAGACATAAAACTATCGCCCGTCGCAATAAGACCGATTTCTGCGTTTGTATCTGGGAACTGATCGATAACACTCTTAGCTAGTTGTACTAGCTCCTGATCTGCCTGGAAGGCTGGTGGCATCTGTGGTACTTGACCATAAGCATAGTCAAAAGCTGTAACGTCCACGTCATGGTGAACAACAGCATCAGAGATGACGATATCCCCTACTTCCAGATTCGCAGAAAAACCGCCAGCTGAACCGGTATTGATAATCGCCTGCGGTGCATATCGTTCAATCAGCATAGCTGTAGCAAGTGCAGCATTCACTTTACCGATTCCTGATTTAAGCAGGACAACTTGTTTATCAGATAGCGTGCCTTCTGTGATTTCATAACCTGCTACAACTATTTCCTTTTTGTTTGCCATCGTCTCTTTCAATAATGCTACTTCTTCATCCATTGCTCCAATGATGCCGATTGTCATTCCGTCTACTCCTTTAGCTCTTCCTATCGTTTTCTTTCAGTACTTCCACTTTTGTTGCCTGCCAGCCGGATCCATCCACCCAGCTTGCAAACACTCGGAATGTTTCATCTGCATCAGGTGCAGAGACCGTTGCAATAACATCATTGCCGCCATTGCCATTGTTCTCTACCCACCAAGCTGTCATTGAGGCTGGATCCAATCCGACTGCTCCTCCAACTGCCTGCATCATTTCATTCCAGTCCTGCGTGCCTTTTTCAAAAGTTGTCGTATGTGTTCCAGACTGATCAGTACCTACCGGCTCCCAGTCCTTCGAGTAAGCTTCCTTCACATTATCATCTGAAGGTTCGGCTTCTTTTTTGTCTTCCTGTTCTTTCTCTTTTTCGTCGTCATCCTGCTTCTCTTCGTCAGCTTGCTCTGTATCTTCGCCATTGCTGGAATCATTATTGCCTTGAAGTTGTTCTGCGATGGATTTTTGGTTCTGTTCGTCAGCTGTCTGATTTTCCATTGTAGGTTTATCATTTAAAACTGCTACGAGCAGCACGACGACTAGGGCGACACCCGCAATTGCCAGGACAGCGGTTAGCCACTTCCTAGGTTTTCTGCGTCTGTTTCTATTATTCAATCTGGAAAAATCCTGATTATCATCCGCCATGCTCATCCCTCCTCATTGGTCTCTATTATACTATGAACTGAAGCTAAGCCAAAGTCATATTATAAGCTCTTTTTTCTTTCGATGATTTTGTTGAAGCATCTCTAATTTTGACATACCGGAAGGATTCTGTGCATATATATCTAACTATATAAATTAGAAAAGCAGGTAGGACTACTTTGATCAGTCATCATGATTCCTGTGGAAGGGGAGGAAGATAAACGTGATGAAAGTGACAAGAATGGATACGAACCTTTGGGGGCACGAATCGTTCGAGTATGTCGGCTACGACAAGGAAGCCGAGACCTTCTCTATCTTCTTACCGGAAGAATGCTGTTTATCTTTTACTAGTGTGAAAGAACAAGTCGTCTTTTCTTTTCTGCTTGCACTAGACAAAGAAAGTTTTATCCTGCAAAAACTTATACCCTTTTTTCCGTTTGAGAAATCTTCTGCACAGTCATTTCATCAGGCTCAATAAAACAAGCTGCTTCCATAGCATTCGGAAGCAGCTTTTGTTTTATGTCTATTCTACTTTAGTAATTTTGACCTGGATGTCGCCACCTGGTGTAGAGACACTCAATTCTTCACCGATTTCATGGCCAATCAGGCTTTTTGCGATTGGAGAATCGTTTGAGATTTTGCCTTCAAACGGATCTGCTTCTGCACTTCCGACGATTGTATAACTTTCTTCTTCCCCGTCTGGCAGCTCAATGAAGGTAACTGTTTTACCCATGCCAACCATATCAGGATTATCTGTATCACTTTCAATGATCACTGCATTGCGGATCATGTTTTCAGTTGTAGCGATTTTGGATTCGACGAATGCTTGCTCATCCTTCGCCGCATCATATTCGGAGTTCTCGGACAAGTCACCAAAGCCTCGTGCGATTTTAATACGCTCGACAACCTCTTGACGACGAGTTGTCTTTAAATACTCCAACTCCTCTTCCAGCTTCGCCAAACCTTCATTCGTCATGTAATATTGTTTTTCTGTAGCCAATTCAACCACCCCTTGAGCTCTAAAAGATTCTTTCCCTTTGCCTAACTTCTATAGCGTTTTCATGCATATTCCATACTATGGCAGATTCCCGCCGAAAATTCAATACTTATCTGTACAAGTCACGTAGTGCGGCCAGAGAGGATCGTTTCAATCTTCGCAGACATCAAATCGATGGCTACGTGGTTTTCTCCGCCTTCTGGAATGATAATATCTGCATACCGCTTCGTTGGTTCGATGAATTGCAAATGCATCGGACGTACTACATTAACATATTGTTCAATCACCGAATCAATTGTCCGTCCGCGTTCCTTAATGTCACGCAGCAAACGGCGGATGATGCGAAGATCTGCATCTGTATCGACGAATACTTTTATATCCATCATATCGCGCAGTCGCTCGTCCTCAAGAATCAGTATTCCTTCCAGAATAATAACGTCTTTTGGTTCGACTGGTATTGTTTCATCAGAACGCGTATGGATCTTGTAATCATAAATCGGCTTCTCAATCGACTGCTGTTCGCCAAGTGCCTGTAAATGCTGCATTAACAGTTCATTATCGAAGGCGAATGGATGATCATAGTTCGTATTGAGACGTTTTTCGAACGGAAGATGAGATTGATCTTTGTAATACGAGTCCTGCTCGATAACTAGAATTGTCTTATCTGTAAACCGTTTATAGATGGATCTTGTGACAGATGTCTTTCCTGATCCCGATCCTCCTGCAACACCGATAATGATAGGTTTCTTTGCCATTTCTCCTGCTCCTCTTCCTAATACCTCGTTCATTTCTTCTTCACACTGACGGCTACTCCATCGCCTACCGGCAGGATCGTTGTGTGGAACGCTTCATGCTCGAATAACCAGTCGTTGTATTTACGGATTTTCTTTGCGATATTAGCTTTGCGTGGTGTTGCCTCGCTATCATCAGCCACATAGCCTTTAAACAGAACATTGTCACTGACAATGACTCCGCGCTCACTCAGCATCCCGCTGTAGGCATCGAAGAATCGCTGATATTGGCCTTTTGCTGCATCAATGAAGACGAAATCGTATGGAGCATGCGCTCTGATTGTCTCTTCTAAATCAAATGCATCGCCTTTAAGGATCAAAATATCATCCTGTGCACCTTGCTCTTGGATATGTGTAACTGCCTGATCATGGCGGACGTCATCACGTTCGACGGTCACGATGCTGACATCAGGTTTTGCGTGGCGCATCATAAGTGCTGAATAGCCAATTGCAGTTCCGATCTCCAATATTTTATCTGGCTGATGAAGGCGAACAAGCTGCATCAAAAACTGGATACCAAGCGGCTCCATTATCGGCACACGATCCTCTGCAGCAAGCTCTTCCAATTTCTTTGCCCATTCTGGAGAAGACTCTACATGCTCCTCCAAATATCCTATTATTGCTTGTAACATATCATTTCCTCACTTTACCTGCTTACTCATCCAAATGCATATGCTTCTCGATCAGTTCTTCATGTTCATCGAATGTCCGCGCATAATAAATTTCCCCATCATCTCCGGCTAGGAAATACAAATAATCGGATTCTTCCGGCTGAACGACGGCTTCGAGCGCATTCTCTGAGAAGTTGCTAATCGGGCCGACAGGAAGCCCATTGTTTCGATATGTATTGTAAGGAGAATCTACTTCCAGATCCTTGTAATACACGCGAGATTTATGTTCTCCTAATGCGTACAGCACAGTAGGATCCGTCTGCAGCCTCATATCATCTGCCAAACGGTTATAAAAGATTCCGGCAATCTTCTTGCGCTCATCTTCATTTCTTGCTTCATTTTCGACGAGTGAAGCGAATGTTAGTGCTTCATGCACGCTTAATTTCTTCTGTTTGAATCCATCCAAATATGGTGAAATAATTTGCTGGGACTTATCCAGCATCATATGGACAACCTTATCTATAGTGATATCATCTGAGGATGTAAAGTTATAAGTGGCCGCAAATAAGTAGCCTTCAAGCGGATAACGTATATCTTTATTTAAGATATCCTCAGTCAGAATATCAGGATATTCATCTATCAGCTGTTTGATATAAGCTTCATCTTTCATTTTATCCAGGAAAGCCTGCTGGTCTATTCCAAGTGACCCAGACAGTATTACGCTTATTTCCTCGATATCAGATCCTTCCGGAACAGCAGCAGATGCAGAGGGGGTGTTCCCCGCCTCTGGATCGTTAAGTTCATCGACGACCTGCTGCATGGACATAGAAGGGGAAAGCTCATAATTCCCCGCGCGGAAGTTGGCTTCACCAGAAAACTTCACATACAGCCTGAAAATGAAAGCATTTTTAATCAGACCTTGCTCCTCCAGGGATTGACCAATTGAGCTGGCAGTAGCTCCCATAGGAACTTCGACAACTTGTGTCGTATCATTGTCTGAATCGACAGCTTTCATACTGGCATTCACGTAGATAAAGGTTCCGAGTGCACCAATCAATAGAAGTACGATTATTACGGATATGATCATCAAAACTATTTTCCGCACGACGCTTGCTTCCTCCATTCTTCTGTCCCGATTCTGTTGAAAAAGATCTTCATTCGAGGCAGTCAAGCTATCTTTCCTCCTTTATCCGCCTTATTATACAACAAACGTCAAGCGAGTCACCACCCGTCCGACAATTTATGCGGATAAAGCTACAAGAAAAAATCCTCTCTGCCTTATCGGAAAGAGAGGACTGCCTTTTACAAAATTAGATGCCGTCTTCCTCATCAGTAAGTGTATTCAGCATTTCTTCGACCATTTCCCATTCTTCCTCTGAATCAATCTGGAATAATGTAAGATCTTTGTCATCGCCTTTTTCTTCATAGCGGAAAGCAAACACTTCAACTTCATCATCCGCATCAGCTTGTTCAGCCGGTACGACCGCAATATATGAGTGTCCAGTTTCATCCACGTCGAAATTGAACAAAACCTCAAATAAGTGTTCTTCTCCGTTTTCGTCTGGGATAATGATACGTTCTTTTTCTTCCAATGCCATATGGCTACACTCCTTATTGTTTCGAATCTAGAAAGCCCTGCAGAATCATGACTGCTGCCATCTTATCGATTACTTTTTTTCGTTTCTTGCGGCTAAGATCCGCTTCAAGCAGCACTCGTTCAGCTGCCATCGTTGTCAGACGCTCGTCCCATAGCACAGTCTCGAGCTTAAATTCATCATTGATCCACTGAGAGAAAACCTGTGAGGCTTCTCCCCTCGGACCAATTGTACCATTCATATTCTTTGGCAGTCCTATGACAGCTCTCTTGACTTCATGCTGCTGAATGATCTGCTCTAGTTCATTTCTAGCTGTTTCATAATCTTCTTCGTTCCAATGAATCGTAGTCAGACCCTGAGCAGTCCAGCCAAGACCATCACTGATTGCCACGCCGATCGTTTTGGATCCGACATCCAATCCAATCGTCTTTAGTATGTCAGTCATGATTTGTTCTGTTCCAAATAAAATTTTACCAATTGTTCCACAATCTCATCGCGCTCCATACGGCGGATCAGATTTCTGGCATCTTTATGCCGGGGAATATAAGCTGGGTCCCCAGAAAGTAAATAGCCGACAATCTGATTAATTGGATTGTATCCTTTTTCCCGCAATGCTTCGTATACGGACATTAGTACTTCCCGGACATTTTCGTCCATCGGTTCTTCCGGAAAGTTGAATTTCATCGTTTTATCCATCGAACTCACGTGAAGCCACCTCGCTTAAATTGCCAGTCTTTTTCTCAGTATATACTTTTCTGTCGGATTTGGAAAATCAAAGCTGTTCTTCGACATATACTGCCGCATATGCGAGTGCATCCGGTACCTGCTCCGGATTTTTACCGCCAGCTTGCGCCATATCTGGACGTCCGCCTCCGCCGCCTCCGCAGCGTTTCGCAGTTTCTTTAATAAGGTTACCAGCATGCAGACCGCGTCCAATCAGGTCTTTGGAGACACCAGCCGCTAGCTGTACCTTGCCTTCAGCTGTTGCTGCCAAAAGGATAACGCCGCTTTCAAGCTTCTGTTTCAAATCATCGACCATACCGCGAAGCTGATTCATATCTGCTACGTCAACTTGTTCTGCAAGAACTTTAACACCCTTCACTTCTTTCACTTTATCAAGGATATTACCAGCTTCTAACTGAGATAGTTTGCTGCGCAGGCTATCGCGTTCCCGCTGAACTTCCTTCATATCCGCAAATACTGCTTCAATTCGGGAAGGTACTTGTTCGTTAGTTGTTTTCAGTTCAGCTGCTGCTTGAGACAGAGTCTGTTGCTGCTCAAACGTGAATCGGTAAGCCTCTTTAGAAGTGACTGCCTCGATTCGGCGTGTGCCGGCACCAATACCGCTTTCAGACACGATTTTGAATAATCCGATTTGAGAAGTGTTTCGCACATGCACACCACCGCACAGCTCCAAGCTGTAGTCGCCGATTTGAACAACACGAACAACATCGCCGTATTTCTCACCGAACAGTGCCATGGCACCCATTTCTTTCGCATCACTTAGGCTTTGATAGGAAGTACTGACAGCAAGCTCTTCCCAAATTTTTTCGTTAACGATTTCTTCTATCTTTTCCAATTCTTCTTTTGTTACAGCATTGAAATGAGAAAAGTCGAACCGAAGACGATCTGGAGCAACTAAAGATCCAGCCTGATTAACATGAGTACCTAATACATCCTTCAGTGCCTGATGCAATAGATGCGTCGCTGTATGGTTCTTAACTACATGCTGACGTCTGCTTGTATCAACTTTTGCATGGACGATTTCTTTCACTTGAACCTGTCCTTGCTTCACTACTGCTTGATGCAGATTTTGACCTTTTGGTGCTTTCTTGACTGCTTGCACGAACACTGTTGCTGCCTCCGTCGTCACCCAGCCTTCGTCTGCTACTTGTCCGCCGCTTTCTGCATAGAATGGCGTTTCTTCCAAGATGAAGAAGATCTCGTCTCCCTCAACAGCTACATCAGCAAGTTGTTTATCTTTTACGATTGCAAGGATCGCTGTATCTGTTTCAGTGCGGTCATAACCGACATACGTGCTTTCTGCTTCCACTTCCTGCAGAACGCTATCCTGTACGTGCATGCTGTTCACTTTCTGGCGTGCATCACGCGCACGTTCACGCTGCTGCTTCATTTCTTCCTCAAAACCAGCTTCATCGATCGTGAAGCCTTCTTCACTGACATATTCCTCAGTCAGTTCTTTCGGGAAACCATACGTATCATAAAGACGGAATACTTCTGTTCCAGGGAAGACATTGCTGCCTTTCTCCTTTTCTTCTGCTACGATTCGGTTTAGGATAGTCAGACCATCCGCAAGTGTTTCATGGAAACGTTCTTCCTCTGTCTGAATGACTGTCTCGATGAAGTCACGTTTCTCTAGGATTTGCGGGTAGAAAGCATCCATAATTTCACCAACAACCGGCACAAGCTCCTTCATGAATGCCTTCTCGATGCCAATGTTCTTCGCATAACGTACTGCGCGACGAATCAAACGACGTAGTACATAGCCTCGCCCTTCATTGGAAGGAAGCGCTCCATCACTGATAGCGAAGGATACAGTACGGATATGGTCGGCAATAACTTTGAATGCTGTATCATCTGCTGCTGTTTCACCGTATGCTTTTTTCGCAAACGTAGCAGTCTTCTCGATAATCGGCATGAAAAGATCTGTTTCGAAGTTCGTTTTCGTATCTTGAATGACACATACCATACGCTCCAGACCCATCCCTGTATCAATGTTCTGTTTCGGAAGCGGTGTATATGTGTGATCCGGATTATGGTTGAATTCGCTGAATACTAGGTTCCAAATTTCCAGATAGCGTTCGTTCTCACCGCCTGGGTAAAGTTCTGGATCAGATGAATCATTGCCGTATTCTTCTCCGCGATCATAGAAAATTTCAGAGTTCGGACCACTCGGGCCTTCACCAATATCCCAGAAGTTTTCTTCCGTACGAATGATGCGCTCTTCTGGTAATTTAACTAGATCACGCCACATCTGATACGCTTCTTCATCTTCCGGGTGAACCGTTACAGATAGACGATTTGGATCAAAGCCGATCCATTTCTTATCTGTTAAGAATTCCCAAGCCCAAAGGATTGCTTCTTTTTTGAAATAGTCCCCAATAGAGAAGTTACCAAGCATTTCGAAAAACGTATGATGGCGGGCCGTAAAGCCTACATTTTCAATATCATTTGTACGAATGCTTTTTTGTGCATTCACGATACGTGGATTCTCAGGCACAACTCGTCCGTCAAAATATTTTTTTAGCGTTGCAACGCCACTGTTGATCCATAGCAAGGAAGGATCTTCAATTGGCACAAGTGAAGCACTTGGCTCGACGCTATGTCCTTTCTCCTTGAAGAAATCGAGGAATTTCTGTCTTACTTCAGCAGACGTTAATCTTTCCATAAAAATGCCTCCTTTATTATGTAAACACACAAAAAACTCCCGATCCTGCCATATGCAGGGACGAGAGTATGATCGCGGTACCACCCTGATTATAGACCGGAAAATGGTCTATCACCTTTAGGCGCGGATAACGGTGCGCAGCCGATAAGGATTAACTCAGAGCTCCAGTATAGCTTTCCATCACACTTTTATGGAGATTCTTCCAGCCAAGGAATCTCCTCTCTTAATAAAAGGACGTCATGTACTTGTACCTTCATCGCTTTTAGCTATAAATCTAAGCGTTAGTATAGAGAAAAAAGCGGAATTTGTCAAACATCCGCCTCCTTTGCTGTATCCAAGCAGGCTTTAATAATCGTCAGACAAGGAACAGCAGCAATCATACCAATAATACCCCCAAGTTCCCCTCCTACAAGCAAGGCGAAAATGATTAGAAGCGGATGGATATGGATGCTTTTTCCGACGATGAAAGGAGAAAGCAGGTTCCCTTCGATCAATTGAATAATAAAAACCATGATTCCAGCAAGGAGAGCAGTTTTCGGGCTGATAGTTATTCCGACGAGAATAGCAGGTACGGCCCCGATGATAGGACCGAAATATGGAATGATATTCGTTGCTCCTACCAATAAAGCTAATACCAAGGAATATGGTAGCTTGATCAGTGTGAACGCAGTCCAAGTTAGAAGACTAACAATGCAGCTGACAAGCAGCACGCCGCGAATATAGTAGCCTAGATTATTATCAATGCGCAGCACTAAGCTTTTGACATTGCCTCGATAACGACGAGGCAGCAGCATGAGACCTGCATTGCCGATTTTATCCGTATCTTTCAGCATATAAAAGACGATAACCGGCGTTACGACAAGAAAAATGACTACTTGCGGCAGCTTGTTCCATATATGCAGGAGATCTTTTAAAAATCCTTCCGCGCGCTGTTCCAAACCAAGTAATATGTTATCCATTTGATCATGCACTGTTTCCGGCAGGAACGCTGTTCGTTCATACATGAATTGTACATAATGATCATAACGCTGTGTCAACACCGGCAGATTATGGCTGAATTCCTTCACCTGACTAATCAAAACCGGAAAGCCTTTGTACAGCAGGAACCCGGTAAGACCGAAAAACAACGTATATATAATCAAGATCGACAGCCAGCGTGGCAGACGCCACGCAGCAAGAAAATCGATGATAGGATGAAGCAAATAAGCAATCAAGCCTGCAATGATGAATGGCAGGAATAGTCCGCCTAAAAATAGCAGAAACGAACGATAAAATGGATATAGCTTAATTATTAGAAAACAGAGCAGCAAGGCGACGACAATTGTCACCATCCAGAGGAGGACACGATAAAGACGGGATGCCTCTTTCATAATACTAGAATGATGCGCCGTCGCATTTCCGTTCTTCATCAGTGAACAAATCATCAAGGGAACTCAACGAACCATCTTCCTCTACTTGATGCAGGGAGAGCATCTCATCTTTATAAGATAGTTCGATAAAACAGCCCCAGCAATAATACTGTTCAGGCCCTATTTTTCCGATATCCTTGCTGTTGCAGTTCGGACATTTCAACATGTTGGATCACTCCAAATCCTTTTTACATGTTAGAATGTCCAATTATTTCCTCGCATATACTACATGAAATCGTATGGAGAGATATCTTCCTGTTCTTCCTCTGCTTCGCGCAGCATCCGATCGATGTCATCTCCCTGTTCATGGAAACCAAGATGCTCCACAAGAGAAGTATAGCGTTGGTTTGTGTCTTCCGTTTGAATTCCTTGAAGAAACGCCTGTTTTTCTCCGACAAGAATCAAGGAACGCTGTGCTCTCGTAATCCCGGTATAAAGCAGATTTTTACGAAGCATTCTGCGATAACCTGGCACAACAGGCAAAATAACGATTGGAAATTCACTGCCCTGTGATTTATGGATTGATATACAATACGCATGCATCAAATTCGATAAGTCCTTGCTTTCATAGACAACTTCTTTTTCCTCAAAGGCAACGACAAGCTGCTCCTTCTGCTCGATATTTTCTTCTTCCCGAAACAAAGCGACTACTTCGCCGATGTCTCCATTGAAGACGCCTTCCTCTGGATCATTGACAAGCTGAATGACTTTGTCACCCTTACGGAAGATAACATCTTTTGCAGCCATTTCTCGCTTCTGCTTGTCCTTCGGATTAACCAACTGCTGGAGCTGCTTATTCAATTCATGAATACCAGCTTGTGAGCGATACATCGGAGCCAGTAACTGCACATCGCGCAAATCCCAGCCTTTTTCGACGGCCCGGCCAACAATCTGAGTGATCACGTCGACAACTTGATGCTCCCGGCAAGGAATGAAGTTGAAATCCTTGTCCTTCTCCAGTTCGTCCTGTGATAGTGTCCCATTCTTAATAGCATGAGCAATCGTGATGATTTTCGATCCTTCTTTCTGTCGATACACATCTTTCAGCATCACACGCGGGACCGCCTCTGAACGAAGTAAATCGGATAGCACCTGACCGGGACCGACCGAAGGCAATTGATCTTCATCACCAACAAGCAACACTTGCATATCATCTGGAATGGCTTTGAACAAGCGGTTTGCGAGCCAAATATCGACCATTGAAAATTCATCGACGATTAGCAGCCTTCCAGCTAGCGGATTATCTTCATCCCGTTCGAATGAGTCGTTACCATCCCACCCTAACAAACGGTGGATTGTGCTGGCTGGAATATTCGTTGATTCATTCATACGCTTAGCTGCCCTTCCGGTTGGAGCAGTCAGGACGAATGGATAACTCTCATCTTTATCTTTATAGTCCTTCGGATCGAGAGACAGTTCGTGCAGTTCGGCATAGGCTTTGATGAATCCTTTGATAACCGTCGTTTTACCAGTACCCGGTCCCCCGGTCAAGATCATCACCTTTGATTGCAATGCCTGCTCAATTGCTTCGAATTGTTCTTTTCCGTAGCTGATCGTCTCCGCTTCCTCAAGCTTGCCAATTATCTTCAGAAGCTCTGCCTGGATAATTTCTGTCTCGGTTTCTTTTTCAGTTAACCGCTGCATATGGCTACAAAAACCAGTCTCTGCAAAGTAAAGCATAGGATGGTAAACCCGATCTTCCTGTTTAACAACCTTTTTCTGAGCATGCAGCACACCAAGCTGTTCTTCAATCTGTTCTGCTCCGATACCGAATTGTGCACTGCGCAATAGAACTGATGCTTGTTTCAGCACTTCTTCATTCGGCAAATAAACATGCCCTGCTTGCATGCTGTCTTGCAGCACCATCAAGCAAGCAGCCTGCAGTCGGCTGTTATGGTCCATTTCTAAGTTATTCTTACGGGCCGCTTCATCCGCCCGATGGAAACCGAATCCTTCAATATCAAATACATATTGATACGGATCCTTCTCCAGTACTTGGATTGCTTCATCGCGATACACCTTATAGATTTTTTGTGCGAGCTTCAGCCCAATACCGTACTTAGACAAATGGACCATCACGTGGTCAAAGCCCTGATGCGTACGAAGGTCGTGGAGGAACCGTTCTTTTTTCTCATCGTTCAGCCCTTGAATACCATCCAGCAAATCCGCATTCGATAGAACATCTGCTATCGCATTCTCCCCGAGCTTCGCTACAATTCTTTCCGCAATCCGTTTTCCGATACCATAGAATAGATCACTGGAAAGATACTGAATAAGCCCATCCTTTGTTTCTGGTACATACCGCTTGTATTCTGTTACCTCATACTGTTTACCGAATCGTTTATGATTGACCATCGAACCATAAAACAGATAAGGCTCGCCTTGGTCCAGTTCCCCGATATATCCTTTGATGACGATATCCTTTTCTTCAATCGTCTCATTGGTTTCCAGTACCTTGATCCGGACAATGGAAAACTGTTCTTCTTCTTTCCGGAAAATCGTATGCAATAATTCACCTTTCACAAAGCCTTTTGGGCTTTCGGCAGTCTCCCCATATTCCATACGCCTGTGCTCCTTACTCTTCGTTCTCGATTTGCTCCATAATTAATTCTATTTGCGCCTTTCCATGCATAGCCATTTCATGATCTGGCTGTGCTTCGAGCGCTTTATCCATATAAGCAAGCGCTTTTTCAAACTGCTGCTGGTACAGATAGGCAACACCTACATTATAAAGGGCATCGCTGTGCTTTGGACTCCATTCCAATAGGTCAAGCAGCACCTTTTGAGCTGTATCAACTTCTCCTGCGTTTGCTAGTGCCAACCCGTATTGAAAAACGATAGCCGCATCGCGGTCTTCAAGTTCCGCAGCACGCTGCAAATAAGGAAGAGCAAGCTTTTCTTGTCCAGTTTGCTGTAAGGACATACCAAGCAGATAATGAACGTCTCCTTCATCCAAGCCCAGTCTCACTGCTTCCATCAGCTGCTGAATCGCTTTTTCATACATTTCTCCAGTGTAATACATACTACCAAGACCGTAATATGCTGTCGCTGCCTTATTATCTAGCTCAATGGCACGCTGAAAAAAACGCTCCGCTTTCTCCAATTCATTCATCCGCATTAGCAGATTACCGAAATTGACATATCCAACTGGATCGTTTGGGTTTTCTTCGATAGCTAAATTAAAATGCTTGGCCGCACCCTCGAGATCCTGCTTTTGCAAAGCTTCTATTCCTGATTTAATATGATCCATTGTTTCACTCCTCTATGTAAGGGAAACCCTTGCCATAAGACAAGGGTTTCTGTTTTAACCGACGTATTCAAGCTGTTGTTCGTTCTTAATGATATCATCGATTGTACCGCCGCCAAGACATACATCACCATCATAAAAGACGACTGCTTGTCCTGGTGTTATCGCGCGTTGCGGTTCATGAAAATCGACACGTACTTTGTTATCACCAATTGGTGTAACCGTTACTTTGCTGTCTTTTTGACGGTAACGGAATTTAGCTGTTACCGTAATCGGTTCAGACAGTTCTGTTTCAGAAACCCAGCTCATATCTGTAGCGATCAGTGCATCGGAGTACAAACTATCATGATTGAAACCTTGTTCTACATAAAGGATGTTTTCCTTCAGGTTTTTCCCGACAACAAACCATGGTTCGCCTTCGCCGCCAATACCAAGACCTTGACGCTGTCCGATTGTGTAATACATAAGACCGTCGTGTTTACCTTTCACAACGCCGTCCAGTGTAGACATGACACCAGGCTGTGCTGGCAGGTACTCGCTTAGGAAGCTCTTGAAATTACGCTCCCCGATGAAGCAGATACCAGTGGAATCTTTTTTCGTTGCAGTAGCAAGGTTATTTTCAGCCGCGATACGACGTACTTCTTTCTTGTCCATTCCACCTAACGGGAACATAACTTTAGATAGAGTTGATTCTGTCAGCTGGTTTAAGAAATATGTTTGATCCTTATTTTCATCCAAACCGCGAAGCATAACTGTTTTGCCGTCGCGCTCTACGACTTGTGCGTAATGCCCTGTTGCCAAGTAATCGGCTCCAAGAGACATCGCATGGTCCATGAAAGCTTTGAATTTGATTTCTTTGTTACACATTACGTCCGGGTTAGGCGTGCGGCCAGCTTTATATTCGTCAAGGAAGTACGTGAATACTTTATCCCAATACTGCTTTTCGAAGTTCACCCCGTAATATGGAATACCGATTTGGTTAGCAACTTTTTTTACATCTTCATAATCTTCTGTAGCGGTACAGAAGCCATTTTCATCCGTATCATCCCAGTTTTTCATGAAGATGCCGACTACGTCGTACCCTTGCTGTTTGAGCAGCAGGGCAGCAACGGAAGAATCGACACCGCCGCTCATACCGACGACAACACGAATATCTTTGTTTTCTTTCATCTTTGTCACTCCTTTCCTTTTGTTAGACGTTTTATAATAACAGCGACTGTCTGGGCAGCCTCTGCGACGGATTCTGCTGTGTTGCCGTATCCGAAACTGAAACGGATACTGTTTGTGACACGTTCATCATCACCATACATCGTTTTTAATACATGTGATGGATCGACGGAACCTGCTGTACAGGCACTGCCGCTGGATACAGTAACACCGGATAAATCAAAATTCATCAGCAGCGATTCGACATTCGTACCCGGAAAACTGATATTGACTATTCCAGCCGAACGCTGACCAGATTCTCCATTAATGGAAAAATCGATTCCGGCGATTGTAAGCTCAGAAATGAAAGTATCCTGAAGAAGCTGATACGCTGCTTTGCGTTCTGTCCGTTTTTGCATTGCAAGTTCTGCTGCTTTACCAAAACCTGCAATGCTGGCAACATTTTCTGTTCCCGCACGGCGTTTGCGCTCCTGCTCCCCGCCGTAAGTGATCGGTTTTATCCGAACACCATCAGCTAGATACAACGCGCCAATTCCTTTTGGACCGTTGATTTTATGTGCTGATACACTTAAAAGGTCGACTCCAAGTGCATTAACATCAATCTCCTCGGTACCGTAAGCTTGGACAGCATCAGTATGGAAATATGCAGGATGAGATTGAAGCAGATCCCCAATAGCTTGGATCGGCTGCATGACACCCGTTTCATTATTGATCATCATCACAGATACTAGTACCGTGTCCGGTCGGAGTGCCGTTTGCAGATCAGCAAGCTTAATTGCTCCTGACTCATCGGCCGGCAGGTACGTCACCTCAAAGCCTTGGCTTTCCAGATAGTTGGCTGCATGTAGTGTAGCATGATGCTCGATTGCAGTCGTAATAATATGCTTACCTTGTTCGCGACAGGCATTCGCCACGCCAATAAGAGCCATATTATCCGCTTCTGTACCTCCGCTCGTGAAAATGATCTGTTTATCCGTTGCACCGATGCTTGCTGCAACCTTATCACGTGCAACATCCACGATATGCCGTGCTTCTCTGCCGAATGCATGGACACTGGATGGATTGCCGAATGTACCCTCCATCACTGGAATCATAGCCTGAATGACGTCTGGATGCATCGGAGATGTTGCCGCGTGATCAAGATAGATTGGTTTCATAACTGCTTGCCTCCATTAAATATAGAACATATACGGATCTGTGCTCTCATCATCTCCATGAGTGCAAAGATCCTCTAAAGTTGTTGTATCCAATACGTCTCTGACGGCATCACGGATGCGCAGCCAAAGCTGCTGCTTCGCCGGCTCCTCCTCTTCGATCCCCTCTACAGGTGTAATCGGGCCTTCAAGCGTACGGATTATATCGCCAGCAGTGATCTCTGATGGCGGTGAAGCGAGCATATAGCCTCCCTTAGCGCCCCGTATGCTTTTAACCAGACTGGCATTTCTAAGCGGTGCAGCGAGCTGCTCCAAATAATGCTCGGACAATTTATTTTCAGTCGCAATAGTCTTCAAGGAGACTGGTCCTTCTCCATAATGCTTTCCTAATGCGATCATGATAGTCAATCCATATCGTCCTTTAGTCGATATTTTCATCTCATAAAACTCCTCATAACTGCCTCAGTAATGTTCGGTTTCCAAAACAATAACGATTATTATACCAGAAAATATTATACCATGGATAGCAAGTGGCTTGCATTTTCTCCGGTCGCTGGATACGCTAAGACAAGCAGAAACAGGATGGAGGAATAAAAATGGCCAGACAACCATTAGCATACCGCATGCGGCCGAAGGACATCAGCCAGATTATCGGCCAAAAACATCTCGTCGGAGAAGGTAAAATGATCCGGCGGATGGTGGAGGCAGACCGATTAAGTTCAATGATTCTTTACGGACCGCCGGGCACAGGGAAAACGTCGATGGCCATCGCGCTTGCTTCCAGTGTTCAAATTCGATACAAACTACTGAATGCGGTAGTGGATAAGAAAAAGGATATGGAGATTGCGGTAGAAGAAGCAAAGATGAGCGGTCAGCTCGTTCTTATACTAGATGAAGTCCATCGTCTTGATAAAGCGAAGCAGGATTTCCTTCTTCCCCATGTTGAGAGCAATTTGATAACTTTGATCGGTTGCACAACAAGCAATCCCTATCATTCTATAAATCCGGCAATCCGGAGCCGAAGTCATCTGTTCGAATTGAATAGCCTGGAACCGGCGGATGTAAAAGAAGCACTTCAGCGAGCAGTAGATGACCCTGACCAAGGACTGGGCGCAATGCAGCTGAACATAACGAAAGAAGCATTAGAGCATTTTGCAAGTGCATCTGGCGGCGACTTGCGGGCAGCATTGAACGGCCTGGAGCTTGCTGCATACTCTACCCCAGCACAAGATGGAACTGTCAAAATTGATTTAGAAGTAGCAGAAGCTTGTATGCAGAAAAAAAGCTTTTCTCATGATAAAGACGGCGACGCCCATTATGATGTATTGAGTGCTTTCCAGAAATCAATACGCGGCAGCGACGTAAATGCAGCTTTACATTATTTAGCTCGTTTAATCGAAGCAGGCGATCTCGACAGCATCGGGCGCCGGATGATTGTGTGTGCCTACGAAGACATTGGGCTAGCCAATCCGCAAGCCGGACCTCGAGCTTTAGCAGCAGTAGAAGCAGCTGAGCGCGTAGGTTTCCCTGAAGCACGAATTCCTTTGGCTAACGCCATTGTAGAACTCTGTTTATCTCCTAAATCAAACAGTGCTTATAAAGGCATTAATGCTGCTCTATCGGATATCCGCTCAGGCAAAGTCGGCGAAGTGCCTGCTCATCTAAAGGACGCCCATTATCAAGGAGCTAAGCATTTAGGCCGCGGCGTAAACTATCAATATCCACATGATTATCCAGGCGCTTGGGTGGAGCAGCAATACCTACCCGACCTGCTTAAGAACAGACGATATTATGAACCAGTAGACACTGGCAAGTTTGAACAAGCTCTTAAGCAAGTCTATGAACGCGTGACAAAAAGAAAATAAGGTTATAGGTATACAAGTAGGAGTCTGCGGTAACAATGGGGCTAACAGTTTTTATTACTTTCTATGTTTGTAGATTAACAGATAAGAAATGGAGTGTTAGCCCATATGGTTAAAGTAAGACAAGATGCGTGGAGTCATGAAGACGACTTATTGCTGGCCGAAACCGTGCTTCGGCATATTCGGGAAGGAAGCACTCAGCTGAGAGCCTTCGATGAAGTCGGCGACAAACTAAATCGCACCTCAGCAGCTTGCGGCTTCCGCTGGAACGCTGAAATCCGCAACCGTTACGAACAAGCCGTTGCAATTGCCAAACGACAGCGCAAGGAGAAAAAACGCGCAGAACAAAGAGCACAGAAACCAGCTGCTGCACCCGTTCATCAGCCAGTACCAGTGATGTCCGTGACGGAAACACAGCAAGCTTTCCCGATAACAATGGATGAAGAAACAGCCCGTTTCGAAGCAGAAATTGCACAAGAGACATTCATTGTTGGTGAACATACTGAAACACAGACCGATAGCAGCACGCAAGCTGAAGATCTGAACCTATCTCAAGTAATTGGCTACTTGCAATCATTGGAGCAAGGTTATCAAACTAGTGAAACGAGCCGACATACCATTCATCAGCTAGAAGCTGAGAACCATAACCTTCGCCATGTAAACGAACAGCTTACAGAAGAATGCGAGAGCTTAAAAAATCAGCTTAAAACGATGAAAGCTGATTATCAAGTGCTCATCCAAATCATGGATCGTGCTAGGAAGATGGTTATTTTCGACGACCAGGATGCCTTTGCACCCCCTGCTTTCCGAATGGACAAAAACGGCAACTTGGAACAAGTCGCAAAATAAAAAGCAGCACATGCCCAGTAGGGTGTGTGCTGCTTTGTTCATTTTAACGGAAAAATAGCAATCCCGATCGTGCCGTCCTATTGAAGTTTTGAACCCGCTCTCCGCAGGTGGGTGCCCTGATTCACACTTTATGCGTCCACTCCATGGAGGCTTGCATGCCGCGTGAAGACTATCGGGCTCCCGTACTTCACTGTAATCGGTCAAAACATATGAAGAACGTACACATCAGGATTGCTATTTGTTTATGGAACTATATTAGCATGGATAAACAGAGTTTTCAACTGGTAACTCTGTTTATTATGCTTCCTGCCCTGCTGATTTTTTCTGAATATCTAAATACAGCTCATCCAGCTGCTTTTTGCTTACTGGATCTGGAGCATCTGTCAATGGATCTGTCGCAGATGCTGTTTTAGGGAACAGAATTGTATCCCGAAGGTTAGTGCTATTAGACAATAGCATGATGAAACGGTCGTAACCAAGTGCAATTCCGCCGTGCGGAGGAGCTCCTGATTCCAATGCATCCAATAGGAAGCCAAATTGCTCCTGTGCTTCTTCTTTCGTGAAGCCCAGAACTTCGAACATCCGGTTTTGCAGATCCATTTGGTAGATACGCTGCGAACCGCCTCCTAGCTCATAGCCATTGAGAACAATATCATACGCTTCAGCTTTTACAGAGGAAGGATCTGTTTCCAGTTTGTCGATATCTGCTGCCGCCGGCATCGTGAATGGATGATGCGCTGCATAATAGCGGCCTTCTTCTTCGTCGTATTCGAATAATGGCCAATCTGTTACCCAAAGGAAATTGAATTTGGTTTCATCGATAAGACCAAGCTCACGGCCAAGCTTATTTCGTAATGCTCCTAAGCTATCAAAGACCACTTTCGTCTTATCTGCCACAAACACTAGCAAGTCACCAGCTTCTGCAGAAAGAACTTCTTTCAGTTCGCTCTGGACTGTTTCATCAAGGAATTTCGCAATTGGTCCTTTCAAACTACCATCTTCTTCTGCTTTGACCCATGCAAGTCCTTTTGCACCGTATATCTTAACAAAATCAGTCAATGCATCGATATCCTTACGAGAGAAGTTAGCCGCCTGTCCTTTGACATTAATTGCGCTAACGCGTCCACCATTCTGGATTGCATCTTGGAATACTTTGAAGTCAGCAGATTTTACTGCTTCTCTTACATCTACCAATTCAAGTCCAAAACGTGTATCCGGCTTATCAGAACCAAACCGTTCCATTGCTTCTGCATAAGGCAGACGCGGGAATGGTACTTGAACTTCAACGTCCTTCACTTCTTTCATAACACGCTTCATCATGCGTTCTGTCATGCCGATGATATCTTCTGTGGACATGAACGAAGTCTCGATATCGATTTGAGTGAACTCTGGCTGACGGTCAGCACGTAAATCTTCATCACGGAAACAACGAGCAATCTGGTAATACTTCTCGAAGCCTGAGATCATGAGCAGCTGTTTGAAAAGCTGCGGAGATTGCGGAAGCGCGTAAAACTCACCTGGGTGCACACGGCTTGGTACAAGATAGTCGCGCGCTCCTTCTGGTGTGCTTTTCGTCAGCATCGGCGTTTCCATCTCGTAAAATTCTTCTTCGTTCAAGAAGTTGCGGATTGCTTGCGTTGCTTGATGGCGAAGACGGAATGTCTCCTGCAGCGGTTTTCTTCGCAAGTCAAGATAGCGGTATTTTAAGCGAACATCTTCGGATGCATCTATATTATCCTCAATTTGGAATGCTGGACTTTTCGCTTTGTTCAAGATACTGATTTCTTCTGCAACAACTTCTATTTCACCAGTTGCCATGTTTTGATTTTTAGTAGCATCTTCGCGCTCCACAACTTTACCAGTAACACTCACAACGAATTCAGAGCGGATTTGCTCAGCAGTTTCTAATGCTTCTTTGGATACATCAGGATTAAAAACGACTTGAACGATCCCTGAACGATCACGAATATCAGCAAAAATCAATCCGCCTAAATCACGTCGTTTCTGTACCCATCCTTTAATTGTTACTGTCTGGTCTGCATGGCTCGTTCGCAGCAGTCCTGCCTTTTGTCTTTCACTCATCCGCTTTTCCTCCATCCAGCTGTTGTTTGATTGTATCCACAGCTTCTTTGATTGCTACTTCGTTCTGCTGTCCATCCTGCATATTACGTAGAGAGATAACGCCTTTTTCCAGCTCATCTTCACCGAGCACAACAACGAACTTGGCTTGTTGGCGATCAGCAGCCTTGAATTGCCCCTTCATTTTCTTGCCAAGGTAATCCTTATCTGCTGTTACTCCAGCTAAGCGCAGCTGATATGTCAGCTTTGCAGCTTCTTTTTGGACTGCTTCGTCACCAAGCGCAACCACATAAACATCTGTTCCAGCTTGAACAGGCAGTTCGATACCTTCTGCTTCTAAAGCAAATAATAGACGCTCTATACTAAGTGCATAACCGATACCTGGTGTGGATGGTCCGCCAATTTCTTCAACAAGACCGTTATAACGTCCTCCGCCTGTAAGAGTCGTAAGAGCACCGAAACCTTCTGCATTACTCATAATTTCAAATGCAGTGTGATTGTAATAATCCAAGCCTCTGACAAGATTCGGATCTACTTCATACGGAATACCGATTGCATCCAGATTCGCTTTAACACCGTCGAAGTATGCTTTGGATTCGTCATTTAGATAA
This sequence comes from Terribacillus saccharophilus, assembly GCA_900110015.1. Lineage (GTDB taxonomy): Bacteria > Bacillota > Bacilli > Bacillales > Amphibacillaceae > Terribacillus > Terribacillus saccharophilus. Next base: position 288,458 of record FOCD01000001.1, on the reverse strand, counting down.
TCATGGATGGATGGTGCGCTCTTCACTTTAGGGTGATCACGGTCTTTCTTACAATCAAGTATGCGCAATGGGTTCTTTTCCAGGCGATTTTGGCAGTCACTGCATAGCTCATCTTTGACAGGTGTGAAGTGTTCGATCAGAGCTGTTCGATGTGCATCACGACTTTCTTTATCTCCAAGTGTATTGATAAAAAGTTTCAATGATTTCAAGCCTAACTGCTGATAACCGCTCATCGCTAAGCTGATTACTTCCGCATCGATTGCCGGATCTTCACTACCCAATGCTTCAACACCGAATTGAACGAATTGACGCATACGTCCTTGCTGCGGTCGCTCATAGCGGAACATTGGTCCGTGATAGAACAGCTTCGTTGGCTGCTCTGGCAACCCATAAAGCTTGTTTTGTACATATGCGCGAACGACTGAAGCCGTTCCTTCAGGTCTCAGCGTCAAGCTGCGGTCACCTTTGTCCTTGAATGTGTACATTTCTTTTTGCACAATATCGGTTGTTTCCCCTACTCCGCGAAGGAACAACTCTGTGTGTTCAAAGATTGGCACCCTGATTTCTTTGTAGTTGAATTTACTTGCCAGATCTGTCAGTACTTTCTCTGCATACTGCCACTTTTCTGATGTACCAGGTAAGATATCCTGTGTACCTCTTGGCGCTTTCATCTCCATGTGATACCCTCCTCGACTAATGACCCAATCCCCGGATTCCTAAAAATAACGACAAAAAACCCCCGTCCCTTATAACACAAGGGACGGGAGTTTTTCCCGCGTTGCCACCCTAGTTGGATACAGCTGTATCCCACCTTGGTCAGTTAACGCCTGCTACGTCACTGTCTACTGCGTTGTTCGACAGTGATCCTAAGGAATGTCTTTCAGTTCGAAGCTGTGCCAGGCGCTTACAGCCAATGACGCCTGATCTCTGTTCACAGTGATTTCGACTTACTCTTTCCCTCATCGGATTTCCGGTTTCTTTAGATTGTAATAATAGTACATGTTTGTAAGAAAGATTGTCAAGATTGTTTTAGCCGTTCTTGTAATTTTTTTCGTTCTATACTGTTTGGCGATCCTGTTATGTCCGGTACAAATGGATCGTCGATAAGAGAAGCCGGTTCACTTCTTAGCCGGATAGCATCCAGCCGAGCTGCCGCGAATACATGCTGCTGTGTATCACTGCCTCGCAAGCTGATCACACCTTTACGGATTTTTTCATCACTAGTATTCTCGCTGCATCTGTTTTTTATACAAAAAAACAAGAAAGCATTATGCTTCCTTGTTTGGTCGATCTGCACTATCCAGAATAATGGTAATAGGTCCTTCATTGATAAGCTGCACGTCCATATGTGCACCAAATTCTCCAGTTTCCACATGAATGCCTGCTTCGATAAGCTTTTGATTGAATTGTTCATAAAGCTTTATAGCAATATCCGGCTTAGCAGCGTCAGTGAAGCTGGGCCGGCGACCCTTGCGCGTATCAGCATATAACGTGAATTGTGAAATGGAAAGAACTTCGCCACCGATTTGGAGTAGCGACTCGTTCATCTTCCCGTCAGCATCTTCAAAGACACGGAGGTGAATCAGCTTGTTCACGATATAATCAAGATCCGCTTCCGTATCTTCATGTGTGATGCCAACAAGCAGCATGAATCCTTTGCCAATTTTTCCGATAACCTCTTCACGAACAGTGACGGAGGCTTCTTTTGAAAGCTGTGCTACTACTTTCATCTCTTGTGCCTCATTTCTTTATTGCAGCATTCTTGTAACTGTATAAATATCTTTTATTTGTTTGATTCGCTCTACAATCTTACGAAGATGGCCGATATTATGAATTAAGATAGTCAGATGGATTGTTGCAAGCTTATTCCGATCGGACTTGCCATCAACAGCAGTAATCTGCGTGCGAGTCTCATTGACAGCCTGCAGCACTTCATTCATCAAGCCATGTCTGTCAAAAGCAGTGATTTCAAGATCCACATGATATTGCTTGGAAATGGTTGCATTGTTTTCCCAGTCAACTTGAAGCTTGCGCGTTTGAGCATCTTCTGTCTGCATATTCGGACAGTCGGAACGATGGACAGAGACTCCTCTTCCCTTCGTAATATAGCCGACAATTTCGTCACCGGGTACCGGGTTGCAGCATTTAGAAAGACGAACGAGCATATTATCTACTCCCTCGACTCGTACCCCGGAATCTCGTTTGCGGCTTGAAGCAGCCGATTTTGACGCACTGGCCATCTTCGCTGTTTCGATCGTCTTCTCCATCACTTCTTCTTTTTCATACTGACGACGCAGACTCTCGGTAAGTCTCGTCGTGATCTGCGCAGCTGTGATACCTTGATAACCAACAGCCGCATACATATCTTCTTCAGACGTGAAGTTAAACTTCTCGACTACCTTGCGAAGGTTGTCCGGTGTAAATACGAGCTTCAAATCAAAACCAGACTGTTTCACTTCTTCTTCCACAAGCTCCTTGCCTTTGGCAACATTCTCCTCACGACGCTGTTTCTTAAAGAACTGTTTGATCTTATTACGTGCATGAGTTGTCTGAGCAAGCTTAACCCAGTCTTGAGAAGGTCCATAGGAGTGCTTGGAAGTCATCATCTCCACAATATCGCCATTCTTCAGTTTGTACTCAAGCGGCTCCATCTTACCGTTTATCTTGGCACCAACTGTATGGTTACCAACTTCAGTATGAACTCGATAAGCAAAATCAATTGGAACAGAACCAGAAGGAAGTTCGATAACGTCGCCTTTTGGTGTGAACACATAAACCATGTCACTGAAAAGGTCGAGCTTAAGAGATTCCATGAACTCCTCCGCATTATCGGATTCATTTTGGAAATCAAGTATCTCACGGAACCATGTCAGCTTCTCTTCAAATGATTTCTTTTGCGTGCTAGTATTAAGCTGTTTACCTTCTTTATACGCCCAATGGGCAGCGATACCATATTCCGCAATCTCATGCATTTCTTCTGTACGAATCTGCACCTCGAGCGGGTCGCCCTTTGGTCCAATAACAGTCGTATGCAAGGATTGATACAAGTTAAGTTTAGGCATAGCAATATAATCCTTGAACCTGCCAGGCATCGGTTTCCAGCAAGTATGGATCACACCAAGAACGGCATAACAGTCTTTGATGCTCTTCACAATTACCCGAACCGCAAGCAAGTCATAAATTTCATTGAATTGCTTATGCTGATACTCCATCTTCCGATAAATGCTGTACAAATGCTTTGGCCGTCCGAATATATCAGCATCGATATGAATATCACTAAGCTGGTTTCGAATTTGGTCCATTACGTCCCCAATGTAGCTTTCCCGTTCATCGCGCTTTTGCTTCATCAGGTGGACGATACGGTAATACTGCTGCGGATTCATATAGCGAAGAGCCGTATCCTCTAGTTCCCACTTAATCGTACTGATTCCGAGTCTGTGCGCAAGCGGCGCAAAGATTTCCAGTGTCTCATTGGAAATTCGGCGCTGCTTTTCAGGTGAAAGATGCTTCAGTGTACGCATATTATGCAACCGGTCAGCCAGCTTGATTAAAATAACCCGGATATCCTTCGCCATTGCAACGAACATCTTCCGGTGATTTTCAGCCTGCTGTGCCTGTTTGGATTTATATTTAATTTTCCCAAGCTTGGAAACACCGTCGACCAGCATTGCTACTTCGGCATTAAAAGCCGCTTCCAATTCTTCGACCGTAACAGGTGTATCCTCCACTACATCGTGCAGGAAGCCGCCTGCAATTGTTTCAGCATCGAGTTCCAGATGAACAAGAATTCCCGCCACTTGAACAGGGTGGATAATATAAGCTTCCCCGGAACGGCGGAATTGTCCTTCATGCGCTTTTTCGGCGAACTCATACGCTTTCCGGATAAAATCTATATGCTCGTCCGACAGATATCGGGCTGCTTCTTGTATGACCTCTTCGGCCGTGAGAACTTTTTCCTTTGGCATCTCTTTAGTTAAACTCCTTCTCATCGTCTGCATAAGCGACGAGGGTTCTAAACTGTCACATGTTTTTTATAAGCTTAACAAATATCCATTCTATTCGACAAGTATCTGTTTATTAAAATGAACAAAGAGTGCCCCAAAAGAGGCACTCTAGTTATGTTCGATATTATTCGTAGCTAGTCAATGTAAGCACTTCATATCCGTCCAGCTTGTCTCTGCCGTCAAGATATGACAGTTCAACGAAGAACGCACATCCGACAACAATACCGCCTAGCTGTTCAACAAGATTAATCGTCGCTTCAATTGTACCGCCAGTTGCCAGCAAGTCATCCGTAATAAGGACGCGCTGTCCTGGTTTGATTGCATCTTTATGGATTGTCAAAACATTCTCGCCGTATTCTAGTCCATAAGCGACTTTGATAACTTCACGAGGAAGTTTGCCTTCCTTACGGACAGGGGCAAAGCCGATATCCAGCGCATAAGATACTGGGCACCCAACGATGAAGCCGCGAGCTTCAGGACCAACGATCAAGTCCACATTTTTATCTTTAGCGAATTCCACGATTTCATTTACCGCTGATTTATATGCCGGACCGTTATCCATCAATGTGGTGATATCCTTAAATCTGATACCTGGTTTCGGCCAGTCCTCTACGACTGTAATATATTTTTTATAATCCATTTACTGCTTCCTCCTCGATAACTTCCCCGCGTTCAAGTACGCGTTCCAGCCACGCTCTCAATTCCTTATAGCCGGAATAATATAAGATCTTCTCGACTTCTATCGCTTCCTTCAATCCCTGGTAGACTTTAGAGTCAGCCAGATCACGTTTGGAAGGATTTTGGTTGATTGAAATTTGATCCTTATCTAGTTTAACAAATTCCAGCTCAAAAAACACGTCGGAAATAAACTTGGTCCTTTCCGGACTCCAGCCCCGGCTGTTTTTCAGATAATCTTCGAGCTGGCGATAATCAATCGTCTTTTGCTTCAGCACAATTGCATAAAATATCTTGAATTGATCACGATCTGGGAAGCCTTGCAGATAGGCGTTCTCCTTGACGTCATAGCACGTATAAATTAAATCTGGCTGTATATGCTGCAATACATACGTGATATCCTTTATACGACGAGGCAGATCAGCGAGAATGACCGCCTTGATATTGCCTGCTGCATTAGCAAGACCTTCTGTTTTAAAATCAAGAACACGAATTTGATCTGACAGCCAGCTTAAATCTGTATTCGGTCGAAAACGTACGACAGCTGTCTCTTCTTCGTCTTTAATATGAACAACCTTCTGCAGCTGTTTGCTGCCTCTATGATCAAATAGCTGCCAAGAGCGAATTGCGACATCCTCAATCAAAATTTGAGGTTTCTGTCTGCCATTCCATTCATTGATAGACAATTCTCCAACAACTTCCAGATCATCTGCGGGAGTGAGGAATGGGAAAAGCTCTCCCTGACCAAAACATACACCATCCAATTGTACGTTATCCTCCGCAAATACGAATTTAAGATGATTTTTATTCGCTCCGATGAGCTTTACTTCCCGCATCTGTGAAGTCAGCTTAACGAGCGGTTTTGGATTTTGCATACCAAAAGGCGCAAGCTGAGCCATGTCTTTGATCAACTCAATCGATACATCATCGACGGCAACCGACAAGTCGATAGCAAGAGTTTGTTTAAAATCTTCAGCTGAAAGTGATTCTGCTGCCATTTGGTTCAATGCTTTTCTCAATCTTTCCACTTGTTCCAGTTCCAATGTCATCCCGGCCGCTTGGGAATGTCCCCCGAAAGCGACGAAGTGATCGCGAACCTGCATACAATGATGGAACAAATCAAAAGCATCAATACTGCGGGCTGAACCTTTTGCCGTGCCTTTTTCTGGATGAATTGCCAGTACGATTGCCGGACGGTCGAAAGTTCGCACCAATTTAGATGCCACAATTCCAAGAACCCCTTCGTTCCAGCCTTCCTTGGCAACGATGATAACATGACTGCTGTCTTCTGCTGACTGTTCTCTTACCATTGCTTCTGCTTCTTTAGCTATTTTAGCTACGATATTCTGCCGTTCTGTATTGAGAGATTGTATTTCTTCTGCCATTTCTGCAGCTTCCTCATACGATGCTGCAAGCATCAGTTCGACAGCAAGGTCAGCATCCTGCAATCGTCCGACAGCGTTGATCCGCGGACCTATTTTAAAGCCGATATCTTCTTCAGTTACAACTCCATCTAGTCCGCAGCTGTCTCTCAGTGCACGGATTCCAGGCCTTGTCGACGATGCAATTGCCTTTAATCCTTCTGCAGCAAGTACCCTATTCTCATCAACGAGCGGCACCAAATCAGCAATCGTGCCGATCACAACAAGATCAAGCAGCTGTTTTGGGAAATAACCAAGTAAATAATGAGCCAGCTTGAAAGCGACACCTACTCCGGCAAGCTCATGGAAAGGATAATCAGGCGAGCATTTTGGATGTACAACTGCGACAGCATCTGGAACTGCTTCCTGCACCTCATGGTGATCAGTGATGATAAGATCGATTCCGATTTGTTTTGCTACTTCCGCTTCGTGGTTCGCAGCAATACCGGTATCTACTGTTACAATCAATTGATAGCCATTGTCCTTTGCCGCTCGGAAAGCTGCCTCATTTGGGCCGTATCCTTCGGTAAATCGATTCGGAATATAATAATCACAGTCCGCTCCAAGCTCCCGTAATGCTTCTAATAAAACAACAGTGGATGAAACACCATCTGCATCATAATCTCCGAAAACCAGAATTTTTTCACCCTGCTCCACTGCAGCATGAATCCGTTCCGCTGCAACATCTATATCAGAAATAAGTTCCGGGCTGTGTAGGTCCTCTAGAGACGGATGAAGGAACCGTTTTGCAGCCTCTTCTGACGTGATTCCACGCTGTATGAGCAGCTGCTCCACAAGCGGAGAAACACCTAATCCCATCGGCTCTTGAGCTGAAGGGCGGCTGCTATTATCCTTCCATCTCATTCTACTTTCCAACATAAAAAAAGACCCCCTAACCAAGCTATTATACTAGAGCCTGGTCAAGGGAGCAATGTGTTATTGCTTGTATTCATCTCTTATTCTTTCGGATGTAGGATACGTATTCGTCGTCGGATCGGATATATTTGTTGTTGGACGATCTAGTTCTTCATGTCCTTGTTCCGCACGTTTTTCTTGTAGTTCTGTTATTTCAGCTGCTTTTTTATCGTTATCCTTGCGTAAAGCGCGTACTTCCCTATTTAACTTGAACATACGCAACCCTCCTACAGATGCTGTAATCAAGACACCCATCAAAACGGAGAACAAAATGATTAGGATTAGCGGGGCGGAACCTGTTCCGAATAAATAGTCCACCTGCACGCTGTCTACGTTAATGACTGCGAATACTGCAATAAGTACTGCAAAAATGACTGCTAGAATGATATACCATTGTGCCTTCATTTGCTGGCTCCTTTCTAATGCGGCTACTCTATACATTCCCCATTCTAAAAAAAATAACCCCCGTATTTAATACGGGGGTTATCCAATCAGACTTGCGGTCCTTCCACTTTCTTTTTCTCTTCATGGATGATTGGATTTTTTTCAATATTTTTGCCGCGCCAAACGAGCCATAGCTGTGATGCAATGAAGAGGGAAGAGTATGTCCCTGCAGCAAGCCCGATAATAAGCGCAATAGAGAAGTTAGCAATTGAAGCAGCACCGAAGATCCAGAGAATAATCGCTGCTACTATTACTGTGAGTACAGTGTTCACACTTCGTACAAGTGTCTGCAGTAAGCTGTCATTTACGATTTTAGCCAGCTCATCGAACGTTTTCACTTTTCGTTTGATACGGATATTCTCTTTGATCCGGTCAAAGGTGACTATCGTATCGTTGATCGAGTAACCGATGATGGTTAGAATTGCAGCGATGATCGTAATGTCGAATTCCAGTCTGGTAATACTGAATACTGCCAGAATGAAGAAGGCGTCATGCAGTAAGGCCAAGATGGCTGTTACGGCAAACTTGAATTCAAATCGGATCGTTGCATACAGTATGATACCAATCGATGCAAAGATGACAGCATACAAACCATTTTTCGCTAGTTCTTTACCGATTATAGGCGAAACTGTACTGATACTCGGTGCATCTCCATATTCATCTTGAATACTGCTCTTCAACTCATTTTCTTCGTTCTTAGTGAGCGTATCTTCAAGTCGGACAGAGGCGTGTTTGCCGTCAGCTGAAAGCTGTGTTTCTCTAGACTCGAAGCCGAAATCATCCATCTTTTGCTCTACTTGTTCTGTCGTAAGAGCTTGGTTGGAATCGAATTCCACACGTGATCCGCTCGTAAAGTCGATACCAAGATTCAGCTTAAATACACTCAAGCAAATGATCCCGGCAATCATAAGGGCAATAGAGAATGCAAAATATGCTTTTCTGTGCTTCACTAAATCCAGATTCAAACCATAGAAAGTGACTTCACGCTCTTCTTTGTCATTCAGTTTGCGAATATTTTTCTTCGATACACCGAACCAGCCTGGTCTCTTATCGAAGGCACGGCTTTTCACCATCAAACTGAGTAATGCTCGTGATCCATACACAGCTGTGATGAAGCTCAATAGAATACTGATGATTAGCGTCGTTGCGAAACCTTTAATGGAGCTCGTACCGAAGATGAACAGTACGATTCCTGCAATCATCGTAGTCAAGTTGGCATCGGTAATTGTTGCCAATGAGTTTTTGTTACCTGCTTTATAGGCAGCTTTGAGTGACTTGCCTGTTTTCAGTTCATCTTTTATCCGTTCGTAAGTGATGATGTTGGCGTCAACTGCCATCCCCACACCAAGGATTAATGCTGCAATCCCCGGAAGTGTAAGAACAACACCAAGCAAGTCGAATACAAGTATGTTCAAATAAGCAAAAACTGCTAATGTAATGGATGCAATCAAACCTGGAAGTCTGTAATACACAATCATGAACAGCAAGATTAGCGCGAATGCGATATACCCTGCAAGCATGGTCTGATCAAGCGCTTCCTGTCCGAATTGAGCCCCAACTGAGTTTGAATATACTTCATCCATCTTCACCGGAAGTGAACCCGCATTTAGAAGATCTGCAAGCTCTTGCGCACTTTCTACTGTGAAGTTACCTTCAATCTGAACTGATTTACTATTAATAGTCTGAGAAACCGCCGGAGCAGAAATAAACTTCTGTTCATTCTCAGGTTTTTGAGATTCCTCTTCATAAGAGTTTTCATCTTCATAATCCAGCCAAATTACCAGACGGTTTTCTGGATATGCCCGCTGTGATAGTTCACTCGTTACTTCACCAAATTTTGAAGCGTCCTTCATCTCCACTGTAACGAGCGGCTGATTCGTTTGCGGATCGAATGCTTGCTTCGCACTTCCTGCCTCGATATCCGTACCATTCAAATACTCTTTATCTGCAGTGTCACGGAATGATAGATTAGCAGTAGTCGACAGCATTTCACGAGCCTGTTCCTGATCCTTTACACCAGCAAGCTGGACACGAATCCGGTTTGGCTGCTCGATATCAATGCTTGTCTCACTAACACCTAGAGAATCGACACGCTCCGTTAATGCCTGTGCTGTGGCATTCAGCGTTGCCGTATTCACCTCGTCCCCTTCCTGCAGTGGACTTACCTCATAAAGTACTTCGAATCCGCCCTGCAGATCGAGCCCTAAGTTTAAATCATTTGCGATTCCTTTAACCGTCGTTCCCATCGCTCCTAAAAGCAATAGGACGATCAAGAAGAAGGCAACTATTCTTCCTCTTTTCACCATGATGCAACTGCCTCCCATTTTCCGTTCAAACGGAAACCTAATATGCTGCAGATTTTATCTGCAATAAAAATTACATGTATGTACATGCTGTGCTCGTCCGTCAAATACTCACATAGTATAGAAAACATAAACGAGCACTGTCAACATTACCCTTATCAGGATTGCCCATTGATAGCGGCAATGGATGCCATTAGATCCTCATCTTCCTCATACACTGACATAGTCAAGTAGCCCATATAAACCGATACATTCAGCGACATAATATCAGCAACTACTTCATATAATCGTTTTTGTTTATCTTTCTCTTTTTTCCACACCTTTTTCTCCATACAGCTCCAAATATCTGCAGCAGAAGCTTTATTATATCCAAGCAGGTGAAATTCTTCCTTTTTACTGATCACTGCAGGCATCACTTCTGACTTCCATTCATTTACTGTCTTTGTTTCGTACACGTTTCTACCTCCTAAAACAACTTGCCTTGTTCTGTTCAGGCTAGTCATGCTTGGCCATATCTCATGCATACATATAATTGTAGCCGAAAAACTAATATTTGAGAAGGCAGGTTGTCGATGTGACGAAGCAGACTTTCCTAAAAGGGGCACTCATTCTGATTGCTGCCAGCTTGATCACCCGCTTCCTAGGATTCGTGAACCGGATTGTCGTTGCACGTGTCATGGGGGAAGAAGGGATTGGTCTATACATGATGGCCATGCCGACATTATTCCTGGCGACTGCCATCACCCAGTTCGGACTGCCCACCGCTATTTCTAAACGGGTAGCAGAAGCAGATGTGCGGGGAGACAACGAACAAATCAAAAAGATCGTTGTCGTTTCTTTAACGGTAACACTTAGCATCAGCATTGTATTTGTCGGATTTCTTTACTTCGCAGCTCCGTATCTAGCGGACAAGCTGCTAAAAGATGCGCGTGTCATCTATCCATTGCTGGCAATCGGACCAGTCATTCCGATATTGGCAGTTGCAGCAGTACTTCGGGGGTATTTCCAAGGCAAACAGAATATGAAGCCGCAGAGCTTCTCCCAAGTAATTGAACAGATTGTCCGGATTAGCTGTACGGTCTTCCTTGTAAAATTCTTTTTGCCTTACGGAGTAGAGTTTGCTGCTTTAGGGGCGATGATTTCAGTTTTAATCGGAGAATTCATTTCTTTGCTTTATATGCTCTATCAATTTAAACGAAAAAAGACTGTAAAAATTCGTTCTCAATTCGTAACAGCCTTAAAGGGAGGCAAACAGACGTTGGAGCGCCTGTTCTCGATTGCCTTACCTGCCACTGGAAGCAGGCTGGTTGCCAGCGGCACCCATTTCCTAGAGCCAATACTTACTGCCCAAAGTCTTGCCCTAGCAGGCGTCGGAACAGCAATGGCAACAAGGCAGTACGGCGAACTTACTGGCTATGCACTGCCTCTTTTGTTTCTGCCGACTTTCATCACGAATTCACTTGCTACAGCTTTACTTCCGTCTATCAGCGAGGCACATGAACAGAATAGACACCAATTCGTCCATTATCGGATTCACCAGGCAATACGACTTAGCTTTGCTTCAGGTGCAATAGCAACAGTAATTCTGACGGTATTTGCAGGTCCGATCCTCCATTATATGTACGGAAGCGAGAGCGCGGAGCGATTCATCCTGCTCATGGCTCCTTTCTACCTAATGATGTACATTCAAATGCCGCTTAGTACCGCTCTGCAAGCGCTAGACGCAGCCAAATCAGCGATGTGGAATACGATTATTGGTGCAGGTGTTAAGATAATTTTACTTGTTTCATTGGCTTCCAATGCGAAGTTTGGAATTATCGGAGTAGCCATCAGTATGATTGTCACAGTAGTTTTAATCACTCTATTGCATTTGATCTCACTAGCACGTGTTGCTGGTTTTAGATTATCGTTGAAGGAAATCGGTCAAATGCTTGGTTTGCTAGGATTGACAGCTTTTACTGCACATCTGTTGAAGGGAATATTCGCCAGTTCACTATATAACCTTCCAACATTTTTATTATTACTTTCCATTCTAACTGTCCTGTATCTATTGTTCATGCTCAGTTTCGGGTTTATAACGAGAGCAGAAATAGAGCAGTTTCTGACTAGAAAAAAACGATAACTGTCATTCAGCGTTCATCTTTTCGATCAATATACCAGTTATGGTCTTGGTCAAGCGTACAATACGAGATGCGTCCAATATCAGGATGGCCATGGCGCTTCATCTCACCGCGAAGCCAATAATCAGATTTATTGATAGTATCCAACGCCTTTTGCTGAATCTCACCATCAATAATCAATGGCTGAACAAAGCCGCTGCTGCCATCATCTGTATCCTGCTTTTCAAATACAGACAATTCACCGGATGTCTCCAAAATTGCAAAATCGACATCCTGTACACTTTTCGTCCCTTTTTCTCTCAGCTGCTGCTGAAGATCAGAAAAGCTGTAACGTTGCTTGCGCATTTCATACTCGTCTATCTTACCGCGCGAAATTATGACTGATGGCTTTCCTTCCATAAAATCACGCATCTTAGGAAACTTTAAGGAAAGTAATGCCGTGCCTCTTTGTATTATCAAGAGTATTACCATCGGCACGATAAAGTGAAGCAAGTGACTGCTCGGGTCTTCTATGGAAAATACAGCTATTTCAGCTAACATCAAATAAACGACTAAATCGATGATGCTCAATTCACCAATCTCCCGTTTACCCATAAGGCGGAAAATAATTACGATGACAATATAAGAAAGAATCGTTCTTCCTATAATCGACCATTCCAGTGTATCCAGCAAAATGCCCGCCTCCTTTTTGTTTATTTTGTGTAAGAGTAATGGTTCTATTCGTTCTTAATTTGAACGGACGAGCATACAGTAGCCATATAGACTAGCTGGAGGGATCTTTGTGAAAAGAAATGTACAAGCTATATTGTATGGTTGGATTACCGTATTTGCGCTGCTGCTATTCATCAGCTTCACATTGGCGTTATTACTTCGCTTCACGGAGATGGGGAAAGGCATGCTGGACTGGACGACCCTTGGAGCTGGAGTACTCAGTTTATTCATCGGAGGTTTCATTGCGGGAGTGAAAGGCGAAGATAAAGGTTGGATGCTCGGCGGTATGACCGCAATCGGATTTTCTCTTTTCATCCTTCTCTATCAGTATCTCGGTTATCAGGTAGGATTTTCAGGAACACAATTATTGACGCATGGCGGCTTTCTAGCAGCTGCTCTAGTCGGAGGTATGATTGGTGTTAACATTAAAACGAGCACATAAAAAAGACAGGAGAGAAATCTCCTGTCTTTGTCTTTTACACTTCTGAAGGTTTAACGTCACGGATCGCGTTACGATCGAACGTCAATTTACTGCCGTCATCCGTAGTCAGGACTACAGATGCCTCGTCTATAGCATGCACCTTACCATGTAAACCACCGATGGTAACGATGCTGTCTCCTTTTTTCAAGCTAGACTGCATTTCTCTAACCTGTTTCTGACGCTTCTGCTGCGGACGAATCAACAGGAAGTAGAAGATGACAAACATTAATACGATCAGTATTAAACTTTGAATATTCATTTACTGCTCCCCCTTTCTAGAAATTCTTCGCGTTCGGCTTGTTGAAACCATAACTTTCGAAGAATTCATCTCGAAAATCGCCAAGTCGATCCTCTTTGATCGCCTCTCTGACTTTCCTCATCAATTCTATCAGAAAATGCAAGTTATGGTAAGTAGTTAGCCTAAATCCGAAAGTTTCGTTACATTTGATAAGATGGCGAATGTAAGCGCGTGAATAATTCTTACAAACCTTACAATCACAATTCTCATCAATCGGACCGAAATCACGAGCGTATTGCGCGTTACGGACTACAAGACGGCCTTTGGATGTCATACATGTTCCATTACGTGCAATTCGAGTCGGAAGCACACAATCAAACATATCGATACCACGGATTGCACCGTCAATCAAGGAATCTGGTGAACCAACACCCATCAAGTAGCGTGGTTTATCCTGCGGAAGCCATGGAGTGGTAAATTCCAGCACACGGTTCATGACGTCCTTCGGTTCGCCTACTGACAGACCGCCGACAGCGTAGCCAGGGAAGTCCATACTAACAAGATCCTGTGCACTCTGTTTACGAAGGTCTTCAAACTCACCGCCCTGTACAATTCCAAATAGTCCTTGTACATCCGGACGAGCATGTGCTGTTAAGCAGCGCTCAGCCCAACGGCTTGTCCGCTCTACCGATGCCTTCATATAATCATATGTCGCTGGATATGGCGGACATTCATCAAATGCCATCATAATGTCACTGCCAAGTGCGTTCTGGATATCCATTGCTTTTTCAGGGGAAAGGAATAACTTCTCTCCACTGATATGATTACGGAAATGCACGCCTTCTTCCTGAATATCACGAAGATCACTCAGACTGAAAACCTGGAAGCCGCCTGAATCTGTCAAAATAGCGCCATCCCAGTTCATGAATTTATGCAAACCGCCTGCTTCGCGGATAATTTCATGACCTGGACGAAGCCAAAGGTGATAGGTGTTTGATAGAATAATATTCGCGTTAAGTTCGGTTAATTCCTCCGGACTCATCGTCTTTACTGTTGCCAGTGTTCCTACCGGCATGAATGTCGGCGTCTCGAAGCTCCCGTGAGGAGTATGTACGATTCCGAGCCTAGCGCCTGTCTGCTTATCTTGTTTAATGAATTCATAACGAATTGCCATATTATAGTAGTTCCCTTTCTATTATCAATCTATACGAGCAGCATTGCATCGCCGAAGCTGAAGAAACGATAGCGTTCTTCTACAGCTGTCCGGTACGCATCAAGGATGAAGTCCCTTCCGGCAAATGCACTAACAAGCATAATCAATGTGGATTTCGGCAAATGGAAATTAGTGATCAAGCCGTCTATAGCTCGATAGGTGAAGCCTGGATATATGAAAATATCCGTCCAGCCGCTTGCTGCCACGAATTTTCCATCATGATCACGTGTGATTGTTTCCAATGTTCGTGTCGATGTCGTTCCAACTGAGATGATCCGTCCGCCGTTTTCACGTATCCGAGTCAGCTGATCTGCTGTTTCCTGTGACATCTGATAGAATTCAGCATGCATTTCATGTTCCTCTATTGAATCCACACTTACAGGGCGGAATGTTCCCAACCCAACATGAAGTGTGATGAACGCAATTTCCACACCTTTTTCCTGGAGACTAGCAAGCAGCTCCTTCGTAAAGTGCAGTCCTGCTGTCGGTGCTGCAGCAGATCCTTGTTCCTTTGCATACACAGTCTGATAACGCTCCTGATCGGGCAACTGTTCCTTAATATAGGGTGGTAAAGGCATTTCACCAAGCTG
Source organism: Terribacillus saccharophilus (assembly GCA_900110015.1). GTDB lineage: Bacteria > Bacillota > Bacilli > Bacillales > Amphibacillaceae > Terribacillus > Terribacillus saccharophilus. The sequence continues at coordinate 273,343 of FOCD01000001.1, read as the reverse complement.
CTCCAGCACTTCATAGAAGATGCCATCATATTGGAACTCAACAATCCGACCACCATGCTCAAGTAATTCCTTACATACAGCTGTTAGTTTTCCGTCACCAAAGCTAAGCTCTGTACCGACTTTGACTTTCTTGGCCGGTTTGACCAATACTTCCCAGCTGTCACCTTCCACTTGCTTCAGTAAGAGAATCTCTACTTTTGCCTGTGTGTCCTTCTTAATACCATACAATCGTGCCGGAAGCACACGTGTATCATTTAAAACAAGACAGTCACCAGACTTTAGATAGTCACCGATATCAGCAAAATGGCGGTGCTCCATTGTCTTCTCTTCTTTATTTAACACAAGCAGCCTTGACGCAGTCCGATCCAGAAGCGGCGTCTGGGCGATTAGTTCTTCTGGTAAATGAAAATCGTATTCCTGTATATCCATACCTGTTAACTCCTAGTCTGTATCAGCGAAATTTGTTGAAGAGGAACAATATAAGCGACAGTACAATACTAACTACAATCGATGTTACGATCGGAAAGTAGACTGTCGTGTTCCCTTTCTTAAAAACGATATCTCCTGGCAGTTTGCCAACAAACGACATTATGATGCCGATTATAATACACACAACGCCTATAAGAATAAAGATTTTTCCAATGCCGGTCAAGCCCCTGGCACCTCCCGGTTGAAATGGGCATAGGCAAGATGGGTCACAACGCGACCGCGCGGTGTTCGTTGTATGAAACCAATCTGCAGCAAATACGGTTCGTATACATCCTCAATCGTCTGGGACTCTTCTCCGATTGTCGCACTGATTGTATCAAGTCCGACTGGGCCTCCGCGAAATTGATCCATGATTGTTGTCAGCAGCTTATGATCGATATGATCAAGGCCCTTTTCATCCACTTGAAGCTGATTAAGCGCTGCATGGGTTGTTTCCTGTGTAATATAGTCTTCCCCTTTGACCTGGGATATATCGCGTACCCTTTTCAGGAGTCGATTGGCAATCCGGGGTGTTCCCCTCGAACGCAATGCTACCTCGTTGGCAGCAGAAGGTTCAATTTCAACATCGAAAATGACTGCTGTACGCTCGACTATGCTCGCCAAATCTTCCGTATTATAGAATTCAAGGCGGCTCAGCACACCAAAACGGTCTCTGAGAGGTGCAGATAGTAATCCAGCTCTCGTCGTCGCACCAACCAATGTGAATGGCGGCAAATCAAGACGAACGCTGCGTGCGCTAGGTCCGGTTCCAATGACAATGTCCAGAAAGAAATCTTCCATAGCGGGATATAGTATCTCCTCAACCGCTCTTGGCAATCGATGAATTTCATCGATGAACAGCACATCGCCTGCTTCCAGCGAGCTTAAAATCGCTGCCAAATCTCCTGCTTTTTCAATAGCAGGTCCGCTCGTTGCCCGAAATGATACTCCCATTTCATTGGCAATAATCGACGCCATCGTTGTTTTACCCAGTCCTGGCGGTCCGTAGAGCAAGACATGGTCAAGCGGCTCATCACGCATTTTTGCTGCCTCTATGAAAATAGCCAGATTTTCTTTTGCTTTATGCTGGCCGATGTATTGCTTTAAGGTGGACGGGCGCAGACTGAGCTCGATCACTTCGTCTTCCTGTTTCAATTCGTTCGTAATCATGCGATCTTCCATCTTCGCACTCCTTTATTTCTTTTGACTTAACAAAGCCAAGCCTTTCTTAATCAGGTGATCAGCACTGTCGCTATCTTCTTTTTTTAGCTGCGGCAAGACTGCTTTAATTTCCCGCTCTTGATATCCTAGAGCCCGCATTGCATCTTCTGCATCTGCTAATGCAAGACGTTTCTTCGATGTATTGCTTTCTGTTCCAGCAGATGCTTCGATTGCAGTAAGCGATACCATATAAACGAGCTTACCTTTCAAGTCGAGCACCATTTGACGTGCTGTCTTCTTCCCAACACCCTGGAAGCTTGTCAGGAACTTATCATCTTCCCGTTCGATTGCTGCGACAAATTCCTCGACATTGACACCCGCTAGGATCTGCAAGGCATTTTTCGGTCCGATCCCTGACACCCCAAGCAATTTTTGAAACAAGAACTTGTCTTCTGTATTTTTAAACCCGAACAATGTCTGTGCGTCCTCCCGTACATAATGATATGTATGGACGAGCGCCTCCTTGCCTTCTTCCATTTGGAATTGGAAAGGATTCGGGCAAATGATTTCATAACCAACACCGTGTGCTTCTACAAGCACAGCTTCTTCTGTAATTCCAGTAATCTTGCCTTTAACATACGCTATCATGCTGTTTCTCTCCTACCTGAATCAATAACTTCCTTCTATTTTACCACACAAGCGTATGTTCGTATAAGGTTAATGGCGAAAAACAGGAAAAGGATCTCCCTCTCCTGAGGGACGATCCTTTAGCTTGGTAGCGGTGCTATATCGTTTTTGGAACGGAATGCTTCCAGGACATCTTCATACACTTCTCTAGATTGAATCTTGATCCCATCTTCGAGCTCTTCTGCTTGATGACTTTCCAACTTTCCTTTATTTATCTGATAGAACGATTGGATTGCTTGCTGATCAACCGGCCGGCCTTCGAATATGGTCAGCTTACCTTTGTATATACCGAAATAGCCATTCTTCTTTAATGAGGGTGAAATATCCATCACTTCCTGTTTGAATACAACTAAACCTTCTTTCTGGGAAACAAGCTGCCAATCATGATAGGTTGACCAGAAATCTTCCATGGCATAGATTTTCTCTTGATGGGCCACCTCTGTCTGCTTGCCATCAATATATTGACGTTGCAGTACGACCTTCACTTCTACTGGATCCGCAGCGTGCACTGTTACACTTGGAACTACTAAAAGGAAAAGCAAACAAAAGACTAAGAAACGTCTCATGATCTTCCACCCCTATTCCGTTGCATTTGCCTTCATTTTTTCCTGTTAACGCTTCTTTATCCGTTTTTTTTGAAAAAATAATAGTTTGACCGACACTTTTCTGGTTTTCTTTTCGATTATATGTGGTAAAGGATTAGAAAGTTGAAAACAAAGGCGGGATAAAAAGTGAGAAACACTACGCAGCAAAAGTACCTCCACTACGTGGAAGCGAAAAGCGAAGCAAATATGGCGAGCGTTTTCTCAGAAGAAAAAGCGACCTTGATACTTAGAAATCACATTCAACACGCCGGTTTGTCCAAAGCAGAAGTACTTGCTATGGAAGATAAGTATCGTCAGGATATGCACCGCATTTTCGAAGAGCATGGTATATTATAAATGAAAGCCCCTTCAACGGTAGAAGGGGCCTTTTTTATTTCACTTATTTTCTTGTTCATCTCCCGGCAGATCTTGGGCAGGGGAAGGCTCATAGAAATCAGCGAGCGGCTGTTGTACACCGTAAGGATCTCTCAATTCCGGCTGTGCTTGTGTAAATTCTGGTGCCGAAGGAAAAGGAATATCCGGACCGCAACAAGAGCGCATTGCCGCTGGCGGGTAAGAATAAGGCGCTGGTTGATCATAAGAGTTAAAAGGCACTTCCCTTTGCTGACCTGGCTGGCCTCCTTGCATCATTCCCCAGTCGCCTTGCATTTGCTGACCTGGTTGGCCTCCTTGCATGTTCCAGTCACCTTGCATTTGCTGACCTGGCTGGCCTCCTTGCATCATTCCCCAGTCACCTTGCATCTGCTGACCTGGCTGGCCTCCTTGCATCATTCCCCAGTCGCCTTGCATTTGCTGACCTGGTTGGCCTCCTTGCATGTTCCAGTCACCTTGCATTTGCTGACCTGGCTGGCCTCCTTGCATCATTCCCCAGTCGCCTTGCATTTGCTGACCTGGTTGGCCTCCTTGCATGTTCCAGTCACCTTGCATTTGCTGGCCCGGCTGGCCTCCTTGCATGTTCCAGTCACCTTGCATCTGGCCCGGCTGCATTCCCGGCATATTTCCACCCTCATGCATAGGCATGCCGCCATATCCTGGCTGCTGTATCAGCCAGCTTCCGTGCTGTGGCTGCTGCCAGGCACCTTGATGGGGCTGCTGATAAGATGGAAAGCCTTGCATCTGCTGCCCTTGATGAATTTGCGGCATCGGCTGCATAGGAAGTGCTCCAGTATAAGACTGTTGCTGAGGCATATTCGGATAAGAGCTTCCACCTTGACCAGGCATAGAGATTTGCGGCATCTGCGGCATAATCGGATATGGAGTAGCAGACATGTCATCTTCTTGGATCGCTGGTGTATTATGGAACGTTTGAGCAGGTGTTTGTTGTCCTGTGTTTGCAGGCGGTGTGCTTCCTTCAGCTTCAGAGCGAAGAACTGCTTCCTTTGCTACTGCTTTTGCTGTTGACGGTATTTTCAACTTCATCCCTGGCACCGCAAGCTCCGGCTCACGGATATGCCCGTTTAATCCTCGCAATTCGTCAAAGCTGACACCATATTTTCTCGCGATACTCCACATAGTATCGCCTTTCTGTACAATATGAATCTTCAAAACTGAAACTCCCCTTTCATGAATTCACGCACTACTTCACCATCTTATGCATCACATTCAAAAAGGTTGAAATAGAAAAAGCCGGCACACTATAAATTCGCGCCGGCTTTTTTCTCATATTGATGAATTGGGTAGCTTCCAAGTACCGTGAGACTGCAGCCTAAAGCTGTTAGCTCTTGTTGTACACCTTGGAAGAGTATATCTTCTGCTTCACACGTTACATCCATGATGAAGAAATAATTCCCCAGACCAGTTTTCATCGGTCTGGATTCAATTTTCGACATATTGATATTCCGCCAAGCAAATGCTGCCAATACTTGATGCAGCGCACCTGCGTAGTCACGAGGAAGAGTTACATATAATGACGTCTTTCTGTTAGTACTTGAAACGATTGTTTCAGGTACTTTCGCTGCAGGGTCTGCCAAAATGAAGAAACGTGTATGATTATTTGCATAGTCATGGATATCTTCTTGCAGAATCGTCAGACCGAACTCTTTTGCAGCCAGTTCATTACCGATAGCCGCTGCGGGCTCCTCCATATCAGCCACCATCTCAGCCGCTGTACCAGTGGAGGAAGTCGCATGGGTAATCGCTTGTGGGAGCTTTGTATGCAAAAACTGATGACATTGCGCAATTGCATGACTATGCGAGTATACCGCTTTAATCTCACTTAACTCCAGCTCATTATTCGTCAGTAAATGCTGACGTATCGGAATAACAATCTCACCGACAATCGGCAGTTTCGCTTGATGAATAAGATAATCCATCGTAATTGGCACTGTACCTTCAATCGTATTTTCGACTGGAACGACACAATAGTCCATTTCCCCATTTGTGACAGCGTCCATGCATTGCGGGATTGTCGCATAGCTATATGCTTCTTCACCAGGGAATAACGCATCTACAGCCATTTTCGTGAATGTTCCCTTTGGTCCTAGATAACTGATCTTCATCTTCCTCTGCTCCCTTGCCTAAGCTTCCGAACTCAAAATCTCTACTTTATCTACATATGCTAATGCTCTCAGTTCATCCAGCAGCGACTGGATATCAGTATGCATGCCTGCCGTATTCAATGATATGGTGACATTGGCTCTTCCTTGCAAGGGTATCGTCTGATGAATTGTCAGGATGTTGCCCCCTGATCTTGCAACGATGGCCAATAGCTCGGACAGCGTACCAGTCCGATCCTCTAAGTGGAAGAAAAGAGTGATCATCCGCTGCTTCACCATGGCGCGGAACGGGAATACAGCATCCCGATACTTGTAAAAAACACTGCGTGAAAGGTCAACCTGCTGTACAGCATCGAAAACAGAAGCAACCTTTTTGCGCTCCAGCAGTTCCTTTGCCTGCAATGTTTTTTTCATCGATTCCGGCAGTACATCACTGCGCACGAGGTAAAATTGTTCTTCCTTCTCTGCCATGCTATTCCCCACCTTGGCTCACACAGAATCAATCAATAAATTCGAACTCTAATTCCAATAGACGGATAATATCGCCGTCTTTGGCTCCGCGCTTGCGCAATGCTTCATCTACGCCCATTGCACGCATTTGTCTGGAGAAGCGTCTAGCAGCTTCATCTCGGTTGAAGTCTGTCATCTTAAACAGCTTTTCAATCGGTTCTCCATACAATACATACGCTCCATCCGGATCACGAGTGATTTCAAATTGCTTCTCTGCTTCCTCGAAACGATACACAACACGTTCTGTCTGATCTTCGACAGGTTTTTCGATTTTCGGGATCTGATCCAGCTTGTCCGCAATAGCATACAGCACATCCTGAAGACCATCACGAGTAATGGCAGAAATCGGAAATACATCAATATCTGCTGGTATTTTCTCTTTGAAAACGACCAAGTTTTCTTCCGCTTCCGGAATATCCATTTTGTTGGCGATGATGATTTGCGGACGGGTTGTAAGATCCTCATTATATTTCTTGAGTTCTTCATTAATCGTCACATAGTCATCGTACGGATCGCGACCTTCAGTCGAAGCCATGTCAATCACATGGACAATGACACGAGTCCGCTCTACGTGCCGCAGAAACTGGTGTCCCAGCCCAATCCCTTCATGTGCTCCCTCAATCAGCCCTGGTAAGTCAGCTAATACAAAGCTGCGCTGATCTTGCGTTTCCACAACGCCTAGATTAGGAGCAAGTGTCGTAAAATGATAATCCGCAATTTTCGGTTTTGCCGCACTAACGACAGATATGAATGTGGATTTACCTACACTCGGGAAGCCGACTAGACCAACATCAGCAATCAACTTAAGCTCAATCTGAAGATTACGCTCCACACCCGGTTCACCATTTTCAGCAAAGTCAGGAGCAGGATTACGCGGTGATGCGAATCGTGAATTTCCACGACCTCCGCGGCCGCCTTTCGCTATAACTGCCTCTTGTTCATGTTTTGTCAAATCCGCAATTACTTCACCTGTGTCTTCATCACGAACGAGTGTACCCGGTGGTACTGGCAAGATAAGCGGCTCTGAGTTTTTCCCATGCTGCCCTTTACTCATACCGTTTTCACCGCGTTTAGCTTTGAAATGACGCTGATAACGGAAATCCATTAATGTGTTTAAACCTTCGTCAACTTTGAAAATGACATCTCCGCCACTTCCGCCGTCCCCACCCGCTGGACCTCCAAGTGGAATATACTTCTCTCTGCGGTAAGCAACTATACCATTACCGCCATCGCCTGCTTTTACAAATACTTTGACCTGATCTACAAACATGGTTTCACCTCATATATTGCACGCCAGTACGATAGTACAGCGTGATTTCTTCTCTGGCAATGATTCAATTTTCACTTCTCGGACATAATCTTTCTGGCCGATCAGCTGTAAATTATCCCAGCCCGTAAACGTTCCTACAAACGACATTTCTATGACTGGTTCTTCCTCCCGCGTCTTTACATGGAGCAAGCCTTCATACAATTCCATCTCCTGCGCACTTTCACTTAATGCATCCACTACTGCTTCTAAGTTTTCTCGAATTCTCTTGTCATATTCCCAAATCTTCGGTATGGACTCTTCGACATGGAACTTAATCCGAAACTGAGAGTAGGTCCAGTTGAATGAAAGAATCCAGACGAAAGTCTCTGGAATGTTCAGATTGGACAGCTTTCGCTCTTCATCTGCCAAATAAATGGCTTCCTCGATTTTTTCCTGTACCTTTTCATCCTTACCTAATTTGGAATAGCTATGTAGGAGTTGGAGCCGATTCATCCATTCATGGCGTGTAAATCCTAACAGCGTCATCACTTCATGATATTCCAACTGTATTCCTCCTTTAAGAAAAAGCAGTTGAGAGGGCAACTCCTTCTTCATACTCAACAATATGTGGTGCAAATAGATGTGGATTAGAAAAAAAGACCCTAACCCGAAGGCTAGAGTCTCTCTCCAAGAATTAAGCTTCTTGAGCTACCGGATATACGCTGACCTTTTTACGGTTACGGCCATAGCGTTCGAATTTAACAACACCATCGATCTTAGAGAACAATGTGTCGTCTCCTCCTTTTCCAACGTTTGTTCCTGGGTAGATTTTCGTACCGCGTTGACGGTAAAGAATGGATCCGCCAGTTACAAACTGACCATCAGCGCGTTTAGCGCCTAGGCGTTTGGATTCAGAGTCACGTCCGTTTTTGGAGCTACCAACACCCTTTTTGGATGCGAAAAACTGCAAATCTAAACGTAGCATAGTGGTGCACCTCCTTATTGTTCAATAATTCTTATATGCTTCCCATAGTCCTGTTCAATCGTTTGGAGAGAGACAAGCATACCTTCAAGCAAAAGAGAAGCTTTATCAAGCTGCTCCTCGGACAATTGATCGGGAAGTACTACACGTAGATACCCACCGTCGCCGCCCTGCTCCACCTCTGGCTCAAACTCACCGAGAACGAAAAGGCTGTTCACTGCTCCGAAGCTAACTGCCGAAACAGCTGCACACACAAGATCATAGCCATAAGGGCCGCTCTCCGCATGTCCGCTAAGCTCAAAGCTGTGAATATCCTCGTCAACACGGTTTATTGTAACAGTTATCATGGTTCGCCTTACGCGTTGATTTTGCCGATTGTCAATTTAGTGTAAGGTTGACGATGGCCTTGTTTGCGTTTGTAGTTTTTCTTCGCTTTAAACTTGATCACGTTGATCTTCTTAGCGCGGCCTTGCTTCTCAACAGTTGCAGTAACCGTCGCACCTTCAACGAATGGAGCACCGATTTTAACATCGTCGCCACCAACTACCAATACTTTGTCAAAAGTAACTTCTGCACCGTTCTCTCCGTCCAATTTCTCAACGTAGATAGTTTGTCCTTCTGTTACTTTAACTTGTTTTCCACCAGTTTCAATAATTGCGTACATAACGCACCTCCTCTTAAACTCAGACTCGCCATCACAGGCGCACTAGGGCTTGTAACCTGATCTGCGCGGTTGTAGCACGGGTGCTAACCTCGTGTAACATACTGATGTTATCATACATCAAAAAAGATTGTCAAGACTATCTAACCCATCTCTTCTAACAGTTTCCGTATCTGTCTCCGTCAACTTGAGTTCATTTGTATCCCGAAATTTTACAAACACGGATGCATTAGCAGAATTGCTTCCTGTCAGTTTAAGATAATGCTTGATGTGTTCCTTTTTACCGGATAGTATATATGTTTTTTCTGCTGACAGACTAATGATTTCCCGCTCAAGCTGGAAACATTTCGTCTCAAAGGAAAGATTTCTGCTAATCGGCGCCTGAAGCTGCTCCATCAAGGACGGCCGTTCCCGTTTCCGCGACATTTCCAAAAGACCGAGCTTCGTGAATCCATAGACTTCTGTCCGCTGCGCATCCTGCTGAAGTGCTTGGCGGAAAGTTTGAAGAACAGCGCGCTGCTGGTCCGGGCGTTTCATGGAGACAAAATCTATCAGTATAATTCCAGACAGATTACGGAATCGAATTTCCCGGGCAATTGCCTTTGCCGCCAGCTGATTAACCATGACAGCTGTCTGGTTCTTGTCTGAATGTCCTGTGTAGCCGCCGCTGTTTACATCAATCACCGTCAGCGCTTCTGTTTGATCAACATGCAGTGTGATGCCTCTGTCAATATTCGTAACCGGAGCAACTAGTTGCTCCCAAAGCACAGACAGCGGCTGAGGCAGAAGTGTTTCTGCCTCTCTTTCCCACTTGATCTTCTCGCCAAGCTCTGGAAACTGCTTGCGAAGCTGTCTCGCTTCGAATCCATCATCCACCACGATTTCATCTATATTCCCTGCAGGCAAGCGTCGGAGCAGCTGATCCGGAATAAGGGCATCCTGGTAGATAACCGCAGGTGGGGCAGCATTCTTTACTGATAAGCTATGCCACCTTCCTCGAAGCCGCTCCAATTCTTTCAATATAACTTCTTCTGGTAATTTATCTGCTTCCGTACGTATAATGACACCTTCTCCTGGGATTAGCAGGTCCGCCATTTGTGCCTTCCAATTGGCCGCTCTTTCTTCCGGCAATTTCCTAGAGACAGCTACGTAGTTCCCATTCGGCAAATAAACGAGTGCATTACCTGGAATAGTGATAATAGCTGAAAGCTTCGCTCCTTTTGTACCATAAGCATCTTTTTGGACTTGAACGAAGAGTGTCTGCCCTTCCTGAATCGCCTGCTCGATTCGGAGTGATTGATCTTGTTTGCACGCTGGAACTTCTTCACGCTGTAAAAATCCTTGCCGTTCATCTCCAAAGTCAACAAAGGCCGCCTGCAAACCATGATCCACATGCCGAACAATACCTTTAAAGATGCTGCCTACTTTCGAACCTATTCCCGGCCTGTCTAAGAACACTTCCTGAACTTGCCCGCGCCCCACTGTTAAAGCTACTTTTTCCGTTCCTCTGAAAAAAATATATAATGATAGCATTGCTTTCCTCACTGTCTGTTTTGTTGCAGAATATCCGCCACTGTACAATGTGCCTTTTTCCGCTTAAAGTACATATCACTGCATTGCTGTTCGTCCAATAATGCATTTTTCCCTTTCACTACAATTATATGCCGCCTGTTTCTCCTGTATTGGGATAGTACATCCAAAAGAGCCGTTTCCGATGTAGCGAAAATCGGAGTGCTGATGTCAGCATTCGTTCCGTATGTAGCACGCTGCAGCAAAAAGCGCAGAAACACATAATAGCGTCGTTTCCATTCTAGCCGATTTTCCCACAATAGAAAACAGAGAAGGCTGACTGTACTTAATGTAAAAGGCATGGCTATACACACATACAGAAGAACAGCTACCCCGATCATCCAGCTGACAATGATAAGAATTGTATGAGCTTTTCGATAGGGCAGCTGCAAGGATAGTAACAAACCAATCAGTTTTCCGCCATCAAGCGGCCAGATAGGGAGCAGGTTAAAAAGAAGAATCGTCGTATTATACATATACGCTGTCTCAAGCACTGCTTCCGGTGTAGACGTGGCAGAAAGGACATATAGAGCCGCAAATATAAAAATGTGGACTGCTGGTCCTGACAAGATGACAATCGCTTCTTCCAAAGCTCGTCTATTTCCCTGTTCATCGGTTTCCATTACGCCACCGAAAACCCATAGCATGATACGGCGGATACGCCAGCGAAAATAGCTCGCCGCCATAAAATGCCCCATCTCATGCAGCAGTACGATGATGAATAGGATAAGTACTTCCATGAGCATCCCTGTCAATACAGCAAGAAGCAAAAATCCCCAGAATACCGGATGTAAGTGAATAGGCGGGAGCCAATTATGGCGCGTCAACTTGCGTCTCCTGGATCGGATTCAAATACTTGCTCCCCTGCTGCAAAGCAAAATAGACAGACTGGGCATTTTCCGCATTCGGTACAAATTCACCAATCTTTTCATTGGCTCCGATCCGCTGGTATTGATTTACCTCAATAGCGTGCAAATGGCCATAGATGCTCTTGCTCTTATCTGCGTGCTGGAGAATAATAGTCTTTCCGGTTTCCTGGTCATTGCCTGCGAAAATGACAATTCCTTCGTCTACTGCCACAACATCTGATTGCTGTGCAGATTCAATCAAAATACCTTCTTTTGATTCCTCAAATGGCTGTACGACTGTTCCATTAACCGGCATCGCTTGAGCTTCTGCTGTATTCGCACTATCTCCACTAGGGCTCAGCGCCACCGGATCCCCGAATCGCTCTTGATACCAGCTATTCACGGTAGCAAAAGGGAACTCCTCCGTCAATGCTGTCAGTACTGTTCCTTTCGTCTTTTCAATAATCGGATGGTCAGCTTGCAAGTAGATGGCTGTGCCAAAAAATAGACTGGCAGATAAAATCAGCCGGAACATGAACCTTGAAGCAAACTTCGAATTATCCTGCGAACTAGGCGGTTCATATTTTGGATGCGGCGGAAACCCATGAGATTCCTCTTCATCCACAGTAAAAGGTCTAACCGTATCGGCCATACCTTTTTGTATTTGTTCCCCTTTCAGGCGTTTCCTTTCAGCGATTCCTTTCCGTACCGAATGCAGATTCTTGCCCATAATAAGAACCCCTCTCTCCTTCTTAGTACAAGTCTATGAAGAAAGAGGACGAGTTATTAAAACAAGCGAAAAAAGCCTCCCAAAATAGGAGGCAATAATTCACTTCGGCCTAGCAGCTAAAAGGAACCGATGTTGTCGCACGTCTAAGAACCCTTTTTTCTCTATGATAAGATGCAATTCATATAAAGCTTCCCTGTAAGCATCTACTGAGAATCGCGGCACTTGCCAAGGAATTGCCTTCAAATAGTAGATAACCGCTCCAATATCATAGAAACGCATGGACGGAAATGCTTCTGCTGATTCTAGCACGGTAAATTGCTCTTTTAGTTCCTCAGCTGCTGTCTGGAAATTCCATTTCTGATACATAGGATTGATCGGCGCACCCAAAAGCTGATTGAGTTCAGCGCAATCCGTTCCTCCTACTTGCTGAGTGAGAAAGATAGCATTTTGTTTCAGCACTCGTCTTACTTCTGTTACATCATAAGATTCATGTTTGTTTAGGATCACTTCAAATGATTCATCCATGAAAGGTAATTGATCGTCTTCTTTGATTTGGACGAGTTCTACTCCTAATGGAGCAAGTCTCTTCCTGGCAACTGGCACATTTGGCAAGTAACTCTCTGTCGCCACAGTGTAATCTGGCAGCGGCAGCAGCTTAGATAGAAACTCTCCGCCACCTGTTCCCATATCAAGCAGACTTTTTGCTCCGAAAAGATATTTCCGTGCTTTACTGCCATATGACCAGGGCAATAGTTCAGATTGCACTCTGCCAGTATCTTCGATAAAAGAAAAGTCCCATCCAGTAAAGGCTGTGTTGCTGTCTTCTAATAACTGATTGAATAACTTCATCATTTCTCCTCCTTTTACTCGCTAGATAACCTTCAAGCAAAGCGGGAGGAGAGCGTATTTTGTACTCGCCTCGTTGTTATGGATGATGCTCCTTGTTCATAGCCATCCCCCTTTTTCCTTATTATAACAAAAAAAGATCAGCAATTAGCTGATCTTCATTGATAGTGCATTTTCGGTACAGGCAGCTGCCATTTCCGATGAAAGGAAAAAATACGCAGGAAAATGATCGCTGCAAACAAAGCATAAAGCAGGAAAGGATGATCAGATGCTCCAAGCCCAATGACAAGTCCCGCCAAAGCCGCCCAAGTTCCGTAGATCTCCGCTTTGAATACATAAGGTTTCCTGCCGGCCAGCACATCCCGCAGAATGCCTCCTCCGCTTCCTGTAAGGAAGGCGGCAACCATTATCGCAAGCAAACTATGATCCAAACTGGAAGCATGCAGGGCTCCTTGAATTGCAAATGCTGCCAACCCTATCGCATCAGCATACAAACCAGCCTTTTTCCATGAATAGCTCATTAGCTTCGGAAAAATTAAGATAATGGTAATGGAAATAAGTGATATATAGAATAAAGTCGTTTGGGACCATAAATAAGAGACCGGCAACCCAATTAATAGATTACGAATCGCTCCTCCACCAAATGCAGTCACAAAGCCTAAAATATATACGCCGAACACATCATATTTCTCGTCCATGGCGACGAGAGCACCACTGATAGCAAAAGCAGCAGTACCTATAATACTGAAAATATCCCATGTCATGTTGTACATTCCCCTTGTTTGTAATGGACATAAAAAAACTCGTAACTCTTACCAGAGCTACGAGTTTACCATAAGTTCATTTACTTTTGGAAAAAAGTTTTTTCAAACGGCTGAACATGCCTTTCTCACTCTCAAAGCTCATTAGCGGTACTGATTCACCAAGAATGCGTCGCGCGATATTGCGATAGGCAATACTCGCTTTCGTATTCGGCTGGAATGCAACCGGCTCTCCGTGATTGGAAGCTTTAATAACTTCGTCGTCATCCAGAACAATACCGAGCAAGTCGATTGACAGCACTTGGACAATTTCATCCACTTCAAGCATGTCGCCTTCTTGCACCATATGGTTACGGATCCGGTTGACGATCAGTTTAGGAGGTTCGATATCCTCCTGCTCCAGCAAGCCGATAATGCGGTCCGCATCACGTACACTCGGTTTTTCCGGTGTGGTAACGACAATCGCTTTATCCGCTCCTGCTACAGCATTTTTATAGCCCTGCTCGATACCGGCCGGACAATCAATGATGATGTAATCGAATTCCGGCTTGAGCTCGGCTACGATTTTTTCCATCCCATCGGGTGTCAGATCGGTTTTATCGCTTGTTTGGGCAGCTGGCAGTAAGTAAAGATGATCGAAACGCTTGTCTTTGATCAACGCTTGCTTCAGCGCGCATCTGCCGACAATTACATCGATAATGTCATAGATGATTCTATTTTCAAGACCCATCACAACATCCAGATTCCGTAGACCGATATCCGTATCAATCAAACATACTTTTTTCTCCATCAGTGCAAGCGCTGTTCCCAGATTGGCAGAAGTAGTTGTCTTGCCTACTCCTCCCTTACCGGATGTAATAACGATTGCTTCACCCATTTAACATTCTCCTCTCGAAACTGCTGATGCCCGGACGTTTGCGAATCACTGCCTGCAAACGGTCAATGATAATCTTTTCCTGTTCATCATCGATATGCCCGCATTCCATATAAACACCATCTGTCTCATGATCGGGAGCGCGGCTGATATAGTCCGCTATCCGAAGCTGCGTCGGATTCATATATGAAGCAGCGATAACAGCATCAGCGTTGCCATCCTTACCGGCGTGCGCTATCCCAAGCAGATTCCCCATGACGAAAATATTTCCGGTAGCTGTTACACAGCCCCCGGGATTCACATCACCAAGCAGCAGTAAGTCACCCTTTACTTCCAGTACCTGACCAGAACGGACGACACGGCTGACAGCCTTCACTTCTGCTTCTTCCTTCCACTCATTTGCCGCTTGTTTCGTAATGACATCAGAATGGATGGATTCTATTTTTAATCGCTGTTTACTCGTAATCATCTTACGGAGGATTTCCTCCTGCTCCTTGTACAAATACCTGTTGCCCAATTGAATATGTACACCTACAAGGTGATCAGCCGAATCAATACGATTAGCAGCAAGCTTCTCTTCCAATTCCTTTATCAATTCCTCGAAAGAGCAGGCATCATCCATATGCAAGGATAACCCTTCCCGGGTACCTTTTATCGTGATGATCTGTTTGTTTCCAATCAAGATGGTCACCTCCGTTCGTCGTCTGATTTTCTTCTCTATAAGCTAGTCGTTCTTCTAAGCTGCGAATCGGACCATTTCTGCAGAGGCTTGTGGAAAATCAGATACAAGATTACAAGCATGATAAGGTTGGCGCCAAGCGTCGGCAAGAGACGGTGCATCAGGTATGTACCGAATCCAATCGGCGTGATGCCAATTAAATGATAGATAAAATAGCCGATTGTATCGGCGAAAACAATTGACAGCATGCCCAGCAATGCAGCTACAAGAATATTACCATGCAGCACTCTGCGCAATTCTAAAATTAAGTAGATGCTGAATCCATATGTGAACATATAGACGCCAAGCATATCTGTATATACGATATCTTTCAGCAGCCCGAATATAAGTGCATATAACAGACTGTAATACGAATTATCCAAATCATAAAGCATAGCAATCAGTACAAGGAACAAAAGACTCCAATGCGGAATCAGCCATGTATCACCGCCAATGAACTGCTCTGGCAGCATGGCGGTGGCAACTCCTTCAAAACAAACGATCAAAAGCATGATCAAAGGCAGATATAGCTTTTTCATCACAGACCCTCATCTCCGTTACCTGACGAAGCGTCTTCAGATGCAGCATCTATAACTAAAACCTTATCGATATCATACAAGTCTGCTGTAGGTTTAACGTGCACCGTTTGAGATAAACCGTACTCATCCAGTTCGACTGAGTCCACTTCTCCGATTGAGAGACCTTCTGGGAATACTCCACCAAGACCAGAAGAAGTGACTAGAGATCCTTTTTTAATTTCTAAATCGGGTTTTACTCCTGTAAACAGCAGCATTCCGTCCTTCTCATCATAGCCTTCAATCAAACCGAATATCGGAGCTTGTTCGTCGCCGTCTTCATTTTCTCCTCCGTCAATCTTAGCAGATATACGGTTAGTTTCATTAAATCCGCTTAATAATTGAACAGATGCCGTACTGCGACTCACATCTTCTACTTTTCCAACTAAACCGCTCGCTGTCATGACTGCCATGTTCGTGTCAATGCCGTCGTCTGACCCTTTATCAATTGTCAGCTGATCGAACCAACCCTCCGGACTCCGGACAATTACATCAGCTGGAATTGGATTATAATCCATCGAAGTGAACTGATTGAACTTGTCAATTGTCTGCTGCAATTCATCGTACTGGTGTTCTAGTTCCTGATTGCGGGACATCAAGCCTTTGTAATCGTCCACTTTCGATTTAAGCACTTGGTTTTCTTCATAAGTGTTCTTAAGATCTTTAATATTTGTCACTACCGTAGAGGTGAACTGTGCAGGTTTGGAGAAGATATTCTGCACGAACCCTACGGTATCACTGATTATTTGTTCTGGTAATGTCTGGCTGCTCCGATCCCTGGTTGAAAAGCCTATCAATCCGACAAGGATGATGATTGCAATCAGGAATAAGAACATCCTTTTTTTCTTAAAGAAATTCATAATTCACCCAACTTAATTTTTGATAGCTTTGGAAAACACATGTGGATGTGAACGGAAGTGCTCGATGTACTCCAATGATTTACCTGTACCGATAGCTACACTGTCAAGCGGATTTTCCGCAACAAAAACTGGCATTTTTGTTTCTTCACTGATAACGCTATCCAGATTGCGAAGCAATGCACCGCCACCTGAAAGAACAATACCGCGATCCATAATATCAGCAGCCAATTCAGGCGGTGTCTTTTCTAATGTAAGCTTCACAGCATCCACAATCGCACTGACTGTATCTGCTAAAGCACCTGAAATTTCCTTCGCGCTCACACTGATTGTCTTTGGAAGACCAGTCAGCAAATCACGTCCGCGAATTTCTGTTTCTTCATCCGGCTCTGGCACTCCAGCATGACCAAGATCCATCTTCAATTGTTCTGCAGAGCGTTCACCAATCATAAGGTTGTACGTTTTGCGGATGTATTGGATGATAGCTTCATCCATATCATCTCCGGCTGTTCGGATAGACTGACTTGTTACGATACCGCCTAAGCTGATAATAGCAACTTCTGTCGTACCGCCGCCGATATCAACGATCATACTTCCGGTTGGTTCCCATACAGGAAGTCCTGCACCGATTGCAGCAGCGAATGGCTCAGCAATTGGGAAAGCATCCTTTGCACCTGCTTGTTTTGTCGCATCGATAACCGCACGTTCCTCAACCATTGTGATACCAGACGGTACACATACCATTACGTTCGGCTTCTTCGCGAAGGAAGAACGATTACGCTGTGCTTGCTTGATGTAATACTTCATCATTGTAGCTGTTGTATCGTAATCCGCGATGACACCATCTTTCATCGGACGGATAACACGGATATTCCCTGGTGTTCTGCCAATCATATTACGAGCGTCGCCGCCAACTGCCTCTACCTGGCCTGTTTCTACATTTGTCGCCACGACAGAAGGCTCACGGACGACTACGCCTTTTCCTTTTACAAAAACTAATGTATTCGCTGTGCCCAAGTCGATGCCCAGGTCTTGTGAAAAACTGAATTTCGCCACAATTAATTCTCCTTTTCCGAGTCCGTTCGTGTTTCAGCAAAGCTGCTAGTCAGCAGTGCATACTTTTCATATATTGTCTCATTATGTTGTACTTTATCATATCAGATATTATATCCAATAGACATCGTTGTAAGGTAATAAAGCATACCATCAGAAGAAGCGCCAGCTAGTAAGGTGTACCATGCTAGGCGCTTCTCTACAAAGCTAGTTCCAATTATACGAGAAAACCAGAAAAATAGATAGTAATTACAGGTATCCTTTTTCCTTCAATGAAATAAACTTTCGGTCACCGATAACAAGATGATCCAAAAGCTCAATCCCAATCATCTTGCCGCACTCAAGCAAACGCTTTGTAACATGGATATCTTCCTGCGAGGGCGATGGATCACCGGACGGATGATTATGTGCACAAATGATGCTAGCAGCGGAACGACGGACAGCTTCACGGAAGATCTCGCGGGGATGAACGATGGAGGCATTTAAACTGCCAATGAAGATGGTCTGACGATGGATGATATGATTCTTTGTATTGAGAAATAAGACGACAAAATGCTCCTGACTAAGATTACGCATTTCTTCCATTACATAATCTGCCCCGTCCTTAGGACTGCGGATCGTATAACGTTCTGCTGGCTTGTATCGATACAGCCTTTGTCCCAGCTCAATCGCAGCCAAAATAAGCACTCCTTTGGCCGTCCCGATTCCTTTAATAGCAGTCAACTCCTCAATGGTCGCATCTCTCAGGAGCTGCAATCCTTCGAAATGCATCAAAAGACGTTGTGCAAGTAATGTAACAGACTCATCTCTTGTCCCGCTCCCTAACAGGATGGCGAACAATTCTGCATTAGACAAATGAGCAGGACCTAGTTCCAGCAGCCTTTCCCGCGGACGATCTTCCTTCGGCACAGATTTTATCGCCAATTCAGTATGCAACAAAAAACCGCCTTCCTTCTGACTCGGATTCCTGTGTGGCAGACAGGTTACGAGAAGCTTATCGGAAGACGGTACTCTATTCAAATCGACAAATAGAAATTTTATTAAGTCTCTCTATGAGATAATGTAGAAATTAGATCGGAAAAATTAAGTTCATTGGCCGTCAGCTGCTAGAGTAGCAGCTTCATGCCATACCGGCAGCAACATACTAGCAGTAAACGATCCTTGCTCCATAGCGCTGACTGCTTCATCAGATGCTGTTTTAACGCTCTCAGCTTCTGCCGGAATTTTCTCCTGCCAAGCTGTCCAAAGTGCCGGATCCTGGTTATCCCCTGCCGCAAGCAACACGGCTAGCTCGTCCAACCAAGCACTGCTAGCAGCTTCCACTCCCGGATCCCATTGTTTCACATAGCTTTCATAACCCTGAGCCTGCAGCTGAGATCCAAGTGTATCAGCTTCTTCCTGAGAACCTGCCATACCTGTCAGCAGGAAGAATTGACCGTTCTTTTCCCATAATACTGCCGGGATTCCTGCATCTGCGTACTTCTGGACAACATCCTGCCCTATATCTTCTTGATTATAGACGCCTCCCTGCACAACGTAAGCTGTCAAATCACTAAACGCACCAGCGTTAGCAGCAGCGCCCTGTGTTGCTATCGGAGCTGCCACACCACTTGTTTCAGATTCAATACCCGCTGTATAACGAAGCAGCAGGAATCCTAGCACGACTCCGATAAGCGCTGCACCCAGTGCAGCCGCAGCCAGCTTCTTGGCAAAAGGAGACAAAGATACTGCATTTTTTTCTGATTTCTTCTTATTCAGCTGATCCAATACAGGAACATCCTTTTCGACCGTTGCCGCCGCTTCTTCGTCATAAAGAGTGTAGCTTCCCTCACCGATCATCTCTTCTTTTGACTGCTGCTGTTGCTTCTTCTGCTTTTTACCGCCAATCTTGACGGAAAATCCCTTTTTCTCTTCCATCCTGGCACCTCTTTTATGATTGATTGGCTCAACTCTAGCACAGCTAGAAAAAGAAGTAAGAGATATGCTGTCGAGACAAAAAAAGAGTGTTCGACAGGATGAACCTATCAAACACGCTTTTCTACGAATTAAGAAGCAGGATTATAAAATACTCGTAAAGATATCGTTGCAATATAGCTATTTTCCGAAGCATTTGTCACGTCAATTTGTTCTATTTCGGCTTTCCGTTTCATACCATCGACTTCGGTTAGGAATTTATGCAATGCATTATAATCAGAGGAAGTCGTACTTAATTGATACACATACGCTCCCTCAGAATCAGTTTCTGAATCGTTAGTGATAGACGTAATTGTCGTATCATTTGCGTTTGCAATTTTGGCTAATTCTTTCAGCAGTTCATTTTCAAGCGGAGCTTCTGGAACTTCCCCTTGTTCGGCAGGAGTCGTTAATGCTTCAAGAAGTCTCTCTTGGTTAGCGACTGCTGTTTCTACTACGCTTGTTTTATTCTTCATAGGCATAACATAGAGAACAAAACACATCACTGTAAGAAGTATTACAAGAAGAAAGGAAAATATCATGATTTTGCGTCGCTGAGATGCATCCGACCAGTTCATCATTCCCCGTTCACCTCGCTTGTCCAAGCTACTTGATCGATTGTAATTGTAAAGACAGCTTGAAAACTGTCTGCACCTTGAGGCGTTAAAGATTGTAAACTAGCCCGCGATACATAGCCCGTGTCCTGCACTTGCTGTATATAATCCGCAGCAGCATCGGTGCTATTAACAAGCAGTGTAATCGTAATAGGCTCAGCGCCAGGGCTGCTGTAACTGATTAGATCTGTTTCTTTTGGAGCAAGCGCCTGCAATTTATCCATCAATTCGACTGCAAATGGCAGTGCTGTTCCGCTATCACCTGATACGGCAGTTGTTTGTGCGTCCAGCAAAGTTTGATTGGAAGCTTGCTTCGCTTCAAGATCGGAAAGCTGACCTTTTGCAGCCATCAGTTGCCATGTGAATATCACAGCACAAATGAGGATCAGTCCACCAAGAATACTGAGGAACAAAATCGGGGAGCGCTGCGTATCTGATTGTTTTCGAAGTAAATTGATTTCGAGCATTTCTTCTGTCCCCTTTATAGCTTCTTCATGGATAGACCGAGCACATCAGCATAAGCCAGCGGCAGTTCGTCCATCATCTCTTGCCGGAATGTGATTGTCTCAATTTGCAGCCGCTGCCGAAGCTCGTTCATCACATCGCTCAAGTTTTCATAATCTCCGGAAACAAGCAGCTTTGTAATACCAGCTTCGCCATTCATCACGGAAAATCGGTAGAAATCCATGAACCGCTCGATCTCTGTAAGCTGTTCTTCCAAATAAGCTCGAGCCCGATCTGCTTCTTCCTGATAAAACAAATCCTGCTCCATATGATCCTGTAAATTACCAAAGCTCGTCTGCGGCTGGCGAATAAATAACGGCATATCCTGATGGAAAGCAGTAAGAATCAAGCCACTTCGATTCCATTGTAATAGAAGTAAATGGTCATCAGAAGTTTCCTTGTATTGTTCTATGTATAAACGATAGAGAGTCAACGAAGCCAAGTCTGCAGCAATAGGCTGAAGCCCCGCTTCCTTAAAGGCCTGTTGATAAGCCTCCACACGCTGTCCTGGATAAGCAACCAGCAAAATGGTGTTTGTTTCTTCACCTTCCTCAAGCACTTCAAAATCCAAAACCGGATCTTCAAACGGCAGCTGAATGGTATGCTCCAGTTCCGTATACAGAAACGGCTTGATTTCTTCCCGTTTCAACTGTTTCGGCACCAGATGCTGACGCAGCGTCACAGCTTGGTCTGGCAGCGTAAACATTAAATCATGGCCTCTCCAGCTATTTTCCTCAACAAGTTTTCGGACTGCTTTTGTTAGCTGATCCTTATCTTCCAGCATTCCCTGGCGAATCGTCCCCTGCGGCAGCTCAAGGCTGCCATAAGTATTACCTTTACGGAATCCAGCCGGTTCCCCTGCTATATAACGTAAAACCGTTTCCTGTATGATGATGTACACTTGTTTGCCTTGCTTCTTAAACATGCTCTTCCCTCATTTAAAAGAATGAATTAATGTACCAGCTAATCATTGCATCACCGTGAAAATAAGTGATCAACGCTCCCAGCAAAATATACGGACCAAACGGTATAGCCTGTTTTCTTTTGAGTACCTTCAATGATAGGAGGACTAGACTTACAACAGCCCCGATTACTGCGGATAAGAAGAAAGTGAGTAATACACCCTTCCACCCAAGTACAACCCCGAGCACCACAAACAGCTTCAAATCTCCGCCACCCATTCCTCCCCGGCTAAATAAAATGACGAGGAAAAGCAGTACAAATGCTACAGCAGCTCCAATAATCGAGTCCCACCATGGATTCAATGGAGTGATGATACGGAGAATGATGAATAGAGGAAGAAAGAAGATTAATATCTTATTTGGAATAAGCATGAACCGCATATCCGTTACAAATAGAATTGCAGCCATTGATACTAATACAAATGCTGTAACTAGTTCCCACTGCAGTCCGATTATATAAAAGCTATATCCGAACAATAGGCCAGTAGCTAGCTCAGTGAAAGGATAAAGAGGAGAAATCTTCAGTTTACAGTTGCGGCATTTTCCTCCGAGTACTATATAAGAAACTACTGGGATAAGGTCGTATGTCTTAATTTGTTGTTTACAGTTTGGACAGTATGAACGTTCTGATTGGAACATTTTCTTTTCTGGGACACGCATTCCGACGACGTTGTAGAACGATCCTAGAATGGCTCCTAAGACTATGAAGTAAATAAGTAGAAAAATTGACATTATATTTCCCCTTGATTAATTAAAGACAGAAATCTCTCACCAGGAGAGATTTCTGTAATCAATTAATTATTCAGACGCTTTCGTTTCGGAACCTGTTGCCTTGTATTCACCACTACCGCCATCAATTGTAGCCGTAAATTCACCGTCAGTTGAAAGTTTTACATTACCATTGTCAATCGCTTCGTCAGTATCTGGATTAACAGGGCGTTTAAGATAGCCATCTTCAACCAGTGTATCGAGTGAAATTGATCCTCCACGTTTTAAATCTCCAGCAGCCTCAGCTAACCTAGCAGCCTCTATCATCTGCTGTGCAGATGCGTCAATTGAGTCTTGTTTAGATTTAGCAATAATACTACCAATTGCAGGAATAGCAATTGCAGCCAAGATTGCCAAAATAACGATAACTGCAAGCAATTCAACAAGCGTAAAACCTTTTTCTGATTTTAATTTCTTACTTAAAAACTTCTTCATCGTGGACACTCCTCCGTTATGTAGTTGTTTCCGGCCAAGAGGAAACAAAGTCTGATCAATATGGCCGGTTGCACTACTAGCTCCAAAATAACCAAGTGCCCACGTAAGGTTATTTCATCATCGCTTCCTACTAATCTAGTAAGATTATATCAAAAGACCCAAGAAAATCTACCCATAAAATGAATAATTTACAGTTATTTTGTCGTACATATAGTTATTTATTACTGAAAGCTTTCATAAAGTGAAAACATTGGAATGACTACAGCTGTCACTATACTTCCAACCATCGCAGAAAGAACGAGAATAAGGACTGGCTCCAGCATCGCTTTTAGCCTTTCAGCAGCATAATCTAATTCCTGTTCGTAAAAATTTGCAGCTCGATGCAACAAACTATCCAGCGAACCGGACTTCTCTCCAACCCGAATCATTTGCGTGACCATGGGCGGAAATGCCCAGTGCATTTCCATCGGTTGAGCTAGCGAGTCACCCATCTCAACTGTTTCGTAGCACTCTTGGATTACCCGTTCCATAACTTTGTTCTGCAAGATTCGACTAGAAATCTGCAAAGTATCAAGGATCGGCACAGAACTTTCCAAAAGTGAGCTCATTGTTCTTGTCATTCGAGCAAGAATCGCTTTCTGATAGAAACTACCGAGAACTGGTATTTTTAATTTTACAGTATCCATGAACAGCTTCCCTTCTGGCTTGGACACAATTATCCGATACAAAACCACACAAAGCAGTAAGAAAAGAACTCCTAAATACCAGTATTTCTGCATACCTTCAGATAAACCTAAAACAAATACTGTATATGCTGGAAGCTCAGCATCCATACTTGCAAACATACCGGTGAATTGAGGGAAAACAACAACAAGTAATGCAACACAAATAGCAACTGCAACAAACGCAACAAGTACCGGATAACTTAAAGCCGTAATAACTTTTTGCCGCATATCATATTGCTTCTCGTAATAGACTGCCATCTTATTCAGTACATCATCCAGTTCCCCGCTCGCTTCTCCCGCGCGTATCATATTGACGAATAACTCCGGAAATATTTTAGGATGCTTCTCAACAGCATCTGAGAAACGGACGCCTTCTACCAAATCAGTACGCACATATCTAAGGGTCTCTTTCAAAAACTTGTCCTTTGTTTGTTCTTGTAATAATCCTGTTGCTTCCACCAAAGGTACTCCAGCTTCTATTAGAGTGGACAATTGGCGAAGGAAAATAATGAATTCTTTCTTCTTCACTCTTTTGCCAAATGATAGTTCCTTATTCAAGGTACGATTCATTTCGCGCATCTCAAAGACTATCAGTTGTTGGGATTGAAGCTTCTCCAGTGCTTCGCCACGATTTTCTGCTTGGACTTTCCCTTTTTTGGATTTACCAAGTATGTCTCGGGCATTGTATTGAAAGTAATGCATTTATACACCCCGTTCTTCCAAGAATGGTGCCACCTGATCCATTGTTACAATTCCCGATGCGACCATCTTGCGAATGCTCATATCCATCGTGTGCATTCCTTGGTCACGTGAAGTCTGCATAACACTTGGAATCTGATGCATTTTTCCGTTACGAATTAAATTCTTAATCGCAGACGTACTGATAAGCAGCTCAGTCAGTGCTTTCCTTCCTTGTCCATCAGCTCGTCTAACCAAGCGCTGCGACAATACTGCCGTCAAAACACTGGCAAGCTGAATACGGATTTGCGGCTGCTGTTCAGCCGGGAACACATCAACGATTCGATCTATTGTTTGTGAAGCAGAGCTAGTATGCAACGTTGCAAGAACAAGATGACCTGTTTCTGCAGCTGTGATTGCCGTCGATATAGTTTCCAAATCACGAAGCTCCCCTACTAGGATTACATCAGGATCCTGACGCAAACAAGCACGCAATCCGTTTGCAAAGTTATCTGTGTCTAGTCCAACTTCTCGTTGGTCAATAATGCACTGATTATGCTTATGTAAGTACTCAATAGGATCTTCTAGAGTAATAATATGGCGCTGCATGCTTGTATTCATATGATGAATCATTGCAGCCAATGTTGTACTTTTACCACTTCCAGTCGGTCCGGTCACTAGTAGCAGACCTTGTGGCTTGCCTGATAGAATTTTCAGCACATCCGGTAAATCAAGATCTTCCAGAGTCGGTACATTTCTTGGCACAACCCTTACTGCTAATGAAACACAACCACGTTGATGATACACATTAATACGAAAACGAGAGACTCCTGGGATGCTATAGGATAAATCTACTTCCCCTATTTCTTTAAACCGTTCCCACAATTTCTCACTCAAGATTGTCTTTGCCATCTGTTCGGTATCATTAGGAGTAAGATTTTCACCCTGATGGCGCCTTAACACACCATGCACACGAAAAACAGGCGGTACAGCAACCGTCATATGAATATCTGATGCTTTCATTTCCATGGCAGTAATTAATAATTCATCAAATGTCTCTTTCATCTTGCCTCTCCTTAACTATCCACGGTAATCCGCAGAACCTCTTCCACTGTTGTCATTCCTTGTAACGCCTTCTCTAATCCATCATCAATTAACATTTTCATGCCATTTTCTATTGCTGCTTGTTTGATTTCATCTACTGAACGGTTTTTAATAAGCAAGTCACGGATTTGGTCATCCACAACAAGAAGCTCATGGACTGCCATCCGTCCTTTATAACCTGTTTGTTTGCAGCTGTTGCATCCTTTACCTCGGTATAAAGTTTCACTATCTAAGCCATGTCGTCCCAACAACTCTGCTTCCACAGCTGTTGGGGAATAAGCTTCCTTACAATCTCGACAAATTCGTTTGACAAGCCGCTGTGAAACAACACCGGAAACTGAAGAAACAACCAAATACGGTTCAATTTTCATGTCCATTAAACGAGGTATGGAGGCAATAGCATTATTCGTATGCAATGTACTGAACACAAGGTGACCAGTGAGTGATGCACGGACTGCAATTTCTGCAGTTTCACTGTCCCGTATTTCTCCGACCATGATAATATTTGGATCCTGACGGAGAATTGAACGCAAACCCGTTGCAAAGGTGAGGCCTATATTGCTGTTCACCTGCATCTGATTCACACCTTGAAGCTCAAATTCCACCGGGTCCTCAACAGTTATAATGTTATACTGCTCACGATTCAAATGATTAATTGATGCGTAAAGTCCCGAAGATTTACCTGAACCAGTTGGACCAGTAAACAAAATCAGCCCAGATGGTTGCTCAATTAAATGACTGTATTTCTGATAGTTCTCTTCACTAAAATCAAGTTCATCCAAACCTTTGACCACGTTGCTTAAATCAAGTATCCGGATAACAACTTTCTCACCGAAAACTGTCGGCAATACGCTAATCCGCAAATCCACATGGGTATTCTCCATTTTTAGTTTAATCCGGCCATCTTGCGGTAAACGTGTCTCCGTAATATTCATGTTGGCTAAGATTTTGACACGGGCAACCACTGCGGCCTGAATTGATTTGGGCAAGGTACGCTCACGACGAAGATCACCGTCTATCCGATAGCGAACTTGCACTTCATTTTCATAAGGATCCATATGTATGTCACTAGCTTTTAGCTGTACTCCCGCAGCGATCAGTTGTTCAACTATTCGAATGGCCGGAGCAGCTTCTGCAGCTGCGTCATTTCGAGTTTCACCAGTTTCTGCTTCCTTGTAAACAGCTGTAATAGCTTCCAGAATATCTGCTTTAGCTGCTATGACAGGCTTAATGGAAAACCCAGTGTACATTTCCATATCATCGATTGCGTAATAGTCCATTGGATCATGCATCGCAACTGTTAAAATATTGTTCTCTCTGCTTAATGGGATGATAATATGCTTACGAGCAAATTGAATTGGTACAAGTTTCACCAACTCGAATTGGAAAGGATAGCGGAAAAGAGAAACATGAGGAATACCAAGCTGGAATTCCAGTACTTCTATCAATTGCTGTTCCGTTATGTATCCTTTTTCAAGCAGCAAATCCCCGAGTTTTTGCCCCGATTGCTGCTCTTGTATTGCAGCCACAATTTGCTCCTCAGTAACTAGTCCAGCTTTCTTCAGCAATTCACCCAGTTTCTTCTTTTTCGCCACAATTCCACTTCCTATCTCAAGTTTATACAAAATTCTTTCCGTCTATTGCTATTAGATTACTAATAATATAGTCTTAGATTAAATCTAAAAGCAATACTTTAGTCGGATATCCATTACTACTGTTGTATCGGAATTATTTCTTTACGATGACCCTCAGTTTCATCAATGGTTATATCTAATACAATTTCGTTCTCGTTATTTTCATTTACATTGGCTTCTAATTTGATTGTATTATTATCAATTTCAATTTGTCCGGGCAGTCGCCCCAGTGTTTCTTCCAGAGAATCCCGTGTAGCATTCTGCTGATTGATGAACGTACTTACATACAAAGTGGCCATATTAGATAGATCCGACTCAATCGTAGATTCTTCCTGTTTATTCATTTGTAGGGTAGTGGTCAAAAGCTGCGAGAAAAGTATTGTCCCTAAAATTGTTAACAATACAATTATCCAAAGAACAAGTACCAAAGCGGCCCCTTTCTCATTATGGAGTTTGTGCATTGGTACCCTCCTCATTCCTTAAAAATTTTATAGCAGTACCTTCCGAAACAGGAGAATTTTCAGTATTCTTAACTGAAAAAATGGCTTGGGTAAGACCTGTAACGTTACCTTCGTTATAGTCGCATAGCGATACATTAACCTCATAATTTGTATCTCCTACTCTTTCAACCTCTGGAAATGGTACTGCTTTAGGCACCGGTTGGGAGGAACACTCAGCAAGAGATGCAGTATTCCCTATTATTTTTTGAATATCTAAAAGAGTTTCAAACTTTGCAGCTACAACTTGAGCAGCTTCGTTCGACCTTAATGTTTCACCATTAACTCTATTATGTATTGCTGCCTGTGTGAAAATCGGAATAAAAGCGATAATGACAATTGCTAGAATTGTTATACTGACTAAAATCTCAAGCAACGTGAAACCGTGTTGTTCTTTCATCTATACCACCTCATCTTTATTTTCGGGAGTGTTTATTATGTCGAATGAAAAAGGATTTACTTTAATTGAACTGCTTGGCGCTTTAGTTTTGTTTAGTTTGATTACAATCTCGGCAGTTACAGTAACTGCTCAGGCGCTGCAGCAAGATGGCAATGCTAAACAGACAAACAGTTTGCGAAATGATGCTAATTATGTAACACAAGTGCTGCGCACCGCTTATGAAAACGACACGTTGGATAAAGTGTGTGTAGAAAATGGTACCATTCAAACCGATGATATACATTTACAACTTACACCGGGTAACCAAATCAGTGAGATAAACTTTTCTTATCCAGGCGAAAATAGTTCTAATTGCTTTTATTCTCAACCAGAGAAACAAACTTTGCAAGTAAATTTTACTATATCTAAAATAGATGGTGATGAAATAATTGAGCCTTTTGTCGTAGACACAGCATTTACTAAGCCAACTGCTGATGACTTAACTGTTACTATTTCACAACCTGCACCCCCTCCTACAAATCCAGACAATGGGGGTGGTGACGATGGTAAAGATGAAGAGGAACCAGGTGAACCGACAACTCCTGGGGAAGGCGAGGAAAATCCTGGAGATAATTCAGATAACCCTGGAGATGGAGGAACAGAGACACCAAGTAATCCTGATGACGAAGAACCAAAACCAGAAACACCTGATGAACCTGACACAGATTCACCAATCCTGGGAACCTGTAAAGTATTAGAAGATGAGATAGTCAAGACTAATACAGATAAAGGAAAAGGAAACGGTAATAAAAGAGAAGATAGCGTATATACAGGAGATACTACTCTTTCCGAAACACAATTCAATACAAATAAATATAATAGTGTAAAAGTTTCAAATGGGAGTCTTACCATTCCAAACAGTGTCTCTATTCATAAGATATTATTCGAAGTAAACCATGATTTTAATGTAAATGGCTCATTGGATCTTCAAGAATCTTCTGATACGAATATTGGCAATAAAACATCTGTAAATCAGAGCTTGGGACTGTTTGCCAAATCTTCTTTAGAAACTGGTACACTTTTTATAACAAATCAACTCACTGCACATAATCAATCCGTTTTAATGGTTCACGGCAATGTTGAAGTTGGAAGCGGTCATTTCTTCACGAAAAGTGCTAGTTGTGTAGGCGGAGATGCAACTTATAAGAACGATCTTGAGTTTCAAAATTTCAGCACTTATACTTCTGGCGGAAAATTGACTGCACCCGTTCTTAAAATGTACTCTCAATCAACTGTTAAAATGGAAAAGGCTGCTGAAATTGCAGGAAATTTAAATCTTGAAAACGATGCTCGTCTTGAGATCGGTAAAGATATATATGCGGGTGGAGACACTACGTTGAACAGCAGTGCATATGTGACTGCTAATGGACCTGGAACATTCAAGAAAAGCTTGACCGTACGTAATAGTGCCGAGCTTTCTATCAACGGTAATGTAGTAGTAGATGGGACTACTCTTATTGAAACAAATGCAAAATTTAATGTTTCTGGAGCCGCAACCTTTGGTAATGATATAACTTTACGTAATAGTGGTGGACAGTTTACTATAAATGAGAATACAACTGTTAACGGTTCAATTAATATGGATCAAGGTGCCATTATGTACGTAAAAGGTAATGCTTATTTAAATGGTAATGTCCACGTGCCACAGAATGCAAAAATAATTGCTGATGGAGATATCCACATCAAAGGTAAAATATCACCCGACTGGGGCGGCGGAACAATCTGCGCCAAAGGAGATATTAAAATGGATCAGCCTTATACTGGTCACGAACTAAAAATCCTCCCAAACAACCAAAAATGCCAAAAATAAAAGACCTATCCCCAGGGATAGGTCTTTCCTATATCATTCTTATTCTACTACAAACTCAAAGTCAGCAGTGAACTTAACATCTTTACCGATCAATACGCCGCCTGTTTCAAGTGCTGCGTTGTAAGTCAAACCGTATGCTTCACGGTTGATTTTGCCCTCTACTTCGAAGCCGGCGATTGTGCTGCCGTCCATTGGGTTTTTGGAAGTGCCGTTGTATTCTACTTTGAATGTTTCTTCGTTAGTTACGTCTTTGATTGTGAAGTCTCCAGTGATTTCGAATTCATCATCGGATACTTTCTTAATAGATTTGCTTTTGAATGTCATGGCAGGGTGGTTAGCTGCGTCGAAGAAGTCTCCGGATTGCAGGTGACCGTCGCGGTCTGCGTTGCCTGTGTTGATTGTAGCCGCCTGAATTGTTGCTGTAACGGATGCGTTATCCAAATTATTCAAGTCCCCGCTGAATTGTACGTCGAAGTCTTCGAATTTCCCCTTAGCTTTGGAAACCATCATATGTTTTACTGTGAATGCAATACCGCTGTGTGCTTTATCTAATTTCAATACTGCCATGTTTGTTCCTCCTCAGTAGTGTTTATTTATTAAGTTACTTTACGTAAGTAACTATATATTAATCACTTTGTTACGTCAAGCATTACTTTATAAAAAAACATTCCTTTTACGAAGGAATGTTTTCGGTTTTTTGATTCAGTTCATGATAGATACTTACTCTATTTCGGCCTTTTTGCTTAGCACCGACGTACATCGCACGATCGGCATGCCGGACTAATTCCAAGTCATCTTCACTGTTCTCCGGATAAGACGCGACTCCGACACTGACAGTCATTTTTAATGAGACGTTCTGATCGGAATCTAATGTATTTTTTGTATGGAAAGGTTGTGCAATAATGCTGTGCCATAATAAATCAGCAACTTCCGCTGCTCGTATAGAATCGCAGTTAGGTAAGATGACTGCAAATTCTTCTCCTCCGTACCGAGCCAGAATCGCAGCATCATCCACTATCTCCTGCCTCAATCTTGCAGCCACCTCTCGCAGTACATCATTACCAGCTTCATGTCCATATGTGTCATTCACTTGTTTAAAATGATCTAGATCCATCATAATCAATGACACAGGATTTTTAGGTGCACCCTCTTGAAATAGTCCCTTAAGCGCATCATCAAAGTATCGGTAGTTATATAAACCGGTTAATGCACATCGCTCACCAATTTGCTTTGTCTGTTCGTAATGCTGCGCATTAAGAAGACTTACGGCCATGAAGTTTGCCAGCAACTCTATCAGCATGAATTGATATTTCTCGTAAATATTTCGCTGTTCGGATAAAATCACGAGGATACCAATAATTTCGTTATCACGTTCAATCGGCAAACACATAAGACTTTCGCTATCAGTTGGAGCTATTACCTTCCACTTGTCAGCCCATTGTTTTCGTTTTCCATAGCGAACTCCGACGCCTTTCTTCCATACAAGTCCTGCTACACCTTCGCCTTTTTTCATTCGATCACCTTTTTGGTAGAAAGAAAGCTTTTTGGGATCATATAGTCGGATCAATTTCAGTTCCTCGCCATTTGTCACATCATACAGATAGGCTTGATCCGCTGGAACGACAGATACAATTCGTTCCATAAATAGATCCAATGTCTCTTTAACATTCAGCTGTGCAGTTAATTCATGCCCCACTTCACTGACGTTTCGAAGATGCTCATTCATATTGCTGCTTCTGTAATAGAGTCTCAATATATAAGATGTACTCACAATTGAAAAACCGATAAAGATAACCGCGACGGCGCCAATTTGGTGATAAAGCAGGTGTAGCAGCAGTGCAGCTGGCAAAATATAGATGGTCGTCATGAATTCCCAGAAAAAGCTACGTTCAAAGAATTTATCTCTCTTTCCATAGATATATCTTCTGGTCAGGGTAATAAGGATATGATTCATCATGAATAACGTCATGGAGTAAGCCAGGATCCCGATAATATGCATTGGTGTTTCCAATGCTTGGGAAGCGTCTCCGGGAAGGTCAAATAAATTATATACTCCCGCTGCCGAGATACTCATCAGGAAGAACATCATATAATTTAACGGTATACGAAACAGATCTTTTTTTGTCATGCGCACTTGCAGCAGCACAATTGTGACACTTATGGTCGTAATAATCAGTTCTACAAACAAACCAAAATTCAAGTAAATGACAAGCGTAATACCGTTCAGGAAAAAGACAGGAATCTGGTTCACCATGATTGGAAATAGCGCCACAATAATAGCCAAAGCAGTGAATGCGCCTAAATCAAGCCATTTCAAATTATCCAAATTTGTCTGTTGATAGATTAGAAACAGGGAAGCTGGCCAAATGATAGCCCAAGCTGCCCAGATCCAACGTTTCTTGCTGCTGTTCACCATCTAGCTTCTTCCTTCCTATCAGCCGTACATATAAAGATTCAGATAATTTAAACTACCACATTTTCCTATTTTGAACAATATACTTTCTGACTTGGTAAATAAAATGCAGAGAACCAGTCACAAAATAAACAGTGTCAGTTTGATAATCATTATAAATCCGCCTCATCCAATCCTGCCAATCGGCCACAACTTGAACTGACGGGAATGCTGCTGACAATGTCTTCAGTTCGGCTGCACGTGGATGATTGAAAGTTGTCAAAGTAATATCAGTTGTAATTTCTTTAAGCTGCTGAATCATCTGTGCGAATGGTTTGTCCTGAAAAGCACTGAACAATATTTCAATTCTTTCATTCGGGTAGCTCTGTTTGACAGTTTCTATGAAAGCTGCCATTCCTTCTGCGTTATGGGCGCCATCCAGGATGATTCTAGGAGTGCTTTCGACAAGTTCAAATCGGCCTGGAAGCTGAGCCTCACTTATAGCTTCTTTCACTTTATCTGTATCAATTGAGAATCCCATCTCCTGCAGCAAATGACATGCCTTCGCGGCTAATGCTGAATTCACTTTTTGATGAGATCCTTTCATTTGCGGATTTATTTGAAGTCGATCGGCGTCCTTTTCGTCTATCCACGTAATCGGCACAGCCGCTGCATTCGCCTGATTCTCAATAACTGCTCTCGCTCCGCTCTGTGTGACTGCACTAATCACTGGAGCTCCAGCTTTGATGATACCGGCCTTTTCTTCGGCAATCTCTTCAATCGTATCCCCGAGGAAACGTTGATGATCGCGCCCGATATTGGTAATAATGCTGAGTAAAGGCTGCTGGAGGACATTCGTCGCGTCACCACGGCCGCCCATACCTGCTTCTATTACGCTAATGTCTGCATGCTTAGCAAGATAAGAAAAAGCGATACTCACGTGAATTTCAAATTCACTCGGATGATTGTCCTGTTGATCCATCTCTTCTATAGTAGAAAGAAGTGCATCACATTCAGCGATAAATTCTTCTTCCGTTATCCATTTGCCGTCTACTTGAATGCTCTCGAGGAATCCTCCTGGTGTTGGAGAAATGAAACTACCTGATTTATATCCGTTATATGTCAATGCTTTAGCTAGATATGTTGACGTTGAACCTTTGCCATTTGTTCCAGCTATATGTATACTTTTCATTCGGCGTTCGGGATTAGCTGATGCGTTCAGCAGCTGCTGCACCCGATGCAGTCCCGGCTTGATGCCAAGATGTCTGCGGCTGGTTAAAAAAGCTTCCGCTTGTGCTAGATTTGCAAACATAAAGCATCTCCTTCCATGTATAATTGACTATTATATCAAACTAGTTTGTGCTGCCACTATAGAAATAATTTCATCATTTGTTGGGCATCACCTAAAGAAAGGAATTACAATTATGGCTACACCAAAACTTGGCTGGGTCATTTATAACGGCCATCTTGGCGGCAAAAAATTTCTTGATTTCGCTGAATGGATACAGCGTGCTGCTCATGCCCAAGACATTACTATGAAAATCATTAAAAATAATGCGTTGCTCGGTATGGTGGGAACAGACAACAGTCTGCTAAAAGAAGAACAGCAACTACCGGATTTTGTCGTTTTCAGCGACAAAGATATTCCGCTTGCTCAGCAGCTCGAAGCAATGGGAATCCCCCTTTATAATTCCAGCAATGCGATTGCCGTTTGCGACAATAAAATTCTTATGTACCAGGCACTTGCCACAGCAGGTATAAGTATTCCAAAAACGATAATCGCACCGAAGATTTTCCCTGGCACAACGCCAGTACAATTGGATTCTTTTAATCCCGCTATTGCAGAGCTCGGATTTCCGATGGTCGTTAAAGAAGCTTTCGGTTCATTCGGAGAGCAAGTATATTTGATCCATAATATAGAGGAATTACATCAGAAGATCAGCGAAATTGGAACAAATCCATTTGTCCTGCAGGAATATATCCAAACAAGCCATGGCAGAGATATACGGATCAATATCGTCGGCGGCAGGATTGTCGCTTCCATGATGCGGACATCAGAAACAGATTTCAGAGCTAACGTATCAAGCGGAGGCAGTATGCAGCAGTATACGCCAACAGAAAAAGAATCCGAACTAGCTATCGCAGCAGCTGCTGCCGTCGGTACTGATTTTGCTGGAGTGGATTTGTTATTCGGTCCCGGTGGAGAACCGCTCGTATGCGAAGTGAATTCCAATGCCCATATTCGTTCAATCTATGATTGTACAGGCGTTGATGTAACAGAATCAATCATTTCCTACATTAAAGAGGTGCTTTCATGAGAGGGTGGCTAATCTACGATCGAAGTGACTCAGAACGTAATTCCGCTTTTATCGATTGGTTCCTTGAGGAAAGCCACTCTCTTAACATAGACTTACAGTTAGTTTACACAGAAAATCTGCAAGTCACACTCCATAATGGACAAGTATCTGTACATACAAAAGAAAAACAGCACATCCCAGACTTTAGCATCGTGCGGACAATTGATCCTTTGTTGACCGCACAGCTGGAGCAAGCAGGTATT
The DNA here is from genome assembly GCA_900110015.1 of Terribacillus saccharophilus. GTDB lineage: Bacteria > Bacillota > Bacilli > Bacillales > Amphibacillaceae > Terribacillus > Terribacillus saccharophilus. The sequence goes on along the minus strand of FOCD01000001.1, from coordinate 238,619 downwards.
GCCTGCTTCAATAATGCCGAGATTGCCGCTCTTGCTAACGACAAGATCAAAACACATCTGGAACTCGCCAAACTGGATATTCCGATGGTAAATATGCACTTTCAGACAAATGCTCCTCTACCTCAACCACCGATAGCTTTTCCTTTTGTATGGAAAACGTCCAATGGCCGTGGTGGTAAAGAAGTACATTTAGTTGAAACGGAAGCACAGTATCAGGATTTACAGAACCACTATGCAGATCAATCTATCCTCATGCAGCAGTTAGCTCCAACACCTGGTAAAGATGTACGTGTTTTTGTAATCGGCAAAGAAATCATTGCAGCTGTTCTTCGCAGCAGTGAGCGGGATTTCAGAGCAAACTACTCACTGGGCGGAAGCGCATCTCTCTACGCATTGAATCTGGAAGAGAAACTACTCGTCCAACGCATCGTTGATCATTACGACTTTGGCTTTGTTGGCATCGACTTTTTGTTTGATGAGAACGGCAGCTTTCTTTTCAATGAAATTGAAGATGTTGTCGGAAGCAGAACATTAAGTAAGGTAAGCGATGTGAATATCGTCCGGCTTTATTTGGAGTTTATTCAGAAACGTATGGAGGACACCAGATGTACGCAATAGTTGGATATTTTGATGAGGTAGCCGAAAGTAAGATAGTGAAGTTGTGGGAAGAATTGCGGGATACAGCTATTACAGATTATCCTTATCGGCGTAAAGGGCACCGCCCACATCTTACCTTTTCATCATTTACGGAATTTAATCCAGATCTGTTGCAGGAGATTGAGCGGTTAACGAGTCTTTACGAAGCTATTACCTTACGCTTCCGTTTATTTGGCAGCTTTATGAAAAGCGATTCGTTTCTGCTGCTACCGGATCCGAGCAGTATGTTAACAGATCTCCACCAGGAAATATATAGCCTGCAAGCTGCATCTTCTCTTTATGCGCCCGAACATTGGATTCCGCATATGACAATCGCCAACCATCTGAATCCAGGTCAACAGGCGGTTGTTCAGCATCTGGCCAAACAAAGATTAGATCCCTTTTTGGGTACCTTGTCCAAAATCGCACTTATACAAATTACTGAGCATGCAGTGATAGAATTACAGATATCTACAATATAGGCGGCTAATTACAACGTAAAGCAGTCGCCATGCATTTAATTATTTAAATTTTTTGAATATAAAAGATATATCTGATTTAATTACCATAATAGCAAATAGTCTGCAGGAGGTAATAGATTTGATAGTAGAGTTGGAGAAGGTTTCACTAAAAAGAGGCGGTAACTGGATATTGCAAGATCTTGATTGGAAAATAGAAAAGGGACAAAATTGGGTATTATTCGGGCTGAATGGCTCTGGCAAAACATCTCTGCTGAGTTTACTGAATGCCTACACTTTTCCCACAACCGGGAACATGCATATTTTGGGTATGGAATTTGGAAAAACTTATCTTGCTGAAAAACTGAGAATCCAAATTGGCTTTGTTTCATCTTCGCTTCAGCAAAAGTTTGACCTGGGTGACAATGCTTTTGAGGTTGTACTTAGCGGTGCCTTTGCATCCATCGGACTCTATGAAACACCTACAGAAGAAATGAAAACAAGAGCTGCACAGCTGCTGTATGATTTGGGCTGTTTCGCTTACGCAAACAGACGATACGAAACACTTTCGCTCGGAGAAAAACAGCGCGTTTTAATTGCACGAGCTTTAATGGCCGATCCTCCACTGCTTATTTTAGATGAACCTGCCAACGGATTGGATTTTTTAGCGCGTGAATCCTTATTGGAATCCATTGAAAGAATCAGTAAAAAACCAGACGCCCCTACTATTATTTATGTAACCCATCATATTGAAGAGATATTGCCTACTTTTGATCAAACACTCCTGCTTAAAGACGGGAAAGTCTTTGCTTCTGGAAGTACAACTGACATGATTTCAAGCGAGCGGCTTTCAGAGTTCTTTGGTATTCCAGTCAACGTAATGTGGAATCAGAATCGTCCACTCCTTTCCAGAGTATTTGCGGCAAATAAGTAAAGCTGACTTCTAAAAGTAGGTTCTCTGTGTTATTCCATGCATGTATTACTATAATCATTAACATTTAAAAGCTGCTGATTAGCGGCTTTTTTTGAGCTTTGTACATTAAAGATGTATGATATCGATATCAGTAACCTAGCTTTCTTATCATAATCTTTAATGATCTCCATTTTAACACTAACAAAAACCTCAAGAATTAGTTGAATTATGATAACCGCATATACAATCTTAATGCATGGTGAATAGGTTGGACTATAGAGTTTCTTATAAGGAGGGATAATGATGCCGCAAAAATTTTTCCGATTCTGTATTCCAGGATATAACTGGTGCGGTCCTGGCTGCAGTGGTCCAGGTGCTCCAGTCAACAAAGTAGATGCTGCGTGTAAACAGCATGATATGTGTTATCGAAGACATGGAAATCGATGTGAATGTGACCAGATGTTTTTGAATCGTCTGCGTCCTCTAATCAATTCTCGTACGCAAGAAGGACGTCATGCGCAAACTATGTATAACTATATGAAGCTTCAAACCGCAATAACATGCAACAGATATAGAAAGTAACATCACTTCTTGCTTCCCGAATACCTGCGTGATGCAGAATCAGTAAAGAATGCTACATCTAACATATAGCATTCTTTTTCATTGGATCGAAGTTATATCTTGCATCTTCTAAATTCAATATACATTACAGTAAACGCATTAGCATGCTACATTATTAAGACTTCAATAAGTTATTCTGATGCACATATACCGCTGCCTGTGTTCGATCATTCACTTGTAGTTTCGCCAAAGTATTACTCACATGTGTTTTAACTGTTTTAATGCCTATGTAAAGCTTATCCGCAATTTCCTGGTTCGTCATTCCTTGACCAATACAGCACAGTACTTCGAATTCCCTTTCGGTCAATTGATCATGCAGGAGCTGTTTTTTCTGGCGAAAGCTGTTCATCACTTTCGCAGCAACAGCAGCTTCCATTACTGTTTCCCCTTTGGCTGCTTTTCTAATGGCTTCGGCAATTTGTTCGGCTGTTGATGTTTTAAGCATATAACTGAATGCTCCAGCCTCCAAAGCTGGAAAAACCTGTTCGTCGTCATAGAAGCTTGTGAGAATAATAATTTTAGCGGCAGACCCCGCTGTTATGATTTCTTTGGTTGCTTCTATCCCCGTTCCATCTTCCATGATCAAATCCATGAGTACGACATCTGGCTTCTCCGTTAGTACTAATTGTATTCCCTCCCGACCGTTACTCGCTTGCCCGATAATGTCGAATCCATCTTCTGTTTCTAAGTATGCGATTAGCCCTTTTCTTACAATATCATGGTCATCTATTACTGCAATTCTTACCATCATGTCAACTCCTTCAGTTCGTCGGTATTCGGAGACCAATTTGTGTACCCACACCAACGCTTGCCCGCAGCATGAACGTTCCTCCTAGTTCTTCACAGCGTTCTTGCATAGATTTTAATCCTAACGATGTTTTCCGATGTTTCATAGCTGCTGTATCAAATCCTTTTCCGTTATCCTGAATAGTAACAGCCACATCCATTCCCCTCGTTAACAATTCAACTGTTACTTCACTCGCTTCTGCATGGCGCAATGTATTCGATAAAGCTTCTTGAATAATGCGGAACAGATGCTCTTCCATCGATTTAGACAACTCCATCGTATCTTCAATATGTATATGAAAGATAAGTTGAGTACGTTGCTTCAACTCATCAACCAATTTCCTGACTCCACTGCTTAAAGAGTCCCCTGAAAGATGGACAGGTCTTAAATGCAGAAGCAATGCGCGCATTTCTGTCTGAGCCTGCTGCGCAATCTGAGATACTTCTGCAAATTTGTCTTTTGCTGCTTCCGAATTTTTATCAAATAACTTCATTCCGGCTTTTGACATCATCGTAAGCGCGAATAATTGCTGACTAACAGCGTCATGCAAATCTCTTGCAAGGCGCTGGCGCTCTTCTATTGCTGCTGCTCGATGTGCACCATCGGCAAGCTCTGCCTTTTCATCCGCCAAACGTTGAAGCGATTTTACCTGCGTATGCATCTTATCTGTCAGCTCATTTAAATCTTTACCAATACGCGCAATCTCATCGTTGCTGTTGTCTACAATCTTCGCTTGATAATTACCATTAGCAACCATTGCAATGAATAAAGACATATAATCCATACGATCCTTTATTTCTTTACTGTCTTGAAATCCAATAAAAACGGATGTAATAAAATGAAGAAGCATATATAGGATAAAGAACGTGAAAATAGCTTGTACACTAAGCCACGTAGGTTCCAGCAAAACATAGATTGACAGTAGGATACCAAGAAGTAGTATTGCATTAAGAAACAATGTGCGTAAATTAGTTTTAATGTACGAGTAACGAATACTGTTAAGTTTTTTTAGCATCACTGTCACCTCAAATCCGATCCACTCTTATTCGTCCGGCCTTATAGTTGACATAAATATCCAGCTTGCGGGTAGCATCTGCATAACCTGGAGTTTCATAGTACGTGCTTCGGTTGATGCCCTCTGAAAGTTCTCCAAAAACATTTATCTCCCCAGCCTTAACCAATGCTTCCAAACGAAATTCTACATTATCGGGGAGGATTATCCGTACTTCCCCGGCCCAACCTTTAATATGGAATGGTATTTCATCGTTCGGGATAAGAGCTTTCGTAAAATCAACATAGTACTCTCCTACAGCATTCTTCACCTGAGTAGGTTCAACTGTCCAGCCTTCACTTTCAAACCGATGCTCCCCTATTGCATAGTTGTGATTCTTCATATACTTTTTTTTGTTCTTCTTTTTTTTACTGCCAGCTTCCCATTCAATATTCACACTAGATTTACGTGTCGTTCCCTTTTTGCCAAAGCGAAGCAGACTAAACCCAAAGTAAATGATAAGAAGCGGCCAAAGCTTGAATACATCTTTAAATTCAAATGCAAGTACTTCAAAACGATCAAGGATAAGAAGTCCGCCAAACAGTATACAAAATGTGCCGAACCAAAATCCTCCTTCACCCCGCAGAAAATCTATTAATATTTTCAGCCCTAATAAAAGGATGAATACGGGGTAGAGATAATGCCAGCTCTGACTGTAATTCCAATCAATTGCACCTATGTTAGACAAGATCAACACTAGACCGATCACTATTATTCCGATTGCAAAAAAGTTACTATATATACGTTTCATACTATCCCACCTGCTTATACCATTTCTTGTTGCTCTACTTTATTATAACTGTTAAATGCAGTAAGTTGTTTATTTCTCAAGCATAAAATCCCAGTAATCATCACAAGAATTCCTCCAGTTACACAGAGAACCTGAATACTGATACCAATTCCAAGCAGTGCTGATGTAACCATATAGGACACTGGAATGAGACCAGTTGAAGCCAATGCCATAATACTCATCACCCGGCCAATCATCCGTCGATCAGTTGTTTGCTGCAGCATAGTTGAAATCGGGATATTGGTGAGTTGAAGGCAAATTCCAATAACGAAAATAGCTGCAGCCGAAGACCAGAAATGAAGAGCAGAACCGTATAATATGAAAAATGCACTCATAATGATTAAACTAAAGATCGCTGTATAGCCAGGACTTTTTAGATTTTTAAGTAACACCAGGCTAAGAGCAGCTACAAGAGACCCAATTCCTAAAGCACCTTCCAAGATTGTCAGGCCTAACGCATTTGTTTGAAAAACGTCCTTTGCCAGCAGTGCAACTGATAAAGAAATAGGACCTACTAAGAAGAAATTGATAAAGAAACTTACTGTCATAATCGTCCGGATAAGCGGATTATGCTTTACATAGTGGAAACCTGCTTTTATATCTTCTAATGCTGATTTTTTCACATCAGCAGTTTCTTCCCTACTTGAAACGATCCGAAGCAAGGATATAGACAACGTTGCTGCAAATAACATAAAAATAGCAAGAGTAAATACTGCGTAAAAACCACCTAATACAATGAGACTTCCGCCAATTGCTGGTCCAACTATTGGACTGATCATATTAGTCATTTGAATCATCGCATTCCCTTGCTGCAGATTTTCCGGTTGAAGTACTTCCGGCAATAGCGACCCTGCTGCCGGATAAGAAAAAGCATCAGAAACACCGAACAATGCAGACAGAACCAGCAGGTGCAATGGCTGCAGCATATCCGTTAGCAACAGCCCGATGACAATACCTACCAACACTGCTCTGGAACTGTCAGATAGAAGCAGAATTATTTTCTTTGGAAAACGATCCGCTGTTATACCGCCAATAACAATGAATAATAACCGAGGAACGGAGGCTGCAAAAAAGAGCATTCCAAAATAAAAGCGATTATCCGTAATGGAAAGCATTAACCACTCCGCACCCATTAAGTAAACATAATAACCTGGAGCAGAAAATAACATACTGATAAAAACGAGTCTAAAATTGTGATTGCGAAACAGATGCCATTTGCTTACTGTTGCTTCTTCTGCCATTATTTCAACCCTCTTTCCATTTGTTACTTACAGTATAATTAAATGGAAATACCCGGAAAACAATCTGCAGAATGGACTTTTATCCGTCTTAAGGCGGAGTCCCTTCTCCTACTAATTCAAATGTGTATTACGAAGCTGTCGGAGTTGTTGCATCCTCTCCTTATAGTAAAATTAAATGCGTACCCGTATCTTTCTTTAAGTTAAAAACGTCTAAGGAATAAAGGGGTGAAAAAATGGAGCAGCCTAAACAGGTTGATCGTCAATCAATAATAGAGGAAACAATGGCTAAGTTATCGTATTACTGTTTGTATCTGACGAAAAATAAATGGGATAGTGAAGAGATAACGCAGGAGGCAGTCTTAAAGACGCTGATGAAATATCCCGAAGAGGCCTTCCCTCCATCTGTCGGTCTATTGAAAAAGATTGCTTATCACGCCTGGATAGACAGAATACGTAAACAGAAGAAAGAAGAGCTTGTTTCTGAGATTCAGGATACAACGTTAGCTGAAAGACAAGACAACGTGCAGCATATGGAGCAGCTTCGAAAACTTACTCCAAAGCAGCTGATTGTGTTTGTCTTAAAGGAAGCTTTTCATTATCAATCTGCCGAAATTGCAGATCTGCTCGAATTAAACGAATCAGCTGTAAAAGCACTCCTACATCGGGGACGCATAAATATTCAAGCTGATACGATACATCCTCTTGTACGGAACTCGTGGGAAAACTTAGAACAGGAAGAGTTTTTTGAGCTAATTGAATTGTCTCTCAACAGAGACGATCCAGCAGAGATGATCCGCATTCTCCCTACTGTGTTTCGTACTTCCAAGCTCTACCTTCAAACAAATTCGAATCTATATATGGCTGCAGCCTAAAGTTGCAGTTATTTTTTTTGCCCATATCTTATGTCATTTTAAATTCGTTCTAATTATGAAGAACGAAAGGAGAGTGTAATTAGTGACAGCAATACCTTATGTAGTGGAGCAATCGAATATGGGAGAACGATCTTATGACATTTACTCGAGGCTGTTAAAAGATCGAATCATTATGGTGAGTGAAGAAATCAACGATAGTATGGCTAACGCTATTGTGGCGCAGCTGTTATTTCTAGCAGCAGATGATCCTGAAAAGGATATTTCGCTTTACATCAACAGTCCTGGAGGTTCAATTTCAGCTGGTTTTTCAATACTTGATACGATACAGTTTATCAAACCGGATGTGCAGACAATTTGCACAGGCATGGCCGCTTCTTTTGGCGCAATGCTGTTGCTTGCAGGCACGCCAGGGAAAAGATATGCTCTGCCAAATAGCGAAATTATGATTCACCAACCACTTGGAGGTGCAAGAGGCCAGGCAGCCGATATTGAAATAACTGCTAAAAGAATCATCAAACAAAGACAGCATATCAATCAATTGATTGCAGATTTTACCGGCCAGCCAATCGAAAAAGTAGCTGCCGATACTGACCGAGATTATTTTATGAGTGCGAACGAAGCGAAGGATTACGGGATTATTGATCAAGTTCTATTGCGGAAATAAAGGGAATTATCGTTTTGAAGGTTGTTTTTCTCTCAGCCGTAAAAATAGAAAGACCTGAGTCATTATGGCTCAGGTCTTTCAAATTTTTGTGCTATATCAACTGCCGGACATACTTTTATCTTGGTCATTAACATTTTTTTTCTTCGGCAAGTAGTTCAACGAGAAACCAACAAGGCTGAATATTGCACTTAAAATAATTGTGGGATTTTTAAACCATTCCGCACTTTGGATAATAAGGTCCCCATTTTGCAGAATTAAGCCCAGAATTTGTCCGAACACAAGCAGTGAACCGCATGCCAGGAATGCTACAAGAAATACTTTAAACAACAATTCTGCAAGTTTTCGCATCATTACCAACTCCCTATCTCTTTTATACTGGCAGTATCTCCATTCCTATTAGCCAGCCAATTCCTACGATTGGCAGCATGTAATATAAGATTAATGGTATGAATGTTTTTTCCGGTCTTGCTCCTGCTAGTCCGGATGCAATGAATATCGATCCTGAAGCTGGAGGAGATGCGCCTTCAGTTGAAGAAAATGCCAGTATGGCTACTACTGCCACCAATGGATCTACTCCGGCAGATGTTAAAGCAGAAAATGATACCAAACCAACTGCAGTAAGCGTGGCTGTAGAGGATAGCGGTCCTGCTACTAATGTAACCAAAATACCTACCATAAGGACCATCAGCCATTTTGGTATATCAAGTGAAGAAGTTATTTGACTGAGATCATTCGCAAGTCCTAGTTGCGAAAGGACTTCACTGGCAGCTACTGCAAATAGCATGAGTGCGCCAATTGTTGTAAATTGCGGAATAGCAGATGATAACATTTTAGACCAATTTGCCAGCGATCCAGGTGTTTTCTTCCGGCCGATTATTAAACTGATGAGCATGATTAAAATAGGTATCCAAGTAATCAATGAAATCTCGTCCATTGCTTCTGGTCCAATATTAGGATTGTTCTTTAATGCTTCCGCAAGCGGACCAACAGTAACTAGTATAGGAATCAATGCACCGAAGAAAATGAAGATGGATTTCCACCCTTGTTTAAGAGCTTCCCTGAAGCCAAGGATATCCTCCGACGGAAGAGCCTTGATACCATTTTTCTTAACTAGCAAGAACACTAAAATCATTCGGTAGATAACCTGGTAACCTCCACCGATTAAAAGGGCAATATACAGATCACCCTCTGCAACTACAGCTCCTATAGGCGCAAACCCAAGCATTATGAACATAGAGGAATTCGGGGGCAGTGCAGCGCCTAAACCGCCGTTTCCAGCCAGGATAGTTGCTGTCGTCTCACGGCTCCATCCTGATTTGATCATCCACTGAGCCGTGATTGATCCGGTTGTCGCGGTATTAGCTGAATTGGAACCAGAGAGAGCTCCAAGAATAGCAGAACCTACCGTACTCATATAAGCTGCGCCACCTGGCAGCTTTCCAATAAGTGAATTAAGTATTCGTAGAAGAGCTTGAATCAAATTGAGCCGATCAACTAGAAATGCCATGAAAACAAAAGCAACTGCAGCGTATAATACTTCGTAAGTGGAAGCAAATACTAATCCGTCCCAAAATAATCTTGGGGCATCAGTTCCTCCAAACAATACGGTGGCAATGAAGCCTAGAAACATCGCTTCCCCCATGTTGCGCTTCACTATTACATTCCAGATGATAATAACTCCTATGAACACTACTAATGCAATAAAACCCGTCATCTGTTCTCCCTCCCCTTGGCTCTAACCATCATTAAAACGCTTTCATTTCAAGTGTTGTAAACTTCATTTTTATCCATTAACAACGCAAGAACTTCTTCCCATGTATCTGGCTTTCTTCCTTTATACTTTTCTGGAATATCCAATTCAGCAAGCCGTTCTAATTTCTTCTGTGCAGCAATCGAAATGCTCGCATCTAAATTGGATTCTTGCAGCATCTCGATGCTGCCGCCAAGTTCCACAGCGCGTCTTTTCGCATGAAGCGCACTCCCGGTTACAAGCCGATTCATCGTTTCAACAAAAGTCTTAGCGTTCATCGTTTCATCAATAGAACGGATGGCCTGTTCTTCTACTCCGTATGTTTTGGCTGCTTCTAAAAACTCCACCATCAAACCAACGATACCTTTCATATAGATGCTTCTAATAAGTTTGAGCGCTGAAGCATCACCGGGATGATCGCTTATTTTAGTGATTTGCATGCCATGTCCCGCTAAATTGTTTATAAATAAATCTGTACCGTTTCCACTTGCAGAGATCGGTACCTTATGTTTGTAAACAGGTAGTGGCCCAAGCATTGCTGCGTCTACAAATAGCGAACCTTCATCCTCTACTACACGTGCCACTTGTTTTTTTATTTCCGGAGTGGCAGCAGATACATCCACATAAACTAAATTTTCCTTAAAGCTGTCAGTTAGTGATTGCGCTACCTCTAACGTCTTGTTGGCAGGTACTGCAGCAATAACAATCGTACATATTTGCATAACTTCTTCAGCGCTTCCCACTAACTCAACATTTGCTTTGGAAGCTCTTTCTCTAATACGATCAGATAATTTCGGTTCATCTAATAATGCATCAAAAGCATAAATTTTTTCTATTCCTTCACTATGCAATCCGGTTGCCATTTCATATGCAGCTTCCCCAAACCCGACAAAACCTAATTTCATCAATCTCAACCCCTACTCTTGGTATTGTTTGATTTTATTTTCTAACCATTTCGGTGCTAATGACATTGGATCAGGGCGTTCCTGATGAGCATACTGGGCAATTGTTTCCAGACGCTTTTCTTCATATGACAATTTCTCTGTCGCTTTACGAAGCACTTCGTCAATTAGATTGGCAGGTACGACTACTACACCATCATCATCTCCTACAACTAAATCACCTGGCGCAACACGGATCCCTCCGCAAGAAATCACTTCGTTTATTTCTCCCGGCCCATCTTTAAAAGGTCCATTCGGATTAAAGCCTTTACTGTATATAGGGAATTTCAATTCTTCCAATGCTTTTTTATCCCTTACTAGTCCATCAATTACAATACCTTCTATACCAATGGCCTGAGCTGAACTAGCCATAAGTTCTCCTAAGTAAGCATTATTTGTGTGTCCTTTTCCATCGACCATTAATACATGACCCTTTTTTGCTGAATAAATTGCCTGGTGGAGAAACAAATTATCTCCAGGTCTTAAGCTTACTGTCAGTGCTGTTCCTACAAATTCCATACCAGTGCTCACTGGTTTGATACGGTAATCCAGCGAACCTGTACAGCCCATCACATCGGCAAGGAGCGTAGTATTTAGTTTTTTAGCTCGCTCAATAAGTTCGTTTGCTAATAACGATACGCTTTCCATATATAACCCCTCCTCGTAATATACATTACTTTATATAAATATTAAGTAACGTTTATTACTTTGATGGTGTGATCATACCACTTTATTTCACGACGGTAAAGCGCTTTCATTAAAATTTTCAAAATAAAAAATGAGTTATCACACATTCACCTTTTTGTGTGATAACTCATTTTCGTAAGTATTTCATTAATTTTATCAAGTCTAGGCTTGGTTCTTTCAGGATAATTTATAGCTAAAGCACTTAAAATATAGTCAACGATAAAAATAGCTGACACAATGCTATTATGAGAAGCTGCACTTGCAGAAGAACAAGGTAAGATGAAATCAGCATACTTCGTCATTGGTGAAGAATAACTGTCTGTTATTAGTATGATTTCAGCACCGCAGGACTTTGCTACTTCTAACATATTTGCAATTCTTTCTGCATATCGCGGATAACTCACTGCTATTATTAGATCCGACGAGGTAAGGCTGATGGATTCGTCGACCCATTCACTCTTATCCGCATCAATATATTTACAATTTCCAAGAATTCTATTTACCCCAAATGCTATGTATTCTCCAACTGGCCTACCACTCCGTACACTCGTACATAAAATGTTATCTGATGCTGCAATCTTCTTTATAATTTCTTGTAATGTACTGTCCGAAATATTGTCTAAGGAATACTGAATATTATTATATTGCAGCTCTACATGCTGCTGCAAAAGTTCACTTTTATTAGTATCTTTCAAATTGGCTTCCAGCCTGGTTTGGGGAGCTGCTTTATGCTTCATGCTTGCTTGGAGTTCTTTCTGCAGCTCAGAAAAACCTGAGTAGCCAACTGCTGCGGAAAACCTCATTATCGTAGCTGTACTTGTACCTACCGTAGAAGCTAACTTATCAACAGTAAGAAATGCTACTTCCATAGGATGCTGTACAACATAATCAGCAATTCTCCGCTGTGCTTCCGTTAGTTCAAATGCTTTGGTTTGCAATCTATCAATTAGGTCATCCAATGTATCACCTGCTCCTGATGAGATATGATTTGAGAAATAAGCACATTAACCGTCAGTTCCACTTAGTATGATAACACTTTTAGAAAATTTCCCAAAGTGGGATGCTACCAATTCGGAGATGACTTCTTAAGAGACCAGTTTTAACCCTACCGCTGCTCCCAATACCATAGCAATAAACAAAATTCGTTTCCAATCCTTAGATTCATTGAAGAATAACATTCCAATTATCGCACCGCCTGATGCTCCAATTCCCGTCCAAACGGCATAGGCTGTACCCATTGGTAAGCTCTCCATCGCAATAGAAAGAAAAAGAAAGCTAGCTCCAAATCCAAGAATCAGTAGGGCTACTGGTTTCCAGCTTTTATCCTTATGCAGTTTATTTATCATTGCTACACCAAACATCTCAAACAATCCAGCTAAGATTAAAAATGACCACGCCATTACTGTTCAGCCCCCTCTGTTTCTTTATCTTTTGTAACAAGTTTCAGCCCAATTACACCTGCAAGTAATAAAGCTACCAATAAGAACTTATTAAGGACGAATGGCTGCCCAAAGAAGAGAATTTCCGAGAAAAAGGTACCCGCTGTTCCCAATCCTACAAATACTGCATAAACCGTTCCAACTGGTATATAGCGCCCAGCTCTTATCATCAAATAGAAGCTTATTACGATCGCAATTATGGTTCCAACCCATTCCAGAGTATCACTTGCATGTTTTAATCCAATAACCCATAAGACTTCAAATACTGCAGCAACAATAACCATGAGCCAATTTTTGTTCAATTCTTCCACCTCCGAAATTTAGTATGTCCAGGAAAAGAAAAAAAGCCTGAGAGTAACTGTTAAACAGTTTCTCCCAGGCTTTTATCCTTCCGTGACACAGTGAATACTGTGAGTTTTCTCTCGGACCAGACCAGCAGCTGCTGCGGAACCCTAGAAAACATTTAGCAATATTCAATTCACTACATTGTATAAGGTCTTGCTATAAAAATCAAGTCATAAAGTGAGACAATCAAATGGACAAGAAGAACAGTGAGAGAATTACATGGCTCTTCTTGAATTTACTGTTATTAAACAACAACCTACAGCAAACTTTTTAGTTTTGCTTAGCTTTCGGATATCCAATGAGAATAGCGATAACTCCGCAGATTCCTACTAGAATTGGATAAATACAGTATGGGATTATACTGATCGGAGATATTCCTGCTACAGTGGCGGCTGCTAAAAATTGGGCGCCATATGGCAACAGACCTTGGATAGAGCTAGAAAAAAGATCTAATATACTAGCTGATTTTTTTGGCTCAATACCATACTTATCAGCAATATTTTTAGCAAGTGGTCCAGTAATCAGTATAGATATCGTGTTATTAGCAGTTGATAGATCTGTAAGACTAACTAGACCTGCTATGCTAAATTCAGCCCCTCTTTTGGATTTAATTCTTCGAGTTGCGAGTTGAAGAAGAAAGTCAATTCCTCCATTAAATTTAATAACCTCAACCATTCCAGCTATTAATATTGCCAGGAAGGCAATTTCATACATGCCGGCCATTCCATCTCCAATTTGTAGAATCAAACTCAGGAAGTGATAGCTTCCATCCAACAATCCAACAGCACCAGCAAGTACAATTCCCAAAACCAAAACAAGGAATACATTTATACCAATTAATGCAAAAACAATAACTAAAATATAGGGTATGATTTTGATCCAACTATAGCTTAAGTGTTCAACTTGTCCAGATTCTCCTAATGTTAAAAAACCTAAGATAATACATGTTACAATGGCTGCTGGTAACACAATCCAGAAGTTAACTTTAAATTTATCCTTCATCTCTGCGCCTTGTGTTCGAACCGCAGTTATTGTTGTATCCGAAATAAACGATAAGTTATCTCCGAACATAGAACCACCAACAATAGCCCCCATTACTAACGCCATAGAAAAATCGGTCTGTTCGCTAATTCCAACACCAATTGGTGCCAATGCAACTATCGTTCCTACCGATGTACCCATTGACAACGAAATAAAGCAAGCTATTACAAATAAACCTACAACCAGGAGATTTTGAGGTATTAGTGATAAAGTGAGGTTAACAGTAGATTCTACCGCCCCCATACCTTTTGCAACCTCAGAAAATGCTCCCGCTAAAACAAATATAACAACCATCAACATTACATTTGGATTTCCTGCACCTTTACAAAAAATATCTACCTTTTTAGTGAGCGATTCTTTTCGATTCATCGCCAAAGCTACACCTGCTGAAATTGTAATAGCTACTATGACAGGGAAGGTATAGAAATCACCTGTAATAATTCCTGATCCAATAAATAAAATTAGAAAAACAACAAATGGGATCAGAGCCCATGGATTTGCCTTCTTCATTGTTCCACCTCTTTTGATATTTACTGCAAAAAAACCTCTTCTTATATTAATTAAGAAGAGGTTTTATAACTATAAAACACTCTTCTTATCTATCAAGCCTCAGCTTTCTGGATTTGGCACAGCAACTTAAAGAATTAAGTTCCGCTGCCGAGATTTCGCGGGGCCAGTCCCTCCATCTCTCTTGATAAGAAGATAATATATTTTTTGGCGCAATAAAGAGGATTATACACACTGCCCATATCTTTATCAACTGATTTTTTGATTTGTATTATTTTATTAATCTATCATAATACCATCCATCATTCGAAGATTGGTGACACCTCAATTATCTGGTTTACTCGTAACTCAGAAAAAGTATAATGATAGTGAGATGAACAAATTACAGAAATTGGAGGGATTAAAGTGGCGAAACCAACGCTTTTAGAAGAAAAATTTGAAAGTAAAGAATTGAATAGTTTACTCCACTGGCGTGTTGAACCTCAAAAATGGTTTATTGATACACAGAGCTCTCAATTAGTTTTAAACACTGATCCGAAAACAGATTTCTGGCAAAAAACACATTATGGATTCGAAAATGATAACGGGCATTTTCTTTATATGAAAACCGAAAAGAATTTTAGAATGACCACTAAGGTGAAGGCACAGCCAAATGCAAAGTATGATCATGCAGGGTTGATGATTCGCTATTCAAAGGATGTATGGGTGAAAACTTCTTTAGAATATATAACTAATAGTTTGAGTAAGTTAGGCGTCGTAGTTACAAACCAGGGATTTTCTGATTGGTCAACACAATATGTACAGGATAAAGATATCGACTTATACTTTCGTATATCCAGGATTGCTCAAAACTGTTATATCGATTTCTCATGGGATGGCGAAGAATGGATGCAAATGCGAATTGCTCATTTGGACATTCCGGATGACTCCCCTATTTCAGCTGGATTATTTGCTTGCAGCCCTCAAGGAAAGGATCAAACAGTACGTTTTGATTTTCTTACTATTGAAGAACTATCTTCTGATCCAAACGAAGCTTACTTATAATCGAAACAAATTGTATTCTCATCCTGCTGCCAAATGGCAGCTTTTTTTCGTCCACGAACTTATAGCATCTATGAGAATCGTAGAGCATTGCCATTTACAAGAAGATGCACTTCTATTATAGTTATTACAGAGTTTATATATCTTTAATTAAAGGAGATGCTAAGATGAATCAAAAATCACAAAAGAAAATCAACAACTTAGAAAATATAGAGAGAGTTCCAGCAGATAAATTATTTGAGCTAATACCTATTAAGAAAGACGACAGCGTTCTGGATCTTGGAGCTGGTACTGGTTATATTTCTCTTTCTATTGCTGATCGTGTGAAAACGGTATTCGCCTTCGATTATGATGAAGATATCCTTAAACACTTGGACACAGTAGCAGAGGAAAGAGATATTACTAACATTAAAACTGTTGCAGGAAACTTTAAAGATATTCCATTAGAAGATCATAATATTGATATAGCTATTGCTTCGATTTCTTTGCATGAAGTTCAGCCCCTTGCAACAGCTTTGAAAGAGATTCACAGAACCTTGAAACACAAAGGCTTGTTCTTATGTATTGAATTAGAAAAGACTGAAGCTTCGACTGGACCGAGAGTTTCTTCTGAAGATATGGAAACTGAAATCCTTGATGCTGGCTTCTCTGTAGTTGATAAAATTTATCCGTCAACTAAAATTGCAAATCAGCCTGTTTATATTATCCTCGCTCAAAAAAGTAAATAAATAAGAACGCAAAGACCGTTACTAGAGCGACTTTTAAAACTAAAGAGAGTAAAAAAGACAGCACATTATTTTAATGCGCTGTCTTTTTCACTCTATGTTTCATGCAAATTATCTTATCTAGCTTTGATTTACTCTTAGTGAAAAAACCAAACCTAACTTTTTACTCGCAATCAGTTGGATGATCTGACCGTTAGGCTGCTTTACTTTTTTATACCAGCTGCAAACAAAGGACCATTAGCTGTAATGGTTGTCAGGATACGAGCCATTTCTTGAGGAGATTCTTTCCTGCCGCTGTTCAACCATTGTTGAACTACTCCCAACATTGCATTTCCTAAATAAGAAGACAAATATTGTCCTGGAACAAGGAGACTTTCTTCCTTTACAAAAGCAAATGGATTATCACCATAAAGTGTTTCCCACATAAATTCCTTTAGTCTTACTTGAAATGAGAGGTCCCCTTTTGGACCTAATACAGCTCTCATAATATCACTATTTTCATTAAGATATTCGAATACGGAAACTGTATGCGGGAATGGCTGCACAGCCGCAGATTCTGTTTTAAGTGAAGCCATAACACTTGGGAATTTTGTTTTTACAATACTGGATAACTCCAGCATAATTTCTTCTTCACACTTCTTCATTAAATCAAATTTGTCTTGATAATGTGCGTAAAATGTTCCTCTATTAATCTTCGCTTTTGTTGTTATATCTTTAACTGTAATTGCCTCGAAGCCTTTTTCATCGATTAACTTTATGAGTGCATCTCGAATGGATTCTTTAGTTCGTATTACCCTTAAATCAATATTACTGTCAGTCATGTAAATTCCTCCTTACTTATCCAACACAATTAGTAAAGGTGTCCCGTAACCAACACATCTACCATATCTGACTATTGTATAGTATCTAATTCCTACATATAATTTAGAACGTAATAAACAACACGGTGTTTATTTATTATTATAAAGTATCCGCTAGGAGGCGTTCAATAATGTTTAGAAACAAACTACTATTCTTATCACCAATAATTGCATTGGTTATAATATTTATTTTTTCTCTGACACTTATTCCATCAGTCCAACCAGAACCAAAAAATCTACCAATTGCAATCGTAAATGAGGATGCAGGTGTTAATATCCCGAATCAGTCAAAACTGAATATGGGTCAATCAATAGTGGAAATGATAAAAGAAAATTCAAAAGTAACAGCAGATCAAGAAGATCCTGCTGTTAAATGGATTGAAGTAAATAACGCTGAGGAAGTCCAAAAAGGATTAGCTAACCAAAAATATTATGCAGCTTTGGTTATACCGAAAGATTTTAGTGAAAAGCAGTCTTCCTTACAAACTTCAACGCCTTCATCACCTGAAGTCGAGATATTTATTAATCAAGGTATGAATACAATGGCGTCAACGATGGCAGGACAAATGTTGAATGGAGTTGTAGACAACCTAAATAACACTGTTCGCACACAACTACTAGATGGACTAGAACAACAAGGCGCATCATTATCAACTGAGCAAGCTAAAGTTCTGGCTTCTCCTATTGCAAAGAAAGTCACAAATGTTAATGAAACTGGAACTAATAGCGCAAATGGGAATGCTCCTACTTCTTTATTTCAACCTCTTTGGATTGCTAGTATAGCAAGTGCTGCTATTGTTTTCATCTCTCTTAGAAAAGTAACCACAGCTAATCGAAAAGAGAACTTGGCAATAAAAGTGGTTCAAATTCTAACAGGTGCGGTTGTAACTCTTGTCGTAGGATTTGGTTTAACTTGGCTAGCTGATAAGATGGTAGGACTTCATATTCCAGACTTTACAAGTACAGCGTTATTCTTATCTATCACATCATTCAGCTTCTTCCTAATGATTTCAGCTGTACTTTCTTTAACAGGACTTAAAGGTATGCCTATTTTTATCCTAATGCTTTTCTTTGGTGCACCATTGCTAGCAATGGCTCCAGAAATGATGTCACCATTTTATCATGACTGGATCTACTCTTGGCTGCCTATGCGATTCATGGTAGAAGGATTACGAGAGCTGCTCTACTTCCATTCAGGATTAACTTGGAACTCTGTATCTACCCTTGTTTGGATCGGAATAGTGGGTATGGTAGTGATACTGGCATCCGCTTTGAGGTTTAACACAAAAAAAGGACAAATACAAAAGGAAAATAAAAAACAAGCCGTTTCCTAATGGGAAGCGGCTTGTTTTTTAAGAAAAGCAATTATTATAGCTAGATTGGTATACCTTGCATGTAAAAATACTTCTTAAATATCAAGTTTCCTTGTACTGATCCCTTTCACCATTTCTGGATCGCGGTGTGAAAAGAACAGACTTTGTTTTGTATCCAATTCCGTTATGCTAGCAATATCTTCTTTGTTTAATTCAAAGTTAAAGATATCGAAGTTCTCAAGTATTCTTTCCTTACGAACAGACTTCGGAATAGCGACTACTCCTCTTTGTGTCAGCCAACGAAGAATTACCTGAGCAACAGATTTATTATACTTCTCAGCAATTGTGGCCAAGACCTCGTTCTCGAACATGTTATTTTTTCCTTCAGCAAACGGTCCCCAAGATTCTATCTGCACGCCGTTTTCTTTCATGAAGTCATGACTTTCTAATTGCTGGCAGAACGGATGTGTTTCCACCTGATTTACTGCAGGAACGACTTCATTATGAATGATTAAATCAATCAGGCGGTCAGGTTGGAAGTTACTAACTCCTATTGCTTTCACTTTACCTTCCTTATAAAGTTCCTCCATTGCGCGCCAAGACCCATGAACATCCCCAAATGGCTGATGAATTAAATACAAATCGAGATAGTCCAGTTGCAATCTATCCAATGATTTGTTGAATGCTTTCTTTGTACTCGCGTAACCAGTATCCTGCACCCAAAGTTTTGTCGTAATAAACAAATCTTCCCTTGCCACACCACTTCGTTTGATTGCTCGGCCCACTGCTTCTTCATTCAAATAAGAGGCAGCCGTATCAATTAGACGATAGCCTGCCATGATAGCATCATAAACAGCTTGTTCACATTCATTTTGATCTTGGATCTGAAATACTCCAAATCCTAGGACAGGCATTTCCACACCGTTGTTTAATTTTACTTTTTGCATATAAGATCCTCCTAACTCAAACTTTGTTCCATTATATCTGTCTTTATATACCACCCGATTCCTTTATTATGCATTAGTTGATTACTAAGCAGGTATCCCATTCGTGTCAGATAAATGCCTAATCCTCCCACCCAACTCCACTAGTATTAAACAAATTAAAAAGACACTCACAGGAGTGTCCCAGATTGTAATATTGAGGTTAAGAAACTATTGTAAGATCACCAATTAAGTCACTAAAATCATGATTAATGATCTCGACTAATTTAAATTCCTTGTTCTCATATTCAAATTTTAAAATACAGCAATTCCCGATTTTATTTTGCTGTACGATAGTACTTGTATGTTCCCAATATCTCATAAAATTCCGGCATGCTGCCCCATGAGATACGGCTAACACAACTTCGTTATCTTCTTCCATGATTTTTTGACAAGCAGCTGCCATTCTTTCTTGCAATTCTTTTTGATCTTCACCACCATACTTCACAAAAAAATCATTATAAGGCAGCGGCGGATTCAAATCCTCACTTTCCCCTTCAAACGTTCCGAAATTCCATTCCTTTAATCCTTTTAATCTTGTATATGGCATATCTGTTACTAGTTCTAACGTGTCACTTGCCCTTTCGGACGTCGAACTGTATGCATCATCGAAAATAATATTGCGCTCTTTAAAATACTTACCAGCAGTCTCTGCTTGTTTGACTCCTAATTCTGTCAGTGGTGAATCGCACCACCCTTGGACTTTCTTTCTTTGGTTAAACAATGTTTGTCCATGCCTCATTAGATATAATGTCTTTTTCATCTGTATCCTCCCTTGCACTGTTAGAAGAATATTGAGATACAAAATGCACTTCAATGCACTCAGATTCGGTTACCTTTTATTCTTATTTAGAATAAGAACTATACATACCAATTAAAAGTCATTCTATAGTGTTTCAAGTTGAATCATGCAGTTCGTTCTTTTACGAAGAAAAAAGAACGCTACGAATACTCTTCTTGATTTTCGTAGCGTTCCTTTTTATACAATCATTATTTTAAAAATGTACTCTTACAGTAGTGTTTGAGGATGTGATAGCAATTACTATTTATCTAAAAGGAAACTCTTTAAAGTGTCAAAAGTAACATGCTCATCACACCCATTTACCATCAGCATGATTTCGTCACCATCCTTCACATTCAAATCCATCACTCTCATAAGCTTTTTTCCATCACTGGATATTCCGCTTTTAGAAAGAACCACATCACTAGTAAAGGAACACGCTTTATCAACAAATAGTGCAGTGTTCCTTGCTTGCAATCCTCGGTGAAGTTTCACTGTTACCTTTGTGACCAGCATGGTTTCCACCTTCCTTAGGATATTTCTGTAATTATGCCAAGCTGAACAGCCGCTTATTTCGTATTAAAAAGGATGTCCCAAAGCCGAACAACGGGACATCCTCTAAGATTGGAAGTTACATATATTACAACGTACTGTTATCGATAACAAAGCGATACTTCACGTCTGAAGCAAGAACGCGTTTATAGGCTTCGTCGATTTGGTCAGCAGCAATCACTTCGATTTCTGGAGCAATATTATGTTCTGCGCAGAAATCTAACATTTCTTGCGTCTCGCGAATGCCTCCGATTAACGAACCTGCAAACGAGCGACGATGACCGATGAGAGACTGTACGTTTAATGACAATGGATCAGCAGGAGCACCGACGTTGACCATAGTACCATCAAGGTTCAGTAGAGATAAATATGCATTCAAATCGATCTTTGCACTTACAGTGTTAATAATTAAGTCAAAAGATCCGGCAAGCTTTTCGAATGTTTCTGGATCGCTAGTAGCATAGTAGTTACTTGCACCAAATTCTAAGCCATCTTCTTTCTTCTTTAATGATTGGGATAGAACAGTCACTTCTGCACCCATGGCATGTGCAATCTTTACAGCCATATGGCCCAGGCCGCCTAAACCAACGACTGCAATTTTTTTACCTGGTCCAGCTTCCCAGTGATTTAGTGGAGAAAAAGTCGTAATACCAGCGCAAAGCAATGGTGCTGCAGCATCAAGTTCAATATTATCAGGGATGCTTACAACGAATTCTTCCGTTACAACGATGTGGGAAGAATATCCGCCTTGTGTAGGTTCACCATATTTATCTACACCTGCGTACGTAGGAATATTTCCTTTATGACAATATTGTTCTTCACCTTTTACGCAGTTCTCACATTCTCCACATGAGTCAACCATACATCCTACTCCGACTCGGTCACCGACCTTATACTTCGTTACTTCGGTACCTACATCCGTAACGATTCCGGCAATTTCATGTCCTGGTACAAGCGGATAGTTTACTGGACCCCACTCACCGTGAGCAGTATGTATGTCAGAGTGGCAAATTCCGGCAAACTTAATTTCGATTAAAACATCATGTAAATCAAGATCACGTCTTTCAATTTCAGCAGCTCGAAAGGGTTTTTCTGGACCGTCAACAGCTCTTGCTTTAGCTATAACCATTTTATAAATCCTCCAATAAGTGTTGATATTTTTAGAGAATATGTTTGGACAGATTATATCCTTTCTTCTCTTGCAAACTATTGTAATGTTTAGAGTCAACTCTAAGTCAAGCAAATGCTTTATTTTTTATATATAATCATCTCTGTTTGTATTTGATACACTAAAACCAATCACATCTTCATTTTGACGTTCAGCAAGTCCTGTGATAGAATCCTCCCTATTCATAGCGTGAACTCGCAATTAATATAATTGGAGAAAAGGAGAAATACGATGAAGACATATTCTATCGGCGAAGCGGCAAAGGAATTACATGTCACTGCCTATACCTTGCGTTACTATGACAAAGAAGGACTTATGCCTTTTGTGGAGCGCACAGCTAGCGGTCAGCGTTTGTTCAAAGAATCCGATATTTCTGCTTTGAAAATCATTGAATGTCTGAAATCGACTGGCATGCCAATTAAAGAAATAAAGACCTTCATTGACTGGTGTACTGATGGAGATACCACATTGCAGCAAAGATTCGATATGTTTATGGATCGAAAATCTGTGGTGAAAAAACAAATGGAAGAACTAAAAAAAACAATGGAACTCATCGAACATAAATGTTCATACTACGAAACTGCATTAAAAGCTGGAACAGAAGAAATTCATAAAAACAATAAAATTGAAATTCCTGTTACGAACTAACAGAAAGAGGGGCATAATTATTACAATCGAAAACAAAGTAGTTGTTATCCCAACCTGATAAAAAGCAAATATATAACTATCTTAATAAGGCTGTCGAGAAAATATCGACAGCCTCTTCTATTAATTAGCACTCCTTACATCAAACTTTTTAGCTCCTCTTTAAATCTCTTCATATCTGCTCTAGGTGAATAACCATACATCCGAGCATATTCACGAGTGAATTGTGACTGACTCTCATATCCCACTTGGAATGCAACTTCAGCTATATCGGGGAAATCCGACAATAACAAACGCTTTGCTTCCTGCAATCTCAACTGCTTTTGAAACTGAATCGGACTCATAGCTGTCACCTCTTTAAAATGTCGATGAAGGGAAGACACACTCATATTCGCCGTATCCGCTAAATCTTCTATTCGAAATGACTTTTCAAAATTACTAATGATATATTCAATTACATCTCTAATTTTCATAGCATTGCTGCCTGCTACAGCCATTTGTTGCAGTGCATCTCCATTTGGACTCTGCAAAACACAATACAATATTTCTTTCTTATATAATGGGGCTAGTATTGGAATATGCTTTTGTTTGTCCAACAAACTAGCTAACCTAACTACCGCATCTAATAAAGAGGGCTCTGACTCTCCGATAAACAGTGCTCGTTTCGTATCTTGTTTCTTACCAGATCGTACACCAGTTTCATGTAAAACCTCTAATATATCCGTTGGCGTAAATTCAAGTTTAAGGGCCAAATATGGTAAATCATACGACGCATCAATTACTTGCCCGGTTACCGGCAGCTCTACTGATGCCACAATAAAATTTCCCGCTCCATATGTAAAGCGTTCCTCACCTAGCAATACTTCCTTTTCTCCTTGGACAATAATGCAAAAAGAAATTTCGTTAACTCTAGCGACTGGTTCACTGATAATGGATTCACGGATAAGAAATAATGATTCTATAGATGTAGGATGAACACCATCTGTATCTGTATACTTGCTAATAAGTTTGCCTAGTTCTTGCTGCTTGTCCAAATTAATGTTCATCTCTTATTTGTCCTCTCCTTCGATTTAATTGAATTGAGTTTATTTTAATTGTTATTTTCTCAGCTTGAAAGGCCCTTGATAGTATTAGGCAAAGATTTGAGACGAATGAGTTTATTGTTTGTATAAAAATTATGAGATAATGAAAGAGGTTACAACAAACGAGCGACAAAGAGAGGATGATATAAATGGAATATGTAAAACTAGGAAATACAGGTTTGGATGTATCAAGATTTTGTCTTGGTTGTATGAGTTTTGGTGAAGCAGAAAAATGGATTCATCAATGGGTTCTTAACGAAGAGCAAAGTCGCACTATCATTAAAAAAGCACTTGATCTTGGAATCAATTTTTTTGATACAGCTAATGTGTATTCGATGGGATCCAGCGAAGAATTTCTAGGACGTGCTTTAAAGGATTATGCCAATCGAGACGAGGTTGTGCTGGCAACAAAAGTGCATGGACGTATGCATCAAGGTCCTAATGGTGCGGGCCTTTCCAGAAAAGCCATCATGAGTGAAATTGATAAAAGCCTTACAAGACTAGGTACAGATTATATAGACCTTTATATCATCCATCGCTGGGACTACAATACCCCTATAGAAGAAACAATGGAAGCACTGCATGATGTGGTAAAAGCCGGTAAAGCAAGATATATTGGCGCCTCTGCCATGTATGCATGGCAATTCCAAAAAGCATTACACGTAGCAGAGAAAAATAATTGGACACGCTTTGTATCGATGCAGAATCACTACAACCTCATATATCGTGAAGAAGAGCGGGAAATGCTTCCTCTCTGTAAAGAAGAAAAAATTGGTGTGACTCCTTACAGTCCTCTTGCATCCGGAAGATTGACACGTGATTGGACAGAAACAACACATCGTTCAAAAACGGACCAAATTCAAAGATCTAAATACGATGCAACCGCTGATGCAGACCGATTGGTGGCAGAAAGAGTTGCAACGATAGCAGAAAAACATGATGTTCCACGTATCCACGTTGCACTTGCCTGGCTTCTATCAAAAAAAACAATAACAGCCCCAATTATTGGTGCAACGAAAATATCCCATCTGGAGGACGCTGTAGGTTCTCTATCCGTTAAGCTAACAGCTGAAGAAACTGCTTTTCTAGAAGAAGCCTATATACCTCATTCAGTAGTAGGTCCTAATTGAATATTTAAAAATAGCTGGCAACTCAATCTTTTTAAATATCAGATTGAGTTGCTTTATTTGTGTTCGTCTTAAATATGTAAAGTTTCCCTCATTTAGAAATAAAGGTTTAGGATGTCGAATTATCGGGCAAAGTACTTTAGTTGAGGGGGAAAGCAATAACGTGTACTTAAATGAAAAGAAATTAATTTACAGGGAGCTAGCCAGGTTAATGCATGATTTCGACAGATGCCCAAATGAATCTATTAAAAAACATATCAATCAAGATATAGCACTTTTAAAACAAGCAATCCATTATAAAGCGAAAAAATAACTCTCCACTTTTCATAAAACGTAAATGGAGAGTTTTTTTTATTTCAATATATAACGTTCAACTGCAGCTTTTAAAGAATGTGTCGTTTTAACATTAAAACCAATTCCTAATTGTGTTGCAGTCTGTGCAATCTCCGGTCTGATTCCCGACAATATAGTTTCTACTCCTAGCAGTCTTAAAGAGTTTATTATATTGAATATTCGGTGGGCAACCATGGTATCAATTATAACTACACCTGACAAATCAAGTATTAGATATTCTACACTTAATTTTGCACATTGCTCCAGTACATTATCCATCATATACTTAGCTCTGTTTGTATCAATATCACCAACCAGAGGCAGCAGCGCTACATCCGGTGTTAATGAAATAACCGGGGTACTCAGCTCCAAGATCATTGCTTGCTGTGCAACCAGCTTGAATTCAGCTTGTTTTGCATTCTCCCTAGTAAACCAGACAATGATCTGATTGAAAGCGCTTGTAATCTTCCGAGTATAACTAAGTGTTTCCTTACCACATAAATCATGCTCTGCCACAAAGCCATCTAATAGCTCTAAATACAATGTTTCTGTTCTATTGAATTCATCTATTATGTCATCAATTGGAGTCATTAGATGTTGTTCATCCTTGGATATCTCCACTATCCACTCCTCAAATAATTCGTAAGATAGAGGACTTTCAGGATCAAACAACTCACAAAAACGAACATGAAAATCTTTGTTTTGTTCTTTTAAAACATCTATTACTGCTTGATCATCAGAACCATAAACCCCTTCTGACTTTGTAAGTCCAGCAAACCATTCATCATTCAATTTATCTATATTATCACAAAGAAATTCATGTAACTCTTTATCTACTGCTACTTGCAGTTTTTTCTCGATTGTCATTACTATATCTCCTTATTCTATATATGCTCAACACCTTATTCTAGCATGTGAAATAACAAATACCTATTTATTATAGTCTATTAATAGAAATAGTCCTTTCTTTGGAAATTAACTACATATGAAAGAAGATAAGTTGAGATGCAAATGGCGCAATTTGGATTCCTATTCAATTTGAAATATTCACTCTCTTCCAAAGCCATTTCTTAAAAAATATCGGCTCTTATGAGAAGATGTATTGAAAAATTCGTGAAACAGTAATAGCCTAACACTATATATGATCGCAGCTAAGGAGAGAGTAGCGGGATGTCTGATGCTATTAACACGACAAAAGCAGTTAAGATACAAAATGAGAAAATCGTAAGAAGTATTCTGAGACAAAAAAGGGAGATTACCGCACTTCAACTTTCTAAACTTAGTGGTCTAAGCGTAGCCACTTGCGGCAATATTTTAAAAAGCTTTGTGACACGTGGTGAAGTTTTTGAAACTGAGACAGAGCTGTCTACAGGAGGCAGACGTCCAAGAGTTTTTAAATTGAACTTACACTACGAAATACTTATTGGTATGTGCATAAAAACAGAGGGAGGAAAAAATGCAATCGAAGTAGTGATTGCAAACATTCTTGGAGAGGAAATAGAAACAGTATGTAAGCAACTTCTTTCTATTACAGTTGATGAAATTATTCTTTTCTTAGAAGAAATCACCAAAAGATACCCCACTTGTACAAAAGTAGCAATAGGAATACCTGGAGTAGTTCGCGACGGCCAGATTGAAAATTGTGATGCTCCAAGTTTGGCACAAATAGATTTAGTCTCACTACTCAGAAGAAGATTCAATTTGAGTTTCTTTATTGATAACGAATTAACTTTTAGTCTGCTTGGCTATTATCGAGAACAATCATATAGCGCCCCAAAGACTATTGGATTGTTAACTCTAGTAGACGGTCATCCTCCAGGAGTTAGATTCATCCTTGACGGCAAACCCTACGCAGGCAATTCAAATTTCGCAGGTGAGATATCACTCTTACCTGTAGACTCAAATCCACAAGAATTAGTCAGAAAAATACACGAGCCTAAGGAATATCTTGAACCTGTATCAAAGATTCTTACTTCCATTACAGCTGTGATAAATCCTCACACCATTGTACTAACAGGAGAACTGCTGCGTATTATGGATATTGCTGATATAAAAAGAAAATGTATGGAGTGGATACCCTCTTCCCACCTACCCCAAATTGAAATAATGAAGGATGTAACACAATGTTATTTTAATGGATTGATTCATGTTCTTCTGGATGCAAACGATTAAACTAATAGAACGTATTGACAGAGGTTATATTTACCAATAGTATAGCCTTGTACACTTTTTAAAAGACCTTTAAGAAGTAGTGCGAAGGAGATGATCGGAATGGATAATAATGTAGCATTGCATGATTTGCGTAAGTGGAAATATGCACTTTTCATTTTATTTAGCCTACCAGGTCTGTCATTTTCAACTTGGATCTCAAGAACACCAGATATCCGTAATACACTTGAAGCGTCTACGTCTTTAATGGGATGGATAATTTTTGGGTTAGCTTGTGGTTCAATCATAGGGCTTTTAGCAGCAAATAAAGTAATTGCCAAGCTAGGCACTCGACCTGTTATCTTAATTTGCCTAATCCTTATTATTCTTGGCCTTGCTTTAATAGGTATAAATGCGTCGTTTTTCCCGATCCCCATTTTATTATTTTTATCTTTGGCTTTATTCGGTCTCGGATACGGAATGGGAGAAGTAGCAATAAATGTTGACGGCGCAATGCTGGAACAAGCCGCTTCAAAAATACTTTTGCCCGCATTACACGGATGTTTTAGTGCAGGTACACTGATTGGCGCAGGTCTGGGCTACCTCACATTAAGTCTTGGAATATCCACTCTGCAGCATCTTATCGGCATCGTAATAGTATCACTAATTATCGTAGGTATATTTATCAGCAATATCCCTACTGGAAACGGAAAGATGTTACAAGAAACTAAAAGTTCGGCCAAAGACCACCCCACTTCCAACGTATGGAAGGAAAAGCGTACTATTTTAATTGGATTGATCGTATTAGGCATGGCTTTTGCAGAAGGAACCGCTAATGAATGGCTTCCACTCGCAATCGTTGATGGCTTTAATGTAGAAGCTCAATCAGGCACACTTGTCTATGTTGTGTTTTTAAGTGCTATGTTAATTGCCAGATTAAGCGCTGGATACTTTTTGGATCGTTTTGGGCGAGTTGCAGTTTTAAGGTACGCTGCAATATTTGCAGCAATTGGTGTTGGTGTATTAATCTTTGCATCTAATTTACCAATAGGGGTGATCGGTGTATTTTTATGGGGCATTGGTGCTTCCATTGGATTCCCTCTCGGATTATCTGCAGCAGGTGATAATCCCATTAACTCAGCACAAAGAGTCGGAGCTGTTTCCATTATCGGCTATTTAGCATTTTTAGTTGGACCGCCACTATTAGGTATGCTGGGAGATGCAATTGGACTTCTTAACGCAATGAGTACTGTGCTAATAGTTGTAGTCGCTGTGTTCTTCTTATCTCCTGTAGTTAAACGACCTTCTACAGTAGATGCTGAGGAAGCATCTCAAGTTAATCAGTGATTTATATTTACATGTTACTGTAACAGAAAACATGGAAAGTCTGTCGAGTTAGAAGCCTTCTTGCCTTGTATAAGATCCTACTAAAAAAGACGCTAAATAGCGTCTTTTTCTTGTTGCTTTGCATAATTCCTCTTAACTTTCACATAATCACGCAAAGTCAATTTACACTTTTAATTTCTTTCACCAGATTAAACCAGACCAAACCCGCGTGTACCGAATCCGATTCTCCCTCGTTCTGGTATCCATTCGCCTCATAAAATGGAACCAAATAATCTAAACATGTTAAAGTGATAGCTTCTCTTTTAGATTTCACACAGATTCGTTCTAACTCACCCAACAATTGTGCAGCAATACCTTTCCTTCTGTAATCAGGATGCACTACTAAACTGAGTATACTTTGAAATCCTCCCGTAGATGGGTTAGGTACTGATTTCTCAAATAGATCATCTGTAATATAACGCTGATTTAAAACTGGACCAACGACATAACCAATAACCTTACTCTGTTCATCTCTCGCTATGATAAAGGAGTCCGGAATGATAGCAATCCGCTCTATCATAGCTTCTTCCGATGCCGCTTCCTCTGGCGTGAAGCCTAAATTTTCTATATGAATTAGCTCTTTTATATCCTCTGGGCGTGGTATTGAAAAGTGTATGTTCATTTTGCACATCTCCTATTATATACATGCCGATAAGTACTATACTCTATTATTTCACTGGCTTGAACTTCTTATAGTTTAATATAAATGTAAGATCGTTTAACAGTTATTTTCTGTCATCCTTTACTATGGATAAAGTGGTAATAGTGGCTAGTATCAGTATCGTACCTATCCACTCCGCCAACCCAAACGGAATATGGAACCACAAGATAGAAAGAAACGTTGCAGACAATGGTTCAACAGAAGCAAGCAGACTCACTTTGGAAGCGGCAATATATGTTGTGCTCTCCAGGTAGAAATAAAAAGCAATTATCGTACCGAAAATGATGACAAATAGTACTGCTACTACAGAGGATAATGTCCATTCTCCTTGCACTTGCCATGGCGGATGTATAAAGCTGAAAGTCACACCGCCAATCAGCATTCCCCAACCAACTACAATCTTAGCTCCCCAGTCCGCAAGCAGTCTTAAGGGCTGTAATGTGTAAAAGCTCAAAGCAAATGCTGAGGCAATACCCCAAAACACGGCCCAGCCCGAGATAGAAAGAGATTGAAGGTTTCCTCCAGTCACTAAAAGAAAAGTACCTATAATAGCTATTACGACAGATAGAATGATTGTGAATGATGGCAGACGTCTGAATCGAAGCGACAAATAACATGTGATAATAGCTGGCGCTAAATACTGAAGAATGGTGGCGGTCGCTGCATTTCCATGTTCAATAGCGGCGAAGTATGTATACTGTACAGCAAGCATTCCTAAGATTCCAAATAAGATTATACTCATCGCACCATTTTTACTTCTCCAGACTGCCCACACTTTCGTTCCCTCTTTTAGGTGAGCAAGCGACAATAACACGACTCCAGCTACTAATAGTCTTATCACGGTGAGCCACTCCGTACTGAATCCTTTCTCTTGGAATAAAAATTGAGCAACTGTTCCTGAAACGCCCCATAAAGTAGCTCCAATGAGTACCAAAGCTATTCCTAAAACGCGACTATTCTGCACATGTTAACCTCCTCTTTTGTTACAATAGTGCCATCATAAATAAACCAATAGCATTTTAATACAAAATTTGTATATAAAAATATAACTATATTGAGGTAACAGCATGCAAATCAAAGATTTCTTAATCAATCCGCAATTAGAAGAATTAACCCAACATAAAACAGTTGAATTGCCTGTCGCATGTTATGAAACAACGATTAAACAAAATGTACATGGTTATATTCCGCTTCATTGGCATAATGAGATCCAATTTGTGCTAGTTACAAACGGCAATGCTGAATTTCAGATAAATGAAGAGATAGTGAAGGTGCAAAAAGGGGAAGGAATTTTTATAAATAGCGGTTGTCTGCACAGAGCAGATGATCAAACCGACTCAAGCTCTGTCTATATTTGTTTAAATGTTTCTCCACACACACTTCTAACAAAGGAGCTGCATGCTAAGTATGTGCATCCCTATGTCCAAGCGACTAACCTGACTTACTTAAAAATAGGAATTAATGAAGATTGGGAGAAAAACATTTTAAGAGCCATAATGGAAATACATCAATTAATCGAATTGAAGTCACCATATTTTGAGATTAGCGTAATCCACCATCTTAATGCTATATGGCAAAATTTAATCATGAATGGTATACAGCTGGAATACAGAGAAACAGAGATTCTAAAGAGCCAGCGAATGAAACAAATGCTTTATTATATTCATGTTCATTACAATGAAAAAATAAGCCTGGCCGATATCGCTAAAGCCGGGCAATTAAGCCGTTCAGAGACCTGCCGATATTTTCAGCGAATAGTAAAACAATCCCCTTTGAGCTACGTAACTGATTATCGTATTCAAAGAAGTTTGCTCCTGCTTCAAGATCCAGATGCAAACGTTACAGATGTCGGGTATCAAGTAGGATTTAATAGTACCAGTTACTTTATTGCAAAATTTCGTGGACATTTAGGTATGACACCTTTAGCGTATAAGAAGACAATTATGTAAATTTACAATTATAAAAGGAGCAACGCATAGCGTTGCTCCTTTTATCTGTTAGAGTACCGTTGGAGTAAGTTGAACATTGCAGCCTAATAGTTGTCAGATAGAATCAGTTTAACTAAAAACGTGAAAACGTCCCCGCGGTACTATCATTGGAGATTTTGAAACGGGATCCTCAATAACAGTACAATCCAGCTCAAATATTTCTTTAATCAACTCATCCGTAATGATCTCAGATGGTCGTCCTTCGGCTATCAGTTCACCTTTTCGAAGAGCAAAAATATAATCTGCATAGCGAGCAGCAAGATTGATATCATGGAGAACCATCACAATTGTTGTACCGTATTTTCTATTAAGATCTGTAAGCAAGTCCAGGATTTCAACTTGGTACGTTATATCCAAAAAGGTTGTTGGTTCATCAAGGAATAATATATCTGTCTGTTGAGCCAATGCCATAGCAATCCAAACGCGCTGTCTCTGGCCGCCCGACAGTTCATCTAACTGTCTGTTAGCAAGCTCGGTAATTCCCATCATATCCATTGCTTCCTCGACCGCTTGATAATCTTTTTCTGACCATCCGCTTAGCAATGATTGGTGCGGGAATCTGCCTCTGCCGACTAAATCAGCCACTGAAATACCTTCAGGTGCGATTGGCGACTGCGGCAGCACCCCTAAAACTCTTGCTAGTTTCTTAGGAGGAATTTTGTGAATTGATTTACCATCTAAAATGACATCACCAGTTATTGGCTTGATCAGTCTTGCCATCGTCTTCAGCAAGGTTGATTTACCGCATGCGTTAGGACCAATAATGACGTTAATTTGATTGTTGGGAATAACAACATCAATCCCGTGAAGGATTTTTTTACTATCATAGCCGGCAACAATTTGCTCTGTTTGAAGTTTGTGAGTTGATTTCATTATAAATATCCCTTTCGATTCATCCTTATAAGTAAATAAAGCAGATAAGGCGCTCCAACCAATCCTGTTATTATACCAACTGGATATCTGACTTCAAAAGCAAATTGTCCTATCAGATCTGCTCCTAGAACTAGGTTAATGCCTATAAGTCCCGCGGGCAAGACATTAGAAAACCCTGTCCCTACTAATCTTTTTGCAATCGGACCAGAAAGGAAAGCGACGAACGCTATTGGGCCGGTTGTTGCAGTTGCAAAAGCTATCATGAGTACAGCGCTCAATATGAGAATCAGTCTGATCTTATTTGTACTCAATCCAAGTGATAATGCAGACTCTTCTCCGAGTTCTAAAATGTCTAATTGCTTTCCTAAAACAATTAATAGTGGAGCGAAAATTACAACTGTACAAATAAGCGGCAACAAAGTTTCCATTTTAGCACCGTTTAAACTTCCGCTTAGCCACCGGAGTGCGGCTGGCAAATCTTGTTGGCTGCCAACCATTAATAGATAAGAAATAACTGCGCTAAGAGCTGCCTGAATACCAATCCCAATCAGTATAAGCCGTCCAATAGAAAAATGACTGCCTGATGATAGTAAGTAAATGAGTAAGACTGTTACAAGTCCTGCTATTACTGAAGCTAAAGATACAACCGTATTACTCGTTTGAAAGATTAGTATACTGAACAACGCCGCAGCACTTGAACCCGTGGTAATCCCCAGTACATCAGGATTAGCTAATGGATTACGCAGCATTGTCTGGAATATATGTCCTCCCATTCCGAAAGCCAGACCGGCAAAAAGACCTGCCATCATCCTTGGGAGTCTTATTGTATTAACAGCAAAATAAGCTCCAGGTATTCTTTCACCCATAAGCACTTGAAAAACCTCTGAAATTGGGTAGATTGTGTTACCTAAAAGAAGCATGGCCATACAAAGTGCTACAGCAAGTGCTGCAAGCAGGATGTTAATGACCAGCCATTTTCTGAATCGACGTTGTCTGCCTTGTTTAATAAGAATTGTTGAGCTGTTTATCATAGCGACCGCACTTTCAATTTAGTTGCGAGCAGTATTAATACTGGAGCACCAATAAAAGCAGTTATAATCCCGGCTTCTACTTCACCAGGACTCCCTATTAATCTGCCAAGTACATCGGCAATCGTTAGTATGCTAGCACCTGAAATAGCTGACATAGGTATAATAAGACGCAGATCCGGACCAAAGATAAGTCGCATCAAATGCGTCGCGAGCAAACCAATAAAACCAATAGGACCAGCCAATGCTGTAACTGCTCCGCACAAAATGACTCCTGTAAAAGCGGATACTAACGTTAATAATCCCGTACGAACTCCTTGGCCTGTTGCAATTTCGTCTCCAAGCAGCAGCGCATTAAGCGATGGCGCCATTATGAAAGCCAGCAGGATTCCAGAAACTAAAAATGGTAAAAAGATTGCAATGAAATCCCAATTTGCAGCACCCACACTTCCTACTTGCCAGAACCTGAACTGATCCATTACAAAAGAGCGAGGAAGCATGATCGCACTGATCAGGGAAGATAATATTGCACTTGTTGCCGCACCAGCCAGTACAAGTTTAAGAGGCGTATTGCCAGTACGCCCCATTGAACCAATACCGTATACAATGATAGCTGTAATAATTGCTCCTACTATTGAAAGCCAAATATACTGACCAGCTGTGCTGATATTAAAAAATGCTATACCTATTACGACAAACAATGATGCACCTGTGTTAACCCCTAAGATACTAGGATCGGCCAGTGGATTTCGGGTTACTGCTTGCATGAGAGCGCCAGACACACCTAGCGCTCCCCCACACAGCAGACTAAATACCGTTCGAGGTACCCTTTCGCTAACAACAGCTGCAGCGTAAGAGTCTGAGCTGGATAAAAATAATCCTGCCATTAAATCATCTAACGTCACAGATCTTGATCCAAAAACCAGTGAAGCAACTATACTAACACACAGCAGTATGAAGAACATGAGCATTATCGCTGCGTAGTAGCTTCGCTTATACCCCACTGGTCTCTTCGCTACATTACTGTTCATTGTTACTTAAAGCGTCATCGATCTGAGTTACATAGTTGTCGATTGTATACTCAATCGCAAGCGGATTTGGAGTTCCCGCAGCTGCTAGATCAGAGTTATTAGCGATAAATACGACAGAACCATTTTGAATCGCTTTAATCTGTCCTAAACGCGCATCATTTTTAACCGCTTCGTACGTACTGTCGTCACCGTAACCAATTATTATGTCTGCATCATTAAGGACGTCTGCATTCTCTGCACTTAAGTTTAGAGAATAAGAAGCATCATCTTCAATTAAATCTGAGATACTTTCAGGATATTCCATTCCCATTTCTTCTAAGAAAGCAACTCGGGAATCAGCTGGTGTATATAGATGAAACTCGGATAGATCTGTTGCTGAGAAGTTGACCCAAGCAACCTTTTTACCTTTAATATCAGAATGCTCGTTGACTTTTTCTTCAATTGTTTTCTCTGTATCAGCAATTAACTGCTCGCCTTCTTCTTCCATCCCCATACCTTTTGCATTCATTGTCACTTGGTCACGCCAAGACGTTGTCCAAGGAGAAGTCGGATAAGCTACTACAGGTGCGATTTCGCTTAGTGTATTGTAATCCTCTTCTGTCAAACCTGAATAAGCCGCTAGAATGACATCCGGTTGTGAATCAGCAATAGCCTCAAAATCAAGACCATCTGTATCTTGATAAACGTTTGGATCACTTTCGCCTAATTCTTTTAGTTTTTCAGCAGTCCAAGGAAGCAGTCCGCTGTCGTCCTGCACACCGAAGTTCGCTGCAGAAAAACCTACTGGCACAACGCCAAGTGCAAGCGCAACATCTTGGTTACCCCATTGAACAGTTGCTACTCTTTCAGGCTTAGATTCAATAACCGTTTCTCCGAAAGCATGTTCAATCGTGATTGGATAACCTTCAGATGAAGCAGAATCTCCGCTAGACGAATTATTTCCTTCTGAACTCTCCTCTGTGTTCGATTGACCGCATGCTGAAAGTACTAATAGGAACAATACTGAAAAAATCGCCATTTTAAGTAAGGATTTATGCTTTTTGACCATTTGTTATTTCTCCCCTTTTTTCTATGTATACAATTTACTAGTACAAAACTATGTGGCTAGAGCTATAAACTTAATCTAAGAAATCGACTATCTTTTAGCCCTCTCTAATTGATATTGGTTCTCATTATCAATGATACAATTAGTTGTATTAGTTAATCAAGGCTTTTTTACTACTTTTTAGACTATTTGGTGAAATTTGACGTCCTTTGTCTCTTTTGCGAAATCCTTATCCTTAAAATTAAAAAAAGAGCCACATAAGTGACTCTTTCACACAGCCTATATAGGCTTACTGAGCATTTTTAAATTTTGTTTCTTCTTCTCTCTTTTTCCGCCCCATAATTAGTGCCAGTACAATTAGTACTGCTAAAGCTGTAAAACAAACTACCGTTCCTACTGAAATACCTTTACTGAATGTTGATCCTATTAAAATGATACCAAGTCCTGCAATCCCTACAATTGTAGTTGTTGGAAACAGCTTCATTTTGAAGTGTGGCATCTCTGCGTATCCACGGCGCAATTTCAACTGCGCTGCACAAATACTCAGCCATAGCAGCAGCATGGTGAATCCAGGAATTGTCATCATCGTTCCAATAATACTTTC
Source organism: Terribacillus saccharophilus (assembly GCA_900110015.1). Lineage (GTDB taxonomy): Bacteria > Bacillota > Bacilli > Bacillales > Amphibacillaceae > Terribacillus > Terribacillus saccharophilus. Next base: position 202,502 of record FOCD01000001.1, on the reverse strand, counting down.
CGGCGCAAAATACGCCAGTCCAGCTCCCACCAACAATAGCACACCATTTAGAGATATAGCATTTATTGGAGCACCTGATTTAGAAGTCTTCGTTAATACCTTTGGTGCTTCTCCTTTTTCGGCCAATGAAAACATTGTTCTGGAAGTAGCAAACATACCCGAGTTAGCAGCAGAAAGAACTGCCGTTAAAAGTATGAAATTCATTACGTGCGCTACACCTGGTATACCGATTGCATCCATTACTTGAATGAATGGACTTTCTGTTCCGGCAACTTGATTCCAAGGGATAAGTCCAGCAATGATTGTGATAGGCGCAATGTAAAACAGCAATACACGCCAAACGACACCTTTGATTACTTTCGGCAATACCTTTCTCACATCTTTTGTTTCAGAAATCGCTACTCCAATTAACTCAGATCCTCCAAAGGAAAACATGACAATCAAGCAGGCTGCAAATACTCCTTGCATACCATTTGGGAAGAAGCCGCCATGTCCAAACAGATGCTGTGTTGGTGTATTCGGAGCAAAGTCCGTCAAACCAAGTAAAACTGCACCACCCAATAAGATAAATAGTACAAGAGCAATAATCTTAATGCTGGCAAACCAAAATTCCATTTCTCCGTAAAATTTAACTTGTAGGCTGTTTATTCCAATGATAAGTGCTGCACAAATTGCGCTTAACAGCCACAGCGGCGTATCAGAAAACCAAAACTGCAAAAATGAGCCTGCCGCTAATATTTCTACTACCGTAACAAGTGTCCAGTTAATCCAGTACAGCCATCCAACGATGAAGGATATATGAAATCCAAATGCCTTATGAACTAAATGCTGCACATTATGATTCGGATACACAACCGCCATTTCAGCTAACGCAACCATGACGATCAGCAATAAAACTCCGCCAAGCAAGTAGGAAACAACTACACCTGGTCCCGCAATTCCTAATGTCTCTCCGCTTCCTTTAAAAATACCGGTACCAATCATACCCGCTAAGGCTAAAAACTGTACGTGCCTAGGTAAAAGCTCTTTCCGCAAACCATTCTGACTCATTTTCTTCTCCTCTTTCTATATCAAATCTTGTTCTGATTAATTTTGTATAGTAATAATCATCATCCACGGTTAACCACCTCCTTAACTGTCTAACCAAACAAAAAGTCCCTGCTGAAAAAGTATCAGCAGGGACGTGATTTACGCGGTACCACCCTAATTATCAACATAGTTAATATGTCAATATCTCATTATCATAACGGCTATTAACCGTCCTCCCCTCACCAACCGGTTCGAAGAAGAAAGCTCCTGGATCGTAATTCATGCTGTTCTTTGTACTGACTCACACCACCCGTCAGCTCTCTGTATCAGGGAGAACATGCACTACTTCAATTCATTCATTGCTATCATTTATTTAGTTAGTTTCTTAAAAAACAAAAAAATCCCTGCTGAAAAGTATCAGCAGGGACGTGATTTACGCGGTACCACCCTAATTATCAACATAGTTAATATGTCAATATCTCATTATCATAACGGCTATTAACCGTCCTCCCCTCACCAACCGGTTCGAAGAAGAAAGCTCCTGGATCGTAATTCATGCTGTTCTTTGTACTGACTCACACCATCCGTCAGCTCTCTGTTTCAGGGAGAACATGCACTACTATAATCCATTCATTGCTATCATTTATTTAGTTAGTTTCTTAAAAAACAAAAAAATCCCTGCTGAAAAGTATCAGCAGGGACGTGATTTACGCGGTACCACCCTAATTATCAACATAATTAATATGTCGATATCTCATTACTCATAACGGCTATTAACCGTCTTCCCCTCACCAACCGGTTCGAAGAAGATGCTCCAGAATCGTAATTCATGCTGTTCTTTGTACTGACTTGCACCATCCGTCAGCTCTCTCTAACAGGGAGAACACACATTACTGTAATCCGTTCAACGCTCATTTATTAATATATTGAGTATCCTACAGGATATGTCATAAAAAATCAATACATTTATTGTTATTTTATTTTGTTCAGTTCGCATATAATCCTTAGACACGTATCTACAGCACTGTTTTCGCTGTAATCAAATGACGAATCTATTACCTTTGTTTATATAACACTTAGTTTTTAAAAGTAATTAATCAACTTACTGAATATTTACATAAAAAGCACAAAAATGTGTAGATCAAGTATGTGTTATAATAGAAGTATCTTTGAAGGGAGATTGTTAATTTGCTTAAAGGCGGAGATAGTGTATTCTATCCTTTTCACGGAACAGGGACCATAGAATCAACGGAATTCATTAGGGAAAGAGAGTATTTCAAAATATTCTTTCCTTACAGAAAGTTACATGTGTTTGTACCGAGTCAAAGCGAAAACCAGAATGGTCTTCGCCCAATCATTTCTTTAGAACAATTAGAGCAGGTAAAATTAGATTTCTATGACAATGGTGTTCCTTTGCCTTCTTCAGTAAGTGAACGATCAAAAGTCTTGGATGTTAAGATGAAATCAGGTACCACGTTAGAAATCAGTCAAATTATAAGAGATTTGATGCACTTTCATACAACGGACGGCCGTTTATCTCAATCAGACAAAAAAATATATAAAAATGCAGAAGAGTTCCTCATAGGAGAAATACAGGAAATAAAGAATATTTCATATGATCAAGCCTCTTCTGACGTCAAAGCTTTAGTTGAAGAACGTTTTAAAATAGATGCGCCTACTTTTAGGTAAGGTTTAAGTATTTATATTCTATTGGGCAATTATTAATCGCCTCAGGCGTTGAAAGAAAAAGAATTACTAGTCCTATAAAGAAGAGGTGCTCCGATAGGAGCACCTCTTCTTTTAGAATAAATCAACTACACGGCACTGGAATGTTTTTTGGCTAAGTGATGGTAAGATATTAATTAGCATAGTACGAAGAAGGGATATGTTCAACATGTTACTCAACAAGATGAAGTATCTTCATAATCTAACCACACAGGAGCAGCATATAGTAGATTTTATTTTGCAGAATCCTTCTATTGTATTTACGAACTCTGCACAACAATTAGCTCAGCTTACATATACGAGTCCCCCTACTGTAGTGAGGCTATGTAAGAAACTCGGAACGAAAGGCTACCCAGACTTTCAGTTAAAACTGGCATTGGAGATAGGTATACAGGGAACGCCATTGAATGATAATTCCTCAGTGGAAGAAGATAATAGCGGATTGCCTGAAACGGATTCTATATTGACATTCTATGATCAGGCATTGACTGAAACAAGAAAAATGCTGAACAAAAACGATCTGCTCAAGATACTGGATTGGATTGTTCAATCTGATTCAATTGATATATATGGTATGGACACAAACTATTATACGGCTCAGCAAGCATCTGCTAGATGGAACGAGATTGGTTATAAGTCCAATGCATTCAACAGTGTAAACCTGCATTATCTGAATCAAATCAATGACGATAAAAAAGTTGTTTCTTTTATCATTTCTCACACAGGTCGCAATAAAGCAATGATAGATGCATCGAGAATACTGCAAAAACAAAATCAGCATTGCGTTTCCATCTCTGGCAGCAGTGTCTCACCTTTAGCAAAGCACTGTGATGCTAATCTAACAGCTTATGTACTAAATGAGCAGCCAGAAGTGCATAAGAACATCTATACTCTTTCTACAAAATATATCTTTGATGTGCTCTACTTAAGCAGCGTTACTCATAAATAAAAAGAGTCGAATTAGATTCGACTCTTATCTTTTATCTGCAGCAAATACAATTTTAGCATCAGTTCTTGCTTTTACTGTTTCTCGGACAACTTCCAATGTATGTTCTAATAATTTGTAACAGCTGCTGTAATCTTCTCTCTGAACAATTCCTTCGAATTCAGCTAGCTCATAAAACAATCGATTCATTGACGTTTGTGCATTTAAATTCACTTCTTGATCATTAGTATGGATAAATACACTCCGGCACCCATTAGCTCCATCTTTAACGTGCAAATATCCATTTTCTCCTTGTATCAAAACGAAATTCATTCCCTGTGTATCCTTTGACCCTACGCATTCACTGATGAAATTGGGATATTTCATAACAAGTACTCCAGAAGTATCAATACCATTTGGATGCTTATTTGCGGTATAAGAAATGTCATCAGGAGAACCAAAAAGACGAGTGACAAAATGTAAGTTATATATGTTGATATCTAAAAGCGCTCCACCAGAAAAAGCAGGATTGAAGACATTTGGTGTTTCACCATTCAAGAGTTGATTATACTTCCTGGAATACTGGCTATAATTGCATTGTACGAACCTTATAGGTCCTAAGAGTGCTAGATTTTCTTTGATTAATTTGAAATTCGGCAGATGTATATTAGATATTGCGTCAAAAAGGAAAAGCTTCTTCTCTTTAGCAAGTGCGATTAGTTTTTCTGCTTCCTCAACTGTGGAAGTAAACGGCTTTTCACATATAACATGTTTTCCGCTCGATAGTGCCTGAAATGCATGATCAAAGTGTAGGCTGTTGGGAGATGCTATATAAATACATTCGATATCAGGATTCTGATACATCTCGTCTAGACTCGTATAAATCGACTTTATCTTATATTTTTCTGCTAACTCTTTCGCCGTCTCTAGTTTCCTCGAATACATCGCTATACACTCTGCCGTTTCCACTTGTTCGACAGCTTGAAGAAATTCATCAACTATAGATCCAGTACCAATTGTAGCTATTCTCATTGCATTCACTCCTGCTTAAAGTTTTATTTGCTGTTCTTTCTTTGCGGCTGCGATACCATTTTCCAGTATTCTCATAACAGTGATTACCTCTTCGTCTTTCACTGGTTTCTCACTATCATCATGTATTGCTTTGTACAGTTCTTCATATAAAATTGCGTAATCTGTTACTTCAGACGGAACGGATTCACGATACTCCTTTCCCTTTTCATCTTCATAAAACAACATCCCCCAGTTACTTTCAGCTTCTTGATCAAAAGAAACCACGGTAGGACCATGAGGATTCTTATTTTGATGGCCGCTGCTGTACTTTACAAAGCTTCCTTTATCTCCATGGATGATAAATTTCGGATGATCAATCTTTACACTCAGACTACATTTTACGGTTGCTTTGAGCATTCCATAACGAAAATCAATATCAATGTAATCGTCAGATTCTCCAGGATAATAAATGCTCCTCACATCATAGTGCGTGCTTTCCGGTTCTCCGAATAGGGAAATGATCTGGTCGATTGTATGTACTGCTAATCCATGAAGTAAACCGAATCCTGGTGTAATGCTATCAGGACGGAAATAATTATAATGTGATTGAAGTTCAATTATATTGCCTAGCACGCCGCTCTCTATAATCTTTTTCAACGTCAGAAAATCACCATCATATCTTCTGTTTTGGTTAGACATTGCAATAAGATTTTTTTCCTTTGCAATGGCAAAGATTTCTTCAGCTTCTTCAACTAACGATGCAAACGGCTTTTCCACTAAAACGTGTTTCCCTGCTTCCAAAGCTAATTTAGCATAATGTGCATGGGAGTCTACATGGGTGCTAACAACAATTAAATCAATCTCACTATCTTGCAACACTTCCTCCAGATACGTTGTGAATTGTATCGAAGGATACCAATTCTCACGGTCTGTATCACCTATGCGATCTTCTTCTCTCCTAAAGATGCTCTTTACTTGGATATTGTTTCTTCTCTCAATATAAGGCAAGTGATAGTTCACAACACTGTTACCAAAACCGATAAAAGCTATTGTCAACATGTGCGATCCTCTCCCTCTTTATTTGAGATAATAATACCACCTGTCTTTCTAAAAAAATATATATCTGAAGCATATTGGTATCCGCTTACAAAATAAGGCTGATTCTTGTAAATTAATGAAATTCAATTTCATTTAAACCTCTCATAAGGAACCAGGTAAAAATAAAAGATCTGCGTTCTTTATTAGAACGCAGATCTTTTGAGCATGTAAACCTATCTAGTTCTGAAGGCGTGCTTTTTTAGCATGATTAGCAGCTTTCACTGGTTCAGGCGTAGTCCTATTATCTTCTGCCTGCTGTTTTGTTTCTTCGTCACCGCCGACTACATGATCCTCATCATTCATGAGTGCTTCATAACCCTGTTTCGCAACGAGCACTTTATCATTTTTCTTGGAAGAACCAATTTCACTGGAGTCCATACCTGCATTCGAATGGAAGTTAGTGTCCGTTGCTCCTGGCAGCAATGCAGTAACAGTAACACCTGTTTCTCGTAATTCTTCGCGTAAAGATTCTGCAAACATATACCCAAAGGCCTTCGATGGACCATAAACAGTTTCATAAGGTGTTGGCTGCGTAGCAGAAATGGATGAAACGATTAGTATTCTGCCTCTGCCATTAGGAACCATATGGTGCACCACTCGCTTCGCCATATGTACTGTACCAGAAATGTTGATTGAAATGAGTTTCAACTCATCATCAAGATCCGTATCAGTAAATGCTCCCCCAAGGCCAATTCCAACGTTAAGTACTGCCGCCTCAACCGGACGTTTCAGTTCACTGACAAAGTTCCAAAAGCTTTCTACACCATCATATGTCGCTGCATCGGCTTTATGAGGATAAGCTTCCACTCCTAAATCACGAATAGTGTCAGCTGCTTCGAAAATTCGATCACTTGATCCAGATAATGCTATATCATAATTATCTTGTGCGAATTGTTTTGCTAGTTCAAGGCCAAGGCCTGATGATGCTCCGGTAATCAAAGCTAGTTGACGTTGTTCTGACATAATAAAATCTCCTTTGTTGGCTGTTTAAATGCTGAATGAGAAGTTTAGATTCATCAATTTCTTTAAAAGGATAATCTTGACTAACTCTCCTGTTCTATAAGTTCTCTATTCTGCTAAATGATAAACTTCAAATTTTAAAAAAACGCAGAAGTGACTTACCCTCTGCGTTTTTTATACAATTATTTATATTAGAATCCATTCTATTGATTCCCATAGTTATCTTGCTCACTTACCCAGTCTTCACGCAGCAGTGCATATACATTCGCATCATACGTTCTGCCGCCATGATAATAATAGCTGCGCAAAAGCCCTTCTCTCTTGAATCCTTGCTTCTCCACTAGTGATGCTGATGCTTTGTTCGCCGGGTAGACCATAGCCCCGACTCGCAGCAGGTCTAATTCTTCAAAGCAATAGCGCAGAACAGCTCCCATCGCTTCATTCGCAAATCCTTTCTTCCAATGATCCGGATGCAATTCGTATCCGATTTCTGCACGTCGATTACTTCGGTTAACTTGATGCAAGCCAATAGTCCCAAGAAAACGACCTGCTTCTTTGCAGAACATACCCCATCTTATTACACGGCCTTCCTGCAGACCGCATCGGAAGGAGGAAATGACGCGCTCCGCTTCGTCGATTGACTGGAGTGGCTCCATGCCGTAAAACTGTGTTACAGCAGGGTCAGACAGAGCGGCAAATACGTACGGAGCATCCTGCATCTTCACTTCATCCAATACTATTCGTTCGGTTTCAAGCTTTTGAAATGTCAGCATATTCATCTCTCCTATGTAAAAAAAGACGCACTAGCAAAATTCTAGTGCGTCTTGTGGTGTGTTTAGCCTTTTAGTTCATTGATGCGCTGCTGTACGCGTGCGCGTTTATCTTCATAATCTGCTTGCTTAGCACGTTCTTCGTCGACGATTTTCTCTGGTGCTTTGCTGATGAAGCCTTGGTTGGAAAGCTTCTTCTCAACACGATCGACTTCTTTAGTCCATTTGTCGAGTTCTTTCTCCAGGCGTTCGATTTCTTTGGAGATATCAATCAAGCCTTCAAGCGGCAAGTAAAGCTCTACACCAGTAAGAACAGCTGACATCGCTTTTTCTGGTGCTTGAATTGCTGTTGCAATCGTCAGCTCACTTGGGTTACAGAAGCGTTCAATATAATGCTGCTGTGCTTTAAGTTCTGTTTCGATTGTATTGTCTTCTGCTTGGATAAGCAGTTGGATCTGTTTGGACATCGGTGTATCAACTTCTGCACGGATATTACGGACAGAGCGGATGATGCTTACTAAGCGTTTCATCTCTTCTGCTGCTTTTTCATCATGCAAATCTTTGTTAACTGTTGGCCATGCAGCCACAGTGATGGATTCACCTTCATGCGGAAGCTGCTGCCAGATTTCCTCAGTGATGAACGGCATGAATGGATGCAGCATGCGCATTGTCTGATCGAGTACATGTGCAAGAACAGAGCGTGTCATCTGCTTAGCATCTTCGTCTTCGCCGTATAGCGGAAGTTTCGCCATCTCGATATACCAGTCACACACATCATCCCAGATGAAGTTATACAAATGACGGCCAGCTTCACCGAATTCATATTTCTCTGCGTTGTATGTGACAGCTTCGATTGTTTCATTCAAGCGTGTAAGGATCCATTTATCTGCAAGACTCTTCTCTTTAGTCAGATCAATATCGCTGTACTGTAAGCCTTCCATATTCATCAATGCGAAACGGGATGCGTTCCAAATTTTATTAGCAAAGTTCCAAGTGGACTCTACTTTATCCCATTGGAAGCGCAAATCCTGACCTGGCGATGAACCGGTTGATAGGAAGTAACGCAATGAGTCAGCACCGTACTTTTCGATAACATCCATCGGATCAACACCGTTACCAAGTGATTTACTCATCTTGCGGCCTTCGCCGTCGCGTACTAGGCCGTGAATAAGTACATCTTTGAATGGACGTTCACCTGTGAACTCTTTGGATTGGAAGATCATACGGCTCACCCAGAAGGCAATGATGTCATATCCTGTTACGAGTACATCTGTCGGGAAGTAGCGTTTGAAATCCGCCGCTTCCGTGTTTGGCCAATCCATTGTGGAGAACGGCCATAGTGCAGATGAGAACCACGTATCAAGTACGTCTTCATCTTGTTCCCAGTTCTCGATGTCAGCTGGTGCTTCTTTGCCAACATATACTTCGCCTGTTTCTTTATGATACCAAGCCGGAATACGATGGCCCCACCATAGCTGACGGGATACACACCAATCACGAATGTTTTCCATCCAGTAGGAATATGTTCTTTCGAATCGTTCTGGAACGAAGTTGATTTTGTCTTCGCCTGCTTGTAATTCCAAAGCTTGTTTCGCTAATGGCTCCATGTTAACGAACCATTGCGTGGATAAATACGGCTCTACTACTGCGCCGCTGCGCTCAGAATGTCCAACGCTGTGCATATGGTCTTCAATTTTGAATAGGATGCCTTGCTCCTGCAAATCTTTAACGATTTGCTTACGAGCTTCAAAACGATCTAAGCCGTTATATTTACCGGCATTTTCATTCATTGAGCCGTCTTCATGCATTACAAGGATGCGTTCCAGATTATGACGGTTACCTACTTCAAAGTCATTCGGGTCATGTGCAGGAGTGATTTTCACCGCTCCAGAACCGAATTCCATGTCTACATAATCATCTGCTACGATCGGAATTTCGCGGTTTATTTCCGGTAGGATGACCGTTTTGCCGATCAAGTGCTGGTAGCGCTCATCATCCGGGTGTACAGCTACTGCTGTGTCCCCTAGGAATGTTTCCGGACGAGTTGTCGCAATTTCGATATGTCCTGTTCCGTCAGCAAGTGGATAACGCATATGATAGAAGTGACCTTGTACATCCTTGTGAATTACTTCAATATCAGAAAGAGCCGTTTTGGCTGCTGGATCCCAGTTGATGATATACTCGCCACGATAAAGCAAACCTTTTTCATACAATGTAACGAATACTTCTTTAACTGCTTCAGATAGTCCTTCATCCAATGTGAATCGCTCACGGGAATAGTCAAGACCAAGTCCCATCTTAGACCATTGCTTGCGGATGAACCTTGCATATTCTTCTTTCCATTCCCAGCTCTTTTCTAAAAAGCCTTCGCGGCCAAGATCATAGCGGCTGATACCCTGCTCGCGCAGTTTTGCATCTACTTTTGCTTGTGTCGCTATACCTGCATGGTCCATTCCTGGAAGCCAAAGCACATCATAGCCTTGCATACGTTTCATACGTGTAAGAATATCTTGTAATGTTGTATCCCAAGCGTGCCCTAGGTGCAGCTTTCCTGTTACGTTTGGCGGCGGGATAACGATGGAATATGGCTGCTTGCTTTCATCCCCAGTTGCTTCAAAATATTTGCCATCAAGCCAGAATTGGTAGCGGCCTGCTTCGATGCTTGCGGGATCATATTTGGATGGCAGTGAGTTGTTTTCTTGTGATTTGTCTGTTGTCATGCCTGGTTCCTCCTTTAATGCTTTTGGTGACATATAAAAACCCTTCTCATCCAAAAGGACGAAAAGGGTTAGTTTCCGTGGTACCACCTTCATTTACGACACTAAATTATACGTGTCGTACACTCGAGGGAGATAACGGCTCTTCACCGGCTTCCCCTACTGACTAAAAGTCATGTTCAGGGTCGCTGCATACAGGGCGACCTTCTACTGCAGGTATCCGGGAAACTTCCACCAATTTGCTTCCCTCTCTAGTATGGACCCTTACACTATACTCTTCCCTGTCAAAGCATTTGTATCATGTATAGCTTATTGTATCCACTTGACAGTAAAAAAGTCAATGAAGAGGCATATTTTTTTCAAAAAAGGGTAAACGCCTAGCTTTTCCCGTTCATATACTACCTATAGGAGGGATAACAATGAGTAAATTCAACCGCAACAACATGCCGGGGTTCCTCAAGTATTGGATCAATGTCACCGAGAAGGCGGTAATTCCGCTGATCATCTTCCAGTTCATCCGGACAATATTGTTTCCGTCGATTTTGGATATTTTGTTACTTGGCGGCTTGATTGCTCTTTACTTCAGCTTTCAGTCGAAATCTATCTGATCAAGATTCCCCGCCATCCTGTTCTTCCTGATCTCTAAGATCCTGGAAATAGGATTGGGCCTGGAGAGCCTGCATCAGCTGCCTATGTGTTTGGGTCAATTCCAAAACGACAGCAGGGGTATCCGCCTTTTGCGGAGCATTTACATACTCTCTGACCTGCTTCAAATATCGGCCCGGATGCAGCAGATGCAGCATGAACAGGCTCTCTTCATTTTTCTTCATTTGTCGGTGTTCTTCATACGTATGCAAATAATATGGTGGGTTAATCATATTACTGTCGATAAACCGCCATTCCTCTTTATAGTAAGCAGCAAGATCCAAGCTAGGATTACCGAGCTTGGTCTTTTCCCAATTAAGCAGATGCAGCGGACTGCCTTCCTGGACATGAGAAGGACGGAGGCTTCCATGCAGAACGCTATGCTCCATCTCTGGATCTGCCTTAAGATCTGCATCATAATGGTCATACCACTTATCCAGCATTGCGGACACATGCTCTAAATCCTTGTAATGCGTGCAAACTAACAATGGAATAACACCCATATAAGTCTGAGATTCGAATCGCTCCACCAAAGCAAGCAGCTCCTCCCTGTCCTGCTGGAGCTTTTCTTTCTGCTTTCGAATAGCCAATGCGTACGCTTCATAATCGATTGGATAACGTTTGCTGGAGGAGGCATGGATTTTTCCAAGTGAGGTAAACAGCATCTCATAAGGGTGATCTGGTTCATCTGTTCGATGCCGCTCCAGCCATGGCATCAGATAATAAACTTCTCCTTCATCCACCACATAGAAATTTTCCTGCAATGTTTGATAGACAGGCGGAACACCTTCCCGGTAAAAATTATGCTTGCCTTGGACGACCATCAGCCAGCGATCGAGCCGCTCCGGATGGAGGGATGACCTTTTTAAAGCAAAAGCCGCCTGGTGCGTTTGCACTTTAGACAGGCGGCTGGTTATGGTTTGAACCGAGGCTGGCGTGATACCATAGGCAGCTAGTATTCGATCGATATTTTCCATCTAGCACACCCCGTTCACTCTTATTGATTAATTCTTTTTTGAACGTCGCTGCGGTATGAGAAGCAGCTGTCCCTCAGATACTGTTTCTTCTTCCAAATTGTTGGAGCTGGCAATTGAGCTGATCGGCACGTCATATCGAGTCGCAATCTTCTCCAATGTATCTCTTTCCTGGACGATGCAAACACGAAGCTTTGTGTAAGTTTCTTCCCGCGCACCAAACATACTAACAAGGAAATTGCTGCTGTCTTTTCTTTCTGCTTCTTCCTCTATTTCTTCCTCGATCACTTCCGGCAAATCCTCTGGCTGCAGCTCTTGATTTATTGGCACAGCCTGCAGCGAAACATCCTTATAAGCATCTTCGTATGATTCTTCTGTATTGACCTCTTCAGCAGTTACATCTGCTTGAGGTACTTCAGTAGGCTCGACTGGCTTGCTACCGAAGAACTCACTGAATGTTTTCGTTTCTTTATATTTCCATCTATCATCCTCTTCAGGTGTCAAAAGAGGAGGTGCCTCAAATCTTATTGGCTCAGGAGGTGCTTCTTCCTGCTTTGCTTGATAAGTAAAAGTGAAATCTGGTGTATCAGAAGGTTCTTCATGCGGTAGTTCCCGATCCAAATAATACACATCATCATCTTGTATATGCGCCTGACGGAAATCGGCCGCTTGATACGCATCCTCAAGCTCATCCGGAAGGACGAAAAATTCTTCTGGCAGCTTACCAGCTTCAGGATTTTGATGAGCATTTTGTAGAGTTGATAGTTCTTCGGCTTCATAAACTGCTTCGTCACGAGGATTTTCAGCAGGCTTCTCCGCTTGTATAGTTACCTTCGGATAAGCAGGTGCCTGATCCTGTACAATAGCCTGTGGTTCTTCTTGTTCTTCTTCAGAAGGGCGTTGTTCTATATAATCTGCTGATGCAGCTGAAGCCTCTGGCTCCTCTAGTCCTGCTTCTGCCTGAGTTTGCTCTGCATATTCCTGAGCAAATGGAATGCTTTGCTCCTCGATCTTCTGATCGCGGGTTTCTGCTTTTAATTCAGCTTCTACTTCTGTTTCTGTATATTCCTGAGAAAACTGATAGCCTTGCCCTCCTGCATCCTGCTCGTCTTGGACTTCTGCTTCTTTTTGCTCCACATAATCCTGGGCAAATTGATAGCTTTGCTCCTCAGTCTCATATTTGTCACGAGCATCTGCTTCTGTTTCCTCTTTATTTACTTCTACCTCTTCTTCTGCATACACGTCTTGAGTAAACTGATAGCTTTGCTCCTCGGTCTCATATTCGTCGCGGGCACCTGCTTCTGTTTCCTCACGGTTGACTTCTACCTCTTCTTCCGGGTACTCGTTTTGAGTAAACTGATAGCTTTGCTCTTCGGTCTCATATTCGTCGCGAGCATCTGCTTCTGTTTCCTCGCGGTTCACTTCTATCGCTGCTTCAACTGCATGCTCATCTTGAGAAACCTGATAGCTTTGCTCTTCGGTCTCATATTCGTCGCGAGCATCTGCTTCTGTTTCCTCTCGATTCTCTACTACCTCTGCTTCCTCTACATACTCATCTTGAGAAATCTGATAGCTTTGCTGCTCAGCATCCTGCTCATCTCTCACATTTGAAGCTGATACTTCTGACTTAGCCTCTGCTGGTTCTTCTTTAGCAAATTGATAGCCTTGCTGCTCATACTGCTGATTGTCACGCGCTTGAGCTTCAATTTGATCAGCTATTTCGTCTGTATAAGATTTTGCTTGTTCTGCTTGTGGAATCGGAGGCGGGAAGTAAGGCTGCTGCGGTGCTTGTGGCTGCGCTTGTTTTCTCTCTTCCAACACACCGTATATTGCAACTGTGGCATGTAATTCAAGAACATTGCTGCCAGGAACTTCATAATCAAAATTATCGATTGTGACATATACGTCATTCAGCTGCTTGATACGATTTTTCGGAACAGATATTTCAACAGGGAAACGATGATAAAATGTATTTGTTCCAGCTTCCTGTTTCTCGATGTTTTCCATTTCCCTTGTACCAGGACTGACTGCGACTGCACTTCCTTCGGCAACCTCCTGAAGAGGGTAATATTCACCTGTAAGTTCGATGACACCTCGAACAGAAATTTCGTGCTCAAACTCCTGGATACTGATCTCCGGCTCCAATGCGATTCCTATTAGATCCTGCAGCTGTGCGTCGGCACGGAAACTGAGTGATTCTTGTATATCAAACATAAAAGGTGTTGTCTCATTTGAAGACATGTGGAATCCTCCTTCCAAGATTTAAGCGTTCCTCTGTACTAAAACCTATGCTTACGCCCATTCTTATATGTAAGGAAAATCCTTTGTCCTCATGAAAAAAAGCCCAAGCATAAGCTTGGACTTTGAGTTTAAGATGCTGCTATTTTCTTGAAGGCTTGTCTAGCTGCTTCAATTGTCGCTTCGATGTCCTCATCTGTATGAGCAGCTGATAAGAACAGCCCCTCGAATTGAGAAGGCGGCAGGAAGATACCCGCTTCGATCATTTCTCGGTAGTACATGGAGAAGTGATCCAAGTTAGATGTCTTCGCCGTATCAAAGTTGATAACAGGAGTATCCGTAAAGAACACACCAACCATGGAACCAGCACGATTTACTTGCAATGGGATGCCAAACTCCTCTGCAGCTGCTTTGTAGCCTTCTGCAAGACGGTCAGCATGTGCATTGATACGCTCATACGCCGCTTTATCCATTGCTGCCAACGTCTCGTATCCAGCAGTCATCGCAAGTGGATTTCCTGACAATGTGCCTGCTTGATAAATATCGCCCGCTGGAGCAACACGATCCATAATCTCCTTACGGCCGCCATAAGCGCCTACTGGAAGACCTCCTCCAATGATTTTACCAAGGCAAGTCAAGTCTGGTTCAACGCCGAAGTGGCCTTGTGCAGAATGATAACCAACTCGGAAGCCAGTCATTACTTCATCAAAAATGAGCAAAGCGCCATGCTGCTTTGTGATGTCGCGAATTCCTTCAAGGAAGCCTGGCTGAGGTGGTACAACACCCATGTTTCCGCAGACTGGCTCAGCAATGACAGCTGCTATATCGTCACCGTACTGTTCGAAAGCATATCGAACGCTTTCCAGATCATTGTACGGTACAGTAATCGTATTACGGGCAATAGTTTCCGGTACACCTGGGCTGTCCGGAAGTCCAAGTGTCGCCACACCAGAACCGGCTTTGATTAAAAGGGAATCGCCGTGGCCATGATAGCTGCCTACAAATTTCAGGATCTTGTCGCGTCCAGTGTAGCCACGTGCCAAACGAAGGGCACTCATTGTCGCTTCTGTACCGGAGTTGACCATACGTACGATATCCATGGATGGAATCCGCTCTTTTACTAAAGCTGCCATCTTATTCTCGATCACAGTAGGTGCGCCGAAGCTTGTACCTTTCTCTGTGATTTTCTTCAAGCCTTCTACAACACGGTCATCAGCATGTCCTAGAATGAGTGGTCCCCAGCTTAGTACATAATCGATGTACGTATTGCCATCAATGTCTGTAATTTTGGAGCCCTTACCGTTATCCATGAAAATAGGATCCATTCCTACGGAGCGGAATGCACGAACCGGGGAGTTAACTCCGCCAGGCATATGCTGTTTCGCTTCTTCGAATGCCGCTATCGATTTTTCAAAGCTTTTCATCAGATTTCCTCCTCAGTTGTCTTCCTTCAGCCATCTTGCCACATCTTTTGCAAAGTAAGTCATGATCAAATCAGCACCAGCACGTTTCATGCCGATCATTTTTTCCATAACAATTGCTTTCTCATCAATCCAGCCATTCAATGCAGCTGCTTTTACCATGCTGTATTCGCCGCTGACATTGTATGCAACGATTGGGGCATTGAATTGATTACGCACATCACGAATGATATCCAAGTAAGCAAGTGCAGGTTTCACAATAAGGAAGTCCGCGCCCTCTTCGATATCAGATGTCGCTTCGCGGAATGCTTCTCTTCTGTTGGAAGGATCCATTTGATACGTTTTGCGGTCGCCGAATTGCGGAGCACCATCAGCTGCTTCGCGGAATGGACCGTAAAAGGCAGAGGCGTATTTGACAGAATAAGCCATAATCGGAATGTTCGTGAAGCCGGCTTCATCCAGTCCCTTACGGATTGCTTGTACATATCCGTCCATCATGTTAGAAGGGGCTATGATATCAGCTCCTGCTTTCGCTTGGCTCACTGCAGTATCTACTAAATAGCCTAGTGATTCATCATTATCGATTATTCCGTCATGCACGATGCCGCAGTGTCCATGAGATGTATATTCACAAAGGCAAGTATCTGCAATCAATAAAAGCTCAGGGACTTCCTGTTTTGTCTGGCTGATTGCACGCTGTACGATGCCGTGGTCATGGAAAGCACCAGTTCCGACTTCGTCTTTTTCAGCTGGAATACCAAAAAATAAAACCGATTTGATTCCTAATTCGCTTACTTCCTTCATTTCAGCTGATAAATTATCTAAAGACAGCTGGAATACACCTGGCATGGAAGAAACTTCATTACGCACGTTTTCACCTTCAACAACGAAAACTGGGTAAATCAAGTCATCCACTGTTACTTCAGTTTCTCTTACTAGTGCCCGCATGTTTGCTGATGTACGCAAACGGCGGTGGCGTTTAAATTCTGCCATTGTCATTCACCTGTCCTTTGTTCATAGTAATGTAATAATGCATCGATCATTGCTTCTGCTGTGTAGTGAGCAGGCAGCAGGATATTATCAAAGCCATATCGCTTAGCTGCTTCCTCTGTTGTCGGTCCAATAACGAGACAAAGTTTTTTCAGCTGCTCTTTCTTCATTTCAGTCTGACAGATAAAAGCGTGAAAAGTCTCTATCGACGATGGACTTGTAAACGTCAATACTTCTGGCTTGTCGTTTTGCAGGACCTTGTTCAGAAGCTCTTGGTTACATTTCTCTTCTACCGTATCATAGACGACCATTTTCTCGAAATTATAGCCATTCTGTCTCAATCCGTTTGACAATGCTGGCCGGGATAAGTTCCCTTGAATCAGCAGTATCCGGCTAGCAGGATCATATGCTGCACTGAATTCTTCTGCTAAGCGATCAGCAGTATACGCATCCGGTATTAAATCAGCATTTCTGTCAAGCACTCTTTCTACCGCCTCAGCCGTCTTCTGTCCGACTGCCGCAATAGAGCAATGTTTCCAGTTCTCTAAATCGGAAAACTTACTCACTAATGCGTGGAAGTGCTCTACTCCATTAATGCTCGAGAAGAACAGCCAGTCAAAGCAATTGCCTTGCTGGCTAAGCATTTGGTTGTTCTTATCCGTTCTAGTTCGGAATGTTAGTAAAGGCACCATAATAGGACTCGCGCCTGCTTGGGTCAGCTGTTCAGCTAATCGGACAGCCTGCTGCTTCGGGCGCGTTACGAGCACCTTCACGGCCGGCAGCCGGCTCAATTGGATTCCGACTCCTGAATCGCTTTGGTGATGATATCCTGCGCACCTTGTTCCTGCATCTTTTCAGCGGCAAGTTTACCAACTTCCTGCGGATCAGTTCCTCGTACTTCTTCTTTGTATACTTGTTTTCCGTCAACAGAAGCTATCAAGGCTGTCAGTACAACATCGTCTTCTTCCATATGAGCAACACCGGCAATCGGCACTTGACAGCTTCCGTTCATCAAATAAAGGAAAGTACGCTCAGCCGCTACCGTCTGCTGCGTATAAGAATCATTGATTTTCGCTAAAAGCTCGATCAATTCCATATCCGTATCGCGGCATTCGATTGCAAGTGCTCCCTGGCCGATTGCTGGAAGGCAAAGATCTGTTTCCAGGAATTCTGTTACAATTTCATCGCCCCAGCCCATGCGTTTCAAGCCAGCAGCAGCAAGAACAATTGCATCAAAATTTTCATTCTCAAGCTTTTTCAAGCGCGTATCGATGTTTCCGCGTATCGGTTTGATCTCGATATCCGGACGAATAGCAAGAATCTGTGAAGCGCGTCGAAGGCTGCTTGTTCCAACAACCGCACCTTCCGGCAATTCCCTTAAGGAGACGTTATTCTTAGAAATCAAGGCATCCCGATAGTCCTCCCGAACTGGTACGCTAGCAATCGTGAGACCGACAGGAAGCTCGGATGGCATGTCCTTCATACTATGTACGGCCATATCGATTTCCTCGTCATACATAGCTTGCTCGATTTCCTTGACGAACAACCCTTTTCCTCCAACTTTTGAAAGTGTAACGTCCAGGATTTTGTCTCCCTTTGTTTCGATTTTCTTGATTTCGAATTCATATGGCGCACCAGCTTGTTTTAATTGCTCGATAACCCATTTTGTTTGTGTAAGAGCTAAATTGCTTTTTCTTGAACCAACGATAATTTTCCGCATTGCTCTACCTCCTAAGGACTACATAATTTACCCAGTAAAATGAAATGATGAAAACGTGCTAAGCAAGAAGAAATTAATGATTAGGATCAGAAAGGCTGCGATAGTATATATTGCCAGGCCTTTCCCTCTGACACCTCTTGCCAAACGCAGGAACAGATACACTGCATAGACGGCCAGTACCGTCAGCGAACCGATTGTCTTCCAATCATACCAATAAAAGACGGCTGTTGTCGTATAAGCCCATACAATCCCCATAACAATCGATAACAATAACAAAGGCGTCCCGATTGTTATAGAAGTGAAGGTATATGTCTCTAGCTTGCCCAAGTCACCAAGCCTTGTCCACCACCTATATCCTTTTTTCTGCTTCAAAAGTTGGAATTGAAATAAGTACATGGTAGCGAAAACAAAGGACAGAGTGAAAAACCCATACGCAAGAATAGCCAGCGTAATATGTGCGATCAGCACTTCATTCATAAATGGAATGGTCTGAGTCCATTCCCTCTCGTAAGCTGAGCTTGCAATATATAATAACATCATAAAAAAGCCGACCACATTCAGAAAGAAAGTGAGAAAATCGACTTTGTAGATGCGATTGATGAATAAAGATAGTGACACCAGGACCCAAGCATAAAAGTATAACCCTTCATATACGTCCTTTACCGGCAGGCCAGCATGCGCAATCATTTCCTGCAATAAAAAAAGGCTCTGGAAGAACCATACTAAAGTAAGCAAACGGAAGGCGAAAACATTCGCCTTCCGATTCTTTTGTATAAAATCGATAAAATAGCTGAAAATGCTGGCTGCATATAGAAGTAAAATAATTTCGTAAAGATAAGCCGGTACCTGCATCTATAAGCCCTTCTTTTTATCTAGTTGTGGAAGCACTTGGTACAGACTGAAGCTTTTGTGACTCTGTGCGCTCCAGTTTGATAAGATTATTCTGTTTATCCAACACCGCTTTTTCGATTCCGAAAATCTCTGCGAACTGTTGAATTAATTCTTCGCTGTTCTCACGGCCGGCAAGCTCTTTTGCTTGTGTGATCGGCTGCTTAAGAAGCTGATTAATGATACTTTTCGTATGCTTGTTCAGCACTCGCATGTCACGTTCGCTAAGGTCAGGCAGCTTTCGTTCCAAACTCTTCATTGTCTCAGTTTGGATAGCTGCTGCTTTACGGCGTAGCTCAGAAATGACTGGTACAACACCTAATGTCTGCAGCCACACTTTGAAATCGACGATGCCGCCTTCAATCATAATTTCTATCTTCTCAACTGCTTCCTGACGCGCAGCCAAGTTCGCATCGACAACATCCTGTAAATCATCGATATCGTATAGGAAAGTGCTTTCCAGCTCATCCACGTCCGGATTAATATCACGCGGAACAGCAATATCAACTAAGAATAATGGTTGACCTTTACGTCCCTTGTGAACTGCTTGAAGCATTTCTTTATCCAGTACATATCCTGGTGCACCAGTAGAACTGATAACAATATCTGCATCATGCAATGTACTATCCAGTTCATCCCAACCAGCTGCTTTACCGTTGAACAAAGCGGCTAGCTGTTCTGCTTTTTCTTTTGTCCGATTGACTACCGTAACATCTTTTACGCCTGAACCGTGCAGGTTTTTCGCTGCCAGTTCCCCCATTTTACCAGCGCCTAAGATGACGATTCGTTTAGAAGAAATATCACCGAAGATCTTTTTAGATAACTCAACCGCTGCGTAGCTGACAGAGACAGCATTTTCTCCGATTCCAGTCTCTGTATGTGCACGTTTAGCTACCGTAACAGCCTGTTTGAACAATTCATTATAAATTGTTCCGGATGTGTGCAGCTCTTGTGCTTTTTGGAACGCGCGTTTCAGCTGTCCAAGGATTTGTGTTTCTCCTACTACCATGGAGTCCAGTCCGCTTGCTACCTTGAACAGATGCTCCACAGCTCTTTCATCCTCATGAAAAGTAAGATAAGATGCAATCTCGTCTTTTTCGATACCGAACCATTCAGACAAGAATTTCTTTATATAATAGCGGCCAGTATGGATCTGGTCGACCACTGCATAGATCTCCGTACGGTTGCATGTCGAAACAATGACGTTTTCGAGCATGCTTTTCTGGTTGGAGAGTGCTTGCATCGCTAAGCCAAGCTCTTCTTCCTTGAAACTTAGTTTTTCTCTTATTTCAATCGGGGCTGTGCGATAATTGATTCCAGCAACTAACATGTACATTCCCTTTTTCCCCCTTGAAAACATGTCGCTCTTACTAGTATAACACTATGGTATTTCTGTCCTATTCAAAATTGTGAACAGAATCGTAAACAATTGTGTTAGGATAGAGTGTGTGTTTATTTGTGAATGTTTGTGAATGATTTCATAAGTACATATAACAAGTTAACACAGCTAGTCATGATAATCAACGATTTAATCTTATTTAATAATAATTATTATGTGGAGAGATGTTATGACGAAGAAAAATGCTTTTATCGGATTCCTGCTACTGGGGATCGGTGCTTATTTCCTGTTACGTCAGTTGCGTGTTCCCTTGTTTGTCGACTTCTATTCGTGGCCGACTTTATTAATTATCATAGGCGCCGCACTACTATTGCATGCTTATCTTGCGAAAGATCATAAAAACTTATTCGCTGGCTATTTTATTCTTGGCTTAGGTATCCATTTCCACGGACTGAAACATTATGGCTTTTGGACCGATAGCTGGGGAGCCTATCCATTTTTAGCTGGTGCCGCTTTATTCATTAGCGCATTAAAAACGAAAAAAGGGTATGTATGGGCAATTTTGCTGCTTGCTCTCGGTGTTTTTGCCATTGCAGCACCGCAGCAGCCTGCCTGGTTCGGCTGGCTCGATAGGACAGCAGGTTTTATTAGTAATTATTGGCCTGTTCTGCTTATTTTGGCTGGTGCTTACCTTTTATTCAGAAAAAAATAACCGTACAAGCTATGCTTGTACGGTTATTTTTTATAGGAATTGTTTCAATACTCCCCATGCTTCCTCTTTTCCTTCTCCTGTTTCGGAGGAAAATGGAAGGATGATATCTTCTTGTAACAGCTGCAATTTATTAGCAGCCCGCTTGATATGCTGGACACGTTTCCCTTTTGGAATCTTATCCAGCTTTGTTGCCACTACAACAACCGGCAATTCATAATGCTTCAGGAATTCATACATGCTCACATCGTCCTTCGTCGGTTCATGCCGAATATCGACAAGCAGTACAACCGCCTTCAGATTCTCACGCTCTGTAAAGTATTCCTCGAGCATAACGCCCCAAGCATTACGTTCTTTCTTTGAAACCTTGGCATATCCATAACCCGGCACATCCACAAAATGAAAGCGATCATTGATCTTATAAAAGTTCAATGTCTGTGTCTTCCCTGGCTTCTGGGATGTACGAACCAAGTTCTTTCGGTTGATCATCTTATTGATAAAAGATGATTTCCCTACATTCGAGCGGCCGGCTAAAGCAATCTCCGGCATATGTGTCACCGGATATTGCTTTTTCGATACCGCACTAATTACTATTTCTGCTTCAGTTACTTTCATGTTTATCTTCCACCAATGCGTATTTTAATACCTCATCAAGATGGCTGACTTTTATAAACGTCATGTCTTGCTTGATTGTATCCGGTATTTCTTCCAGATCCCGGTCATTATCGGCTGGGAAGAGGATTGTTGTAATACCTGCTCGGTGAGCACTCAAGCTTTTTTCCTTTAGTCCACCAATCGGCAGGACACGTCCACGAAGGGTGATTTCCCCTGTCATCCCGACTTCCTTCCGAACCGGTCTCCCAGTAAGTGCACTCGTCAAGGCAGTGGCAATCGTGATACCAGCAGATGGACCATCCTTTGGTGTTGCTCCTTCCGGCACATGGATATGAATATCGTAGTGCTCATGGAACGATGGATCAACGCCGAGTTCTTCGGCATTGGAACGGATATAGCTGAATGCAGCCTGAGCTGATTCTTTCATAACATCGCCGAGCTTACCGGTTAGTGTTAGTTTTCCTTTACCTGGAGACAAGGAAACCTCTATTGATAGTGTATCTCCGCCAGCAGTCGTATAAGCAAGACCTGTCGCTGCGCCAACTTGATTCTCCTCTTCCATTAAACCATACCGGAAGCGTGGGCGTCCAAGCAATTCTTCTACTTTCTTCGCGCTTACTGTCACTCGTTTCTTATCTTCGGAAACAATAATGCGTGCAACTTTCCGGCAAACTGCTGCCAGCTGACGCTCCAGACCACGTACACCTGCTTCCCTTGTATAGCGGCGCACGATATGTTCGAGCGCTTCATATTTTACAAGAATGTTCCCTTTTTTCAAGCCATTCTCTTTAATCTGCTTCGGCAATAGATGTTCCTTGGCAATATGCAGTTTTTCTACTTCCGTATACCCTGCAATGCTGATGATTTCCATCCGGTCAAGGAGCGGCCCTGGAATAGAGCCTAAGTTATTCGCTGTTGCAATGAACATGACATTGGAAAGATCATACGTCTCTTCGATGAAATGATCACTGAATGAACTGTTCTGTTCCGGATCAAGTACCTCAAGCATAGCTGAAGACGGATCGCCTCTGAAGTCATTGGACATCTTATCGATCTCATCAAGCAGAAAGATAGGGTTCGTTGTACCAGCACGACGCATGCCCTGCATGATCCGACCTGGCATCGCTCCGACGTATGTACGACGATGTCCGCGGATTTCCGCTTCATCTCGTACTCCGCCCAATGAAATACGAACAAATTTCCGATTAATTGCTTTGGCGATACTTGTTGCCAAGGATGTTTTACCTACCCCGGGAGGTCCAGCAAGACAAAGAATTGGACCCTTCAAGGAATTAGTTAGTTTCTGAACAGCTAAGTATTCCAGTATACGTTCCTTCACTTTATCCAGACCGTAGTGATCCTCGTTTAAGGTTTCTTCGGCATGAGGAATATCGAGATTATCTTCTGTTTGTTTCTTCCACGGTAAAGCAATCAACCACTCTAAGTAGTTACGAATCACAGAGCTTTCTGCAGAGCTCTGTGGTACTCGCTCATAGCGGCTTAATTCCTTTTCCGCAACTTCCTTCATGTGATCCGTCATATCAGATGCTTTGATATCCGCCCGGAACTGTTCAATCTCACTGGACTTGCCATCTCGATCACCAAGTTCTTTCTGGATTGCTTTCATTTGCTCTCGCAAATAATATTCCTTTTGAGTCTTCTCAACGGATTGTTTGACACGAAGGCCAATTTTCTTTTCAAGATCAAGTACTTCCCGCTCATTCGTAATGATCGTAATAATATGACGCAGACGTTCTTTTACATCTTGCATCTCCAAGATCTCTTGCTTATCATCCAATCGCAGTGACAGATGAGAGGTGATCATATCAGCCATGCGCCCAGGTTCCGTAATATCCGTCAAGGTCGCAAACGTTTCTTGGCCGATCTTCTTAGAAACCTTTATGTATTGCTCAAACTGTTCCAAAAGCGCACGCATCAGTGCTTCTTCTTCATTCTTCGTACCATGCTCGTCAGGACGTTCTTCTATTTCAACCATGAACTGCTTGTCATCCTCCAAGAAACGGATGATTTCAGCACGATATAGTCCTTCAACCAATACACGCATCGTACCATTCGGAAGCTTCATCATCTGATTGACTTTTGCTACCGTACCTATATGGTGGATTTCCTCTTCTGTCGGTTCATCCAAATCTACTTCCTTTTGTGCAGCCAGAAAGATTGTTTCTCCTTCCAGCATCGCTCGTTCCAATGCATGAACGGATTTTTCTCTTCCTACATCCAAATGTAGAACCATAGTCGGGAAAATAAGCAAACCCCTTAAGGGTAAAAGAGGCGTTATCAGTGTCTTCTCTTTTTCCATCGTGACACCTCCAAATGTCTGTCTTCTTCAGTTCTTCTTAAAGTATATACACAACCACAGTACTGTACCCATACTTTGTGAAAATCAAGAAAAAAATCCCTTGCCACCAACTGTAACAAGGGATTTGCTGTACATGATCATCTGCTTGTCAGATAGAGATTATGCACTCTCTTTTGGAGATTGCTGATTCTCATCTGTTACGGTACCATCATGCAGTACAAACTTCGGACGGCCATTCTCAAGCAGTACTGTATCTTTAGTTATGATGCATTGCTTGATATCATCACGGGATGGAAGTTCATACATAACGTCCAGCATGATACCTTCCATGATGGAGCGCAAGCCCCGCGCACCAGTTTTACGTTCAATTGCCAATTTAGCAATTTCACGAAGCGCATCTTCTTCGATAACCAATTCTACTTGGTCCATCTGGAAGAGCTTCTGGTATTGTTTCACCAATGCATTTTTAGGTTTTGTTAGGATCTCAACCAAAGCTTCCTCATCAAGTGGCTCTAGGCTGCCGATAACAGGCAAACGGCCGATGAACTCTGGAATCAGACCGAATTTCAATAGATCCTCAGGTAATACCTTGGAAAGATATTCGCCTTTGTCTAGTGTCTCTTTACCATCATTAGCACCAAAACCGATAACCTTGTTACCAAGACGGCGTTTGATGATTTGCTCGATTCCGTCGAAAGCACCACCACAGATGAATAGAACATTTGTTGTATCAATCTGGATGAATTCTTGATGCGGATGCTTACGGCCACCTTGTGGCGGAACGCTTGCTACCGTACCTTCAAGAATTTTAAGAAGTGCCTGCTGCACACCTTCACCGGAAACATCACGAGTGATGGATGGGTTCTCGGATTTACGTGCTACTTTATCGATTTCATCGATATAGATGATTCCTTTTTCAGCTTTTTCTACATCGTAGTCAGCTGCTTGGATCAATTTAAGCAAGATGTTTTCTACATCTTCCCCAACGTAACCAGCTTCTGTTAAGGAAGTTGCATCTGCAATTGCAAATGGTACGTTCAGGATACGCGCTAATGTCTGAGCTAGTAATGTCTTACCACTACCAGTTGGTCCGATCATAGCGATATTACTTTTAGACAATTCTACATCATCAGAGCTCTTACCGGAATTGATACGTTTATAGTGGTTGTAAACCGCTACAGCAAGATTCTTCTTCGCTTTGTCCTGTCCAATAACGTAATCGCTTAGGATTTCACGAATTTCCTGTGGTTTCGGAATTTCTTTAAATTCAACTTCTTCTTCATTTCCAAGTTCCTCTTCCACGATCTCTGTGCACAAGTCGATGCACTCATCACATATATAGACGCCTGGTCCGGCTACTAATTTACGTACTTGGTCTTGGCTTTTGCCACAGAAGGAGCATTTAAGTTGTCCTTTTTCTTCATTAAATTTAAACATCATTTCACCCCTCGAATGTAATATCTATATATGATATCTCGAAAGATCAAACACATTCTGGATGCGCCCAGCCTTCCTTTTTCCAATCATATCAGATAAAAGCAGTATTAAAAAGCAAAACACTTTTTCCATCAGTATTAGCCAAATGAACGCAGGTAAACCCTGCAAAGGAAGATTTCTCCCTTTATTAAACTGGCAAATCCTGCATACGCGAAAAAAGAGGTACGTTTTATTATGGAGTTTTTTTTGTAAAAGTCAAACCATATGTATGTAGTATATGTAAACGAAAAAGCCGTTCATGCACGTAATTCCACAGAGAGGCTATTAATACCTTCTGAAAATACGTTTATTTTTTAGAAAAACAAGGCACAGTGATTGCTGCCTTGTTTTTCTGATTATGTCTTATGCAGTTTTGCTGTTGTCTACCAATACATCGATAGCTTTTTGGAACTTCAGATCGTCTTTGATAGCGTCTGTGTTGCCGCCAAGCATTTGAGTCAATTGCTCTTTGTCTGTTTGGTACATTTCAGCCATTTTATCAAGCTCTGTGTTAACGTCTTCGTCAGTCACTTCTACGTTTTCCGCTTGCGCGATAGCTTCAAGAGTCAAGTTCGTTTTCACACGTTTGCCAGCATCTTCTTTCATTTGCTCGCGAAGTGCAGCTTCGTCCTGACCAGAGAACTGAGCGTACATTTCAAGTGTCATACCTTGCATTTGAAGACGCTGTTCGAATTCACGAACCATGCGGTCTAGTTCTGTATCTACCATTGCGTCTGGAACTTCCACTTTCGCGTTGTCTGTAGCAAGGTTGATCAGCTGCTCACGTTTGTTGTTTTCCGCTGCAGTTGTTTTTTCTTCTTGCAGACGGTTTTTCGTTTTTTCACGAAGCGCATCCAAAGATTCAACTTCTTCGTCTACGTCTTTTGCGAATTCATCATCAAGCTCAGGAAGTTCCTTTGCTTTGATTTCATGGATTTTCACTTTGAAGACTGCTTCTTTACCAGCAAGTTCCGCAGCATGATATTCTTCAGGGAATGTCACAGTGATATCGGACTCACTACCGGATTCTTTACCTACAAGCTGTTCTTCGAATCCTGGGATGAAGCTGCCAGAACCGATTTCCAAAGAGTGGTTTTCTGCTTTGCCGCCTTCGAATGCTTCGCCATCAACGAAACCTTCGAAATCGATTACGACTGTGTCGCCTTCTGCTGCAGATCCTTCTTCTTTAACAACCAATTCAGCTTGTCTGTTACGAAGTGCGTCGATTTCTTTTTCAACATCTTCGTCTGTTACAGTAGTGTCTTCTGCTTCTACTTCAAGACCTTTGTAGTCGCCAAGCTCAACTTCTGGTTTGATAGCTACAGTAGCTTTGAAGATAAGTTCTTTACCTTGTTCGATCTGCTCAAGATCTACATCCGGCTGTGCAACAGGCTCGATGCCAGTTTCTTCAACAGCGTTCATGTATGCTCCTGGAAGAACGATATCAATTGCATCCTGATACAAAGATTCTACACCGAAGCGTTGTTCGAAGATTTTACGTGGTACTCTTCCTTTACGGAAACCTGGTACCTGAACTTGTTTAACTACTTTTTGAAACGCTTGGTCAAGCGCTCCGTCCAATTCCTCAGGAGATAGGGTAATTGTTAAAATTCCCTCGTTCTTGCCTTCTGTTCTTTCGAATTTTGCTGACATAATATTCCCTCCAACATCTATCGTTTGTTTCATGTTAATCGTTCTCAATTCTAGCATAATATAAGTTATTAACTAGTACTGGTTTACAACCATCTTATTATAACATATTCATAGTCGCTTTCAACACTAACGATACGAACTCTGTCATTCCTCGGCGACAGTCAGATATTTCGCTTCTAATGTAATGATCTCTTCCATCATGGAAGCGATTCTCTGCGCTTCTTCCTCAGTAACAGCAGGCTGATCGATTTGAAGATAACTGCTTGCCAGCTTCTGCAGTGCAGCAGCCAAAACAGTACCGTCTTCTTCCGTAGGCACCATTGGGTATCTAACATACATATAACGATGCAAAAGCTTGTACACCAAGTCGTATAGTGATGGATTCTGCTGCTCAAGAAGATGCAAATGCTGCAGTACCTGTTTCATCCCTTCCGATTCTTCAACTGTTGTCAGGTTCTCCGGGACAACTGTCATCGTTTCTTTCATCTTATGTATTGTGACTGGGAATTCGATTTCTTGCTTCACGAGCCATTCCAGTACAGCTGTCTGTACAACGGGATCGGCTTCCTCATCAAGAAGGTATGCTTCCATCTTCTGTACATGCGGACTGACATCTAACGAATGGCATTTTTGGATGAGCTGCCATTGCAAGGTGGCATCCTTACTTCTGCGTGCTTTTTCGAAATTATGTATCAGCTGATCTGCAGTTGTCTGGCTCTTATCCTCGGCCATTTTACGACTTACCTTCTGCAGCTGGTCAAACGATGTCTTAAGCGGCGTCGGTATTTTCTCAGTTGCATACACCTCATCAAGCAGTTCTACTACTTCATCGTAGCGTCCGAGCTGGAACAGCAGTGTTAAATGAATATGTAAGTATTGCAGATAATCCTTATCCTTGGCAGCCAACAGCTGCAAGGACATTTCCTCCGCCTCTTCATGCCTGCCCAGCTCCATTAGACATATTAGGCGCCCAGTCAGAATTTCCGGCTGACGGTATCCATAATCCAGAAGCTGTTCAAACTTCCCTATTGCATCGGTGTAATTCTTCTCCTGCAGCTCCTTCATCCCTTCCCGCTCCAGCCGCGTCTTCAGACCCGGGAACAGGACAACATTATTCTCTTTATCCATCGGCAACATCCTCATTAGATTTTCAGTTAGAGACCTGGTAACAGCTATACCCTTAAATGTAACAAAGAAAACGCAGATTGCAACTTTAAAATGGCAAAAAGCTGTGAACCCATGCATTCACAGCCTTATAATACTATTCCCTACTTTTCCTGGTGATCTTCAGAGTGAGGTCTTCTGAAAGGTACGACATTTTCCCTGTGGAAAGGTGCATCATCGTCGTCTTCCTCTTCTTCATCTAGAAAATCGAATAATCGCTTCTGCATATTTCCAAGTTCCGAGGTCATGCTGCTTTCATTTGCTTCCAAATCATAAATATTGCGTTTGATCTGAAGGTAAAACTCCTTCAAGGGCTTATCTGTATATTGGCTTAGAAGCCGATCCGATATTGTATACTCTTGCTGCAGTTCCAGATCATAGATGCGGACCATGAAGTATTTCCCGAAAGGTACGGATCCGATAAACCGATAACGCTTCGTCTCATCTAAATACATAGGCCACCTCCAAGAAAAGTGTAGCATGTATCGACATCTATATGCATATTTTCTCCATAATATACAGAAAACTTACATTTACTTAATCATGCACACTAGTATCGGAGTGACTACCGAGAAAGTGTGGTTTCTTTATCGATCAAACTATTTATTGTACCTGTAACAAGAACGCCTCTCCCAGGATAGGATTCCACATGATTGCCACGCAAGCATGCGCCACTTATAGGTGAATGCTCATCGCCTTTCAACCTTATTGCTGAAGCATAATTACCGCCGCCACTGATGCTATTCTGCATGATGAGGAAATTTCTGATTGGATTGCTGCGCCCCGTAGGACGGTTTCTACTATCTGTGTCATTTCTGCCGTCCACATTATTTGGATGAATAGCAATCCCACCACCGCACGATTCCATCCGATTATTACATAGAACAACATCCCGCCATGAATAAGCCCGTATAGCCCATTGGAGTGTTTCACTCATTACATTGTCTGAAATAAATATGCGTTCATGCCATCTGTCTGCAGTAGCGGAGTGCGATCCAACAGCCCTTCCCCAGCTTCCTTTCATTTCAGATGGACCGAAGTTATTGCGATGAATCCAAATATCCTGACAAGTTGTTTGATCGAATACAGAACCTCCCCAAGGGAAAACTCTGCGTGCTTTGGCTAAATCCAACTGAATTGCCTCACTATAAGCGCGCTCTCCATTACGATCATCATAACCAAGAAAATCGCAATGCCGCACTTCGATATTACGCATGGCATTCAGTTCAATCGCATGTCCGCCACCGTGCTCTACCAGCTGCAGCTGTTCAATAATCACATTTTCCGCATGCGCTAATACAAAGCTAGTACCGCCACGGTAAGCAGGGAAATTCGCATCCCATGTCCCGCCTCGAATGATTAGATTACCATTACCACAATAAGCACGCATTCGATCCCACCTGCGTAAATTCAGAAGCATCGGTCCATGATGCTTTTTTCGGAATATAGAATTATCATCCGCCTCAAAGAATGTGTTTGGCTTGAGACGCAATGGTCGACGCAATGTGTAAAGTCCTGGCGGAAAGACAATGTGTAAGCCTTTTTTGCGATCAGCTAGGTTCAGCAGCTGCTGAATACCCTTCGCATCATCATGTCTTCCATCAGCTCTGATTAGCGGATGATCTGTTGCTACTATTGTAGATGCTGACTTTAACTTTTCATTTAAATGATTGCTAGTTCGACTTATATCTCGCAGCGTTTCCGCTAGTTCGTTGAATACTGCTGGCAACTTCTGTTCCTTCTCCATCATGCCGCCTCCTATCAGTGAGTATTTTACCCATTATCCGATTTGGAGAGCCTTTAATCATATTGCGTTACTTTTAAGGCAAGACAGCAAAAGAACGAACAGGAAATCCTGACGCTTTTCCTGCTTTCGGTACGATATTAAAGATGAACGCCCCTTTTGCTGGCAGCTGATCAAGATTCGTCAACAGCTCAACTTGGTAGGAATCTTGTTCCAGCACATAATATTCACCAATCAGAGCGCCATTTTTTTGAAAATCGACCGCTGCATCAGTATCAAACGTCTCATGCCCTACTGCCTTAATATCTCGTTCTTCATATAGAAACTTTAGACTTTCCAGTGACCAGCCAGGAGAATGACTGCTTCCCTGTTCATCTTTATTATCCATCAGCTCCTGATTTGGCCAGCGTTTGCTCCAATCTGTCCTTAAGGCTACGAAAGTGCCCGGTTCAATCTTGCCATGCACTGACTCAAACGCCTGAATATCTTCTACAGACAATGCATAATCATGATCGGCAGCAGCTTCCTTAGATTTATCAATCACAACAAGCGGTAACACCAATTCTTTCAGCTCCAGCTCTTCTAAGTATCGTGTCTCACGCACAAAGTGAATCGGTGCATCCAGATGCGTTCCGTATTGCCCCGGGAAAGTAAAACTCTGAGCGAAGAACCCATCATCATGCGAGAATAGTGTTTCGAACTTTGCAGAATTAAAAGCTGAAAAACGCGGAGACTCTGGTCCAAAGGTGTGCGTCAGATCCACCCATTTCTTTTCTCTTAAAACATCCAATGCTTTACTCAACTCGTTTGACATACACAATCACCTCATATTAATAGTGTAAAAAACAAAAAACCTCTCCTAAATAAGAAGAGGTTCGCTACTTTTATGTAGTCCGGTTCTTATCTAGTCTGGAATTAGCACAGTACAAACAGTCTGTTGCTGAAGCTTCATAGGGCCAGTCCCTCCGCCTCTCTGGATAAGAGAATATTCTGTTAATTATTACTATATTCTAAATATCACTATTGGTCAATGGATCTACCCAATCATAATAATCTATGGAAATAAAAATAAGCATCCAACCAATATCGGTAAGATGCTGATACATCATTACTTCTAAATCTGAATTTATTCTGCTGACAACACCCGTAGCATTCGCTAAACTCAGTTACCCCATATAAACACTATCACACGTGCCAGCCTGCGGCTCATAAAAGCAATGATCTTTAAACTGACCTGCAAACGGCTGGCCATACCATGTTGGAGGGCATGGTGCATACGGATTAAAATACCAAAGCGCGTACGAAGCAGGCTGCTGTCTCCAGGACTTCAAGTTTCTTTCTGCCAACCTTCTTTCCTGTTCACGTGCTCGTTGATAAAAAACATTTCCTTTTTGAACAGCTTCGAATGAATAATTCCCGCCCTGTATTTGGAAAATGACGTCATTGATTGATCTTACATCCCCAAAATCTAAACAGTCAGCTACAGCACGGTTTACAATGACATTTCCTACAAACAGCATTCCTAGCTGTCCTTCCCCTTCTGCTTCTGCGCGCATCATTCTAGCCATCAAGTCAATGTCTGAGCTATTGTATTGTACTCTTGCCATGTTATCACCCCACATACAGCGTATGAAAAAAGCCCTCTTTCATGTCATTGTATTAGAGGAAAGCTTAGTCCTATGTATGCAAAATATATATTTTTCATTTTTCACAAGAAAAGCTCTTACTAAAGGTAAATACTGGGGTTTTATACTTGCAGAAGTAGCTATATAATGAAGATATGAATTTATTCAGAAAAATAAAAATAATGATGAAATGGGGTCTTGTGAACATGGATAATAAAAAATGCCTTAAATGTGGTGCTAGTGAATTTGCTGAAGGTACAGATTTCATACCTATCAAACCGAACAAAATGGCTTTAAGTGGCGGAAATAAAATATATACTTTTTGCTTAGAATGTGGTGAAGTTGATTCAATACGTGTTGAAAATACAGCTATATTCAGAAAAAAATAGAAGAAGTTCAGTGTTAAGTAAAGCATTTGGGAAACCATTGCAATAAGGGTTTCCCATCTTTGTGATAAGACAAAATCAATTACGTTCTGTCGCAAAGTATGCTTCCAACCACGTATCAGCCATAAGTCTATTACCGACATCGGTCATATGAACGCCGTCTGTTGTCAAATCCGTTTTCTTTGTTTGCAAGAAGGCTGTATGTGTCGGGACGAGAGTAGCTTCATACTTTGCGGCCAATTCCCTGACAATGTCTACATACGGAATTAACATCTGATTTCCTTTAGATTCATTATTTTCTTCAATAATAGTCGGCTCCATAAGGATAATCTCTGCACCTATGTGCTTTGTTTCAGCGAGAAGATTATCAAGGACTGCTTCGAATTCATCCGGATACACCTGTTTCATTTGAGGCTGATCCAGCTGTCTCCATACGTCATTGATTCCAATTGAGATAGATACTAAGGCTGGCTTTAATGAGAGTACATCTTGTTCCCATCTCGCCGCTAAATCGGTGACACGGTTGCCTCCAACTCCCTTATTGAGAATTTCTACATCTTTTTTCGGTGCCAGTTTATCCTGAATCATTTTCACATAGCCATCGCCTACGTCTCGAGGATCTTCAAATCTTCCGCATTCGGTAATACTGTCTCCGATAAAAACCCATTTTTGACTCATCTAAATACCTCCTTTAAAATACCAGCCTGCTCACCTGTTTTTTATCCAATCAGTAGGGCTGCATCCTTTACTTTTCTTAAAGATCTGACTGAAATATTGCGGATTATTTCCATAACCTAATTGCTCTGCTAGTTCAAAGACCTTAATATCCCTCTGCCTTCTCATGATTTCTATTGCTTTATCAATCCTGCATCTCAATACATAGGCAGAGAATTTCTCTCCTACTTCTTTCTTGAATAACTTCCCTAAGTAATCTGTATTCATATATAAGATCTCATTGGCTATCCATTGCAATGACAAGTCCGGATTTTCGATATTCTCTTTTATGCTATCTACTATCTTGTTAACGACTGCGGAGTATTTTGTAGATGCTTCCGTTTGGCTGCTTATACTTTTCTCTTTATTCTCTTCCGCTAGTTCTTGGACGACTTCCCCTAATGCTTCATGAATGTCATCTTCACTTGATGGTTTCAGCAAATAATGCTTCACACCAAAACGCATCGCTTTTTGTGCATATTCAAATTCGTTATATCCAGAAAGCAGTATCCATTTGATTAGAGGAGAGACTTTTCTTCCTTGTTCAATTAATCCCATTCCATCCAGACCTGGCATGGTGATATCAGTAATCACGATATCTGGGTTCTGCTCTTTAATAAAATCCAAAGCTTCCAGTCCATTTTTCGCGACACCATGTAAAACAGTTCCCTGCTGCTCCCATTCTACAATAGAAGATATTCCTTCCAGAAGCATCGGCTCATCATCTACCAGCAGAACTTTTAACACTATCACTTCCTCCTTCATAAGGAATCGTCAGCATGATTTTTGTTCCCACGCCAAGTTCACTCATTACTTGAATTCCGTATTCGGGACCGAACATGATCCTTAACCGATTATCTATATTTCTGATGCCTAAGCCCGTGCCTTTTGGACGATAATCTCCACTAGCTAATTTATTTAGTAGCTCTTTTTCCATTCCAGGTCCGTCATCCGTTACTGAAATAAACGTTTCTCCTCCTTTGTGCACCGCTTCCACTCTTATCGTACATACACCAATGATCTCCTGCAGACCATACCGAATTGCATTTTCAACCAAAGGCTGTAAGCTGAATTTAGGTACCTTACACGAAAGAAGATAATCAGGAATATCAGTATGAAAGCTTAATCGTTCTTGAAAACGATAAGATTGAATCGTAATATAGTGGTTCACTATTTCCAGTTCATCAGCAAGAGGAATCAGAGCTTCTTTCGTTTCCAGAGACGACCGTAAAATAAAACCAAGTGACGTTGCCATATGTGATGTTTCCTTATGTTTGCCCAGTCTTGCCGACCAATTAATGGATTCCAAAGTGTTATAAAGAAAATGAGGATTAATCTGTGCTTGGAGTGTTTTGAATTCAGCGTCCTTGATTACTAGCTGCTTTTTATAATTTTCTTCAATTAGTGAATGAATCTGGGTCATCATTTTATTGAAGTTTTCATGCATTTGCCCTGCTTCATCTTTAGAGAACCTTACGTTACTATCCACCTTAAAGTCCTCAACCCTCCCTTTTTGTACTCTCTTCATCTTTTTATTCAATGCTTCAATTGGATTAGTGATTCCTTTAATGAAACGGATACCAAGAAACAGTAATATCACAAATAACAAAACATAAATGGACAATACAGTGCTTTTCACCAAAGTAACAGCCTGGAATAATTGACTGTAGGGAGAAGCGATCATATATGTCCAGTTCGTATAAGCAGCAGAAGAGTACGTCACAAAATACCTAGCTGCATCATAATTCACTAGCTGATACCCATCGTTACCTTGCACACTGGCCATAAGATAAGAATCCTTCTTTGTCGTTTCCTGCGGGAAGATAATGTCTCCATTAGAATTCGCTATAAGCAATCGCATCTCTTTTTCGTCGAGACTATTTTCAAAGGAAGATACAATATTCTGCATATCAAATCGCACAACAATCATACCCAGTCTTTCGAACGAAAGATCTGGATACGCATTAACTTCGCGAGCCACGACAAATGATTTGTCCTGCTCATCAGGCGTAAACCATTCAGCTCCTCCATCTTTTTGATTTGTGCCTTGTTTATACTGAAGAAGTCGCTCGTTTCCGATGGTGATAACTCGGTTTCCTGCACTATAGCCTCTGTCCGTTGTATCATACAGCTGAATGGAATCTATTGAATCTTCGAAGGCTCCTAAATCAACAAGCCTTTTTTTAATCGTGACACCAATTAGATATGCCTCGTAATCATCTTCCGTTTCTTTTAAATTGTATAGATAAGATTGCAGATATGGATCAGTAGATAATCGGTATGAAAACCCTTTCATTTTTTCGATCTCGTTTTCAATCAAAGCAGACGATACCTTCAATGACTGCGCGGACTGTCGATGAATTTCATCATTGTACGTAACGAGGGCATATTGTAAGAGCGCTAATCCGCCGATACTAAAAGAAACCAAAATGAGGAAGAGTAAACAAACCAACTTATATTTCATCTTTAGATTAGAAAATAAGCTTTTGAGTTTTCTCATGCTGCTACTCCTCCTCTTGCTTTTTGCTTCCTATCCGTTCTAGTTCTCTACAATTGAAATAATATCCTCTTTATTTCCTCTGCAGCGTATCTTCTAATCTATAAAAATGCTTTGCGTTATTGTAATATACATCTTCTCTCTCACTCTTAGACAATTTATACGTTACTGTATCCTCAAACAGCTGTACCACCTCTGAGTAAGAAGCAGATTTCAAACAGACTGGCCAGTCACTTCCGAACATAATTCGTTTTGGACCGAAAATATCTAAAACAAGTTCTACATAAGGTAATATGCTCTTAGTTGTCCAACTGGCTCCTACTTTTTCAGGAACAAGACCAGAAATCTTACACATTATATTAGGGTATTCTGCGATTTTTCGCATATGACTGGCCCAAGGCTCCATTTCTTTAGTGTCTATTGGCGGTTTAGCTATATGGTCAATTACGCAGTGTAGGTGAGGCATCTTATCTAAAATCTCCATGATTACAGGTAAGTGTCTTGGATTTGCCTGTAAATCAATCGGAAAATTTTCATCTGCTAACTTGCTGAGATTATGAATCACTGTACTTTTTAACAGCCACTCTGAAGGCAAATCTTGTATCATTGGGCGGATCCCTACAAAATGAGGATCTTCTTTATACATATCCAATGTTTGCAAAGCTTGGCGATCATCTAATTCAACCCAACCGACAACTCCGATTACTTCTTTTCTAGTTTTAGCTATCTGGAGTAAAAACTCATTCTCTTCTAATGATGGTGAAGCTTGCACAGCAATTGTTTTGTTTATGCTGTGTTCATGCAATATGGGTTCTAACTGATCAGGCAAATAGGAGTAACTTCTGCTGCCAGGTCCGTGATTAACATCTTCCTGTGTTTTACGCCAAAAATGTTGATGGGAATCTATGATCATGCAACTGCTCTCCTTTCATATAGATCTTTGTATACCAGACAAACACCATGACCGAGTTCATGGTGTTTGTTCATAGAAGATGTCTTAGCCGATCAATAAGGACTCTGCTCCATCAATATAGATTTCTGTACCTGTAATATGGCTGGATTCATCTGAGGCTAGAAACTTCACAAGATCCGCTACTTCCTCAGGTTTACCAGAGCGGTTATCCAATGGTTTGCTTCCTTCAGGAAATGCAACAGGTATTTTGATTTCGTCCAGATCTGGCGATCGTTTTATCGACTCTTTGAAATTTGTTTCTATCCCACCTGGACAGATGACATTTACACGGATATGGTATTTTGCCAGCTCCAACGCGGCCATCTTGGCGAATGCGGCCAGTGCTGCTTTTGATGTGGAATATGCTGTGAATCCAGCTTGAGAAAAGACTCTGTTTCCACTGATAGAACTTGTGATAATGATGCTCCCGCCTTGTTGTTTTACATGAGGAATAGCTGCCTTTACGAGGAAGAATGTTCCGTTCAAGTTAATGCTGAGAACTTGATTCCAATTGTCAATACTCATCGACTCGATGGACGAAACTTGGCCAACTATTCCGGCATTGGCGAACACCACATCGATTCTTCCCCACTGCTCCATCACTTTTTTCACGGCCGTCTCTACTTGGTCGTATTGTGATATATCACAAGGGATGGTTATTACCTTGAAGTTCTTTTCTTCCATCTCCTTTTTGACATCTTTCAATTTCGTGTCATTCACATCCAGCAGGCAAACTCGGAATCCGGCCTCAGCAAGCTTAAGTGCCGCAGCTTTCCCGATTCCAGAGGCTCCGCCTGAAATGATGGCCGTTTTCTCCACCAAAAAATCCTCCATTCAAGCAAACAGTTTTTTATAGATCTATTAATTCGTTTATATTGACTGCATTTCCTGATTTCAAGGAATGATTACCTGCAATGCCTGTCATGATGGACATTGCTCCGTCTTTGTGGGAAGCTGCGCGATTAAATGGGTCTGGGTTGGGATTGCCGAATAAATCTTGCAGCATCACCGTATCGCCTCCGCCGTGTCCTCCGATACCATTATCCACCTGTACCTCGTAAGGTACGTCGAACATAGGACTTACAACAATTGATAATTGCTCCAGCTGACCTTCCTCGGCCTTACTTCCTCCCGAATTCACATAAGACTTTTCTATAATGCGTGCATCGATTCTCCCTTTTGTTCCATTAAAGGAGACGATAAAGCCTTCCCATGGCAAGTAGGCATTCAAGCTATATGTTAGGATTGCTTTACTTTTATAATTCACCAGCACCCCTAAAGTATCCTCAATACTTATTCCATCTCCAAAAACACTTTGATCCCTTTGATAGCCATCTTCCTTCTCTGCATCCAAGTACATGCGTTTCAGATGTTCATTGCTTGCCAAATCAAGGGCAAACGGATCAGTTTTTGCTTGTTCGCTTTGATACGCTCGCTGATAGAACTTCGTTTCCCCTCTATGTTCGGCATTTTCCCTTCCGTAGAAATGCAGATCGCCAGTTGCATACACACGCTGTGGAGTTGTATCCAGCCAGAAGTTCACCAAATCAAAATGGTGCGTAGACTTATGAACGAGCAGACCGCCGCTATTTCGTTTATCCCGATGCCATCGCCG
Organism: Terribacillus saccharophilus; assembly: GCA_900110015.1. Lineage (GTDB taxonomy): Bacteria > Bacillota > Bacilli > Bacillales > Amphibacillaceae > Terribacillus > Terribacillus saccharophilus. Next base: position 164,582 of record FOCD01000001.1, on the reverse strand, counting down.
GAAATAGTCAGCACCGTGCGTCGTATCAAGTGCCCATTCAAAATGAACCGAATTTACTTTTCCGATGACACCTGAGCTTATCAATTCCTTGATTTTTGTGTTATGCGGGGCGTATCGGTAGTTGAATGTCACACGGACTTCTCTTCCTGTCCTTTCAATAGCATCCAAAATCTCCTTACACTTATTTTCATCCGTCGTCATTGGTTTTTCCGTTATCACATCACACCCAAGCTCCAATGCTCTGATGATATATGTGTGATGCGTTCGATCGATAGTTGTGACAATGACTATATCTGGCTTTTCCTGCTGTATCATCTGTTCAAAATCTGCTGCGCGATATGCTGGGATAGCAGGATGCTGGTACCTTTCCTCCAGCAGTTGATTGGCATAATTCATCCTTGTTTCGTTTATGTCACAAAAAGCGGCTAGTGTACATGTATCCTTAAAATCCTTCACCATTGCTCCATAGTAAAATTCCGCCCGGCCGCCTGTTCCCACAACTACATACTTTTTCATAGCGCAACCTCCCATTCGTTTGATCTTAGTTCACCGGGACAGATTTGATTTCCTTGGCTAGGAGTTTTGTGGATTTCTTTTCTGTTCTTTCAAATGCTTTCGCAGCGGGCATCATAACAATTAACGCCACAATGCTGAAGCTGAAGAACAACGCCAACCCTTGAAAGTACCATAAAATTGAACCGACTCCGATCGTTCCGACGAGCATGACAAACGTTTGGCTCGGATTTAGCATCATAATAAAGAATGAACGCTTCACGATTTGAAACGGCTTCATATCATAATGCACAAGCATCGGGAACGCATATAAACTTGCGGAAAAAGCAATAGATGTGACAATGAGGTACGGGATCGTAAAGTACAAAGCGGCATTCGCAGCAGAAGTTAGGAAGAGGAAGTCAAGATAGAGGATATATCCTAACAGCACGTAAATATATCCCAGCTTGTTACTGTTCACGAACTCCTTCTTATATGTTTGTAAAAAGGTCTGAAAAATAGGAATGTCCGTTTTTCCTTGCAGCCATTGGTGCATCACATGCAGCAGGGCAGTGGTAGCGGGGAAAACCCCGAAGACTACCAGCCCTGGCAGCAAGAAAACGAGCCAAAGAACATTTACATATGCCATTCTCATAATCCATTCCAGTCCTTTATTTATAGCAGTCATAAAAGCATCTCCTCTCTATCCTTTTAGACCTGTCGTGCTGATACCTTCCACAACATAGCGCTGGAAGATGAAGAAGATAACAAATACTGGTACAAGTGTGACGATCGACATGGCAAACATCGCTCCCCAATTTGATACCGTTTCATTGCTCAAGAACATATTCAGTGCCATCGAGACTGTATATTTTTCTGGGCTGTTCAAATAGAGAACCGGTCCAAGCAAGTTATCCCAAGTCCAATAGAAAGTGAAAATCGCTGTAGTAGCTAAAGCAGGAACGATAAGCGGCAAGATCACCTTATAAAAGATTTGGAACGTATTCGCCCCATCAATTGTCGCTGCCTCATCCAGTTCCCTCGGGATGGTTCGGATGAATTGGACGAGCAAGAAGATGAAAAATGGGTGTCCAAAGAAGGCTGGGACAACTAACGGTTTCAAAGAATTCAGCCAGCCAAGCTCAGAGAAGATGATGTACTGCGGAATCATGACGACTTCGTAAGGCAGCATCAGTGTAACGAGCATGATCATAAACCAAAACCCTCGTCCCACAAACTTCAGTCTGGCAAAGCCAAATGCAATTAGTGAACACGAAATCAAGTGACCGAGCAGCATCCATATAACAAAAACGATTGTATTTTTAATGAACGTACCAAAACCATATCCACCAAACCCTTCCCATCCTTGCGCGTAATTCAACAACGTAAAGGGATTTGGAATAAGAGAACCAGCGGTAATGAAAATATCTCCGCTTTCCTTAAACGAGCTGACGAACAGCCAAATAACCGGGTAAAGCAACAGAACGGCAAATCCTCCAACTAGAATATGGTAGAGAAAATATCGAGGTCTTCTTTTAGTCATTTTATTTCCCCTCCGACTCATAATGCACCCAATACTTAGAAGTCAAGAAGATGATTCCTGTCAAAATACCTACAATAACCAGCATGACCCACGCCATGGCAGACGCATAGCCCATATTGAAGTACTCAAATCCTTGCTTGAACAAGTATAGAGAGTATAGCAGCGTACCATCGAGCGGACCACCTGTCCCTTTGGAAATAATAAAGGCAGGTACGAAGGTCATAAACGCAGAGATTGTCTGCATGATGATGTTGAACAATAAAACAGGACTTAGCATCGGCAATGTGATGCGGAAGAATTTCTGGAAGAAGTTCGCTCCATCCACACTGGCTGCTTCATAAAAACTAGCAGGAATCGACTTCAATCCAGCCAAGAAGATCAGCATCGATGACCCAAACTGCCAGATGGATAGAAAGATAAGCATCCATAACGCTGCTGTTGGTTCACCAAACCAACGAATCGAATCAATTCCCATAGTCTTAAGAGCTATATTGACAATCCCGTCATCGCCAAAAATGTTACGCCACATGATCGCAACTGCTACACTGCCCCCGATAAGAGATGGTAGATAATACAATGTCCGGTACCAGCCAACTGCTCGTGATCCGACATTCAGCAGCATGGCCACCAGTAAGGCAAAAGCGAGCCGCAATGGAACGCCAGCGAATACGTAGATGATGGTGACTTTCAATGAATTAATATAGCGAGGGTCTTCCGTGAACATTTTTATATAGTTCTCAAAGCCAATCCATACTGGATCATCAAACAAACCATAATCCGTAAATGAGAAATATAAAGAAGCTAGCATTGGTATGATCGTAAAAGCTAAAAAGCCGATGATGAACGGACCAATGAAAAGATATCCCCATAGATTACTTCTTAGACGTGAGCTCAATGACTTTACTCCTCTCCATATACAGGTGTAATCAAAACGACAGCTGCTCAGCTGCCGTCTTGATCACTGTTATGCACTATTGTCCAAGCATGCTTTCTGCTTGCGTTCTGAAACTTTCAGCTGCTTCTTCAGGAGCAAGCTGACCATAACTGATTTGTTCCGCTAATGTTTCTAATAATTCGATGACCTCCCCAGCACCAGCTGGATCTGGAGCTCCCATTGGAGAACTGTTCGTTTCCGCCCATTCCACATATTCAAAGACTTGCTTCTGCGCTTCGGAAACTTCATCTTTCAACGCGTCTTTTACTTCAGAAGATCCTGGTACACCGCGGTCGCCGAGAATCAATTTATTCGCTTCTACATCGTTCATAAAGAAATCCAAGAAGTCAGCAGCAGCTTCTTTCTGCTCGGAGTTTTGTGAAACAGAGAAGAACATACCTGGCTTTAAATAAAGCCCATCAGAAGTTCCAGGTCCAGGCATTGGCGCGATCTCCAGCGGCTTCTCAGCAACCTGTTTCAATCCTACGAACTGATTGGACCATTGGAAAATCCCTATTGCCTCTCCTTTTACAACCGGATCATCTTCAATACCAGTTATCTGAGCAAGAGCATCTGGCGTTGGAGTTGCTCCTTTTTCCACTTGCTCTGCGATCATGCTCCAGTAATCCACAAATAATTTATCATCTTCATAACCTAAGCCGCTGCCATCCTCCGCATAAAGACGAGAGCCTTGGCTGCGAAGGTAGTAATCGAAAAATACATCAGGTCTTAGATGTGTATCGAAAAATGCACCTTGTGCAACAGCTTTATCAGACATGCTCTTATAATCATCCCACGTCCAATCTTCCGGAATTTCACTTCCAAGACCTAGCTCTTCCAATAATTCCGGGTTGTAGTGGAATCCAACTGCATTTACACCAGTGTTCATCCCATAAATTCCGTCTTCAATCTTACCGCCATTCACGTAATCCTCTGTCATATTACTAGTGTCGATTTGTTCACCTAAAAACGGAGTTAAATCAGCTAATTTATTTCCTTGCGCATATTGAGCAAGATAGGAAACGTCCATTTGTACGATATCCGGCAATTCATTTGCTGCCGCTTGAGGAGAAAGCTTTTGCCAATAATCATCCCAGCTCGCATACTCCGCATCAATCTGCACATCAGGATTTTGTTCCTCATACATCTCAATAACCTTCGTCGTATAATCATTTCGCGGCTGATCGCCCCACCATGCAATTCTGAGCTTCACTTTACCGTCATCTGATCCAGAACTGCTTCCCTCACTGCTACAAGCAGCAAGCAATAAAACCAAAATCATTCCAAAAACCAACAGAAGCGATTTTCTTTTCATGTCCAATCCCCCCAGATCTAATGTAAGCGATTACATTTATGATTTTACCAAAGAGATGGGAATGGAGGGTATATAGAAAACAGGGGTAAATGTTTAAAAAGTAGTGACGAAGATGATTTAAAGATTAAATTTATCGATGCTAAAATTAAATACGACTTGATAAGGTATTGAAGAGGTATAACATGAATCTGTTTTTTACTCAACGAAAAGAATACAGTCTTTAGAATATGGACAAGTCAAATTAAAAACTACTGTTGGTGATTGCATGAGGAAAAATAGGTCGAATAAGAACAGCGATATTTTCGGGACAACCTTCTAATCTTATCTTCGGTTATCCCATACTAAGTATTAAGGTTTACCGGAAGACAAATTAACAGTCAAATGCCGAAAGTGTTGGCAAAGATAGAGCGAGAAATTAAGTAAGTTCCGTTCTTTAACCAATTATAAAAAGCGTTTCTCATATTGTTAGGAACAGACCAAATGAGAAAGAAGCTTACCAGAGCCCTTGGTAAGCTTCTTTTTATTCGATATTCCTTTTCAACTTTCAGTTACAAGTATACAAGTAAATTGATGACCATTAGAATAACATTAATTTACCTACCATTTATGATACGGACAATTTGCTCAGTAGCTTTATGTGCTTCCGGAATAGGAAAAAGTACAAATATATGGTTCATTTTGCTGTATTCATAATATGTTATGTCTACCCCTTGCTCTTTTGCCATATCTCTAAATAACTGAGCATCCGGCAAAAACAATTCATGGGTGCCGATGAATAGAGTTATATGACCCAAGCCTTTAATCGGTCCATTGATTGGAGATAACATAAAATTATTAGGATTCGAATCTCCAGCCCAGGCTTTTCCATCTTGGATTAAGCTATAAGAACCCAACATGGGATCTTTATCCTCTAATGCAGCTATCGCAGGATTTTTCATGGTTATGTCAAGCCATGGTGAAATCAATATAATGTCGCTAGGTTGGCCAAGATTCTTTTCAAGTAATAATTGTGATAATCCTAAAGCAAAACCTGCACCAGCTGAGTCTCCCATGAGCACAATATCCTCAGACTGCGTTTTTTGGAGCATGTTTTCATAAAGAGATAACACTTTGTCATACGCTTCTTGATAGTTGTGAACAGGCGCCTTCGGATAAATGGGAAATATAATGGAAGCATTCGTATCATCTACAATTTTCTGAAGAAATGTCCAATGAGGTAAAGATGGTTGATTAACATAAGCACCACCATGGAGATAAAGTATTCTCTTCTCACTCTTACTGTCTTTTGGACTCAAAGAAAAAACCTGCATCCCATCCACTGAACTCTCTACAACTGAAGAGTGTATGATAAAAGTTCTTGGGATGACATATGGCTTTTCGTTTTCTATCTGACGTTCCTTCAATTTATTAGCTACTCCTTCTGGGGTGTTAACTGCTTCTTTATCCACTTTTAAAGAGATTAAAGTCTCTGCTATCTTACTTCTAAAACTTCTTCTATCTCTGGACATAATGCTCCCCCTATTTAGGAATGACTATTTATCGTTATTTTAATCATGTTAACATGTGTTATCCATATATACTTTGAAAAACACAATAAACCTCGCCCCATTTGCTAGTTTAGGATCTATCCTTCTTGCAGACCCTCTTGGTATAAAATCGATTGTATAATTGGAACAATTTGTATTATTATATAAGTTAACGTTCCCCAGTGCTTTTTGTGAACTGGACAAAAAAGCAGAAACATGTTGTTAAAATTAAAAAATAAATAGAAAACTAGATAGAAAAGATGATGAGGGCAATAATTAGTTACTTGCTAAAACAAATTTATTTCAAGGGGCCCATAGTATATGAAAAAAGTGTCTGCTTTGTTATTAATGAGTTTGCTAGTCTTTTACTTAGCTGCATGCGGAAAAGAAAGCGCAGCCGAGGATAATACTACCACAAATAAAACCAAGAATGAGACTGCCGCTACCCAAACGACAGAAGATACAGGAATCAAGGAATCAGAAACTGAAGATACTAGATCTGCTGAATCTCAGGCTGAATTCATGGGAGGTTTGGAAGATATATCAGACCTTGAACTAACTTTAGGTGAAGAGAAGACCTACTTTTGGAAAGATGAATCTACAGATACTAAGTACCTTAGCTATTACGCAGTTATAGAAAATGAAAGTGATAAAGCTCAAGACATTAGGGCTGCTTCAGTTACTTTTAATAATGAGGATGGAAAGGTCATTTATGTGTCAGAATATCTCAGCGTTGCACCAAGTGTTATCGGACCAGGTGAAATCGCTTATGTAAGTGCCTCTCAACCAGCAGGAATTCTAGACCTTGACACAAAAATTACTACTGAATTAGCAATGAACCCTATCCCAACTTCCTCAGAAGTTCAATGGTTAGATATAAGACATGAAGATGCGACAATGGATAACGGAAGTTTTGGTATTTCTGGTGAAGTTACTAACAATACAGATAAGAAACAAGATTATATACATGCAGTTGTAGGGGTATACAAGGGCGATGAATTTCTTGGAGTTATGGAAGGTGGCGTTGAAACAAGTTTACACACCGGAGCTAAATCAGGTGTAGAAATGTTTTATCCGCCATTCCCTACCGAAGCCGCAAAAAAAGCCGATTCTTATGAAATAGCTGCTTATTCTATAAAAGAAAAGCCTTAAAGGCTTTTCTTTTTACTACTGAAACGTCTGCATAATCTTTCCTATAAAATCATTCAAGAAAGATTAAGTCACCCTACTATCTCTACTTCTATGAATACGTATGGTCAAGTACTAGAAGAAGCTGATCAAAAATCAGCAAGTTACTCGATTCAATGTTAGAAATGAGGCAGTAAAATGGGAGAGGTTTCAGCCCCATTCCCCTATTTTGTATCCATCCCCATTGGTTCGTAGACAAAATAAAACGCCAGAAGCCTTATTAATAAGGCTTCTGACGTTTTATTGTTAGCGTCCCAAGAGGGATTCGAACCCCCGACCCACAGCTTAGAAGGCTGTTGCTCTATCCAGCTGAGCTATTGGGACATGGAGCGGGTGAAGGGAATCGAACCCTCGACATCAGCTTGGAAGGCTGAGGTTTTACCACTAAACTACACCCGCATGTTTCTTTTATGTATGCTGTCCTCTCTTAAGGACAAGATTTATTCTACATGATATATAACATATAGTCAACAGTTTTTTTGAAATTAAGAATTTGCTCCGGTTTCCCGGAGCAATCCTCCTTAATAATACGGGCGGATCATCAAGTAAACGATGACGCCTGTAAGGCTGACATAAAGCCATAGTGGCATTGTCCAACGGGCGATCTTTCGGTGTCTTGGCACGTCCATATTCCATGCGCGTGTAATCGATGCAAGGGCTAGCGGTACGATAACTGCTGCCAGCACGATGTGCGTGATTAGGATAAAGAAATAGATTGGACGGATGATGCCTTCGCCTCCGAAACTCGTATCTCCTGAAAGATAGTGATAAGACACATAAGAAATCAGGAATAATGCTGTTGTGACAAAGGCCGAATAGATAAAGCGCTTATGCCAGATAATATTCTTCTTCATGATGAAGATTAATGCCAACAGCAGGAAGACGAACGTAAAACTGTTAAAGATAGCGTTCAGCATTGGCAGGATGTGTACGTCGAATAGGTCGAAGCCTTCGACAGGCGGTAAGCCGCTCAATACGACAACCAATCCATCAATGATGATGGTCAGCCAAATAACAAGCGGACGATAATTGCGTTTTTTATGATTTGGTTTGTAACCGAAATCGGCTTCATTCATACTAAATCACCTCAATTCATTCAAACACTAGTATAACGTAAGTGTGAGGTGATTCGGCAATAGAAACGTTACAATTTTTTGTCCGAGCTTATTTGAATGTGACGGATTTCTCCAGTTCTGGTACTTCTTCGCCACCCAACGTATAGTATCGAACCGTGGCAATTCTATCTTCGTAGGATAGAATGCAATAAGTCGGATATGGCGACTGCTTTGGCAAGCGAATGCTGCCTGGATTGATATACAGCCTGCCGTCGATCACGTCCGCTCTCGCCACATGTGAATGGCCGTAGCAAACGATTTTCGCATCTTTTTCTGCTGCAAGCTTCTCTAAAGGACGGAGACTCGATTTCACTCCATATAGATGACCATGTGTGATAAGAATCGGCAGCTCCGATGCTGTCAGCTCCTCCACTTCTGGATAAGCTCCGTCATAATCACAGTTTCCAGCGACACGATAATAGCCTTCCATTTCTGGCGCATCAAATGGCAGCTCCGAATCACCACAGTGAATATATGCCGCAACTTCGTCTTCATGTCGCTGCTTTAGCTTGTTTACTTCTGCTGTCAATCCATGGCTGTCACTCGTTATCAGTATCTTCATCCTCTAACCTCACTTCGCTTGGTCATTCAACCATTTTTCCAAATGAACCATCGCCTGTTTTCTGTGGCTGATCTGATTTTTCTCTTCCGGTTTAAGCTCCGCCATCGTTTTATCATAGCCTTCTGGCTGAAAGACAGGATCATAGCCAAAGCCATGTTCGCCGCTCGGTTCTTCCGTGATCGTACCTTCCACATGACCTCTCGCATAGAATGTTTCTTTTCCAGGCTGCGATACTGCCAGTACACAAACGAATCGAGCAGTACGCTCTTCTTTAGGAACATCTTTCAGCTCTTCCAGCACTTTATCCATATTTGCTTGATCACTTTTTTCTTCACCCGCATAACGGGCCGAATAAACACCTGGGCGGCCTTCAAGTGCATCAATTTCTAATCCCGAATCATCCGCAAGCACAGGAACTTGCAGATGACCTGCCATTGTTTCTGCCTTGAGCGCGGCGTTTTCCTCGAATGTTGTACCTGTTTCCTCGATATCATCGAATTGCTCCGATAATTCATCAAGTCCGTAAGCCGTTATATCGTATTCTCCAAAAAAGGCTTTAAATTCCTTTAGTTTTCCGGCATTTTTTGTTGCAATGATGATTTTATTCATGTTTATCCCTCCAATGAACGTTTCTGCCTATCTGTACCCTTTTTGATACTAAATTAAAAATTATGTAAGAAGAAAAGCTACTTTCTAGTATAGCCCTCTGCGATTAGCCTTTGCAAAAATTCCATTCTATCTGCCTTAGGTGAATTCAACAATAACCTTCCTTTTCCCTGCACAAAAAAAGCCCGATCAAATGATCGGGCTTTTTACTTTTACAATTTTTCAGCTGGAACGTACTGTTCTCTTGATACAGGCTCAGCGTAAGCTTCACCGTGCTCGTTGAACACTTCTTCCACACCTTCTACTTTAACGGAGACTGCTTCAACTTCTTCGAGCTCTGTCAAGCTCATAACAAGTGTCTCCATAAGCTGATCTGTAATCGCAGCTTCATCCACGTTGCTCAATACTTCTGTGTTGAATTCCAAGTTAAGGACGCCATCTTTCAGTGTTGGTTCAGCAGCGAGTGCAGAGCCTGTATTGAAGACGTTAGATAGATTGCTGTCCATGGCTGGTCCGTCAATCAGTGCATTGACGATCTCTACGTAGTCGTTTTCCGCATTGCTGTTCATACGCTCTGTTACTGGCACTTCATACGGCGTGCCATCTACTGCTTCTGCTGGGAAGTATAGCGTGACAGACTGGCTGTTCACAGTAGTGATACCATTATCCATCAAGTTGATACCATCAGCTCGGGAATAGCTTTTCCCGATAGGCGTGCCATCGACCGGCATTTTAGCTAATTCTTGTCCTTCTACGCGGATGGCCACATTTTTCACGTTTTCAAACTGTGTCAATGTGTACGTGATGGATTCAAGAATCTTCTTCTCACTGGCTGCTTCGTATTCGTTGAATTCCTTCGAGAAGTCAACGATCAGCGTGCCATCTTCCTGCGCATCAATACCATTGATAGTTGTTCCTGCCGGCAATACTGCTTGGAAGCCGTTAGGAAGCATGTCCGTTACAGGGCCATCCTTTACGAGGTATTCCAATGTTTCTTTGGCTACTTCATTTGTCTGCGGCAGTTCGAATGTCATCGGTACGACCATTCCATTGGCATCCATCAGGAACAACTGACGTTTTGCGGTAGCGGATTCGCCTTCCTTAGCACCCTCTTCAGGCTTTTCTTCCTCACCTTCGGCTGGTGCCTCTCCTTCAGCCGGTGTTTCTCCTTCGGCTGGTGCTTCGGCTGCGCCAGGATCAAGCGCGTTTTTCTCCAGCTCGTCCACATACGTTGTATCCTGCGGCACGTCCACTTCGTCGACAGCCTGTTCTCCTTTTAAGGAGCATCCGGCCAATAAAATGGAAAGGCCTATTACACTAGTGAAAAGACCTGCAATCTTTTTATTCATACGCACTTCTTCCCCCTTGATGGTTTGTACTATCATGTATACGAGCCATCAAAGGTTTTAGACCATATTTATTTAAATAGATTGTTTGCTGCCGAGCTGAATTCTTCCAACTTCATTAACTGGCCGCTGCAGCCACATATTAGCGATCTTCATGAAAAGATGTGTATCTCCAGATGCATAGAATTGATGGTTAACAGGACGATCTCCTTCATAGAGCTTTCGTTTGAAACCGAGAATTGCGCTTACTTCACGTGCTGTCTCGTCTCCTGAACTGATTACTTCCACCGAATCACCGATCACTTCTTCAATAACCGGTTTAATGATAGGGTAATGCGTGCACCCCAGAATGAGTGTGTCCATCTCTTTCCAATCCTTCAATGGTGTCAGGGCATCTTGGACGACCTGACGAGCCAACGGTCCTGAGACAACACCTTTTTCTACCATCGGAACGAATGTTGGACATGCAAGACCTTCAATTTCGAGTTCACTATTGATATTTTTCAGCGCTTTACGGTACGCGTGGCTGCGGATCGTGCCTTCTGTACCGAGTACACCAATATGATTTGTTTTAGTTGTTTTGATCGCTGCACGTGCGCCTGGTTCGATAACACCGACAACCGGTATATCAAGCTTCTGCTTCAGCTCTTCCAATGTAAAAGCAGTCGCTGTATTGCAGGCGATGACGAGCATCTTGATGTTCTTTTCCAGGAGGAAATTCACCATGTCCCATGTAAATTCCACCACTTCTTCTTCCGGTCTTGGACCGTATGGACAGCGCAGTGTATCCCCGACATAGATGAGGTTTTCCTTTGGCAACTGACGCATCAGCTCCCTTGCAACGGTCAAGCCGCCTACTCCTGAATCAATGACACCAATCGGATAATCCACGTTTATCTCCTCTTTTTCTTCTCTGTTTTAGCCTCTAGCTGTTCGTAATCATTCATTTTACCGTGTAATTTATGTAAGAGCAACTGCAGCTGGTCTGCCTCTTCCAAAGAAAAAGTTTCCAGCAGCTCTTGCAGATATGCTTGACGCATTTTGATCACTTCCGAGATGATCAGCTCTCCCTTTTCCAGGATATGCACCCGTACGATACGCCGATCCTTCTCGTCACGTACTCGTTTTACAAGCTCATTCTTCTCCAGCCTGTCAACGATATCAGTCGTCGTACTAATAGCAAGCCTGATTGTTTGGGAAAGGTCGCCTGTTGTCATATCTCCTTTGTCCGCCAGCCATTGCAGCGCGACGAACTGCGGTGCCGTAATCGGATACTGCAGGAGGATCTCCCGTCCTTTTTGCTTGATGATTGCGGCAATATGTCGCAGCTCCTTCTCAATCGCTGCAATTCTTTCAGCTGTCAGTGTGTCTTGCACCATTCATTCCTCCTGCTATTACTTCGTTAGTTTATTCCTGCGCAAGTATTTTGCGAGTTGTTTCTTATATTGTAAGGCAACCATAATATACAATGTGTCGCCTGCTTTGATAACTGTCTGTCCGTTCGGAGAAATAATCTCACCGCTACGGAGTATGGCATTGATCAAAGTTGTCTCAGGGAAGCTAAGATCCTCCAGCCGTTTGCCGGATATCTCATTCAGTTCCGTTGGTTTATATTCTACCATCTCGAGATTGTTCCGTCCTATACTGATCAATTCAAGCGTCTCAATTTCATTCGTCGTCGGCGGTTCCACCAATTTAAGTTTGGACGCAAGCGCCGTGACCGTAGAGCCTTGCAGAACAGTTGATAAAAGAACAACGAAGAAAACTGCATTAAAGATTAGCTGGGCATTTTCGATACCAGCAATGAGCGGGAAGAGTGCCAGCACAATGGGAACTGCACCTTTCAGACCTGCCCAGGAAATGAATACTTTCTCTTTGGCGGTATACTTGTAAGGAGACATTGACAGGAAGGTTGCTAATGGACGTGCCAAGAATATCAATACAATCGAAAGCAGGAATCCTTTAATCATCAGACTTGGCGTGAATAACTCTCCAGGGAAAACGAACAAGCCCAGCAAGACAAACATACATATCTGCATAAGCCAGCCGAAGCCCTCATTGAAACGGATGATCGAGCGACGATACGTAATTTCTGCATTTCCGATATAAAGTGCACTAACATATACAGCCAATAATCCGGAAGCATGGATAACGGATGTTAATCCATAGCTTACTAAAGCGAATGCGAGCGCAAACAGTGGATAAAGACCGCTCGTATCGAGATTGATTCGATTGATCGCTGTTACAGCTATGAATCCGATCAACAGCCCCATCGCTGCTCCTGCTCCCATTTCCCATATAAAGCTGCCAATCATGGAAAGAACACTAGAGCCGTGTCCGCTAATTAATTCGATACAAGTGATCGTCAAGAACATAGCCATCGGATCATTTGTACCAGATTCAGCTTCTAATGTCGCAGCAAGCTTCTCTTTGACATTCTGTCCTTTCAAAACAGAGAACACCGCAGCAGCATCCGTCGAACCGACAATCGAACCGATCAGAACAGATTCCAGCCACGTCAAATTAAAGATATAGTGAGCAGCAACAGCAACGATTGCCGCTGTCAGCAGCACCCCTACCGTTGCCATCGTGATTGCCGGTGCAAGTGCCGGCTTCATCGAATGCCAATTCGCATGAAGTCCACCTTCAAACAAAATAACAATAAGCGCGAAGATACCGATTGCCTCCGCTAAATGAGCATTATCAAAATAAACAAGACCGAATCCATCGCTTCCGACAATCATCCCGACCGCGATGAACAAGACAAGTGCCGGTACACCCAGCCTCGTCGAAAACTTCGTCACCACTACACTCACAATAAGCAGCAGCGCGAAGAGAAAAATGAATTGATTCGTTACCATATAATCGTGCATGTACATCCCCCTACAAGGTGTCGATCGATATCTGACTTTTCTATCCTATCCTTAATGATACCGTTAAAAACGCTGTACTGCATGTAATTCGCCCTCGCAAAAGCTGAACATACAAAAAACCGACTCATCAGAGTCGGCTTTCTGCTAGCTATTCACTTGAACAAAGAACTAAATGTATACGATCGAAATAACTCCGAAAAGGAGGAAACCGGTAATTCATGATAAGGTATCGCTTTGCACCCATTAACACTAACCATTATGCACTTCTGTACATCATCATATCTGCTGACAACCGTATTCCCCTTCTTCATCGCCCACTTCTCAAAATCCGCCGGAGGAGAGCTTCCCAAGTGTGTTGCTTGAAATTGCGCAATGCTGCACTCCGCTCCGCTATAATGGAAAGCTATTTCTGTGAGTGTTAAGTCATACTTCTCAGCGAACGGCATCATCACAATCTCATCATCTTCATCAGCCATATAATATTGCCCTGCTTCAGTAGCAAGCACAAAAGCTTCTCGAACATCTCTGTAGATCTGCTGCTGCAAACTCGGCAGCGACGCAATGACAGGAGCGACAGACGGACTTTTCACAATTTCCATGGAAAACCCTCCTTTTCTGTACAGATTCGACAGTTGGGGAGGGATACCTGCATTAATTGATTGCATTACATCTATTATTCCAAAAATTTTAGAGATATCTTCACTTATACTGACTTCTAAACCATGATTTGTGAATATACTGATTTTAAAGAGGTAACTGTTTGAGAGAATTTCTAATTCTTTTGTCGCGTTTACACTATTTGAATACACAACTGACGCCTTATACCCCCTCAATCTCAATTATGCTAGGATAAAAGATACTGAAGTGGAAGAAGGATACAATTACTATTCAAATAGTCTTAGCGGAGGAGAGAAACAAAATTGAAAAAATTATCTAGTATTCTTTTAATGGCCGGACTAATGTTCTTATTAGCAGCTTGCGGCAGCGATAATGCATCCAGCACTGATTCTAAAGATACATCCAGTAAAAAGACTGAACAGCAGGAACAAGCAAAAGAAGAAAGCAGTTCTGATACAAGCAAACTTACAACTGAACAGAAAAAGGAAATATATGAACATACAGAGGATGAATTTGGAGATTATTTCTTAATTGGAGCTTATACGGAGGAAGGACAAGACGGTGACTACTCCTTCTTATCCGCATCATTCGATAATTTTACTGTACATACTATCCCTACTTTAGTTGAAATCGACTTAAATGACGAATCAAAAGAAATGGAACAATTCTCTGGAAAAGATACTGTTCGAGCTATTGTATTAGAAATAGAATCAGAAAACGACAATGATTATAATTTCTCATACGAAGGAAAAGCAACTGCGGTGACGGATACAGGTGCAGAGCTTACAGGATTTACAAGTCCTGATAGCACATTAGCTAAGGAATACAAGGAAGAAGATTATGGTGAATATGGTTACATCTATTTCCTTTTAGACGACATAAGTGCCGAACCAAAAGAATTAGAAATAACATTTGAAGCACCTCAAAGAGATGGTGAACCAATTAGCGAACCGCAGACAGTGAAACAAGATAACTATATACCTGGACAGGATATGGAAATCTAACATGACAAAAAACGTGCAGCAAGAAGCTGCGCGTTTTTCTATTCTCCTCCACCGCCTCCGCCATCTGAACCTCCACCACCATCATAGGAAGGGCTGCTCGGACCGGAATCGTAAGACTGGGAACTTAAATCGGTATCATGATATCGCTTATTATTGCTATCACTTTCTGTATCTGCGCCCATTAATGGCGTATGTATGTATGAATTCCCATCACTATCTGATTTACTCTTAGTTTGTGTTTTATCTTTTGACTGCGTATGATTTTGATTTTCATCCCGCTTTTTCTTCCGGATGGCTATTAAGGCAATCACTACGGCTGCTATAAGTACAATGATTACGCCTATAAAAATATTAGTCCCTATACTGTTATCAATCGTTATTATATCCATTAAGCCTTCACTCCCTAAAACGAAAATTTTCGGTAGGTTTTTTACATATAACTTTTCTTGTTTTTACAGAATAACATAAATTTATCTACTTTATTCCATGCATTTAAAAAGTGATACGTATCTTTTTGGTTGTTAATGTATTGTATATAAAAGTATAACTATCTAATTTTAGTAATTCTATTTTTAAAATTAGAATGAGCAATAAATAAAAAGAACTTCCTTTTCAGGAAATTCTTAATAGTAGTCTGAAATATTATTAGGAAGATAATTGGTCGGATAAATGCAGAACCTGCATTTATCCTAGAAGACCAGATTAACTACTGTTGATCTACTGTAAACGCATACTCTTTATTCAATAAATAAGGACGGTAATAACCGTTGATTGTGGACATCGGAAGCACTTCCGGATGAAGCTGAATACCAAGCGTATTGATCATATATTCTCTTCGTGTTTGAATTCTTCCCCATAATTCCGGATAGTGAGCAGACAACTCTGCACGCAGTTCTTCATCCGCTAGCGCAATACCATCTTCCGCATTCGCTCCACCATACCCGGGAATACTAGGGATAATATCGAGTTGGAGCATCATACCGCTAGCAAGTTGGATTTCTGAATTAGGGTAGATAGGAGAAGACATCCATTCTTCACCCGCTGTCAGATGACCCGGATTTAACTTCCATCCATATTTAGATTTTGGCAGGACAGATTCAATTAGTTCATACATTTCTCCGCCAGTCATACCAATTCTCACATTCTCATACCAAGCAACACTGGCTGCATAATAAGGTTTAGCAACTGTATCAATATAATCAGATACATCTGTAGGCAGCTCTTCAGCAGATGACACAACATATGCTGAACGGTTAGTAAGACCTCCTCTGTATCCTACTGTAACTGAAAATTTATCACCAAGCTCTACTTTCTTTGCTCTTGGAGCCACAACTGCGTTCGTAAAACGATCACCCGTGGCGCAAATCGTCTGGACATTATTCGGCTGTCCGTATGCAGCTAGTCCATCCGCGAGCTCCATCTCTGTTTTTCCAGGTTCTAATTTATCTAGTACTCGTAGTATTCGGGATGATGCGAGCGATGCTCCAAATTCATAATGAGCAATTTCATTTGCGTTCATTAAAGTACGAGCACCCGTACCTGGATGAATGAATAATGAAGTGGCATTTAAAACATTACCCGTATCTTTTACAAGCTCTTTCACAGCGTTAACGATAAAATACGGCGTATCAAACAGCTGTTGATTGTCTTCATAAGAACTCGTAAACATTTTCCACCCTGCTATACCAACACGCATACCTTCTTTTACTCCGGCAGATGCAATAAGTTCTGCTAACGTTTTGTCAGTCTGCATCGGCTGATTAGGCAGAGAGAAGTATGGTACTTGGATAGCTTCTGCTTCTATACGGCTGTATTGTTTCATTCGGAGAGATTCATTGCCTAACAACAAGTAAGCACTTCCATTGCTGTGCAAGGCCAATAAAGCTTCCTCAAATCTTGGCTCAAAACCTGTAAGATAACCAAAGTTAGTACCATGTTCACGGTCACCATAAACAAAAAGAACATCTAGATTCGCGTTTTTCATCTGAGCAATTATTTTCTCTTTATGAAGCTGTATCGTTTCATCAATTAAATCCACAGGTGACTCCGCAGATGTTTCAGTAGGTGCGAGTACTTCTTTATAGCTGATTCTTTCTATATAGTTATTCATGACAATCTCCTTCGTTTATGTATCTAGTAGTTACATTGTAAGCGATTTACACAATTTTGCGTTAATATTCAGCTAATGTTTATGTTTTATGTATAAACAAAAAAACCGACCACCACAGTCGGTTTTAATAGCCGTCACAGCAAGCCACTACTCTCTATTCGCTTAAAACAGCTATGTCAGTCGACAGGCGAGCCATGCCTGTCAGAGCTTCAGTTCCCCCATACGAAGGAGCTCCACTACAGCCTGAGACCGTCCCTTTACTCCCAGTTTCTGCATCGTAGCAATACATACCTTTAGCAAACAATAACCATAGATAAGTGCACTTAAGGCTGAAAGGTATATTTAATTTTTAATTTTCCAATCTGGCCAATACAGCTTTCTTTAATAAGTGTTTTGAACACTTCATGAATATTCTCACTGGTGTTGTTCAATGCAGTGAATGCATGCTTGATGTTTTGGATGTACAGCTGCTCTTCTTTTTCCTCAGTCAACATCTATAACAGGTAAACATTTTTTAACAAAAAAACCTGCAATTAGACAATAAAAAATATGGATATTCTAAAAATTTAGAATTAGAATAAAATAGCTTGTATTACATATTTTGGAGGGATATTATGAAAAGAATATTATTAATTCTTCTTGTTCCTATCTTGTTAATGTCTATTGGATTAAGTAACCCGAATACCAGTGAAGCAGCGTGTAGGCATTGGTCTCAGGGTAATGATGAACCACTGGAAGGTAAAGTTGAACAACATGATAAAAATAATAAGTTAGATGAGACTGTTAATGATGAAGAAGATGGAACTATTACTATCATGTGCTCAGGGGGTGTTCCTTCCGGTTGGGGTAGTGTTAGAGCAGGGGCATCCTATAGTCATAAAACTGGTGGAGGAACGAAAATATATACTAAGAATGGTGGCTCTTCCAAAGCTAACACAGATTTTAACAGTGTAGCTAGTAATGTTACTTACAGAAAATATCTCAAAGAAGATGGTTCAGTTACATTTGTAAAGAATACTCCACAAGGAGACGTTAGATTCTATAAGAGCCATAGCGGCAATGAGCCAAGTCTATCTTGGAAGAACGAAAAGATTAGATATAAATAATCAAGAGGTGTATTGATATGAACAAATTAGAAATTTGGTGCCCAGATACTATCATTGATGGCCCATTTCACCTTACTAAGTTTAATTACTTAGGCAAATTAAGTATTAGCTTCGAAAATGAGAATGGTCAAGAAATAACTTTTACTTATAATCAAAATATAAATGGACGTTACATTTTAGCAAGCAGATTTACAGATGAAATGAAACGAGGAGATCTAGTAAATAGCGCTCTCAAAGCAAGAGAAAATTACGCAAAAAATTTGAAAGCTTGGTACCTTTATAAAGTAACAGATTCAGATTTTATTAAGTGGTATGATGACCTTTCTGGTCCTGGAAGTGATTATATTAAGAATATAGAACACCATATCTATTCTGGATCAGAAGACACCTTTGAAGTCTTAAGTGAATACGAACCAGAAGTAACGGTGAAAAACATTTAAAGTCCTCTTGGAGGACTTTATCTTTATAAAATAACAGATCAGTCTTGTCATCGCGAATGTCATATCTTCAGTTTCCCTATACGAAGGAGTTCCACTTCAGTTTGAGATCAACTTTTTTGAATCACGTATATCCATTTTAGTAAAAAATATAAAGGTTGTAGCTTTGACTTTGCTACAACCTTTATAAATTGTTATTTTATTGTAGTACTTTTTCAGAGGGTTGGTGCTTAAGTTTTTTTATCAACTCGTCATCTATAGATACTTCATTTCCTTCTACTACTCCAGAGAAAGTCACTTTGTCTGTATCTTTATCGTAATGGAAGATGTAATAGTTATCCTTATCCTCAGAAGTAAAGATACCCTTGAAATAACCTTTTGGAGCACTTATCGAGTTAAATAAGGGATATTCCTCAGTCTCAATATCTTGTTTAGTTAGACCATAATCTTTAATATAACTATCAATCTTTTGTTCTGCTTGGTGCCTGTTATAAAAATGAAGACTTAATAGCGTTATGCTTATTAAACCTATCAATGCTATTACAATTAATAATATCTTTTTCATGGGTACTCCTTTTAATATGTATGAACTTTTGAAGGTCCCCATCCTGGATTAACTTGACTGATTAAGCAGTATGGTGGTACGAACCCTTTAGATGCGCCCATAACCTTTTTTGAACCTGTTCCATACCAATATGCATCAAATATTAATTTGGAACAGTAACAAGGTGATATCACTTTCCTTATAATAATGGAATTTCTAAATTAACATTAGGATTCCAACATCTTGTCGGCCGACTTAAAGAGAGTATTACTAATTTGTGTTTTTAGTGTGTCTTAATAAATTCATTAAAATAATTTTCTCTTTGGTTCCTTTTTACAAAGCGAAAAATAAATTTTAACTATTTTTAATTTAGGTATGGCACGCTGCTGGAGATGTGTGCCGTGTTACTGAATGAGGATCTGCCGTAATCAAGAGGATAAGCAGGAAGATATACAAGTTAATATTGAATGCACAATCAGGTTTAATAATGTCGTTGGCCACAAGACTGAACCTTTAAATTCAATGGACGTTGCTAAATTTATATCATACCTACAGTCTTAGAGAATTGGATAATAGCCTTCACTTGGTTGGGCAGTTTTGTTAAGGACTGTTACATCCGTGAATGTACTTTGATACAACGAATTGGATATACTTTTAAGATAATAGGAGTAGATTGACTGTGTTAGCGTCGGATGGATATTAGCTAATATGTCCCATCTATATTCTTCAAACAAAAAAACCGACCACCACAGTCGGTTTTAATAGCCGTCACAGCAAGCCACTACTCTCTATTCGCTTAAAACAGCTATGTCAGTCGACAGGCGAGCCATGCCTGTCAGAGCTTCAGTTCCCCCATACGAAGGAGCTCCACTACAGCCTGAGACCGTCCCTTTACTCCCAGTTTCTGCATCGTATTCGATATGTGGTTCCGCACTGTTTTTTCTGAAATGAATAGTTCTTGAGCGATTTCCTTGGTCGTCTTATCCTGAACCAATAGTTCAAAGACTTCTTTTTCTCGTTTGGTGAGTAATTGTTTTGGCCTGTAGTCATTATCCTTCAAATCTTAACCCCTCCTTGCTCTCTTCAGGGTTGCTGCGTCAGGTATTTATTTAGTCCATGTAGCTTATGTAAACCAGAGACGGAGGGTGAACGGAATTCGCGAATTGTTAACGATTGTTGATGGAAAAGTTACCAAGTGATGGATTCAATTAAAACAGACCATTTTATACCATTTGAAAATTTATTCTTCCCTGTACACCTTATGATTGTTCAACGAGGTTTAAGAATTTGTATGAATAAACCCCATCTTAAGCTAAAATAAAGGAAGATGATGGAGGTTTTCTAGATGAATACGAATAAGATTATGTTGTACTTCTGGTTAGTAATTATTGCGATTATCGCCTATTTTACTGGTGAAATTGCCACCTTTATGATGCTATATTTAATTTTAATGGCTTTACACGCAATACATTCAACACTTATAGACTTTTATAACGATTGGAAAAGTAGTCGGTACTAAAAAGAACTGTTACCATTTCTAAAGTGCTCTAATGGATAGCACGATTAAACTGGACGATATGTTATAACTTTGGCACTTATTCTAGAAATGCAGATCTACATTGGTAGGTCTGTTTTTCTGTTAAGAAACAATATCTAGTGAGTTGCTGAATTATATCTACCTTTACCAAGTATTCAACTTCTGCTATACCCTAGCCTTTCTTTATTTCCACAATCTCTTTTTGTACCTTCCCCTACATAAATTAAATCGCTTTATCGAATAAATGGATAAAGTCTACAATAGCTTCGACATACAATACTCATCAAAAGTTTCTCCATTAATATTAAGCGAGTTCCTTTTCGTACCTTCTATATCAAATCCATTTTTCTTATATAATGCTAGACCTGCCTTGTTTTCGGTTACAACGTTTAGTTCTAGTCTTGATACGTTATGCTTTGGAGCCCACTTAATCACGCTATCAAACATTTTTGTACCTATCCCTTTTCCTCTATATTCTTGTAAGATCCCTATAACAAGATAAGCGCTATGTTTTGTTCTCTTAACAGTTCCGCCGATAGCAATTAAATACCCAACTAATTTATCTTTTTCTTCGGCTACGAAAATAATTGAATTGTTTTGTTGCTCTAATCGTTCTAGTTGTCGTTGTTGTTGTTCTGGGGTGGTTTTTCTTTCTTCAGCTTCCATAAGCATAAATTCAGATTTTCTCTCAACTTCTTTTACTAGATTTATAAAATTTTCTGCATCATCAATCTTTATCTCTCTAATTAACAAATTAATCTCCTCACTTCCAGCACTACAATTTAATACTCCATATATTTACACTTTATCTCTCAATTCCATTATAAAGAAAACTAAATATCCTATCTGTAAAATATTCTCCCTTTTTAAAAACCAATTGGACGTATAATTGCGCAATCAATCTCCTTATTTTAACAAAGATGGTTGCAAACTTCCGTTCATTTGTATATATTGTATACATAACATATATACAATATTTCTGTATCTATCCAATACTACAAGGAGGGTTGCTTAAGATGAATAACTCGGAAAAAGCCCCAACTTTAACTCCAATACGACGCTGGATAACGCACCTTGGTATTTTCCTACTTGTACAAGTAATCTTTGTATTGGTCGATGGGACCTCCCTAGAGCCGAATATAAACGATAGTAGCAACTTCATCCCCAGAATGTTCAGAAGTATCCTAGATTCATCCCTTTTCACAGAATGGATTACGCCATACTCGTACCCATTCTTCAACATGGTCATGACTGTTCACATTATTGCACTGCTCATTATGGCAATCGCAGAAATTATCGGGAGACTTATCTCCAAAAAATAGTATAAGAGGGATCACATGCAAATTATTATTTCCAACAATTCAAAGGAGCCGATTTATGAACAGATTACAAATCAAATTAAATCGTCCATCTTATCGGGTGAACTGCCAGAAGGTGCAGCTATTCCTTCCATGCGTAAACTCGCACAGGATTTACAAATTAGCGTTATAACAACGAAACGGGCTTATGAGGAATTGGAAAAAGCAGGATTTATTTATTCCATTGTTGGCAAAGGATCATTTGTTGCAGAACAAGATTTAGAGTTTATCAAAGAGAAAAAACTAAAAGTGATTGAAGAGCAGCTAAGTGCTGTCATTATGAACAGCCGGGAGATTGGTTTATCCCTTGATGATTTGCAGCAATTATTGAATATCTTATACGAGGAGTGAAAGGAATGGAAAACGTAGTCGAATTTAATAACGTGACGAAGAGATTTAAAGATTTCTCTGTTAAAAATATCGATCTACAAATACAGCGGGGATTTGTGCATGGATTTATTGGTGCCAATGGAGCTGGTAAGTCGACGACGATAAAGATGATGATGAATCTGTTACAACCAGATGCTGGTGAAGTGAAAGTTTTTGGCATGGACTATAAGACACACGAGAAAGCAATCAAGGAACGAATTGGGTTTGTTTACGATGCTAATGTATTCTTTGAGAATCTGAATTTAAAAGATATAAAACGCATTGTCGCACCAGCGTACAAACATTGGGATAATACACTATTCACTCAATATGTGGAACAATTTGAGCTCCCTCTAAATAAATCAATTAAGAATTTCTCCAAAGGCATGCAAATGAAGGCATCATTGGCAATTGCATTGTCGCACCATGCCGAACTGATCATTATGGATGAACCGACAGCAGGCTTGGATCCTATCTTCAGACGCGAGCTGCTTGGGGTCTTACAGGAATTAATGCTAGACGGCAACCGCACCATCTTCTTCTCCACTCACATCACCACAGATCTTAATCGCATCGCAGATTACATAGCCTTCATAAACCGCGGACAATTAGTTTTTAATGACTCCATCCATGACATAACGGAAAATTATGCGCTCGTTAAAGGAAGAACAGAGTTTCTGGATCGAGACACAGAGAAGGCCTTCGTGCATATAAACCGATTATCAACGGGCTTTGAAGCATTAACGGAAAACGTAAGTTCTGTGAAAAGGACTTTTGGAGACAGTGTTGTTGTTGAGCACGCCACACTTGAAGATATTATGTTTCATTTGAAAGGCGGTTTGCAGCATGTTTAATTTAATCAGACGTGATTTTATCATCCAAAAAAGACAACTGGTAATGTATGTATTATTAATATTATTTTTTGTCCTATTGGGCAGACAAGACCCCGCTTTTATATTTCTGCTTGCTAGCATTATCATTCCAGTTAATACGATTGCTTACGATGAAAAGCCAGAGACAAACATTCTAATGAATTCGCTGCCTTACACACGCAACGAAATTATCGCATCCCGCTTTCTCGGGACAATTGTATTTATCATTTTGGCAACCGGTGTGACGAGTGTCTTAATGTATGTTTTCAACAGACCTTTCACAACTACAGATATCGCCATAAGCAGCAGTCTAGCACTATTTCTGTTATCGCTATATCTACCAATGTCTTATATTATAAAACCAGGTTATAGTGCCCCAACTGCATTAATCAGCTTCTTGGTTTTAGCCGGTATAGTTCCTCCTATAGTTTCATACTTAGGGGAAAGGCTTACGTCAGTCACAGATTTCCTTCTGAATCTACCCGTGCCGATTTTCTATACAAGTGCACTGCTTCTTGGCATAGTATTTTACGGGACTTCCTGGGGTGTTACTACCTTCATTTATCGACGGAAAGCTTTTTAGTAGGTATTAATCTAGAGTCTATAGTGAGCGTATTTGAGACATGACTCAAATACGCTCATTTTAGTAATTAAAAAGAGGGAAAGAACTGGTTAGTATGGTCAATTTCAAATAAGATTTTTGTAAGGATCTTATCCTCCTCTAAAAATGAAGTATTTCTTATACCACTTTAAACTTCCATTACGCTCCCTCTTAGATTATTCTTAAAGTAGCACACACAATAAAAGGGGACATCAATATGAAAGACGAATTGAGATATATAGGGGAGAAGATACAGAAGAATCAAGATATTATAGCCGAATCTGTACTTCTAAACCTCGATTCGACATTAAATAAAGAGCTTCGTATCTTATCTCTCCCGAAAGATCAGTTATCCAAATTCAATTCAAGACTGGTATCTAATATCGGAGCAATCCTCTTTGCTGAGGAGAATAAGGCAGAAGTAGAAAAGAGTTTCTTAGCTTGGGGTTCATGGGCTGGAAAAGCCGCTACGGAGATGAATGTTTCTTTAACTGCTACGTTGCAATACGTTTCCAGCTTTCGCAGTGTTATATGGGACATCTTCACGGTTGAGCTGGAAGAGCGGCATTTTGCTGCTATTACCATGCTGGATGTATCGAAAATCATTGATCCAATGCTGGAGGTAGTCAGCTTCGAGATCGGAAGACAGTTCGAAAAGCATAATAAGAAAATGGTTAGCATTGCTTATAGTGCACTCGAAGAATTATCTGTGCCGGTTGTTCCAATTTATGAAGGATTAGCTGTTATTCCTATCGTCGGCGAGATAGATACTCATCGAGCCAAATTGATCATGGAGACTGCATTGACCCAAGGAAATGCCTTGGAGTTAGATCATCTTGTGTTGGATGTTTCCGGTGTATTAATGATTGATACAATGGTTGCCAATCAGATTGTTCAAATTGTCCAATCACTTAGTATAAGCGGTATTGAAACAATTATCACAGGTATCCGTCCTGAAATCGCACAGACGATGGTATCACTCGGCTTAGAGTTCAACTCAATTACTACAGTATCGAATCTTAAAAACGCGTTGTATAAACTAGGATATGGTAAATTGGACACTAGCAAAAAGAGCTGATCTATACGATCAGCTCTTTCCCTCTTCACTTCACTCTGCTGTATATATTCTTTACCGCTTCATCTATCTCATCACGTGACATTCGCAAAGCTTTCGCTGATGAACCATAGCCTATCTCTTTCTTACCTTCTGCCAACCCTTTAAAAATACCTTCAGCAAACTCATCGACTGGTTCTCCAAATGTATGGATACCCACCCCTCCAAGATCCGTGTTGACCGCGGGCGGAGCAACTTCAATCACTTCTACTTCCGTTTCAGCAAGCTGCAAACGAAGACTCATCGTGAATGAATGCAAAGCTGCTTTCGTTGCCGAATAGATTGGTGCTATGGCCATTGGAGTAAACGCAAGTCCTGATGTGACATTCATAATCGCCGTTTTCTTCCCACTCGAAGCAAAGAACGGCGCAAACAGCATAGAAAGATGGAACGGCGCCTCGATATTGGCAGATATCTCTTTGTTGAAATACGCCCAGTCACTCACTGAATCTGCTTCTAATACATTAAAACGCTGTTGGATTCCTGCATTATTGACGAGCACATTAACCTCTGGGTGCTCTTTTTTGACCCATTCAAGCAAATCGATCCGCTCTGCCTCAACTGACACATCGCATACGCGGGTGATAAGTTCTGGATGCTTGTCTTTCGCTTCTTGTAATTTACTTTCTCTTCTTCCGCACACTATCACCTGACTGCCTGCTTGCAGGAATCTTTCTGCAAATGCAAAACCTATACCAGATGCACCGCCCGTTATTAAAACTGTGTTTCCTTTAAGATCCATTATCATTACCTCCTACTAGTCTAAATGCCCGCTTTTATCTTACCCTTCCTTATGTATCCCATAACTACCTCAATCGGTTTAGAATGCAGTGTTTTCCTACCGATGCACTGTTTTCTGCTCTTGAAAGCTAACTTTTTCCTTCGTATCATTAGAGTTAACACAGCTAGAAGGAGCTTTTAACAGCATGAGAAAAATAATACATACTACGACTTGGCTGATTATTGCCTTGTTTTTGATAAGCGCATGCGGAACAGTCGGCATGACAAATCAACAGTCAGAGGCAGATAGAAAAGCTACTACAACATCCGGAACAACAGATAAAGTCGAGGTTTCTTTAATTCGAATAGTCGATGGAGACACGATTAAAGTAAACTACAACGGCTAGGAAGAAACGGTACGCTACTTGCTCGTTGATACCCCTGAGACAAAAGCACCGAACAAGTGTGTTCAGCCCTATGGAAAAGATGCTAGCAAACGAAATCAAGAACTAGTGACAGATGCGGAGAAACTGGAGCTGGAATTCGATGTTGGTGGAAGAACGGACAAGTACGGCCGACTGCTTGCTTATGTATATGCTGATGGAGTAAGCGTCCAGCAAACATTGCTAGAAGAAGGATTGGCACGTGTAGCTTATGTGTACCCGCCGAACACAAGATATCTTGATACTTTCGAGGAAGCGGAAGCATCTGCTAAAAACGATGATGAAGCAGTTTGGCAGCAAAATGGCTATGTGACAGACCGTGGATTCAATGGCTGTGCCACTAGCCAGGATTCCTCCGATCCTCCAGTCAAAAGTTCATCAAATG
Source organism: Terribacillus saccharophilus (assembly GCA_900110015.1). Taxonomy (GTDB): domain Bacteria; phylum Bacillota; class Bacilli; order Bacillales; family Amphibacillaceae; genus Terribacillus; species Terribacillus saccharophilus. The sequence goes on along the minus strand of FOCD01000001.1, from coordinate 137,864 downwards.
AATCAACGCAATTTGCCAATTGCACCGAATTAAGAAAAACGTACCCAGATGGCGTGCCAAGCACTCACCCTGCCTATCAGCTCAAGTTTGACCGGGATAAGGATGATTATGCATGTGAATAAGAAAGGAGATTAATATGGAAGGGACTAAACATGTACAGATATATGCACAAAGCGGGCATCATAATCCAGCTTATATAGTCGGAAATGAAGAAGGAATTCGAGAATTGATTCGCATATTAGAAACAGCTCTCTCAACAGGCTACGGATCCGCTAATGTTTTCCCTTCTGACGGGGAAGGCTATGAAGTACTTGTGAAGAAATTGGTACCATCAGATGAAAAACTGTTTGAAAGCTTGGAGATGCCATATACAGAACAATATGGTCCCAAAAATACACACAGTTATTATGAGCATCAAGTGGATGATCCAGCAGCACCTTATCCGATTCACTCAGTCTTTCACAAATGACAACATCTATCCTTATTGTTTATAGTGTAGAAGAAACCATCTAAAAGGAGAATGCATCATGAGTAAAACAGCATATTGGAAAGAAAACTGGCTGCAGCACCGCAACGTATTAATTCAACTGATTGACCAAATCGAAGATGGCCATCTCGATTTTAAACCATGGGAAGAAGCGATGACGCTTCGTGACCTGGTTCTTCATGTAGCTGGCTCGAGCAATATGTTTGTAAACATGGTGAAAACGGAGACTATGACCCCTCCAACTTTACCTGAAGTACATACGATGGATGATCTTAAACAGGCAGTTAAGCAATTTACGGATCAAACGACTCAAGCCTTTGACAAAATTACAGATGAAGAACTAGCATTAGATAACGAAGCAAAGATACCAGGTATGCAAGATAAGAAGGAACTTTATCTTCAAGGAATGTATGATCATGAATTGCATCATAAAGGTCAGTTGTTCATTTATGCCCGTTTAGTCGGAGCAACAGATCTTCCATTTTTCCGTTAAACAAAAATAATCTTACAGCATATTAGCTGTAAGGTTATTTTTTATCTAGTATAATTTTACTTTAATTTTTCAATTTTTTACAAAAAACTGCTATACAACAGGTCATCTTCAATATATAATCTTCTAAACACATCTTAGATAGAAATATATAAGTGAGGGATGAATATTGGCGTATGTGATCATGCGTGAAGAGAAGGATGACATTCGCTGCCTGAAAGAAACAGGCAGTACGATGTGTAAGCTATTTGATACGATGGAAGATGCCGAATTGATGAAAAAGCAGCTGGTCTCTGAAACTGCTTCGCATATTCACTGGTTTATTGTTGAAATGTAACTGACTATTCTAATTCAGGTAAGCAGACGGAATCGCTTCCTCAAAAGCGCTGTTTTCTTGCCTGTTTATTTTATACACAGCAGCGTCTATACGAGAGCGGACAGTACGACTCAACTGTTCATTCACGAAATGTATTGCAGCACTATCATCCACTCCATACCCCTCTTTCATACTACCTTCACCGACAGCCGTCAGGTAACTTGGTCTACGCTTCGACTCGCCATCAAAATGAGGACAAACACTGCCTGATAAGAAACCAAGCCCATCTATTGCATATAATGGACCGTTCAAAGGGTCCGTCAATCCCTCCTCAAACCAGCAATTAGCTCCTGCGCTTAGTCATGCCAAGATTACGCCATTCCGATAAGCTTCAGCTAATATGTTATCAAGCTCCCATTCACGCCACAGTACTAGCATATTGCGGGTACTTCCTCCTCCAACATAGAGGATATCCTGCTCCAAAACAAATGTGCGCAAGTCCTTAAAGTCAGGTTCAAACAGAGACATATGACTAGGTTTACACGGAAGTTGATGAAAAGCTTCATAAAACCGACGAATATAGTCTGGGTTATCTCCGCTAGCCGTAGGAATGAAACAAACACGTGGCTTATTCTTTTCGCTTTGAGAAAGTATATACCGATCGAGAGCCAAGTTGTCCGGTTCCATCGAAAATCCACCACCGCCAAGCGCGATAATCTGTCTTTTCATTTCTCTCTCCCCCTTACCATGGAATATAACCCGGCCAACAAAAGGGCAAGGGAAATAGCAGCTATGTAGGTGTACACATTGAAATATAGATTATTTAAATGAATATCTATCCAGCTATAATCCCGCATAAAAGTTGTACTCACAGCCATTGTTCGATCTAGCTCAGCAATTCTCAGCACAAACTTTTCTCTGGCAAAAGAAAGACACACAACAATTGCAGCAGCTGCAAGAATAATGGTTAAAACATGTAGCTTCTTTGAAAAGACTTTCATCTTATTGTAATACGTAGCAAACAAATAATGCATGACCACTAAAAGGAAAAAACAAGCTAATGGATAAAGTGGTAACCCTAAATTCCCATTGCCACTCACATGGTTTGTCTTGATTGTGAAGACATCAATGAAAAAGAAGCAAGCGATACTTAGAAGAAAAGTAATACAAAACACCTTCCAGCTTACTGTCCGCATGTTGGTCAGCCTCCTTCGTCAATACTCCTTTTCATTTAGTGTGCAAAAATGGTAAACATTTGAAAATAAAACTGGAAAGACTAATTAACGGTCTTTCTTTTCGCTATGCTTAGTTCCTACATGCACGGCTAGCATTACAACAGCTACTATTTGAATTACTAACCCAACAATAAGCAGAATAGGAGTTTGTGTCACTGTTCCCAATAAGATTAATAAGGACGCAAGTAAAAGTAAACCGACTCCCCAACCTTGAAGTTTAGAACGAATCATCCTTTCCCTCCTTTTGCCCTTCTAAGTTCAACGTAACATATAATCATATAAAATGGAAAATAAACCCTTGTAAAACTAATGCCATTAGTTTATAGTGTAACTAATACCATTAGTTTGGAGTGGGAATACATGCGTATACAAAAACAGAACAATCTATATCAACTAACTTTTATGCCACGACTTTTCCCGGTGAATTGTTATCTGATTGAAGAAAATGACGGATTAACATTGGTGGATGCAGCACTAGCATCCTCAGCATCTTCTATTCTTTCAGCAGCCCGTACAATCGGCAAACCGATAACTAAAATCGTTTTAACACATGCCCATTCAGATCATATTGGAGCTTTAGACAGCTTGAAAAATGCTTTACCTGATGCAGAGGTCATGTTATCGCAAATAGAGTGGGATATTCTTCAAAACAAAACGAAAATGGAAGCTGGCCTGCCTATCAAAGGCAGTTATCCGAAAAATGTTAAGACTACGCCAGAAAGTTTCTTAAGCGAAGGAGATCGCGTCGGTTCTCTTGAAGTTATATCAGCGCCTGGACACACTCCTGGTATGCTGGCATTGTTCGACCATCGAGATGGTGCACTTCTTGTGGGAGATGCTTTCCAGCTTCGAGGCGGCATCGCTGTAGCCGGCGATTTAAGATGGCAGTTCCCGTTCCCTGGCTGGGCTACATGGAGTAAAGAAATCTCGATTCAATCTGCTAAAAAGCTAGCAGACTTAGAGCCTAAGACCTTAGCTGTCGGACATGGAGATCTGCTTCATGAACCATTGATGCCTATGAAGCAAGCTATTCTGCGTGCTGAAAAAGGAGCCAAAAAACATGCCTAGAATGCAGCTTTCGAAAGCAATGATCATCGACACCGCACTTTCATTAGCGGAACAGCAAGGATACGAAGCGGTCACGATGGCGAATATTGCACGCTCCCTAACAATTAAGCCGCCATCCTTATATAACCATTTCAAAAACTTAGAGGAAATCAAGCACGCAATGGCGGAAGCTGCTCAAATGCAACTGTACGAAGCTCTGAAAGCTACAGAAAAGGATGCTGAGCCGCTATTGTCACTCGCAAAGGCATATGTGCATTTTGGTTCTTCTCATCCTGGTCTGTATGCCTCCTCCCTGCCTGGCGGAACCGGAGAAGTTAGTGAAAAGCTTGTAAAGCTTATAGCAGATGGTTTAACAGCATTTTCATTAGATGAAACAGATAAGATTCATGCCATTCGAGGATTCCGAAGTATGCTGCACGGCTTCATTGATTTAAACAAGCACGCAGGATTTAAACTTGATGTTGATCTGGAGAAATCACTTGAACAGATGGTTGGGATATATGAGCGGGGTCTACAATCATCCGTAAGATGAGCGATGACTACATTGATGATGAAGTGTATTTTATGGAAAATACTGTTAAACTCTGGAGAAATTAAAATTTCTATCTCTGCAATAATTAGAAAGCAAGATAATGGATTAGATATTATTCTATATTAGAATTGTCTCTCTGTTTCCTTTTCATGATTCTTTCTGTAATAAAACCTAGTACGACACCAATTATAACAGGTACCAACGAACCTCCTGCTTCAAAAACAACATCTTCGGATGGACTTTCTTTATAAAAAGTCCAACTTAAATAAGAAATATCAAATGCGTTACCGATAAAATATAAAAGTCCCATTGATAGTAACGATGCACATAACGGTATCCAATATTCTTTCTTTCTCACAAGTACATCTCCTTTTTTAGTAAGAATATGGAAGCTACACTTATACAATAACAGAATGAAAAACGGAACTCCATATGAGGAGCTCCGTTTTTTGTAGTATTTAACTTTAGTAGTTCGTGTCACTTCCAAAGAAGTTCTTGAACGACTGGATATTCGTTGCACGGTTCAACTCGGCGATGGACGTTGTCAATGGAATACCTTTCGGGCAAACCTGGACGCAGTTCTGTGAGTTACCGCAGCTGCCGATGCCGCCTTCACCCATCAATGCTTCTAGGCGTTCCGCTTTATTCATTGCTCCAGTCGGATGTGAGTTGAACAAACGTACTTGGGAAATCGGAGCTGGACCAATGAAATCGGATTTATCATTTACATTCGGGCATGCTTCCAAGCACACGCCGCAAGTCATGCATTTGGAAAGCTCATATGCCCATTGTCTTTTCTTCTCTGGCATACGTGGACCAGGTCCGAGATCATACGTACCATCAATCGGCACCCAAGCTTTGACTTTTTTCAGGCTGTCGAACATTTGGGAACGGTCCACTGCCAAGTCACGGATAATCGGGAACGTGGCCATCGGCTCAAGGCGGATTGGCTGCTCCAGTTTATCGATAAGCGCTGCACAAGACTGCCTTGGTGTACCGTTAATAACCATGGAACATGCTCCGCAGACTTCTTCCAGACAGTTCATATCCCAATAGATTGGTGTCGTTTCCTTACCTTCCGCATTCACCGGGTTTCTCCGGATCTCCATCAAAGCAGAGATGACGTTCATATTCTCCCGGTATGGTACATGGAAGGTTTCTTCATAAGGGGCGCTACTCGGATCATTTTGACGCGTCACAATGATTGTAATCGTCTCTTGCTTCGTTTTCGTCGCTTCCATTATGCTTTTGCCTCCTTCGCTTTCGCGGCGCTATAGTCACGTTTTCTCGGCTTGATATAGGAAGTGTCGACTTCTTCGTAGTAGATATCTGGTGAGTTTGTTGTTTCATCATATCTAGCCATAGTAGTCTTAAGGAATTCTGCATCGTTCCGCTCTGGGAACTCTGGTTTGTAATGGGCGCCGCGGCTTTCATTCCGCATGTAAGCGCCTATTGTCATTACACGAGCCAAATGCAGCATGTTCTTCAGCTGGCGTGTGAACATGACGCCTTGGTTGCTCCAAAGCGATGTATCATGAATGTTGATATGGTTCCAGCGTTCTTGCAGCTCTTGCAATTTGTCATCCGTTTTAAGCAATTTGCTGTTTTCACGGACCACTGTCACGTTATCTGTCATCCACTCACCTAGCTCACGATGCAGCTTGTACGCATTTTCTTTTCCGTCCATCTTAATCATCTTATCGAAGTTTGCTTGCTCTTTTGCAAGTGCATCATCGAATAGTTTGCTGGAAATATCATCAGCATGCTTATCCAGTCCGTCTATATATTTGATTGCATTTGGGCCGGCAACCATTCCGCCGTAAATTGCTGACAGAAGGGAGTTCGCACCAAGACGGTTTGCACCATGCTGGGAGTAATCGCATTCCCCAGCTGCAAAGATTCCTGGAATGTTTGTCATCTGATCATCACTGATCCAAAGACCGCCCATAGAGTAATGGACTGCTGGGAAGATTTTCATTGGAACCTTACGCGGATCATCACCTGCGAATTTTTCATAAATCTCAATGATACCGCCCAGTTTGACATCCAATTCTTTTGGATCCTTATGAGACAAATCAAGGTAAACCATGTTTTCGCCATTGATGCCGAGCTTCTGGTTCACACACACATCGAAGATTTCTCGAGTTGCAATATCACGCGGCACCAAGTTTCCGTATGCCGGATATTTTTCTTCAAGGAAGTACCAAGGCTCTCCATCTTTATACGTCCAGACACGGCCGCCTTCTCCGCGTGCTGATTCACTCATGAGACGGAGTTTATCATCACCAGGTATGGCTGTAGGATGAATCTGAATGAACTCTCCATTCGCATAAATTGCACCTTGCTCATACAAAGCTCCAGCAGCAGAACCTGTGTTGATGATCGAGTTCGTCGATTTTCCGAAAATGATACCAGGACCGCCTGTCGCCATGATGACAGCATCTGCCCGCAACGCGCGCAATTCATGGGATTGGATGTTCTGTGTCAGGATACCGCGTCCGACACCTTCTTCATCAATGATGGCATGAACGAATTCCCAGCCCTCATATTTTGTTACCAAACCTGCAGTCTCATAGCGCCGCACTTGCTCATCAAGAGCATAAAGCAACTGCTGACCAGTCGTTGCACCGGCATACGCTGTCCGGTGATATTGCGTACCCCCAAAACGTCGGAAATCAAGCAGTCCTTCTGGTGTACGGTTAAACATAACACCCATCCGGTCGAGCATATGGATGATACTTGGTGCTGCATCACACATTCCTTTAACAGGCCCTTGATTGGCAAGGAAGTCACCGCCGTAAACCGTGTCATCGAAATGCTCCCAAGTGGAGTCACCTTCCCCCTTTGTATTGACCGCTCCGTTGATGCCTCCCTGAGCACAAACGGAGTGGGAGCGTTTTACCGGAACAATGGATAACAAATCTACATGAACGCCGGCTTCTGCTGCTTTGATGGTTGCCATCAAGCCTGCAAGACCCCCGCCGACAACAACTATATTTCGTTTACTCATATCTTTAAGTCCCCTCTCTTAAAGCCGCTATCTTATACGCCCATGCCGAATGCCAGCAAAGAGCGTACCCCCAAATACGTTACGCCAAGGAACACAAGCAGCGTCGCATATGTCGCGATTCGCTGGGAACGCGGAGATACTGTGATTCCCCAAGTAACCAGGAAGCTCCATAGTCCGTTCGCGAAGTGGAACGTTGTGGAAATGACGCCAATCAAGTAGAACCAGAAGAAAAATGGCTGAGTCAGAATGGCTTCCATAAAGTCAAAATCGATTGTTTCCTGCGTGAAGATTGTAATAACGCGAGTTTGATAGACATGCCATGCGATGAAAATCAGTGTCACGATACCAGTGATCCGTTGCAGCAGAAACATCAGGTTCCGGAAGTATCCATATCTTCTTGTATTGTTCTTACCTGTCAGTACGATGTACACACCGAGAATGGCATGATACAAGATCGGTATGTAGATGACGACCCATTCAAGCACAAAGCGGAATGGAAGATTGTGCATGAAACCAGCAGCAGTATTGAAGCTGCCGCTTCCGTACGCAGCAAAGTGGTTAATGACCAAATGCTGAATAAGGAAGATTCCAATTGGAAGCACTCCTAACAACGAATGAAGCCTGCGGTAGAAAAACTCTCGATTCTCGTTCATACGTACCCCCTCAATAGCTCTCTGAATTAACAGAATGATTGCGTTTTCATATTCGATTAAAAATAAAACCGAATGAAAACCGAATCCGTTATTAACAATATTATTGTATAACTATCAAATTTAGGCGTCAAGAAAACGCTTTAAAAAAATTACTAATCTCTTTTTTTATTTTATATAATTCTTACGATTCACGACGAATTTTGTCAGTTTCATAAACATTGTCAATTCAGCCAAAAGACATTGGCAGTTTACCCGGTTTTCATGGTAAAGTGAGTAAAGATACTTTGTAATTGCAACAAGCTGGAAAGGAAGACATGCATGCAAAAGAAAATGCAAGAATTCGACAAGGATTATATGGAACAGCTCATCACTCATGGAGCCGGCCATGATATATTGCGTTTTGTCAGTTTACCAGACTTATTAGGTGAGAATGCTTCCTCCATCCTTTACGTGATGGGTAAAAAACTGGCACGGAAAGTAAACCCAACATCCATGGAACAAGTTGAAGACTTTTTCATCCAGATGGGCTGGGGCAACCTGAGCCTTATCAAACAGAAACGACATGAAATGACATTTGAACTCTCTGGGGCACCAGTCGTACATAGATGGAATGTCGGAGTCGGACAAGAATACCGAATGGAAGCAGGTTTCCTAGCTGCAAGCATCGAGCAGATCAAGGAGCTCGCTTGTGAATGCGTGGACGAAAACGTACCGAAAAAGGAACATGTACAGTTTAATGTTTATTTTGCTAAGGAAGATTAATGGATTCAAAATATCATAGAAGAAATGACGTGTGGATTTCACACGTCATTTTTTAATTTCATCTTAAAAAATACCTGTTACAACAGTAATGGGGCATAATGTAAGACCCATTACTAAAGTAGATAAGATAAGAGTTATCCTCACTTCTTTATCAGGCGCAAAGAAGGAAAAAATAAAACTAATCAGTGTGCCAAATACTACAGTATTAATAACAAAGCCTTCTAAGAAGTTCAGTTGTTTCCATAATTCGGGGGTGAACTTGATAAGCAGCAAATTAAGTGTACCGAGTGTTAAAGACAATAATGCACACAAGGTGCTTATAGTAGCAGGACCTTTGAAAAATTTCTTGTAACTCATTAGCCACACTCACTTCCATCCGCTTTGAACCAAATCTGCATTGCTTTGCGCTAGCAATGTTATCCCTTCTTACTTTGATATCGATTAACCATTATGCTGACCGCTGGCAGGATAGTGAACGCCATAGTCCCAAGTCCGATAACGGAGATACTCATGCCATTCCAAGCCCCCACTAATAATCCTGCCGCTATGATTAAGATACCAAAACAAATACTAGGTATTACTAAAGGAATATGATATTTGGTTTGCTTATTAAATACACATGCTATAGCACAAACTATAGCTCCTACAGCTACACCTAAAAAAAGTAAGCCATAAAACCCCATCATTTCACTCCTTGTTATTTTCCAAGTTATAAACTCAAATCAAACTAAACTTCCATGTCTACAGTATTCTATGTTCCTTTATAAAGTCAGAAAACAATTAACCCGACTCAACATTTAGTGAACTTTGGGAATATCTAGACAATCTTTGTTGGTCCGATTCTTTTAGTAGAGAAAGCGTTCAATTGCCATATCGAGGATTACTTATTCAAGTACTTCTGTCCAGAGGCCCATTTATAATAAAAGAACAACACATAAAAACGAGCACGCTCATATTCCCTGAACTCACGAGCGAACTCAGGATATTCTTTTGATAAAACCTCATTCTGATTTCCACACTCTGGATGCTGTGAAAAGAAATTGAGGTTGCAGCAATAAATCAATCTCTTTTCAGGAAGTTTACTTCTTCTCAGATGATACACGGCACCTGCGATTTCCATCCAATATGCATTCCAATCAGCTAAATCCAATTCATCTGTCATTGAGTGATCTGCTATCATGCGCCCCAAATCTGTATAAGGAAACGGCTCCATCAAACGAAGTGCTAACAATTCGCCTGTCGTTTTTATCCATCGCTCCTTCACAACAGCTTGCACAAGCTGGCGATGGTATGATATGGGCATAGCGAAATATTTTCCTTCTTTCATATATCTCCTCTTTTTCTTTATGTTTAATTTTGCTTGGACCAATAAAACTGTTATCTTATGTACTTACTTAATCGTGAGAAATAACTTTAAACATTCCTGTCATATTAGGAGAGTAATTTTTAAAATCATATCTCTCATAAAACGCTTCTTTTCCTTTTGAAGCAAATAACCCTATAAATGCTTTATCCGGTGCATTCTCTTGAAGGTATGTCATTAAAGCACTCATAATGTTTTCACCAATGCCTTTTCCTTGGTGCTCAGGATGAACTACTATGTCCTGAATATAGAAATATACAGCACCATCCCCTACAACCCTACCCATTCCGATGATATTGTGATTTTCTTTAACAATTACAGAGAATACGGAATTACGGATAGAAGTCTCTGCAACCTCAAAATTCATGAAATTCTCCCATCCCACACTTGAACACAAATATACGTATTCATCTGAAGTAGGGAATGTATTAAGTAATACTTCATAGTTACTCATCCTATTTCACCTCTCTTAAAGATTGAATCAATCAAACTTAATTGGTAATTTATGTTAATCAAAGTATATCATAGATCATGAAAATTGAAACATCAGCTATGTTCTCTAAATTAGTACTAAAAAAACCAGGCCTGTATTAGGCCTGGTCTCCTTCTTCCTGTTCTTCAGTAACTTCTTCAGGATTATTCAAATGGTTCAAAATAACTTGTGCTGTTGGTGCCGGGATTCCTAGCTTGGCAATTTCTTCAACGCTTGCTTCTTGAATAGCTGTCACTGATTTAAAGTGACGCATGAGCAATCTTCTGCGCTTCTCGCCAACACCCGGAATATCGTCAAGCTTCGATTTTATTGCACTCTTTCCACGCAACTGGCGGTGGAAGCTGATTGCGAATCGGTGTACTTCGTCTTGAATACGCTGCACCAAATAGAAATCTTGAGCATTCCGTTCGAAATCGACAACTTGTGGCGGTGTCCCATACAGCAATTCACTTGTACGGTGCTTATCATCCTTAGCAAGGCCGCAAACTGGTATATCAAGTCCCAGTTCGTCTTCCAGTACTTCGATTGCTGCGCTCATCTGCCCTTTTGCACCGTCAATGACAATTAGGTCAGGCAGCGGCAAATTGTCCTGCAGCACCCGTTTATAACGCCTGCGAATGACTTCTCGCATCGTGTCGTAATCATCGGGGCCTTTTACATCACGTATCTTGTACTTTCGATACTCCTTCTTATCCGGACGGCCATCGGTAAAGACAATCATTGCAGATACCGGATCACTACCTTGGATGTTGGAGTTATCGAATGCCTCAATACGGTGGGGTGTTGCTATATTGAGCTTCTCTCCAAGCGATTCGACCGCCTTGATTGTCCGGTCCTCATCACGCTCTATAAGTGAGAATTTTTCTTTAATGGCTATCTTTGCATTCTTTCCAGCAAGCTCTACAAGCTCTTTCTTTCGGCCGCGGTATGGAATGGCAACATCTGTTTCCAAAAGCTGCTGTAATCCCTCTACGTTCGTACCGATCGGAACGAGCACTTGCTTTGGCAGCAAATGGTTTTGGTGCAGATAGAAACGTCCGACAAATGTAAGGAATGTTTCCTCTGGTTCATCGAAGAATGGGAACATACTCACATCACGTTCGATCAATTTACCTTGGCGGATGAAGAATACTTGTACACACATCCAGCCTTTGTCATAGGCAAAGCCGAATACATCACGGTCTGTTTGATCCGTCAATGTCATCTTCTGCTGCTCCATGACAGATTCAATATGCTGAATTTGGTCACGCAGCTCCTTTGCACGCTCAAAATCGAGCTCTTCAGAAGCTTCCTGCATCTTCTGACGTAAGTCCTTCTTAATCTGATGGTGTCCGCCGTTTAGGAATGTCGTGATATTCTGTACGATATTCCGGTTCGTCTCCTGAGAAACAGGATAGACACAAGGACCAAGACACTGGTGCATGTGATAATACAAGCAGACACGGTCTGGCATTGTATTACATTTGCGCAGCGGGTACAGTCTATCCAGCAGCTTCTTTGTCTCCCGGGCTGCGATTACGTTCGGATATGGTCCAAAGTACTTGCCTTTATCTTTTTTCACTTTTCGTGTCACCAGCAAACGCGGCTGTTCTTCTGCTGTAATTTTCAAATATGGATATGTCTTATCATCCTTCAAGAGGATATTATATTTTGGATCATATTTTTTGATTAAATTCATTTCAAGGATGAGTGCTTCAATTTCGGAGGAGGTAACAATATATTCGAAATCCACGATTTCCGCGACGAGCCGCTGTGTCTTGCGGTCATGCGCACCGGTGAAATAGGACCTGACCCGGTTGCGGAGGAGCTTGGACTTTCCGACATAAATGACCGTCCCGTTTTTATCCTTCATCAAATAACAGCCAGGCTGCGGCGGCAGAACAGCGAGTTTATCAGTTATCGTCTTGTTCATGCGCTTTCCCCTTTTTCTAGTGCTTTACATAAAGGAACCCTTGCTACAAGAATGTAACAAGGGATCTCATGTCTAATGCTTACGCGTGTTTGTTAACAAGCTCAACAAGAGCTTCTTTCGGCTGGTAGCCAATTACTTGATCTACAACTTCGCCATCTTTGAAAAGAAGCAATGTTGGGATGCTCATTACGCCGAATTTACCAGCAGTAGCTTGGTTCTCATCTACGTCAAGTTTTACGATTTTAACTTTATCGCTCATTTCGCCGTCGATTTCTTCCAATACTGGCGCGATCATTTTACAAGGTCCGCACCAAGTTGCCCAAAAGTCAGCAAGGACAAGTCCTTGGCTTGTTTCTGTATTAAAGTTTGAATCAGTAGCATTTACAATTGCCATAATAAATTCCTCCTAAATAAAAGCTTTCATCGAGTATAGCACTGCTGAAGTCCGTAACGCTACTAGTTTGCTTAGAAGCGTTCATTCCTAAACATTGCGCTAAATACTTGCTCCTATAACATAAGATAATCCCACTGAAATAACAAGCGAAATAAATCCGACCGCCCGGTTATCATTAGCGATCTCCGTATCGATTTTGTACGTCGGCGTAAGGAATTCAAAAATAAAATAGCCGATTAGCAGCATAACAAAACCAATGGAGCTCCACATGATGCTCTGGAGAATACCATCATTATGTTCATAGGAGAAGCGAAGCACGTTCGCTATTCCGAACATCTTACCGCCTGTTGCCATCGCAACAGACAAATTTCCCCGGCGGATTTCTTCCCAGTTCTTATAGGAAGTCACCAGCTCAAAAATAGCCATAAACACGATGATACTCAGTACCGCTACGCTATAACGTGCGGCTGTCAGGACAATCGTATTTTCCCAAAATGACTCCATAACCCCGTACTCCCCGCTGTTTACTGAAATTCAAGCACGGTTACACCGGTTCCGCCTTCATTCATGCCGCCAGAACGATAATTTTTCACTGCACGGTGGCGTTTGGCTAATTCCTGCACGCCTGTACGCAGGGCACCTGTTCCTTTACCGTGGATGATCGATACGTGCGGATATCCAGCCAGCAGCGCATCATCCACATATTTCTCGACGCGGCGCAGTGCATCCTCGTAGCGTTCTCCGCGTAAATCCAGTTCTGTGCTCACATGATAGGCGGAGCCTTTGACTGTTGCAACCGGCTTTTCTTTTAATACGTCCTGTCTCTTTACGAACTCGATGTCTTTTCGTTTCGCTTTTATTTTCATAATTCCAATTTGAAGCATATATTCTTTGTCACTGACCTTCTCGACAACTGTTCCTTTTTGTCCCAAAGTTAAAAGAAGCACTTCGTCTCCAGGCATTAGCTGTTTGTTTTCCTTCGTTTGCGGTGCCGCCTTAGCACCTTTTTTCGCAAGCTCCGGAGAAGCACCTTCCAGTCGTTTACGGGCTTCAATAATTTCATGCTCCTTGACACTGGCTTGATTTTTCATTGTTCGAAGAGAAGCAACAATTTCTTCTGCTTCTTCCCTGGCTTGCTCGATAGCCTTGGCAGCTTTTTCTTCAGCCTTTTGATACAAACGCTCACGCTTAGTATCGAATTCCTGCCACTGTTTCTCTAAATCACGTTTCAGTGTTTCTGCTTCTTCAAGCTGAGCTCGGGCTGTTTCATAATCATGCTCTGCTTCTCTGCGGGAAGTTTCAAGAGATGCAATCATGTTTTCAACACTCTTCGAATCGGTGCCGATTAATTCCTTCGCACTATCAATGATGGACTCCTTCAAGCCGAGACGTCTGGAAATCTCAAATGCGTTACTGCGGCCTGGTACACCGATCAGCAAGCGATATGTTGGTCTGAGTGTTTCGACATCAAACTCCACGCTTGCATTCACGACGCGGTCGCGGTTATAGCCGTATGCCTTCAGCTCAGGATAGTGCGTCGTCGCAACAACAGTTGCACCGCGTTTTATCGTTTCATCGAGTATGCTCATTGCCAATGCCGCACCTTCCTGCGGATCTGTTCCGGCACCAAGTTCATCAAATAGTACGAGCGATTCATGATCAACTTGCTTCAAAATATCTACGATGTTAACCATGTGTGAGCTAAATGTACTCAAGCTCTGTTCAATGGATTGTTCATCACCAATGTCGGCGAACACTTCCGTGAAGACTGCCAACTCACCGCCATCAAGCGCCGGTACTTGAAGACCTGACTGAGCCATAAGCGTAAACAAACCAATTGTCTTGATTGTAACGGTTTTACCACCGGTATTTGGACCAGTGATGACAATGGTAGTGTAATCTTCTCCAAGATCAATATCATTTGCTACAACCTGCTCAGGATCAATCAGCGGATGTCTTGCCTGTTTCAAATGAATAATACCCTTGTCATTCATTTTCGGCATAGAGCAGTGCATGGCTGCACCTAGTTTGGCACGTGCTGAAATGAAATCAATCTGACCAAGAATCTCGATATTCGCCAGTAAAACTGCTTCATCTTCCGCGACTCGCATACTGATTTCCTTCAGAATACGTTCAACTTCCGCTTTTTCTTGTGCTCTTGCTTCCTGCAGCTGGTTGTTTAAATCTACAACAGCCTGCGGTTCCATAAATAAAGTCTGTCCAGAGGAAGACTGATCATGGACGATACCGCCGATTGCCCCGCGGTATTCTTGTTTTACTGGAAGCACATAGCGGTCATTTCGAATTGTTATGATGGAATCTGAAAGCATCTTGCTTTTAGACCTGGTATAAGATTCAAGCTTTTCTCGTACCCGGCTTTCGTTTGTGCGGATGCGGGAACGGATGCCGCGGAGTCGTTCTGAAGCTCCATCCATCACTCGGCCATGATCATCGATTGCATTCTTGATATGACGCTCCAAATCACTCAATGATACAAGCTGATCAACAAGACTGCGGATGATCGGCATCTCTGGTTCTTCCAGCTCTTCGATGAAATGCTTCAAGTTTTTGCCGCCGTAAATGGTGCTTGCAATATCTAGGCATTCATTGGCGTTTAAGATACCGCCTATTACTGCACGCTTGACGCTAGCATGAATGTCATAGATGCCACCTAGCGGTATACCACCGCGAAGACGAATGACAGAGGCTGCTTCATCTGTTTCTGCCTGAAGCTGTTCCACTTCCGCAAGCTCCGTCGCTGGCTGTATTTTCATCACTCTTTTTTTGCCAAGTGAAGATGCTGCTTGTTCACTTAGCTTCTGTATGATTTTATCGAATTCCAGTACGCGGAATATTCGTTTATTCATGTTTTCCCCCCACTTTTTAAGCTGTTAGCTGCGCTGAAAAAGCTCCATTAATTGTTGCTTAGAATATGTGTTGATGACCGTCTCTGGTTTTAACCAGCCTTTACGTGCCATCGCTACACCGACTTCCATGAATGATAGCGTTGCATAACTATGCGCATCAGTATTAACAGCAATCTTCACTCCAAGCTCCTGGGCCTTCTTCAAATATGTCCATGACAAATCCAATCGGTTAGGGTTGGCGTTCAGCTCGATCACCGTACCTGTCTCAGCTGCTTTTTCTAGGAGCCAGTCCGGATCGGCCGCATAGCCGGCTCTTCTTCCGATAAGTCGGCCGGTTGGATGAGCGATCACATTGACGTTCGGATGCTCGAGTGCAGCAGTCAAACGTTCTTTGATTTGATCAGCTGATTGCGAGAAGCTGGAGTGAATTGCACCAATGACGTAATCCATCTCTTGCAAGAAGTCATCGTCAAAATCCAAACGAGCATCTGGCAGGATATCCATTTCAACACCAGCGAATATATGAAAGTCTGGGTACAACGTATTAATGCGCTCTATTTCTTCCCGTTGTTTGCGCAGTCGTTTCTCATCTAATCCATTAGCTACTTTAAGATATTTAGAGTGATCCGTGATTGCTATATAAGAGTAGCCAAGCTCTATCGCTTGTTTGGCCATCTGCTCAATCGACTGGGCACCATCACTCCAAGTTGAGTGCATATGCAAATCGCCTTGGATATCTGATAGCTGTACGAGCGGCATTTCCTGCTTGAAGCTCTCTAGTTCACCTTGCGCTTCTCTAACTTCAGGCGGAATAAAAGACAAACCAAAGTGTCCGAAAAATTCTTTTTCAGATTGGAAGGTTGTTAATTCCCCTGTTTCTACATTTTCAACACCGTATTCACTAATACGCTCACCACGTTTTTTCGCCAGCTGACGCAAAGCCACATTATGGTCTGCAGAACCAGTAAAATGGTGGAGCGTTGTTGCAAATGCTGCTGGTTCAATCAATCGGAAGTCTACATTGATGTCATAACCTTCTTCTAACGTAACAGATACTTTCGTGTCGCCCTTAGCGATAACTTCTTTTAGATTGTCGATTGTTAGCAGCTGCTCTTGTACAGTTTTAGGATCATTGGTTGCAATGATGAAATCCAAATCCTTCACTGTTTCCTGCATCCGACGCAGACTGCCTGCACGAGCGTACTGTTCGATTCCTTCTAATGATTCCAGGAAGGACTCGATTCTTTCCGCCAGTGGCAGCATCATTGCGATAGGAATACGTTCTGGTCTGGATCCAACATTTGCAAGTCCATCGAGAATCTTTTCAGCAGATTTCTTACCAAACCCGCTCAACGATGCGACTTTACCTGATTCGACTGCTTCTTTCAAGCTAGCCGCATCTATAACACCAAGCTCCTGATATAGTTTGGCCAGCTTTTTTCCGCCAAGACCAGGCAAATCAAGCAGCGGCACCAGTCCTTCTGGTACTTCCTCCTGCAGCTGACGTAATGTATCAGACTGTTCGTCTTTGATGTATTCCTCGATAACCGCCGCCGTTCCCTTACCGATCCCGTTCAGCTTCGTAAAGTCCTCAATTTCATCTATGGATTGGTCATTTGCTTCCAGTGCCGCTGCAGCTTTCCGGTACGCGGACACTTTGAATGTATTTTCCCCTTTTAGCTCAAGATAAATTGCGATTGTCTCAAGCAGTTTGACTACGTCCTTTTTATTGATACTCATACCTCTCATCCTTTCAAAACAAGGTAGAAAACCCTTGCGCACGATGCCGCAAGGGTTAAGCATTTCATCCCATCAATTCTGTGGGTAATTTATTTGCAACATGATTCAGCCATAGATCCTTGATCTCACCTGAAATATATGGTGTATGTTCCACGATCCATGCTGCGAGTATTGACCTGTCCAGCGCTTCCTGCACTGGTGTGATCGGCAGCAATACCGATAGATACAATATCACGAATACAAGCAGATAGATTTCAACAAAGCCGAGAACGCCGCCAAGTAACTTATTCACTGAGCGCAAAATCGGCAAGTCTGCTATAAAATCAAGCATGGATCCGATGATATGAAGGATGATTTTCGTCGCAAAGAACAAAATTGCGAACGCGATTGCATTGTAGAAAACCTGATCGAGCGGTACTGCTCCAAATATATCAGACCAAGCACTATCAGAAGATATATCAGGATACGGAATCCAAAGTTCAAGCTTCGGTGCAAGCTGATCATAATATATAGCTGCAACAATGAATGATACGACAAAGCTTGCTAAATGGAACAGCTGCATGATGAAGCCGCGCTTTAGGCCGACAAATACGCCGAACAGGAGCATGGCGATAATAAGTAAATCAATCATTATCCTTTCTAGCCTCTTTCCTTGTAATAGAGCCTAGCAATTGTGCATACTCTTCTTTCAGTTTTAAATAGTCGTTAGTTGTATTCACAGCCGTCAATACGGCCAGTTTCGCGGTATCAAGATTCGGATTCGCTTGATGGATCTCCGACATCTTCTGGTCGACAAGGCTTGCCACCATTCGCATGCGATGAGCTGGCTCTTGTCCGACAATTGTATAGGACCGGTTATGTATCTCAACCGTAACACGTGTTTTATCAGATTGGGACACGTTATCTCCCCTCACTTCTCTTATAATACTAGTCTTTATAGTAACATGAAGGTGTCGATTTAGGAAACTATTCTGTATAGACGTACGGCATGCTATACTAATTGTCAGATTGGAGAGATGAACGTGGGACAAATCGTTTTGCAATTGCCGTTGGACACAATCCAGCAGATGAAAGCAACATACAGCCGAGCTGAGAAACCTGCCCCCCCGGGAGCAATTTTTTCAGCGAAGACACCAGGCTGTTCCATCACCGCATACAAATCCGGAAAGGTACTTTTCCAAGGGAAAGCGCCCGAATCAGAGGCTGGCAAATGGGGAACTGCACCAGCTGGACCGAAACCAGGTATCAAAGATCACAAACATCCTGCTCCTAAAGGACCCGCAGGCTTGAAACCAAGTGTTAATGATCACAGATATGCACCTAATCCAACTTTGTTTACTTCTTCCCATATCGGCTCGGATGAAGCTGGCACTGGTGATTTCTTCGGCCCGATTACGGTGGCGAGTGTATATGTAGATCAAAGCAAGTTCGCTCTTTTGAAAGAACTCGGTGTCAAAGACTCTAAGCTTTTGAAGGATGATGCGATCCAACGTATTGCCAAGGATCTTATGCACGTAGAGCTTCCTTATTCCCTGCTTGTGATGCGTAACGAAAGATACAACCAGCTCCAGCAGCGTGGCTGGTCTCAAGGAAAGATGAAAACGATGCTGCATCATCATGCCATCCAGAAGCTGCTAGCCAAGATTGCCCCGACCAAGCCGGATGGAATATTAATTGACCAGTTCCAGCTGCCATCAACGTATATCAAACACCTTGCTACAGAAGGTGAGAAGCTTCAGCAAAATGTAAGCTTTATGACGAAGGCGGAGAGCCATTCACTTGCAGTTGCTGCTGCATCGATCATTTCCAGAGCAAGCTTTGTTAAGGAGATGGATAAACTATCTAAGCATGCAGGTTTCACGATTCCAAAAGGAGCAAGCGCTGCTGTCGATCAAGCAGCTGGTCGCCTTATCCGTACACACGGACGCCAAGCACTACCTGTGTTTACGAAGATGCATTTCGCTAATAGTGCAAAAGCGGAGAAGTTTGTTTAACGCCCGTATCCGCGGCGGCTGTTTGATTTTCTTGTACGCACAAGCCTGCCCGCAGGCTGTTTGCGGATCCATTTGATATATTTAGACAGCTTTTCATCCGCCCGCAAGGCTTCGATACTAGGCAGCCTTGCAGCAAGCTCCTCATTTGTATATAAAGCATGAATTTGCTTATGGCATGATATACATATCATCGCTGTATCCAGAAATGTGCCGCCCATTTCCTTCGGGATTAGATGATGCTCTGTCAAGGTGACCTCGTCCCTGCCACAGAGCTTGCATCTACCTGTTTGCTGTCTCGCCATCTTTTATCTCCTCGCTTATTACCAGTATAGACAGGATTTATGCCTTTTAACGTTATAATTCCCGATAATAGCGCAGCGACACTTGCGATTTTCCTGTATTTTTCAACTTTGTTATTTGTACATGAAAGCAAACCCTCGTTTCTTTACCATTCATCTATTTCAACGCTTGCTGAAAATCCTGGATAAGTGATATATGCTCCTGGAACAACTCCTTAGGTAATGCTTTCAGCTGGAAAAATGCATTATCAGCAGATTCGTTATTAGATTTAATCAGTTCGCCAGTGAATTCTCGACAACTATATAAAACTTGCACAAGCGCCACTTGATCACCATTGGCAAACGTCTTGTCATATTCAGGTCCAGAGTACACGCGGAAAAGCTGCAGTTCTCCAAGTTGAAGGCCCGTTTCTTCAAAAACCTCGCGTCTGGCTGTTTCCGCTGTACTCTCTCCTATTTCCATAAAGCCCCCGGGCAATCCCCATTCGTCAGTGTCTCTTCTTTTTTGCAATAATAGTTCTCCTGCCTCGTTTTGAACAAATGCTCCTGCTACAACCATGATCACTTTCTCGTTTCCTACTTTACTTCGTATGTATGAGATATAATCCATATTGTGCCTCCTTCATTTTTCTATCGTTTCTTCTGTATCTTCCTAGGTTCATTACAGGAAGCAAACAAAAGAAAATGGATCAAGAATCAACAGATGAAAGGCATTTGCCGTAAGGTCTGTAGGTTCCTAACCCATATTGTAATAGAGCCATCTAATTAGATTAGTCAAAGTTTATTCCATTTTATAGTTCTGCATCAAGTTCCTTTTTATTCCTTATCTTTCTAACTAGAACCATAGTAATATTAATGCCTACTAAAATCATCAAACCGAGGCCGATCCTTCCTCCTTGAATGATCCCATATATACTGATTATTAAGAATATACCTAAAAGCGTAAAGTAGATTTTATCTTTCATGGTAAAACGCATTAAAATCACTCCTCTTCAAAACAGCTTCATTTTATATCCCTATCTTATATGTAAAAATATAACAAATAAAGTTTTTTTCGGCAATAGTTTAGATGAATTACTACTAAGAAGTAATATTTGGCATGACCCTCTCAATAACAAAGAAAAAAGGATAATAAAGCCCTAACAGCTCTATTATCCCCTTCTTCTTTAACTTCTTAATTCTGCATCATGCTTCGCTTTCACATTTTCGATGATGTTGTTATAAGATGCTTCTACTTCTTCATCTGTCAGTGTGCGTGTCGGATCCTGGTAAAGCACTGTGTAGGCAATCGACTTCTTGCCTGCTTCCATGTGCTCTCCTTGATACACATCGAAGATTTGTACCTGCTGAACAAGCGCTCCACCAGCTTCTTGGATTGTACGCTGGATGTCACCTGCGTGTGCAGCTTCATCCACAACTAGCGCGATATCTCTCGTAACAGAAGGATGACGCGGAATAGTACGGAAGCTAGGCACTTCTTCGTATTGATCCATTAAATAAGCGATGTCCAAATCAAACACATATGTTTCTTTAAGATCGAATGCTTTTTGAACTGTCGGGTGTAGCTGACCGACTACGCCGACAACCTTGCCATGAAGAGATACAGTTGCCGTACGTCCTGGATGGTAGCCATCGACTTGTGCCTGCTGGAATACAGGTTCAAGATCAAGCTGGGCAAAGATCCCCTCTACGATTCCTTTAGCTACATAAAAATCGACTGACTTTTTCTCTTGCTGCCATGGCTGTTCCATCCAAGTACCAGTCAAAGCTCCAGCTAGACGTGCCGTTTCAGTTGGCTGCTCCGTAATCTGTTCTTCTTTGGATAGGAATACACGGCCGAATTCAAAGTAGCCTAAGTTCTCTTGATTACGAGCCACATTATAAGAAAGTGTGTCTACAAGTTCAGGAATGATGCTAAGGCGCAAATGGCTGTGTTCTTCACTCATCGGCATTTTTAATTTAACCGGGAATACTTCCTGCTCCAACACATCTGGACTTACAAGCATCTCTGTGCGGACTTTGCTTGTTAGCGAGTAAGTGATAGTTTCCATCAGTCCAGCACCTTGCAAGTACTGTTTCAGCTGACGTTTCAAATGTTGCTTCGTCGTTAATTTACCAGCAAAGGCTTCTCCTTCAGGCAATGTGTAAGGAATATTATCATAGCCGTAAATACGAGCGATTTCTTCCAGCATATCTTCGAACAAGCTAATGTCTCCGCGTCTTGTTGGTACAGACACAGTGAACTGACTGTTATCTTGTTCAAAGCCGAACTGCAATTTTGTCAGGATGGACGCGATTTCTTCATCAGAAATCGTTGTACCTAAACGGTTGTTCACACTTGCTGTATCAATCTTGACTTGCTTCTCTTCACGATTCAGCTCGTCGAATGCAACAACACCTTGTGCAACCTTACCGCCAGCATACGCAGCAAGAAGACGTGCTGCATATGCTCCTGCTCGCTGAACACGATTCGGATCGATGCCTTTTTCGTAGCGTGCACTCGCTTCACTGCGCAAGTTATGATGCTTGCTGGAACGGCGAATGGCACGTGCATCGAAGAAAGCAGCTTCTAGCAATACATTCTTTGTATCATCAGAAACCTCTGAGTTAGCTCCGCCCATCACACCTGCAAGCGCGATTGGCTCATTACCGTTTGTAATAACAATTTCATCGCCTTTTAAAGTGCGCTCCTGATCATCCAATGTTTGGATTTTCTCGCCCTCTTTAGCAGAACGTACGACGATTTCCTTCGTTGCCACTTTGTCATAATCAAATGCGTGCAGCGGTTGTCCGTAAACAAGCAGCACATAGTTTGTAATATCAACAACGTTGTTGATTGGGCGAATGCCTGCTGCCATTAAGTAATTGCGCATCCATAGCGGTGATGGCGCAATAGTTACGTCTTCAATAACAAACGCACCGTAATATGGGTTAAGCTCAGCGTCTTCCACTTTCACAGAAACAAGGTCAGTCGCTTTGTTGTCGCTTGTTTGATATGTTTCCTCAGGCTGCTTTACTTCCTTGTTAAGGATAGCTGCCACTTCATACGCAACACCCAGCATGCTCATTGCATCCGCACGGTTTGGTGTCAAACCAAGCTCTAAGATAACATCATCCAAGTTAAGCAATTCTGCAACTGGCGTACCAATCTCCGTATCTTCCGGAAAAACGAAGATTCCTTCTGCGAATTCCTTCGGTACGAATTTTTCATCAATGCCAAGCTCCTGCAGCGAGCATACCATGCCGTGGGATTCAACTCCGCGCAGTTTAGCTTTCTTAATTTTCACGCCGCCTGGAAGACGTGCTCCCGGCAGTGCCGCAGCAATCTTTTGTCCTTGAGTAATATTCGGTGCACCGCAGATAATTTGATATGTTTCAGTGCCAACATTGATTTGGCAAAGATTTAATTTATCTGCATTCGGATGCTGTTCACAGCTCTCCACGTAGCCGACAACAACATTCGTGCTTTCTGGTGCTACGCGTTCAATACTTTCTACTTCAATTCCGGAGCGCGTGATTCTTTCAGCTAGCTCCTCCGGCGTAATATTATCTATGTCTACATATTGCTTCAGCCAATTCAAAGATACATACATCGTTTTTGCCTCCCGTTATGCCTTATGGTATTGCGATAGGAATCGTACATCATTTGTATAGAAGTGACGGATATCATCGACGCCGTATTTGAGCATCGCAATCCGCTCAACACCCATACCGAATGCGAAGCCAGAATATTCTTCTGGATCATAGCCGCTCATACGAAGGACGTTGGAATGCACCATACCAGCACCAAGGATTTCGATCCATCCAGTATGCTTACATACGTTACAGCCTTTACCGTCACAAACCTTACATGTTACATCAACCTCAACAGATGGCTCTGTGAACGGGAAGAAGCTTGGACGCAGACGGATTTCACGGTCGGCTCCGAACAGCTTGCGAGAGAATTCAAGCAGAACACCTTTTAAGTCACTCATGCGGACATTCTTGTCGACTAGCAGACCCTCAATTTGAGTGAACTGATGTGAATGTGTTGCATCATCTGTATCACGGCGGTACACAATACCTGGGCAGATCATTTTAATTGCTTTATTACCGTCGTATTCACGCATTGTACGAGCTTGGACCGGGGAAGTCTGCGTACGTAAAAGCAAGTGATCTGTAACATAGAAGCTGTCCTGCATATCTCGTGCAGGGTGATCTTGTGGCAAGTTCAATGCTTCAAAGTTGAAATAATCCGTTTCCACTTCTGGACCTTCTTTGATTTCAAATCCCATGCCTAGGAAAAGGTCTTCCACTTCTTCGATGATGCTAGTTAGAAGATGAGGTCCGCCTGCTTTGACAGGTCGTCCTGGCAATGTGACATCGATCGCTTCTTTTTGCAGCTGTTCATTCAATGCTGCTTCTTCCAGCAAATTCTTTTTATTATCCAAAGCAGTCGCAATTGCCTCACGCACTTTGTTTGCCAATTCACCAATAACCGGACGCTCTTCAGGAGAAAGTTTTCCCATTCCGCGAAGTACTTCGGTGATTGGACCTTTTTTCCCTAAATAAGCGACACGTACATCCTGCAAGCTTTGCAGGTTATCTGCTTGCTGTACTTTCTCGATGGCTTCTGCTTGTAATGCTTCGAGCTTTTCTCTCATGCTTTTGCCTCCTATGATTTTTGAGCATAAAAAAAGCCCCTCCCTCCGAAAAGGGACGAGCTTTCATTCGCGGTACCACCCTTGTTGGTATACATGTATACCCAACTTGAAGCTTGATAACGGATTTAGCAATCCGGATACACCTTTACTTGTCATCGACAAGGTCCCGGTGCCTGCTCCAGAGTGAAGGTTCATCCACTGCCGCAACCAGCATGCTCTCAGTCTACAGGCACGCCTTCCTGTTGTTACGATGTGCAGGGATTACTGACTCTTTCCACGCATCTCAATATTAATCTTGTTTCATTATAGAAAATCCCGGGACTTCTTGCAACCCGCTTTTACCTATTTACCGTGTGATACAGCAAAATACCTGTAGCAATACTCACATTTAGTGATTCTGCTTTTCCGAAAATAGGAATCTTTACAGCCATATCGCTCTGGGCGATCAGCCGTTTGTCGATTCCTGCTCCTTCATTACCGACGAGCAGTGCTGTTTTTTTCGGTGCAGTCAAATCGCGATAATCGACAGCACCTTCTAATGCCGCTGCCCATACGGTATACCCGTTTTCTTGCAGTTCCGGTAATAAAAGCTCCAGATCGGCAGTTAAAACAGGCAAATGGAAGATAGAGCCTTGTGTTGCGCGGATAACCTTGTCATTATACCGATCAGCTGAGCCTTCACCCAAGTAGACAGCGTCAAACCCAGCTGCATCTGCCGTGCGGATGATTGTTCCTAAGTTACCTGGATCCTGGACAGCATCCAGCATAAGGATACGATTGTGACGCTTCAGCTTCTTGTCCTGCATCCGTACAACTGCTGCAATTCCTTGCGGTGTTTCCGTCTCCGTGATTGCTTTGAAAACATGGTCTGATACACGTATCGGCTCCAATTCCGACGCCCATTCCGGATGTTCCGTTTCCTCCCGCAATATGAGCTGGTCAATCGTCCAGCCAGCTTTAATGGCTTCTTCTACAAGATGGAATCCTTCTACCAAGAAGGTATTTGATTTTGTCCGTTCCTTTTTTCGTTTCAATTTCTGCCACTGTTTCACTTGGGCATTTTGAGTTGATGTAATCAACGCACGTTCACTTCCTCTTTCTTGACATATCCTCTATCATACATAGTTTTACGAACAGCGGTCAAACTATAAAAAAAGAAAAGAGGTGCTCATGCATGGATTTAGATATCCGCCGTGCTATCTTGGCCAACATCAAGGACAACAATGAAGAACAGCTGCAAGCTACAATTACAGATTCCATCGATGGTAGAGAAGTTCTTCTGCCCGGACTGGGAGTTTTATTCGAACTGATCTGGAAAAACGCCAGCGACCAAGATAAGCAGGAAATGGTCGATACACTAGCTAAGGGCGTCCAAACACAAGGATAAAACACCGATGAAATAGGTCTTGTACCCCTGGTTCTTTTGAGCTACAATTGGATTAACAATATGTGACAGGAGATATGTTTTTTGGATACATCCTATCTGCTTTCCACACTTAGTCCGACGTTGCTCGCTACTTATCAGCAACGGGCAGCCTTTTCAGGAACCACAAGTTCCAGTCAGTCTTTCAGCAATCTGCTACAGCAGGCGATGAATGCTGGTTCTTCGGCTAGACTAAACCCTTATGTAACGCTTAGTTCCATGACACAAACTCAAAGCACGCCTTCTGTTCAATCTGTTACAGATAGTGCTCCCAAGAGTTCTGGTAATAAGACGATAGATGGTATCATCTCTGATGCTGCTTCTAGATACGGCGTCGACGAAAAGCTCATCCGTTCTGTTATTCAGATGGAATCAAACTTCGATCCATTAGCTGAAAGTGGCGTAGGTGCACAAGGTCTTATGCAGCTTATGCCGGCTACAGCAGCTGGGCTTGGCGTGACGAACAGCTTCGATCCGGAGCAGAACGTAATGGCAGGCACGAAATATTTGAAACAGATGCTGGATCGTTACAACGGCAACACTAGCTTAGCTTTGGCAGCATACAATGCTGGCCCGGGCAATGTCGATAAATATAACGGCATCCCGCCATTCAATGAAACAACGAATTATGTCCAAAAGATAATGGGCAGCTACCTAGCATAAAAAACCAGCTTCCGCTTGGAAGCTGGTTTTTTATTTAGCTATACGTTATTTTCTCGACTGTTTCTTTGTCCAATTTCTGAATAACTGCAGTCAATAATTTAACTGTATTATCATAATCATCTTCATGCAGCATGGCAGCATGTGTATGGATATAGCGCGTCGGAATTCCGATTGTCAAAGCAGGGACTCCATTACCCGTCAGATGGATGCTTCCTGCATCTGTTGCTCCGCCTTTGATCGTATCGTACTGATAAGGAATATTCAGTTCCTCTGCTGTTTCAATCACAAGATCACGCAGACCTTTATGAGCGATATGTGCAGCATCATATAATACGATCTGTGGTCCAGCACCTAGTTTACCTGTTGCTTCTCTGTCGCTAATGCCAGGTGTGTCACCTGCGATACCTGTATCGACTGCAAAAGCAATGTCTGGTCCAATTTTATTGGCAGAAGTAGTGGCACCTCTTCTTCTAACTTCTTCTTGAACCGTACCAACACCATAAACAGTTGCTTCCTTGTCGGTATCATGCAAGTTCTTCATAATATCGATTGCTACGGCACAGCCAATCCGGTTATCCCATGCTTTCGCCAAAAGCAGTTTTTCGTTCTTCATTTTCGTGAATTCAAAATAAGGTACAACCGAGTCACCAGGACGTACGCCGAATTCTTCTGCTTCTTCCTTGCTGCTTGCACCGATATCGATGAACATTTCTTCTATAGAAGCTGGTTTTTTCCGTTTTTCAAGTGATAATAGATGCGGTGGCTTGGACCCGATAATGCCGACAAGCTCACCCTTCCTTGTATGGACGGTCACACGCTGCGCAAGCATAACTTGACTCCACCAGCCGCCAAGTGTCTGGAAATACAGATAGCCATTCGCATCGATGCGTGTCACCATAAAGCCGATTTCATCAAGGTGACCGGCAACCATCACTTTCGGACCATCCGTCTTACTGCCTTTTTGGATGGCAATCAAACTGCCGAGATTATCCGTTGTGATCTCATCAGAAAATGGCGAGATAAACTCCCGCATTACCTTGCGGACACCTGTTTCATCACCCGAAACACCTGGTGCATCAGTCAAACTTTTCAGCATATTTAATTTTTCATTCATTATGTATTCCTCCTCCGTTTAATATCCTTCATCCTGTCTTGTATGATTCACTTCGTTTTTCTGCTGATAAGCCTTTAAAATCGAATCTTCCGTGAACCCTAGCTGCTGACCTAGCTGCAGGAAGCTTTGGAAAAGCGTGACATACGTCTCCTGTACTGGTTCGCTATAAAAGGCATCAATGCTACGGTACAGTTCCAAGAATGAATCTGTTTGGTCACTTCCATTATCACTTAGCGGTCTAGACGTATATATAAGACCTTTATCAAGTCCGACTGACAAAATAAAGTGCAGACCATCTACATATTCCTCTAGTATGACACTTTGTTCACTCGGGCCTTTTTTGCTCCAGAATTTGAAACAGCGTGTCTCATTAGCCAATTCTCCGATTTCTACCTGAAGCGCTAGTATTTTTTTACGGAAAAGATCGTCACGATTTGCTGATTCGAGATTGTCTTCGATGTAGGTATCCAGCTCGCGCTGTTTATTGAATAGATATTCGTAATCCATATATAAGACTCCTTCTTGCGTTATTCTTATGTAGTGAGGGTATAGTAAAACGGATGAAACTTCTTCTTTAGCGTAATCGTATCTATACAAAAAGTAAAGGAGGCCTGCTCGCTATGAAGATTCTTTTTCTCCTGTTGCTTGCAGGTGCAGCGATTCTTTTGTTCTACACCGTCATGAAAGCAAGGAAGAACCCTGCCAATGATATGTCACACCTCGATGCAGAGGAAGTGGAATACCGCGAACAGTATGATCACCATTTTTCGCTAAGCTATCGAGGCTATCGTATGATTGGTAAGAAGTATTTGCAGCCAAGGGAAGACAGATTTGAAGTTACCAAAGTTGTTATGAATGCTGTACAGCCGGATCGATTATCTGGATTTTCCCGAAATGATTTATATAAGATGGAAGAATGCATTCTAAGCCATTTCCCTTATGCTTCTATTGAATGGAAGCATCCGATAAAAGAGCTCGTCCTCACAGAAATATGATAAAGCACTGGAGCTTATAGAAGCGCCAGTGTTTTATGCACTTTCTTTGAAAAATTCCTCCCATTTGATTGTAAATTCCTTTTTCCGCATCAGATAAATACAGGCTAGCAGGACTATCAAGACGCCTGCTATCGCTGCTGGAGGCAAATAGCGCAGCCATGTGCCCGCAAAAGAATAGGCAGCGGCGAGCGGAATACTCGATAGAATCGAGGCCTTCCCATATGATCTCCAGCTGCGGTTATTTTCCATCAAGCAAACGCTTAAGATGTGGAAGTGAATAAAAGGTACTAGCCGCATCAAGGCGACTTGGCTCGTTGTAAAGCTCGTGTGCCTGCCAATCAGCTTTTGTTTCAGCATGAGAATCCTGTTTGCCGATCGAGGAAAACGCTGTGCGATACCATAGAACAGCATACTGGATGCGGTAATACCGATAATGGACAAAATCGTACCAGCTACAGCACCGAACAGGATTCCACCTGAAATACATAGGAAAACGACAGGCAGAAATAAAGCTGGTCGAAGCAGGTATAGGAGGACGAACAAAAGCGGTGCAAACAATCCCCCTGTTGCGACGACCGTCAACATACTCACGCCAACCTGGTCCATTGCTGCTCACTCCCTCTTAGATGTCTCTAATATATATGACAGGAGACGAGCCTTTATGACAAGCACACAGCATTTATCTTACAGTAAATAAAGAATTATTAGGACATGCATGACGACAAGACAAGGAAAGCCGATAACAAACGCGGTATGCTTCGTTTTATGTCGGAATGCCTGCATCCCGAGCCAACCGCCCAGTGCGCCGCCAATGATTGCTGTAATCCATAGCCTTCGTTCACTTATACGCCACGCGTGTTTCTTTGCTCTTTGCTTGTCTATTCCCATCCAGCTGAACAGCAGGATATTGACAACCAGCAGATACAGACTAATGAGCAGTTCCATATTCCTACCCCTTTCTATACAAAAAGCCGCTATCAAAGGATAGCGGCTTTTTGGCTTATTTCAATGCGTCTTTTGCTTTAGTAGCAAGTTGCGCGAATGCTTTTTCGTCAGAGATTGCAAGCTCTGAAAGCATTTTGCGGTTTACTTCGATACCAGCAAGTTTAAGACCGTGCATCAAACGGCTGTAAGAAAGTTCGTTCATACGTGCAGCAGCATTGATACGTGCGATCCAAAGTTTACGGAAGTCACGTTTTTTCTGTCTGCGGTCACGGTATGCATACTGACCTGATTTGATTACTTGTTGTTTTGCAACTTTGAATAGTGCGTGTTTCGCACCATAATAACCTTTAGCTAACTTAAGAACGCGTTTACGACGCTGACGCGTTACTGTTCCACCTTTTACACGTGGCATAGTATTCCCTCCTATAGGACAAAAAAATCTTTAATTTTATTATTTAGGTAGCATTTGTTTGATACGTTTAAGATCACCAGCAGAAACAAGTGCATCTTTACGAAGTTTACGTTTCTGTTTAGTAGATTTATTAGCAGCCAAGTGGCTTGTGTAACCGTGGTTACGAGCTACTTTTCCAGTACCTGTTTTCTTGAAACGTTTAGCGGACCCTTTGTGGGTTTTCATTTTTGGCATCGTATTTCCTCCTTATATCCTTCGGCTTACTGTTTCTCAGCTATCGGAGCAAGCATTAGGAACATGCTGCGGCCTTCCATTTTCGGTTTCATTTCAACCGTTGCAACATCCTTGCACTCTCCAGCTAGCTTTTCGAGAACTTCTTGGCCTAATTCTTTATGCGTAATGGCACGTCCGCGGAAACGAACAGAAGCCTTTACTTTATCGCCTTTTTCAAGAAACTTACGCGCGTTGCGAAGTTTCGTATGGAAGTCATGATCCTCGATACCCGGGCTCAAACGAACTTCTTTTACGTTGATTATTTTCTGGTTCTTACGCGCTTCTTTTTCTTTCTTCTGTTGCTCGAAGCGGAATTTACCATAATCCATAATCCGGCACACGGGTGGTTTTGCGTTTGCAGCCACAAGCACCAAATCAAGATTTCTTGTTTGTGCGATTTCTAATGCTTCTTGACGGGATTTTACGCCAAGCTGGTCACCGTTTGAATCAATGAGTCGAACCTCACGTGCGCGAATTTTCTCATTGATATTCGTATCTTTGCTAATAATCATCCACCTCCAGGATATTTTGGGAAACTTATGATCGGGGACAAGATATCCGCCGCTTATCAGTTAAACATGGTTGTAAAAAAGCATAAAAAAAATGCCGGTACGCATACGGCACCCACATTTGTCCTAGAACACTGTTTTCGTACCTGCCAACTGCCAAGCGGCGTCAATCAGGTGAGAAGTGGGTACTTCTGCTTGTCTCAGATCACATATTTATTTCACTTTTACAATCTTATCATAGCTGATTAATGCTGTCAATCATATTGAAGCCCAGTAATCCTGCTCAATTAATGTAACACATTCTTTCGATGCTGACAACCGTCGATTTAAAATAATCCAGCTGAAACTTATTTCCTGACGATTTCGTATGTAAACTACGAGGTGATAAACAGATGAGAAAAAAACTCAATATACCGAAAACACGCGAAGAGAAAATCTGGGATATCATCGGGGTTGGCAGCTATGTTGCTACAGTAATCTTCTTAATCATTATCTGGAAGCAGCTACCCGAACAAGTACCTCTCCACATGGATTTAACCGGGAAAGTAGATGACTGGGCGGCAAAAGAAAGTATGCTCGTGCTCCCTGCTATCAGTATCATTATGTTTATTCTCTTGCACATATTGGAGAAATTCCCACATGTGTACAATTATCCGAAACGATTGAATGACAAAAACGCAGCTGCATTTTACCGTGTTAATCGTAAGATGCTGAACAAGTTAAAGAACCTAATTATTCTTGTCTTTTGTATCATTGATGTGGAATTCAGTTTGATTGCTCTAGGCTGGATAGATGACGGGCATGCCTGGACATTTATAATCATTTTACTTGCTGTGTTTTATCCTATTGTGGAGGGTATAATAAAGCAGCGCTTTTTGGCATGTCGGGGAGTCTTGGCCAAATTAAAAGCCATCCCTTGTAATCATAGCAGT
The DNA here is from genome assembly GCA_900110015.1 of Terribacillus saccharophilus. GTDB lineage: Bacteria > Bacillota > Bacilli > Bacillales > Amphibacillaceae > Terribacillus > Terribacillus saccharophilus. The sequence goes on along the minus strand of FOCD01000001.1, from coordinate 106,340 downwards.
CTTGAAAAACATAAATCTTTTTCCTCTATGCCTATCTAGTCTCTTCATCTACCTTAGTAAATAAAAAAATCCTTCCACCACTTTAGTGATGAAAGGATTTTTTTATGTTATTTACGCAATACGCGTTTCGCTACTTCTTCTTTGATTTCTGCAGTGAAAGCTTTCAAATCTTTCGTTTCGGATTGTTTTTCTCCGTAACGGCGGATGTTGACAGCTTGGTCAGTTACTTCCTGGTCGCCGACAACGATTTGGTATGGAATCTTCTGTACTTGTGCTTCACGGATCTTGTAGCCCATCTTTTCATCGCGCTCATCCACTTGTACACGAATACCCTCCATACGAAGTGTATCCTCCACTTGGCGTGCATAATCCATATGCGCTTCCGGAGAAACTGGAATGATTTTCGCTTGGACTGGTGCAAGCCATGTCGGGAAGGCACCTTTGTATTCTTCAATCAAGAAGGCAACAAAACGTTCCATTGTCGATACTACACCACGGTGGATAACGACTGGACGATGTTCTCTACCATCTTCACCGATGTAAGTCAGGTCAAAGCGTTCTGGCAAGTGGAAGTCCAACTGAACAGTAGATAATGTTTCATCTTTACCAAGAGCAGTTTTCACCTGAACGTCTAGTTTCGGACCGTAGAATGCTGCTTCGCCTTCTGCTTCTACATAATCAAGTTCAAGATCTTCCATTGTTTCTTTCAGCATTGCTTGCGCTTTTTCCCACATTGCATCATTGTCGACATATTTTTCTTTGTCTTCAGGATCACGGTAAGAAAGACGGAAGGAATAGTCATCGATACCGAAGTCTTTGTACACAGCTTGTACAAGATTTACTACACGGATGAACTCATCTTTCAATTGATCTGGACGTGCGAAGATATGCGCATCATTCAATGTCATTGCGCGAACACGCTGCAAGCCTGCAAGGGCACCAGACATTTCGTGACGGTGCATTGTTCCTAGTTCCGCGATACGGATAGGAAGGCTGCGGTAGCTATGCAATTCATTTTTGTATACCATCATATGGTGCGGACAGTTCATCGGGCGAAGTACAAGGTCTTCATTATCCATTTCCATTGTCGGGAACATATCATCTTTATAATGATCCCAGTGTCCGCTTGTTTTATAAAGCTCTACACTTCCCAGTACAGGAGTATAAACGTGATCATAGCCAAGCTTTTCTTCCAAGTCGACGATGTAGCGTTCGATTGTACGGCGGATTGTTGCACCTTTTGGCAGCCAAAGCGGCAGACCTTGTCCGACTTTTTGGGAAACAGTGAACAATTCCAGCTCTTTTCCTAGTTTACGGTGGTCACGCTCTTTTGCTTCTTCTAGCATTTTCAAGTGGTGATCCAGCTCGCCTTTTTTCTCGAAAGCAGTACCATAAATACGCTGAAGCATTTGGTTTTTGCTGTCGCCTCTCCAGTAAGCACCGGAAATGCTAAGCAGCTTGAACACTTTAATTTTGCCTGTAGATGGTACGTGGATACCACGGCAAAGGTCGAAGAATTCACCTTGCTCATAGATTGTTACATCTTGATCTTCCGGAATCGCATCGATCAATTCTAATTTCAGCTTATCGCCAATGTCAGAGAACATCGCTTTTGCTTCCTCACGGCTGACAACTTTACGGACAATCGGAAGGTTGGCATCAACGATTCGCTGCATTTCTTTCTCGATCTTCGGTAGATCTTCCGGTGTGATTGAAGCCTCTAGATCCATATCATAGAAGAAGCCGTTCTCGATTACCGGTCCTACTCCGAACTGTACGTTACCATATAGGCGTTTTACTGCTTGTGCAAGCAAGTGCGCAGCAGAGTGACGCATGATTTCCACGCCTTGTTCCTGCTTAAGTGTGACGATTTCAATTGCACCACCATTTGGAAGCGGTGTGCGCAGATCATATGCGACGCCGTCGATATTGACTGCGATAGCCTGCTTCTTCAAACCTGATGAAATGGATCCTGCGATATCCTCGCCAGTTGTTCCAGCAGGAAACTCTTTCTTTGCTCCATCTGGGAAAATGATTTCTAATACATCTGCCATTGTTCTTTCCTCCTAAAATATAAAAAGCCCGTCCCTTTGCACAAAGTTTGTGCAAAGGGACGAGCGTTTGTCTCGTGGTTCCACCCTAATTCCCGGTATATATACCGGCTCAAGGATCTGTAACGTCGATCACACGCTGCCGGTTTTCTTTCGTCCCCCGACAGAGCGTTAAAAGGTGGTAACAGCAAAGCGTATGCAGGAAGCTTCCAGCCTAGGCTCCCCTCTCTTAAACGCAAACGGATTTTACTATCATGTCCTTTATTGTCGCTTCTTCATATAAGGTAAGTATAAGCGCTGATTCGGGAAAATGCAAGGACATGCTAATAACGGGAGAAAGGAAATTGATGTAAGGGAAGGTATGCGGCTCTTTCCTGAAAAATATTAATGACAGTGAGTGTCTTTGGTTCTGATGGATAGTCACCATACAAATAGATTTGACGAGGCGACATGGCAATCAAAGGTGTAAGATTTTTTTCCTGTTTCCCTATACCAGCTAAAAAGAGCGGTTCTTCAACAGCAAGCGAAGTAATCTCCTCAGCGGTATAGCTCGTTCCATCTTCCTTGTAAAAGGCGAAGTCACGCCCTTGTATCACATGGATTTCGTCAGTTCCTATCGGCTTTTTACCAACATATTCCCGCAGAGATTCCACATACAGCTGATACTCTTCTTCACGCTTATATTCATCTATCGCATGACCGACTACATCCATCAATGCTTCCCTGTACGCAGTGCTGCGAAATTGGATGACAGCGTCGTAGAAAATCCTGATGTGCTTGGCAGCAATGTCTTGAAAAACCTGTGTAATTTGCTGACGGGGCAAACTGGGTTCTTTTTCTTCTTCATACATATCTCCGACGAGAATCGTTTGTGTCAATTCTGCTATCCGCTTGATCGCTTCCTCGTCCTTATAATAATAAACTTCTTTCACAATTTGCTCGATCCATTCTGTCTCTCGGTGATGAAGAAATGTTTCTACTAAGGCGATTGCAATTCGCCGGTGATAGCCATCATGAATTGTCGCTTCATAGCCCCAGCGGTCATCTTCATCCACATACACCTGTTTCGTTCCATCAACTATTGCCAGACACGAACAGAATGTATCCATCTCTTTTTTTGATTTGATAAACACTTTACGCAATATCAACCACCCTCGCCACTATCAACTGTTACATTATATTGGGCAGAGAATGGAATTATGAGCCCAAAAAAAAGACAAGCCAGTATCTGGCTTGTCTTTTAGGTTAATTGTTCCTTCTATTTTTCCCGAACAACGGCACCTCGTTGGCAACACGCTTAATGCGCTCCATGATCCGGCCTGCTTTCACACGTTCCACATCTCCGCGATTGGTAGTGGCAATCTGCTGTTCCAGCTGGGCAATCGAATAGTTGGATGTAAAGAAGACCGGCAGCCTTTCCATCATACGATAATGAAGAATGGAACCGAGTATCTCATCTCTGAACCAAGCCGATTGGGATTCGGCGCCCATATCGTCGAGCATGAGTACTGGTGTCTTCTTGAACAGTTCCACTTTTTCATTGACTGAGTCATCTTTCATAGAAGCTTTCATTTCTCTTACAAACTCCGGCATGTAGATAAGCATGCTGGATATATTTCTTTCGGCTAAATAGTTAGCAATAGCACCGAGGAAATACGTTTTCCCTACGCCGAACGGTCCATAGAAATACAGCCCTTTTTCTGGGATGGTGTCTCCTGTCTGCTGAAGGAACTGTAATGTCTTCAAAATCGCTTGCTGGCGCTCAGAATCACCATGATCAAGCATTTCTGTCGACGCCTCCAATATATCCTTCGGCATGTACAGGCTGTTGATTCGTGATTGCTGCTTCTCCCGTTCTTCCTGCTGAAGTCGGCTATGGCACTTATCATATGCAAGACGGATGACATTACCATCTACTTCAATCGTCGGAGTATAACCATTAAGGATATTCCGGCATTCTCCAAGTGATGGACAATCATGGCATTGCTTTGATTGTGTTGTATATTCGAAAAGACGCATCATATTCCGCTGGATATCCTGTTCCGTCAGTTGCGGATTTGCTTCCAAGACCGCTTTGACTTCTGGATCCTGCCTCACTTGCTGCTGCATGCGCTCAAAATTCTCTTTAAAATTACTGTTTTCCTGCATCCATTTCCGCAAGGATGCTTGAATGGGTTCCATACGTGCACCCCCTTCCTGCTATCAGTCAAACATGCCGCTTATTTTCATTGAACTGTTTAAGCAATTCCGCTACATCTGCATCAGGCACAGCTGCAGTACTTGGAGCTTCCACTTTGCCTTTTTGATCGAACCATTCCGGCACAACCTCCGCACGGCCTGAAGTTTTTCTTCTTGCTGCGGACTGGTTTGTGCTGTTTGCTGTATTCCACGGCTGGTTACTGCTTTTAGCAAGATCCATCGCTTCTCTTACTGTACTTACCTTTTTCCGAGCCCAATGGGCTGCAATCTTCTCCATATATGCTTTCGACAGCTTCATATCGGATTTGAGCAGCACATAATAGACTAGCACATTCATAATGCCAGGTGCCATGCCTTGTTCCGACATAACGTCACGGATGACCTTCAAGTCGGAAGCTGCTGCTGTCCCGTTTCCTGAAATATCCTCTAATAGCTGTTTCGGTGATATTGTCTCTAGGATCTGAATAAGCTGTTCTTGCTTAGTAGTAGCCTGTTTGTCTATTTCCTGTTTGTCCGTCTCTTGTTTGGATTCCTTTTGGACAAGCTCCATAACCTTTGTATCAGCAGTTTTTGGACGTGCTAAAAATAGGTCATGGCAAGCAGATTTAAATTCTGCCGGATTCAGCTCGTGTTCATCAGAAACAGCCCAAAGCAGTGCTTTATCAATATCAGCTGAAGTCAGGCTGTACAAAACAGTCATCGACTCAAGCAACTTTTGGTTGCGAGGTGTAAGAATCACTTCCGGATCGAGCATCCGCTGTTTCAATGATTGACGCAGCCAGTCGAAATCGACCACTTCAGTTTCAATGGAAGGCCCTCTCTTTACATCTGCAACCGGCCTAGCTGCTGCCTTTCTCGGTTGAACAGCATGCTTTGTCAAATTCACAGTTGAAAAGACAGCCTCAAACGATGCTGTAACTTCTTCCATCGTTTCAGGCAAATCCTCCTCTTTAATCAAGAGATCTTTCATCTGCCTGAATCTGCTTTCGCCTAATTGGTGATACAGCAGCTGGGACAGCATATCATCTTGGAAAAATGCATCTGGTGAAAATGGTGCATACAAATCATATGTGTACACGTTCTGTTCCCCAAGATTTTGATACGTCCGGATGAGTCCTATCGCTTCCAGCTGGAGTCTTGCTTCATACAATTGATCCATCGGCATGTCCAGCAGCGTCATAAGCATATGATGTGTCTGCGGTTCACATTTGCCATGATGCAGGAAATAATCATTGACCAGCGTCTGATATAAGGTCACTGCTCGAATGCCGAGTAGCGGCTGATACAGATGCGTCAGCGCTGCCGAATATGCTTCCGGAAGCACAGCTCTCATTCGGAGCTGGTAACCATCAGCTGGCAGAAGTTTCCCGATATGCTGACTGTTCATACTATCTGTCCTTTCCTTCTTACAAACTATTACTCTTTCTTATCGGTTTTAATCAAGTCCTTCAATTCTTCCAGGAAAACACTGATATCCTTGAATTGACGGTAAACAGATGCGAAACGAACATACGCCACTTCATCCACTTCTGACAGCCGTTCCATGACCATTTCACCGATATCATTACTTTGTACTTCAGATGTTCCGCTGTTACGCAGTTCTTTTTCCACTTCCGCTACAATATGTTCAATCTGCTCAAGCGCGACCGGACGTTTCTCACACGCCTTGATCAACCCGCGCAAAAGCTTCTCTTTACTGAATTCTTCCCGCGTTCCTTCTTTTTTAACAACAATCAACGGTGTTGCTTCAATACGTTCGAACGTTGTGAAGCGAAAAGCGCAGTCTTCGCATTCTCTGCGTCGCCGGATGGAACGCCCTTCCTCGATGGGACGGGAGTCTAGTACTTTTGTGCTTTTATATTGGCAGTTTGGACATCTCATGCCGATCCACCCCATTACTTTCGCGAACCTCGACAGGCTTCGCGCATTTGCGACACTTTTGCATCGTCTTTTTCTTATTCTACCATGATTCAAGCGAAAAATCGAAGCGTTCTTAGACCCAACAAAAAAAGGCAGCCGAGGGCTACCCTTTCCATTTTTGCAGTGCAAGCACCGCATTGTGTCCGCCGAAACCGAAGCCATTCGACAAAGCAACTGTCAAATCCTTTTCCACCGCTTCGTTCGGTACATAAGACAAATCGCAGTCAGGATCAGCATCTCGATAATTGATCGTTGGAGGTACAATGCCATCTTGCAAGGCTTTTAATGTGATAATTGCTTCTACAGCTCCAGCAGCACCGAACAGATGACCTGTCATTGATTTCGTTGAACTGATCAGCAAGTCACTAGCTTTGTCTCCGAATACTTCCTTGATCGCTTTTGTTTCTGTTTTATCTCCTTCAGGGGTGCTTGTAGCGTGTGCATTTATGTAATCCACGTCCCCAAGATCTAAATCAGCCATTTGCATCGCAAGCTTCATTGCGCGTGCTGGCCCAAGATAGTTAGGTGATGTAATATGGTGCGCATCTGTTGTCGATCCGTATCCCACAATTTCACCAAGGATGTTTGCGCCTCGTTTTTGCGCATGTTCCAGCTCTTCCAGTACAAGAATACCCGCACCCTCTGACATGACAAACCCATCTCGATTTGCATCGAATGGCGAGCTTGCAGTTTGAGGTGTATCATTTTGTGTACTCATTGCACGCATTTTTGTAAATCCAGCGTAAGCGAAAGGCGTGATCGATGCTTCCGCTCCACCAGCAAGAATGGCATCTGCGTAACCATGCTTAATATTTAGGAATGCTTCCCCGATCGCATGGTTTCCAGTTGCACAAGCAGACACAGGCGCGAAGCTAGGTCCGCTGAATCCTGTCTTAATGGAGACAATTCCTGCTGCCATGTTGCTGATCATCATCGGCACCATAAATGGTGAAACGCGCCGAGGGCCTTTCTCAAGCATCGTAGCATGATTGTCCAATATTGTATTTACCCCGCCAATACCGGAACCGATATAAATTCCAACACGTTCAGGATTTACGGTATCCACTGACAGATTTGCTTGCTCCATTGCCTGCAAAGATGCACCGTAAGCAAATTGACTATACAAGTCATAGCGTTCAATTTCTTTTTTGTCCAAATACTGCTCCGGATCAAATCCGCTAGCAATTCCGCCGATTTGCGAAGCTATTCCGGCAAACTTCTCCGGATCCAACTGTTTGATGCCGGATTCCCCAGCTTTAATATTATTCCAGAATGTGTCTACATCCGAGCCAAGCGGCGTAACAGCACCATATCCAGTAACTACGACACGTCTATTCAAAAAGATACCTTCTTTCTAGCAGTAACTATTAGTACCTGCTATTATATCTGAAGTGAAACTAAAATGCGACCATAAGCTATCTATCCTTATGTAGGCTTGCCATTTTTCCGATTTGAGATACAACATTAAAAAACCCCGTTCCTAAAAGGAACAGGGGTAGTTATTCAGGTATTAATGTGATTTCGGCTGTACTGCCACAGGACCCATGCCCCGCGGAAGCTCTGCTTTTTCACAGGTTTTAGCTTCAAGCGCATCAATGATATAATCGGTTGCTACGTTCGGGTCAATGATGTTACCGCATGTGTATACATCAATGCTAGCGTAGCCATGTTCCGGAAAACTGTGGATTGTCAGATGTGATTCAGAGATGATAACCACTCCGCTCACGCCATGCGGCGCAAATTTGTGGAAGGCAACCTCCCGTACTTCAGCTCCTGATTTCAATGCCGCGTCAACAAAGATTTGCTCGATCAGCTGCATGTCGTTCAGTTTTTCTGTGTTACAATCCCATAATTCCGCTATAACATGTCTTCCCATTGTATCCAATGTACTTCCCCCTTTGAATATTTACCTAAAAAATAGATGCGTGAATTGCCACGGGGGAAAGTTAGTCCTAAGAGGTCCTAACCCTTTAAGCAGTCACTTGCTGCATAAATCCTTCAGGAAAACAGTTTTGAGCATTTGCTTGTATGCTGCAAAGAATGCATGCAAAAAGTAGTATATAGTGTTTGTACCTGTTTGGCAAGCATACGTTCAAAATTAGATCAAAGGGGGAAGTTTCCCTTAAATGACTTCTGCCCTATCCGCCTTTAGAAGGCTGCTGCCGACAAGCTGAGCCAAATCTACGACTCGACAGGAATAACCCCATTCATTATCATACCAAGCAATGACCTTAATCTTTTTTCCTTCCATAACAATAGTGGATAACCCATCAATAGTAGCCGACTGTGCTGTGGTCGTATAATCGATGCTGACCAATGGCTCTTCACTATAGGAGACAATGCCTCGCATATCTGTTTCAGCCGCTGTTCGGAACGCATCATTGACTTGCTCAGCTGTAACGGATTCTTCCACATCGACTACGAGATCAACAAGCGATACATTTGGAGTCGGAACACGCAATGCCATGCCGTGCAGCTTCCCCTTTAGATGCGGCAATACTTCCGCAAGTGCTTTGGCCGCTCCAGTTGTTGTTGGAATGATCGATTGTGTACAGCCTCTGGCTCTGCGCAAATCTTTATGCGGATTGTCGATATTTTTCTGGTCATTCGTGAAGCTATGAACCGTTGTCATCAGACCGTTTTTAATCGTAAACCGTTCATCCAGTACTTTAACGACAGGAGCCAAGCAGTTTGTCGTACAGGAAGCGTTGGAAACGATATGATGCACATCACTTTCATATATCCGATCATTTACACCCATTACAATCGTTGCGTCCACATTTTTTCCAGGAGCTGTAATGACAACCTTTTTTGCACCTGCATCCAAGTGCAGAGATGCCGTTTCCTGAGAACAGAACTTCCCGGTTGCTTCGATGACGACATCAACGTCAAGTTCCTTCCATGGAAGCTGTGCAGGATTCCGTTCCCCTATGACACGAATCTTTTTTCCTGCATAAACAATTGTGCCAGCTTCTGCGGAAATATCAGCATCCAAGTTACCATGCACGCTGTCATAACGGAGAAGATGAGCCAGCGTCTCTGCCGGATAAGAAGCGTTCACTGCCACAATTTCCAAATCAGGCATTTCCATTGCTCGTCTGCAAACCAATCGTCCAATTCTGCCAAATCCATTAATCGCGATACGTGTTGTCATTATACTGCCTCCTCTAATGTGTCACACTATATAATGATTTATTGATATTAGTATAACATATTAAAGGAATAATGGTAATAAAAAAGAAGCCCTTTTTATTAGGCTTCTTCTTTAATGTTCCATTTTAGCAAAAGCTTCTCTAGCTGCACTCTCGTTTCATCCCTGCTGCCATTATTATCAATGACTGCATCCGCTCTAGATGCTTTGTCCGCCAGAGACATTTGGCTGTTGATTCGGTCCAACGCTTCCTGCTCGGTTAGTTTATTTCGCTGCATCAGTCTTTCCAGCTGAATTCGCGGATCTACATTTACAACAACCACCTTATCAACTAGATGCAATTGGCTGCCTTCAAATAATAGTGGTATATCAAGGACAACTGCTGGATGTCCAGTTTTAAGACGATCTCGATCAGCTGTCATCCTTTCCCTGACAACAGGATGGACGATACCATTTAAAATCTCTCGTTTCTCTTGATTCTGAAAAATGATCCCACCTAACTTCTGCCTGTCAAGCAACCCGTCAGGAAGTAAGATATCACTGCCAAATGCATCGACAATGCCAGCCAAAGCAGGCTCACCAGGCTCGACTACTTCACGGGCGACGATATCCGCATCAACAACCGGGATATTATATTCTTTGAACAAGTCGCTCACTGTACTTTTTCCGGATGCAATGCCGCCGGTCAGTCCAATTACAATACCCACCACCATTGACTCCTCCTTTACTTCTGACAGGAAGTACAGATGTGTGTGCCTCTCCCGCCTACTTTGATTTTGCTGATTTCCCTGCCACAATTCGGGCATGGTGTTCCGTTCTGGCCATATACAAGCAGCTGCTGTTGGAACGTGCCGATCTTTCCTTGGCTGTTCACGTAGCTTCGGATAGTGCTGCCGCCCTTTTCAACCGCTTCCAGTAATGTCTCGGCCGCAGCCTGCTGAATACGAACCAATTCCATGTCCTCCATCGAACTGCCTCGTCGCTCTGGATGAACCCCAGCTTTAAATAATGTCTCATCAACATAAATATTGCCCAAACCTGCAACAACAGTTTGATCCAGCAAAATATTCTTGATCATTCTGCTGCTTCGCTGTACCTTGTCTTTGAAATAATCCAAAGTGAATGCTTCATCAAAAGGCTCCGGTCCAACTAAGGTAAGCGGCGGTGTATAATTTTCTTGACCTTCAGTGAACAGGTGCATTGTGCCGAACTTGCGGACATCGTTATAACGCAGCTGTTCGCCATTTGTCAGCTGGAAGATGACATGGGTATGCTTGTCAGATGGTTCTGTATCAGGCTTGACGGAGAACTTTCCTTCCATCCGCAAATGGGACACAAGTACATCTCCATCCAAATAAAACAGAAGAAACTTTCCTTTTCGGCCTATCGAACGGAATGTCTGTCCTTTCAGCCGATTGATGAAGGATTCCACACCTTCATCAAATTTAATGATTTTATGCCAGCGGACAGTGATGTCTTCAATCGTCTTGCCGACGACGAGCTGTTCCAATGTCCTTCTTGCTGTTTCTACCTCAGGTAATTCCGGCATTCCTTGTCCTTCTTTCCTTACTTATTTCGCATCGTACCATGTTTTGCCGTATGCATATTCCACTTTCAGGGGAACATCCAGCTCCACAGCGTGTTCCATAACATCAGGTACTATTTCTTTTAATTTCTCGAGTTCAGATTCTGGTGCTTCCAGAATCAGTTCATCGTGCACCGACAGCAAAAGCTTCGCTTCCATTTGTTCTGTTTCCAGGCTTTCTGCCAAATCAATCATCGCTTTTTTGATAATGTCAGCTGCACTGCCCTGAATCGGCGTGTTCATCGCTGTCCGTTCAGCAAAGCTTCTCATGTTAAAGTTCCGGCTGGTCAGATCCGGAAGATAGCGCCTGCGATTCATTAGCGTCGTGACAAAGCCTTTCTGTTTTGCATCCTGGACGATATCTTCCATATATGTTTTTACACCAGGGAAGCTCTTCAGATAACGATCGATAAACTGCTGGGCATCCTTACGTGTGATACCGAGACTTTGGGATAAACCATAATCACTGATACCATAGACGATACCAAAGTTGACTGCCTTCGCTTGGCGACGCATGTTGCTGGTAATATCCTTCTCTTCAACATGGAAAACGTCCATTGCCGTCCGGCTGTGAATATCCATATCTTCATTGAATGCCTCGATCAATTTTTCATCTTGGGCGATATGTGCTAAAACCCGAAGCTCAATTTGAGAATAATCAGCAGCAAAAATAACTGAATCCTCTTTTGACGGTACAAAGGCTTGTCTGATTTTACGACCTTCTTCAAGCCGGATCGGGATGTTCTGTAAATTCGGCTCCGTCGAGCTCAATCGACCTGTTTGTGTTAATGCCTGATTGAATCGTGTATGGATTTTATTTGTGTCATTATCCACCACTTTCAAAAGTCCTTCTATATAAGTAGACTGCAGTTTCCCTAATTGACGGTATAAAAGCAGCTGCTGAATGATCTCATGCTGATCAGCAAGCTGTTCCAATACATCTGCTGATGTGGAATAGCCTGTTTTCGTTTTCTTGATGACCGGTAAGCCCAGCTTTTCGAAAAGAATCGGTCCAAGCTGTTTAGGTGAATTCAGATTGAATTCTTCGCCCGCAAGCTCGTATACCTTCTGCTCGATTTCCGATAATCTTCCGCCAAGTTCTTCCTTCATTTCCTTGATGCGTTCCACATCTACCTGCACACCTAGATACTCCATTTCTCCAAGGATGCTGGCAAGAGGCATCTCCAGGTTACGGAATAAATCAAGCTGCTCGTTTTCCGAAAGCTTAGCTTCTGCTTCTGGCTTAAGCTGATATATGACCATCGCCTTTCTGGCAAGATGATCACTAAAGGCTTCCAAATCCGGAATCTTCATCTTCGCGCCTTTTCCGTATACTTCTTCATCATATAAGACATTGTTTTTACCTAATCGATGTCCAATGGCTGGGATATCATGATGATTCTCAGATGGATTGATCAAGTAAGACGCCAATAATAGGTCAAAATCAGCATTTTCCATCGTAATCCCATGATGCAGCAATGCTACGACAGATCGTTTTACATCAAAAACCCATTTTGCTTTCGTACTATCTTCTGCCCATGCTTTGAACACATCTGACTCGTACGCGACATCTGACGGTATGAAAAATGCTCCGTTTGCATTGGCGAGGCCAAACCCTTCAATTTGAGCTGTATGGTAGTTATCAGTCAGCATCTCGACGACAAGTGCATCTTCGCCGGTGAATAAGTCCTCGGTAATGTTATCCACGATTGTAACATCGAGCGGTGTAAGCTCTTGAGATACTTCTTCCGGTGCACCTTCTTCACCTAGCCTGCCCAGCAACGACTGGAAGCCAAGATCTTTGAATATCGTACTTACAGCTGCAGGCTGAAAGCCATCATAATTAATTTCTTCAAGACTTACTTCAATTGGCGCTTTCGTTTCAATTGTTGCCAGCTCTCGGCTCATGAACGCTGATTCTTTATTATCCGTCAGCTTCTGCTTAATGCTTTTTCCGGATACCTCATCCAGCTGTTCATAAATACGATCCAGCGTTTGGAACTGCTTCAGCAGTTTGACAGCAGTCTTTTGGCCAACACCAGGAACTCCTGGTATATTATCGGAGCTATCGCCCATAAGTGCTTTCATATCGATAATTTGATCAGGTGTAACTTCCATGTTTTCCAATAGGAAGTCCGGTGTATAGGAATCTATTTCACTAATACCTTTTCTTGTAAGCTGAATAGTCGTCTTATCACTAACAAGCTGCAATAAATCCTTATCCCCGGAAATAACTTTAATCTCGAAATCATCCTGTTCTGCTTGTTTGGTCAATGTACCGATAATATCATCCGCTTCATATTGATTCAGCTGATAATGCTTAATTGAAAATGCATCCAGTAACTCGCGCAGCAGCGGGAATTGTTCCGATAATTCGGATGGCGTTTTCTGACGGCCACCCTTGTATTCTTTATACGTTTCATGACGGAAAGTCGTCTTCCCTGCATCAAAGGCGACTAGCAAATGTGTTGGTTTCTCATTTTCTAAAATACGGAATAGCATTGTAGTGAATCCATAGATTGCATTTGTGTGGATTCCTTTATCATTATTCAGCAGCGGAAGTGCAAAAAACGCACGATAAGCGATGCTGTTTCCATCAATCAATACTAATTTTTTCGTCATACACCAAACTCCTTTATCATCGTTCCTGTCTCTTTTAATTAGTTTACCATGTTTCCTTGCCGAAACAAAAAAGATCGTCCAGCTGGACGATCTTAACCAAGAGCCTTTGGCAAACGGATTGAAAATGTGGTTCCTTTATTCACTTCACTGTTTACCGATATCGTTCCGCCATGGGCCTCGACCACGTGCTTGACAATCGCAAGACCAAGTCCGGTTCCGCCGGTATTCCGGCTGCGAGCCTTATCAACACGGTAAAAACGTTCGAAAATACGATCAAGTGAATCTTCCGGAATTCCCATACCCGTGTCGGATATCTCAGCAAAAACTGCATCATTCGATTGTGTTACTTTCAGTTTCACCTTGCCGCTTGGTGGTGTATAGTTGACGGCATTGTTCATCAAGTTGATAACGAGCTGTTTTAACCTGTCCTCGTCTCCGCGCATGATGACACTGTCAGGAAGCTCAAGCTCAACCTCGATTTGCTTGTTAGATGCATGCTGCTCAATCATAGGCATAATTGCATCGACCATATAGCGAAAATCAAGCCGTTCCATTCTTACTTGAAGTTCATCTTTCTCTAAACGGGAAAGCTCAAGTAAATCCTTAACCAATGCCTGGAGCCGTTGACTCTCATTATTGATTATCGTGATAAAGCGCTCTGTGAGCTCCTTATCATCCAATGCCCCTTCTTCCAGCAATGTTTCGGAAAAACCACGTATAGACGTGAGCGGCGTTTTTAGTTCGTGCGACACATTGGCCACAAAATCCTTTCGCATCTCCTCCACACGCTTTAGTTCTGTAATCTCGTAGAAAACGAGTACAGCACCCTTCAAATCGTAGGAGTCATTGAAAATAGGTGCAGCGACAATCTCGAAAAAGCGCTTTTCTTTTTCACGCTGCAGTGTGAAAGCATCACGAACCTTCTCTTCGTAAAGAAAGGCCTCGGAAACAACATGATGGATATTGGTTTGCGAAATCGTATCATGATATACATGACCGATATAATCCTTGTCCTTGCCTCCGAATACGGAAAGGAACTTCCTGTTAACGAGGTGCACATATCCGCGTTCATCGACAAGCATCAAGCCGCTTTCCATATTGTCTATTACCGTTTCCAACTGATCTTCCTGCATCTTCTCCAAGAGCTCTAGTTCATGCAGATTGCGCGCAATCTGGTTCACTGAGCGGATCAGGCGGCCGGCATCTCCATAAAAGTTTTCGTAATTCCTTGCCTTATAGTTACCTTTCACCAGTTCCTCAGCTACTTCTGCAGTCATGGAAACAGGCTTGATATAGCGTTCCTGCAGTCGGTATAATACCGAAATGATCAATGCTGCGCCGATCATCAGAGCGCTCCAAAGAATAAACCACTCAGAAGTGATTTGCATAAGGATAAAACCGATTGCCGCAAAGATCAGCAGGATAAGCGATCCATAGACGGCAATCCCATAAGAACTGCGACGCATTATTGCGGCTCCTCCATTTTATAGCCCAAACCACGGATCGTTTTGATATAGACAGGATGTTTGGAATCCGGTTCAATTTTTTCACGTAAATGACTGATGTGTACATCCACGATACGTGTGTCACCAACGAAATCATAGTTCCAGACGGAGCTAAGAAGCTGATCTCGGGACATCACGCGACCTTTGTTTTTGGATAAATACAGTAAAAGTTCGAATTCTTTGCGAGTGAAGCTCAAGGATTCTCCGTTAATAGATGCTTCATATTGATCAGGGAAAATGGACAAGCCTGCAATTTTGATTTCGCCGCTTTCCATATAGTTATCACTTTTATTCGTGCGTCGTAATATAGCTTTGATCCGCGCAACAACTTCTTTCGGACTGAAAGGTTTTGTCAGATAATCATCTGCACCAAGCTCGAGACCAAGAACCTTGTCCAGTTCCTCATCTCGTGCCGTCAGCATGAGAATTGGCGTATCAATCTGCTTTTGTCTTAGCTGCTTGCATACTTCCGTTCCATCCAGCTCCGGAAGCATTAGATCAAGAACGATCATATCGTATGTATTCTGCAAAGCTTTTTGCAATCCAGACAAGCCATCGAAGGCTGTTTCCGTTTCGAACCCAGCTCTTTCTATATTGTATTGCAGTAATGTTACGATGGATTCTTCATCATCAACAATAAGTACTTTTTGTGCCATGGATACTAGCCCCCTCTATGCAACATCATACCGTTTTCCAACTGTAAAGTGAACCATACCAATTCGCTTTCTCTGTTAAGAGTTTGTAAATATAATAAAAACAGTGATTATAGCTATCAATTAACTGCACCGCTACGGAAATACACTCCGCTTTCCGCGGGCGGCTGGTGAGCCTCCTCGTGCTGACGCACTGTGGGGTCTCACCTAGGCCTTTTTCCCGCAGGAGTCTCCATGTATTTCCTTCGCTAGTTAGTCGAAAACTTCGTTAAAACAAGAAAACCACTTTTAGCATTTACACAATACTAAATATCCAGAGACAAATAATATTCACAATGTAATATTGACGTTAGACTTGCCTCCATTTATGGTATATATCTGAAATGTTCCTAGGCTCTTTTTTATAGTTGCTTTTTTTAATCTTACAACAAAAATAAATAGAAAAATCCGAACTTATGCAAATTCATTTAAAAAGAATTCGCAACATAGTTCGGAATTTTCTTTGACCGGTACTATTAGCCCGGTCTCTTCGTTATTTTATTGCAATACAGTCATGACTTTACGTACAGATTCGACGGATTTATCAAGCTGTGATTTTTCGTCATCTGTCAGCTCAAGCTGGATGATATCCTCCAAGCCGCTGCCGCCGATGATCGTCGGTACGCCTAGGAATAGATCGTTGTAGCCATATTCGCCTTCCAGATAAGCAATAGCCGGAAGAACACGGCGCTGATCCTTCAGGATAGCTTCCACCATCACAAGCAGGGATGCTGCCGGCGCGTAATACGCACTTCCGTTTCCTAGAAGGTTGACGATTTCACCGCCGCCTTTACGTGTACGTTCCACAATCGCATTGAGGCGATCTTCTGGAATCAACGTTTCAAGCGGAATTCCGCCTGCATAGGAATAACGAATGAGTGGTACCATGTCGTCTCCATGTCCGCCAAGAACGAAGCCAGTGATATCCTTGATGGAAAGGTTAAGCTCTTCCGCAACGAATGTACGGAAACGAGCTGTATCAAGGACACCAGACTGACCGATTACACGGTTCCGCGGGAATCCGGATGTTTTATATACTGTATATGTCATTGCATCAACCGGGTTGGTCAATACAACAATGATGCTGTCCGGAGAATACTTCACAACCTGTTCAGTAACAGATTTCATGATCTTGCTGTTTGTATTAACAAGATCATCGCGGCTCATTCCAGGCTTACGAGCGATACCCGCAGTGATAACAACCACATCGGAATCCTTCGTGTCAGCATAATCTGACGTGCCTTTCACATGTGCATCAAAGCCCTGAACTGGAGATGCCTCAAGCATATCCAAAGCTTTACCCTTGGTTGGGTTCTCCATGTCTGGAATGTCGACTAACACGACATCCGCAAGTTCTTTCTGCGCGATCAGGAATGCTGTTGTTGCTCCTGTAAAACCACTACCGATTACGGATACTTTTCTGCGTTTGATTGCCATGATGTTTCCTCCTTCGACACATTAGTCCATATTTTTAATCAGTTCATCACCGAATTCGGACGCTTTCACTTCTGTGGCACCGTCCATCAAGCGGGCAAAATCATATGTGACAACTTTGGAAGCAATTGTCTTGTCCATAGCTTTTGTGATCAAATCTGCTGCTTCTCTCCAACCAAGGTGCTCAAGCAAAAGCACTCCAGATAGGATAACAGAAGATGGATTCACTTTATCCAAGCCTGCATACTTCGGTGCAGTACCATGAGTAGCTTCAAAGATCGCATGACCTGTTTCATAGTTGATATTCGCTCCTGGAGCAATACCAATACCACCAACTTGCGCAGCAAGTGCATCAGAAATGTAATCTCCATTCAAGTTCATCGTCGCCACTACATCAAATTCTGCTGGACGAGTCAAAATCTGCTGAAGGAAGATATCTGCAATCGCATCTTTGATGACAATCTTGCCAGCAGCTTCAGCTTCCTGCTGCGCTTTGTCAGCAGCTTCACGGCCTTGTTCTTCGGCAATCTTATCATACTGCTGCCATGTGAATACTTTATCTCCGTATTCAGCTTCAGCAAGTTCGTAACCCCAGTTTTTGAAGGCGCCTTCGGTGAATTTCATGATGTTACCTTTATGAACTAGTGTCACACTTTTTCTGTTTTCTTGGATTGCGTAGTCAATTGCTGCGCGCACCAGTCGCTGCGTTCCTTCTTCCGATACAGGCTTGATGCCGATACCAGACGTTTCCGGGAAGCGAATATTATGTACTCCCATTTCATTCTCAAGGAAATCGATGACTTTTTTCACTTCCGGTGAGCCCTTCTGCCATTCGATACCAGCATAGATATCTTCCGTATTCTCACGGAAAATCACCATATCCGTATCCTCTGGCTTCTTCACTGGTGAAGGAACACCTTTGAAGTAGCGGACCGGACGTAAGCAAGTAAACAAATCAAGCTCTTGTCTTAGCGCTACGTTCAATGAACGGATACCGCCGCCAACCGGCGTTGTCAATGGACCTTTGATTGCAATCTTGTATTCGCGGATAACATCTAGTGTTTCTTCCGGAAGCCATTCGCCTGTCTTATCGAATGCTTTCTGACCTGCATAAACTTCTTTCCATTCAATTGACTTCTCGCCTTTGTAAGCCTTATCTACAGCAGCCTCGAGTACACGGCTTGCGGCAGCCCAAATATCAGGACCTGTTCCATCTCCTTCGATGAAAGGGATGACCGGACGGTCCGGTACTTGCAGCTCTCCGTTTGTTACTGTGATTTTGTTTGCTTCAGCCATGTTCGATTCCTCCTAAATAAAATCTGATACTCTATCAGTTTAGCAAATTTTAGACTCTATGGTTGTAAAATTATTAGACTCTTTCTTCTACCGGTGTATAAGTACGATGTGTTTCACCGACATATTCTGCCCGAGGACGAATTAGACGGTTGTCTGCGTACTGTTCCAGGATATGTGCGATCCATCCTGAGAAACGGCTCACTGTGAAGATTGGTGTATAAAGATCATGATCGATTCCTAAGCTGTAATAACAAGTAGCGGAATAGAAATCGACGTTTGCAGGAAGATTTTTCTCCCGTTTGACGATGTCTTCTACTTTTACGCTCATTTCATACCATTTTGTCTGACCGGATATCTCTGTTAATTCACGTGACATTTCTTTCAGGAATTTCGCACGCGGATCACCTGCTTTATAAACACGGTGTCCCATACCCATAATTTTTTCTTTGTTTGCAAATTTCTTTTCAAGATATGGTTCTACATTGTCAATTTCGCCAATGTCGAACAACATTTCCATTACTGCCTCGTTCGCTCCTCCATGCAGAGGACCTTTCAATGCACCGATTGCTGCTGTAAGTCCAGAATACATATCAGATAATGTACCAACACAGACACGTGCCGTAAATGTAGATGCATTCAATTCATGGTCAGCATGAAGCACAAGCGCCTTATTCATCGCTTCAACCTCAATGTCTTTCGGCTCTTGCTCATTGAACATATACAGGAAATTCGCAGCATAGCTGTAATCTTCCCGCGGTGTTACTGGTTCCTGACCGGAACGAATACGAGAAAAAGCTGCAACTAGCGTTGCAATCTGTGCTTGAAGACGGATAGCCTTCTTAGCATTTGCTTCTGGTGTGTTCACTTCTGCATCTTCATCGTACAACCCAAGCAGTGAAACAGCAGTGCGAAGTGCTGCCATCGGATGAACCGCTTTCAAATCACAGGATTTCAAATGGTCAATAACCGGTTCCGGCAGCTTTGCCTGCGCAGCCAATTCCCCTTTCAGCTGTGCAAGCTGCTCCTCAGTCGGCAGCTCATCATGCCATAACAAATAAATTACTTCCTCGAAACTGGAATTACTAGCAAGATCGTCAATGCTATAGCCAGCATATGTCAATTGATCGTCAATAATTGAGCTAATCTTTGATTCTGCTGCTACAACACCTTCAAGCCCCTTAACTACTGCCATGTTAATCTCTCCCCTTTAGTAAAAGTCAAACCCATAACATGTGTAATAAAAAATTCAAGTTGCTAGATATTTGAGTGAAGCACTTTCATTATAAACATAATATAACTGTTTGTGAAATGAAAACGTTTTAATTTTTTTGTTTTCTTTATTATTAGAATAATATCAATTTTTCGTTATTTAGTAAATAGCCCAACAATCTGGAATATCATATAAGCAATTCCTGCACCTATCAACGGTCCAACTGCAACACCATTTAACAGCACAACAGCAAGGATTGTACCTACTACAAGGGCAACTGTCACTTGAGGATCTGTGGACATAAGATTCACACCGTATTTTCCTAAAATAGCTACAAGAATACCTGCCGCTAATGCTACCCAGGCATAATATGATTTCACACTTGCATATAAATCTTTGAAGCCAATTTCTCCGCTTGCAATTGGGACAAGTACCGCAATCGTAAGGACAGTGATTCCAATACTTAAACCTTTGGAAGCCAGAAATGGAAACACCTTGTCATCTAACTGCAGTACCTTAATGCCAAGCAAGACATATGCAGCGATCGTAATGGATTGGTTCTTTCCGACGATTCCTAAAATAAGAATGATTACTAAAAATAATGTGGATGTGTTTAACAAAATTTTTCCTCCAAACTTTCTTCACTACTAAAAGGATGTGAGCTTATGCAAATGACAACACTTCACCAAATGCTGCGATTATGCATTGTCCTTGGATCGATTGCGGGCAGTATTGCACTCATTCTGCTGGCCGCTCCTTATGTATATCCATTTATCATCTCGGTCATCCTCGCAATTCTGATGAATCCTGCTGTTCGATTGATTGAGCAAAAGACAGCCTTGAACAGGACGGCTGCAGTTGTCTTGATATTATTGATATTTTTAGGTTTCTGTCTTGCTGGTCTTGCGTTGGCAGTAAATGAAATTGCCCAAGGTGCCGCTTATCTAGCTAAGACCGTCCCTGTACATTTTACTGATTTTGTAGGTTATGTACAAAAGCTGGTGGAACTTTATATCGTGCCATATTATGAGCGGTTGATGTCATTTCAGCAGGAGTTAAACCCCGGTCAGCAAGAAGCATTGGATGAGAATTTGCAAACTGTCATTCAGCATCTGTCTGCAACACTTGGAGAAGGCATTCAAGCTGCACTGGAAGCTGTTCCTATACTGCTCGGCAAGGCACCTCTTTATATAAGCGTTTGTATCTTCGCCTTGCTAGGTACTTTTTTCATCTGTAAGGACTGGGAAAAGATCTCTGCATTTCTAAATCGATTTCTACCTTCATTATTTCTCTCCTCTGCCAAGCAAGTAGGCAAAGGCTTAAAAAGAGCATGTTTCGGATTCCTGAAAGCACAGGCACTGCTGCTAAGCCTGACATTCGTGATCATGTGTATCGGCTTTGCTGTGCTGCGCATCGAGCATCCGATTGCTACAGCTTTCTTCATTTCACTTATTGATATCGTACCTTATCTCGGAACAGGGATTGTCTTCGTTCCTTGGATTCTATACAGCTTTCTAACCGGAAAGTTTTCTTTAACGATTGGACTGGCTGTGCTTTATCTCGTAATCGTGCTGCAGCGGCAGCTAATGGAACCCAATCTATTGTCTGTCCAGATTGGGCTCAATCCGCTAGCTACATTGATTGCTGTCTTTGCCGGATTCCAGCTCTTAGGTTTTATCGGCCTGCTAGCCGGCCCGGTATTATTAGTTGTCCTGCATACGCTTTACCATACAGGTGTTCTGCGTATCCTCTGGCAATATATCAAGTCTGGCAAACAGACTTAGCGGCGGTAAACACGAATCGTATTTTTTGCTATAAGCCGCATGAGCAGCGCCTGTACCCAGTATCGAAGTCTTTTACGAGTAAACGGCAGTAAAAACAATAGACCTATTAAATCACTGAAAAAGCCGGGAAGCAGTAAAAGGAATCCGCCAATCAGAATGCAAGTACCGTTAAGTAGTTCATCAGTGGGCGGCTGTCCATTCTGCATTTGTTCTCTAGCTCTCCTATATGTCTGAATGCCTTCGCGGCGCGCTAATGCTACTCCAAGCAGACCTGTTGCAACGATAAGAAGGAAAAGCCAAAGAAAACCTATTTCCATACCCGCCCAGATGAAAAATGTTATTTCAATTGCTGGGAACAAGATAAAAAGGAAAAGTAACGCTTTTTTCATACACAACGCTCCATTAGTTCAGAATAATTCAAGTGTACCACAGCCTTATAAAATGAAAAAAGGAGAGGGTCTCATACCCTCTCCTAGTTTTTTATATCTTATAGAACACTTGCATGGCCGTCGTAAATATCACCTTTGGCTGCATCAACTGTTACTAGTGCACCATTGGAAATTTTTGTTGTTGCTTCCGCTACACCAACTACGACTGGGATACCAAGGCTTAAGCCGACAACCGCTGCGTGGGATGTCAAACCGCCTTCTTCTACAATAAGACCTCCAGCTTTTTCGATCGCTGGCATCATGTCTTTATCAGTTCCGTACGTTACAAGGATATCTCCTGGCTGAAGTAGACGCTGTGCTTCATCAGCATCCTTTGCAACGACAGCTTTGCCGTAGACACTGCCTTTTCCGATGCCTTGTCCTTTAGCAAGGATATCACCGATAACATGTACTTTCATCAAGTTAGTTGTACCAGTTTCTCCTACAGGTACACCAGCAGCGATGATGATACGGTCTCCGCGCTTGAACAAGTCTGTAGATAGACCTGTATCTACTGCAAGATCCAGCATATCATCCGTAGATTCTACACGTTCACCTGTAATTGCTTGTACACCCCATACAAGAGCAAGTCTGCGGTTTGTCGCTTCATCGAATGTAACTGCTACGATAGGAGCTTTTGGACGATACTTGGAAATCATCTTAGCAGTATAGCCACTTGAAGTAGCTGTAACAATTGCGCTGACACTCAAGTTGATAGCAGTATGACCAACAGACTGGCTGATTGCATCTGTGATTGTCATATCACTTGCTTTAGAACGATCTTCAAGAATCGCTTTGTGATCAAGTGCTGTCTCTGCTTTGCGAGCGATATTGTTCATCGTACGCACAGCCTCAACAGGATAGTTACCAGCAGCTGTTTCACCAGAAAGCATGATTGCATCTGTACCATCGAAAATCGCATTCGCTACGTCAGATGCTTCTGCACGTGTCGGACGCGGGTTACGCTGCATGCTGTCAAGCATCTGTGTAGCAGTGATAACTGGTTTACCAGCAATGTTACATTGTTTAATCATTTCTTTTTGTGCTAGAGGCACATCTTCTGCCGGGATCTCAACACCAAGGTCACCACGTGCAACCATTAGGCCGTCACTCACCTGCAAAATGGAATCCAGGTTATCGAAGCCTTCCTGGTTTTCAATTTTCGGGATGATTTGGATATGACCAGCTTCATGCTTCTCAAGCAATTCACGGATTTCCAATACATCAGATGGGCGTCTAACGAAGGAAGCAGCGATAAAATCAATGCCTTGTTCGATACCGAACTCGATGTCGCTTGCATCCTTATCTGTAATACCTGGAAGGTTTACGCTGACACCTGGCACATTGACACCTTTTTTGTTTTTAAGCAAACCGGAGTTCAATGCTTTTGTTTTGATTTCATTATTCGCTTTATCGATGTCTAGTACTTCCAATTCGATCAAGCCATCATCCAATAGAAACTTCGAGCCGACGTGAACATCATTGATCAAGCCAGGATACGTTACAGAGAATCTCTCTTTGGAACCTTCCAGCTCAGTCATGCTCACAAAGATCTCGTCACCTTTATCAATGTTAGCTTCTCCGCCTTGCAGGACGCCAGTACGAATCTCAGGACCTTTTGTATCCAATAGGATAGCGACCGTTTTACCTGTGCGTTTTGATGCTTCACGGATGTTCTTGATGCGAGCGCCATGCTCCTCGAAATCACCGTGAGAGAAGTTAAGACGCGCGACATTCATGCCTTCCTCGATAAGCTGAACTAGTGTTTCTACGGACTCAGAAGCTGGTCCAATTGTACATACGATTTTTGTTTTTCTCATTATGAGAATCCTCCTTCAGTAGTGCAACATCTATTAGATCGATAATTCCTGGGATAGCTTATACATGTCCAGGTCGATTTCATGTCTCTGGTCTAAAATTTCCAGAATGTCGTGATCCACAAGTTTGTTATTTTGAATTCCTACCATGCGTCCGGATTTGCCTCCAAGCAAAAGATCAACTGCGTGTGCGCCTAAACGGCTTGCAAGCACACGATCATTTGCTGTAGGCGATCCGCCCCTTTGCACATGTCCCAAAATAGTTACTCGTGTATCCATATTCGTTGCTTCCTCGATGCGTTTGCCGAACTCAAAACCACTGCCGACTCCTTCTGCAACGATGATGATACTGTGTTTCTTCCCGCGTTCCTGACCGCGTTTTAGACGCTCGATTACGTCATTGAAATCTGTTGGCTGTTCAGGAATCAGAATACTTTCAGCACCGTCTGCAAGGCCTGCCCAAAGAGCAATATCCCCTGCATGGCGACCCATTACTTCGACTACATACGTACGCTCATGGCTAGTAGCCGTATCGCGCACTTTATCTATAGCCTCGATAACTGTATTCAGTGCGGTATCAAACCCGATAGTAAAATCTGTACCTGGAATATCATTATCAATCGTTCCTGGTACACCGATGCATGGGTAGCCTTTTTGCGTCAGCTTCTCTGCTCCTCGGAATGAACCGTCGCCACCAATGACTACAAGTCCTTCAATACCGAAATGCTTCAGCTGTTCAATACCTTTATTCTGTCCTTCATCTGTCTTGAACTCTTCACAGCGGGCCGTGTGGAGTACTGTTCCGCCACGCTGAATGATATCACCGACTGACCCAAGATCCAGCTGTTTGATATTTCCATCAATCAAGCCTTGATAGCCGTTATATATACCATACACTTCCAAATCATGATAAATAGCCTTTCTTACGACAGAACGGATTGCCGCATTCATGCCTGGAGAATCTCCTCCGCTTGTCAGAACACCTATCTTTTTCATGCGCTCACCTCTAAGCAAATTTCGATTATAGAACTTTTATACCCTTTCAAAGATAATCCTTATCCAACTTATTATCAAATAAAAACACATAATTTTCTTATTAAAAAAAGTAAGAGAAAGAATTCCGCAAAAAAAGCCTATGTAAATCGTTTACAGAAGCGGAAGATGAAGTCAATCATTCAAGTGCTTATTCAGCAAAAGAACCAATATTACTATATTTTTCCCATCTTTGTTCCAGTAATACTTGCTTGTCCAATTTTTCCAATTGTGAGAGATGCTCGGCAATTGCCTGATCTACAAGCTCAGCTTGGGATGTAAGATCTCGATGAGCCCCGCCCCGGATTTCCGGAATGATATCATCAATGACACCAAGCTCTTTCAAGTCAGGTGCCGTAATCTTAAGTTTTTCAGCTGCTTCCTTCGCTTTGCCGCCGTCTTTCCACAGGATAGAAGCTGCTCCTTCCGGTGAAATGACAGAGAACGTGGAATTCTCCAACATAAGCAGACGATCACCAACACCTAATGCCAATGCGCCTCCGCTGCCACCTTCACCGATAACGATACAAATAATCGGCACTTCGAATCCAGACATTTCCATTAAGTTACGGGCAATTGCTTCACTTTGTCCCCGTTCTTCTGCTGCTCGACCAGGGAATGCACCCTTTGTATCGATAAAGCAAATGATCGGACGTCCAAATTTAGCAGCTTGCTGCATATGACGTGCTGCTTTCCGGAAACCTTCCGGATGCGGCATGCCGAAATTGCGGCGAATATTTTCTTTCGTCGTTTTACCGCGCTGATGTCCAACGATTGTTACCGGGCGACCTTTGTACTTGGCGATACCTGCTACAATTGCAGCATCATCTCCATAATAACGATCACCATGGAACTCTAGGAAATCAGTAAAAAGCTTTTCAACATAATCAAGCGTCGTCGGACGTTCGGCATGTCGTGCCATTTGTACGCGATCCCAAGGCTTCAGATTCGTGTATATATCATTCTCCAGCTTTTCGAGCCGCGTCTCCAGCTTAACGATTTCTTCCGTTAAATCTAGGTCGCTCTCCTTCGTGAATGTCTTCAGCTCTGCAATCTTTTCGCGCAGAGCGATGACTGGCTTCTCGAATTCCAATACTTGTTTCATGATACGTTTCCTCCTGCTTGATGAATATCGAGGATCGTGGTCAAATATTTTTTCATATCATGGCGATTGATAACATCATCCAGCTGCCCATGCGCTAATAGGAATTCAGCAGTCTGGAAGTCATCCGGAAGCTTCTCACGAATTGTTTCTTCAACAACACGTCTTCCTGCAAAGCCGATTAAGGCACCAGGCTCGGCAAAGTTATAATCACCGAGTGACGCAAAACTTGCAGAAACTCCTCCATATGTAGGATTCGTCATGACAGAAATCATCAGCCCGCCAGCATCACGAAAACGCTGGACAGCAGCAGATGTCTTGGCCATCTGCATAAGACTCAAAGCACCTTCTTGCATTCTGGCACCGCCAGAAGCTGTGAAAATGATGAACGGAATGTTTGCTTCACGCGCTTTTTCAATTGCCCGAGAAATCTTTTCCCCTACAACAGAACCCATGCTTGCCATTCGGAAGCGAGAGTCCATGACAGCATATGCAGTACGGAAGCCGTTGATCGTACCTTCACCGGTTACGACTGCTTCCTTTAGTCCTGTCTTCAGTTGGTCTTTCTCCAGCTTCTGCGTATAGCTTGGGAATCCAAGCGGATTGCCGGTATTTAAGTCTGTATCATATTCCATAAATGAACCTTCGTCGAACAAGTTGTTAATTCGCTCGTCAGAAGGCAACTGATGATGGTGGCCGCAGTTCGGACACACATACAATTGCTTTCTCATCTCTTCTCGGTAGTAGATCTTTCCACAGTCCGAGCATTTGAGCATGAGTCCTTCAGGAATATCCTGCTTCGCCTCTTCACTTGGCTTGGAAGCATGTTTCTTCTTGCTAAAAAAATCTTTAAGCAAGGTAATTCCTCCTTTTGAACAAACGCATCTAACTATTTATTGTACCATCATTTCCATGAACGTGCGCGTTAAATTCAACTATGTAAATACTTATAACCCGCGTTAGACAGACAATTTCCAACAATGGAAACGTCTGCCTGTGCAGGTTATATGTCAATCTTCGTCGATGATTGTTAGCTGACGTGTTTTCTCAGCTATTTCTTCTGGATCAACAGTGATACGGTTGACGCCAGTATCCATCGCCGCTTTTGCTACTGCTTTCGCAACAGCTGGTGCAACGCGTGGATCGAATGGAGCTGGGATAACGTAGTCTTCGTTCAAATCACTTTCGTCGATTAGATCTGCAATCGCCCTAGCAGCTGCAATCTTCATTTCTTCGTTAATGCCTGTTGCGCGAACATCCAGGGCACCACGGAAGATACCAGGGAAGGCTAGCACGTTGTTCACCTGGTTCGGGAAGTCAGAACGGCCTGTACCAATTACACGGGCACCTGCTTCTTTCGCATCATCTGGAAGGATTTCCGGATCTGGGTTTGCCATTGCGAAGATGATCGGATCTTTTGCCATTGTGCGTACGTCGTCTTTAGACAATAGGTTTGCCAAAGATACACCGATGAACACGTCAGCATCCTTGATCGCATCGGAAAGGCTACCTTCCTGACGATCACGGTTTGTGATTTTCGCAACACGGTCTTTCATTTTGTTCATGCCCTCTGGACGACCTTCGTAGATCATACCTTTGGAGTCACACATGATAACATTGTTTACGCCAAGGCTGTGCAGC
Source organism: Terribacillus saccharophilus (assembly GCA_900110015.1). Taxonomy (GTDB): domain Bacteria; phylum Bacillota; class Bacilli; order Bacillales; family Amphibacillaceae; genus Terribacillus; species Terribacillus saccharophilus. The sequence continues at coordinate 78,871 of FOCD01000001.1, read as the reverse complement.
AATTCGATGATTGCGATACCAGCAGCGCCAGCTCCGTTTGCGACAACTTTGATGTTATCGAAGCTTTTGCCAACTAATTTCAATGCATTCAACAAACCAGCAACTGTTACGATTGCAGTACCGTGCTGATCATCATGGAATACTGGAATGTCGGTTTCTGCTTTCAAACGCTCTTCGATTTCGAAGCAGCGAGGAGCGGAGATATCCTCTAAGTTCACGCCGCCGAATGTTGGTGCCATCAATTTTACCGTGCGAACGATTTCGTCGACATCGTTTGTATCAAGCACGATTGGGAAGCTATCAACACCTGCGAAGCTTTGGAATAGAACGGATTTTCCTTCCATTACAGGCAGGGAAGCTTCCGGACCGATGTTACCAAGGCCAAGCACGGCAGAGCCGTCACTAACAACCGCAACCATGTTGCCTTTCATCGTGTATTCATAAACGTCATCTTTGTTTTGGTGGATTTCTTTACAAGGCTCTGCTACGCCAGGGGAATAAGCAAGACTCAAATCTGTTGCATTGCGAACAGGAATCTTCGACTTCATTGTCAGTTTCCCTTTATTTTCACGGTGTATTTTCAGTGCATCTTCTCTTAAGTTGGACATATTTTATCATCCTTTGTGTAATTTATAACATGACGGTCGGTACAGACGACTATACATTATAGGCATATGTCACCATGGTGTAAAGAAAGTTGAATCATCATTGCCCCGACACGGCAACGTTTTCTTTCCCAAAATGATTTCTTAAAATACCCAGACTTTTCTGGCTTAGTTCAAGGTGATACGATCCGGACAGTTGATAACTTTTCCGCGTTTCCTTGTGTACAACGATGACAGGTACATTTCCAGGATACTGTGTGGCACATTCACGGACAATGTCTAGAACTTCCTCTTCAGCGATCGTATCATATCGGATGAATAGCCGTTCTTTACTAGGCTCGAGCTTATCTTCCTGGAAAAGTTGTGCCTCTTGCAGGATAAGCTGCCTTTCACCGTTTCTTTCCTCGATTTTACCAACAAGATCGAGCAATGTCTCCTCTTCCAGAAATCGACCGATTTGGCGATGCAAATCAGGAAACACGACAGCTTCGACTTCACCTGTCTCATCTCCAAGTGTCAGGAATGCCATTGGCTGGCCTTTTTTCGTCCGGATCGTCCGCTGCTGCAGCACAACAGCAGCCAAGCGTACTTGCTTCTTAGCTGGCAGTGCTTCGATCTGCTGAACTGCTATATAACCACTGCTGCGGAGATCACCCCGATAGCTTGCGAGCGGATGACTGGAAATATACAATCCAAGCACTTCTTTTTCGTACTTCAAGATGGCCATTGGTGAAAATGGCTCTTGCTTCTCATAAGTAGCTTCGAATTCAACTTCACCAAGCAGTGATGGCTGATCGTACAATTCCCTGAACAATTCCGCCTGCTCCATTGCTTTATCTATCGTAGCCAATACTGCAGCTCGGTTATCATGTATATTATCGAAAGCCCCAGCTAAAATGAGCTGCTCCAATGCAGATTTACTGATGGACACTCGAACACAGAAATCGAAAAGATGCTTAAATGGTCCATCCTTCCGTGCATCAATAATCTGCCTGACCACTTGGGCACCAATGCCTTTGATTGTCAGCAATCCTATTCTTATATTCCTATTTTCTACTGTATATTTACCGAAACTTTTGTTTATCGAAGGAGCCAGGATTCTAATCCCACTGTCAGCTGCTTCTCGGATATACTGCCGGATTTTATCTGGCTGATTCGCCACTCCGCTCATCAATTCAGCAAAAAAGTTAGCAGGAAAATGCGCTTTTAAGTATGCCAGCTGATATGCCAGGTAGCTGTACGCAACAGCATGACTGCGGTTGAATCCGTAGTTAGCGAACTTCACGATCCAGGAAAATACTTCCTTGGCAGTATCGGTGCTGTATCCATTTTCTATACAACCGGAAAGAAAGCGACTTTCTTCTTTTTCCAATACCTCAGCATCTTTTTTACTAACTGCTCGACGCAGTAAATCAGCTTCCCCTAGTTTGTAGCCAGCCATAGAGGCTGCTATCTGCATGATTTGTTCTTGGTAAACAAGTACACCATATGTCTTCTCCAGAATTGGCGCCAGCTTAGCATGCGGATAACTTACCGCTTCTTCCCCGTGTTTACGACGAACAAAGACCGGGATATAACTCATCGGACCTGGTCGATACAACGCATTGACAGCTACAATATCTTCAAATGATGATGGCTTCAGCTGCCGCAGTACTTGCTTCATACCGCTTGATTCGAATTGGAACACACCATTTGTGCGTCCTTCTCGGAATAAGCGAAAAGTAGCTTCGTCATCCAGCGGAACAGATTCTATATCAGGTTGTTTCGGCAAACTGTTCAGAACATGATCCATCAAGGACAAGTTGCGCAATCCAAGAAAATCCATCTTCAATAGTCCAAGCTGCTCCAGTTCCTTCATAGCAAATTGAGTCAATGCTACCTCATCGTGCCCCGAAGCGAGCGGAACTGTTTTCACAAGCGGGTCGGCACTAATGACGATACCAGCTGCATGCGTTGATGCATGGCGCGGCAAGCCTTCCAGCTTAACGCCAATTCGGAATAAGCTCTTCAGCTGCTCTGATTCCTTAACATAGGCAGTGAGTTCCTCGGAAGCCTTTAAGCCTGCAGACAGGGATGCTGCGTTATTTGGAATCATCTTAAGAAGATAGGCGGCATCCGATTGCGGTATTTCCATTGTCTTGACCAGCTCTCGCAAAAGAGAGCGGGCTGCAAAGGTACCAAACGTAATGATTTGCGCTACATGATCTGCACCATATTTATTTCGCACATAGCGGATGACCTCATCCCTGCGGTAGTCAGAGAAGTCAATATCAATATCTGGCATTGATATCCGTTCCGGATTGAGAAAACGTTCAAACAAAAGACCATAAGCTAACGGATCCACCGCTGTTATACCCAGCACATAAGCAACGAGCGAACCAGCGGCCGATCCGCGGCCAGGACCGACACGGATGCCGTGTTCCTTTGCATAACGCACGAAATCCCATACGATGAGAAAATAATCACTAAAGCCCATTTCCTTGATTACATTCAACTCATATGTCAGCCGTTCCTGCGCATCCGTTCTATCGCCATAAAGCTCCTTAAGCCGGTTACTGCATATTTGACTCAAATATGCATCAGCTTGTTCTTCTTGAGGAACTGGATATGCAGGTAAATGGCGCCCGCCAAGCTGCAACTGAATCGTACAGCGCTCTGCGATGGAGCCAGCCTCAGCCAATGCTTCCCGCCACAAAACACTATCGGAAAGACCTTCCATTTCTGCTCCTGTACGCAAATGATGCGTCGGCTGCGCATCGTGCGCCAACGGCTCCCAGGTAGCTCCTTCTTCTATTGCAAGCAGACAATGATATGCATCGATATCATCTTCCTGCACATAGCGCACATCTCCTGTTGCTGCAAATCGGAGATTGTACTGCTGCTGCCAATTAGTCAAGGTCTGGTCATCCAGATAACGCAATTCTTCCGGACTGATACCAGCATACAGCCGCTCACCAAATATGGATCGCCATGGATCAATTTGAAGCTGAATCAAGGTGTGCGTTGGAATTATTGCAATGACTCCATTTGCATATGCTTCCAATGATGAAATCGGCAAATAATTTGTTTCATTCGTTTGCAGGTATGTACTTAATTCTGCTAGCTGCTGATATCCAATATCATTTTCTGCCAGCATGAGAACTTTCGTGATTTGCCCTTCCGCCTCAATCGGAACATGGATTCCGATAATCGGTTTTATGCCTGCCTCTAAACAAGCCTGGTAAAACGGCACAACACCGTACATTACCACGTCATCCGTCAGCGCCAAGGCTTCAAAACCTGCTTCCTTGGCTTTCTTCACTAATTGAGGAATTTTAATTGTACTCTGATAGAAGCTATAGCTGCTTCTGATTTGCAGATGCGAGAACTCCATACATCATTACCGCCCTTTTTTACACTCTCTCCATTATATACGAAATGTCAAAGACAATGAAATGACTAACATAACTTGTCCCTTGCTGCCATAGGGTAGAAAAAGACTATGTAAAGGAGTTTCAGCATGGAAGAACGAGTTATCATTTCAATGATGCATTGTTATTTCATCGCACTCGGCGTTATGATCGGGGGCTGTTTCATCGGCAGTATCGGCGCTTTTGCTACAGGCGAACCGCCACTGACCGCCATCAAGCGTATCTCCAGCGGTATTCGGATTTGGGCCATCATTGCGGCAATCGGCGGGACATTCGATGCCATTACTAATTTTGAAAAAGGCATCTATCAAGGAGCAACGTTTGATGTTATTAAACAAATTCTTATCATCATCGCTGCGATGGGAGGAGTAAAAACTGCACTCTTGATCATCGGCTGGTTCATCCAGGAGGATGTATCCTGATGCACATACCGCCGATTTATAAGCAGACTGGATGGCAGCGCTTTTTGGTTGGTTTTTTCCTTGGCGGCATAATTTCTTACTTTGTTTATCTGTTCATGTATGGAACGCTATTTGAGGAATGGGTGAAGGAAAAAGTAGAAATGGAAGGTACTATACACGACTTGGAACGGGATATCGAAGTATTGAAGGACAATAACGAAGAAATGAATGAACTGCAGCAAGAAGGCCTTCTTATTGATGAGATCACGATAGCTATCGAAACTGATGACAGCCTGAAGCTGGACAAATTGATTGAGCATGAACTGAAGGAAGCGATTAAGGAGGAAGCACGCCATATGATCGGCCGCAGTGTCAATGGAGCTGTGCAAAGCAGCCCGTTATTGCTCGGGGCTATTGAAAATAAAGTCTATGAGCTGGATGGATTTCGTTATAAAGTCGCTGTCAAGCAGCTGATCATTTCCGAGATCCTCTACTTGACAGTGACAGTGGAGACAGACACTTAATTTGATTCAAACTGACGGCAGATATCTTGTAATTCCTGTTCGAGTCTGGTAGCTTCATCCCAGCTGTACACCGTAGCACCAGAAGCAAAAGCATGGCCGCCGCCATTGTATTTCCCGGCTAAACCATTGATTACGGGACCTTTCGAACGAATTCGCACTCGAATCTGTTCTTCCTCTTCGACGAAAAAGAGCCATGCTTTGACACCTTCAATACTTGCAATTGTTCCGACAAGCTGACTCGTCTCCAAAGAAGTCACTCGGTAGGATTCAAGAATATCCTTTGTAATCCGGATTGCACAAACGCCGGTCTCATGCAGCTTGAGTTGCTGCAGTATATATCCCTGAAGTCTAGCGACATCAAGCCTCGACGCATATAATTTTTCGTAAAGCACTGTCCGATCGAATGGATACTTTATCAATTCACCTGCAAAGTGGAATGTTTTCTCACTTGTTGACGGGAAAAGAAAACGTCCCGTGTCACCGACAATACCAGCATATAACAACATAGCGCCCCGAGTTGTCAGCTGTAATTCTGGATGCGCTGCATACAATTCATAAATCATTTCACTTGTAGAACTGGCTGTTGGAACAACCCACTGTAAGTCGCCATATCGATCAACTTCAGGATGATGGTCGATTTTAATAATTTCTTTGGCTAACTTATACCGCTGGTCAGATATACGTGGCTGATTAGCAGCATCACAAATAATGACAAGCGCCTGTTCAAATACACTGTCAGCTATCGTATCCATTTCTGCCAGGAATGTTAGCGATGGATCAGCATCACCTACAACCCATACCTGTTTATCTGGGAATGACGCTTTTATAATTTCACTCAGTCCGACCTGTGAACCATACGCATCCGGATCAGGACGAACATGGCGCTGAATGATAATTGTTTCATATACTTTGATTCTTTCCAGGATTTTATCGTGCATCATATCCCCCTCAATGTATGTGCCTCAGCGATCCAATAGCTGTGCCATAAGCAGCGCTTTTGCAACTAACGTTTTCTTGTTACTATACACTTCCACATCCATTTTTGCCAGCTTCCGACCAACCTCCAGAATTCGCGGCTTGATCAGGATTGTGCTGTCCAGTTGGATGGGACGCAGGAAATAGACAGATATGTTATCGACTACCATATCCCCCTTCTTCATTTTTCGGACAAAACGTCGGCTTGCTTCCGTGACAAACGTTGTTAAAACTCCGGTAGAGAGACTGCCAAGCTGATTTGTCATCTGCGGCGTCACTTTCCCTTGGAAAACAACGTCCGGCGCCTCATCTTCCAGCAAATCGATCTCCCTTGTTACCAGGTCTTCGATTGTTTCGCCAATTTGCGGCTGCAACTGAATTTGTTGAAGCGCTTTTAAAACATCTTGTCTGGAAATCAATCCCTGCAGTTTATGCTGCTGATCGACAACTGGAATAATCTCAATACCTTCCCAAACCATCATATGAGCAGCATATGCAAGGGTTGTATGCTTCTGAACGGTAAGCGGATTCTTCGTCATCGCTTTCACAACAGACAGCTGTCTGTCTTTATTGATGATATCCTTTGAAGTGACCATTCCGGTTACCTTCTGTGCCGCATTAGTTACTGGATAACGTGTATGAGTAGTTTCCGCATTGAACGTATACCATCTTTCGAGCGTATCCGTTTCTTCTAGATGATAAGTATGCTGCAATGGTGTGTAAATATCCTCTACAACGATTATCTCTTTTTTTATCATCTGATCATAAATTGCCCGGTTGATCAGTTCCGCTACCGTAAACGTATCATAGCTCGTGGAGATGACAGGAAGCTCCTTTTCATCTGCCAGCCGCTTGATACGGTCATCTGTATCGAATCCACCGGTGATGAGCACAGCCGCCCCTTCCTTGATTGCTAGTTCATGCGCTTCGATACGGTTACCGACGATAAGCAGAGCATCTTTTTGGGTATAGCGCATCATAGCATCAAGTTCCATCGCGCCGATAACAAATTTATTAAGCGTCTTATGCAAGCCGTCACGGCCTCCAAGCACTTGACCATCCACAATACCGATAATTTCTGCAAAAGATAAGCGATCGAAATTATCTTTGATCTTTGTTTCTATTCTTACCGTACCAACACGTTCGATTGTACTGACCAGTCCTTTATTCTCCGCCTCCTTGATAGCGCGGTATGCCGTTCCTTCACTTACATTCAATTCCTTGGCGATAGCACGTACGGATATCTTCCCGCCAACCGGAAGGTTCTCAATATATTTAATGATCTGATCATGTTTTGTCGACATTCCTTCACCATGCCCTCATCTGTACTAGTCTTTTTTTATCTATTGTTATTGTACAGTTTTTAGGTGAAGGTTTCAATTTAAGAAGAAAAATTGCTATTATCTAGGAAAATTTCATTCAAAAATCAATTCAATTACTATAACAGATAAAAACAGCACCCTGTGACAGGATGCTGTTTTCTTTAGATTGTAATAGATTGGCCGGGTTCCAGATGAACACCTTGACCAGGTTTCACTTTTTCAGCAAATGCTGCGCCATCTTGTTCAACCAATGGGAAAGTGTTGTAATGAATCGGAATAACTTGTTTTGCTTTCACCCATTCAGCTGCAATCAGCGCATCTTCCGGACCCATCGTGAAGTTATCACCAATTGGTAGCAAAGCAACGTCGATAGTGTTCATATCTCCAATGAGTTTCATGTCGGAGAATAAACCAGTGTCGCCCGCATGATAAATTGTCTTGCCTTCTGCTGTGAACAGAATTCCAGTCGGCATTCCCATGTAGTGAGTGCCTTCTTCATCCGTTATAGAACTGCTGTGAAATGCCTGCGTTAGTTTTACACGTCCAAATTCGAATTCATGTGCACCGCCGATACCCATTGGATGTGTGTTCAATCCTTTGCCTTCCAAGTAGACTGCCAATTCGTTCGGCGCTACAACAAGTGCACCTGTGCGTTTAGCAATCGAAATTGTATCTCCGACATGATCATTGTGGCCGTGCGTAAGCAGAATCACATCTGGCTGCACATCGTCAGCATTTAAATCACATGTACCATTTCCAGTGATGAACGGGTCGATTAATATCGTATGCTTATCTGTCACAATCTGTACAACAGCTTGTCCGTGGAATGAGATTTTCAAGTTTACAACCCCTTTTCATTTTTTCGCATTTAGTTTACCACAGTTGTATCCGGAAGAAACGCAATACGTTTTTTGCTATACTGGTGGAAAAGGAGGTTTTACCATGCAACACAGAATTGATACTTTATTACAACAGCTAAAAGGTGACCAAGCAGACAGCGTGTTCATCACCTCCATGGAGAACGTGTATTATGTGAGTAATTATTATACAGATCCACATGAGCGACTCGTAGCTGTATTCGCAGATCAAAAGGATGCACCACTGCTCATCTTGCCGGCTATGGAAAAAGAAGATGCCCTACAGGCCGGATGGAAGGAAGAAATGCTTACATACCACGACCATGAAGATGTTTGGCAGCTTTTCAAGGATTACCTAAAAGAACGAGGTCGTATTCCAGCTTCCATGGGAATTGAGAAGGATCATATGTCGGTGCTTCGATTGGAATTACTGCAGCATATCCTGCCAGATACAGCTTTCCCGAATGCGACGGAACTCCTGCAGAATCAACGTAACATCAAAGACAAAAAGGAATACACTTTGTTGAAACAAGCGGCAGTTCTTGCTGATTTTGGTGTCAAGAAAGGCATCGAAGCAATTGCAGCTGGAAAGAGTGAACTACAAATCACTGCAGAGCTTGAATATGCATTAAAGCAAGAAGGTGTAACGAGCATGTCATTTGCGACAACCGTTTTATCCGGTGCAAAGACCGCTTCTCCTCACGGAACTCCAGACGGTAAACAGATCGCACCTGGAGATCTTGTTTTATTTGATTTAGGAGTCATCTTTGAAGGCTACTGTTCTGACATCACCCGGACTGTTGCTTATAAGCACGTAACAGCTGACCAGCAGCATATCCACGATACAGTGCGAATTGCTCTTGAGAAAGCAACAGCAGCATCACAAGTAGGGACTGCTATCTCAGAAATCGATAAAGCTGCCCGCAGCCATATCGAACAAGCTGGCTATGGTGAGTACTTCACGCACCGCGTTGGACACGGTTTGGGAATCGGCGTACATGAATTCCCTTCATTGTCCAGCAACAATACAAAAGCATTACAGGAAGGCATGTGCTACACAATTGAGCCTGGTATTTATTTGCCTGGTGTCGGTGGCGTACGCATTGAGGATGATATATTCCTCACAAAGAATGGCCCTGACGTTCTTACCGCTTATCCACGCGAGTTACAAATTATCGGTTAAAATAAAAACGAGCATCTGCTTATAGGCAGATGCTCGTTTTTTATCTCTGCAGCAGATTGTCAGCTGCTTCAAACGTCAAATCATGGGCTTCCGCTACTGCTTGATACGTTACAAAACCATCCAATGTGTTTATTCCCTTTGCTAACGATGGATTGTTCAGACAAGCTTGCTGATATCCTTTGTTGGCAAGCTGCAGCGCATAAGGAACAGTCACATTTGTCAGCCCGATTGTTGAAGTACGTGGAACTGCACCCGGCATATTGGCAACTGCATAATGCAATACATCATGCTTTGTATACGTCGGGTTATCATGTGTCGTAATCTTATCGGATGTTGCAAAAATGCCCCCCTGGTCAATTGCGACATCAACGACGACAGATCCGGGCTTCATGCTTGCGATCATTTCTTCTGTTACCAGCTTGGGCGCTTTGGCCCCGGGTATAAGAACAGCTCCTATAACCAGATCGGATTCTTTTACAGCTTCCGCTATGTTAAGCGGATTTGAGACAACCGTATTGATCGAGCTGCCGAACAAATCGTCAAGCTCTCGCAGACGCTGCGGACTCAAGTCGACTATCGTTACGTCAGCACCAAGGCCAACCGCAATCTTTGCTGCATTCGTTCCAACAACACCGCCGCCGATAATTGTGACTTTGCCACGCTTCACACCTGGTATACCAGACATTAAGATACCGCTGCCGCCATAAGGTTTTTCCAGGAATTGAGCTCCGATTTGGGATGCCATGCGTCCGGCGACTTCACTCATCGGTGTAAGAAGCGGAAGGGATCGATCTTCCAGCTGGACTGTTTCATAAGCGATACCAACAACCTTCTTCTCGATCAAGGCATTCGTTAAAGACCCTTCCGCCGCAAGGTGCAGATATGTGAAAAGAATGAGACCTTCATAGAAATAATTGTATTCTTCCGGAAGCGGCTCTTTGACTTTCATAACCATTTCTTTACTCCAGGCATCTGCTGCGCTCGGTACTATTACTGCACCAGCTTGTTCATATTGTTCATCTGTAAAGCCCGAGCCAAAGCCAGCTCCTGTCTCGATGAACACATCATGCCCTGCTTCATGCAAGAGCGTCACACCAGACGGCGCCATCGCAACACGGTTTTCATTATTCTTTATTTCCTTCGGTACACCAATCTTCATTCTGCTTGCCTCCATTTCGTATGTAACAAGACTTTCTTTCGTCCCAAGTATACCATTGTTTCCGCCCTTGAAAACGCAAAAAAAGCCAGTCCCGTTAGGTTCAGGACTGGCTTTTCTGCTAAATTATTTTGTTACAGTTTCAGCAAGACGAACTGTGTCTCTTGCAATCATAACTTCTTCGTTTGTCGGGATAACAATAACCTTCACTGGGGAGTGTGGGTAAGTCAGGAATTGTTCTTTACCGCGTACATTATTTAAGGATGGATCATAATAGACACCCATGAATTCGAGTCCTTTAAGGACACGTTCACGGACAGCCGTACTATTCTCACCAACACCAGCAGTGAAGATGATTGCATCCACTCCGCTCATACGTGCAGCGTAAGATCCAAGGTATTTGTGAATTCGTTCCGCAAACACATCAAGTGCAAGCTCTGCACGCTCATCGCCTGCTTCAGATTTGCTTTCGATATCGCGCAAATCACTGGAGAAACCAGATAGAGCAAGCATTCCGCTTTCTTTGTTCAAAACATGCAATACTTCATCAGCAGTTTTGCCTGTTTTGCGCATGATGAATGGAATAAGTGCAGGGTCGATGTTACCGGAACGCGTACCCATAGTTACACCAGCAAGTGGTGTGAAGCCCATGGATGTATCAACAGATTTTCCGCCTTCGATAGCAGCAATACTTGCTCCGTTACCTAGGTGGCAGGAGATCAAGCGAAGCTGTTCAACTGGGCGATCCATCAATTCAGCAGCACGCTGGGAAACATACTGATGGCTTGTTCCATGGAATCCATATTTACGGATGCCGTATTTTTCATAATATTCGTATGGAAGACTATATAGATAAGATTCAGGCGGCATTGTCTGATGGAAAGCTGTATCGAAAACAGCGACAGCCGGAATGTTCGGCAGAATTTCCTTGAATGCACGGATTCCTGTTAAGTTTGCTGGGTTGTGTAATGGTGCAAGCTCGGATACTTCCGCAATCTCTTCCATCACTTGATCTGTGATAAGAACAGAATCACTGAATTTTTCTCCGCCGTGTACAACACGGTGTCCAACGCCGTCAATTTCGTCTAAAGATGAAATAACGCCTGTGGAAGTCAGCTTTTCAAGCAACATTTTTACTGCTTCTTCATGATTTTCAATATCTTTAGTTGTTTCATCTTTTTCACCATTAAATTTGATAGTGAAGATGGAATCATTCAGTCCGATACGTTCTACGAGACCCACTGCCTTTACGTCTTCCTCAGGCATGTGGATTAGCTGGAATTTTAATGAAGAACTACCAGCGTTGATTGCTAAAATATTACTCAACATGTTCAGCCCCTTGTAAACTTTTACGTACTTCCCTATTTTACCTGTCTCGACAAGCTCATTGCAAGATATGTCGAGGACTTGTTTTAGTTTTCGTTAATTTTTTTAGTTTTTTAAACCAGATAACTCATTATCGAACCAATCATTGATCTGTTTCAGGACATTTGCCATTGCATTTGGGTTCTTAAAGGAAGGAAGCTGTACGAGCAATGCCTGCTTCGGTGCTGTAGTTAGCGTCCCCTTTTTCTGCAGAATCAAAACACTTTTTGCTTGAGATTCATTTTTGAACATGCTCTCTGGAAACTGAAGTAGTCCTAAGATATGCGCATGCTGCTGCAGGAATGTATGCAGAGAGCGAGCTTGATCGCTTTCAAACAAGAAGTTTGGCACGACAAATAACAGGTAACCGCCTTCTTTTGTATAATGAAGACTTTGTTCAATGAACAGATGATGGGAATAAGAATGACCCTCTTCTGCCTTTAGTTCGAATTGCGCCGCTTGGATATCGTCAGGATAATAACCGACTGGCAAATCACTTACGACAAGATCGACCGGTTCCAAAAGAAATGGGCGAAGGCTGTCTTGATGGAAGAATTCAATTTGCCTTTCTTGCATATTGGCATTCATAACCGCGAGCTGGATCAAAGTTGGATCCACATCACTGCCGTAAGCATGCCCTTCCCGCTCAACTTGATTCAAAACTGCTGTAAGCAAATTCCCTGTACCTACAGCTGGGTCAAAAATACGAAAATCTTCATTTTTTCCAATAAACTTATTCGTTAAGTATCCAATTAGCATTGCAACGGTGTCAGGCGTGAGCATGTGCTGCTGCTGCGTAGCACCTTTCATACCTTTTAGGATAGACAATTGGATACCTTTTCGAATCTCTTCTTTCTGGTAGCTCTGATCGTCAAACACAGCCGCATGCTTCTCAAGCTGCTGTTTTAATAATGGCTGTTCTGTTAGTTCTGTATCGCGATCCAATATATATTCCATTGCTGCACCAAGTGCATCAAGATAAGGTATGTTTTCACGTGTTTCCAATGCCTCGGCCATCTGGTCAAGCGCTTGGTAAACTTTCTCTACATTCTGTTGTTCCACGTATCTTTTCCTCCATTTCACTGCATCTGCCTTATTGTATCAAAACCGGCGGACAGAAGCGAGAACTGGCTTTGCTGCAAGCAAAAAGCCCAGCCGAAGCTGAGCTTTGCTCATTATCCGAAGAAATGCATTAATGCTGTTGCACCAATAACTGTAGCAGCACCACCAAGACGAGTGGAGATCTGCGCGAAAGGCATCAACGCCATACGGCCGGAAGCAGAAAGGATTGCAACGTCCCCTGTACCGCCAAGACCACTGTGGCAAGCTGTAACGATACAAGCTTCAACAGGATACATATTCATCAATTTACCTACAAAGTAACCAGTAGTAGCCATTGCAATAACAACTGAAGCACAAGTTACTGCAAAGCCGATTGTGAATACACTAGCTACATCCTCAAGCGGAATGAAGACAATACCCAAACCGACCATCAAAGGCCATGTGAATGCTGTAGAAACGAATTTGTACAGCTGCTGCGCACCAGTTTGAAGCTTAGCAGGCAGCAAGTTACCAGACTTGATGATTGTTGCAGCGATGATCATGATTATTGCGCCAGACAATGTGAAGCCAGCCACAACGTGAATCCAATGCTCTACAACTCGTCCAAGAACGAACAAACTCATTGCAACAAGGAGACCTGCTCCCATCAAACTGAAATCAATTGCTTTATTTGAGCTTTCTTTTGCAGCTTCCAATACTTTATCGCCCTTGTTGGAGCGAACTAGTTTATCATGTCCTGCAAGCTCTGGACGTTTTTCACCAAGTTTTTTCATTAGACCAGCGATGATGATGGCACAAACGTTACCGATAATTGCTGCTGGAACCAATTGAGAGATATAAGTCGAAGCATCTCCTCCAAGAACACCTGCATAACCTGCAGACAATGGAAGGATACCTTCACCGATACCACCTGCGATGATCGGAACAACAATATAGAAGAATGTATGATGTGCACTGTAACCAAACAGCATGCCGACTAAAGTACCTACTCCAACTGCAGCAATCGTACCAGTTACCAATGGAATGAACATACGGATAAAGCCTTGGATAAGGACTGTCCGGTTCATACCAAGAATACTACCTACAACCAAACATGCGATGTAGAAGTACAGGAAGTTGGATCCGTCTGATGTCATCAGCTGATCTACAGCTTCCAAAGTAGTTGAGCTCAATGTGTCAAAGAATACAAGCATGGACGGAACGAACAAGGATAGAATTGCTGGTCCCCCGATGCTGTTAAAGTAAGGTATGCGCTGACCGATATCCCCTAGCAGCACACCTAGTACCATGATGACTGCGAAGCCGCCGATCATGTCAGTAGGTAATTGGTTGGTGTATGCAGCAATAAGAACGATGATTGCTAATACGATATACACCGGAAGCGGCATAACGCCAACTTTCCATTCCATAATTTTGTTAAAGCCTGATGGCTTTTGGTTGTTGGATTGTGGATCGCTTGTATGCGATTTCATTTCCATAAGTAATGCACCCCCTAAGTAGATACGACTATTCTAATTTAACCAAAATTAACTGTGTTATTTTTTAACTAAACTAAATTAAATATAACTTTTGTAATTAAAAAACGACGGTCGATTTTCCTTAGGTTGTCTTTCAAATCAATAGTGTATTCCTGCCTATTATGACCAGTGTTTCTAGCATGTAAGCAATATTACCAGAATACAATAGCGTGACAAACAGTAAGAAAGGAGCGTGCTGATGATGAAGGCAATAACGACGCGGAGTTATGGTTCTCCTTGTGTACTCAAAGCGGAAGAAGTCCCTGTTCCTGTGCCAAAAGACGATGAGCTTCTAATAAAAGTACATGCTGCCTCACTTAACCAAGCTAATTTAGTCCTGCTAAAAGGCAAACCCTTTCTCGCTCGTTTTACTTACGGGTTATTCAAGCCAAGGCATATAATTCCTGGAAGCGATATTTCAGGTGTCGTGAAAGCTGCCGGTAAACAAGTAAAACGCTTCAAACCAGGTGATGCAGTATATGCTGATTTGTCCAATTATGGATTCGGGTCCTTGGCTGAATATGTTGCTGTTCCAGAAAAGGCACTTGCTTTGAAACCGGTCAACCTTTCTCATATTCAAGCCGCGGCCGTTCCTCTAGCTTCATTGACTGCATTACAAGCATTGCGGGACACAGTTCATTTACAGCCGGGACACAATATAATGATTTATGGTTCATCAGGCGGTGTCGGAACTTTTGCTGTCCAAATTGCCAAAGCTTTCGGAGCGACTGTCACTGCTGTTTGCAGTAACAAGCACAGGGAAAATATGAAGTTATTAGGTGCTGATTATGTATTAGATTATGAAAAAACCAATTTAACCGAGTATTACGGCTCCTTCGATGCAATTTTGGCCATTAACGGCTATCAGCATCTTGCTACTTACAAGAAATTGCTGGCCAAGAACGGTGTTTATGTGATGGTCGGCGGATCTGTATCCCAAATGTTCGAGGCGATGCTGCTTGGTCCTATCTTCACGTTGGGAAGCGGTAAAAGATTAGGCAACATTTTAAAAAAACATAATACCGATGACTTGGTAGAGCTGAAAAATTTAATAGAAGCAGATAAAATTCGCCCTCTAGTAGATAAAGTATATCCATTCCAAGAGTTTAAAGAGGCATTCACCTATCTCGATCAGCACCACGCCTACGGCAAGGTCATCATCACTATTCAAAATTAAAAATAGGCTGGAACAAAAGCCTTTAAGTATAACAAAAAACCAGACAATACCGTCGTAAAATAATACGGCACTGTCTGGTTTTTTGTACATTAAGATATATAGAGCTATGCTGCCGAAGCGGCGCTCAAGAATAACATTCGGTTTAAGTTATGTCCCAGTCTCTCTTTGTCAGATATATTGGCTGATATGATGGGAAGTATTTGCATTAACACGATATTTGAAGACCGGACGCCCAATGCTGCCATAATGCATTTCCACTTCAAGCAGCTGTACATCTTCCAGGAACTTCAGGTATTTTCGTACAGATACTTGCGACATTTCGGTTTCCTTCGCAATATCTTCTGTTGTGAAGAAATTGTAACGGAAAGTAAGAATACTGTTCCATACAACCTTTAGCGTGCTTCTTGTAAGACCTTTTGGCAGTTGCATCATTTGCTCCTGCTCAGGCAGCTGCAGAAGCTGGCTGTCTAATTCCTGCTGCGTCATCTCTTCTTTGTTGCTGAAGATAAGCTGACGCTTCCGATAGCCACTTAACGCATTCTGGAACCGGTCGAACTCGAAAGGCTTAATCAAGTAATCGACAGCTCCGTATTGCAGCGCTTCCCGTATCATCGGTTTCTCGCTTGCCGCAGAAATGATGATAGCATCCACTTTCTGGTCGCGTTTACGAATTTCTTTAAGCAATTCAATTCCGTTCTTACCTTTCATATATACATCTAAAAGAAGAAGGTCGACTTCATTTTGCTGAATGAATTCAAGGGCTTCCTTATAATTCTGAGCAGCTCCGACAGCTGCGAATCCACTCATTTGCTTAACATAGCGTTTGTTCAATTCGCTAACCATCGGATCATCTTCAACGATCAGTACTTTAATCATTTGTTACATCCTCCTGTATATCATACGGCAGCTGGACACTGAAGGTAGTTCCTTCACCCGGCTCACTTGTAAGGACAAGATAGCCGCCCAGCTTGTGCACATAGTCTTCCACTTGATAAAGGCCAAAGCCGCGGTCGTTTCCTTTTGTGGAAAAACCTTGTGTGAAAATTTTCTCCTGCTGCTCTTTACTGATCCCTTTTCCTGTGTCTGTCAGCTCTAAGAAGAGCTGTCCATCGTTATACTTCATAGAAAGCTGGACACGCTTTTCTGGCTGCTGATCAACAGCATCTACTGCATTGTTCATCAAATTACCTAATATGGTAATTAGCATCTGATTCATTTTTTCAGATGTATTCGGTATTGTATCTCTACAATCCACTTCCAGCTGAACACCATTTTCCGCCATATAGCTTTTCTTCCCAAGCAGGAAACCGGCAAGGATTGGGTTCTTAAGATGGTGAATCATCGCAATGGTAGCAGATCTCTCTTTACCGGCAACATTTTTCACATAGCGTTCCAGCTGATCGTAATCTTCCAATTCCAACAGACCAAGAATCACGTGCAGCTTGTTCATGAAATCATGAGTTTGCGCCCTAAGCGCATCCGCGTACAGCATAGTATCTGTTAGCTTTTCGTTCAGATGGTTGTATTCAGTTCTATCAAGGAATGTTGCAATTGCCCCTTCAGTTTTCCCTTTGATCTGGATAGGAATTTCATTCATGACAAGCGTAAGCCCGTTATGCTCTACTTGACGTCCAATCAACGGCTTATTCCAAGCTATAACTTGATGAAGTTTAGTAACTGGGAGCACATCATCGACATGACGGTTCTTCAGTTCTCCTTTTATCCCCATCTCTTGCAGCAATCTTTTTCCTTCTTTGTTGACCATCTGAATTTTCCCATTCGTATCAACAGCTAACATCCCGTCTTTGATCGATTCCAGCATTGCACTCCGCTCACTTAAAAGTGCTGCAATTTCATCTGGTTCCATCCCGTGCATGATCTGTTTTATTTTACGCGCCAGCAGGACAGCTCCAATTAGACCAATAAATAAACTAAGTATCGTAGCTAAATATAATGGCAATCGATTGTTACGAATGATTTCATTTAACTCATTCATCGTTATACCGACCGCAACAACTCCGATTTGATCTCCTTGTTCATTATAGACCGGGGCAAATGCTCGCAAACTTAAACCAAGCGTCCCCTTTGCCTTGGATACAAATTCTTTTCCTTGTATCGCAGGAGTTTCATCTCCGCCGGCAAAGCGTTTTCCGATTAGATCCGGATCCGGGTGACTCAGCCGAATGCTGTCCATATTCATCACGACGACAAAATCTGCGTCCGTAATCCCCATTGCCTGCGTGGTAAATTTCTGCAGTGTGGCGGAATCCTCTTCATCTGTTGCTTTCACAACGACTGGATCCACTGCTATCAGCTTGGCAGTTTGCAGCACACGGTCCCGTTCTTGGGATTTGATATTATTACTTGTTTCAATCCCGATCATGACAAATGTGGTCGTTACAGCCAGGATCACGACAATGAATACCAGTGCAGTCATCTGCGTCCGCAGATTAATCTTCTGTTTCAAGTATAACCTTCTCTCTTTGCGCTTTCCCGTTTCAAGCTCAGTATCTTTAAATTATAGCGGAATAATGTCGGATTATAAACTAAAAAAACCACCAACAGGCGGCCTTTTAGTCAATATATCGTCTCGTCATCGAATCGCTGCGTTTTTTGCTGCTTTTTCTGCTTCGGATTCTGCTTGAGCATTTCTTGAATTTTTTCCACTGCTGCCGGTGCCGCTTCAATCAGCTTCTCATACAAATGTGTCTGCTCATCCAAGTGGATCATCTTGACACCTTTGTGTCCTACGATGAGAAAGGCTATCGGGGTGATAGACACGCCACCACCGCTTCCTCCTCCAAAAGGCAGTTCTTTCTGATCGCTTTTACCTTCAGAAGCTGAATCAAACTCGCTTCCTCCAGCAGCAAAACCGAAACCAACACGAGATACAGTTAAGATGATGCTTCCATCAGGTGTTTCAACGGGGTCGCCAACAATTGTATTGACATCAATCATTTCTTTCAGATTTTCCATTGCGGTCTTCATTAACCCTTGAATTGGATGATCTGCCATTACCGCTCCTCCTATCTTCCTCTGGCATTGGATATAATAGCCTGCATAGCTTTCCCGGTACGAATAGACACTATGCATTGAAAGCTAGTATCAAAGAAGGAAGTTTGAAAAATCGGCTGTACTTGGATATCAAAGGGCTGTCTGATCTGGAAATTCGACCGGATTATCTGATTCACTATTCCTTTTATAGTCCACACCAAACCAACCATCGTACCTGCAGTAGCTGCATCAGACATTCCGATTGTTGTATGCCAGCGAAATTGCTGCAGTTCTGCACTCTTTGTAATTTTTAGCAGATAGGGTAAGGAGCTCCAAATCCTCTGGAGATCGGTGAAGAGATTGGATAGCTGCTGTTTTATATCATCGGCAGACGTGTGTTCTATGGATGATTGCTGTTTTAACTGGCGTTTATGCACGCAGATACCGAAAATCAGAATTCGGATATTCCATTGTTTTTGATCATAACCAATATGTATCGTCACTCTGACAACAAGAGCCACTGCTATCAACAGCAGTACACCACCCACAAAACTGATGACTATCCACATATTCTCCAGCCTCCTTCATCAATAGGATAAGCATTTCATTATGTTTTTACACAGAAAAGGAGCAGCGAATGCTGCCCCTTTATGCCATACTTATGAAATTATTTGCTTAATTGCTCTTGTGCTGTGCGTACAAGACGTTTAGTGATTTCTCCTCCAACAGATCCGTTGGCACGAGAAGTTTCGTTTCCGCCAAGCTGTACACCGAATTCTTGTGCGATCTCATATTTCATTTGATCTAGTGCTTGTTGCGCTTGAGGTACTACTAGCTGGTTGCTTGAGTTGTTGTTAGCCATTGTGTGTCACCTCCTTGTACAAGTAGCATGCGCCGACAAGGAGAGTAACATACAGATTATTTATATGGGAAGTTTTTACAATAAATCAGCAAATGGTGAGTTGTCTTCATTTGGCAATGCAGTGATGATTTCTGTTCCTTCAATAGCTCGTTCGAATTCAGCTGAAAAGTCGATTGTTCCTTCATACAAGTGGACCTTTTCCCGGCGAGGCTTTGTTTTAGGTGCTTCCGGTACAAAGACTGTACAGCAGTCATCATATGGACGTGTTGAAATCTCATACGTGTCAATTTGCTTTGCAATATCGATGATGTCAGACTTGTCCATCGTAATTAACGGACGCAGAATTGGATAGTTCGTTACTTCGTTAATTGCAAACATACTTTCCATCGTCTGACTTGCGACCTGACCAAGACTTTCTCCGGAAGTAAGTGACATGATGCCGTGTTTTTCCGCAATTCGTTCACTGATACGCATCATCATCCGACGCATGACCGTCATGCTATAGCCAAAAGGTATTTCTTGATGCACCTTCACTTGTAAATCTGTAAATGGAACAACATGAATCTTCACTTTAGCACCGAATTTCGATAATGTTTGTGCCAAATCGATCACTTTCTGTTTCGCACGTTCATTCGTATAAGGAGGAGAATGGAAATGAATCGCTTCTATCTCCACACCGCGCTTCATTGCCAAGTACCCTGCGACAGGGCTGTCAATACCGCCTGAAAGCATCAATAATGTCTTACCTGAGCTGCCTGCCGGCAATCCGCCTGGTCCCTTGATTTTTTGGCCTGTAACATATGTCGCTCGCTCGCGTATTTCTACCATGATATC
Organism: Terribacillus saccharophilus; assembly: GCA_900110015.1. GTDB lineage: Bacteria > Bacillota > Bacilli > Bacillales > Amphibacillaceae > Terribacillus > Terribacillus saccharophilus. The sequence continues at coordinate 58,627 of FOCD01000001.1, read as the reverse complement.
GACACCTGGTTTCCTTACGTCAACAGGATAGCCTTCACTATTTTGAAGCACATATGCGCCAATGCGCTGGTTCATCTCCTGTGAGTCTATCGGGAATTTCTTATTTGTTCGGCGGCATGATATTTTGAAAGATGTTCCAGCTGTATTATCAAGCAATAGCTGCAATGCAGCTTGTTTGATCGCCAGCTCTTCATTTTCAGTTCGAATAGCTAAACTGAAGCTATGGATACCGAAAATATTCCGACACGCTTCTACAATCGGTTCAGGTTTCTCTCCGTGAAGATGAATATACATCCGGTCACGTGTTCGCTCTATTTTCGCTTTCGGGTAAGGTCTGATTTGGTCTTTCACGTTATATTCCAGTTGTTTGGTGAAATGCTTCCGATTCTTTCCTTTCAGTGCCATTTCTCCATAACGTATCAATATATGATCATACTGCATATGCTTACCTCATCACTTTCTTTAAATGTGTTAATGTCTTATCCAGAATCTGCAGGAAGTAGTCCACTTCTTGCTGTGTATTATCATAAGAAAAACTTACTCGGATAGCGGATTCTGCCTGTGTATCCGGCACTCCGCAAGCAAGCAGAACCGCACTTGCATCGCTGTTTTTGGAGGAGCATGCTGATTTTGTCGATACATAAATATCCTTTTCTCCAAGAGCATGCACCAACACCTCAGGCTTCAATCCTGGTACAGAAAAATTCACGATATGCGGAGCACCAGCAGGTGGAGAATGAAGTACCACATCATCCATTTTCGAAAGGCCAGCCCAAAGTCTCTCTCGCAGTTCAAAGAGCTTAGCAGGATGAACTCTCAGTTCTTCTATTGCCAAACGCAGCGCTTTGACCATAGCCGTAATTCCAGGTACATTTTCGGTTCCAGAACGAAGCGCCTGTTCCTGTCCTCCGCCAGACAGCTGCGCAACTATACGAGTATCAGCAGCTTTATACAGAATACCGCTGCCTTTCATACCATGAAATTTATGAGCTGAAAGCGTACAAAGATGAATATTACTTTTCTTGATATCAAGTGCCACTTTACCGGCTCCTTGGACGTGGTCGACGTGGAATGTAATATGAGGAAATTCAGTTAGCATCTGACCAATCGTCTTAATTGGCTGGATGGTACCAAGTTCATTATTCACATGCATCACACTTACAAGAATCGTTTGATCTGTTATGGCTGCTTTTATCTTTTCAGCCGTCACATAGCCGTACTTATCCACATCAACATATGTCACCTTAAAGCCCTGGTTCTCTAGTTCCGCACAAGTCTCCAAGACAGAAGGATGTTCTACGGTCGTCGTAATAATATGATTCCCAATACGTTTTTTCTGTAATGCTGTTCCTTTTATTGCTAGATTATTTCCTTCTGTTCCGCCGGATGTGAAAAGAATTTCATTTTCCCCGACATGTAAAAGCTGTGCCGCCTGTTTCCGGCATGCGGTTAACAACTGTTCAGCACTGCCACCCAATCGATGTAAAGAAGAAGGATTGGCAAAATACGTTTGTGCTGCCTCCGTGTAACTGATAAGCACATCTGGGTGCGGCTTCGTTGTTGCACTATTATCAAAGTAAATCATTATCCGTCCCCCACTGTTCAAACTGTCTTCTACTAAAATAAAGCAATCCCTCGCATGTGGCAAGGGATTGCTTTATTTATCAGCTGGGAACCTTGATATGTTTTTCCAAGCGTTCCAGCGCTTTTGGTTCTATATCTTGTAATGCACGAGCAGCCCGCTCCAAAGCTTGTTCGTATTGATATTCACGGAACAGCTTCTCTGATTCAGCCATTTCTGCCGCAAGCAGCGGATATTGACTGCGGTAACGGTTGGAATACTGAATCACTACTTCTGCCAAATAAGCTTGTTCTAGTAAATGCTCAATTTGTTCGATCGTTGCATTGGTGACTTCCTCTGCTTCCTGCAGATGTGTGCGGACCTCAGCCATATCTAGAGGATGTGCCTCGAGCACTTCCATTGTGAGGGAAGTTTTCTCTTGGCTCTCTTCTACCTTCTGCCAGACTTCCTGCTGCACACCTGGGATATTACTTTTTTGCAGTTTACGATTTACATCGTATAGCTTTTGCCGCATGTCAGCTATTTTCTCTTTTGCTTCCAATTCATCTTTACGCAATGTCTTGATCTTTTCACGGATTGCCTCGTGTTCTTCTTCTATAGCACTCAGTTCACGGAAGCCCGTTTCCAGCTCTTCTTTCAGCTTTGCATGTGATACAAGCTCATCATTTATTTCTTGTTGCAGCGTTTCAAGCTGTTTGATAAGTCTGGATATCTTTGTCTCAAGCTTCAGATGGAATTCTACATCATTGTCAGTAAAGAAATACGACTCCCTAAGCAGATCAACTTCTTCTTTCGTCTTGATATAGGACTCTGTTTTCTTCTCGACAGCATGGACGTATTGCTCGAATTTGGAATCCACATAATTCTTGGCAACAGCCTCGTTCTCTAGAAGCTGATACATTTCTTTTATACGGCTTTCCAAAGCAGGGATAACTAAATTAGTCTCTTCTGTATCGCCTGCTTCCAGCTGTTTGATAAGAAGATCCAATCTTTCCTTCTCAGCCTTCAGCTCGTCTTCAAAACCAAGATGATGGATACGGTAGCCATCCTGTTTCATCTCGCGGATGCCGCCAAGCAGATCCGTAACTTGTGACGGAAGATCTTGCTTCACCTGCTTGTAAGCTTGAGGGAATGCCTCAATCTCTGCTCCCAGTGACTCTGTTTTCATCTTCACATCTGTAATGAGCTGATTGGCTTCGAAGTAGTTGCCAGATTCAATAAGTGAATGATAGGTAGCCAGCTGCGTGATTTGCTCAGCAATCGCTGTCTCAAAACGCACATCGGCTTTTCCGAATTGATGACGATGCTGCGAAATCGTACGCTTCAGCGTCTGAAGTGCAGGCTGTAAAGCTTCTGCCTGCTTGCGTGCTTCTTCTTCTGATGCAAGCAGCTCATCCAGCTCACGGAACATAGCTTCAATCTTATCCTCAACTTGGGACAGTGTCGCTTCTACTCGCTCCAGATGCTGCTTCGCTTTGTTGAAACGATAGCGGTCAGCACCTTCCTCCGCATCAAAAAGAGCCTCTTCTGTATCTGGAAGCTCTTTGGTTACGATATGATCCCAGCGTTCCTTCCACGATTCGAATTTTTCCTGTGTTTCTCCAGACAGGTTCAACGCTTTCACTTTCGCTAATTCTTCCGATACGTTGCGGTTCGATATATCCATTTTCCAGCTCTCAAGCCGGTCCACTTCATCATAAACTCGCTTTCTCATAATCAAGCCCAAGATGATTAAGGCGATGATTAAAATAATACCTCCGATGATGTACGGCAATGTCCAGCCTCCTAACCAATACTCGGGAAAAAGGAGTAATACCCTAATAATCGTTATCTATTTTTAATACTAATATGATACCATGTAAACCGCAAATATGGCTAAATTTTTTCAAATTTCTCTGTTATTTTCCATGTTTTTCCCGGAGTGATGCATCAATTGGCTGATACTGCACGCAATGCAGCGGAGGAAACCGTTGTCAATGTATCGATCCAATGGTGGATACTCGATGTGTACATACTGCAAAAATAGCGGCGTGATTCTTCTGTCAGCAGCATTCCTTTCATCTCTTTGTTCATCATGAATGGGGCAGACAGCATACCGGAAAGCTGCATGTAAAGATAAACTCCTTCTCGTTCCCTTATCCCATTCGACTCCAAGTAATCACGAAAGGCTTGTTTCAACGTATGATTCTCCTTCGCTAGATACGTTACCGCCATTTCCCTGACAAAGACGGAATCTAGCATAAGCTCCCTTTGGATGAAAGCCGTGAATTGATTCCGCGAGAGTTTATAATGTATAATTGCTTCAATTAATTGTTTCAGATAGGTACTGGAAGAGTCCTGCCCTCGTTTTTGGGCTGTTTTCTCCAGCACAGCAAGATATTCCTCGTAATACAGCACGACGGATGCTTCCAGAAGTCCTTGCTTGCTCTTATAATAATAGTTAATCAAGGAGACATTGACCGAAGCTTTTCCCGCAATATCGCGGACAGATGTCCCATGGTAGCCTTTTGTGTAGAACAATTGACAAGCGGCGTCCATCACTTTTTGTTTCGTGTCATTTTTTTTCAATCTTCTCAGCTCCTCTATCTGTTGTATACGACAGCGAAGGATGCATCCCTGCATCTTTCGCTCGCCAAATCTCGCGCCATCTGTCGAATTACAGAAATCAATTATATGGGGGAAATAATATGTTCGAAACAAAAGCTTATAGCGGTTCCCGTGAAAAGGACTATGAATTACTCGTTAAACAGCTAGATGCATTGCTAACTGGCGAAGAAGACGAAATCGCTCATCTGGCGAATGCCTCTGCTCTTTTGAATCAGTTCTTGGATGATGTGAACTGGGTCGGTTTTTATCTTCATAAAGAGGAAGAGTTAATTCTTGGACCATTCCAAGGCCTTCCAGCGTGTGTACGTATCAAAATTGGTAAAGGGGTTTGCGGAACTGCTGTAGCAGAAAATAAAACCCAGCTAGTAGCCGATGTACATCAATTCCCTGGTCATATCGCATGTGACGCAGCAAGCCAGTCCGAGATTGTTGTTCCTATCGTCGTTAACGGCAAATCCTACGGAGTGCTTGACATCGATAGTCCTTCCAAAAATCGTTTCGACGAAACAGACCAGAAGTACTTGGAAAAATTCATCGAGGTACTCGTTAAGCATTTGACTAAATAAAAAAACAGCTTCCGCTATTGGAAGCTGTTTTTTTAAATACAATATCTATTTTTCCCAAGTCGTTTTGCATCATAGAGCTTACGATCCGCTCTAGAGAATAGGTTATGCACTGCTGGACGGTCAGCAGCTGTCCAAGTGGATACCCCGCACGAAACTGTAACTGCAGGACGTGTTGAACCTGCAACACTTTGAACAATTCTTTCTGCTTTCATTATTGTCTGCTCATAGGACGCATGCGGCAGGTAAATTGCCAGTTCCTCCCCGCCCCATCTTGCCGCTACATCTGACGGACCGAGCAAATCTTTAATAAGATTGGCCACTTGGATCAAAAGATAATCACCTGTATTATGCCCATATGTATCATTCACCTTTTTAAAGTCATCCACGTCAATAAGGATGAAGCCGCCTTGAGCATCTTCTCGTATATGCGCATGCATCCTTTCGTCCAGATAACTTCTTGAAAATAGATTCGTAAGGTAATCTGTGATCACCAAATTCTCAAGTCTCTCACGAAGCATAGAGTTAACAATTGACAATGACGAATGTTGAACAAGCGATTCGATAAGCCGGAATGATTCAAAAGTAAAAAAGCTAGGATTGCGATGCAGTACAAGCACAACTCCTTGCAGCTGTTCCGACCTTACCATCGGAATCACAAGCAAAGATCGATAAGGAAGCGGTACATCGGGATAACGTTCCTGGAAGTTGCTGATAAACATCGCCTCTCCTTGGGCATCTCGGCAATGCCGCGCAATCCATTCCAAGAAGATATGGGAATTAGGTTCAGAGAAAAAACCTGTACTGCCGTTCAGTATGTCACCTGCGTCTTGATCTCCTCTATATAAGATGAATCCAATTTCTTCCCCGCCGAACGTATCTCGGATTTGCTGATGCATCAAGGTGATTGTATCTGACAGACGCAGGTTCGCATTCATTTTCTTCGATGTCTCATTAATTAACTGAAGATCACTGATGAGTTTTTTAGAGTGCTGATACAGTCGGGCATTCTCAAGTGCATTTCCTGCTGAATCGGCTAGTTTTGTAATAAAACTATGATCCACTTTCGTGTATTTCATAGCTGCCGGCATTGAGACATGCAATACACCATAAATACCTTGTTTACCGTTCAGCGGTACATAGCGATTGATTACCTGTCCCTTTGCACTTTCTTCTACCTGTACTTCACCGGTCATATATGCCCGAGTACTAGCTTCATGGACAGAATAATCATAAATCAGGTTTTTGATTGGCAGATCTGTATCTCCATGATAGTCCTGAGCGAGCAAAAGTGCATAAGCGAATTGCGGATAAGTCCGCTGCAAAGTGGTAATCAGCACTCTGAGAACATCATGCATATCGATAGAAGCATGCAAATTTGTCGTTGCTTCATATAAGTGAGCAGTGTGCTGTTCATCTTCTTTCGCTTGGTACGTACGAATAAGGTGGGTAACACAATTCCCGATCTCCCAAGCAAGTTCCCTGCAATCAGGAATCTTCTCTCCGCCTCCTCCGACATAAAGGAATCCGATTACACTTTCATTTGGATGCTGTAAAGGTAAAACTTTATCCAATACATGCGGGAATTCCCTTAACATGTCAGGCATACAAACATATTGGTGAATATAATCGATAGACAAACGGAATCCCCTCTGTCTCGGTCCTGCATAGCTTACGCGCTCCAATCGCTGCTGCCATTCATCATATATGTATAGCGCCACACTGTCTGCCTGCAGCAGATTCTTCATATTTTCGGTCATAAGCGCAAATATCTCTCTATAACTATAGCTTTCTCTCGATACTAGGAGCTGATAGAAATAAAGCTTTGCCTGTTCAAGATTGCTGTCAGTTAGCCGCTCCATCTGCATCTCACCTACATTTTGGTAGTTTTATTCTATTATATAAGATAATAGACTCAATTCTCAATTAATATCCTAGTTCTTTTTACTTACAATTATAGTCATTATATCTCTATTGCCTAATTGCCTTGACTTTAACCAGACATAAAGCTTATAATACTCTTTGTGTAAAATAAATGGCGGCCTATGTGAACTCCCATTTGTCTGATTTTGTTCCTTTCTTGGCAAGGCGTATAAAGAGACGAATCTTCGTTTCTCCTTGTTTCAGAAGGTGTATCGTGTAACTCTCTGCTGTCGGAGCGATGGTACATGAAAACATAATCAACAGGTGAACCGAGCACACTCTGTTTTTATTTTATGCAAATAAAATAATAAAGGTGGAATTTATCCATGGCACGTTATACAGGTCCATTATGGAAAAAATCCCGTCGTCTTGGTATCTCCCTAAGCGGAACAGGTAAAGAGCTTGACAAACGCCCTTACCCACCAGGACAACACGGTCCAAACCAACGCAGAAAGCAATCCGAATACGGCTTGCAGCAAGCAGAGAAACAAAAACTTCGTTACATGTACAACATGAACGAGCGCCAATTCCGTCGTGCATTCGAGGAAGCTGGTAAAATGAAAGGTATCCATGGTGAGAACTTCATGACTCTTCTTGAATCTCGTCTTGATAACCTTGTATATCGTCTAGGCTTGGCTCGTACTCGCAGACAAGCTCGTCAGATCGTTGGCCACGGCCACATCACTGTAGACGGTAAACGCGTAGATATCCCATCTTACCGCGTAAAACCTGGTCAAGTTATCGGTGTTCGTGAGAAATCACTTAAACTTGATATCATCGCTACTTCTGTTGAAGCGAACAACTTCGTACCAGATTACATGACGTTCGATGCAAGCAGCTTGCAAGGAACTTACTCTCGTTACCCTGAGCGTTCTGAGCTTCCTGCTGAAATCAACGAAGCACTTATCGTTGAGTTCTACTCCCGTTAATTGCTTGAAATACTCCGGATTGCCGCAAGGCATTTCCGGAGTATTTTTTTATATATAAAAAAGTCACCTTGCTTATAGCAAGGTGACTTCTCTTACAAATTATTTTGTATTCGTAAATCCGCCATCAATGCGGACAACTTCTCCATTGATGTACTGCGCTTTAGAAGTAAGAAGGAATGTAACAAGCTCCGCCACTTCTTCCGGAGTTCCAAGACGTTTCTGCGGAATACCGCCAGTTGCGTTTTCTTTCATTTTCGGATTTGCTGCATAAAACTCAGCAACCATTTTCGTTTCTGTAGGACCTGGTGCAATTGCATTCACACGAAGACCGTCTTTCGCATATTCAGCAACCAAGCTCTTTGTCAAACCAACGATTGCATGTTTAGTCGCTGCATACGTAACTACAGAATCCTGTCCAATCACACCGGCACTGGAGGAAGTATTTACAATGGAACCTCCGCCATTTTTCACCATTACTTCCGCTACATAACGAACACCATAAAGTGCGCCCAGTAAATTGATACCAACGATGCGTTCAATTTCTGCAACATCAGAATCAAGGAAGTATTTACCGCTTCCTGAGATACCAGCGTTGTTGAAGAAATAATCTATCGTACCGAAATGCTCTACTGTTTTATCTACATAATTCTTAACATCTGCTTCTTTGGATACGTCTGCTTGAATGAAAATCGCTTCCGCTCCGGCTTCTTTCACTAATTCAACAGTTTCGTTAGCTCCTTTTTCACTAACATCAACTACTGCGATATTTACGCCTTCTTCTGCAAGTCGGACTGCTGTTGCTTGTCCTAAACCGCTGCCAGCCCCTGTGATTATTGCTACTTTACTCATATGTAACCCCTCCGATAGTAGATAGTATGCACTATACGTATGTTATTGTACTACTTTCTTCTGAAATTATGAAGAAAGTCGACTTTTGTCGAAGAAATAAAAAATAAGAGCTTAATAAAGCTCTTATTTTCACTTAATTTATTTTGTAAGCATGATTTTTTCCACAGCATTTTTCAAGGAATGCGTAGTCTTTAGCTCGCTAAATGGAATCCCTAGCTGCGTCGAGGTTTGCGCAATTTCGGGCCGCATACCGGAAATAATTGTCTCTACACCGAGCAGCTTTAACGATTCGACAATCGAAAATATCCGATGAGCTACCATTGTATCAATCACTAAGACACCTGACATGTCAATAAACAGATGATCGACTCCGAGCTTAGAGCAGCTATGGAGCACATTTTCCATCATATATTGAGCACGGTGTGTATCTATTTCTCCAACAAGCGGCAGAAGTGCCACAGTAGGCGTCAAAGAAATAACTGGTGTACTCAGTTCTAATATCATGTCCTGCTGTGCCTGTAACTTGAATTGAGATTGTTTTGCATTTTCCCGGATGAACCAGACGATCACCTGATTAAACGAATCGGTAATTTTCTCATTATAGTTCAAAGCTGTCTGGGCATCTACCTTCTTTTCTCTGCAGAAATCCCGCAGTACATCAAGATATAAAGTTTGATTTCGATAAAACTCATTAATGATTGCTTCGATCGGTGTATCCAAATGCCGATCATCCTTAGCAATAGAAACAATCCAATCCTCAAATGCATCACAAGACACATCTGAATCCTGATTCAAAACTTCACAGAATTGCTCATGAAATCCTCTATTCTGCGCTTTCAGTTGTGCAATAGCATCTGGTTCTGTTACCGCATAAACGCCGCTCGTTTTATCGGCAGCTGCATACCACTTCTCTACTATTTGATCTATATTCTTCAGATAGTGCTGATGTAATTCCTGTTGATATAGCATTTCTCTGCTCCTCATTCCTAGCTTCAAATAAAGTATGATTACTTTTTACTATAGCATCTTTTTTTCGGGAATATCCATAGAGAACAGGCAGATTAAAGGAAAAACAATACCATATTCCTAAGTGAAAATGAATAATGGGAAACATGGCAGAGGACAATAAGAGTAAATTGACAAGAAGTTGAGGTGCTCATACATGTATTATTACAAAGAAGAACTAATCAATATCATAAAGCCAGACAAGCCCGACCCCGCCGCAGCAAAAGCACTGCAGGAAATCTTAGGCGGCCACTACGGAGAAATGCGTACCATGATGCAATATTTCTTCCAAGGCTCTAACTTCCGCGGGAAGGAAAAACAGTTTCGCGACCTGCTTCGAGGTATTTTCCTGGAAGAGATTGCGCACGTCGAATTGGTGCAAAGCACGATTAATGCTCTTCTAGACGAGTCTGGTGAAGGTGGTGCAGGTAACACCGCGCCTGATGGGGCACCACTTGACGGACCAATTGAACACACACCGAATGTTAATCCGCACCACTATATAATCGGTGCACAGTCATCTATCCCGTTCGATGCTGCAGGAAATCCATGGAACGGCTCTTGGGTCTACAACCACGGAAATCTTATAGCAGACTTGCTAAACAATGTCGTACTTGAATCGACAGGTGTTCTCCAAAAAACTCGAATTTACGAGATGAGTACAAATGCAACATTCCGCGAAACGCTTGGATTCCTTATCGTCCGCGACAATGCCCATCAAAATGCTTTCGCCAAAGCATTGGAAACACTCGGAGTCGATTGGGGCAAGATTTTCCCTATACCAAATTATGATATCAATAAATATCCAGAATGCCGGAAATTCGTAGAAATGGGCTATCATAACACGCAGTTCAATTTCCGTCTGGATCCTACTCGAATTGCTGAAATAATTCAGGGAACTGTACCTAGCAGAAACGGCGGAGAATTTACTGTATCTCAGCCTCCTGCCGGCTTCCCGGTACCCGAAATGCCAGAGCTGCCAAACGAGCATAGTTCTGGCCTGAGTGATTTGAATCGTTAAGACATTAAAAGCTCACCAGCGTATACTGGTGAGCTTTTTAATTATTATTTTAAATCGTTATTCTTTTTTGTGCTGTCTTTTATTTCCGCTTCTTCACGTCTCACATTTTCACGTACGTGGACGTTCTCTTTTACATCTTTCTTATTGACGACAATCTCTTCTTTGATGACGTCTTTCTTATCCACATCTACTTTCTCTTCGAATACCGGAACGTGGATTTCATCTTTTTCTGTATACACTTCAGCCGTTTTACCTTTTTCACTTACTTTGTTGACTGGACGACGCTCAATATTCACTTCCTGTTTAGTAACAGGAACATCGAACTCTTCTTGATCTGTCACCGTACGTTTATCAATGTTAACCTCCCCAGATTTTACTGAGTTAGTATCAACATCGACTACTTCTTCATGTAATTCCATCTGTTCTGTTTGAGAAGCCTTAGGTTGTCCTGTTTTACCGCTATTTAAATCTGCAAATGCAGTATTGCCAGTTTGTGTCGTGTTATTTCCAGGTGTTGTGTTGTTAGGTGTTGCGTTATTTTCTTCTGCTCTCAATGTATCACGATTTGTTGCTGAACTATCTGCCTGTAAATTCTGCTGTGCTGATGGATGTACAAACAACAGGATCTTACCGCTCTTCAATTCATCTACATAACGGTCAGTTTCTTTTTGGTTTAAGTTAAGATCTTCTAACGCTTTTTCTTCAGGATCATCACCGGAAAACAAAGCAGATACCTTATCACCAAAGGAGCCTTTAGCTTCCTTATAATTCACGCTCAATCTGTCTGCGAGAATTGAAGTTTCAGGTTTCTTGTCTGTAATTACTGTTACTTTGTTTTCTTGGATTCCTTTGGATTTCAATTCGTTCACTCTTACGATCACATCATTTTCATTTTGGAAGGTTTCGATTTTATTTTGTGCTAACATGTTGTATGCCTCCTAAATTGTATTGAAGTGTTTCATGGTTTTTGTATTCCCGGCAAGTCATTTTATAAACATGATCTTTAATTTTCAGACCTCATTACACAAAAAAGAAGATGTAATTCCATACATCTTCTTAGTGATATTATGGATGAAATAGCACCTTCACGGCATCAATACTTCGATCGGTAAGCTGCTTGAAAATTGCTGGACCATCACTTAAAGGTATGTGATGACTTATCATTTTCTCTCCATTTATTTGGCCAGTTTTCATGTAATGAATAGCGTTAGTCCACTCTTTACCAGGAAATGGAGCAGATAAAGCATTCCAAGAGCCGTGAATGGTAAGCTCATTTCTGACGATTTTCTCAAAATAAAATCGCTCTATTCGTATATCAGCGTATGGGATACCCAAATAGACAATCTCTCCGCCTTTTTTAGGAAGTGATAACACTTGTGCAGATGTCACTGGTGAACCGGCTGATTCAATTGCTAGGTCAACTCCAATTCCATCTGTGTATGCCAGTATCGCTTCATGAGGTTCAGCTGCCGAACTATCAATTACATGATCGGCTCCAACTTCCAAAGCAATATCTAATTTTCTTTTATCAATATCTATGGCAATGATTGTCTTCGCTCCGAAAATTCTAGCCCATTGTATCGCAAGCAGCCCGATACTTCCAGCTCCCATTACAGCAACAGTTGCTCCAGGTTTGATTTGTGTCCGATAGAAACCATGAGCTACAACAGCAGCAGGCTCAATAAGTGCTGCCGTCTCATCATTCACTTCAGGAGGAAGTGGTATAACATGCATAGCTGGTAACTTCACATACTCTGCAAAAGCACCAGGTACTTTGGATCCGATGACCATTAATTCCTCACATTGCGAAGGCTGACCGCTTTTGCAATAGTAGCAGTTTCCACATGCATGTGTTGGACAAGCAGCCACTCTATCTCCTCTTTTAACATTAGTAACAGCTGCTCCCGTTTCCTCCACCACCCCTGAGAATTCATGACCGAATGTCATACCAGCTCTATAGGGACCAAGCTTTTTATAACGCGACAGATCGGAACCGCAAATGCCTGCAGCAGTGATTTTTATGATTACATCGTGTTGCGCTTCGATCGTTGGGCGCGGAGATTGTTCAAACCTTATATCTTCAACTCCATACAGATTAAGCGTCTTCATTCATGTCCCACCCTTTTATGTCTGCTTCGTTCTCTTCTTCGTGAACAGCTTCAGGCATACACCACCTATAATTAGGCCATTAAAAATCAATTGATGTGCAAAATAGAAGCCGCTTACTTCCCTTAAGGACCCGAGCATAAAATCAAGCATCATATCTACCATCTTTACACCTCCAAATTAGTAGTCGGCTTTTGATTTTCTGTTCTGAATAATTGCTACAGCCCCGCTTGCACCAATTCGCGTGGCGCCTGCCTCAATCATTTTGACTGCATCTTCATAAGTTTTTATGCCTCCCGCAGCTTTTACACCTATCTTACCTTGAGAAATGTTAGATAAAAGTTCAATATCCTCTACTGTCGCACCTCCGCCGTTGAATCCAGTAGCTGTTTTAACAAAATCCGCTCCTGCTGTCATGACAATTTCCGTCACTTCTCGTTTCTCAGCTTGGTTTAACAATGAGGTCTCGATGATTACCTTCGTTGTCAATCCTCCAGCAGCTCTTACCACAGCATCGATATCTTGATAAACTGCATTGAATTCTCTGGATTTCATCGCTCCCAGGTTCACAAGCATATCGATTTCCGAAGCTCCATCTTCAATCGCCGCTTTCGTTTCCTCTACTTTAACTCTTGTAGTGGCACCGCCTAGCGAAAAGCCAATAGGCGCTCCTACTTTAATGCCATGGGGTGACAGGATTGTATAAGCATAGGGGACATACCATGGATTTACGAAGACTGTCCGGAATCCATAAGTTATCGCTTCTAGACAGAATGTTTTTATAACCGCTTTACTGGCAACTGGAGACAGCAGTGTGTAATCGATCAACTCAATCAGTTTTTCTTTTTCCATCGTTTTTCACCTTTCTTTCTTTGGTGTCAGAAGGACTTTAATTGCTTCTCCCGATTTGATTAATTGATAAGCCTTCTCCCATTCTGTTATATCGAAAATGTGGGTGACAAGCGCAGCTGCATCAACGGCACCGCTCTCCATCAGATGCAGCGAAGGTTCCCAGTCAGCAGGCTTTTGGCTTCTGCTGCCAATGATTTTCAATTCCTTTTGAATAACCTGCTCCATATCAAACGGAATGGCTGCTTCGGCAAACAAACCTACTTGAGCGTACTGTCCCTTTTTTCGAAGAAGCGACAAACCCTGACGTGCAGCTGGAATCGCTCCTGAACATTCAAAAACGACATCCGCTCCATATCCATCTGTCAGTCCTGAAATAATCTCTTCCAGTGATTCTTCCTGTACATTGACCACATAGTCAATTCCAAGCGACTTTGCTTTTTCCAAACGAACGGTATCAGATGACAGGCCAGTGATAACTACCATGGCCCCTTTGCTTTTAGCAACTTGCGCGGTCAAAAGACCAATAGGTCCTGGTCCTATCACGACCACAATGTCATTCGGTTTAATCGTTGTTTTAGCCACTGCATGATGCGTGCACGCGAGCGCTTCTGTCATTGCTGCTGACTGATCATCAACATTATTAGGGATATGGTGGATGCTTTCAGCCCTAGCAATTACATAGGTTGCAAAGCCGCCATCCTGCTGTGTTCCAAGCCCTTTTCGATACTTGCATAAGTTATAATCCTTCTGCTCACAATAGCTGCATTGCCCGCAAATATAGAAAGTGGTCTCGGAAGTAACCCGATCTCCTGGCTTCAAATGGCTGACATTACTCCCAACACTGACTACGACTCCAGCAAATTCATGTCCTAACGTGACAGGAGCAGTTACTCGGTAGCTTCCTTCATACGTGTGGATATCAGATCCGCATATGCCTGCATAAGTTACTTTTATTTTCACTTGATCATCTTCTGGATAAGGCTCCGGTTTGTTTTCAATAACAAGGTTGCCAAAGCCTAACTCCTTTTTCACTAAAGCATGCATGTTGAGCTCCTCCTAATTTATTAATTGAATATTGCGAAAACCTTCCATATAATCCAGTTGACTAAGTTGCCTCCCTGATCGATGCTAGATACCATCGCTGAGCCTTCTGGCATTTCAATATTGGCAGCAGTCGTCATGTCTGTGAAAATAGGAGCTATATCTGTGGCCATATACAGAGATAAGGCAATCATAATTGTTCCAGTTATTACAGAATGGATAATGTTTCCTTTGGCTGCTCCAACGATAAAGGCAACGATAAATGGTATAGTGGCCAAATCCGCAAAAGGCAAAACGGCATTTCCAGGCAGGATAACCGCCAACAGGACGGTAATTGGCGTCAAGATCAGAGCAGTAGAGATGACTGCTGGATGCCCCAATAATACTGCTGCATCCAACCCGATATTGATTTCACTGTTACCGAATCGCTTACTGAGCCAGTTCCTGGCAGATTCTGATACTGGCATCAGCCCTTCCATTAGAATTTTCACCATTCGGGGCATCAAAACCATGACAGCAGCCATTGCCATTCCGATTTCAATGATATCTCCAACTCCATAACCCGCTAATGCACCTATAGCAGCGCCTAGTAATAATCCAATTACCATCGAGTCTCCGAAAATACCGAATCTCTTTTGAATTGTTTCAGGATCGGCATGTATCTTATTCAAGCCTGGTATCTTCTCAATCAGCTTAACAATGAGTATCCCCGGAGCATAAGAAATCGTACTGCCTGTCGCAACAGTCACACCTGGCATTTCATAGAACTCCTCTACCATCGGCTGCGTCCAATCAGCCACTTTCAAACAGACAATCTGAAAAATGACAGCTGCGATAAGCCCTTGTACTACACTTCCAGAAACGGTATATACAACTGCAGCCATAAATGTATAGTGCCAATAATTCCAAATATCCACGTTCATGGTTTTTGTCGTCTTCGTTACGAGCATGATGACATTGACGACAAGGCCAAGCGGTATAATAAATGCGGCCACGACAGATGCCCAGGCTATAGAAGAAGTGGCTGGCCATCCAACATCGATTACATTAAGATCTACTCCCAAACGATCAACCATCTGCTGTGCAGCAGGTCCGAGGTTCAGTGTCAGCAAGTCGACGACGAGGAATATACCGACAAAAGCGACTCCGATTGTAAGCCCGGAACGAAATGCCTTCCCTGGCTTCTGACCGAATAAAAGTCCCAGAAGAAAGATTGCTACCGGCAGTATAACCGTTGCACCCAAATCAAGAAATCCTTGTAAGAAATTCACAAATGTATCCATCATTCAGCCCCACTTCTTGAAAATGAGGTCGATCCCAGTTAGATTGGAACCGACGCCCACTTTTCATTTTTTCAGTTCTTTTAAGATCTCTTCCTTCGTTTCTTCCAAACCGATTCCTGTCAAGAATGAGCGTGCATTGATCACTGGGAAAGGATAGGCTGTTTTTACCATGGCAGTGGTTACTAGTAAATCTGCCGTATCCACATAGGTATTCACTTCAGCAATTTTAATTTGGATCAGATTAACATCGATCTTATTCTCTTTCGCCATCTCTTCAATCGCACTATTCACGACAGTTGAAGTGGCAATACCAGCACCACAGGCAACCAATACTTGTTTTTTGGCCATTATCTGTCACCTCCTTTACTGGCAGACAAGCTAAGCTTCCTATCTATCAGCTTGACTACATCTTCTTTTGTTTTGGAATCATACAACGCCTGCAGCGTCGTTTCATTTTGGAGAAAGTCCATCAAATCTCTTAATAATGTCAGCTGTGCATGCGATTGCTGCATCGCCAGCATGAAAATGATACTGACAGATGTCTCCATGGAAGCTTCCCCCATCACTCGGAAGGCAACAGGTTCCTTTAATAGAGCTATGCTAATTGCATCCTTTTTTACATGTTCAATGTCTGTATGCGGAATAGCGACTGATAGTGATGATGAGGTGGGCAGTCCTGTCGGATATTCCTTTTCCCTCTCAATTACTCCAGTTACAAAGCTAGTTTTGACGAGTTCCTCTTTAACAAGGTTTTCTGCCATTTCTCGTAATATCTCTTCTCGCGTACCTGCTGCTTGCAGGAATACTAAATTCTCATCCAGATAAAAATCAGCCATAATAGAACTCCTTCTCCTTTACTGTGTCGTCAGAATATTGTTGAATGATCCGCTTCATCTCTGGTATGGTGGTACCATTTATCAAAGCTTTCATATCAGCTTCGGATTTTGATAGCTTCATCAGCTGCATTAACGCATGAATATGCTCCTTTTTATCCTTTGCCGCGATGACTACGATAATATGGATACGATGATTCAAATACTGGACGCCATTTTTGATTTTCAGCAGGCTCATCCCAGTACGGACGACACCATCTTCTGGTGAAGCATGCGGGATAGCTATACCAGGTCCAATCACGATATACGGATCTTCTTCACAGCCCTTAATCATGGCATCTATATATCTTTTTTCGATAATTCCTTTATCAAGTAAACTATTGGCACAAGATCGAACAGCATCTTCCCATGATCCTAATTGATATGTCATTTTCAAATGCCTATCTGTAAGAAAGTCACTGAGCTGCAGAGGCTGCATTTCTTCCGCTGTTGTTGGAACCACATGCTGATCCACTTGGCTGAGATATGCGTGAAGTTCCTCTTCCAACGCTTGCTCGTTTTTCACTATTGAATGATTTTTAATGATTTGCATAATATCACTTGATCTGACTTCTTTAGAAATAAATCCGTGTATATAGGAAATAACTTGTTTCCGGAGAAGTCTTTTCTCATGAACATCGAGCATTGTTTTTGTAATGAACAGCTTTCGTGAAGTTTCCAGTAATACCGGAGAAAAAACAAGATCGTATTCGAGATCGTATGTGGTGAATTCTCGAACAGACATGCTATCCAGGAATATGAATTCCGGAAATAATCCACTCAATTCATGGAACATCAGCTTGGAAACTGAAACACCATGCGGACACACGACTATTGCTTTCACCTTCTCACCGATACTTTCTCCCTGCTGTCTAATCCAACCCCCGATAAGTAAAGTAATATATAATTGTTCATTCTCTGGTATCTCACTATGGATAAAGAGCTCCAATGGTTCAAGAGATCGTTTAACCAGTTGATGCAAAGCTCGAAACTCTCCACTCAATACACCTGGAACAGGCGTATTGTCTGTAAGATGGTATTTGATTCGGTAATAGGCCGGCTTTATATGCTGCATTAATTTATGAAGCAGCTGTTTCCTTTCCTGAACACGGATACAAGCTACTTTCTCGAAAAGACTGAGCATACTATCCACTGCTGGATATAGGTCTGGGAATGTATCCGCCGCTTCCATATGAGTTGTTATCACATTCGCAGACAACAGATGAAGTGTGATAAAAAGTCTCTCTGCTTCTGGCAACCCTTCCTGATCAAATAATAATTCCTCTGCCGCTTGATATTCTTTCGTACCTGCCAATTCCTTATTACTAATAGGAGAATCAGTTAAGCACTTACCTTTTCGAATCCGATCTAGAATCAAGAATAATGTAATTGGCATCGTCTTCATTTTCTCATCTGTGAATTTAATAGATAGTTTTTGCTCTACCTGTTCAATTCTACTGCGGAACTCATGCAAGCAACTTTCTCCCAACTCTAAAACATCCATCAATATAGAAAGGCCATCGTCCGTCCCGATAAATTCCATCAAAGTGGACATCAAAGCCTTCCGAATCTGCATTTCATTGCCCTCTATATGGTAGCCGTGTCTTCGTGAATATCGAATTTGTAACTGAAAGGGTTCAAGATGCTTCTGCAGGTTTTTTAAATCCCGGAGTATTGTATTTCTGCTGATATCCAGCGAAATAGAAAAATAATCCAATGAAAGGTCGTCCTTACTTACCAGCATACAAAGAAGCAGATGCATACGTTGGCGGACAGACAATACGGAAGAATGACTTTGCTCGGCAGACTCCTTCACATGGTTTAACGTTGTGAATACTTTTTCGTCGATAAGGAAATAGCCTTGTGAAGTTCGCTCGATCAATGGCAAGCCCATTTGTTTTAGCCAGCTGTTGACCTTATTAATGGTGTAGCCTAGCTGTCTTTTAGAAAGGCTGAATCTTTTTTCAATTAAGTTACTCGATACACTTGGATTACTGAGTAAAGCATCCAGGATAGCTGCGTTACGTTCATTAAGATTCATCAAATCCTCCTTTCTATAAATATCTTAGCATGTGTTCTCCACTTTTGTATGCGCTTTCATTATCATCAATGGGAGAATGAATGTACAGCATGGTACGGAACCAATGTTTATTTTTTTGCACAGAAAAAGGCTTCATCAGCACCTGAGCGCTGATGAAGCCTTTTAATAATACTATCTTCTCGTCTTATTCAATTCATTCGCATTCTGATCGTTCGTATTCGGTTCTGCATGCAATCCGTCATTCGGTTTATCAGTTGCATATAGACCATCTGCAGTCAATCCTTTTTCTCCTTCTGTTGCATGGTCACTTCGGTCTTTTGGAGTTGCTGTGCTAGCAGCAGTAGTAGGGTTTACCGGTTTATTTTCTGCATACAGCAATACTTTCCCTGCTTTTAGCTCTTCAGCATATCGGTCTTTCTCCGTTTCTGAAAGACTCAGGTTCTTCAGGACTTTCTCTTCTGGATCTTCACTGGAAAAGAAAGAGGCGAATTTTGTGCCAAAGGATCCATTTGCTTCCTTATAGTGAACATCTCTCTTATCTCCTAAAATACTGTTATTCGGTTTCTTATCTACAATCACCGTGATATCCTCTTCTGGGACTCCAGCAGAAATCAATTCATTTACTCGTACGATTGCATCGCTTTCATTGATGAATGTTTCTATTGAATTTGTATTAACCATTGATATTACCTCCTATTGATTTACGTTCTGGTAAATGCTAAAGGACTAGATGGTTATTACATTCCCCCTCCTATCTTAACGAAACATAAAAAGCACTGTCCGGCTTGGACAGTGCTTCTCTTATTAAGCAAATTTCAATAATGTATACTTTTTCTTTCCTCGGCGGATGATAATGAACCGTTCATCAATCCGGTCCGCTTTCGTAAGAACTCGTGATACTTCTTCTTCTTTTTCACCATTGATACGGATCGCACCATTTGTAATATCTTCTCTTGCCTGTCGTTTTGAAGGAGAGATTCCTGCTTCCACTAACATATCGACAAGCGGTTTGTCTTCGTCAGCTGCCGTGTGAGACGGTACATCCTTGAAGCCTTGCTCGATTTCAGCACCATTGAGGGAAGCAATATCGCCGCTGAATAGAGCTGCGGATATCTTGATTGCTTGCTCCAATGCTTCTTTGCCGTGTACAAGAGTTGTCATTTCTTCTGCCAGTTTCGTTTGAGCAAGACGTTTTTCCGGTTCATTTTCAACACTTTGTTCGAATGTAGCTATTTCTTCAAGGGACATGAAAGTAAAGTATTTCATGAATTTGATTACATCGCGATCATCCGTGTTGAACCAGAATTGGTAGAATTCATAAGGAGTCGTGCGTACTGGACTTAGCCATACTGCTCCACCAGCTGTTTTACCGAATTTCGTTCCATCAGCTTTTGTGATAAGCGGCACAGTAAGTGCAAAGGCTTTATCCTGCGCTTCTTCATTATTGCCTGCATGAGTCCGGCGGATCAATTCCATACCAGCTGTTATGTTTCCCCATTGATCACTACCGCCAATTTGAAGCGTTACATTTTCTTTTTCGTACAAACGCAAGTAATCCAGGGACTGCAGGATCATGTACGTGAATTCAGTAAAGGAAATACCATTTGCCAATCTGGACTCAACAGAATCCTTCGCCAGCATATAATTGACTCCGAAATGCTTCCCGATATCACGAAGGAAATCTATGATGCTCATCGAGCCGAGCCAGTCTCCATTATTTACCGCTTTGGCAGCATTGTCACCTTCATCAAAGTTCAAAATGCCTGCAAGCTGCTTTTGGATACCTTGACTGAATCTTTCTACTGTTGCAGCGTCATTTAAGTTACGCTCATCAGAACGTCCGCTTGGATCTCCGATCATTCCTGTGCCTCCGCCGATAAGCGCGATCGGACGGTGACCTGCGTGCTGGAAACGTTTCAGCATAAGCATAGGCACAAGATGCCCGATATGCAAGCTGTCAGCTGTTGGGTCAAACCCACAGTACAAGCTCACCTGCTGGCTAGATAAATGCTTCTCCAATCCTGCATCATCACTCGTCTGCTGAATCAGACCTCTGTCTTTCAAATCCTGTAAAATTGACATATTGACCACTCCTCACTCACATTTGAGAACAAAAAAAACCCCATCCCTAAAAAAAAGGGACGAGGAATAACTCGCGGTACCACCCTTGTTGCAGTGTAAACTGCCACTCGGTTTGCTAACGGATATACATCCGTCTCCTGCTTGAACAGGAGAAGCTCCAGCTTGTAATTGGCAAAACAACTGTATACTGACTCGCACCGGCCGTCAGCTCTCTGCAACAGGGAATCGTTCCGCTACTATAACCTTCAACGCAATATTTATTCGACTGTTCCTACATTATTACCATATGCATGGATAAAATGCAACAAGGATTTTGGACTCACTACGAAAATTGACTATTATGGTATAATAGACAAACCAATTCGGGGGTGAAATATGCAAATCAAAGCAATATGGACGAGAATTAGCAAACGAATTGCGGAAGCTTGGAAGGCTGGCCGAATTCAGCGGAATTCTCGTATCACATATGACGTCATTTGGAACTTATTCCTCTTTTTCCTGCTTATAGCTGGCGTCGGGATTTTCTTTGCTGCGGGAGCTGGTGCAGGATATTTTGCATCACTTGTGAAAAGTGAGCCTGTCCGTTCCTATGACTCTATGAAAGAAGATATTTACAATTATGAGGAGACCTCTTCTATCTACTTTGCTGACGATGTTTTCCTCGGCAATATCAAAACTGACCTTTACCGGGAAGATGTGAAATTGGATGATATTTCACCATATGTCGTCAATGGAATCATCGCAACCGAAGATGATAATTTCGAAACACATGATGGTGTTGTACCGAAATCTATTCTTCGGGCTTTAATGCAGGAAGCGACGAATTCAGAAACAAAAACCGGCGGAAGTACGCTGACACAGCAGCTTGTCAAAAATCAGATACTGACCAATGAAGTATCCTTTGAACGGAAAGCGAAGGAAATCATACTCGCAATGCGCTTAGAAAAAGCGATGAATAAGGATGAAATTCTGGAAGCTTACATGAATATCGTTCCGTTCGGTAGAAATGTTTCCGGAAATAATATTGCCGGTGTACAGACTGCATCTCAAGGTATCTTCGGTGTAGACGCGAAAGATCTATCTTTACCGCAAGCCGCTTTCCTAGCCGGATTACCACAAAGTCCAACAGCTTATTCACCATTTACAAACAGCGGAGAGCTAAAGGAAGAAACTGGCCTTCAGCCAGGCTTAAACCGGATGAAGCAAGTACTCAACAGGATGTTTGACGAAGGTTATATTGACCAAAAGGAATACGACGAAGCAATTGGTTACGATATAACAAAAGATTTTGCAGAAGCAAAGCCTTCTTCTGATGACGACTACGGCTATTTAACTACCGAGGTTGAGCAGCGCGCAGCAGATATTATCGCGATTCAGCTCGCTGAGCAAGATGGCCATTCTGAAAAAGATTTGAACAAAGATAATGACCTGAAAAACGAGTATCTTGATAAAGCAGAACGCGATATTCGTCAAAAAGGTTACCAAATCCATACGACAATCAATAAAGATATGTATGTTGCACAACAGAAAATCGCAAAAGACTATGCCTATTACCAACCAGATCATTGGGTGGAACGGACGAATAGTGACGGAGAAACAGAAACTGTTTCTGAGCCAATCGAACCCGGTTCCATCATGATTGAAAACAGTACTGGTAAAATACTAAGTTTCGTCGGCGGGCGGGATTATGAGAAAAACCAAGTAAACCATGCCACTGACACAAAACGTTCTAATGGTAGTACGATGAAACCATTGCTTGTGTATGCTCCTGCAATGGAAGAAGGTAAATTACAGCCGGGAAGTATCATTCCCGACGTAAGTAAAAGCTTCGCCGTACCTGGACAAAAGAGTTATAACCCTGGAAACTACGCAAGCACAACTCATGGTTTGGTAACGGCCCGCAAAGCGCTCGAGCAATCCTACAATATTCCTGCGATTAGGGCATACACAGATGTACTGAGTGTGGATCCTGCAAGCAAATATGTAGAGAAGATGGGAATAAGCACTTTATCAGAAGGTGATCACTACAATCTTGCCGCAGCATTAGGAGGGATAACATATGGCGCAACTGTCGAAGAAAATGTTAATGCCTATGCAACCTTTGGTAATAATGGAGAATTCACTGATGCCTATATGATTGATTCCATCACTACTAATGATGGTAATGAAATCTATAAACATAAGTCTAAATCGAATAAAGTGTTCAGCCCACAAACGAACTATCTGATGCTCGATATGATGCGGGGTGTCCTTGATAGTGGTACAGCTACCTATGCGAATTCGCAGTTGACCAATAAAAATGTAGATTGGGCAGGTAAAACTGGTACATCTCAGGATTATCATGATTCCTGGTTCGTAGCAACCAACCCGAACGTAACAGTAGGTGTATGGATGGGCTATGATAAACAGGATTCCATCCAGACTTCAGGAATGGGATACAGTCAGCGAAATCAGCTGCTTTGGACACAATTGGTGAATAGTGCAACCAAAATTGATCCAGACCTTATGGCCCCAAGCGAATCATTTAAGCAGCCAGATGGATTAACGAAAGCGTCTTACTGCGCAATTGGCGGCGGGAAACCGACTGATCTTTGTCAACAAGCTGGAATGATAAAAACCGATTTGTTCGATAAAGATCATGTTCCAACAAAAGCAGATGACAGCTTAATCAAACAAAATGGTAAGATCGTTCTTAACCCTGACTTTGTAAAAGCGAATGAATTAGAGGGAGTCAGCATTGAACAGCTCTTCCCTAATAACGAGAAAGTACAGAAGCTGATTGGGAAAGCAGCAAGCGGCAGTACTGCAAAGAAGTCAGAGGATAAAGATGACACTGTGAAGACAAGTTCCGGTGCACCGCTTCCGCCGACAAATGTACAGAAAGCTGATGACAAGTTAACGTGGTCGCAGTCAAAAACAGAGGATGTAAAAGGTTATCGCATTCTGCAGAAGCAGGGAGATAGCTTCAAACAGATCGGATTCAGCGATCAATCCTCGTTCAATCTACCTGACAATGATTCCACTTATCAAATCAAAGCTGTCGGTAAGGACGACAAAGAATCCGAAACAATCACACTATAAAAAAACTAGCGTATCCAATTGGATACGCTAGTTTTTATTTTGTAGAATTACGCTCGATGATGCGATGAGGAAGAATAACGTTTTTGTCCGATACTTCTTCTTTATTCATTAGCTTCGTCAATAGGCGCATTGCTACAGCACCGATATCGTAAGTAGGCTGTACAACGGTGGAAAGTGTCGGACGAACCATCGTTGCAAGTCTTGTATTGTCATACCCTACCACTTCAATATCCTCTGGTACACGCAGTCCATTATCCTGGAAGCCATGGATGACACCAAGTGCCATTTCATCAGAAGATACGAATACAGCAGAAGGACGATCAGCCAAGTCTGCTAGCTGTTTCGCAGCCTCAAGACCGGAATTGTACGTATTGTTGGCTTTTACGATGTATTCCTGTTTCACTTCGGCATTATTTTCCGTTACAGCACGAAGATAACCTTTGTATTTCTGGTTATTTGTTTCAGCTTCTGCAGTTCCTGCAACAAACGCAGGATGCTTATGATTATGGTTGACAAGCAATTTAGTTGCTTCATAAGCTGCTTGCTCATAGTCGATAGCTACAGTAGGAATCTCGCCTGTTCCTTGTCCAGTTGCTGCAATGACGATTGGTACAGGAGATTTATCGAACTGCTGCAGCAGCTCATCACTGATCTTACCGCCCATGAAGACAATACCGTCCACTTGTTTCTCCAGCATACTGTTGAAGAGTGTCAATTCTTTGTCCGGGTTTTGATCGGAATTGCTCAGGATCATATTGTATTTATACATGGTTGCAATATCTTCAATCCCGCGCGCAAGCTCAGAGAAGAAGATACTGGAGATATCCGGTATAATTGCTCCGACTGTTGTAGTTCGTTTGCTTGCAAGCCCCCTAGCTACTGCATTCGGACGATAACCTAGCTGTTCAATAGTGCCGAGTACTTTTTTCCGAGTTGCAGGTTTTACGTTCGGGTTGCCGTTTACCACACGGGAGACAGTTGCCATCGATACGTTCGCTTCGCGGGCAACGTCGTATATGGTTACATTCATTGTGTCATTTCCTCCTATATACCTTACACGATTCCAATCACCTAAAGATGATAATAATAATTTGTATGTTTATTCACATATTCTTTACCCATTATACCAGAGTTTTGAACATTTCAGTAGAAAGAGATTCAAAAAACCCTTGATACTATAGGATTGCTATGGTACCAGCTGTCAATTTCCGGAAGGGATACGACTGGCATAACTGCTGTGGGCAATAAGATCACGATAAAATGCATCAAATCGAGGCAGATCCATTTGCTGTGCTGCATCAGATAGGGCAACCGCAGGATCTGGATGAACTTCCGCCATAATACCGTCAGCACCGATTGCAAGGGCTGCTTTAGCTGCTGGAAGCAGCAAATCACGCCGGCCAGTAGAATGCGTAACATCGACCATAACCGGAAGATGTGTTTCTTGTTTCAAAATTGGAACAGCAGTAATGTCCAATGTGTTCCTTGTTGCAGTTTCATACGTACGAATTCCTCTTTCACAAAGGATTATGTCATTATTCCCGCGGGAGCTGATATATTCTGCTGCATGGATGAATTCGGAAATGGTAGAGCTCATGCCGCGTTTTAAAAGAATTGGCTTCTTAACATCCCCGGCTGCTTTCAACAACTCGAAGTTCTGCATATTACGAGCGCCAATTTGGATGACATCCAAATACTCGGCTGCCTTCTCGATATCCTCAGGTGCTACGATTTCGCTGATAACCGCCAAGTCATACGTATCAGCAATTTTTTTCAAGATCCGAAGCCCTTCCTCGCCTAAACCTTGAAAATCATAAGGAGAAGTGCGCGGCTTAAAAGCACCGCCTCGCAAAAGTTTCAGACCTTTTTCTTGCAAAGATTCAGCTACTTTGGCTGTCTGTTGGTAACTCTCCACAGAGCATGGTCCAAAAACAAATTGCGGCTCTCCATCCCCTATTTTCGTGCCTTTGATAGTAATGACAGTATTTTCGGGTTTACGACGTCGTGATACAAGCAACGCCTTATGCATATCGTCTTCCTGCAGTTCAAGGCTTGCTTTGAAGATTTCCTTGAATAAGTGCTGAAGTGTAGCATCCTGAAACGGCCCTTTGTTGTTATCAGATATAACATTCAGCATATCTCTCTCCCGTACCGGGTCAAATCGCTTCGTTCCTTGTCTTTTTTTCACTTCACCGATTTCCTGAACAAGTTTGCCTCGTTCACTGATCAAAGCAAGCAAATCAAGATTCACTTCATCTAATTTCTTTCGCAGTACCGTTAATTCATCCATATTCATCGCTCTCTCCCACTCTCTATCTAGTATATCCAGCTCAAGTAATTAGCAATCATTATAGCTAAAAGTTTACGCGCTGTCATCCACAAATAGTGTAGAATGACAATAGGAGCTTTAAATGGATCCAGGAGTTTCATTATGCTGTCGCGTTCAGTGAAGCTAAGAGTTCAATGCAGAAAGGAATATCGTTTTGAAGGAAAGAATTTTCGCCTTAGATATTGGAACTAGATCTGTTGTCGGCATGCTTCTTGAAGAAGATGCTGGCATTTATACATTGATAGATTACGAGATAATTGAACATGATGAGCGCTCGATGCTTGACGGCCAGATTCATGATGTAGTTGCCGTCGCACAGGTTATCATGGAAGTGAAAGTTAAACTTGAGGAAAAACACGGTCAGCTGCATAAAGTATGTGTCGCAGCTGCAGGACGTTCGCTGCAGACAAAACGTATCCGGATGCAGCATTCAATAGCCGAGCGAGGTGTATTGGACCGAGAGCAAGTGCAGCATCTGGAGCTCAGTGCCGTGCAGCAGGCACAATATGAAATCGCCCAATCGAAGGATAAGAGTACCGATTATTATTGTGTGGGCTATTCTGTTCTGCATTATCAACTCGACGAACAGGAGATAGGTTCGCTGATAGATCAGCAAGGCAATGAAGCAAGTGTGGAGATTATTGCCACTTTCCTTCCGAAGGTCGTTGTCGAATCATTATTATCAGCATTAAAGCGCAGTAATTTGGAGATGGATGCACTGACATTGGAGCCAATTGCTGCAATCAGCGTCCTTATACCACCATCTATGCGTCGTTTGAATGTAGCATTGGTTGATATCGGTGCTGGTACAAGTGACATTGCCATTACGAATGAAGGAACCATTACCGCTTATGGCATGGTTCCAAAAGCAGGTGATGAAATAACAGAAGCGATAAGTGATCATTATTTGCTCGATTTTCACGTAGCCGAAGCGGCAAAAAGGGACTGGGCTGAAAAAGGGACTATTACAACGATGGATATACTTGGCTTCGAACAGCAGCTGGAAGCAGATCAAGTCGAACAGGACATAGGCCATGCAGTTGAAAAGCTGGCAGAAGCAATTGCGGGATCTATTATTCAGTTGAATGCTGTTGCCCCAAAAGCTGTCATGCTCGTCGGAGGCGGCAGCCAGACACCTGGACTGGCTGTACGTTTGGCGAAACGGCTCCAACTGCCGGAGAATAGAGTAGCTATACGCGGAACAGAAGCCATCCAACCGCTTGCGAAAACGGATAACGTACCATCTGGTCCTGCTTTTATTACACCAATTGGTATTGCCTTAGCAGCCAAACAGAACCCTGTCCATTATGTCAGTATTATTGTCAACGGTCGGGTCATTCGTTTATTCGATATGAAAAAACTGACTATTGGTGATGCATTACTGGCAGCTGGCATACAGGTAGCACGTCTTTATGGGAAACCAGGAGCCGCTTGTATGATTACTTTCCAAGGGAAAGCCCTCACCCTTCCTGGCACATTAGGACAAGCTCCAACTATACGTCTCAACCAGCAGACAGCAAGTCTTGACTCATCGATTAAAGATGGAGATACACTGGATGTCGAAGCTGGTGTCGATGGTTTGCCAGCGCAAGTGTCTGTAAGCGATATAACAGGAGATTTAGATCCGATTACCGTCTTTTATAATGGTCGACCTTATCAGATGAAACAGCAGCTGCTCGTAAATGGACAGCCTGCCCATCCGACCCGTCAGCTCAAGGACAGGGATGAAATCACTTTACAGCGAACAACAACAATAGAACATTTCTTACATGAACAGCAGTTGCCTTTACCGGCATTGCCTGATGACATGGAATATGAGGTCTACATAAATGATAAGCTAATGTCGATTGATTCATTTAGTCAGGTGTTTACCATCAATGAAATTCCAGCACGATTACGTGATCAGGTGAATGATGGAGATAGTATCCGTATCGCTGAACGTAAATCACCAACAGCATCTGAGTTGATTTCTCATCTTCAGACGGAAAAACAGACGAGTTTGACAGTTGAATTCAATGGAAAAACACTTAAGCTTACTCCTCCAGCAGCACAGCTGTATAGTGGAGAAAAACCGCTGGAACATGAGGAGCGAATTCCTAGCGGTGCCCGACTTCAAATGCGTGTAAGCACAGATCAATTCATCATCCAGGATATTTTCCGGTTTGTTGATATAGATTTGACAAAGATCAGCGGAAACTTCCAGTTATATAAAAATGGAGACAAAGCATCCTTCCACGATCCTTTGTCTCCTCACGATAAAATTGAATTAACTACTTAAAAAAGCTGTACGCTAATGCGTACAGCTTTTTATTGATTTTTACTATATCGCTTATAGTGAATATCATGGACAAGACGGATTGTCGGACGGATCAAGAGAAGCAAACTGCCAACTGCAAAAAGCCAACAGCCCGCCGTCTTGAGAGATACATATAAAAAGAAGAAACTGCCGATAAGAAAGATTATCCCAATGAGAAAATCATTCAGCATGTACATAATCTGATATGGACGCTTGAAGAAGATACCATATTCACCGACCCGAATGACTTCCTCCTTCTTTCCCGATTTGTGTTTGTGCTCCATATTAAGCCCACCTACTGATTGAATCTAGTTTCCTGTTCCCGTAAAACAGTTTCTGTAATGTCATGATGTGATGTATTCCAGATTACTTGATTATTCTCAAAAAGTAATGCCTGCGGAGATTCGTGTCTTACGTCATAACGGTCCGCAATCGTATTAGAAAGCTCCCGAGCTTCTTGAACATATAATGTGTACATCGGGATTTGTGTATCTAGGCTATAGCGATCATACTCCTGCTTCGCTCTTGCACTGATTGGGCAAGTCAAACTATGCTTGAGCAAATAGAATGATGCATCCCTGTTCAATACATCCTGAAATTCCTCTAGGCTTTGGATAACTTTAGCTTCCATTCTGTCAAAACTCCCTTCTAAAAATAAACAGACTCCTAAGCAAGATGCTTAGGAGTCTTATAATTAAAGATCCTTGTTACGTTCAATCGTGGATTTCTGCTGTTCCATTTCCAATTCCCTTGCAGCTTCCTCGATTGCGCGTGCTACTTCTTCCGCTGCATCTTCTGCTTCCTTATCGTTTGAAGCTGTGTCATCTGCTTGGTCTTTGGATTTTAGATTCTTAACTTTGTCCTGTACAGTCTGAGAAGATTCTTTCACCTTATCAGCTACTACACGGGATTTTTCAGTGACAACATCTTTCCATTGTGCACCTTTTTCACTGTACTGTGTTTTCATTTCGCCCGCGCGCCCTTTTAGGGAGCTAGCCTGTTCCGTAATATCGCTGCGAAGTTCTTTACCGGATTTAGGTGCAAGAACAAGAGCAGTCACAGCTCCTACTACGCTGCCGATGATCGAACCAATCAGAAAATCTCTTCCGTTCGTCTTTTTCGTTGACATACTGCATTGCCTCCTATCGCGTCGCTTGGTTTAATGGGATGTTTCTTTTACTGGTAGTGGTTGCTCTGTTGGCTGCACTGCAGGTACAGAGGCGACCTCATTGGCTTCATTCTGCTTCTTTTTCTTCCATAAGTCAAGTATAACTGAGCCCCATTTTAGTACTTGGCCAGTTTGTTCTGTATGCTGTTCTGCAGATAGTGCCACTTTGTTGGACACATTGCGGATAGAATTGTTGAGGCTGTGTACTGTATCACCGATACCTTCAATTCCGTCAACAAGAGTGTTAAGCTTCTGCGCTTTTTCTCCGATATCCTCTGCAAGGTGATTTGTTTTGCTGAGCAGTTCAGCTGTTTCGCTCGTAATGCCCTGCATCTGTTTCTCTACACCTTCCAATGTGCTTGCAACATCATTTAGTGTGCGTGAAGCAGCTTTCAATGTTTTTGCGAGGTAGATTACTAAGACTGCGAATGCGATTGCTGCAATCAATGCAGCGATGTACCCTAGAATTTCCATAATGATTAGTCAGCTCCTTCTTGGTATGTAGTATGAGTAGTTGAAGCACATCTCATGCTTTATACTCCTTTGTCTAACTACGTTATTCCCTTGGTGTACGTCGTTAAACATAAAAGTACAAATAAAAAAAAGGGAGCAATACTCCCTTTTTTAAGTGTAATTGATTATTGGACAGCTTGCAACGACTCTTCATAGCGGGCCTGGAATTTCTGTATGTCACCGGCTCCCATGAATAGAAGGACACTGTCTTCATATTGCTTAAGTACTTTAACATCTTCAAGCTGCAATACTTCACAGCCTGGTATAAGCTCCTGCAAATCCTGGATTGTCAGATTCCCTTTTGCTTCACGAGCTGAACCGAAAATATCACACAGATAAACGCTATCCGCGTTTTTCAGACTGTCTGCGAACTCTTGCAAGAAAGTCTTTGTCCTTGAGAAGGTGTGCGGCTGGAATACAGCCACAATCTGCTTATCAGGATATTTCTTTTGAGCTGATTCTATCGTTACTTCGATTTCTTTTGGATGATGAGCATAATCATCCACCAATACTTGGCTGCCGACTTGCTTCTCAGAGAAACGTCGTTTCACACCCGTGAAACCATACATTTCTTTGATTTGATCAGGTGTCATACCTTCCTGATGACATACTGCTGTCACTGCCAGCGCATTGAGAACCTGATGATTCCCGTATCCAGGAATGGTGAACGTATGATAGAAGCTGCCTTCAATATATACATCGAATGTCGTACCATTTGGCTCTTCATGTACATTTTTTGCCTGATACATATTAGACGCATCGAATCCATAATAATGAATTGGTACATTTGCTTGAAGGTCACGTAAATATGGATCATCACCGCATGCAATGATACCGTGCTTCACTTGATCGGCTAATTGCTGAAAAGCCTGGAAAACATCCTCGATGTTCTGGAAATAGTCAGGATGATCGAAATCTATATTCAGCATGACCGCATAATCCGGTTTATAAGCTAGGAAGTGGCGGCGGTACTCACATGCTTCAAAAACAAAATAATCACTCTTAGGCTGTCCGCTTCCAGTTCCGTCTCCGATCAAATAAGAGATTGGGTGAGACTGCTTCAGTGTATATGCCATGAGACCTGTCGTCGATGTTTTACCATGTGCTCCTGTTACTGCAATGCTGCGGAATTTATCCGCATATGCACCTAAGAAGTCATGATAACGGTAGATCGGAAGACCAAGCTTTTTAGCTTCAAGGATTTCCTCGTGTTCATCAGAGAAAGCATTCCCTGCAATAATTGTTAAATTCGGTTTGATATTATCTTTTGTAAATGGCAGTATTGTAATGTTTTTATCTTTCAGAGCCTGATCTGTGAAGAAAACTTTCTCCACATCGGAGCCTTGGACTTTCTCACCTGCATCATGCAGGATCTGCGCCAATGCACTCATACCAGATCCTTTAATACCAACGAAATGGTAAGTTGTCATAATAGGAACCTCCACATAATAATATGTCGCTTTTGTATGGTGTTAGTATAAGTATGTAAAGCGTTGTGTGTCACATATACATGAAAAAAAGCATACTAGCAACAGTATAGCATTTTGTCGGTATTTTATAAATGCAGAATCTCTTCTGTTACGCTTTTTACAGTATATACATAGCACCTATTGTTGGTGTCTCGGATAACAATACAGCCTGGACGGTCCATAGGACAACATCCAGGCTGTCGTTCATTCCGTTTGAAGCTGAGCCAGCGAGACGAGTACATCGCGCGGCTTGCTCCCTTTCTGTTCGGAGATGACACCTCTCATCTCCATATGATCAATCAATCTGGCAGCACGGTTATAACCGATTTTGAAACGGCGCTGCAGCAAGCTTGCACTCGCACTATTGTGCTCGATTACAAACTCGACTGCTTCCCGATACAACTCATCCTCGTCCTCCTCGGACTCTCGTCGCTCGAGCAGATCCTCATGCTGGAAAAGGTACTCTGGCGGTGCTGTCTGTTTCACATATTGTACAACTCGTTCGATCTCTTCATCAGACACAAAAGCGCCTTGGATACGCTGAGCTTGCCGCGCTCCGTTTTCAACGAAGAGCATATCACCTTTTCCGAGTAATTTCTCTGCACCGTTATTATCAATGATAGTCCGGGAATCGATTGCAGAAGAAACACTGAAAGCAATTCGTGTTGGGATATTGGCTTTAATCAAGCCTGTAATGACATCCACGGACGGACGCTGCGTCGCCAGCAGCAGATGGATGCCGGCTGCCCGTGCTTTCTGTGCGATACGGCAGATAGAATCCTCAACATCTTGAGGAGCTACCATCATCAGATCTGCCAACTCATCGATAACGATGACCAAATATGGCATCTTATCAGCATATCGCCCTTGCTTATCGAGTTTCTCGTTATATCGTCCGATATCGCGGACGCCTTCGCCAACGAACTTCATGTATCGTTCTTCCATTTCATTTACCGCCCACTTCAGAGCTGCAGTAGCCGCTTTGGTGTCGGTAATGACTGGAGAAACTAAATGAGGCAAGTCATTATACGGAGCAAGCTCCACCATCTTTGGATCGATTAGCAGGAATTTCACCTGTTTATGATTCGCCTTATACAATAGACTTAGCAGAATTGTATTGATACATACACTTTTACCAGAACCTGTTGCTCCAGCTATCAGACCGTGGGGCATCTTCTGTAAGTTAGTCACAATCGGATTGCCCGAAATATTCAAGCCTAGTCCGACTGAAAGCGGCGAACTGTTATCTTGAAAATCTTCCGTCTCCAGTATCTCCTGTAAGCCAACTTGCTTCGATTCAGCATTCGGCACTTCGATACCGATTGCATTCTTACCAGGAATCGGCGCTTCCATACGGATGTCTTTTGCTGCCATATTAAGCTTGATATCATCTGTCAGGCTCTTGATTTTGCTAACCTTGACACCAAGATCAGGCTGAACCTCAAAACGTGTGACAGACGGGCCTTGCATCGCATTAACCACGTGTGCATTCACATTGAAATGCTGCAGAGTAGTCTCCAAAAGCTGGCTTTGCTGATCGACCCAAGCATCATTCTCTATCGTTTGTTCGACAGGATCATTCAAAAGATGCATCGGAGGTCTGGCAAAGCTCGGCTCTGTCTGCTGAATGATTTTCTGTTCAACCTGCTCCGTCTTCTGTGAATCTTGGCGGCTGGACAGCTTATTTTCCTGCAAATTGCTTCGTTTATCTCTTGGTGTCATAAATACGTTGAAAGGTACTGATTTTCTCACTGTATTGCTAGTATCACGAATTCGGGAGTTTGATGTTTCCGCGCTCTCCTTTGACTGCAATACTTCTTTCTCTTCAGTTAGTTCCGCTGACTGAACTGTTCCTATGCCTGAAGCATCAGCTTGTACGACTGAGTCGTCAGTCTTTTCTAGCTCAGCTATTTGGTTCGGAGCAGTCTTTTCTGCTGCACTATCTACTGCTGCTTCTGGTACAGCCTCTTCGGCCGTAAGATCATCAACTTCGTCCTCTGCTTTGGAGTCTGCTTCTAAATCCGGAGCATCGTCTTCTTCGATTAAATCAATCGATTGTTCCAAAACAATTTCTTCTGCCATGTTATCTGCTTCTTTATTTGAAGCAGTCTCTTCTATATCAGCCGGTTGGTCCAATGCAATTTCTTCTTCTATGCTAGCTGGCTCTTCTTCAAGCTGAATTGGTTCAGCTTCCAGAACTTCCGTTGGTTCAGAAACCGAAATTTCCTCAATTACTTCTTCCTCTGCAACGCTAACATCTGTTTCTTCTAAAAGAGTTTCTTTGTTATCCAATTCTGCAGCTGCAATATCCGTTTGCTCTATCGATTCCGGTATAGGATTTTCCAGTGTGTTATCTTCAACTGGAGCCTGTTCAACATGAATATCAAACTTTTTTTCTTCCTCTACTTCTGGGCTAACCGTAGTAGCAGAAGCTGCAATTCTTTTCCAATCTGCCCGGTCTTGAATGGATGCCAGTGTTACGATATCTGCGACCTCTTCTTTCCGCTTGCGGAAACCGTATACAGGAGACGGAACTTCTGTCGGTTGGAAAGGCTTCTTCTCTATCTTTGTTTCCGGTTCTTTTCTTTCTGGTTGGCGCTGCCAGTTTACACTGGAAGGCCGCTCTTGCACTTTTGGTTTTTCTGGCTGCCTAGGCTGCCGATTTTCTGGTATTTTAGTATCTGGTTGGGCTCGATGACGCACCGGCCGCACATTTGAGGCTGGTGGTTTGGTACTTCGTGACTCATCCGGTATCATTGGAAACCGAAAAGCACGTTCTTTTGGATATGTATAAGCCATTTTTGCTTGTGGCTGCTGATTTGTCTGATACTGTTTCTGTACTTTCTGTTCAGAAGCGTTCCGTGATTTCAGCTCTGGTTCTTCTTCCACTACTACTTCGGTCATAAAAAAGTTGCTTAGAGCTTGCCTAAGACGCTCCCACATAGTAAATCTTCCTTTTTCAGTATAATATCTTCATTTTAGCAGGTTTTCACAAACCGTGAATAGCTTTACCCTAAAAACATTCCATCAAAACTCAAAAAATACGGCGGTTCTCCGGCATTTCAGTCCCAATTACCTAAAAAAACACCGGATACGCTTGTATCCGGTGTTCATTTCCCTATTAAGATTCAAAAACCTGGCCGACTTTATAGGAATCGTCCAGTACATAAATTCCTTTTTCTTCCGGTGCGTTTGGAAGACCTAGCTCTTTTTGGGAGCAAATCATTCCAAAACTATCTTCACCACGTAAATTGCCGGCTTTGATTTCCAAACCGCTCGGCATAATAGCGCCCACTTTCGCAACTACCACTTTTTGACCAGCATCTACGTTTGGTGCACCACAAACGATTTGTACTGTTTCATCTCCAAGATCTACTTGGCAGACACTTAGTTTATCAGCGTTGCTGTGCTTTTCTTTTTCCTTAACAAATCCGACAACGAATTTAGGAGTAAGGTCTACATCAAGTGCATCTTCCAAGTTATTCTGGCGGAAAATATCACGAATTTTGCCGACAAATTCCTCATCAACCTGTACCTTGCCTGCTGTTGTAATTTTCAAGTATTCAGAAGCGCGGAAGATATTATAACCGACAAGCTCATCCTTATCTGTAATCCGCACAACATCTCCGAATCTCTCTTCTTTAATAGAATGACGATCTCCTTGCTTGATAGCGAGCAGCAATACGTCACCGATTCCTTGCTTGTTATAAAATGCTTGCATCTTACTTTTCCTCTCCCTTGGCAGACTCTGGTCTATTGCGTGCCATAATGAAAACTGGCTCCAATTTCTTATCTTCGTAAATGAATGGTAAAGATGTGATTGGTACACGGCCTTCTGCAAAATATTTCATGGTTACCTGTGCTAATATATCATAACCAGTCTTATTTTCAATATCCGCTATAATCAGCACATCCTGGTGAGGAACAGCTACAAGCACATCCCCCTTGGCATTCGCACGGAAACCTTCCAAGAGCGACTCGTTCAAAATGCGGCTCGCATCGTAGCCATCTTGTGTCGCAATAAAGTAAAAGGAATTTTCTGCAACCCTATCTTCTTTCATTTCTGTAGAAAGACTTCTAGCGTTGAATGCAGCAATTTCTCGAAGACGTTCTATAGTCCAGCCTTGCTCTTTCATCATTTGTTCATCAATGAGGCGGTACGATTTACCAAGGTCAAGCGCGTAATAAATTCTCGTTTCTGCCGTATGCTCTGAATATACCATCTTCAGTCCGGCTTTCGTCTTAGATGGAAAAGAGGTAGCTCGTATAACTGGAAAGACATGCTGTTCATTTCCTTCCAGATGCTGCTCTTCATGCATGACACGTAAAGCTTCTTTTACATGCTGTTCAAGTTCATCCAGCGCTTTTTCGCCACGTGTCTCATATTTTGCAATAATATTTGGAAGTGCGAGCGTCACACCTTCCTTCGTATCCTGCCATTCTACTCGAAATTTGCTCTTATCCCGATCATAAGAAGTGCGCCATGCAGGATCCTGCAAGCGGTCCTCCAGTTTTTGTTTCATTTTCAATGCAGTCATTTTCATAAGTTATACTCCTTGCAGTTATTGCGGTAAGGATTCGATGAAAGACTCGATTTCCTCTTTAGACTTGCGATCCTTCGAAACAAAACGTCCGATTTCTTCTTCTTTATTGAATGCAACAAAACTCGGAATACCGAATACATCATATTGCTGGCACACTTCAATGAACTGATCACGGTCTACATGGATGAATTCGAACTCGCTGTATTTCGCTTCGATTTCTGGCAGTTCCGGCTCGATGATTCGGCAGTCCGGGCACCAGTCAGCAGAAAACATTAAGATTGTTTTGCCATTTTGGAGTATTTCTTTGAGTTGTGCTTCTGATTCTAGGTTTTTCAATTTAAAATGCCCCCATTAATCTTTTTTTTCATTTTATCAAAGCACAGAACCAAAAGCGAATATACTGCGCTTTGTAGCTGTCACTTTGCAAGGTCCTTCCTCTTTGTACCTAGGAATATACAGTTCAAATCATATGAATGGGTCGAATCATTTAGCTAAATTATCAAACTTTTATTAATTTATTGTAAATATGGTAGGTTGTACCTATAATATAAGGGAGCACACAATAGCATAAGGGGGAAATATATGCATACCATTCGACAGAGAATCCGTTTAATCATGTTCTCTTCACTGGCAAGCATTCTGTTACTTGGAGCTTTCAGTTATTATTATTTTTACCAGCAGAATCAAATGTCAGATGAAACACAGCGATACCAAGAAGCCTATGTGTCCAGTCAATATATCAAGGATGACATGCTTGATACACTTGAAAAGCAGGAGACATACTTTGCCCAGCCTTCTGTATCTAACGCCGAATCTGTACTAGGCGCTATTGCTGGCATTGAGAAACAAGCTTCTACATATGAAGACAAATACAAGAATAATAATGATTTGCAAGCTTACTTTACGCAAATAAAGGAAGGTGCAGCTTCCTATGAACAAGAACTTGAAAAAGTCACGAGTATGAACGAAACAATCGGCTACACTTCTGATGAAGGACTCCGTAAAATCATAACTGATGCTTCAGAGAATTTTCGCGGCATTGCTGAAAATGCTGGAGATGACGTATCTGCTGCTTTAGAGAACGTCACAAGAACCGAACAAGGTATCATCCAGCCTCCAAATGGCGTTGTCCCAAATAAAGACGAATTCGATGGAGCAGTAGACGCATTCAAAACGGCAATTTCAGATTCAGATTTAGATAGTGACGCGGTTAGTGATATAAACACCAGTCTCTTAAAATACACATCTGCCATGTCTACGCTATCGAACACACGCACCCAGGCTTCAAAGCTAGCAGCGAATTTCGAAACAGCTGCTTTGGAAGTAACAACGACTGTAGATAGTGTCGGAGAAACAGCAATTGAGCAAACCGACAATCTGAAACAGTCAAATGAAAGAACATCTACAGTTCTTGGCATTGTCTTACTTGCCGTTATCATTCTTAGTTTCCTGCTTGTACTTTGTATCGGATGGCCGCTTATTCGAGCCATTACGAAATCAATTCGTCAGCTTAAAGAAGCTACGGAAATTATCGGAAATGGTAATTTAGCTTACCGTGTACCAATTACCACAAAGGATGAGATGGCAGATTTAGGTGAAACATTTAATCAAATGGCTGGTAAGATGGAACAGTCCATGATGAAAGTGAAAGAAGCTTCCGAAGTGTTAGATGACTCCTCTTCTTATCTAGCAGCAGCTTCCCAGCAGACAGCAGCTCAATATGAAGAAGTGAATCAAGCAATCGGCCAAGTCGCAGGTGGTGCGCAGGATCAGGCTGCTCAGCTGGAAGAAAGCAATGTGATGCTAGATAAGGTACGCCATGCAATTACAATGATGAAGGATGAAACAGCACTAGTCGGTCAAGCGATGAAACAAGCAGAGCTGGAAGGAAGCAATGGTATCAATCAAATGCAAAAACTGCATGAAACCTCAGATAGCTTCATGAAGCTTGCTCAAAAGCTTACAACTGAAATCCAAAGTGCTGTACAGCAGGCAAATCAGATTCGCTCTATTGTCCAGACAATTGAGGAGATTTCAGAAAGCACAAACCTGCTGGCACTGAATGCAGCTATTGAATCAGCTCGTGCAGGTGAGCAAGGAAGAGGATTTGCTGTAGTTGCTGATGAAGTGAAAAAGCTAGCAGTACGCTCCAAACAAGAAGCACAGCAAATCCACA
This sequence comes from Terribacillus saccharophilus, assembly GCA_900110015.1. Classification (GTDB taxonomy): domain Bacteria; phylum Bacillota; class Bacilli; order Bacillales; family Amphibacillaceae; genus Terribacillus; species Terribacillus saccharophilus. Next base: position 20,295 of record FOCD01000001.1, on the reverse strand, counting down.
AGCTTGTTGGTACAATGAATCAGCAGATGAGTGATTTGGCGGAAGAAGCCAAAGCCTTCGATGCTTATCAGCAAGTTCAAGCTTCCAGTGTCGAAGAAACAACAAATGCATTTGATCGTATTCATAAACAGCTGCAGCAAGGTAATTCGAAAATGAAAGACATCTCTTCTTCTGTTTCAGAAGTTGCCACAAGTAATGGTTCTGTTGCGGATATGCTTGAACATATCAATCAAATAGCCGATGAAGCAGCCTCAACAGCACAAGAAGTAGCTTCCTCAAGTGATACGCAGGCAGCTTCAATCGATATTCTGACAAACGCAGCCGCCCAGCTGCAGCAGCTGGCCAAAGAATTGGCTATAGAGGTAGCTCAATTTGAATTTGCCTCTGCAGCGGATAATTCAACTGAATCCAGCGATAAGGAAGAAGACTATTTAAATACATCTGATTCAGCTGACACAGCTTCTTCCGAAAAAGAAGTTTTTGCTGAGACGGACCTCGAAGCAGATCAGCCAGATTCCCCTATCGCGGAAGACGATAAAGACGATACGACGGAATATAAAAAGACATCATAAAAAAGAAGGAAGCGGATATTAAAGTTCCGCTTCCTTCTTTTTATTTATCTCATAAAAGCTATACTGCCCTTTCAATAGCAAACAAATATGTTCGAACATAGCAGAGCGAGACATATGTCCATCGGTAAAAACGCCGACTGCACCTTCAGTTGTGGAGATATCCTGCCTGCTTGTAAATGCCCGCATAACTGGACCAAGCTCTTGACCTGAAAGCACTGGTTCGGCGATGAAGTCAGGCAAAAGCAGCTTAGCACCGCTTGCACTCCACACTTTATCCCCGACTGCCAAAGCACCCCAGTTGCATATATACAAACCGTCATCCATCTCAGTGACGCCGCCTTCAAGTCCAATACCAGCCGCCGCTCCACTCAGCTTGCTGCATGCTTTTGCACGCTGGATGGCACCTTGGCGTGTCTCTTCGTCACTCATCGGCTGTGCACTCACGCCAGAATCGACTGCTGCACTTTCAAGTTCCCACCGAGTTCCGAACACAGCTGAAACCGCCTGGACTTTGGCAGGATTTTTAGATCCGACTATCATTTTCATCAGTTGCGCTTCCTTTCCAACTAAATCAATCGTTCGAAGTAATAAGATCCACTGTCGATTGATCTGTTGTCCTGACAAGCTTGACCAGGAGTTCTTTTGCAGCTGCATAATCATCAACATGAATAATACTTGCACTCGTGTGAACATAGCGGGAAACGATACCGATGACAGCTGAAGGAACACCTTCATGTGCCAAATGTACACGACCTGCATCTGTGCCGCCTTTGCCGACATAGTACTGATAGTTGATATTATTAGATTCCGCTGTATCAAGGATGAACTCACGCATATTGCGGTTCATGATCATTGTACCGTCAAAAATACGAAGTAATGCTCCCTGCCCCAAGTGACCGAAGGCTTGCTTGTCTCCGCTAACATCATTGGCAGGTGACGCATCCATCGCATAGAAAATATCCGGCTTGATCATATTAGCAGCAACTTGTGCGCCACGAAGGCCGACTTCTTCCTGTACCGTCGCACCAGCATACAACTGATTCGGCAATGTTTCTCCAGCAACTTCTTCCATCAATTCGAGCGCCAATCCACAGCCATATCGATTATCCCAAGCTTTTGCCAAGATTTTCTTCTCATTAGCCATCGGGGTAAATGGCATATACGGCAGGATTTGCTGACCTAGCTTTACACCAAGCTCATATGCATCGCGCTCATCATCTGCACCGATATCTATTAGCATGCTGTCAATGCTGGCAGGCTTACTCCGCTGCTCAGGCGTTAACAGATGCGGAGGTGTAGAGCTGATGACACCTGGAATCGGTCCTTCGTCTGTCATAACCTGCACGCGCTGTGCAAGCAGCACTTGACTCCACCAGCCGCCTAATGTCTGAAAACGAAGCAGACCATTTGGTGTAATGCCTGTCACCATGAAGCCGACCTCATCCATATGTCCAGCAGCCATCACCTTAGGACCACTGCCTTTCTTAACGCCAAATATACCTCCAAGCTTATCCTGGATGATCTCATCCGAATAAGGCTTCAGCCTTTCTTTCATAAAGGCGCGCATAAGCTGTTCGTTGCCTGGCGCTGCCTGCAGCTCTGTTAACTGTTTAAATAAATCCAATGTTTTTTGGTTCATGTATATGTACTCCCTTTTTGTCAGACTATTGTATATCTATTGTAAACTATTGCTCCTCAACATGCCATAAAGGTTGTTTCGTTTTATATTTCTTAGGTAATAAGCTATAATAGAACATAACTTAAGTTGAAGAGGTGACCAAAATGGGCGTAAAGAAAACAGTAGCAATCGTAGGTGCTGGCCTTGCGGCTGGGTATCTTATCCAAAAGCAGATTGCGAAACAACAGAAAGTAACTCCGGAAAAAGCATTGAAATTCGCTAAAGAAGCGTTTAAGAAAGAAGGTCCGATCAGTGGATCTTGGATCTACATGAAACCGGAAGAAAAAGTGAAGCACGGCCTCACGTATACTGTTTACCGTGGCGGTATCTCCCGTACGATCGACGGAAAACCTGCTCAATACGAATTCTTCGTTGATGCAGAAACTGGATCAGTTATCGACGCTGTCGAATCAGCATCCTAATACAAAGCTACACCCCAAAAGTTAGCAACACATAACTTTTGGGGTGTTTTTGTGTGTCCTATTATTTAATTAAGTAGAGAGCTTATTCTCAAATAAGAGTTAATAGGATCTTGATTGTCAGTTCCAATTGCGTTTATGTTTTCGCAGGTCGCTCCAGCGCTTTGTCAGCTTCCTTCGCGTTTTTAGACGCTTCTTCTCGATTCGCTCTCATTTCTTCAACTGTTTTTGTATTTAAACGAGCAGCACCTGTATATTCTTTTGTCGGCAAACGTTCTTCCCTTTTTTGACGTTCCTTGGCTTTTATAATGCTCTGCTCGTATTGCGGCAGCCATTTCTCCTGTGCGATGAGCATGTCATCAACCATTTGCCAAATTTCTGGCGGCGTACACACAGCACCAACTAATGGATCCATCATAAACGCCTGCCTTAAGAGTTGATCATCTCCTGTGATAGCAGCTTCAACGGCGAGCCTTTGCACAGAGATGCTCGCTTGACAAACAGCAGCACATCCAAGCGGAAGATCGCCAACGATAGGCATGCTAATGCCATTTCTATCAACATAGCCTGGAGCTTCAATGACCGCATCTTGTGGCAAGTTCTGAATGATACCATGGTTCATTGTATTGAAGTGTCCGCGGTATGTTCGGCCAGTTTCCAGTGCTTCAATGATATATGACCCGTGTTCTTGTCCCCGCTCTTCCTCGGTATATCGATATGCGGGCTCTTTCATCCAGTTTGGAAAATCTTCTTTAAACCAATTTCGGCCTTCTGTGCACACTCGCAGATAACCGCCTGTTTCCCCATTGATCCAAGTACCTAAATCAATCCAATCGGTGATTTCTTCTATTCGTTTGCGATACCACGGTACATATTCGCTTAAATGCCCATTTGATTCCGTGCTATAGTAGCCAAAGCGATGAAGCATGTCGATACGAACCTTTTCTGTTTTACTATACTCGGGATGTTTTTCAAATGCTTCAAGAAGTTTATCTGTTAAGTCTTCACCTTTATGGTTTACTTGGATGTACCACGTTTGATGATTAATACCTGCGCAAACTATATCTACATCCTTCTGCTCTAGCTCAAGCACGTCGGCTATTTGCCTATGCCCACCCTGAACACCGTGACAAAGCCCAACTGTTCTCACGCCTCCATACGTATTGCATGCCCACGTAAGCATCGCCATAGGATTCGCGTAGTTTAACAACAAACAATCCGGCTCAGCAACCTCTTTTATATCCTTACAAATCTCTAGCATCTCATTAATACCGCGCTGACCGTACATTATCCCACCGGCACTCAATGTGTCCCCTACACATTGATCGACTCCATAGCGTAAAGGAATGTTAATATCCTGTTCAAATGCCTCTAACCCACCAATACGAAAAACAGAGATAATATAACGTGCATCTTTTAACGCTTCTCTGCGATCAAGAGTTGGTTGAATCTCTATTGATAACCCATTTTCATAAATGTCCCGCTGACATAGCTCTGTCACCATACTTAAATTATTTGCATCAATATCGGTAAAAGCGATTTCTATCTCTTTGAATTCAGATACAGCTAAAATATCCCGTAATAATGCACGCGTAAAGCCAATGCTGCCAGCTCCGATAAACGCAATCTTAAAAGTCATTTCTTCCACTCCCTTTCTGTTTACATGGTAGCCTTTTGTTATATTTAATTGCTTTCATAATGGAGACTTTTACTATCTAGTTATTTATAAAATCGTCACTTTGCAAATGAAGACGCTGCTGCTCTTTGCGGAATTCCATCGGTGTTTGCCCCGTATACTTTCGAAAAATCGTACTGAAGTATTGCTGAGAACTTACTCCGATATAATACGGAATATCAGTTATTCGAATATCTGTTTGTGCAATAAGCTCTTTTGCTTTCTTCATTCGATGCATCGTTAAATAGTCATTAATCGAACAGTCCATTGTTTCCTTAAAAACTCGATGCAAATAGCCTGGATGAAGATGTACAGCGTCTGCGATATCTTTTACACGAATGTCTCTGTCATAATTTTGATGAATAAACTCCACAGCTTTCTTGTTATACAAATTCTGTTCAGGCGCATGATCGTTCCGAATCGCTAATTCTGAGATACGAATCATAAGCTGACTAAGCAGCAATTGCACCATAAAATCAGAAGATGTTCCCTTTTTATCTAGTTCAAGAATCACGCTTTTTAAACAGCTATAAATATCGTTCGAATCTAGTAGCAGCAAATAAGGCTGATAGGTGCATACCATCTGCAAAAGTGAAGGTGTCTCTTCTACTACTCGCTTAAATGCAAGGTAAGTCGTTGCGCCAGGACGAAAAGCGAATTCTACGTTTGCCATTCTGCATCGTTTCTCTGATTGCACATGCAATCTATGAGGAACATTAGCATCTATAATGATAAATTGACCTTTTTTTAGTTGCGTTGTTTCTCCTTCCAACTCAACCTTACAGGAACCACACATCACATACATGATTTCTACAGAGTCATGTTCATGCATCTCCATCGAAAAATCTTGCCATTCCTTGTAATAATAAAAGGTCACATACGGATAGTACTCGTTCAGTCGTAATGACTGATCATATAAACTCATTGTTTTCCCTCTCTTTCTATCCTTTTACCGCTCCCGCCGTCATCCCTTCCACGAGAAACTTCTGTAAGTATAAAAAGAGGATTACGACTGGTAAGACGCTCATTACTGATGCGGACATAATGCTTCCCCAGTCAGTCGTATACAACCCTTTGAACAAAGAAAGGCCGGGGGTGAGTGTACGAAGAGAATCATCATTTATAAATACATAGCCAAACATGAATTCATTCCATGCATTCACAAAAGCAAACAGCGACGTTGAAACAATTCCTGGGATGGAGATTGGTAAAATAACACGTAAGATCATGCCTACCTTTGAACAACCATCTATCTCTGCAGCTTCCTCTAACTCTATTGGAATTGATGAGAAAAAGCTTGTTAACATAAAGGTACATAGCGGAATTGTGAATGTAGTGTACGCGACGATTAAGCTAATATGTGAATTCAAAAAGCCAAGCCGCATCATGATGATGTAAAGTGGAACAAGCAATAATACCGGTGGAACCATTTGCGAAAGTATCATCGTGACGCTGACTAGCTTGACTCCCTTAAACCGCATAAATCGGCTCAAAGCATAGGCACTAAATATAGAAAATAATAACGCTAGTACAGTCGCTGTCACCCCGACTAAAAGACTGTTCTTAAAATATGTTAGAAAACCTGTATTCCAAAAAACATGCAGGAAGTTCTCAAATGTAGGATTTTCAATAAAGAAGCTAGGAGTAGTACTCCGCACTTCTTCTGCAGGTTTTAATGCAGTGATCACCATCCACAGGAAAGGAAAGAGACAAAAGAGGGAAAAGGCAATTAATACTACATAGGTAACCAGCTTTTGCACACGCTTTGACCGCTTTGATTCAACCATATCGTTACATCCCTTCCCTGTGATCTGATTCTCGGTTAAGGTACAAGTAATACATCATAAAGCCAATAATCATAAATGCCAGCAGCAATGAGGCGAGCGCTGATGCTAAACCAATATTCAACTCTTGCATTGCAAATCGATAAATCATAATTGGCAATGTTTCCGAGGAGTGAACAGGTCCGCCTTCTGTCATCACCCAAATAAAATCGAAGTTAATCGATGTCCAAATGATATGTATCATCACCAGCACAATCGATACTCCTTTCAGTTGCGGCAGCGTGATTTTAAAGAAACGTCCAATCGGCCCGATTCCATCCAATGCAGCGGCCTCATAGATATCTCGTGGAATAGATTGGAGTGCAGCTAACAATGTGATTGTATAGAATGGAAAACTGCGCCAAATATTCACTATGATAATAGACAATAATGCAGTATCAGGCTCTCCGAGAAAATAAAATGGTTCATCAAGCAATCCCAATTTGACTAGCCAGCTATTCAACACGCCATAATCCGGCGTCAACATCCAAGTCCACGTTAGTCCGGCGACAACTACTGGAACAACCCACGGAATAATAATGATCCCACGGAAAATGGCTCTACCACGTATTCCTTGCGCCAAGGCAAGAGCCGCTATAATCCCTAATACATACTCGCCAGCAACTGAAAGTATCGTCCAAATACTCGTATTCACAGCTGCTTGAACGAAATACTCACTACGGATTACTTCCACATAATTAGCTAGTCCAACGAAGCTTCCGTCTCCTGTATTCAATAGGTTTTTGTCGTGAAAGCTATCCCAAATGACCGAAAGCAACGGATAAGCTACAATGACAAGAAAAAATACGAATACAGGTAACACAAACAAATAGGCAATTCGTTTCGCCTTCGTCTCTCTGCTCGGCCCTTCTTTACGAGAGAGGGGCTGAACTTGCGCGTCTTTGCGAATACTCGCTCTCATTCAATCACCCTTTTCTTTTACTCGCTTCGTACGGCATTCTCACTAAGCTGACCGTTCGCCTCAAGCGATTTATTGATTTCTTCACCGAGCCATGAAGCTGTTTTTTCAGGATCTTCTTCTAATAGAAGCACCCTCCCAACTGCGTCAGTCATATCATTTGTAACCTTACCTAGGGACACTTGCGGAAATACAGCACCTATTTCGGTTAGTCCATCATACCCTTCTGCCCATACTCCTTCCCCTTTTATATCTTTACGAGGAGACTTATAAAGATTGGCTCCTTCTTGATATTCCTCACCAAGCATCGCCTTGATTAACTCCCACGCTTCTTCTGGATGTTCCGTGTCTTTAAAGATGTAATACGGACTGATTTCTAAGTACGTTGCCTTTGATGCATTTTCTGGAGGAGGAGCAATACCTAAGTTATCTACTACACCTGCCTCTTCAATGGTATCCTCCATCCATGCACCGTTTATAACCATTGCATATTGTCCTAGCGAGAAATTGGTGTCCTCTTCTTGATGACCCCATGATCGTCCATTTGGATCAATGACTCCATCTTGCAGGAGAGTTTTGTAGAACTGGAATACCTCTGCCGCTCTTCTCAACTCCTCTGGATTTTCATTCCAAGTGTTTTTAAATTTCCCCGATCCATCCTCTACTGCGAGTTGTAAATCATTTTGAGCTAAATACATAATCAGCTCCTGTGGCGCACGCACTCCGGTCCCAGAAATTCCAAATGCATACTTCCCTGTTTTTTCCTTGATGATCGGACCCATGGCAATTAGTTCCTTCCATGTTTTTGGTGGTCCTTCTAATCCCGCTTCATTTAAAATATCCTTATTGTATAGTAACGCGCGGTTCCCTAGATAATTAGGAAGCGCTTTCAATTCTTCGTTTACTGTTAACGCCTTTATCACATTATCATAGATAAGGTCTTTGTCTTCCCAGTCTTCATAATAAGGTGTTAGGTTAAGCAATGCATCTGCGTGATTTAAATCACTAAACCACTCTCCTAATCCCCAACTTATGTCTGGCGCATTACCTGCATTAATTGACGTTATAATATTGTCATATAGCATATCAAACGTCATTACCTGAACATTCACTTCTATGTTCGGATGTTCCTTTTCAAAATCAGCAATTACCTTCAACCCTACCTCCTCTTCCCTCGAATCAGGACCCCATGCCGTCCAAAAATCCAGTACAATTTGATCTTCTGAACCACTCACTGACTTCTCGTTCGCACTGCATCCAACTAGCAAAGAAGCAATAATGACACTGTACATCAAAAGTCGAAGGCCTTTCTTCATCAGGATCATCCTTTCCCTCGTATTTGCTCTTGGCAAGAGAAATTCCTTTGCTAATTACTTTACCACTCGATTTTTTTAAATACTTATAGATTTGTCACCTCGAGATCTTCAGTTTTTCAAAATACTCACAATTATTCTCTTCGGTAATTGAACCTGGTACAAAAGAAGATTAAAAAACGTAACAAAAAACACCCAAAAAGCTAGAGTGACACTTAACTTTTGGAGTGTTTTTTTATGATGAGAACTATAGAGTTTTATACATCCATATTAGGCTAACTACTAACAAATAGCTTGATTTTAAAAAAGCTGACAGAAATCCTCTACTATACTGTCTCCATGCCAGCTTAAGGCAATTTATTGAAAAGTAGCTACACTACGATAAATACGGTAGCCGCGGGAAGAGAATTTTTCCTCATATTCCGTTTTCACATTTAATGGATCGTTTTCCGTATGCAGGTCAAGCTTCACTTCCTGCAAAATCATGCCGTATCGGGAGAAGCTGGACAAACTATATTCAAATAGTTTTTGGTTATCCGTTTTGAAGACCACTTCACCATCATCTTTCAATACAGCTTCGTACTGTTCAAGGAAGCTTTTATACGTCAAACGACGCTTCTCATGTTTGTTTTTCGGCCAAGGATCAGAGAAATTCAGATAGATGCTATCCACTTCATTCTCTTCAAACAACTCACGAAAATCGGCTGCATTTTCATTTAATAACCTGACATTCGGAAGATTTGCTTCAGCCGCTTTCTCCACTGCTGTCACAATAATACTTTTCGCTAATTCAATTCCGATAAAATTGTATTCTGGATGTTGAGCTGCCATACCAGTGATGAACTGCCCTTTGCCGGATCCAATCTCAACATGGAGCGGCTTGTCATTACCGAATAGCTCTCTCCATTTACCTTTATAATTTTTTGGTTCCTGTACAACAATATGATCGTTTTCTTTTAAATAATCGTCTGCCCAAGGTTTATGGCGCACACGCATATGCCTCACTCCTATTTCTGCCCTGCCCGCCTGCATAGTTTGATGCCAAAAAGCACACGCTATGCTCAGGAAGGAGGGGAAAATCGATGTCACTTTCCGTTGAAAACCAACTTAGCCTTCTTCGGGATATACTTAGCGAGCATTGCGAATCCTGCTGCGGGAGCAAATCCGAATGCGAGCAAATATCCCGCCTGGCACGTTCTATCTTATCTAATAAATCAACCGATCAGCAAGAGCTTCTTGCTTTACTTCCCGGTATCCATTCGTACAGTTCTGCCGGTGAAAAAGCTGCAGATATCAATGCGCACATCACATCGAACAGAGAACAGCTCGAGGACTGGGTAGAGACCATCAACAGCTTTCAAGGCTAGCAGGACAGCTGATGTACTTCCGTAAGCAGCTGTTCTAATTCTTTACTTTTGCGTTCCATGTTGTCATCACGCAATGACATAATGATTCGGGCAGCTTCATACCAATAAATACGTCTTAACAGTGCATTATTCAGCGGCTTGCCATATGCTTTCATCCAGTCTTCCCAGTCAGTATATGGAACGTACTTTCTCAGCAGCATTCCGATATCCGCTGCTGGGTCCGCGATGAGCGCACTATCCCAATCCACAAGGTACAGCTCATCACGCTGGCTTATCATCCAATTGTTATGGTCGATATCAAAATGACAGACAGCCAATAGCTGATCTGGCATTTCAGGTAAGAATTGCTCCAAACTTGCCAGCACCTGTTTTAAAGCAGGCAGCCGATCTTGGAAGCCAGCTGCTTTCCCCCGCAGCTCTTCCATTTTCGCTTCTGGCTGAAGCGGCTTTTTTCCCATACGCATCAGTAAGTTCAGCATCTCGGAGGAATGATGGATTTTGCTTAGCAGCTTAGCTACTCGAGGATCGCTCATTTCCGAAAAAGTCAGACCCCGTCCCATCAGCCATTCCTGGGCAGTAATAACATCCCCGTTTTCCATCCTTTTTGTCCATACCAGCTTAGGTACAATCCCTTCTGCTGAAAGAACTGCCAAAAAAGGAGATGAATTGCGCTTTAGGAACAGCTGCCGATCTCCGCTTTTTGCATAATATGCTTCTCCTGTTACACCGCCAGCAGGAGCAATCTTCCACTCATTTCCCAGTATGTGTTCTAACCAATTCACCGTTCATTCCTACTTTCCTAGTGCAATCGCTTTGCATTACTAGCTGTAAACAAGCCCAGCGTGACACAAGGCAAGTACATTCCCGAACAAATTCGACAGACATACTTTAGATTACAACATTTGCTATGGTTTTATCAATACGATAGGCCTATAAAACCGTTTATTTAACTAAAAAATTCTTCCTTTTCTTCCTCTTCCCATTCCGGACGGGCAACAGCCTTCGTATACGCATGTTCTAACAGCACTTCACTGGCACGAAGCTGTGCATGTTTGAGAGCTAACTGTTCTTCTCGTTTGGCCATCAGCCAAGCTGTATGCTTTTGACTGCCAATAAACTGTGTGTTTCTTGGCTCACTAGCAAACCGGATTTGGTTTTCTCTGCTTAAGACTACCTTTTGTACAGGCAGATCGACATCATATTTTCTGAGGATACCTTGTATCAGCTTTTCGGTTCTATTTAAAGAAAGCATCGGATTGAGAAAAGTAGAAAATTGACCCTTCGATTCCCGCTTCCACGTTCGTTCTTCGGTGGCCCAGAACAATACATCCGGCTTGTCCTCCAGAACCGAAACGATTTCTATTCCAAGTGGATGAATTAGAATCGTTTCTGCTTCCATTGTGGTTTGCTTTACTTCAAAAACAGGTTTATACATTACAAAGAAAGTATCAGGAAATCGTTTTAGAAAGTACCGGAGCACAGGATCTTTTTTGTATTTGTTATCGAAGAAAGAAAATTCCCCAAGAGTACTTGTAGCCCATTTTAGCTGGAAGTCAAAAAGCTCTTCCAAGAAATCCTGCTTCAGAATCTTTTCTGTAGGAGCAACATATACAGGAGTGGGCTCTGGCTGTTCCACTTCTATCTCTTTTTTACGAAATACATGATACCAAGATTTCTTTTGTTCCTCTTCTTTTACTTCGTCAATATCAAAAGAGGTAGGAGCAGCTTGCTGCTGCTCCCATTCTCTGTGCATCTTCTCCCAATTTTCTTTTTTCAATTTGATAAATTGACCAGGATATCTGTAAGGATGCTGTTCATACCGGGATATATATTCATGCAGCTTGATCAATTGCGCCACATAAGTTCACTCCTTCTCCAAATCTTTAACCATGACTGGAACGTATTTCGGCCGTTTTCCAGGTTCGATACGATAAAGCGTCACTTTTTCCACCAAGATAGGTGCGGATAAATGTTTATCCAGAAGCGGAAGTTGTCCCTCCACTTTACCAGATCCCCATTTCTTCCCGAGTGTGATATGAGGCCGATACGGCCTGTCCTCAAGCTGGAATCCAGCTGTCTTTGTACTTGCAGTTACTTTTTGATGCAATGCTTGAAGTTTATCAAGCGGTTTTACACCAGCCCATACGACACGAGGCTGCTTTGGACTGCCGAAAGTATCAACTCCTGCTACATCCAAGGAAAATGCTTTTCCGAAATCCCGCTCTTGCCAAGCCACCTTTATCTTATCCAGCTGTTCGTCTGTTGTAGCACCAAGGAATTGCAGTGTAATATGGAATTCCTCTTGTCTTGGCCATAGTTTCATCGGAACGTATGCTTTCAACTCGTCCTGCCAATCAGCAAGTGCTGCTTGGATGAGTTCATTGGTACCTATACCAATGAAATAATGTGTACTCATGCTACTCCTCTTTTCCCTTTAGCTGTACCCATCATTCTCTTCACGATAAACAATATACCAACACCAATGAAAGTCGTTGCGGCAAACAACGCATACATGTGATAAACAGTTGCAAATTCCAGGACCATCCCGCCCATCAGGTTGAATAGTGCATTACCAAGTCCTGTACCTACTGCTGAATAAAGTGCAATGGCAGTAGCTTGTACAGATGACGGTGCAGCACTTCTGATATATAACAAAGCAGCAGGTACATAGAGTCCGATCGACAATCCTTGGATAATAGTTGTAATGAAGATGACAGTAAGTGATGGATCGAACATATACAAGACCCATCTTGCACCGGATACAGCCGCACTTAATATGACAACATGCAGAATACTCATCTTCCCAATGATCATATGAGCCAGTTTCATGAACGGTGCTTCACTGCCTGCTCCTAGGAAGAATGCGATGCCGACAGCGCTTAGTGTGCCTCCTGCTGCTAAAATGAATGTCCCGAAATAAAAATTATTTGCAAGTATTGGTCCAAAGATAAGGAAATTAGATACAAGGAACAACATAAACGGCTTGTTTTTCCGTAAAGTGTGCAATCCTTCTTTCATCGATACTCTGGCTATGTCATAACCTTGCCGCGGAAACTTACGCAATGCTGGCAGTGCAAGCAGCAAAAACAAACCGTATGCTATGAAAATGACATCCACTGTACCTACAAAATCTGTGATGTAGCCTAACAGGAATGAAGCAACCGCAAATCCTATTGCTCCCCATAAACGAATGTTACCGTAGACAAGCTTGTGCTGCTCTACAAAACTTAACGCCATACTGTCCGACAAAGGAATGACGGCTGCCTGGAACACGGCGATAGCCAGCATTCCGATCAGCAGCATCGCATAATGATCATAAAATAGATAAATGAATGCAAGCGCCGCAGCAGCAGCTAATGCTGCTGCCAAAAGACGCAGTGGTTTTTGAGTATAATCGCTAAGCAGCCCCCACACAGGCTCCATTACTGTATTAACTAGTGGAATTGCCGCTACAATCAGGCCAACAAGTACAGGATCCAACTGTTTTTCTTCCTGGAGAAAAACGGCAAGGAGCGGAAACAAGGATCCGTTGGAAAGAAAAGCTGCTAGATAAAAGTATTGAAAAGATCTGTAAGTCTGTTTAGTCGTTGCTTGCATTACCCGCGCTCATCCTTTGTCAGCAGATAAAGTGCTTCTGCATAAATGGCAATGGAACGAAGCATATCGTCAACCAAGATGTGCTCATCTTGCTGATGTGCACTATCTGATCCACCAGGGAATAGCGGTCCGAATGCAACGCCTTTTTTCATTGCTCGTGCATATGTGCCTCCTCCGATTGCCAAAATATCGGTTTGATCACCTGTTTGACGACGATACACATCGAGCAATGTCTCAACTAGTGGGTCATCCTTTTCTACATATAAAGATGCCAAATGAGAAGTTTCATGGAATCCTGCACCAGCTTCTGCAAGCTGCGCAAACAATCTAGAAGTAACCGCATCGTATTCAGTTGTAACTGGATAACGAATATTAACGCCAATTTTCCAAGCTTCAGAATCTTTCATGCTGAATTCACCAAGATTGAGTGTCAAAGGACCTGATACATCATCAGTCAGACCCAAATCAATACCATTGCCATTATAATCTTCGAACTTTTCGATAAGCCAGCTTAGCTTGTCTGTCACATTACCGTGTAATGGTAAGTTTACTAAGAATTTAGCCAAAGCCACTACTGCATTGGTACCTTTTTCTGGTGTCGAGCCATGAGCTGCTTTACCAGACAAGCTTAGCTGGATAGCATTTTCTTTAGCTTCTGCCTTACCGCTGTACCCTTCAGCTGCCAGGAAGGCTGTAAATGCTTCTTCTACCTTTGCCAAGCTTTCCCCAGTAAGAACCGCCTCTGCGAGCCCTGGAACCATATTCAAGGCTTTTCCACCTTTGAAATGATCAAGTCGAAGCATGTCGCTTTGTGCTGCTGCAGGAGGAAGCGAGATATACCCATCGATGATTCCTTTTTCTGCGTAGATAAGCGGGAAATCTGCATCCGGTGTGAATCCAGTATCCGGCATTTCTTCATGCTCGAAGTAATATGTCATGCATTGCCAATCACGCTCTTCATCAGTCCCCATAATCAGACGGACACGTTTTTTCGGTGTGTAACCAAGATCCTTAAGTAGTTTCATTGCAAAATAAGCAGCTACAACCGGACCTTTATCATCCAATGTCCCTCTTCCGAATAAATGATCATCTGCCAAGGTAGGGTTAAATGCACCATACGTCCACTCACCATCGGCAGGTACGACATCCAAATGACCAAGTACGCCGACTAAGCCTTCACCTTGTCCATACTCAATATGACCAGCATAGCCATCGACATATTTGGTTACAAATCCATCGTTCTTCCCTACTTGCAGTATATACGTGAGTGCTTCATCAATCTTTTCGCCAAACGGCTGCTTGTCCGTTTTTGTCGATTCATCATATACACTAGGAATGGATACGAGTCCTTTCAGCACTTTTACATAAGCATCCTTATAAGCCGATGCCTTTTCATACCAATTGATTTTTTCCATTTCCTTCGCCTCCTGTTTTCTTATCAATAATTTTGTTTACGTATAAAGAATAGAATTAACAGAAAATTAAACCTATCTTCTAGCCTTCTTGGCTTAATTATTGTAAAATACGGGTAGAAAGAGATTTAGAGCACCACCGATTCTTATGTAGACTAAGGAGTGGTTTTTTGAATCAATCAACATCCCGAATGCTAAACCGTGTAAAAGCTGTCTATCTTTACATTAAGGAAAGGGACACAGTTTCTACTACAGAATTGGCTGAAGAATTTGGTATAACGGACCGTACAGTACAGCGCGATTTAAACGTGCTGGAGTATAACGGTTTAGTACAAAGTCCTCATCGGGGGGTTTGGTCAACAACCTCAAAAAAAGTCAAAATCTCTTGATTCAAAACGTACAACCTATGTAATAATTACCTATTTTAAGGCAAGCTGATCTGCGAGCAGATCAGCTTTTTTTTGTATCCTGGATTAGCTTGCTAAGCTCATCATCAGAAAGCTCCCGATATTCTCCAAGCTCAAGATCTTCATCCAACTCAAGGCTGCCCATACGCAGACGCTTCAGATAGACAACCTCCATCCCTACAGCCTCGAACATGCGCTTGACCTGATGAAACTTTCCTTCTGTTATCGTAACCTCAATCTCTGAAACTGAACCTGCTTCTAAGATATTCAAAATAGCAGGTTTGGTCTCGTAACCATCATCAAGCGTGACGCCTTGATGGAATTGCTCTATCGTTTCTTCGGTGACTTCACCTTCGATCCGGGCATAGTAAAGCTTCGGCACATGTTTTTTTGGTGATAACAGCTGATGGGCAAGCGTCCCGTCATTCGTCAACAGCAAAAGACCTTCTGTATCTTTGTCCAATCGGCCGACAGGAAACGGTTCGAATATACGATCCTCTGTCTGCAGAATATCAACAACTGTTTCATCCCTTTTATCTTCTGTCGCCGAGACTAAACCAGGAGGCTTGTGCATCATCAAATAAATAAATTCTCTATACTCGACGGTTTCACCATTCACTTGTACAATATCTTTCTTTTCATCCACATGGATGGACGGTGATTTGACTTGTGAGCCATTCACCGTAATTGCTCCTTGTTTGAGAAGCGACTTCACTTCTTTTCTGCTGCCGTATCCCATATTGGCAAGCAGTTTATCCATTCTCATCATTTAACCCTTCTTTCTTTTCAATAGACGATCCAAGAACCCAATCCGATTTCCGAGTACACGCTCGAGCAAAGTAGATTTATACGCTAGTAGTAAATAAACAGACCCACCAACAAAGGCACAGACCAATATAATAATAGTTGCTGCTATTTTCCCATCTTCGTAAGATAGTACAAATCCAAGCACAAATTTTACAGCTATAACTAAGACTGACATTATTGCTGTAAAAATCAAAATTAAGATAGTTCTTTTAACCAGCTGACGCATCGGAAATCTTAAAGCATACTTAATTCTTACAAAGTTAGAAATAGTCGCTATTCCTACAGCTAAAGCAGTACCGAAAATTGCCCCCTTCGCACCAAATGCATGAATAAGGGGAATATTAAAGAATATTTTTGCTAACAGTCCTGCAGTTAAGCTAATAACGGAAAAGCGCTGCTCATTAATCCCTTGCAGAATAGAAGAGGTCGTAGTAAATAAAGCAAACAGAAGTGCCACAGGTGCATACCACATCATGAGCGTTCCAGCACCTAAATTGATGACTGCATCTGGCCCATAAAAAGCTGTATATGCCTCATTGCCAAGCAGGGCTATACCAATACTAGCAGGAAGTATTAAAAACAATACAATTTGGATAGACTGGTTAATTTGATGTAAATATAATTTACGGTTATCCGAAAAGAATGCACGTGTAATAGCGGGAACGGCCGCAAGAGACAATCCGATAGATAAAGTCATGGGTATCGTAATAATTTTTTGCCCATAGAAATTCACAATCCCAAACAAGCTATCGGCTACATCGCCACTTTGTCCAATGGCAATCAGTGCCCTTTTCATGGTAAATTGGTCGATAAACTGATACAGAGATGTAGCAATTCCAGTTACAACAAATGGACCTGCATAGCTAAGAAGTTCTTTTATAATTGATTTATCCGTCATCGAAGCAGGCTTAACTTTTTGTTCCGCAATTATCCGATTTAGATGCGATTTTCTCGATGTCCAATAAACGTAAAGAACTGCACAAGACGCCAACGCACCTATGAAAGCAGCGAAAGTTGCATAACCTACCGCAACTACAACATTCTGATGAAATACATGCAAAGCTAGGTATACGCTAAGAAGTAAGAATACAATACGTACTATTTGTTCAACAACTTGGGAGACAGCTGTAGGTCCCATTGACTGATTACCTTGAAAGAACCCCCTGACAATACTCATAGCTGGTATAATTAAGTTTGCAAAACTCACAAGCTTAATGACATAAGCAACTGATTCTGCAGAAAAACCTTTTTCGCTGTTCCCCACACTCCATTGCGCAATCAAATCTGCACCAAAGTACATAACGAGAAATGCTACCATACCTGTAACAGCCATAATGGACATACCTGTCCGAAAAACACGCTGGCTTGTCTGATAATCCCCTATCCCATTGTACTTTGACACAAATTTCGAAACACCCAAAGGAATACCTATGGTTGAAATACTAATTAATATATTATAGGGGACGTACGCATAACTAAACAGTGCACCTCCGTCTTCCCCTAACAGTGCATTGAACGGGATAACATAGATGATCCCGAGTAACTTCGACAGGAAAGTAGCTGCTGTCAGCAGCAGTGTCCCGCGAATCATTGTCGACAAAGCCATTATTTCACCTAACTCCTCTTTAAAATCCAATGAATCTATTTTATCATAAAGTAGACCTGATGGAAGAATTCCTTTGGATACCATCAGCAGAAAGGAAGAACAAGTATGAATTACGATGTAGTAGTGATCGGCGGCGGTCCATCCGGACTTATGGCAGCCATATCGGCAGCTGAGCATGGAGCTTCCACACTTTTGATTGATAAAGGGAAGAAACTTGGCAACAAGTTAGCGATATCTGGAGGCGGAAGATGCAATGTCACGAACCGTCTGCCTCAAGATGAAGTAATCAAGCATATTCCCGGAAACGGAAAATTTTTGTATAGTGCATTTTCTATCTTTGATAATTACGATATCATCGATTTCTTTGAGAATCTTGGCGTGAAGCTGAAAGAAGAAGACCATGGACGCATGTTCCCGGTTAGTAACTCAGCAAAATCTGTTGTACAAGCATTGCTCAATCGCTTAGATACACTCCATGTCCGTATCCGTACAGAAGCACCTGTAAAAGCGATCCATTATGGTGAACAAAGGCATGAGATAATTTTAAAAGATGGCGAAAAAATCAGCACTGGTGCTGTCATTGTCGCTGTCGGCGGAAAAGCAGTACCGCATACAGGAAGTACGGGAGACGGTTATGCATGGGCGAAGAAAGCAGGACATACTATAACAACACTTTATCCAACTGAAGTGCCTCTGCTTTCTTCTGCAGATTTCATTAAGCAAAAGCAGCTTCAAGGGCTTGCGCTACGGGACGTAGCTGTAAGTGTACTGAACGAGAAGGGAAAAGCAATTATCACGCATCAGATGGATATGTTATTTACCCATTTCGGCATTTCCGGTCCAGCTGTATTGCGCTGCTCGCAGTATGTTGTTAAAGAGCTGATGAAAGGAAGGAATGAAGTCAGTATTCATATTGATGCAATCCCGAATAAGAAAGCTCATACGTTAACTGAAGAAATTACTAAGGTAATGGAGGAACAGCCTAAAAAAGCTTTCCGCAACTTAGTGAAAGGGATTGTACCAGAACGATATTTGGATTTTCTGTTAGAAAAGGCTTCTATACTTCCTGATACAAAAGCAGCAAATATTACCCGGGAAAATGTTCAACAGTTTGTCAGCTTAATTAAAGGCTTCACTTTCACTGTAAATGGGTCACAGCCGATTGAAAAAGCGTTCGTTACAGGTGGTGGAGTTTCCGTTAAGGAAGTTGTTCCTACAACAATGCAGTCTAAGTTTATGCATGGATTATACTTCTGCGGAGAAATCCTGGATATTCATGGATATACCGGAGGCTACAATATTACCTCTGCCTTAGTGACAGGGAGAGTAGCTGGTATGCATGCAGCCTGGGAAGTAGCTTCTGTTACGAATTAAAAATCACCCTCCATCTTTTCCGATGGAGGGGTTTTTATGATATATTGTTTACTCGTTTGAGAACCTGGCCATAAGTAAGGTATCATGGTATTCGCCGTCACTTAATCTTTTATCATCTTTCAAGCAGCCTTCGATTTGAAAACCACATGTTTCGTACAGATGAATAGCTCGTTTATTTGATCCAGAAACAGATAAATTTATTTTATGTATTTTTTGTTCTTTGGACCACGCAATAACCATTTTAAGCATTTGTCTGCCTAGACCATATCCCCAATAATCCTTCATTATGGCAATCCCAAATGTTACTTGATGCGATAGCCGTTTTAATTTATTTCCTTCACACCTGCAATAACCAACTACTTCTTGTTTGTCACAAGCGACAAGACACAGGTTATTGCTTTCCTTTCGATCCGTCATTATTAATTCTTCAAAATCTTTCGGAGATAGATATCCTTCTCCTTCTTCTCTATCCATATATTCTGTTTCTCCATCTGTTTTCACTCTCAGCCGTGCTAAAGCTTCTGCATCTCTTAATTCTGCTTCTCGGATGATAAGTTTTCTTTGATTACTATTTTCCATCTCAACATCCCCTTTTCTACAACAAAAAATCCCTGATCTTTAAGAATCAGGGATTTCATTTTGCCTGGCAACGTCCTACTCTCGCAGGGCGAACCCAACTACCATCGGCGCTGAAGAGCTTAACTACTGTGTTCGGCATGGGAACAGGTGTGACCTCTTCGCTATTACCACCAGACAATTCAAGAATTCAATTTGAATGAACCCTCAAAACTAGATAAGAAACATGTCCTGCCAGACATCTCATGCGGCCAAGCACCGGAGTGCTTGGACTTTGGCGTTGACTTACTAGTCAGATCCAGCTCCAAAGGCCAGAAACTGCAGTATAAGCAATAGCCCTTCAAGGGAAATTACCCCTTTACGGCCTCTTACTTATCCTTTCGTTTCTAAACGGCCTTTTGCGCTTTTCGTTTTTAGTTAAGTCCTCGATCGATTAGTATTCGTCAGCTGCACGTGTCACCACGCTTCCACCTCGAACCTATCTACCTCATCGTCTCTGAGGGATCTTACTCATTTAAAATGATGAGAAGTCTCATCTTGAGGGGGGCTTCATGCTTAGATGCTTTCAGCACTTATCCCTTCCGCACGTAGCTACCCAGCTATGCTCCTGGCGGAACAACTGGTGCACCAGCGGTGCGTCCATCCCGGTCCTCTCGTACTAAGGACAGCTCCTCTCAAACTTCTAACGCCCACGACGGATAGGGACCGAACTGTCTCACGACGTTCTGAACCCAGCTCGCGTACCGCTTT
>FOCD01000009.1 GCA_900110015.1 Terribacillus saccharophilus | reverse complement strand
TAAGATCCCTCAGAGACGATGAGGTAGATAGGTTCGAGGTGGAAGCGTGGTGACACGTGCAGCTGACGAATACTAATCGATCGAGGACTTAACTAAACTTAAGTCAACGCCAAAGTCCAAGCACTCCGGTGCTTGGCCGCATGAGATGTCTGGCAAGACATGTTTCTTATCTAGTTTTGAGGGTTCATTCAATTGAATTCTTGAATTGTCTGGTGGTAATAGCGAAGAGGTCACACCTGTTCCCATGCCGAACACAGTAGTTAAGCTCTTCAGCGCCGATGGTAGTTGGGTTCGCCCTGCGAGAGTAGGACGTTGCCAGGCAAGATGAAATCCCTGATCCTTATTGGATCAGGGATTTTTTATATTGCGGAATGAAGTTGATGAGAGAATTTCCACTGAGGCTCCACCTCTTGAATTTCAAATCGATGAATGGCTTTGATTAGCTGAATATAAAGCTCCTGCTCCATGTCTTCTTTCCATGCATATGGTGCAGAACTGCTCAGTTTCCGAATCTTTGGCTGAAATCGGATAAGCATAGTTTCCAGTGCAGCTTTATCTTCAGCTTTTGCTTTAATTGTAAGTTCAAGTAATGTGTTCATTATTAATTTCCTCCTTTTTGAATTTGTTCTATTAGCGCCTGCAGTGTTTGCTCCAGGCGCTTTATGTTCTGCTCAAGACGTATGAGCAAATAAAATGAGACTACTATAGGAAAGCCAAGGTTACCAATCATAGAAATAATGGTTTCTGTTGTCATGGCGCGTCTCCTTTCGGAAAGACTGAACGGAGTTTCCTAAGTGCAGATTGAATTGACTTTGAAACAGCTTGCTGAGAGATGTCCAGTTTTTCAGCAATTTCAGTATGAGTTAGCTGATGGATGAAATGAAGCTCTAAATATTGTTTCTGTTTATTAGGCAAGTCTTGAATAGCAGTTAGAAGAAGAGGGTCATGAATGGCCTGTTCCCAGTTGTACACTGTCTGATCTTCCTTGGCTACAAGCATCTCTTTTTTGCTGGTTTCTTGTTCTTCGCTTGCTGGCTGATCAAGGACAGCTAATTCTCTCCCTTGAAGTATCGCTGCTTGTTTGCTGTAATTTCTCGCATAATAACTCAGTGTCATCGTAAGATAATTGGTTAATTGTATTTCTGTATAAAATTGTTGAAAAGCAGAATTAAGCTTTTTTAGGTTTTCCTCCGAAGGATAACGTTCTGCTTGTTCGTAAACGATGCGGTGCTGTTCTTCTTTCAGGAATCCTTGCATCAAGGCTGCATTTGGATGAAATTTTCCTTGTTCGGGTTTTTCCTTGCTGCACATCATTATGTTCCCCCTTTCAACCAAAAACGAACATACGTTCTATCTTAGTGTAAAAAAAATGAGCCTTTTTGAAAAGACTTTTTCGCATAGTCCCAACCTGCTTGTCCATTTGCTCTGCCTGTTGCAGTTTTCATAAGCAAGTTTCCTATTCCCCTATAGTTTATAAAAGGGAATCAGTACCTCGTATGACAACGTCAATACGTACAAAGCGTACAAACAACATCTCTGCCTGTTGAACATAAACTTAGATTACAAGATTAGCAGGTATGAAGTTCGTTAGTTTAGGAGAAACTAACCTAACGGAGGTGGAGAATGTTGAGCAAAAAATGCTTATGTGGTATTTGTGACCAGGAGAAACAAGAAGGCATACATCTTTATCGTTTATTTATCTGCAGAGAATGTGAACAGAAAATTGTCCAAACAGAACCGAAGGAAGTACAATATCACTATTTTGTGAAGAAACTTCGTAACTTAAATCAAATGACATTTCACTAAAGCCTAAGCCAGGCTTTTTTCTTTTTGTATGTGTGCGTATAATAAGTAAAAAAGCTCAAAGGAAGAATATAATGAATCAGTTAGATACGCCACTATATGACAGGTTGGTACAGTTCGCTAAACAAGATCCAATATCGTTCCATGTGCCAGGACATAAACATGGCATGCTATTTGAAAAGGATTCACTCTTTCGAACCGCTGCATTACTCGATCAGACGGAGCTAACGGGGCTGGATGATCTGCATGCTCCTGAAGGGGTTATAGCAGAAGCGCAGGAATTAGCAGCCTCTTTTTTTGGTGCAAAGCATTCACGGTTCTTAGTCAGTGGAAGTACAGTCGGAAATGTAGCGATGATTCTCGGAACCATCAAAAGAAATGAAATAGTTCTCGTACAGCGTAACTGTCATAAATCGATACTGAACGGATTGGAGCTCGCTGGAGCAAAGCCTGTCTTTTTGGCCCCTGTCTATGATGAAGAGAAAGAGAGATATACACACCCTGCTCAGGAAACAATAGAGGTAGCGATTAGAAGGTATCCGGAGGCAAAAGCACTCATATTGACGTATCCGGACTATTTCGGCACAGTATTCGATTTGAAAGAAATCGTTAAGAAGGCTCATGCGAGCAGAATACCTGTTTTAGTAGATGAGGCCCATGGAGTGCATTTAAAGACTAGCAAGACCCTTCCTCTAAGCGCATTAGAGGCTGGAGCAGATGTTGTCGTTCAGTCCGCTCATAAAATGGCGCCCGCATTCACGATGAGTTCCTATCTTCATCTCAATAGTGAGTTTATCTCCATCTCTTCCGTTGATCGTTACTTGCGAATGCTACAGTCCAGCAGTCCTTCTTATTTGCTGCTTGCTTCACTGGATACAGCCAGGAAGTATCTGGCTACTCGTACAGCGAAGGAAATGGATACGCTTCATACCGCTGTTAATGCTTTTCGAAAACTGCTTTCTGCGTCGAATCTATGGGAAGTGGAGAGCCAGGATGGTGATTGGCTGAAAATTGTATTGCGTGTAAAGCCGGATTATCAGCCAAGACAGCTTGCCAATATGCTGGAGTCATCCGGTATCTATCCGGAATTAATAACAGACCGGCATATCTTGCTTGTTCATGGATTAGAAGCACTATCAGATGACGATTTGGATCGTGTCAGAACAGCTATGAAAGATATGAAAGCACCAGCTTCTATCAGCCCTGTCCAAGCAGTACATCTCTTCTCTGAGCCGATACAGGAGCTTGCTGTAAGCTATGCTGAGATGGAAGAGCAGCAGTCTGTCTTTATAAATTGGGACGGAGCTGTCGGCTGTATCGCAGCAGAATCAATTATTCCTTATCCGCCAGGAATACCAGTACTGGCAAAAGGAGAAATCGTTACAAAACAGCATGTGGAAATGATACAATTGTGGAAGAATAGCAGCATCTCTTTTCAAAATGAACATATTGAAGAAGGGATGCTTACGTATAGAGGCATAAACGAAGGAGAATGATTTTGACAGGATTGTTTATTACGCTGGAGGGCGGAGAAGGTGCGGGCAAGACGTCCGCAGTACCGCTATTGACAGCTCGTTTAGAAGAACAAGGCTATCAAGTGCTTGCCACACGTGAGCCGGGCGGGATCGAGATAGCGGAGGCAATCCGTTCAGTTATTCTGGACCCAGCTAATACGAGCATGGATGGCCGTACAGAAGCACTGCTTTATGCAGCTGCCAGAAGACAGCATCTGGTGGAAAAGGTGTGGCCAGCGCTGAAAAAGGGAATGATCGTACTATGCGATCGTTTTGTGGACAGCAGTTTGGCTTATCAGGGTCATACACGTGGTCTTGGGATGGAGGAAGTGATGGAGATCAATCGATTTGCTGTTGAAACTACCATGCCGGATTTGACATTATTTTTTGATATATCCCCAGAAGCAGGATTAGCACGAATTTCGGAGAATAAAGGTAGAGAACAGAATCGGTTGGACTTAGAGGCATTATCCTTCCATGAAAGTGTCTATGAAGGGTACCAGATCCTTCGGGAACAATACAAGGACCGCTATGTGACACTTGATGCTTCCAAACCGCTTGCTGAAGTAGCTGAAAATGCTGCGCAAGCGATCATGGCTTTTTTGCAAGATAAAGAAAAGTGATGGTAAAGATATGGAGGAGGAAATAAGATGAAACTAGTATTAGCAATTATTCAGGATAAAGACAGCAACAGATTGACAGATGCACTCGGAGATCAGAATTTCAAGACGACTAAGCTATCTACTACAGGTGGTTTCCTGAAAGCAGGGAATACGACACTTATGGTTGGTTGTGAGGATGATCAAGTCGATGATGTGCTTGATATTATCAAGGACAACTGCAGTCAGCGCAATCAGATGGTGGCGCCGATATCTCCAATGGGTGGCAATGCGGATTCCTATATCCCGAATCCTGTTAAAGTAGAGGTTGGCGGAGCTACTGTTTTCGTACTTCCTGTCGATTCCTTTATAAAGTTCTAAACAAAGGAGACAATACCGTTGAAAATCGGTCCGGATTTACGTGCACAGCTCGATGCTGCACGTAAGAATACGACACAGGCACCAGCTGAGCCGAAAAGGTTTCAGGATCTGGTGCAGTCCCAAAGCAGGAAACTGCAGGGACAGGAACTGCAGCAGCTGATCACGGATATTACCAAGCAAGGGGAACGGCTGGCGCGTACGCGTTCATTCCGGGAACTTGCTTTGTATAAACGTAAGATTAAGAAGTTCATGGAAGATGTAAAGGACAACGGGATGGAGCTGCATCATGAGCATTCCTGGAACCAGCATGGATCCAGGAAGCTCACGACTGTGCGCTTGATCGATGAAAAGCTGATGGAGCTGACGGAAATCCTGATGGATCAGGAGAAGCAGCAAATCGGTGTCCTCGGTCTCATCGGTGAGATCAAAGGGCTCCTTTTCAATCTTTATACGTGAAGTAACTGATAAAGGAAGAACGTTATGTTAAATTGGGCTGAAATGTCTATAAAACAGCCTGTTGTCAGTAAGATGCTCGTCAACAGCCTGAAACGCGACCGTATTTCTCATGCCTACATATTCCAAGGATCGCGTGGAACTGGCAAATCAGCGTTAAGCCGCTTATTTGCCAAGAGTATCTTTTGTAAAAACCTCAAGGACGCAGAGCCTTGTAATGCATGTAAGGATTGCCGCCGCATCGATTCTGGCAACCATCCGGATCTCCATTGGATCATACCAGATGGTGCCTCTATAAAAAACGATCAGATTCTCCAGCTTCAAAAGGAATTTTCCTATACCGGTATGGAATCCGATCGCAAAGTATACGTAATGGAAGACGCAGATAAAATGACAGCCAATGCATCCAATCGCCTGCTCAAGTTTCTCGAGGAACCTGGTGCTCATACAACAGCGATTCTTTTGACGGAAAATAGTCAGGCATTGCTTCAGACAATTCAATCCAGATGTCAGATACTCGCACTGCAGCCTTTGCATGAAGGACAGTTCGAGGAATTGCTGATTTCGGAAGGTTTGCCGCAATCTTCTGCCCGACTTTTGTCCCAGCTGACGCAGAATTATGAGGAAGCAATGGAGATTTCCGGTCAAGAGTGGTTTGCTAAAGCGCGAAAACTAGTGGTACAATTAGTAGAAGTGCTGGAAACCAGGCCTAACGAAGCGCTTTTGTTTATCCATAGTCAATGGATGCCTGTGATGAAGGATCGCGAGCTGCAGCAGCTGGCGTTACATCTGCTATTATTGTGGTTTAAAGACATTATCTATCTTTATGCTGACAGGCCGGATTCCATTATCTATATACAGGAGAAAGACAGGCTTGAAAACAGCCTTCGCCATTGGACGAGGCAGCGGGCTACTGATAGCTTGCAGTCCGTTATGGAAGCGAAACGCCAATTAGACCAGAATGTCCATCCTGCACTTGTTATGGAAAAATTAACACTTCAGATGCAGAGGTGAATGGGTAGATGCAAGTCATTGGTGTCCGTTTTAAAAAGGCGGGTAAAATCTATTACTTCGATCATGGCAATCTTTCGGTTGCTTTGGACGATTATGTTATTGTAGAGACTGTTCGCGGCGTAGAATTCGGACGAGTTGTGCTTGCAGATAAGCAAGTGGATGAAGAGGATGTCGTCCTTCCTCTGAAAAAGGTAATTCGTATCGCAACAGACAAAGATAAATTTACCGTAGCGGAAAATACAGAGAACGCTGCGCAGGCACATAAGGTTTGTGAGAAGAAGATTCGAGAGCATAAGCTTGACATGAACCTGGTCGAAGTCGAATATACCTTCGACCGTAATAAAGTCATCTTTTACTTCACAGCAGACGGCCGGGTCGATTTCCGGAACCTGGTGAAGGATCTGGCTGCAGTCTTCAAGACTAGAATTGAACTTAGACAAATTGGAGTGCGAGATGAAGCGAAGCTGCTAGGCGGTATTGGTCCTTGCGGCAGAATGCTTTGCTGCTCCACTTTCCTGGGTGATTTTGAGCCGGTATCAATCAAGATGGCAAAGGATCAGAATCTATCGTTGAATCCAGCGAAGATTTCCGGTCTGTGCGGACGGCTGATGTGCTGTCTGAAGTATGAAAATGATGAGTATGAAGAGGCGAAACGTGAGCTTCCGGATTTAGGTGAAGCGATTCGGACTTCTTACGGATCGGGTAAGGTAGTCGGCTTGAACATTTTGGAACGGTTGATTCAGATTGAAGTGCCGGAAAAGGAACGGGTTATTGAGTATACCTTAGATGAACTGATCGAAGAAGGAGTTATCTCAACGCAAGCCATGGAATAATGGGGTGGAGAGACGGTGAACAAGAAGGAAATACTGGAGCATGTCACACAGATGGAAGAGCAAATCGGACAGCTGTACAAGCAGTTGGGCGATGTTAAGGGTCATGTAGCGGAGCTATTGGAAGAGAATAACCGTCTGACGGTAGAAAACCATCACCTGCGCAATCGTCTAGATGGCCAAGCTGAACAGGAACAGAAAGCTGGCAGCAAAGGCTCACCGTCCAAGGATGCACAGATTGGCGAAGGATATGATAACCTGGCGCGTTTATATGAAGAAGGTTTCCATATCTGTAATGTGCATTTCGGCAGTCCGAGACGTAACGAAGATTGCTTGTTCTGTTTGACGTTCTTGAATAAGAATAAATGATGTGGCGGCCTTTCTTACGATTTAGTAGGGAAGGTCCTTTTTTGTAAAAAAATAAGAAGGGAATTAAGTGTATGGTGGAATTAAAAGGGGATGAGCGGCTGGATTACCTGCTTGCTGATGAAAACATGCGGATTATCCAGAGTCCAACTGTATTTGCCTTTTCATTGGATGCAGTGCTCCTGGCTCATTTTGCATCAATCCCAATTTCGAAAGGAAGAATATTGGATTTATGCTCTGGTAATGCTGTGATCCCTTTATTGCTCAGCAAAAGGACAAAAGCACAGATAACAGGTGTCGAGATTCAGGAGCGCCTCTATGATATGGCAGTAAGAAATGTTGCGTTAAATGAGCTGGAAGATCAACTGGAGATGATACATGGTGATCTGAAAGAGATGCCAGCTGTTTTAGGGAACGGGCCTTTTGATGCTATTACATGTAATCCTCCTTATTTCAAGACCCCAAGCAAAAACGAGCAGAATCTGAATGAGCACTTGACCATTGCTCGTCATGAAATTATGTGTACGTTGGACGATGTTATACTAGCATGTCGAAAACTCGTAAAACCAGGCGGTAAGGTCAGCCTTGTTCATCGCCCGGATCGCTTACTCGATATTGTCACCAGTATGCGGGAACAAAAGATTGAACCAAAACGGATGCGGCTTGTCTATCCGAAGCCTGGGAAAGAAGCAAATATCCTTCTTATAGAAGGTGTCCGTAATGGGAATCCTGGATTGAAGATTCTGCCGCCGCTTTATTCTCATAAGCAAGGTGGAGGATATACAGAAGAATTAGAGGAAATCGTGTATGGCAGTAAATGAGCATATAGTTTATATGCTGAAATGTAAGGATGGAAGTCTGTATACTGGATATACAAATGCGCTCGCAAAACGCTTGAAGCAGCATGCTTCCGGCAAAGGAGCAAAATACACAAAGGGCAGGGGTCCGTTCATCCTTGTTTATATTCGAGGTTTCGATACTAGACAAGCTGCTCTCCGAGAGGAATACAGGATCAAGCAGCTTCCGAAACAACGAAAATGGGATCTTGTCCAGGAAGGAGGCAAACCGTATGCAATCACAGAAAAGCTTTGAAGAACATCAGACAGGCACATTGTTCATCATTCCGACGCCAATTGGAAATCTGCAGGATATTACGATAAGAGCATTAGAGATTTTGAAACAAGTACATACTGTCGCAGCAGAGGATACACGGAATACGAAGAAACTGTTCAATCATTTTGAGATTCTTACACCGCTGATCAGCTACCATGAGCACAATCGGAAAGCACGAGAGCAGATGCTTCTCGATTTGCTGGAAGAGGGGAAAGATGTTGGTCTGGTTAGCGATGCTGGTATGCCGGCAATTAGTGATCCTGGCCAGGAATTAGTTCAAGCAGCGGCAGCAGCTGGTTATCCAGTCGTCGTACTGCCTGGTGCAAATGCAGCGCTTGTCGCATTAGTTGGGTCAGGTCTTTCCACAGATTCATATCAATTTTATGGATTCCTGCCGCGGAAAAAGAAGGAATTAACAGGAGAGTTAGAGAAGCTGCGAAAAGTGGCGGCAACTCTGCTCTTTTATGAAAGTCCGCACCGCTTGAAGGAAACTCTCGCAGCCTTACAGGAGGTTTTTGGAAACAGAAG
Organism: Terribacillus saccharophilus; assembly: GCA_900110015.1. Classification (GTDB taxonomy): domain Bacteria; phylum Bacillota; class Bacilli; order Bacillales; family Amphibacillaceae; genus Terribacillus; species Terribacillus saccharophilus. The sequence continues at coordinate 47,216 of FOCD01000009.1, read as the reverse complement.
AATAGCGCTAGGCAGAGAACTGACAAAGCGATATGAAGAGTTTCTGAGAGGAACTATACAAGAAGCAATGGAATGGGCTTCCTCTGAAACAGTAAGAGGCGAGTTCTGCCTTGTTGTAGAAGGAGCTTCAGAAGCGGAGCAGTTTGAAGAAGTTCAGGCTTTTTGGCAGGATATGAGTGTGCAGGAGCATGTCGATTGGTATATAGAAAATGAAGATTTACCCTCAAAGCAAGCGATTAAGCAAGTAGCTGTAGATCGTCAGCTTCCTAAACGAGACGTGTATCAAGCTTATCATGTTGAATAAAAAGAAAAACCGCTCCAGACCGGAGCGGTTTTTTATTATTTGTTCAAACGTGTTTGGATTTCGTTGATTAGCTCTTCTGCACCTTCGCGGCTAAGAACTAGTTTACCGTTAGCCAAAGACAAGTTGTCATCGGAGATCTCACCAGTGATATGGCAAGTCATGTTTGGTTTGTATTTTTTAAGAATGATGCGGTCATCATCTACGTAGATTTCCAAAGCATCTTTCTCGTTGATTCCTAGTGTGCGGCGCAATTCGATTGGAATAACAACTCTTCCCAATTCGTCGACTTTACGTACAATACCTGTTGATTTCATATAATGTTTCTCCTCTCGGGTGTTTATATATGTTTATTCGTCATTATTCGACAATTTAACTATTGCTTATCGTACCAGTGATTGACATAAGTGTCAATTCAAAAATCTTGCAGTTTAGCATGTTGCTGCCAGCAAAAACAACTTAAAGGAAATAGTTTAGGTAATTGTTACTATTATAATGGTTGTATATGTAAAAAGAGTAAATTAAATAGGGATATCTAAATAGAAAGATGTTACGAGAGTTCTGTCGAATACTCGACAGAATTCGACACATTTGCTTTGTGTGTCGGATTATTACCATAGAAATACGTATATTTGCTTATTTTTATGTCGCATCAGGAAAGAAAAAAATTTCTGCTGGATTGGAATTTATGCCGGAAAGTCGCTACAATAGAGATAAGTGTAATAGCGATACGAGTAGCTCACTCTGGTGGGCTTTTTTCTTAATGGAGGGTAAGCAGATGCAGAAAGAGAATAAAACGTTTTATATTACAACGCCAATCTATTATCCGAGTGGCAAGCTGCACATCGGACATGCCTATACGACAGTAGCTGGTGATGCGATGGCTCGCTATAAGCGTCTGCGCGGATATGATGTCGCGTATTTGACGGGTACGGATGAGCATGGTCAGAAAATCCAGCGCAAAGCAGAAGAGCAAGGTATAACACCACAGCAATATGTGGACGACATCGTAAAAGATATTAAAGCTTTATGGAAGACACTTGAGATTACGAATACAGATTTCATCCGCACAACTGAACCGCGTCATAAGGAAACGGTGCAGAAAATCTTCTCCAGACTCTTGGAGCAAGATGATATTTATTTGGACCAATATGAAGGCTGGTACTGTACTTCCTGTGAATCCTTCTTCACGGAAACACAGCTTGATGACGGCAAATGTCCGGACTGTGGCGGTCCAGTCGATCGCGTGAAAGAAGAATCTTATTTCTTGCGGACTAGCAAATATGCAGACCGCCTGCTGAAGTACTATGAAGACAATCCTGAATTCATCCAGCCGGTGAGCCGGAAGAATGAAATGATCAACAACTTCATCAAGCCTGGTTTGGAAGACTTGGCAGTATCCCGTACATCATTTGAATGGGGACCGAAAGTACTTGAGAATCCGAAGCACGTTATTTATGTATGGATAGATGCGCTATCCAATTATATTACGGCGCTTGGATATGGTTCTGATGATGATAGTCTTTATCAGAAATACTGGCCGGCGGATGTTCATTTAATGAGTAAAGAAATTGTCCGTTTCCATACGATCTACTGGCCGATCATGCTGATGGCATTGGATCTGCCGCTGCCGAAGAAAGTATTCGCACACGGTTGGATTCTAATGAAAGACGGCAAAATGAGTAAATCAAAAGGGAATGTCGTGAGCCCGGTTGATTTGAAGGACCGCTATGGTCTTGATCCGCTTCGTTACTACTTGCTTCGTGAAGTACCATTCGGTGCAGACGGTGTGTTCACGCCAGAAGGTTTCGTTGATCGTACGAACTTTGACTTGGCAAATGATCTTGGTAATTTGCTGAACCGTACAGTAGCTATGATCAGCCAATACAAAGAAGGTATTGTGCCGGCGTATGTTGCTGGAGAGACAGAATTCGAGCAGGCGCTTGAAGAAATGGCGAAACAAACTGTCAAGGAAGTAGAAGACGGAATGGAGAACATGGAGTTTTCCGTTGTTCTTGCGAAAATTTGGCAGTTAGTTAGCCGAGCAAATAAATATATCGATGAAACGAAGCCTTGGGTGCTGGCAAAAGACGAAGCCCAAGCGGATCGTCTTGGAAACGTACTTGCTCACCTTGCAGAAGTGCTTCGCCAAGTAGCTATTTTGCTTCGTCCATTCCTTGTTGAAACGCCAGCTAAGATCTTTGCGCAGCTTGGTGTAGAAGAAGCAAGCCAAGACTGGGATACACTTCTTACAACAGAAGTGAAAACAGGTCGTCAAGTGAAGAAAGAAGGCCCGATCTTCCCACGTCTGGATGCGAAGGTAGAAGTGGAAGCCATCAAGAACATGATGAAAGTTCCTGAACCAGAGAAAAAAGCACAGCCGAAAAAGGAGCAGGAAGCAGCTTCCCTTCCGGAAGTGCAGTATGAGGACTTTGCGAAGCTTGAGTTCCGTGTGGCGGAAGTTATTGCTGCTGACAAAGTGAAGAAAGCGGATAAGCTATTGAAAATCCAGCTTGATTTGGGAACAGAGAAGCGTCAGGTTATTTCTGGTATTGCAGAGCATTACACACCAGAGGATCTTGTCGGCAAGAAAGTGATTTGCGTAGTGAATCTGAAGCCGGTTAAACTTCGCGGGGAGATGTCCGAAGGGATGATTCTGTCCGGTGAAAGTGCAGACGGCAAGCTTGCGCTGGCAACAGTGGAGTCGGATTTGCCGAATGGATCAATCGTAAAATAATAAACGAGGGGGAGACGCTTGCACGCAAGCGTTTTTCCTTTTTTAACGGATAGAAAGGACATCATGCTATGTTATTTGATACACATGCTCATATTAATGATAAGCAGTTTGCTGAAGACCGCGAAGAGATGCTGCAGCGAGCAAAGGATGCGGGCGTATCGCGTCTTGTAGTTATTGGCTGTGATGCGGAAGGAATCACCTCGGCAATTGAGCTTGCTGAGAAATACGATTTCGTCTATGCAGCAATTGGCTGGCATCCAGTAGATGCAATAGACATGACAGATGTTGATCTGGATCGAATCGAGGAGCTTTCGTCACATCCAAAAGTTGTTGCGATTGGCGAGATGGGTTTGGATTATCACTGGGACAAGTCACCAAAAGGTATTCAAAAGGATGTTCTGCGGAAGCAGATTCAACTGGCTAAACGCGTCAAACTGCCGATTATTATTCATAATCGGGAAGCGACACAGGATATCATTCCGATATTGAAAGAAGAAAATGCAGCTGAAGTCGGAGGCATCATGCACTGTTATAGTGATGAAGCGGACCTTGTGCAGGAGTTTCTAGACATGAACTTCTATATTTCCCTTGGCGGTCCTGTCACTTTTAAAAATGCTAAGGCGCCGAAGGAAGTAGCGAAAATGGTACCGGCAGATCGGCTGCTGATTGAAACAGATTGTCCGTATCTGGCACCGCATCCTAACCGCGGCAAACGTAATGAACCTGCTTACGTGAAGCTTGTAGCAGAACAGATTGCTGAGCTGCGCGGCATGGGGTATGAGGAACTGGCAGAGCTGACAATGCGAAATGCAGAAAGACTATATCAAATCAAATCATAGAGGGTATAACGTGCAAATTACAGAAGTGATTGTTGTTGAAGGTAAAGACGATACAGCTAAGATAAACCAGGCGATCCAAGCGGATACGATTGAGACGAACGGATCTGCTATACATGCTGGTATCATTGAACAAATAAGACATGCACAAGCGAAGCGAGGCGTAATCATATTTACTGATCCCGATTATCCCGGTGAGCGTATTCGTCATATTGTCTCCCAGGCGGTGCCTGGATGTAAGCACGCGTTCCTGTCAAAGGACAAAGCACGTGCGCGTAATAACAAAGGAATAGGTATTGAGCACGCTTCAGCTGAATCAATTCGGGCAGCCTTGGAGCAAGTATATGAGATGAGCGAGATATACGAACCGGAAATCTCCAGGGAAGCTGTCATAGCATACGGTCTCCTTGGCGGACCAAGAGCAAAACAGCGACGAGAAAAGCTTGGAGAAAGACTGTCAATCGGCCATACGAATGGCAAGCAGCTTATCAAACGACTTGCTATGTTCCGGATACCGGAGCAGTTGTTTGTCGAAACGATGCAGCAAATTATACAGGAGGAAGACAATGACGAATGAACGGCATATTGCCACACCGACAAGGACGAAGGAACTGCTTAAGAAATATAATTTTTCCTTCAAGAAAAGCCTCGGGCAAAATTTTCTGATTGATACAAATATCCTGCGGAATATCATCCATCATGCAGGAGTAAAAGAAGATGTTGGTGCGATTGAAATCGGACCAGGGATGGGCGCATTGACAGAGCAGCTGGCTATCGCAGCAAATAAAGTATTGGCTTTTGAGATAGATCAGCGTCTATTACCTATTCTGGAGGACACATTGTCTCCATATGATAATGTTAAGGTCGTGAATGAGGACATTCTGAAAGCAGACGTGCAGCATGAGCTGCAGCACTATTTCGGAGAGCAGGAAGTAAAAATTGTTGCAAACCTGCCTTATTATATTACAACGCCGATATTGATGAACCTGCTTACGCGGAATCTGCCAATCTCAAGCATTACGGTCATGATCCAAAAAGAAGTAGCAGACCGCATGGCTGCTTCACCGAATACAAAGGCTTACGGCTCCTTATCGCTCGCAGTGCAATATTATACGCAGGCAGCAGTTGTCATGACTGTTCCGAAAACGGCATTCATGCCACAGCCGAACGTTGATTCTGCTGTGCTTCATCTTGATGTGCGCAAGGAACCGCCAGTACGTGTAGAAGATGAAAAATTCTTCTTCGACCTGATTCAAGCTTCCTTTGGTCAACGCAGGAAAACGCTTCGTAACAATCTGAACAGACATTTTGCTTCCCGTTTCTCAAAGGAGGAGCTGGAGGACATCATGAACGAAGCTGGAATCGATGGCACAAGAAGAGGAGAATCGCTTTCGATGGAGGAATTTGCTGCTCTGGCAAATACCTTTACAGCTAAAGGCTGAACATTTTTGCCCATCCATCATACGCTGTAGGAGAAAGCTTTGGTGGGTGAGGTGAACGGAATGGATTTGGCGATTGGTGATATCGTCACTAGAAAATCATATAAACACGATTTAATGTTCCGTGTATCCAGCTTTACAGCCAATAAGGTCATTCTGCATGGGGAAGATATGCGTCTCATCGCAGACGCCCCCAAGGATGACCTTGTAAAGACTGGAACACGTGAAATAACGAAACGCAAAAAGACATGGCAGGATAAAGAAGATTACTCCTACCGCCTCTTTCGCCAGGATTACCTGCTGATGAAGGATAAGCGGGATTATGAATCAACCTCAGGTTATCAGCATAACCCAAATTACTTTCAAATTCCTGCAAAGGTGCTCCACATTGATGGAGACAAGACATATTTAAAGAAATGTATCGATTTTTACCAGCGTTTCGGTATTCAAGTACATGGTGTCCATCTGCATGAAAAAGAAATGCCACTTCAAATTGCTTCCCTCTTGGAAAAGATCCAGCCAGATATTATTGTTATTACAGGACATGATGCTTTTCAGAAAAATAAAGGAGATAAGCAGGATATTCGAGCTTATCGGAACTCCCAGTATTTCGTCGAAACGGTAAGAGAAGCGCGCCGCTTGTACCCGCATCTAGATCAATTAATCATTTTTGCTGGCGCATGCCAATCTCATTTTGAATCCTTGATACGAGCAGGGGCGAATTTTGCAAGCTCGCCAAGCAGGATTAATATACATGCCTTGGATCCAGTTTATATTGTAGCTAAGATCGCATTCACGCCGTTTATGGAAAAAGTGGGGGTGTGGGATGCACTCCGGAATACTCTGACAGGAGAACGCGGCCTGGGCGGTATTGAAACGCGTGGTCTGCTTCGGACGGGATTGCCCTTTGTAGATCCAGACGAGGAGAAAGAAGACTCCTAGACAGCCTTACTTATCGTAAATTTACCACTGATGCATAATTTTGTATGGATTTGAAAGAATAAAGTGAAATAAGAAACATTTAATCTTTTCATTGACATCAAAATTGGTATGCTGTTATAATAAAAAGTTTTATTTGACTCTATACCTAAAATATGCTATGATTAGATCAGTGAGGTGGAGTGCAGTGGCTAAAACATTAGTGGAAATTAAGCAGGGTCTTGAAGGACAAATTGGTAAACGTTTAAAATTGAAAGCTAATGGTGGGAGAAAGAAAACCATCGAACGTTGCGGAGTACTTGCGGAAACGTATCCAGCTGTATTCATCGTTGAACTTGATCAAGATGAAAATGCGTTTGAGCGTGTCTCCTATAGCTATGCAGATGTCTTAACCGAAACAGTCGAATTAGATTTTGATACGGATGATTTAAACGAAATTGCGAAATAACGCATGAACGAAAGCAGGGGCTTAGTCCCCTGCTTTTTATTTTGTCTTATTTGCAAACATCTGACAGGCATAGCGTACGGTCTTGGACAGAAAATAAGGATGTCGTGATAATCTCTGAAGGGAGCTGTTTTCTTTGGGCAGAAGAAGAGGGATCATGTCTGATACACTAAAAGAGGAAATTGCAAAGGAGCTTGGATTTTACGACACCGTGCAAAAGGAAGGCTGGGGCGGCATTCGTTCCCGCGATGCTGGAAACATGGTCAAGTATGCCATTGCCATGGCCGAACAGTCGATGCGCGATAAGCAATAAAGTGATGCCCTTCTCTTTTTTATGAAGAGGAGGGCTTCTTCTTTTGGCAGAATAGCCTGTACTTCCTTTTTATGATACAATTTTGGAGAAATTCAACTAAAGTAGGTGACATGACATGTATTTGCTCGAAAAGGCGCCAGCTAAGATCAATCTTTCGTTGGACGTACTGTATAAACGCCCGGATGGCTATCATGAGGTAGAGATGGTTATGACAACGATCGACCTGGCAGACCGGATAGAGTTAATCGTGTTACAGGAGAACAAGATCGAAATCGAATCGGACAATCGTTTTGTACCGAACGATGAGCGTAATCTTGCCTACCGTGCGGCGCAATTGATCAAAGATACATATAATATCAATAAAGGTGTCAAGATATACATAGACAAACAGATACCGGTCGCAGCTGGTCTTGCTGGAGGAAGCAGTGACGCGGCGGCAGTACTGCGCGGTCTGAATACACTATGGAATCTGCAGCTATCCTTGGATACGCTGGCTGAGCTCGGTGCGAAAATTGGTTCGGATGTATCCTTCTGTGTATACGGTTCTACAGCATTATCAACTGGACGTGGAGAAAAGATTAAAGAACTACCAGCTCCGCCGGCTTGTTGGGTTGTACTTGCTAACCCGGGAATTGGTGTATCCACCCAGACGATCTATCAGCAGTTAAAAATCGATCATATTGAGCATCCCGATACAGAGGGAATGGTCGAAGCTATTGAGCAAGGCGATTTTCAATCAATCTGTGACAAGGTTGGTAATGTACTCGAGCCCGTTACACTTAAACTTTGTCCGGAAGTAAAACAAATCAAGCAGCAAATGATCGAAGCAGGTGCTGATGCGGTACTAATGAGCGGAAGCGGACCAACTGTCTTCTCTCTTGTATCCCAGGAGAGCCGTGCTTATCGGATCTACAACAGCTTAAGAGGATTCTGTGAACAAGTGTATGTTGTACGGATGCTCGGTGGGCGAACGGAGCTTGATTAAATCCGTACGAGAATGTTATTATCTAACAATAACATTCGGTTTTGAGGTGTAGAGATGAAAAGAAGTGAACGTTTAGTTGCGATGACGAATTATTTAATGGATCATCCGCAACAATTGGTGTCTTTGCCATATTTCTCGACGACGTACGCTGCTGCCAAATCCTCCGTCAGTGAGGATTTGTCGATTATAAATGATATGTTCCAACATGAAGGTATTGGATACTTACAATCTGTATCCGGCGCTGCTGGAGGTGTTCGCTACATCCCGGTATACTCCAAGGAGAACAGCGCTGCTTTCATTGATGAGCTATGCAGTAAGCTAGCGGATTCAGACAGGCTTCTTCCTGGGGGATATCTATTCATGAGCGATATACTCGGAGAACCAGCAACAGTTAATAAGATCGGACGTCTTTTTGCAACAGCATTCCATGACCGTGAAATTGATGTAGTGGTAACTGTCGCTACAAAAGGTATTCCGATTGCTTATGCAGCTGCTGCTTATCTGAATGTCCCCGTTGTCATTGTTAGACGAGATCCTAAGGTGACAGAGGGATCGACAGTGAGCGTGAATTACGTTTCTGGTTCATCCAGGAAGATTCAGACGATGGTACTCTCCAAGCGAAGTATTCCGGATCAAGCAAATGTCTGTATTGTGGATGATTTCATGAAAGCAGGCGGAACTATCAACGGAATGAAGAGTCTTTTGCAGGAATTCAACGCAAATGTTACTGCTATAGGCGTATTGGCTGAAGCAGAAGACGAAGAAGAAGAACGTGTAGTGGAAGATTACACGTCATTGATTAAGATTCAGAACGTTGATGTACGTAATCAGCGGGTCGAAGTACAAAAAGGTAATTACTTTAACTAATCCGATTTTCCCACCTTACCAACTTATTTTTTAAAAAAAGTTCTATAGGGAGCAGGAGTTTCCAGCTTTATGTAGAATTACTGGTAATAAGTTCTAAATAAGGTAAGGGTGGTGAAGCATAATGGAAGTTACTGACGTAAGATTACGCCGCGTTAATACCGAGGGAAGAATGCGTGCTATCGCTTCTATTACAATGGATCAAGAGTTTGTTGTACACGATATTCGTGTCATCGAAGGGAATAACGGACTGTTTGTCGCTATGCCTTCCAAACGCACACCAGACGGTGAATTCCGCGATGTAGCGCATCCAATCAACTCTGGTACCCGGAGTAAGATTCAGGATGCTGTGCTGCAGGAATATCATCGTGCAGGAGAAGAAATAGAAGTGGAGTATGAGGAAGCCGCTGGCGCTTCTTGATATGAGCTCAATAGATGACACATAGGTCATCTTCTATAAAGGTAAAATTAACAGCTGTTCTAACATATGGGATAGCTGTTATTTTTATGCTTTTAATCCAGTAGATTGGAGAAAAAAACGTCTCGAATTACGTGAATTCGAGCGCTGCGCCTGTTGAAATGACAATTATTTTAAGATATATTTACAGAGGATAAAAAGAATGGAGGGTTCGCATGTCAAACCGATATGCAGTCATCCTTGCTGCCGGGAAAGGCACCAGGATGAAATCGAAGCTGTACAAAGTGCTGCATCCTGTCATGGGTAAACCGATGGTACAGCATGTTACTGACCAGTTGAATTCTTTACAATTAGATAAATTAATTACCATTGTCGGGCACGGAGCAGAAGACGTAAAAGCCCAACTTGGAGATGTGAGTGAATATGCCCTGCAGGAGGAACAGCTCGGTACAGGACATGCGGTCCTGCAAGCGGAAGAGTTCCTGAAAGACAATGAGGGTGTTACGGTCGTATTAAGCGGAGATACGCCTCTTATTACAGGTCAAACCATTCAAGCATTGCTTAATCATCACGAACAGCAAGGAGCGAGTGCAACAGTATTGACTGCAAAAGCGCCGGACCCTGCAGGATATGGCCGAGTCATCCGCAGCGGGGCAGGAGAGGTTTTGCGTATTGTGGAGCATAAAGACGCGAATGCAGAAGAGCTTCTTGTTGATGAAATCAATACAGGTACATATTGTTTTGATAACAAGCTATTGTTCCAAACATTGCATAATGTATCGAATGATAATGCCCAAGGTGAGTATTATCTCCCAGATGTACTAGAACTGCTGAAAAAAGATAACAAGCTTGTGACCGCTTATCAGACACCAGATTTTGATGAAACGATGGGTGTAAACGATCGTGTAGCTCTTTCTCAAGCAGAACAGATTATGAAACGTCGTGTCAATGAACAGCATATGCGTAATGGCGTGACAATCATTGACCCAGATTCAACATATATCAGTACAGATGCGGTTATCGAGCAGGATGTGACCATTTTGCCAAACACGATGATCCTTGGAAAGACAATTATCAAAGAAGATGCCATCATTGGTCCGAACTCAGAAGTGAAGGATGTCACAATCGGCAGCCGCACAGTTGTGAAGCAAAGTGTAGCACATGACAGTGAGATTGGAAATGATGTCAATATCGGTCCTTTTGCTCATATTCGTCCGCAAGCACAGCTTGGAGATAATGTGAAGATTGGGAACTTCGTCGAAGTGAAGAAAGCATCTATCGGTGAAGGAAGCAAGGTTTCCCATCTAAGCTATATTGGAGATGCTGAAGTTGGTAAAGATGTAAATGTCGGTTGTGGTACAATAACAGTGAACTATGACGGAAAGAATAAACATCTGACGAAGATTGAGGACAACGCCTTTATCGGTTGTAATGCAAATCTGATTGCACCAGTAACGGTTGGCAAAGGTGCCTTAGTGGCAGCAGGCTCGACCATAACAAAAGATGTACCAGCAGATGCTTTATCGATTGCCAGAGCAAGACAAGAAAACAAAAATTCTTATCTTAAGAATAAATAATTTTGGAGGGTTACTCGACATGCCTTATAATGATCCATCGTTGAAAGTTTTTTCTTTGAATTCTAATCCGGAGTTAGCTAAGTCAATTGCAGACCACATTGGCGTAGAACTGGGTAAAATCACTGTTTCCCACTTTAGCGATGGCGAAATCCAGATCAATATCGAAGAAAGTATCCGCGGCTGTGACGTTTATGTTGTCCAGTCCACTTGTGCACCTGTCAATCAGCATATGATGGAGCTACTCATCATGATTGATGCATTGAAACGTGCATCAGCTAAAACAATCAACATCATCATGCCTTACTACGGTTACGCACGTCAGGATCGCAAAGCCCGTGCCCGTGAACCTATTACTAGCAAATTGATCGCTGATATTTTGCAAACTGCCGGAGCTACACGCGTTTTGGCATTGGACTTGCATGCGCCGCAGATCCAAGGTTTCTTCGATATTCCGATCGATCACTTGGTAGGTGTTCCAATCCTATCCGACTATTTCGAGAAAAAGAACTTGGAAGATATCGTCGTAGTATCTCCTGACCATGGCGGTGTAGTTCGTGCACGTCGTATGGCAGATCGTTTGAAAGCACCGATTGCAATCATCGACAAACGCCGTCCGCGTCCAAACGTGGCAGAGGTAATGAACATTATTGGCGAAATCAAAGGCAAAACTGCGATCATCATCGATGATATCATTGATACAGCTGGAACATTGACGCTAGCTGCTAATGCGTTAAGAGAAAAAGGTGCGGTTGAAGTATATGCTGCTTGTTCTCACCCAGTTTTATCTGGACCGGCAATCGAGAGAATCCAAAATTCACAAATTAAAGAGCTTGTTGTGACAAACTCAATTCCTCTTCCAAAAGAGAAGCAAATCGAAAATATTACGCAGCTTTCTGTTGCGCCGTTGTTCGGTGAAGCAATCATCCGTATTCACGAACAGCAATCTGTTAGTATTCTGTTTGATTGATTTTATGTTTATTACTGATATCGTAAGGGAATCATACTCTGTAGACGCGTAAAAACTATGGAGGGTGATTACGATGGCAGTAAAACTTAAAGCAGACAAACGAGAAAACAATACAAAATCTTATATCCGAGGACTTCGTGAAGAGGGAGCCATCCCTGCAATCGTATATGGTAATGGTAAAGAGCCTATCAGCGTTGCAGTCGATAGTGTTGATCTACTAAAAACCGTTCGAGATGAAGGGAAAAATGCGGTTATTTCATTGGATATCAAAGGCGAATCAGTAGATGTTATGCTACATGATTACCAAACCGATCCATTGAAAGCTAGTCTTGTACACGCAGATTTCTATGTGGTTAACATGTCGGAAGCACGTAACGTGGAAGTGCCGATCCAACTTGAAGGTGAAGCACCAGGTTCTAATGAAGGCGGCGTTCTTCAGCAGCCACTATATGATCTGGAGATCAGTGCAAAACCGAATGACATCCCAGATCAGATTACAGTCGATGTCTCCAAACTTGAAGTCGGTGACAGCATCAGCGTTGGTGACCTGCCAACAGACGGTGCTTACGAAATCCTAACGGATGCTGATACAACAATCGCAACAGTCACTGCACCTACTGCAGAGATTGAATCAGATGATACAACTACTGGTGATGCGGATGATGTAGAAGCAATCGAAGAAGGATCTAAGAACGACAAAGAAGATTAAGATTAGAAAAAGCTGTGCCTTAAAGGGCACAGCTTTTTTTATTTTGATTGAACTATTTGAATTCCTCAAACGTCATATAGTCAGAGAAGAAAGGGGGAGTGAGATGGAGGAATCAGCGGAATCCATATCGATTGAAAATGCTAAACATGATAAATCGGCTTTCAGTCAGCTTTTCCAGCAATATTATACGTTCTTATATCGTTATCTTTTTAAACTCACGATGAATAAAGAAATGACAGAAGACCTGCTGCAGGAAACGATGATTCGGGCATATATTAATTTGCCGAAATATCGTTATCAATCTAAATTTTCTACATGGCTTATATCTATCGCGACTCGTTTATATTTGGATGAACAACGGAAGAAAACGCGGGATAGGAAAAGGCAACAGCAGCTGACGGAAAATGAAAAACGAAAAATAAAATGGGAATTAGAACAAGGCAATTTGGATTGGTCATTGCATCTGGATTTGTTTGCATCTCTATCTATTGAAACTAGAACGTTAATATTACTTCGTCATTATTATGGTTACTCATTAGAGGAAATTAGTGCAATGACAAAACTAAGAAAAGGGACAGTAAAGTCTCGTATCCATTATGCGTTAAAGAAATTAAGAGAGGAGTGGTCTGATGAAAAAAGATGACTGGATCAAGAAGATGGACGAAACGTGGGAAAACATGGATAAAAAATTACATATTGACGTTCCTGAAACTGATGAAATGCTGCAGCAGATAAGTTCTGGTGAGAAGCGATATCGAGAAAGAATGCACAGAGAACTATGTGGGTTTATCATTTTGGCATGTGTGTTGGTCTCCTTCTACATTCTTATAGCTGTGCATATCACGTGGGCTTTCTACGTCTTGCAGATCATCTCAATTATTGCTGTTGTCGTCCTATTACTAGTTGAAAGAAGCAAAGGAAGGGTTACATGATATCAACGAATGAACTGATAATTATAATCTTGGCAATTCCTATATTGCTGGCACAAGGAATTTGGTTGTACATTGATGCAAAAAGAAGAGGTACTCATGCTTGGGCATGGGGGATTGTCGGACTGATTCAGTTCCCTACACCGCTTCTTTTATATTATGTATTTATCATTCGCAGAGACAAAAGGAGGCACTGATAGATGGAGAACACTGTGACATTGCTGCTGCCTATTATCGTCATCCAGTTTCTTTTGCTCATTATTGCGTTGATTAGTTGTATACGCGCAGAAGAAACGCTGGGACCCAAATGGGTTTGGATAGTAATCATTTTCTGTATAAGTATCATCGGACCTATTCTTTATTTCGTGATTGGGCAAAGAAAGGATGCGTATAAATGACCATGTTAGAAGCGCGAGGGTTGACGAAACGGTACGGAAAACATGTCGCGGTAAAAGATTTAAATCTTCAGTTGAAGAAGAATGAGTGTATTGCGCTTTTAGGACCAAACGGAGCTGGTAAGACAACAACGTTGCATATGCTGGCTGGATTAATTACACCTACTGACGGAATGATAATGAGTGATAAAAAAGTACTTATTAAAGATAAAATTGGATTTTTACCTCAATATCCTACTTTCTTCGATTGGATGTATCCAAAAGAATATCTTATGTTAGCAGGAACATTATCTGGAATGACTAAAAAAACCTTAAAAGAACGAAGCTTGCATGTATTGGAAATGACAGGACTGTTAGAAGCTCAGAAACGGAAGATAGGGGCTTTCTCTGGAGGTATGAAACAGCGACTCGGCTTAGCGCAAGCAATCATGCATCAACCGAAAATCCTATTGCTGGATGAACCAGTATCCGCTCTTGATCCAGCTGGAAGAATTGATGTCATGAACATATTGGAGAATTTAAAAAAGGATATGGCCATCCTATTTTCTACACACGTATTGCATGATGCGGAACAAATATGTGATAAGGCTTTAATCATGAAATCGGGACAAAGCATCTCTTATGAAAACATGAAGGAATGGAAAGGAAATCGGCAAAGAAAACGCTATCGCTTGGAAACATCGGATCCTTTACAGATTGAAGGACTGCAGAAGTTATATAAAGAGATTGATATAAAGGAATCACAAAAAATCATTGGTACTTTGCGACATAATGTAACGCCCAATATGTTACTGCAATATTGTATCCAGCAAGACATAGGAATCCAGTACTTTGGAGCAGAAGAAAAGAACCTAGAAGAACATTATATAGAGGTGATGGAAGGTTGAAGAGGTTCAACGCGCTATTTCATAAAGAATGGATAGAGGCTTGGAGAGAGAAGAAGTTAGTTTGGCTGCCTGCTGTCATCCTATTAGTGACACTTCTTCAGCCTATTAGTTTGTATTTTATGCCAACCATTTTGGAGAATTCGAATAGTCTGCCACCAGGAGCAGTAATTGAATTGCCAATCCCTAGCGGGGCTGAAGTTCTTGCGGGAACTTTGTCTCAACTGCATACAATAGGCACAGCAATTATTGTGCTAGCTTGTATGAATGTAATTGTACAGGAGAGAAATAACGGATCTCTTATGCAGCTATTCTCCAGACCAGTAAATACTACGACTTACATATTTAGCAAGTGGACGATGCTCGTACTCCTTCATCTTGGAGCTTTTACAATTTCCTATGGAGCAGCATGGTATTATACAAACGCTCTATTTTCTGATGTATCCTTTACTTCTGTATGGAAAAGCTTTGTGATTTATTGTTTATGGATTGTGCTAGTTATAACAGTCACATTGTTTGTTAGTACATTTCTTCGTCGCAGTGGAGGAGTGGCGGGGATATCTATTTTAATAGTGGCGAGTATTGCTATCTTGTCGACTGTTATGCCTGATATAGCCATTTATTTGCCCTCAAATATCCTCAACCTGGCAACAGAGGTACTGAATACGGAAAAGGGTACTGTGCATATGGGAGCTGTACTAGCTACAACTATTGCCTTTATTGCTATATTACTTTTAACAATGGTAAAAAAATTTGAAAAGAGTGTAAAGTTTTAATGAAGTAGGATTATTCCTAACACGCGAAGGATATGATAAAAGTATAGGTAAAGCATGTCAAGGATGGGAAAGGAAGCATCCTTGATGTGCTTTTTGTGCAGGAAAGAAGGAATTATCCTTTCAGTCCGAGAAGGAGAATAGCAGTGGGTGTTAACGATGATATAGTTATCCCTGCATGGGGAAGGTCATCCACTCCGGGCTCCCTTGCTTACCACTTCGTTTCTAAGCGGTCTATTCCGCTTTTCGGTTTTTGTCTAGCTCCAAAGACCAGAAACTGCGCTGTAAGCAATGGATCCCTGCGTGGAAAAGTCATCCACTCCGTGCTCCCTTGCTTACCACTTCGTTTCTAAGCGGTCTTTTCCGCTTTTCGGTTTTGTCTAGCTGCGAAAGCCAGAAAGTGCAGTATAAGCGATAAATCCCTGCGTGGGGAAGACACCCACTCCGGGCTTTCTCACTTATCTTTACGTTTCTAACCGGCTTTCTCCGCTTTTCGGTTTTTGTCTAGCTGCAGAAACCAGAAACTGCGGTATAGGCGATAAATCCCTACACGAGGAAAAGCACCTCATTCCGGGCTTTATCACCTATTCCTTCGTTTCTAACCGGTTTCTTCCGCTTTTCGGTTTTCTTGTATTTTATTTTCTGTTAAGGTATAGTTTTTTTGGAATGGACTATGAGTAAAGGGCGTTTATAAATATGAAAATGATTGTTGGACTTGGGAATCCGGGTCAGAAATATGATCAGACACGGCATAATATTGGGTTCATTGCGATTGATGAATTAGTGCACCGGCACAATTTGCCGTTATTAAATAAAAAATTCAATAGTGTATATGCGACTGGCTTGATAAATGGGGAAAAGGTTATATTGGTAAAGCCTATAACTTTCATGAACCTATCAGGTGAAGCGGTTCGCCCGCTTATGGATTATTATAATGTAGATCTTGAGGATCTCGTTGTCATTTATGATGATTTGGATTTACCGGCAGGGAAAGTACGACTGCGGGAAAAAGGCGGTCATGGGGGCCATAATGGAATCCGTTCTTTGATTGCGCATTTAGGTACGAAAGAATTCAAACGTATTCGTCTCGGAATTGGCCGGCCGGTCAGTCAGCAGCCTGTTGTGGACTATGTTCTTCAGCGCTTCCACAAGGAAGAAGTGCCAGACATCGTCGATAGTGTTAAAAAGGCTGCAGATGCCACAGAAACATGGCTAAAGGAACCTTTCCTGAACGTGATGAATGATTTTAATCGCTGATTCATACACTGCAACAAGATAAGTATGAATCCATGCGCTTTCGGGCAGACTTTGACAGAGTCAAATCTAAGTCCCGGAGGCGTAACTATGGCTATCGTTTATCGTTGTCGTCATTGCAAAACACAGCTAGCAGAGCTAGATGAATATAAGGTGGATATCAAAGCGCTCGGATGGGATCGATTATCCGCAGCAGACTATCAGGAAATGGTGCAGATAGATTCGGGTAATATCGTTTGTCAGGTAGCATGTGAGGATTGTGAAAATGCGCTGCAGCGAAACCCGCATTATCATGAGCTGGATCATTTCATGCAATAACGTAAAGCTAAATAATGCTGTCATACAAAGCTTTGGTGCGTGAACCAAGGCATTTTTTGCTTATGACATGTACTAGCAGAAGGAGGCATTATGCAAGAGATCAAGCAATTTATCTCAACTCAGGATGACATACAATCAGTCATCAATGGGATAAAGTCTGGGATGGATGAACAGCTTTTGACAGGATTGTCTGGTTCAGCAAGGGGAGTACTGGCAACTGTTCTGCAGGATTCCATAAGACGAAAGGTAATCCTAGTTACCCATCAGCTGACTCAGGCTCAGACACTATATGAAGATTTATTGGAGCTGAGTACGCATTCAAATGTGTACCTGTATCCTGTGAATGAATTATTAGCATCAGAAATTGCCATCTCCAGTCCGGAGCTTCGCTCACAACGTTTGGATGCTTTGCGGAATTGGAAGCAAAGCGAGAATGGCATCCTAGTAGCTCCGGCTGCTGCATTAAAAAGAATACTGCCACAACCAGCTAAATGGGAAAGCTATCAGCTGGCTTTTCGTGTTGGAGAAGAAATTGATTTAGAGCACTACTTACGCGCATTGGTCGATATGGGATACGAACGTACAGATATGGTTGCTTCACCAGGAGAGTACAGTCTGCGCGGAGGGATATTAGATATTTATCCATTAACGGAATCCAATCCGATCAGAATTGAATTATTCGATACCGAAGTCGATTCCATCCGTTACTTTGATTCGGACACGCAGCGCTCTTTGGAGAAAAAAGATTCGGTCGAAGTAGGTCCTGCTACGGAATTACTCATCGATAGTGAAGACATTGCCAGAGCAGCAGATCGATTGGAGAAAGCATTAGGGGAAACAATAGGCAAGCTGCAGGCAGATGAGCATAAGCAGCAAGTTCTAGAGGCTGTCAGTCAAGATCTTGAAAGGTTACGTCAGCAAGAGCGATTTCAAGGCATGGCCAAGTATGCAGGCTATTTCTATGAGCAGCCAGCTAGTCTATTAGATTATCTTGGTGAAGGTGGCTATATTATCCTTGATGAAATGAGCCGGATCCAAGAAACAGCTAATCGGCTCGATGAAGAGGAAGCAGAATGGCATCAGAGTCTGCTGGAAGCGCATCAAACCGTAAGACAGCTAAAATTGTCGTTTGACTGGCATGAAGTACTGCAGAAAATGAAGCAGCCGCGTTTGTATTTGAGTGTGTTCCTGCGTCATATATCGAATACGCAGCCTCAAAATATTGTGAATGTAACATGCAGGGCTATGCAGCAATTCCATGGACAAATGCATTTGCTGAAAAATGAACTGGAGCGGTGGGAAAAGAGCAATTATTCTACTATCTTAATGGCACCTACCCAGCAGCGTGCAGAGAAAATTCAGGCTGTTCTAGCTGATTACGATATGGAAGCAGTCATTGCAGAGCGCGTTTCCTTGCCAGTGAGTACACCGACTATTTTAATCGGTAATATCAGCAGCGGTTTTGAGCTGCCTTTTCACAAACTAGCAGTGCTGACAGAGAACGAACTATTTAAAAAGCGTTCAGCAAGACCGAAACGGAAGCAGAAAATATCCAATGCAGAGCGGATTAAGAGCTACCAGGAGCTGGCTGTAGGCGACTACGTTGTCCATGCAAACCATGGTATTGGCCGCTATGTTGGTATTGAGACATTGCAGGTGCAGGATTTGCGCAAGGATTTCATGCTGATCCGCTATTCCGGAGACGATAAGTTATTTGTGCCAATTGATCAAATTGATCTTGTGCAAAAGTATGTTGGATCAGAAGGAAAAGAACCGAAGCTTTATAAGCTTGGCGGAACAGAATGGAAGAAGGTTAAAAGCAGAGTTCAATCGTCTGTGGAAGATATTGCGGATGAGCTGATCAAGCTTTATGCCGAGAGGGAAGCTTCCAAAGGATATGCGTTTTCAGAAGACACAGAGATGCAGCGGGAATTCGAAGCAGCATTTCCTTATCAAGAAACTGAGGATCAGCTGCGTACCATTGATGAAATCAAACAAGATATGGAACGCGAACGGCCAATGGACAGGCTGCTTTGCGGTGATGTCGGATACGGCAAAACAGAAGTAGCTATTCGTGCAGCGTTCAAGGCTATTGCTGATGGTAAGCAGGTGGCAATCCTAGTACCGACAACCATTTTAGCGCAGCAGCATTATGAGACGATTCTGGAAAGATTCCAGGACCACGCAATCAACGTAGGACTGATGAGCCGTTTCCGTACGCGTAAGCAGCAAAACGAGGTAATCAAAGATTTGAAGAGCGGCGTAGTTGATGTAGTCGTAGGTACTCACCGACTATTATCCAAGGACATCGTCTATAAAGATCTGGGGCTATTAGTCGTTGATGAAGAGCAGCGCTTTGGTGTAAAACACAAAGAAAAACTAAAACAGCTGAAGACGAATGTGGATGTGCTGACTTTGACTGCTACACCAATTCCGCGTACATTGCATATGTCCATGCTAGGTGTTCGCGATCTATCTGTTATCGAAACACCACCTGAAAATAGGTTCCCGATTCAAACGTATGTTATGGAGTATAATCCAGTCTTTATCCGCGAGGCTATTGAACGTGAAATGGCTCGGGATGGTCAGGTATTCTTCCTTTATAACAAGGTGGAAAATATAGAGCGTAAAGCACAGGAAATCGCAGCTTTGGTTGATGATGCCAGAGTCGCATTTGCGCATGGTCAAATGAATGAATCGGAGCTGGAAAGTGTTATGCTCGCCTTCCTTGAAGGAGAATATGATGTTCTTGTCAGCACGACTATCATTGAAACAGGTGTGGATATCCCGAATGTGAACACATTGATTGTTGATAATGCAGACAGAATGGGACTTAGTCAGCTATACCAATTACGCGGTCGAGTAGGACGTTCCAATCGCGTGGCATATGCTTACTTCACCTACCAGCAGGATAAAGTGTTAACAGAGGTTGCGGAAAAGCGTCTGCAGGCAATCAAAGAATTTACTGAACTGGGTTCAGGATTCAAAATTGCGATGCGAGATTTGTCCATTCGCGGAGCAGGTAACTTGCTCGGTTCTCAGCAGCACGGCTTTATCGATTCCGTAGGTTTTGATATGTACTCCCAGATGCTTACGGAAGCAGTGGAAGCAAGGAAGGCAGGTAAACCTGCAGAAGAAATCAAACCATTCGAGGTAGAGCTTGATCTGGATATCAATGCGTATATTCCGGAATCTTATATTAACGATGAGAAACAGAAAATCGACATGTATAAACGTTTCCAGAGCTGTACATCTCAAGAGGAAATTCATGACTTACGGGAAGAACTGATCGATCGATTCGGTGACTATCCTGAAGAAGTGGGCAACCTCTTCCACGTTACTTCTTTGAAGATGTATGCAAAACGGGAAAAAATCGAAAGCATCAGCGAGAAGAAGAAAAAGCAGCGTATGGAGATTTTGGTCGATTCCGATATGAGCCAGCATGTTGACGGCAGCAAGTTGTTCGAATTCGCTAATCAATACGGCCGGATGGTCCAGCTTGGTACAGAGGATAAGAAATTGAAGATCGTCTTTAATTGGGATCGAAACTCGTATGGACGCCGATATGAGATTGCGGAAGAGTTCATCCAAGCTATACGCGATCTAAAGAGAGCTAGTTAAACTTCCGATACTAGAAATTTTAAAAGGAAATGTATAGTAATGCCGATGTGTATCATACTAACAGCACAACTGGTGAATTCTTCTTTTCTTCATAATAAGTAGAAAATACCCCAGAGCAGCTTAGGATACAGAAAGAGAGGCATTGGAAGATGAAGGCTACAGGAATCGTACGTAGAATCGATGACTTGGGACGAGTTGTTATCCCGAAGGAAATACGCCGGACACTGCGCATTAGAGAAGGAGATCCGCTGGAGATCTTTGTGGACCGTGATGGTGAGGTTATTTTAAAGAAATACTCTCCGATTAGTGAGTTGGGTGACTTCGCAAAAGAATACGCGGAAGCATTATTTACTTCGATTGATCATGGAGTCCTGATTTGTGACCGCGATGAATATATTGCAGTTGCAGGAGAATCGAAGAAAGAATACATGAATAAAGGCATTGGTTCGGTTGTCGAAAAGGCGATGATGGAAAGGACAACTACAACTAATAATCAAGCAGGCAGTGTAGACCTTGTAGAAGACAGGGAAGAAGAAATTGCAGCATATGTGGTCAGTCCGATTATTGCCAGCGGCGACCCAATTGGATGTGTTATTATTGTGAGCCGTAATGATGGCGAACTTAGCAAAGTCGAAGAAAAAGCAGCAGAAACAGCTGCTAATTTCCTTGCAAGACAGATGGAATAGTAAAGATGGAATCCCGCAACTAATTATGTTGCGGGATTCTTTTTATGCTAAGCTAATCCAAAAGAGGAGGAGAGCTTATGATAGAGGAGCATACAAATGGTCTCTTATTGAACCGGACAACAATGCTCGGTGAAAGAAACTGGCGAGATGATGATACGTATAAATTGATTTTCAGCCCTAGTGGTCATGCCGCCTACCGATTTCAAAAACATAACATGGAACTGTCTGATGGTGAGGCTATGCTCCTTAATCCGCATGAGATACATAAGCAGCTCCGCCATACGTCAGAAAAGTGGATTGTTGAATTGAAGCCAGCTTTTGTAACAAAGGTAGCACAAGAGCTGAGCGGAAGTGCAATGGATCCTATGTTCGCTTTAGTGGCATGTAAACACCCACTCCTTCAACAATGGTTTTCCACGACTCATCTATATTGGAGAATGGCAGCTGAAGAAAAGGAAAAAGCTCTTTGGCTGGAGAACAGCTGGATCCAGCTTACGATGGTTCTGCTCCGCCTTGTACCAGGATCTCATAGTGATAAGTGGGACATCAAAGGGTATGAACCAACCGTACATGGCGTTCTGGATGCTTTGAAACAAAGTTATCAGCAAGATTGGACATTGGATGAGATGGTGCAGTTGACACAGCTAGGGAAATATCAATTCAGTCACCTTTTTAAAAAGGAAACAGGTCTGTCTCCTTATAGCTGGTTGCAAATATATCGTGTTATCCAAAGCCAGGTTCTGCTCCGTCAAACTGACGATTCCATCCTTTCCATCGCCATGCAAGTAGGATTTAAAAATGTAGCTTCTTACCACGCAGTATTTAGGCGTATCTACGGTCAGACTCCCGGTTTTTTTCGGAAAAACATACCTAACATATAAAAACACACAATTACTAAAATACCCGCTCCGCTCACCAGGATGAGGCTGCGAATGGATAGGAAAGATAATAAAACAGCATATAGTGCCAGGGATAGTGTATTTGCTGCATACAGGAGTACAGCATTTGAGCTGAATGCCCTTCCCAGCATCACTTTTGGCACATGAGTCTGTATAAGATACACCCTGGTTAGGCTGCTTATTGGAAGGCCTATACCTATGAGGATAGCGCCGACAAAGAAGAATGGTACCATGTAAGCAGAACCGATTATACTGATTCCAAGACCCCATATAACGCATCCGAGAATATATTTTTTCATGTCCAATCTTTTTATCAGTAGCGGAATTAGCATGCTGATTATTGTTGCTCCGATACCAAAAGCGATCTGAAGGGCGTTATACCATGGTTCTCCATTTTGTGTTATTTCCTCGAAAGCAAGTAAAATGCCAACCTGCCATACCCAAGTGTTGAAAAAGACCACAAAAAAGGTAGTGATGTATAGATGCAGTAGGACAGGCTTCTTACTTATCCATTTAAAGAAATCGAATACAGATCTATAAAGGGATGCAATAGACAGCCGGCCTTCCATACTGGTTGGAGGCATAGTGGGCAAACGAGATAGGCAAAGAGCGCTGATTGCGTAGGAAGCTGCATCTATTACAAAAAAGTAGATGATATCAGCACTCGCCAGCAGCCAAGCTGCGAGTATCGGACCGATTAAGGAAGCAGTACGTTGAATTGTGTCCCAAGCACTATTAGCAGCTGATAGTTTTTCTTCTGGGATTATCGCAGGGAGTACTGCTCGGTGAGCCGGATTAAAAAAACATCCACAGCACTGAAGCAGGAAACCTCCAACGAGAAGGTGAGGGTAGGTTAACCAATCCTGTATGTAGAAAAAGATGATTATAGTAAGAACGATCAGTCTGATTAGGTCAATGATTACCATTACATTTCTTCTGTTGATGTGGTCTGCCAAAGCTCCGCCGAATAATCCGAAAAGAAGGTATGGTGTAGTTTCTGCAATGGCAACAATTGTTGTATGTATACTTGAGCCAGTCATACGATAAGCGAGAAACAGGAAGGCTAATCCAGATAAGATATCACCGATTTGGGATACTGCTCCTCCTGAAAAGTAGTAGACTGCTTTTTTATTATTGATAATGTCCTTGTACATGCTGTTCACCTCATACCCAGCATATTTCTTTAACGGAAACAAGTCGTATAGGATCTTGCTCAAAGTTAAAGCAGAATATGCTATATGGTATAATCCCAATAGGAAAAGTTTGGAGGAATCATCGGATGGGGTTAGGGATGAAGCGGCTGTTTCATGGTGCTTTTGTGCTGGCTGTCGCTGGTTTGATCAGTAAGATTTTAAGTGCGGGCTATCGAGTCCCGTTTCAAAATATAGTAGGAGATAAGGGATTCTATATCTATCAGCAGGTATATCCATTTCTCGGGATAGCAGCAAGTCTAGCTCTATACGGTATTCCGGCAGCGGTGTCCAGGCTAGTGGCCGATCGGTACCGCAGCACATCGCCGTCTCTTCGTTCGTTTTATTTACCGATAGGGATTTTCTTGCTCGGTCTGGCTGTGATTACATTTGCTTTGCTGTATATGGCAGCACCGCAAATAGCCGGGCTGATGGGTGATCCAGCTTTGGAGAAACCACTCCAAGCAGCAGCTTTCATTTTCTTGGCAGTTCCATTTACTTCGATCTTACGAGGTGTTTATCAAGGAAAGCAGAATATGACGCCAACAGCTGTTTCACAAGTAGTGGAGCAGCTTGTCCGTGTAGGCTTGATTCTTGCCGTCACATTCCTGCTTGTTCGTTCAGGGAGTGATTTGTACGATATAGGAGCTAAAGCTGCACTGGCATCCCTAGTAGGGGCGTGCTTTGGTATCGTAATACTTTGCCTTTATATGAGGAAAGAGCCGATTATTTCATCGGTGGAGCAGCGCCTTCCATGGAGATATATCATAAAGACAATCCTCGTATACGGCCTTTTTATTTGTCTAAACTATATGCTATTGCTGTTATTACAGTTTGCCGATGCTTTCACGCTTGTTTCTGGATTGCTGGATCATGGTTTGCGTTTGGATGAAGCACGTGAATGGAAAGGGATATATGATCGAGGACAGCCGCTAGTCCAATTAGGTATCGTCGTCGGTTCCTCTCTGGCATTAGCATTCGTGCCGTCTATAACGAAGGATCAGTTGATAAGCGAGAAGACTGCTGTTATGTATTTGCTGTATAGTGGGTGGAAGCTCAGCTTCCTATTATCAATCGCAGCAACAGCGGGATTGATTGCTCTGTTTCCGCTAGTCAACGAACTGCTGTTTAAGGATGATGTCGGTACATATTCTTTGCAGGTATTCACGCTGACGATCTTTGTTTGTTCGCTCACATTGACGACAGCCTCGATGTTAGAGACTTTGGGAAAGTGGAAACAAACAGCTGCTATAATCGCAGCCGGTTTTCTCTTAAAGTGGTTTTTGAATATATGGCTTGTTCCGATCTATGGAATAATGGGCGCATCATTGGCGACTGTCATTACTGTGGCATGCATTTTAGCTTGCAATATGTATCTACTGAAACGCTATCTGCCGGAGATTAAATTATTCCAGCTTCCATGGAGAAGTTTATTTGTCGGATTATTGTCCATGCTTGTCGCTGTCGGACTTTTATATGTAGCTGCCGTCGAATTGTTTCACGTGAAAACACGAATTTTGTTATTGGGGTATGTATTGTTTGCGGTCATCGTTGGTGCTTTATTGTATGGAATAGCCTTGATAAAGACAGGGGCATTCAATCGATCAGAGTTAGAATCGTTGCCATTTAGCAAACACTTACTGCGCTTAGAAGGGAGAAAAGTAAAATGAAGCACACTATTGAAGTTGTCGGTCTTGGTGGTGGTGATATAAATCAGTTGTCACTAGGAATATATAAGAAATTAAAAGAGCATGGAGAACCTATCTTTGTAAGAACGAAGGATCATCCTGTTGTCAGAACATTGGAGGAAGAAGGGGTGGAGTTCCATTCCTATGACGAAATTTACGAAAATCATCCAGATTTTCAATCGGTCTATGAAGAAATAGCAAATAGTTTATTCCGACAAGCAGAGGAAGGTTCGTTGATTTATGCGGTTCCGGGTCATCCGATGCTAGCTGAAATGACAGTTCAGCTGCTATTGGCTCAACAAGAAGTAGACGTGAAGATTATCGGAGGGCAGAGCTTTTTGGATGATTTGTTCTCTGCGCTGCGAATTGATCCGATTGATGGCTTCCAGTTCGTCGATGCTACGTCATTCAAACGCGATGAGCTGGAATACAGACAACATCTCATCTTCTGTCAGGTGTATGATCAAATGGTTGCTTCGGAAGTAAAACTGGAGCTATTGGAGGATTTACCGCCGGAATATCCGATTACGATTGTAGACGCAGTAGGCAGCTCGGATGAGAGCATCAAAACTGTAATGCTGGAGGACTTGGACAGGAGTGTAGAATTCAGCAACTTGATGAGTGTGTATGTACCGCCAGCAGTTTCCTTGGAGATGAATCACAAGTTCTACAGATTACGTGAGGTTATCCAGACGCTGAGAGGTCCAGGAGGCTGTCCATGGGATCAAAAACAAACTCATGAATCTTTACGCCGATATTTAATAGAAGAGGCGTACGAATTGATTGATGCTATCAACAAGGATGACGATGAGAATCTTATCGAGGAGCTCGGGGATGTACTGCTCCAGGTTATGCTGCACAGTCAAATCGGTGAAGATGATGGTTACTTCTCTATTGAAGATGTCATTCGAAGTGTGACTGAAAAGATGATTCGCCGTCATCCTCATGTTTTCGGAGAGGCAGTTTTGGAAACTGAAGAAGAACTGAGCAAGAGCTGGGAAGCTATTAAGCAAGAAGAAAAGGCAGAGTATGAACTAGAGCAAGATGAAGAATCTCTGCAGCCGGAGCTGATGAAAGCAGCAGACATTGGCAAGCAGAAACCTTCTCCATCTAATTTGGCGCAGCTGTTGGCTGAGTTTAGCAGAAGGGCATCAGAGGCAGAGGTAGATGAAAATGTCGTTGGAGAGCTTCTGTTTGCTATTGCTTCATATGCGGGCTATTATAAAATAAATCCAGAAATTGCTTTACATCAAGTAATAGAGGGAAAGAAAAGTACGGATAAAGGAAGTGAATGATATGCGTTTAGATAAATTCCTAAAAGTCTCACGATTGATCAAACGCCGGACATTGGCAAAAGAAGTGGCCGATCAAGGCCGTATAACGATCAACGGCGTCCAGGCGAAGGCTTCAACGAATGTAGCAGTTGGAGATGAGATGGCGATCCGTTTCGGTCAGAAGCTGCTTACGATTGAGGTACAGCAGCTGAAGGAAGCAGTTAAGAAGGAAGATGCTGCGACACTGTACACAGTGAAAAAGGAAGAGCCTGTACAATAAACCCGTTCTAACCTTGTCCCTTTCTTCATAGATTGTTAGGGATAAAGGGAGGCGGTAATGATGGATCAAACCCGGAAAACCCAAGCGGATCATGATATAAAGATGTTCAATCGGAAATCGCTCGAGATCAGCGGTGTGAAGGAAGTGGACAGCTTTGATAGCGAAGAATTCCTGCTCCAGACTGAGATGGGCTATATGATCATTCGCGGGAGCAACCTGCATATGAAGAACCTTGATTTGCAGGAGGGGAAGGTATCAATCAAAGGCAAAATCCAAGAGCTATCCTATTTGGATGAGCATAATGGGGAAAAGGCTAAAGGAATCTTTAGCAAGCTCTTCAAATGACGCTCACTGTCCAATTCCTCACCATAGTGTCGATGATTGCCGGCGGGGTTTATCTTGGTGCAGCCATGGATACGTTCCGCCGCTTTGAACGACACTGGAAGAAACAGGTCTTCATGCGTTACATCATGGAATGCGGCTTCTGGCTGCTGCAGACTTTGCTGTTGTTTTTCCTGCTGTTTCAAGTGAACCAGGGGGAAATGCGCTTTTATATTCTTTTAGCATTGTTATGTGGTTTTGCGGGATATAGAGCTTTATTCCAGACAAGCTATCGACGGGTGCTCGAATGGCTTATCCGTGTCATCCGGCGGACTATACTGATTGTCAGAAGGATTTTACAGGTACTTATCCTGACACCAATCCGTTTGCTGCTCCAAGGCCTCCTGCTGCTGATAGGAGGAGTGGTGACGCTCGTATGGAAATTGATACGGTTGGTTCTGCTTATACTCCTCTACCCGATACGTTTAATTGGGCGGCTGGTGTGGAGAATGACGCCAAAAAAGTACCGAAAAATTTACTCCAAATTAGCAGGTATCTATAGTAAAATGAAGAATATAGCAAAGAAAGCACTTGCTTCACTGCGCAGAGCAAGGAGGTAAAAATGGCGTGGCAAGAAAAAAACGAAATGTAACGAAGATGGAGTCCAGCTACACGAGACAATACGACGCATATACAGAACGGCAGCGGAAAAAACAGAAAAGACTCTTTCGGCGTTTGATCTTGTTCGCCGCTTTTGCAGTTGTTCTGCTTGGATTAATGGTAGGTTATCATATTCATCAGCGAGGTGTTTATGCTTCTAAGCAGACAGAATATAAAGAGAAGCAGGAAGAGTTAGCCAGCTTGCAGAAGAAGGAAGAGGATCTTAAAGAGGAAATCGAACTTTTGAACGATAAGAGTTATGTACTGGAAATCGCCAGAACGAACTATTTCTACTCAAAAGACGGTGAAACCATTTTTAAAATCACCGAAGAGGAACCCTCTTATTGACACCCTTTTCCAAGCTTTTATATAATATATAAGAAGTATATTTCTTTCAAACTTTAAGGAGGAGCATTTTTTTTATGTCAATTGAAGTAGGCAGCAAGTATCAGGGTAAGGTAACGGGAATCACTAATTTCGGAGCATTCGTAGAATTGCCAGGAGGTTCTACTGGTCTAGTTCATATTAGTGAAGTTGCCGATAATTACGTGAAAGACATTAATGAACATTTGTCTGTTGGCGATATGATCACAGTCAAGGTTATTAATGAAAAGGACGGAAAGATTGGACTTTCAATTAAGAAAGCGAAAGATAATCCTCCACCAGCACGTCGTAACAACAACAATAGAGGTTCCGGACATGGCGGCGGTCACCGTGAGCGCCCCGAGAATTTTGAAGCAAAAATGAATCGCTTCTTGAAGGATTCAGAGGACCGTCTTGCGTCCCTTAAGAAACACACAGAATCAAAACGTGGTGGCAGAGGCGCTAAAAAAGGTTAAACTTGCTGTCTATATATTGGGATTTGATAAAATGCAAATCTTAAGATATAAAATGATTGATCGGATGCTGAAAAGCATCCTTTTTTTTGTACACAAAAAAACAAGGAATGCAATTTGCATTCCTTGTTTAGGGATAGCGGCGGAGGGGATCGAACCCCCGACCTCACGGGTATGAACCGTACGCTCTAGCCAGCTGAGCTACACCGCCATATAAATGAATTGTTTAGAAGCACAAGGAATATAATACAACAGCCTGGACTATATGTCAACAATAAATTTATCGGTACCGTCTGGCAGGAAAAATACGGTATAGTAGAACTATAGATTAGGGGAGGGGATCAGGATGATTTGTCTTGTCAGACATGGAGAAACAGATTGGAATAAGCTAGGGAAAGTACAAGGAAGTACAGATATACCGCTGAATGAAAGAGGAATCAGGCAGGCGCAGGCAACCCGTGATTTTCTTGCAGGAAGTGATTTTGATCTGATTGTAGCAAGTCCGATGAAACGGGCCAGAAAAACAGCAGATATTCTTAATGAAGCATTACAACTGCCGCTTGTAGAGATGGAAGGTTTCGTCGAAAGAGGCTTTGGTGAAGCAGAGGGACTGACACGGGCAGAGCGAGAGGCGAAATATCCTAGCTGGGACTTCCCTGGTATGGAATCATGGGAGGACTTAGTGGAGCGTGTTATGCTGGCTTTGCAGGAAGTGAATGCGAAGTATGGAGATAAGAAGGTACTGCTCGTATGTCATGGGGCCGTCATCTCAGCAATCCTATCTACTATTTCTAATGGAGAAATTGATACAGAGAACACACATCTAGTTAACGCTTGCTTGAGCAATATCCAGTTTATCGAAGAGAAGTGGAAAGTACATGATTATAACCTTTCCGAACATCTGGCTAATATATAAAAAAAACCTGCATCCATTCATGGATGCAGGTTTTTCTATTAATGCGTTTCGGAAGGCTTTCCGACAGGTGTTGTAGTAGCTGTTGATTGTTCCTGTTCAATCTCATCTGCAGGGCGAACCTTTTTCAGGAAGAAGGAAAGGATGAAACCAACTCCTGCGATAAGCGTTGCAATCCAGAAAGCATCATTGATACCTTCGATGGAACCAAGCAATGTTGCTTGCTGCTGTGGTGTACCAGACGTAATCATATCTGTAACGTGTTCTTTAGATTGAGTCGAGAACACAGTAACTAGCAATGCAGTACCGATTGCACCGGCCATTTGACGAAGTGTATTCGCCATTGCTGTACCGTGAGCATAATACCGTTTAGGAAGCTGATTCAAACCAGCTGTCATGATTGGCATCATAACCATAGATACACCGATCATACGGAAAGTATAAACAGTCATCATATACGTGTAAGTTGTATCAATAGTCAACGTACTCAAGAAGTAAGTTGTTATCGTTGTGATTAGGAGTCCGATCAATGCAAGCGGACGAGCACCGATCTTATCGAACAATTTACCAGTAATCGGCGACATGATCGCAGAAACCAGTGCACCAGGCAATAGCAATAGACCTGATTTAAGCGGTGAATAACCAAGCATATTCTGTGTGAAAATCGGAATCAATAGCATAGCTGCAAACATAGCCATCGTAATGACGACGTTGATTGAAGTTGATAGAGAGAACATCCAATATTTGAATACACGGAACTCAAGCATTGGTTTTTTGATTGTCAATTGGCGGATGATAAAGATGATTAAGGATATTCCACCCACTACAAGTGTTGAGATTACTGGTGCAGAATCCCATCCTTTATCTCCAGCAACACTGAAGCCATACAGCAAGCCGCCGAATCCGATTGTTGAAAGGATGACAGATAGTACATCAACTGTTGATTTCTGTGTTTTCGTTACATTTCGCAGAATGAATACTGCAAGAATGATATCAATGATAGCGATAGGCAAGATAATGAAGAATAACCATCTCCATGATACGTGCTCAACTACAAACCCAGAAAGTGTAGGTCCGATTGCAGGTGCGAACATCATCGCTAGACCGATGACACCCATTGCGCTGCCTCGTTTTTCAATTGGGTACAAGCTCAATACAGTATTAAATAGTAAAGGCATCATGATACCAGCGCCGGCTGCTTGTACAATACGACCGATCAAGATTGTTGTAAAGTCAGGTCCAACTCCACAAATAAGTGTTCCGATTGCGAACAGGCTCATTGCAGTGATAAATAGCTTACGAGTTGTGAATCTTTCCATAAAGAAGGCGGTAATCGGAATTAAAATACCGTTTACGAGCATAAATGCTGTTGTCAGCCATTGAGCTGAGTTTTCTTGTATATCCAAATCTTCCATCATGACAGGTAATGCGATGTTCATTAGTGTCTGGTTTAGGATTGCAACGAATGCACCTAGAACCAAGATGGCGACGATCGGACCTCTGGTTAACGTTTCCGGACTAACATAGGCGGAACGATCTTTCATGTTGTTTCATCTCCTTGAGTTGTTATCTTTTGTAGCAAACGGCTGTGAAGAGACAATAATGTCTCAACTTCTTCCGTGCTGAAGTCTGAAATGTTCCCCAATCTTTGCAAATAGGTTCGGTAGGCTGTCTTTTTCTGCTCCAGTCCCTTTGGAGTTAGTGACAGAACGATTGCGCGGCGGTCGTGTGTCGAGCGCTCCCGTTTCACCAATTCAGCTTGTACAAGCCTTTCAACCGTTTCGCTTACTGTACTCTTGCTTGCATTCACCTTATGGGCAAGATCATTCAAGCCAGTTCCCGGCTCGTCCGCTAATACTTTAAGGATGTGCAGCTGAACGACAGTCACACCCAATTGATCAGCATTATGCCAAAATTGCTTGTGGAAAGCTTGATTCAGACATCGAAACGATTGGATCACTTGGCTGATTTTTTCCTCATCAGTCAAAGTTGTCATCCCCTCAACAAAAAAAATAGTTCGCATGCGAACTGTTTCAGTAGGAACTATTCTACTCTTCTTTTTAAAAAAAGCAATATCGAAGTTTTATGGAAAACGCTTCCTATAAAAAATAAAAGTTTTCTGACAAGACTTACCGAACCCGAGGTTATTACGACAGGGAAAATTGCCGCAAAAAAGGTTATGCTGTCCAAGCTATGTTGAAGCCAGTGAGAAGGTATGGGATTAAGTCGAAATGTTTTTGGGTCTCACTCGGTTCTTTTGACAAATTGTGAATAAGGGATGTGGTTAAATGACTATATTCAAATAAGAGTTTGTCCGGGGGATTACCATAGTATGTACACAGAGCCTCGGTAAATATGAGGATAGGAGTGTTCAATGAAATGGAGACAGTATCAAGAAAGAAATGGGGCATCTATGGAGTGGAGCAGAAGCGGTTGGAGAATTGGAAGAAGAAAGGGTTCGATCTTGCGAAACTTCTATTAATAGAAAAAGCATGGCTTTTGGCTTTAGTAGGCTTCTTACTTGGACGGGCTGTAGTACTGACAACTGTTTCCCCATTCGCGGTAGCATTCCTGGCATCCATCTGGCTGACAAGAAGGAAAAAGATGGTGCAGATCACATTGGCAACAGTCGCTGGAGCAAGCACCTATCATTGGACACATGGCCTTTATATAGCAGGTGCTGCATTTGTCCTTTATTTCCTAGCTCTGCTTTGTAAGAGGATTCCGCATCAAATTCGGGTTATGGCTGTACTCGTCTTTCTGGCAAGTTCTCTCCCGAGGATGCTGGCACTCTCTTATGAAAATACCTTGTCCAGCTTTGACTGGATGATGATCGGTGTCGAAGGAATTCTTGGTTCTGTACTCTTTATCATCTTTATGCAAAGCATTCCGTTATTATCCATTAAAAGATATTATCCGGCATTAAAGAATGAAGAGATAGTCTGCTTGATCATTTTGCTCGCCTCAGTATTGACCGGCACGATCGGCTGGCAAATACAAGGGGCCGGTATTGAACAGATATTCTCCCGCTACTTTGTTTTGCTGCTGGCTTTGATAGGCGGCGCGGCAATGGGTTCGACTGTTGGGGTCGTTGCGGGCTTAATCCTCAGTCTTGCCAATGTCGCCAGTCTCTATGAGATGAGTCTATTAGCCTTTGCTGGTTTACTTGGCGGCTTATTAAAAGATGGAAAGAAATTTGGGGTGAGCATCGGTCTTGTTATAGGTACTTTACTTATCGGGGTGTATGGGCAGGAACAGGGCATGCAGGAGGTGTATCCATCTTTGCTTGCTTCAGCTATTAGTATTCTGCTGCTCGTTTTGACACCAGACAGCTGGATTCGGCGTATGGCACGCTTCATTCCAGGTACTGCTGAGCACAGCCAAGAGCAGGAGCAATATCTGCAAAAGGTACGGGATGTTACAGCGAATCGCGTACAGCAGTTTTCTAATGTGTTTGATGCATTGGCGAAGAGTTTCGCTACGCCAGATAGGGCAGCAGAAGATGTGCGGAATCGAGAGACTGATTTTCTGCTTGGCAATGTAACCGAGCAGACGTGTCAGTTGTGCTTTAAAAAAGATCGTTGCTGGGGGGCGCAGCAGTTTGATCGAACCTATCAATTAATGGAGACTCTTAAGGAGGATATGGAAGACGGTGGACCGCCGAATAAGCTGCTGGAGCGGAACCTGGAATCCCACTGTGTCAAATCGAAGAAAGTGATCGAAACGATGAAGCATGAGCTGAGTTTCCATCAAGCTAATCAAATGCTGCGGCGGCAAGTACAGGAAAGCCGCCGCTTTGTTGCCGATCAGCTTAACGGCGTATCTGAGGTAATGGGCGACTTTGCAAAAGAAATCGTCAAGGAAAAAGAGAACCATGAACATCAAGAGGTAGAGATGATGGCTGCTTTGCGGGCGGCTGGCTTAGTCGTGGACAAGCTGGATGTATTCTCCCTGACGAAAGGGAGCATCGATATTGAGATGCATGTATCTATACAGGGATACCATGGCGAGGGGCAAAAGCTGATTGGCCCTATTTTATCCGACATTCTTGGGGAGACTGTCGTCGTAACGAAGGAAGAAATAGCGCCGTTTCCGGATAAGTCCTGTTTCCTGGCGTTCTCTTCTATTAAGAAATTCGTCGTGGATACAGGTGTTGCACATGCGGCAAAAGGTGGGGGGTTCGTGTCGGGAGACAGTTTTTCCACGATCGAACTAGGGGCGGGCAAGTACGCGATTGCAATTAGTGATGGTATGGGAAATGGAGACAGAGCACATGAGGAAAGCACCGAGACATTGCGGCTGCTTCAGCAGATTCTGCAGTCAGGAATCAGAGAAGAAGTAGCAATCAAATCAATTAATTCGATCCTCTCGCTTCGCTCCAACGAAGAGATATTCGCAACATTGGATCTGGCAGTCATCGATTTACATGATGCAGCAGTCCAATTCCTTAAAATCGGATCGACACCAAGCTTCATTAAGCGCGGTGATCAGGTCCTTAAAATAGAGTCTGGTAACTTACCAATCGGCATCGTTCAGGATCTGGAGGTAGACGTCGTCCAGGAGCAGCTGCAGCCAGGGGACTTGCTCGTTATGATGAGTGACGGAATCTTCGAAGCTCCGCGGCATGTGGAGAACACAGATGTCTGGCTGAAACGGAAGATCAAGGAGATGAATACAACTGTTCCCCAGGAGATGGCTGATTTGCTCCTGGAAGAGGTAGTTCGCCACCGAGCGGGTGAGATTGAGGATGATATGACTGTCATGGTGGCAGCAATTGATCGCAACATGCCGGAATGGGCATCCATTCCTACTTATAAAAACAAAGTGAAGGAGGCATAGCCAACGTATATTATCTCTCTTTCCCGTCGATGATGGAGATAACGAATGGAGAAGAGGGATAACGATGAAACCGAGTACGCTGAAACAGATTCTGCTGATCACAGATGGATGCTCCAACCGCGGTGAAGATCCAGCAGCGGTCGCTGCCTTGGCTAATGCCCAACATATTACGGTAAATGTAATCGGTATTCTGGAGGAGGGGCATACGGAACATTCACTTAGCCTCGAAGAAGTGGAGAATATTGCAAAAGCAGGAGGCGGTGTCAGTCAGTTAATCTATAAGCAGGCTTTGACAGAGACAGTCCAAATGGTAACAAAACAGGCAATGACCCAGACGATCGAGGGGGTCGTGAATCGGGAACTAAAGCAAATCTTGGGCCCAGGAAATACATTGGACGATTTGCCGCCAAAAAAAAGAGGGGATGTACTGGAGGTCGTGGAGGAGATAAGTGAAACGGCTAATCTGGAAGTTCTTATACTTGTAGATACGAGCGCCAGCATGCACCATAAGCTTCCTGTCGTGAAGGAAGCCTTAATCGATCTTTCGATTAGTATGAATGCACGTCTTGGCAACAACAAGTTTTCCATACTCGGTTTCCCGGGAAAAAGGGATCCCGCTGTCAAAGTAATGGAGTGGACAGAGCGCCTGGAAAACGTGTCTTCTGTATTCCCGAAGCTTGCAACAGGCGGAGTCACGCCGACAGGGCCTGCGCTGCGGGAAGCAATCCACGAATTCAGCCGCCAATCACTGCCAAAGAGAACTGACGGGATTACCGAATATGAAGAATTCGGCAGCTGATATACATCCAGGAATCCGTTTGACGGGCAAATGGCATAATGGAAACTATCCGCTGATAAGAAAACTTGGCAGCGGAGCAATCGGCACTGTTTATCTGACAAAAAGAAACGGCGTCGATGCCGCCTTGAAAATCAGTGATAAGCGTACCTCGATGACGATGGAAATGAACGTACTGCAATCGCTGAAAAAGGTCCAGGGACATTTCCTAGGACCTTGTTTGTTTGATACTGATGACTATGTCAGTCCAAGCGGCCAGTTGTATACCTTTTATGTGATGGAGTATATACAGGGAAGCAGACTTGATACATACATAAAAGCTAAAGGAGTGGAGTGGCTTCCGGTATTGCTGCTGAGTCTGCTGGAGGATTTGGATTACCTGCATCAGGCAGGATGGGTTTTTGGTGATTTGAAGCTGGATAATCTGGTAGTCAGTGAAAACCCGGTCCGGCTCCGATGGGTAGATGTAGGAGGAACAACCCAATTAGGACGTGCAATTAAAGAATATACCGAGTTTTATGACCGGGGCCATTGGGGTATGGGAAGCAGGAAAGCAGAACCCACATATGATTTATTTGCACTTGCTATGACAGCCTTGGAAATATTGAATGGCGGAAGATTTCTAAAAGGAGACACGCCGAAATCTACTATACGAAAGGCGCTCTCCCGTGCTGAAAAACTCCGGCCCATATTGGAGAAGGCATTGTTAGGCAAGTATTCTACTGGCGCTGCAATGAAACAGGATCTGGTGAAGCATCTTATGAGAAACAAAACTCCTGCTTCTGCAGCAACACCTTCCCGAGTAGCGAAGAGCAATCGACGCAAGGCGGGTTTGGGAGAGTGCGTATTGTTAAGTTTCTATGGTATCGCTTGCTATGTGCTTTATCTGCTGCAATAAACTTTTTGTCTTGCTGCATAAGTGGTACGATAAAAGCAGCAACTACATAAGGATGACGGTAAATGGAACAGACTGTGACAGCATTTATGGACAGACATGGTTTATGGAAGGAAGGTACAACTATCTTGGTAGGTGTATCTGGCGGACCGGATTCGATGGCGCTGCTCCATTTCCTAAAGGAACAAAGCCAGCGGCAAAATTGGCATATTATCGCCTTAAGTGTCGATCATGGTTTGCGGGGCGAGGAATCTAGGTTAGATACGGTATTTGTGAAAGAAACATGTCAAAATTGGGGAATTGTATCTGAAACTGTAACTTTAGATGTTCCAGGATGGAAGAAAGAGCATCAGCAAAGCACCCAGGTTGCAGCGAGGGAAATGCGCTACCGCTATTTTGAGGAATGCATGGATCGTTATGGGGCAGAAGCTTTGTTTCTTGCTCATCATGGGGACGATCAGGCAGAAACCATTTTGATGCGGCTGGCACGCGGATCTAATCCTGCTGCAGTCAGCGGCATGGATATTACAAGGTCATTCGCTAGCGGAGAACTCATCCGACCGATGTTATCGTGCAGCAAAGTGCAAATTCAACAATATTGTGAACGGCACGACATACCGTATCGTATCGATCCTTCTAACGCTACAGAAGATTACACGCGTAATTTCTTCAGACATCGTGTCCTTGCGCCTATAAAAACAGAATTCCCGACATTCCATCAGCATGCGCAGCGCTTTAGCGAAGCGCTTAAAGCAGATGAAGCTTATCTGGAAGGACAGGCAGCGGAGATGTTTGCAGAAGTAGTGGATTATGATGCCGGGAAACAGGCGGCAGCCTTTGAAATAGACCGATTTCTTACATACCCGATTGCTTTACAAAGAAGAGTGTATCATCTAATATTGATGTATCTGTATCAAGCGCTTCCGGTGGACTTGCACCATCGGCACGAAGCGCAGTTCTTTGAACTGATAGCTAGCTCTAAAGCAAACAGCTCTTTAGATTTTCCGGCAGGATTACAACTGACAAAGTCCTATAGCCGAATGACGGTTTCTTTCTGTAATGAGGCGAAGGACTTATTCCACTATACATTTCACGCTCCCGGAAGCGTCACGTTACCTGATGGATCTCTATTAACGGCTTCTTTTACCCCACACTCAACCGAAAACGGTTCCCACGTCTTCGTATTGCCCCTGGCGGATGTTACCTTGCCTTTGCAGGTCCGTACAAGGAAAAATGGCGACAAAATGAAGCTGCGCGGAATGAGAGGGACCAAAAAAGTAAAAGATATTTTCATTGATGAAAAAATTCCGGCTGTTAAAAGGCGGGACTGGCCGATTGTGGAGGATGCGACTGGCACCATTTTATGGCTTATCGGTTTAAGAAAAGGGGAAACAGGCAGAACAACAGGAGAATCAGGCAGCTATTTGCGTCTGTGCTACCAAGCGAAAAAAGGGGAACAAACAGGAGGACCGAGCAATGCATGATGAGATTGAGAAAGTACTGATAACGAAGGAAGAGATTGAAGCGAAATGCGCTGAGATCGGCAAGCAGCTTACAGAGGAATACAAGGATTCATTCCCGCTTGCTATCGGCGTATTGAAGGGTGCCCTTCCATTCATGTCCGATGTACTCCGTCATATGGATACACATCTGGAGATGGATTTCATGGATGTGTCCAGCTACGGCGGCGGTATGACATCTTCTGGTGAAGTAAAAATCGTCAAGGACTTGGATACAAAAGTGGAAGGCAGAGATCTTTTGATCATCGAGGATATCATCGACAGTGGTCTTACTTTGAGCTATCTGGTGGATTTGTTCAAATACCGGAAAGCGAAGTCGATTAAAATCGTCACGCTTCTTGATAAGCCTTCAGGACGTACGGCGAAGATCCAGGCGGACTTGGTCGGTTTCCGTGTGCCAAATGAATTCGTTGTCGGCTACGGTTTGGATTATCAGGAGAAATATCGCAATTTGCCGTATATCGGTGTTTTAAAACCGGAAGTATATGGCGGCGCCCGTGCCGAATAATCGGTACCGGTATGGATCATCTTCCTTTTACATAAGGTAAAGGGTATTTAGTTGTATAGCAGGTTTTGCATATGGTAGTATTTACTATAGTTTTCTCGTTTGGGAGGAGGTAGGCAATGAGCAAAGTGTTCCGTAATACCTTAATGGTTATAATTATATTTGTAGTCATTATCGGTGTGATCAACTTATTCAAGAATCAGACGAACGAAATCGAACAGTACGACATTAACAAGTTTAGAACCACGCTTGAGAGTGGTGATATACAAAGCATGACCGTCCAGCCTACTAATAATATCATTACAGTACGAGGCGAGACGGAGAATAATACGCAGTTCCAGGCTGAGGTACCTCAGAATGAACAGCTGATGAATGATATTCTCGCTGCTGCAGATGATCAAGGTGTCGAAGTGAATACGGAAGAAGAGCCGCAGCCAAGCTTCTGGCAGACTCTTTTGACAACCCTTCTCCCTATCTTGCTGCTTGTGCTAATCTTCTTGTTCTTCATGAGTCAGTCACAAGGTGGAGGAAGCCGAGTGATGAACTTCGGTAAGAGCAAGGCGAAGATGTACAACGAAGAGAAGAAGAAAGTGAAGTTCCGTGATGTAGCCGGAGCTGATGAAGAGAAGCAGGAGCTTGTCGAAGTTGTTGACTTCCTGAAAGATCCGCGCAAATTCTCCGCAGTAGGAGCACGAATCCCGAAAGGTGTCCTTCTTGTGGGACCTCCGGGTACAGGTAAAACATTGCTTGCTCGTGCGGTAGCAGGAGAAGCTGGCGTGCCGTTCTTCTCTATAAGTGGTTCGGACTTTGTAGAGATGTTTGTAGGGGTCGGTGCATCCCGTGTACGTGATTTGTTTGAAAACGCGAAGAAAAATGCACCATGTATCATCTTTATTGATGAGATTGATGCAGTTGGACGTCAGCGTGGAGCCGGTTTAGGCGGCGGACACGATGAGCGTGAGCAGACATTGAACCAATTGCTTGTTGAAATGGATGGTTTCGGTGCTAATGAAGGTATCATCATCATCGCCGCAACAAACCGTGCAGACATTCTTGACCCAGCCCTTCTTCGTCCAGGTCGTTTTGACCGTCAGATTACAGTTGACCGTCCTGACCTAGGCGGACGTGAAGCAGTCTTGAAAGTACATGCCCGCAACAAACCGCTTGATGAGTCCGTTAATCTGCGTACAATCGCGATGCGTACTCCAGGATTCTCCGGTGCAGATTTGGAGAACCTATTGAATGAAGCTGCACTCGTAGCAGCTCGAAGTGACCGTAAGCAAATCATCATGGACGACGTTGATGAAGCGATCGACCGTGTTATTGCAGGTCCAGCGAAGAAAAGCCGAGTTATATCTAAGAAAGAACGTAATATCGTTGCTTATCATGAGAGCGGACATACCGTTATCGGTATGGTGCTTGATGATGCAGATATGGTGCATAAAGTTACTATCGTTCCTCGAGGCCAAGCAGGCGGTTATGCTGTCATGCTTCCAAGAGAAGACCGCTATTTCATGACCAAGCCAGAATTGCTTGATAAGATTACCGGTTTACTCGGCGGACGTGTAGCAGAAGAGGTCATCTTCGGTGAAGTAAGCACCGGAGCTCATAATGACTTCCAACGCGCAACAGGTATTGCCCGTAAAATGGTTACCGAATATGGTATGAGTGATAAGATCGGACCGTTGCAGTTCACTAGCAGTGGCGGTAATGTATTCCTCGGCCGTGATATTCAAAATGAACAAACATATAGTGATGCAATCGCCTATGAAATCGATCAAGAAGTACAGAACTTCATCAATCAGTGTTATGCACGTGCGAAGCAGATTCTTACTGAAAACAAAGAGAAGCTTGAGCTTATTGCTCAAACACTCCTTGAGATCGAAACATTGGATGCTTTCCAAATTCAAACATTGTTTGATAAAGGACGCCTTCCTACAGAGGATGAGATTGTCGCTGAACGCAGCAAATCTGAAAAGAAAACTAGCCTGTTGAAAGAGAGTGACGACGATGTAACTGTCACAATCCAGCCGCAGGAAGAAAAGGAAGCAACTCCATCCGATGACACAGCCATCGATGAAGATGTTTCCAAATCGCCGGATCAGTCAGGTATACCTGAAGATAACCCGCGAACAAATGATGATTCAGATGATCGTCCAAAAGCATAAAAGAAAAGGTCTCCTTCCAGGAGGCCTTTTTCTCTGTTTGGGTATAGTAAACATATAAAAGGATTTACCAGAAGGATTATGATAAGATAAACAATACCTTGTGGAAAAAAATAGGCCGATAACGGTTGATATATATAGAAGGAGTGACATTGCTCTCATGGGTGATTATTTAATTAAAGCAACAGGATTCAACGGAAATATCCGTGCTTACGCGATACAATCAACAGAATTAGTGGAGGAAGCACGTCGCCGTCACGATACATGGGCAACGGCATCGGCAGCGCTTGGACGTACGCTGACAATAAGCACGATGATGGGCGTTATGCTTAAAGGAGAAGACAAGCTGACGGTAAAGGTTGAAGGCGACGGACCAGTCGGACCGATTATTGTAGACAGCAATGCAAAAGGTGAAGTGAGAGGGTATATCACAAATCCGCATGTTGACTTTGAACTAAACTCCATCGGAAAACTGGATGTTTCGCGTGCTGTAGGTACTGTCGGAACGTTGAGTGTAGCGAAGGATCTTGGTTTGAAAGAAATGTTTACCGGTCAAGTGCCGATCGTTTCTGGAGAAATTGGGGAGGACTTCACATATTATTTCGCTAACTCCGAACAGGTACCTTCTGCAGTAGGTGCGGGTGTATTGGTTAATCCGGATCATACTATCCTTGCTGCTGGCGGATTTATTTTGCAAGTACTGCCGGGAGCAGACGATGCAATCATTACACAATTGGAAGAGCGGATCAGCTCCATTGCCCCGATTTCCACATTGATCAGAGAAGGAAATACACCGGAACAGATCCTCGAGATGCTGATAGGAGAAGAGAATATCAAATTCCTCGATACTATGCCGGTTAGCTTTACTTGCCAATGCTCTAAGGATCGTATTCAGAATGCAATTAAGAGTCTAGGGAACGAAGAGATCCAAGCGATGATTGATGAAGATCACGGAGCAGAGGCAAACTGCCACTTCTGTAATGAAACGTATACGTTTACGGAAGACGAATTAAAAGAATTGCTTCGATGAAGCCCTCCCATTTGGATTGACTTTTAGCACTATTTTGCTTACAGTTAAATAAATCCAATTAAATTAGTGGGAATTAGGGGGAATAATCATGGCAATTGCATCATCCATTTCTGAATTGATCGGAAACACACCAATCGTTAAGCTTAATCGTACAGCGGACAGTGATAGTGCTGAGATTTATGTAAAACTGGAATTCCAGAATCCAGGCGGATCTGTTAAGGATCGGATTGCACTTGCAATGATTGAAGATGCAGAAGAAAACGGCAGATTGAAGCTAGGTGACACAATCATCGAACCGACAAGCGGGAACACAGGTATCGGCCTTGCTCTAGTGGCAGCTATTAAAGGCTATAAAGCTATTCTTGTTATGCCGGATACAATGAGTACGGAAAGACGTAACCTGCTTCGTGCCTATGGAGCTCAATTGGTATTAACTCCAGGGGCAGAAGGAATGAAAGGTGCCATTCAGAAGGCGGAAGAATTGCAAAAAGAACATGGCTATTTCATGCCGCAGCAGTTCAAGAACGAAGCTAATCCTGCCATTCATGCACGCACGACAGGTAAGGAGATTGCGGCCGAATTTGGTGGCGACCTTGATGCGTTTGTTGCAGGAATCGGGACAGGTGGTACAATTACAGGGGTAGGTCAAGTTCTGAAAGAATTGAATAAGGATATCCGCATCATCGCGGTTGAACCGGCCAGCTCTCCTGTTCTATCAGGCGGAAAGCCGGGACCGCATAAAATTCAAGGTATTGGTGCAGGTTTTGTTCCAACTATCCTGGATACGGATATTTACTCTGAAATCATTCAAGTAGAGAATGATGAAGCGTATGCTACTGCCAGAGAAACAGCTGCCAAGGAAGGCTTGCTGGGCGGGGTTTCTACTGGAGCTGCCATCTTTGCTGCCAAGAAGGTTGCAAAAGAGCTTGGGGCAGGCAAGAAAGTATTAGCTGTCGTTCCGAGTAACGGTGAGCGCTACCTCTCTACTCCACTATACCAATTTGAAGACTAATTGAACGGAAAGCCCCTGCCTATCATAGCGGGGGTGTTTTTTTATGCACGGATTCGTGTACACTAGAAAGATAGATTGAACGAGAGGTTGACGTTATATGAAGCGCATAATCGGCAATAAAGAATATGATCTTTCTAAGCAAACGCTTGTAATGGGGATTATTAACGTGACGCCTGATTCCTTCTCAGACGGAGGCAGTTATACAAATGTAGAAGCTGCTGTTAAACAAGCTCAAAAGCTTGCGGCTGAGGGAGCGGATATATTGGATATTGGCGGGGAGTCAACCCGGCCGGGGTATGAACCTGTATCAGTAGATGAAGAGATCGCGCGCGTTGTGCCAGCAATACAGGCCATTAAAGAAGTAGTTGATTTACCGATTTCTATTGATACGTACAAAGCAAAGACAGCAGAAGCAGCTATCAAAGCTGGTGCATCGATTATTAATGATATATGGGGAGCGAAGTATGACCCTGATATGGCGCATGTAGCAGCGCGTCTGGGCGTTCCGATCATTTTGATGCATAACCGTGAGAAGGCGCATTATAACGATTTAATTCCGGATATGATTACAGATTTGAAGGAAAGTATCGAAATCGCTCATAATGCAGGCGTTAAAAGTCAGGAAATTTGGCTCGATCCAGGTGTAGGATTTGCTAAGTCTTTTGATGAAAATATGACAGCTATACGTGAGTTAGATAAGATCTCGGCATTGGGCTATCCTATCCTTCTAGGTACATCGCGAAAAAGATTTATTGGGACGATACTTGATCTGCCTGCAGACCAACGAGATGAAGGTACAGCAGCTACGACAGCGTTTGGTATTACAAAGGGCATACATATGGTTCGGGTGCATGAAGTGAAACAAACAGCCCGAATCGTGAAAATGATGGATGCGTTAGTAGGGAAGGAGTAAATGATGGATAAGATATATATGAATCAATTACAATTCTACGGTTATCATGGTTTATTTCCGGAAGAGAATAAGTTAGGGCAGCGTTTTATCGTAGATGCTGTACTGGAACTTGACCTCCGCAAAGCTGGTGAAACGGATGATATGACGCAGTCGATTCATTATGGACAAGCGTTTGAGGTCATTAAAGGTGTTGTGGAAGGGCGAGCGAAGAATTTAGTAGAAGCAGTGGCAGAAGAGATCGCCAAGCAATTGTTTGCAGCATTCTCTCTGTTGGAGGCGTGCACAGTGAAGGTTATCAAACCGAATCCTCCAATCGCAGGGCATTATGAATCGGTAGCGGTGGAAATACGGCGGGAGCGTCTATGAAACAGGCGTGGATTGCACTGGGATCAAATATAGCCCCAAGGGAGACGTATTTACAGCAGGCTATTCAGATGCTGAGTGAGCACGAGGAGATAAAGTTGAATCAGGTATCGACTGTATATGAAACCGAACCAGTAGGCTATGAGAACCAAGATCAGTTCCTGAACTTGGTTGCAGAGGTGGAAACAAGCTTGGATCCAATGGAACTGCTGCGTATCTGTCAAAAAATCGAACAGGATTTAGGGCGTAAGCGGATCATCCGTTGGGGACCGAGGACAGTGGACCTTGACATTTTGTTGTATAGTACAGAAAATATGAATGTTGAGGAACTTATTCTTCCCCATTCGCGCATGCATGAACGAGCGTTTGTATTAGTGCCTTTAGCTGAAATAGCTCCTGAGTTGCTCCTTAAAGAAAAAAGAGTGCAGGAATGGCTGGATACATTACCAGCTCAGGATGTGCAAGGTGTTAGAAGCTGGGGTTCATTAAATATATAATGAAAGACAAAATGGGAGGTAAAGACGTTGTTCAAAATCGGTGATATCACCATAAAGAACCAAGTGGTCTTGGCGCCGATGGCTGGCATCAGTAATTCAGCATTCCGAT
The DNA here is from genome assembly GCA_900110015.1 of Terribacillus saccharophilus. Classification (GTDB taxonomy): domain Bacteria; phylum Bacillota; class Bacilli; order Bacillales; family Amphibacillaceae; genus Terribacillus; species Terribacillus saccharophilus. The sequence continues at coordinate 3,121 of FOCD01000009.1, read as the reverse complement.
TGACTGTAAAGGAATTCGGGGCTGGTATCGTATGTGCAGAAATGATTAGTGATAACGGCATCGTAACTAGGAACGCCAAAACGATGAACATGCTTTATATAGATGAACAGGAAAAGCCAATGAGCTTACAAATCTTTGGATCTAATCCCGAAACACTGGTGGAAGCTGCTAAATTCGTCGATCAGAATACAACAGCTGACATTATTGACATTAATATGGGTTGTCCAGCACCGAAGATCACCAAGAACATGGCAGGTTCCCGCTGGCTGCTTCAGCCGGAGAAAATCTTTGAAATGGTATCTGCGGTTGTAAAAGAAGTCAAAAAGCCGGTAACTGTTAAAATGCGTACAGGGTGGGACGACAGTACGATTTATGCTGTGGAGAATGCACAAGCGCTGCAAGAAGCAGGAGCAGCAGCAGTTGCATTGCATGGCCGTACACGTGAGCAGCATTATGAAGGACTTGCTAACTGGGATATCATCCGCCAAGTGAAGGAATCCGTTTCGATTCCTGTCATTGGGAATGGCGATATTACAACGCCGCAAATCGCCAAACAGCGATTGGAAGAGACGGGTGTTGATGCAGTTATGATCGGGCGAGCTGCTCTTGGAGATCCGTGGATGATATATAGAACTGTTCATTACTTGGAAACAGGCGAGATGTTGGACGAACCAAAACCGCGTGAGAAGATCGACGTTTGTGTGCTGCACATGGAACGCTTAGTTCGTCTGAAAGGCGAAAGAGTAGCGATCATGGAAATGCGCAAGCATGCTGCCTGGTATTTGAAAGGGTTAGATGGTACTGGGAAAGTTCGCAAGTTGATTAATGAAACTACTACAAAAGAAGACATGGCGAATCTGCTTTACGATTTTGCAGACCAAGCGGAAGCTTCTATGGCAATGTTTTAATCAGCGTGCTTTATTGACACAGCATGGCTGCTTTTCTATACTAATACGAGGTAGCAATGCGGAAAACCTTGCATTATACGAGGACGAACGATACTGCCAGTCATGCTGGCAGTTTTTTTTTAGCATTATAGAGAATGAATATAGAAGAAATGGGAGTGAACAGGATGAGTGAAGAATTAAACGATCAGATGCAGGTGCGTCGCGATAAGATGGAACAGCTTATGAACCAAGGCTATAATCCGTTCGGTGCCAGATTCGAGCGCACACACCAAACAGAAGAGCTAGTAGCAGCTTTTGATGCTTTCAGTAAGGAAGAATTGGAAGAGAAGAAAGCGGAAGTAACTATTGCTGGCCGTCTAATGACTAAACGCGGAAAAGGTAAAGCGGGTTTTGCTCACTTGCAGGACTTGAGCGGTCAGATCCAACTTTATGTTCGTAAAGACCAGGTTGGTGATGAAGCGTATGAGCTATTCAGCAGTGCGGATCTAGGTGACATCGTCGGTATTACTGGTGTTATGTTCAAAACGAATGTAGGAGAGCTTTCTGTTAAGGCGACTTCCTTTGACATCCTTTCCAAGGCACTTCGTCCGCTTCCTGATAAATTCCATGGTTTGACTGACATCGAGCAGCGCTATCGTCAACGCTACCTTGATTTGATCGTAAACCCGGAATCGAAGCAGACATTTATCACTCGTAGTAAGATCATCCAAAGTATCCGCCGTTACCTAGATGATATTGGATACTTAGAAGTAGAAACGCCACTAATGCACAGCATTCCGGGTGGAGCGGCAGCTCGCCCATTCATTACTCATCATAATGCATTGGATATACCTCTTTATATGCGTATAGCAATTGAACTGCACCTGAAACGCCTTATTGTTGGCGGATTGGAGAAGGTTTACGAAATTGGACGTGTATTCCGTAATGAAGGTGTATCCACACGCCATAACCCTGAGTTCACAATGCTTGAACTGTACGAAGCGTATGGTGATATGGATACAATCATGGAATTAACAGAAAACCTAATTGCACATGTTGCAAAAGATGTACTTGGTAAGACTGTCATTCCTTATGGTGAGTATGAAATCAATCTTGAACCGAAGTGGAAACGTCTGCACATGGTAGATGCAGTAAAAGAATATACAGGTGTCGACTTCTGGAAGCATATGAGCGACGAAGAGGCGAAAGCTCTAGCGAAGGAAAACGGTATTGATATTAAAGATACAATGACGTTTGGTCATATTGTAAATGAATTCTTTGAACAGCGTGTAGAGGACAAGCTTATTCAGCCAACCTTTATTTTTGGTCATCCTGTTGAGATTTCTCCGCTTGCGAAGAAGAATCCAGAAGATGAGCGCTTCACGGATCGCTTTGAAGTATTCATTGTAGGAAGAGAGCATGGAAATGCATTCTCTGAGCTGAACGATCCGATCGATCAGCGTGAGCGTTTCGAGGCACAAATGAAAGAAAAAGAACAAGGTAACGATGAAGCACACGAAATGGATGAGGACTTCTTAGAGTCCCTTGAGTACGGTATGCCGCCAACAGGAGGATTAGGTATTGGTATTGACCGCCTGATCATGCTGTTAACAAATGCTCCGTCCATCCGGGACGTATTGCTGTTCCCGCAGATGCGTAATCGTTCTTAATAGAAAGGAGAAGGGCTATTCTGCCCTTCTCCTTTTCACATTTATATAGGCATTTGCATAGAATGCAAACGAATGAGAGATAATGCTATGTAACAGTTTGTAAGAAAGTTTAACATTTCTTTAAAAAAACTATTGCAATGCCATTACATCCATGGTAAATTATTAAAGTTGCTTCAAACGAAGCGGCAAACACGAGAAACAAAAACAAAAAACATGTTGACAACGAAAGTTAAAACATGATATGATGTTCTAGTCGCCAAATGAGCGGCAGAATGAAATTGATCTTTGAAAACTGAACAAAACAACCAATTACGAATTAAACGACAAGATCGTAAGATCAACGTCAGCTCTAACGAGCAAAAGCATCAAAACTTTCATGGAGAGTTTGATCTTGGCTCAGGACGAACGCTGGCGGCGTGCCTAATACATGCAAGTCGAGCGCAGGAAACCAGATGACCCCTTCGGGGTGATTCTGGTGGAATGAGCGGCGGACGGGTGAGTAACACGTGGGCAACCTGCCTGTAAGACTGGGATAACTTCGGGAAACCGGAGCTAATACCGGAT
>FOCD01000012.1 GCA_900110015.1 Terribacillus saccharophilus | reverse complement strand
TCATCATGGCGGTCGTGGCGAAGGGGTTAACGCACCGGATTGTGGCTCCGGCATTCGTGGGTTCGATTCCCATCGATCGCCCTCTATATAGCTTTAGGCTATAGCCAAGTAAACAGGCTGGGATTCCTATGGAATCCCTAAAGCCTGACTTGTATGCGGAAGTAGTTCAGTGGTAGAACATCACCTTGCCAAGGTGGGGGTCGCGGGTTCGAATCCCGTCTTCCGCTCCAATATTGGCGGCATAGCCAAGTGGTAAGGCAAAGGTCTGCAACACCTTGATCACCGGTTCAAATCCGGTTGCCGCCTCCATAGATACTCTTAACATGCCGGTGTGGCGGAATTGGCAGACGCGCACGACTCAAAATCGTGTTCCGCAAGGAGTGCCGGTTCGACCCCGGCCACCGGTATCACACAAATCATCGTATTGCCAAGCGATGAGAAGGACTTCAGGAATACTGAAGTCCTTTTTTTATGTTATTGTAAGGTATTCTGAAAAGCTGATTACAATACTGTAACCCCCTTAAATGTTGAACAACATCATTTAGGGGTATTTTTTTATCTTAAAAGTTAATAAAGCATTTAAATTAGTAAACTTTAATAGAAATCCTCCTGTTTCATTAGGTATCAGCTACCAGAAGGCTATCAAGTCGAGGTTGGCGCAGCTGGTCTGTCATTCCCCACCGTTATGGGGTTTGAATGATGATGGTTCGATATTCATATTGGTAGGAGGCAGTACGTGGCCGATACGTCCAACGCTGCCACCAAGAATTTTAAAGATGGATCCTGATGGCAATATCGAGGTTTTGGTATACCAGCTGAAAAAGGTGAGAAAATTAAAGGGAAGCTTTGGTGCAAAACTGGTTTATGGCGTTTTAAACCGGATGGAAGTGATGTTGAGCTGCTTGCTTGGGGTTTGCGTAATCCTTATGAGCTGGAGTTTAATGAGGATGGCGAGCTGTACGCTTCGGATAATTGTATGAAGGAACAAGGATAGCGTGGAGTAGCTGGTGATCTGGATAGAATTTGGCATATAAAGGCAGTGCCGTGTTAAACACAGCGAAGTGCAATAGGAATTATCACATTACATAATAAATCTCAGCAAATGCTTGATTCTAACAAAATGTTAGAGTCTTTTTTTTACAGGAGAGGTCAATTCATTAGAGGTGACATTAGTTAAGATTCAGATGGTAAAATTAAGCTAAACAAACAGCTGGGGAGAAATAATTTATGGACAAGATTATGATTGTGGAAGATGACATAAAAATTGCAGAATACTTAGGTTCCCATATAGAAAAGTATGGATATGAAGTGACTATTGCTGCGGATTTTGAAAAGATTATGGATGCGTTCCTCGATGTACAGCCTAAGCTTATTTTACTGGATATCAACTTACCTAGTTTTGATGGCTATTATTGGTGCCGGCAAATCAGGAAGGTGTCGATTTGCCCGGTAATATTCATTTCCGCACGGACTGGTGAGATGGATCAAGTCATGGCGATTGAAAATGGCGGGGATGACTTTATCACAAAGCCATTTAATCCGGATATTGTTATGGCAAAAATCAGAAGCCAAATGAGACGTGCTTATGGAGAGTATGCAGTAAAGTTTGAGGAAAGAGTGCTTATCCAGGAAGGATTACACTTTTATCCGGAACGATTGGAGCTGCGCTTTCGGGATGAATCAACGCAACTGACCAAAAAAGAAACAGACATTGTCGAAAGTTTGCTGGAGCGTTATCCGCGAGTTGCTGGCAGGCAGGATTTATTAGCAAAATTATGGGATGATCAAGCCTATGTGGATGAGAATACCTTGAATGTGAATATAGCTCGTGTTCGGAATAAGTTCCAGGAACTAGGGATTGAAGATGCTGTTGAAACGGTCAGGGGTGCGGGATATCGATTGCGTATTACATGGAGAGAGGATAAGACATGAAATTATTCCTTCGCGAGCATGTGCTGCTTATTATGATCCAACTCTTTCAGTGTGCGATGGTTCCGATTCTATTTTGGCTGGATGGCTACCGAGATGTTGGGGTTAGTGTATACGCCTTTTTCCTGACAGTGGTTTTAATAACTGCATTCCTCTGTTATCGGTATTTTAGCCGAAGAAATTTTTATAATAGATTACAGCATTCGCTTACATCACTCGATCAATCGTTAGAGACGACCGAACGTGCACCTATTTCAGAGGCACTTGATCACTTGCTTGCAGCTCAGTTTCGTTTATATCAAGAAGAATTGCTAAAAGGAGAAGACAAACAGGACGAGCATCTGTTATTTATGGATCGTTGGGTTCATCAAATGAAAACGCCGCTTTCTGTTATTGAATTAACGGCACAAGCACTAGATGAACCAGAATCATCCAGCATTCGGGAGGAAACAGACCGAATGCGGGAGGGCTTGAATACAGTTCTCTATTTAGCAAGACTTCGGACTATTACAGAAGATTTTCATATTAAGCCTGTTGTCCTTTCCAAGCTGATTCACGAAGTCAATCAAGAAAACAAGCGATTTTACATTCGTTATGAAGTATTTCCTGTATTGAAGGAAGAGAAAGCAGGAGCAATCGTGGAAACGGATGAAAAGTGGCTTTTCTTCCTGTTAGCACAGCTGGTACATAATGCTGTCAAATACTCTGCTGGAAAATCAAATCAACTTGTTCTGTCTCTTTATGAAAGATCAGGTGAATTAGTGCTGGAAGTGAAGGACTTTGGAGTGGGTGTTCCAGTTGTGGACCGGAAACGTATTTTTAATAAATTTTATACTGGCGAAAATGGCAGGAAATATCGGGAGTCTACCGGTATGGGCTTGTATTTGGTAAAAGAAGTCGCTGACAAGCTGGAGCACGGCCTGGAGATGGATTCCACCGTAGGAGAGGGTACAACTTTCCGGATCATATTTTCCAAAACACAAAACCTTACATCAATGTAAGATTCGTGAAAGCATAATCGATAGTAGGACATGTACTGCTCAGGCTATGCTTAGATTAAGCATTGGAGAGGAGAATGGATTATGCTCAAACTTACAAAAGTCAGTAAAATCTACGAAGGTAAAGTTGCTTATCGCGCCCTTACCGATATCGATTTAGAAATAGAGAAGGGTGAATTTGTTGCCATCATGGGACCGTCAGGGAGCGGAAAAACGACCTTATTGAATATTGTTTCCACAAACGATACGCCGACAACAGGGCAAGTGGAAATCGATGGACAACAACCTCATCAGCTAAAGAAAAGTGCTTTGGCTAAGTTCCGTCGTAATCAACTCGGATTCATCTTCCAGGATTTCAACTTATTACATACCCTTACGGTTCAGGAAAATATTATCCTGCCGCTAACATTAGATGGTGTCCGAGCAGGAGAGATGCAGCAAAAAGCACAGCAGATAGCAAAGAGTCTAGGAATTGAATCAATTATGAATAAGCGTACGTACGAGATTTCCGGAGGACAAGCGCAGCGGGTGGCCATCGCCAGGGCGATGATTCATGAACCGAAATTGCTGCTAGCGGACGAGCCAACAGGAAACCTTGATTCAAAAGCGGCTAAGGATGTCATGAAAATGCTGGTATCCATTAATGAGAGAAATAAAACAAGTGTGTTGATGGTAACGCATGATCCGCAGGCTGCTAGTTATTCTGATCGTGTTGTTTTTATTCGGGATGGTAAGCTGCATGCCGAAATTCATCGGGGGGAGAGCAGACAAGCATTCTTCCAGAAGATAATCGATATGCTTTCGCTGATGGGAGGAGAGGGAAATGACTTTTCGTCAGTTCGCGTTTAGAAATGTCTTACGCAATAAACGATTGTATATTGCTTACTTCCTCAGCAGCATGTTTACGGTGATGGTATTCTTCACATTTGCAATCTTTGCATTCCATCCAGCTTTTTCAGAAGGATCCGTTAATAAGTATGCACTGTTTGGAATGGCTGTTGCTGGTGGAATCATTTATGTATTTTCTTTCTTCTTTATCCTATACTCGATGAGCTCTTTCTTGCAGTCAAGGAAGAAGGAGTTTGGCTTGCTCATCACTTTAGGAGCTTCTGATAAGCAAATACGGCTCATGGTATTTATGGAGAATATTTTAATAGGACTTTTTGCAACAGCTGGCGGAATTTTGATAGGACTAGTATTTGCAAAATCCATCCTTTTACTTGCTGAGAATATATTAATCATTGATGCATCTCTTGATTTTTATTTCCCAGTAATGGCTATTGTAATAACGTTTATCAGTTTTATCTTTCTCTTTTTCTGTATATCGGTTTTGGTGGCGTTCGTTTTACGTACAAATAAACTGGTCGATCTCATTAAAGGAGATAAGAAGTCCAAAGGAGAACCGAAAGCCTCTATTATTCTATCTATTCTTGCGGTCATTCTGTTAATTGCAGGATATGGTACTTCTGTTTATGTCAAAGGTGCCAGTGTTGTCTCTGTAATGATTCCAGTCATTATCGTGGTGACGCTGGGAACATATATCTTGTTTACGCAATTAAGTGTTTATTGCATTCGTTTGCTGAAAAAAAATAAATTAATCTTCTGGCGGAAGACCAACATACTGCTATTTGGTGACTTATCGTTCCGAATGAAAGATAACGCTAGAACCTTTTTCATGGTAGCGATTATATCAACCGTAGCTTTTAGTGCTATTGGGACATTATATGGGTTTCAATCTTATCTTACAAAGGGAGTAAAAGAGATGAATCCATATACGTATACGTATAGTCCTTTTTTGGACGAAAGTGACGAAGTGATTGAGCAAGATATGCATAAAATCAATGCAATTTTAGATGAACAGAAAATCGACGCAGATATGGAATCCACGGACTTGGCATTTTATAATACCTCTGTGGAAGAATCGCCTGTATTGATAGTGAAAGCTTCTGCTTATAACCGTTTTGCCGCATTAATCGATGAGAATAAACTGCACCCAAAGGAAAATGAGGCAATCATTATGGAACAAAGTGATGCGGTAATCATGGAAGGACAGAAAGCTAGTGAAGTATTGATGGCATCCAGCGTCCAGCTGGATAACGGACAGGAAATTCTGCCAAGTAACACAGTGAAGTCTGCTGTAGGGCTAGGCTTTTCTGGTTATTATGTTGTGAATGATAACACTTATGATCAGCTTGGAACTCCAGTAAGAACAGATTTTACTGCTGCATGGAATGTACATGACGGGAATGAAGAGCAAGTTATTGAAACTGGAAAAAAATTAGAGGAGCAAATAGAGCATAAAGTATTTTCAGTTGATCACTCTATTTATGAAATTAATAAAGCGTATGGACCGATATTATTTATTGGCTTATTTATCGGCATTGTGTTCTTTGTCTCGGCTGGAAGCTTTCTCTACTTTCGATTGTTTACGGATATTGATATAGAAAAGCGCAAATTTAAGTCGATTGCCAAGATTGGATTAACCGAATCAGAATTGAAAAAAGTGGTGAACCGGCAAATTGTCATTTTGTTTTTCTCACCTATTGTAGTGGCACTCATTCATGGTGCTGTAGCACTTACAGCTTTATCGCGTTTGTTTGATTACAACTTAATAGTTGAATCTGCTTTAGTATTGGGAAGCTTTGCGGTAATCCAAGTATTTTACTTCTTTGTTGTACGATTTTTCTATATGAAACAAGTGATTCAATCGGTCTTTTAAATAAGGTCTTCGGCTTTTGCAGAAGTTTAGAAACTGCTGGATCATGAGATCTGGCAGTTTTTTGTGTTTATCATACAAAATCAATAAGAATTTTAAAGTTGGTAGGGCCATTTGGTAATTGCGTTATTATGAGGAACGATGAGATAGAAGCATCGCAATTTTATTGGATGTGCGCTTTCTAAAAGTTGATCAGTCGTTAGTTGCCAAATTGCATTCTATTCATGTAAAATAAGAGTTACATGTTTTAAAAAGATCTTAAATTTTTGCCTAAGTTAGCCATTAGATTTGAAAATAGGAATGTAATGCGAAAAAAACTAGTTATTTTTAAATATTGTATTGCTTTTTGTTTCTGTAGCATATATAATCTAACTTGTCCTTAAGAAAAGGGCAGCATACATAAGAGGTCTGGTGGTAATAGCGAAGAGGTCACACCTGTTCCCATGCCGAACACAGTAGTTAAGCTCTTCAGCGCCGATGGTAGTTGGGTTCGCCCTGCGAGAGTAGGACGCTGCCAGGCAATTCTGATTATTCCACAGTAGCTCAGTGGTAGAGCTATCGGCTGTTAACCGATCGGTCGCAGGTTCGAATCCTGCCTGTGGAGCCACGGAGAGCTGTCCGAGTGGCCGAAGGAGCACGATTGGAAATCGTGTAGGCTGCTAACGCGGTCTCGAGGGTTCGAATCCCTCGCTCTCCGCCATCACACTTTACATAAATGGCCCGTTGGTCAA
>FOCD01000005.1 GCA_900110015.1 Terribacillus saccharophilus | reverse complement strand
CCCGTTGCTCCTGCTGCTCCGGTTGGGCCTGCTATTCCCGTCGCTCCCGCTGGGCCGGTTGGACCTGCTAGGCCAGTTGGACCTGCTATCCCCGTTGCTCCCGCCGCTCCCGTTGGGCCTACTGCTCCTGTTGCTCCTGCTGGACCAGTTGGACCTGCTATTCCCGTTGCTCCTGCTGGGCCCGCTATTCCCGTCGCTCCTGGTGCCCCGGTTGGACCTGCTACTCCGGTTGCTCCTACTGGACCAGTTATGCCGGTGATGCCAGTTAACAGCGTTGTGTAATCAGGTGAGCTTCCCGGCACCCCTGCTGGAGATGCTATATTGCTGATATACAAACTGCCATCATAACTGACTACTTGACCTGCTGGATAGAAAGGAGATGCTGCTGCATCAAAAGGAACTACCCCCTCCAAGCCGATCCCGGTTGCACCTGTGACACCTGTTACGCCGGTAATGCCAGTCGCTCCTGTTGCACCTGCGGAGGCAAGCAAAGTAAAATCTGCTGAACTTCCTGGGGTTCCGCTCGGCGAAGCTACATTCGAAATATAAAGACTACCATTGTATGTGACAATCTGTCCTGCAATATAAGTTGGTGCGGTAGCTGGATCATAAGGGAGAATGCCATTTAACCCTATTCCTGTTGCACCCGTAATCCCCGTTGGACCAATCGGACCTGGAATCCCAGTAGCACCAGCAGCAGCCAGAAGCGTATAATCGATCGAACTGTCTGGTATTCCGCTTGGGGAGGCCACATTTGATATATAGAGGCTTCCGTTATATGTGACAATTTGCCAGACTGGATAAAATGGAGAAGTACTTGGATCAAAAGGGACAATCCCTTGCAAACCTACACCTTGCTCTCCTGTTGCACCCGTCGCTCCTGTTGCACTGGCATTAAACATATTCGGGTAGAACGTTCCTCTGCCGCTGCATCCGTCTCCATTATTCAAAGGAGTCAATTTTTGCACCTCCAGAATTTTTCACTGCTGTCATCTTATGTTGAACCAGGTATAAAAGGAACGGCCAATATGTCCGCTCCTATCTCTTGCAATACAGATGATAAACGCATGCAAAAAAACATAGAGAAATCCTGCTTCTCCATGTTTTTAATAACTAACGAACAGATTGCTTATCCGCAACAATATGAATATCAATGTTGCACGTCTGTCGCATAATCGTATTAACAATAGATCCTTTCCAAATTTCTTCCCACCGTGTACGGGCTGACTGCCCCAATAGAATTTGGGTAATAAAATGTTTCTTTGCTTCCGAGACAATCGCATGTGCTATACGCTTATTGGATTTAAGGAGAAGAAAGTGTGCATCGAATGTTGAGCAAAGCTGCCGAACATAGTCCACCTTCTCCTTTTCCTCCATTGCATCACGGGTCACGTGTAAAATATAAAGTTCCGCATTCAATCGATTCGCCATTCGATATCCGCGGCGTATCAGCCTTTCTGCAGTATCATTATGCTGCACGCAGATAAGTATCTTTTCATGTACACCTAAAGGTCCACGATAATCTGTTCCGTGCTGACGTTCCAGTTTCTCGTCCACTTCATCCGCAATCTCTCGAAGTGCCAATTCACGGAGCGCTGCAAGGTTGGATAGCTGAAAGTAATTTTGTAAGCTTTTCTGTATCCGATGAGACGGATAGATCTTTCCCTCCCGCAGCCGCTTTTGCAAGGTTTCAGGTGTTACATCAATCAGCTGAATTTCGTCTGCCTGCTGGACGAACAAGTCTGGCACACGTTCATTTACCCGAACTCCTGTAATCGTCTGGACGATGTCATGCACACTTTCCAAATGCTGAATGTTGACGGCAGCAAGTACATCGATGCCTTCATCCAGCAGTTCCATCACATCCTGATACCTCTTTGATTGCTTAGAACCTGGAATATTTGTATGCGCCAATTCATCTACTAAAACAACTTTTGGAGCACGTCGCAAAATCGCCTCTACATTCAACTCATAAAATGGGCGATCCTTATACAAGATTTCCAACAAAGGGACTTGTTCCAAGTTTTCTATCTGCTCCGCTGTTTCCAACCTTCCATGCGTTTCAATAAAGCCGATAACAACGTCTGTCCCCTCTTTCTTCATCTGCCCGGCATCCGTCAGCATTTTATATGTCTTCCCGACACCAGGAGCCGCGCCGATGTATAACTTTAGACGTCCTCTCATATGAGTTGAAGCGGAGGCTAGGTATGCAGCTGCTTTATCATTAGTTTTCATTATTTCAACGCCCGCAGATCAATATTAAGCTGTAGTATGTTCACAGCTGGCGCTCCGAGCAGCTCTTCTACCTGTGATGTACGGTGTTGATCAATTAATTTGTATAGCTCCTCTTTTGGTATGCCACTAGCTTCCGCTATTCTCGGCACTTGAAATTCTGCTGCTTCCACCGATATATGAGGATCCAGACCAGAACCGGAATTTGTCACTAAATCCATTGGTACGATACCTCCATCTGGATTAGACGCTTGCTGTGTTCTTATTGCCTCTACTGTTCGGGATATCAAATCTGGATTAGACGGTGCGTAGTTTGGTGTTCCAGACCCCGAAGCATCATTATCTATACTCGACACCCTACCTTGGAATAACTCCGGATCAGTAAACGTTTGTCCTATCAGCTCTGAACCAATCACGCTGCCATTTTCACCCTCTATCAAACTGCCGTTAGCTTGATAAGGAAAGAATAGCTGACCGATACCCGTCACCGCCAAAGGGTAAAGAACACTGCACAAAACCAGGCATACTAATCCAAGCCGCAGTACAGGTACTATATTGGAAACTTGTTTATTCATATCTTTTGCCTCCTATAGAAACAGACTTAACAGCATATCAATCACTTTTATTCCGATAAACGGGACAACAACACCACCAAGTCCATATACAAACAGATTTTTCCTTAGTAGCTTATCTGCGGAAACGGGCTTATACGCAACACCTCTTACCGCCAGCGGTACTAGCGCAGGAATGATCAAGCCATTGAATAAAAGTGCTGACAGGATCGCTGTTGTCGGTGACTCGAGCTGCATAATATTTAAGACATTCATTTCCGGAATGCCAAGCACGAACAACGCTGGAATGATAGCAAAGTATTTGGCTACATCATTAGCTATACTGAAAGTTGTCAATGCTCCTCGAGTCATTAACAGCTGTTTGCCGATTGCTACTACTTCAATGATTTTCGTCGGATCAGAATCTAGATCAATCATATTGGCCGCTTCCTTCGCAGCCGTCGTTCCACTGTTCATCGCAAGCCCGACATCTGCTTGTGCCAATGCCGGAGCATCATTCGTTCCGTCTCCCGTCATCGCTACAAGCTTTCCTTGTGCTTGCTCCCGTTTGATTACGTCAATCTTGTCCTCTGGTGTGCTTTCTGCAATAAAATCATCAACACCGGCTTCTTTCGCTATGGTTGCTGCGGTAAGCGGATTGTCTCCGGTACACATAACTGTTTTGATACCCATCTTCCGCAGCTCGTCAAAGCGTTCCCTCATGCCTGGTTTGACGGTATCCTTTAAATAAATTAGTCCCAGGAGCTCCGTATCTACTGCAACGGCTAAAGGAGTGCCCCCCATTCTCGCGATATGATCGGCTTCTTCCTGCAAATCTTCCGGAATCTTACCACCGCGCTCCAGCACCCATGCTTTGACTGCTTCCACAGCACCTTTCCGATAACTGCCGCCATCAGCCAAATCCATGCCGCTCATTCTTGTTTGCGCTTGGAAAGGCACGAATGTCGCTTCATCCCATTTCTCCCGATCCATTGCTATGCCCTGCTCTTCAGCCAAGCTAAGCACGGAACGTCCTTCTGGTGTTTCATCTTTCCAGGATGTAATAACTGCCGCTTGCATCAAAGCAGTCTTAGAGGCAGCTGCCACCGGTATGAAATCAGCAGCCATCCGGTTCCCAAAAGTAATGGTACCGGTTTTATCCAAGATGATCGTATCAATATCTCCTGCTGCTTCCACAGCCCGACCTGACATCGCCAAAACGTTAAAACGTGTTACCCGGTCCATCCCAGCGATTCCGATCGCACTGAGCAAACCGCCAATCGTCGTTGGAATCAGACAGACAAGCAAAGCAACAAGCATGCCTGTATCAATAGAAAAGCCGATGTAGTTTGTGAAAAATGGCAACGTGATGACTACAAGCATGAAAATAATCGTTAAGCTAATCAACACCGTGTTCAAAGCTATTTCATTTGGTGTCTTCTTACGGTCTGCTCCTTCTACAAGTGCAATCATCCGATCTAGGAAGCTTTCTCCTGGCTGACTAGTGATTTCAATCGTAAGCTCATCACTGACAAGCGTCGTACCGCCTGTTACAGAGCTGAAATCTCCTCCCGCTTCCTTTAGCACTGGAGCAGATTCACCGGTAATTGCCGATTCATCCACACTCGCCATACCAGCAATAATCGTCCCGTCTCCTGGGATGACCTCTCCTTCTTTCACAAGCACTATGTCACCTTTTCGAAGATCAGCCGATGAGATGGTTTCCTCTTTTCCCCGGAGGAGACGTCTGGCAGCGGTATCTTGTTTGGTCTGTTTCAGCGTATTCGCTTGTGCCTTCCCTCTTCCTTCGGCCACCGCCTCCGCTATATTCGCGAACAGCACTGTCATCAGCAGAATCACTGAAACGCTCCAGTAAAACCCGCTGCCCATTGTCCGAGAATGGGCGCCAGGAAAAACTGCGAGCAATAATGTAACTAGAAATCCAAGTTCAACAATGAAAAGAATCGGGTTCCGTACCATATATGCAGGATGCAATTTCACTACGGCATCCACACAAGCATCCTTCAAAATTTTCTTTGTAAATAAACCAGTAGAGGGAATCTCATCTTTCCCTGCAGTATGTGCTGCCATAACAAGTCACTCTCCTATAAAGTTACGTATTCTGCAATCGGGCCAAGAACCAGGACAGGCAGGAATGTCAGTGCACCTACAAGGAAGAAGGTGCCGACTAATAAACTTGCAAATAAAGGGCTGTCTATCCGTAAACTTCCCTTGCTCTCTTGGACAGCCGTTTTCCTAGCTAGTGAAGCTGCGACAGCAATCAAGGTAATGATAGATATATAACGTCCCAGAAACATAACAATTCCTGTAAGGATATTCCAGAATGTAGTTGCGTCCCCCAATCCTTCAAACCCTGAACCGTTGTTAGCTGCTGATGATGTAATCTCATACAATACCTGCGTTAGACCATGATACCCAGGGTTTGATATTGCTTCGTTACCTGCTGGAAAGTACATTGCAATAGCTGTGCCAAGCAGGATCAGTATTGGCTGGACGAGCAGTGTGATCGCTAGCAGTTTCATTTCAGCTCCCTCAAGCTTTTTACCAAGGAATGCTGGTGTGCGTCCTACCATTAAGCCAGCAATGAAGACTGCAATCATCACATAAAGGATGACATTCATAAATCCAGTCCCCACCCCGCCGAAAACTGTATTTAATAGCATATTTCCAAGAGCGAGCATACCTGTAAGCGGGCTAAGTGTATCGTGCATCGTATTTACAGCACCGGTTTCTGCAGCGGTTGTGACAATGCTATAAAATACACTTCCGATAACTCCAAAGCGAGTTTCCTTTCCTTCCATCATCGCCCCCTGAAGCAAAGGATTGCCTTGCATCTCTGCCGCGATCCCAGCTGCAAGCATGACAAGAAATACAGCTGCCATTGCACCGAAAAGCATTACTCCCTGCTTCGGCTTTCCTGTCATTTTGCCGTATGTGAACGGCAAGGATGCGGGTAACAAAAGCATCAACCAGCATTGCAGCAGATTCGTATAGGCATTGGGATTCTCGAATGGGTGAGCAGAATTGACACCAAAGAATCCACCGCCGTTATTGCCCAGCTCCTTGATAGAAAGAAATGCACCAATCGGCCCGCGCAGAATGGTTTGTTCTGCACCTGCCATCGTCGTTGCATGCACCGCTCCTGATAATGTTTGGGGCATGCCAAGTGCAACGAATATGATTGCTGCGATGAAGGAAATCGGAAGCAGCACTCGTACCAGCGCCCTGACGAAATCCTCGAAGAAATTCCCGATCGGCTTACCTCCTAGGAGTCGGATGAATCCTATTGCGACCGCAAGCGCCGTAGAGGGTGCTGCGAACATCATGAACAAAATGGCAGTTAACTGTGAAAATAGAGATAAACCAGATTCCCCGCTATAATGCTGCAAATTAGTGTTTGTGATAAAACTGACAGCCGTATTAAAAGCTAAGGCTGGATCCATTCCCGCAATATCCAAAGGATTTAGCGGCAGAATACCTTGCAGGCGGAACACCGCATAAATGAACACTAGCAATACCATATTCAGCAAGAGCATCGAAAACACATATTGTTTCCACGTTTGCTTCTGTTTTTTGATACCAGAAATGCTATATAAGATGTTTTCCACCGGCAGAAAAAACCGATCTAGCCGCGAATCTGAAAATACAGCGGCCATATATAAGCCCATAGGCTTCAGCGAAACTCCAATCAAAACGAGTACCAAAATCAGAGCAATTAGCGAAACGATCATCACGTGAACCTTCCTTCGTTAGAATTTTTCCGGATAAAACAAGGCGTAGACCAAATAACCGATGACCGCAACACTTAGTACAAGCAAGCCAATCTGAATCATTATCGTGTCCCTTCTTTCTCAGCAATCTGTGCGAAGGCTGCCAGTAACACAGCCATGCCTCCGAAAAGCGATAAACTCAATCCGATGTATAGTAAATCCATGCTAATCCTCCTTGATTCTCTGCTTACACCCTAAAAAAGTGCATAAAAAAGAAGTCACAGAAGAGGGCCCTCTTCTGTGACTTCTGGGCATAACGAAATAAACGTGCGCCTATCACATTTTTGGCTTCCTCTCGAACGCTTACGAAGTTAGCTGACGGATTCGGGCCAGAGAGTAGCCCTACTCTTTTCAGAGATTCACCCCATGTAACAAAAGTTACGGTTGGTTCCCCCGCTTCCTGGATTCAGGAATTAAGCGATTACGAAATCTATGCAATTTTGTTTGGTTACACTTGGAAGATGAACCTTATTCTACGCTCGTTGTGATGGATAGTAAATCTGCAGAAAATCTAAATAGTAGATGATTTGGCATCGTATTCAGTCAAACAGCCTGAAAAAGACGACTTAAAAGTAAGTTATCTTAAAAATTCACCGATTATCATCTATTTACAGGAGATATTAGATTGTAAATAATGTTTGATAATTCTGTTTATTATAATGTCTAATCCTTTTTCTTCAAACAAAATTATTGTAATCACCTTATAAATACTTCTCTTCCAAATTACTGGCATTTAATTTTATAATGAAAGAAGAATACATAAACATAAACAAGGAGATAGCAATGAAAACAAAAAAACTCACTCTTATGGCTATCCTAGTCGCAATCGGAGTGCTGGGAGCACAGTTTCTCTGGTTTCCGACAGGAGTTGCACGTGCTTTTCCTGTCCAGCATGCTGTTAATGTCATTACCGCTGTACTGCTCGGTCCTGGCCCAGCAGTTGTGGTTGCCTTCCTCATCGGGCTTGTCCGCAATATGCTCGGTCTTGGGAGTTTGCTAGCTTTTCCGGGAGGAATGCTAGGTGCCTTATTTGCTGGATTGTTTTACCGATTCTTCCGCCGGAAAGGTGCAGCTGCGATTGGGGAGATGATAGGCACTGGAGTACTTGGGTCATTGCTCTCGGTCCCAATCGCTAATTTAATCATGGGCCAAAAAGCTGGAGCATTGGCATTTGTCCCAGGTTTTCTTGCCAGTTCCATTACTGGCTCCTTACTAGGTTGGTTAATCATCCGCCGGTTAAAAACACCTCAACAGCTCCAGAAAAAATAAGGGTCCTAATTGGACCCTTTTACAGAGAGATGAATTCTTTTTCATATACAGTTCTTACTTGGAAAAGTACTTGGGAAGCATGTTGTTTAAATTTGTACTCTGTTGGCTTGCCTTTTGTAAAATACAGCCCAGCATCATCTGGAGAACTTTCTAATCCTGCGTACAATCTGCCTGCTCCGACACTTGGATGCGGACCAAAGAGGCGGATGAATGGCTGAATAAGCAGCGGCAATCCCCCGTTTCTACCTTTTCGCATTGTATTGTTATTTCCTGGATCAACACTAACCATCGTGATGCCTTGTTTTTTCATTTCTGGCGCCAATGCATGCGTCCAAAGCGTAATAGCTAGCTTCGTTGATGTATATGGACCCGTAAGCTTCTGAAACTTTTTCGGTTTTGCCAATTCGTCGGGTTCAAATGTTTTCCTGAAT
Organism: Terribacillus saccharophilus; assembly: GCA_900110015.1. Classification (GTDB taxonomy): domain Bacteria; phylum Bacillota; class Bacilli; order Bacillales; family Amphibacillaceae; genus Terribacillus; species Terribacillus saccharophilus. Next base: position 193,783 of record FOCD01000005.1, on the reverse strand, counting down.
CTGAATGCATCTGAACTTGTCTGGATAACCATACCTGGTGATCCCTTTTTTAATAGCTTCAATAGCTCCATGGTAATAATGTATGGGACTACTGTTTGCACTTCGTAATGAAGCTCACGCCCCTGCGGTGAAAAGAGAAGCTCTGGAAAACTGCCTCCTGCATTATTGAAAAGCGCATCGAGCTTTGGTTCCTGCTCCTTTATTTGTCCCAACGAATATTTTAGCTTCGTGAAATCTGATAAATCGGTGCGATAGATCCTGATTTCACGCTGACGGATTTTCTGTTGAAGCTTTAATTCTTCTTCCGGGAATCCCGAACGAATCAATGCGACAACCTCCCAGCCATTTTCAATCAATTTCTTCGTCAGCTCCAAGCCTATCCCGCTATTTGCGCCTGTAACAAGTGCTACTTTTTTCTTTCTTTCTGTCATTTCTTTCTCCTCCATTCGTCAATGGCTGTAGTATATAAGATGGAGCTTACTCCAGGTCAACACAAAATATTTCTCTTGACCTGGAGTTAACTTCAGGTCTTACAATAAGCTTATATAAGAAGGAGGCAGACGTATGTATACGATCAAACAAGCAAGTACGCTTTCCGGTTTAAGCATTGATACAATTCGTTTTTATGAGAAATCCGGATTACTTTCTGCAATTAATCGGCTGCCAAATGGTCATCGCTCTTTTTTGCCCACGGACATTGAAAGAATGAAATTAATAATTTGTATGAAAAAAGCTGGACTCACACTAGAAGAATTGAAATCTTATCTAGATATTGCCGAAACAAACAATATGCACGAACATCCTGAGTTAATTGCTGGTATGGTCCAACACAAGGAAAAATTAAAAAATCAAATGGCACAATTGCAAATTGTTTTAGACTTTATCGATCAAAAAATATCGGAGGGATCATGGCTGGAGAAGAAAGCATAACTCTTTTCTGCAAGACTATAATACTTGGTATGTTTGATGCTTCTTCCGTCCATACTGCTTGCTAGTGAGGTGGTTAGGATGGATACAAAACCGAATCTATTATATTCCATGCTGGATGGCTATAAACCCATACGCAATTTGCTAGGTTTAGGTGATCCGAGCGTACAAAAGCTTGATGATCAGTGGTGGATGTTTTTTGGTGGGTTCCAGCGCAATTTTAAAAATAATCTATTCAGTGCAAGTCTTCCAAAAGGCGCTCCGCTAACGACAGCTAATGCCTGGAGAATTTCAACTTACCCAGGGAAGCCATACAAAGCAAGGCCCTTGCTGCCTCAGCCAAAGGAAGCCGATTGGGATCGGTACGGATTGCATGAACCTTGTTATGTCGAGGGAGAAGTGGATGGAGAGCCTGTTCACCGCATCTACTACACCGGTCGAAGCGCGAGCAATGTCTTGGGAAATGAATCTCCGTATTCGATCGGCTGTTTGGAAATGAGGAATGGCAGATGGTTTCGCTATCCAAAGCCAGTAATGGTCGGCACTGTAAGAAATGATAGTGTACTTGCCCCAAAAGTGATTTACGATGAAGGTACATGGAAGATGTGGTTTGCGGCAACACCACATGAGCCCGGCAAAGGAGATATCCCGATGCACGAGGTATACGCTGCCGAAAGCAAGAATGGTCTTGATACATGGACGAAGCCACGTCTGTTTTTCACTCGAGAGGACGCCTTCACGCATGCAAGGCCAAAACGAATTAATGATATGTATTACTTACTCGTCAGCCGCTGCGGCAATGCTTTTGGTGAGGATACTTATAAGCCGCAGGACCTTTGGTTATTTAAAAGCAAAACAGCTAGCTTCACAAGAGCAGACTGGTCAGAAGAACCGAAGCTGCTGATTAAAGCAGACATCGGAGAATCCTGGTATCAGAATGGTATATTCGGATCCTGTCTTTGTGTAGATGATAATGGAGAATTAGTAGTCTTCTTCTCGGCTATCAATAAATCTATCTATTGGCTCAATGAAGCGAGCACCCGGCTGAAAAAAGGAAAGAAACCTCCATTTCCAGCACCATTCTATTTTACGGTCGGTAATATGCTGGTGGATGAAACCAAAGCAAAATAAGAAGGAATGTATTATTTGCATCCCTTCTTATTTTTATTTAATTTAAGTTTTTAATGACTGCCATTTCTTTTCCGAATCTATCTCCGTTATCAACAAAACCAACGCTGGAGTATAAATGATGCGCAGCCTTATTATCAGGATGGTAACCGACAACCACTTTATCAGCATCTGGTAATTCTGCTATTTTTGAGATCATCAATTGTACTGCTATTTTCGCTATACCTTTGCTTTGATAGTCTTTATCGATCATTATTCGATAAATCCAATAGCCATCGAGTTCTTCCTTAACCGTATTAAACATTAGGAAACCTACGATCTTATCATTCAAACTAATGGCGTATGGACTTAACGTAGTTACAAATTTTGATTGTGCTATGGAAATTGCATTTGATTCTATGAATGCTTCCTGCTCCTCAGATACATTCAGCTGGCAGCATTCGTACCAGTTGTTTGCATCTAGTTCTGTAAGACTTACCTTATTTTGTTCCAAAATAATTCCCCTTCCAAGATTAGGGGAACGCTATGCGACTTTGTTAGTTGGACGCTCCCCTTTTTTATTTGCTCTGTCTGAATTCTTTCTAGTAATTTTCATAATGAACGCCCCCTTCAAAGTACAGCAGGAGATTTTATCCCCTTACTTTTCCATATATCTTATATTCTACCATACTTTTAACGTTCTCTTCTGGTTAAATTACGTACTAATGCAGGGCCCCTTTTTATACCCTCTACTCCCGCCATACTGCAAATAGAAGCAATAATCACTCCTGATCCCAGTAGCTTTGCAGTCAGGTACAATCCCGTACCTGCGGCAATATCAATTATGACAAATGAATAAATAGCAGTTGCTTTCACAACAACGATTACAATTTCCCGCTTTTTTGCTGACACGAAGCAAGCCCCCTTCCTCCGTGTTCAGTTTATGTGCAAGGCAGCTTGACCCATGTTCAAATGTTCACACGATCTGCTTTTGCTTCTTTCACCTTTTGGATATACTGTTGTGCAATCGATGTAATTTTGTCATAGTCTCCCGTGCTTGCTGGTGCTACAAGATTGCCGCCGACTCCAACAGCCACCGCCCCATTCTTCAGCCAATCGCCGACATTCTCCAAGTCTACTCCGCCTGTTGGCATGATATTTGCCTGTGGAAGTGGAGCTTTGACCGCTTTGATAAAACTTGGACCAAAAGCACTTCCCGGGAAGAGCTTGATAATATCAGCTCCTGCTTCCATCGCCTGCTTTATTTCCCCGATTGTCATACACCCTGGCAAGTAAGGAACTTGATAAAGATTACATAACCTTGCAGTTTCAGCATCAAAGGTCGGACTCACAATGAAACTGGCTCCTGCGAGTATGGCTAAACGCGCTGTCGTACTATCCAGCACTGTCCCTGCACCTACGACCACATCAAGGTTTTCGCTATACTGGGCAGAGAGCTGTTTGATCACTTGATCTGCATCCTTAACAGTAAATGTCACTTCAATTCCTGTAAGACCACCCTCGATACATGCATCGGAAATTTGGATGGCCTGCTCCGGCGAATCCGCACGAACTACAGCTACGATAGCTTGATCAGTAAGCTTAGCTAAAACTTCTGCTTTCCTCATTTGGTTTCCCTCCATTTGTGTACTGAATTTACAAACTCCAGCCGTTCCCGTATCATAGAAGTAAGCAATGAATGCAATAGAAACGGAGTAATATCTATGTCTAATGTGCAATCACTCGAACGTGCCTTAACTATTTTGAATACGCTTTCCGATTATCCTGATGGCCTGCCGATTGCGAAGCTGACCAAGCTGGTAGATTTATCGAAGAGTACGACACATCGGCTTCTGGCAACACTTGTGGACATGAACTATGTGGCAAAGGATCTGGAATCAGACAAGTATAAAGTAGGTTTACAAACACTTTTTGTTGCTCGCAGTGTCTTGAATAACAACAACATCGCCAATGTAGCCAAGCCTTATCTGAAGCACCTGTGTGCAGATGTCAATGAGACTGTGCACCTTTGCATCGAAGATAAAGGTGAGATTGTCTACATTGATAAGCTTGAAAGCAACCAGACAATCCGCATGTACTCACGCATAGGCAATAGAGCGCCCATGTACTGTACAGCAGTCGGAAAGATCCTTTTATCAGGCATGGCGGCTGGCCGGCTGGAAGAAATAGCTGCTTCCACCACGTTTACACCGCGCACGCCGCGCACAATCACGTCGGCAGAAGAACTGCGTACTGAAGTGGACAAAGTCCGGCAACAGGGGTATGCACTCGACAATATCGAAAATGAAGAAGGCATTCGCTGTATTGCCGCTCCCATTTTCAGCCATGAACATCGGATTGTCGCGAGCTTCAGTATCTCCGGTCCAAGCAATCGTGTAACAATGGACAGGGTTAACACTGAATTGATAAATAAAATGAAAGCCTGCAGCCTGGAAATCTCCCATGCACTAGGCTATACCAAATAGAGGAGAAGACCTTCCGCTTGGAAGGTCTTCCTTTTTTTATCCGATCGGCTCTCGTTTCATAAAATGTATCAGCTCTTCACGATTCGGCAAGCCATCATTATCTCCAGGAGACATGACGGCAAGTGCACCGATAGCAGCTCCTCTTGCGATGCTGTCAGACAGCTCTAATCCTTCTAGCAGCCCGCTCACAACACCAACCGCAAAGCCATCCCCAGCACCAACCGTATCAACTACTTCTTTCACTGGGAATCCTTCTGTATAAAACTGCTTACCATCCATACAGCTTGTAAACGCTCCTTCTGCCCCCAGTTTCAACACAACAGTAGGCACACCAGCTTCATGATAATATGCGGCAATATCGAGCACATCGGTTTTTCCAGTCAATTGTCTTCCTTCATCTATACCTGGGAAAATGATATCCGCTTGGCTGGCCAGTTCATTAATAACCAGTGCCATCTCCTGCTTATCAGGCCACAGACCCGGCCGAAGGTTCGGGTCGAAAGAGACCTGCAGTCCATTTTCCTTAGCTTCCTTCATCATCTGGTAAACCAATTCACGACAGCTTTTGGACAAAGCCGGCGGAATACCCGTCAGATGGAGATGATCGTAATCGGTCCATTTAATTTTATTAATCAGCTTTATATCCATGTGAGAAGCTGCCGAGTTCTTCCGGGCAGAAAACACTTCCGGATCTCCGCTTTTTACTTTCTGTTTCCATTGCATTCCGGTCACAAAGGCAGGTTCATAGCTGACGTACGTCGTATCTATCTTATTTTTCCGTAAGAATTTATGAATGTTTCGACCGAATGGATCCAAGCCCAACTGGGTGACATACGTCACTTGGTGCCCAAGGCGAGACATTCCGATAGAAAAATTCACTTCTGCTCCTGCGATGAAACGAGAAAAGCGTTCGGCATCATCCAGCAACCCTTCCTGCTCTGCAACAAACAGTGCCATCGGTTCTCCGATTGTTAAAATTCTGCTCATCTGTCAACGTCTCCTTTATGCAAAGAGAGACATACTGTATATGCCTCTCCGGTGGTTTTATACAGTATTTGAGTTGATATTTTTCGGATCGATATTTGTATCGTCTGTCTTCTGCTTTTCCTTCTTCTTCATATGCTGTGCCCAAAAAGCTGTCAGAATCGGGACGAGAATTGACGTAACAACTACAGATGCTGCAACAAGTGCAGTAGCTGCTTCTGCAATCGGCATGAATTCCGGAATCATTGTGGCAATGATCATTGGGTTGGCAACTGCTGCACCAGCAGTACTGGATGCTGCAATACCAGCAGTTCCATTTCCGCCTCCGATATATTTATCCGCAATCATTAGCGGGATACCAGTAACGACGATAACAAGTACACCAAGGATAATACCTGCAAGACCTGTCTCCAGAATGACACCCAAATCAATTGAGTTACCCAGCGCAAAACCGAAAAACGGTATCATAGTCTGTGTGGCTCTGCTGAAGAAGGCGCGAAGATCGCTATCCAAGTTACCAAGCAGGAATCCAACTAAGAATGGTAGTACTGCTCCAACAAATACTTGCGGTTCAAACGCAGCAAGGCCTGTAGAACCGAGAATGATCATCGTCATAAGCGGGCCGGATTCCAAAGACATTAGAACAAATGCCCCAGCTTCCTCCTTTGATCCGTACTGCTGCATGATCGATGCATACAAACCACCATTCGTCATATCCATGGCTGCAACGAGTGTCAGAACGGAAAAGCCTGCGAAAAGACCGGTTTGAATGCCTCCTTCAGGCAGGAATTGTGCTGCAATAATAGCTACAACCCAAGCAACAGCAATCTTCGTGATAACAAGTGTGCCGGATTTGCGCAAAATTGTACCAGTGGATTTCAGCTGGATGCCTGCACCCATACAGAAGAACCAGACTGCCAGAATCGGAATAGTGCCTGTCATGAGTCCGCCTGTGAAAGAACCAAAGTATTCCGCCGAACTCGGCGCGAAGGTATTAATGATTGCCCCTAAAAATAACGGTACAAGCATGAGCCCGCCTGGAATTCTCTCCATCGTTTTCATTATTTTCACTTTGCATCCCTTACCTTTCCTTATAGGTAATCGAGCAAAAGAAATTGAGATGTTTGAATCACTTTACGTGATATGCTATTTTTATAGTGATCGCCCAGATCATTGGAATGAGAGGGTGGCATACACAAAGATTCTCCAGATCTTTGGTCACCTTCCCAATCCTCTCAATCTCTCTTTCCCGTCAAACAACTCCGACGCAATTCTTACAACCTGCTTATCTCGCGAGCCAGCCACCATCAACAGCCAATACATGGCCATTCATATAATCAGAAGCACGACTTGCCAAAAATACGACTACTCCCATCAAATCAGACGGATCTGCCCAGCGGCCGCTTGGAATCCGAGACAAAATCTCCGCATTACGTTTTTCATCCGCACGGATCGGCGCCGTATTAGCAGTGGCTACGTACCCTGGTGCAATCGCATTCGTCTGGATATTATAAGCGCCCAGCTCGTTGGCGAAGGCTTTTGTCAACCCAGCGACAGCATGCTTGCTTGCTGTATAAGACGGGACGAATTTGCCACCCTGGAACGACAGCATCGAGGCAACATTGATTATTTTCCCTCCGCCCTGTTCTGCCATTACCTTAGCCGCTTCCTGCCCTAGCAGGTAAACAGCATGCAGGTTAACATCCATGACCTTATCCCAGTCTTCTTCCTTGTACTCAAGCAGCGGCGTCCGGATGATTGTACCAGCATTATTCACGAGAATATCAACCTTGCCGAAGACATCCACACAGCTTGCTACAACTTGCTTCACTTTTTCTCTATCTGTCAGATCAGCTTGATGGAAATGCGCCTTGCCGCCAGCTTCCTCCACTAGTGCTTTCGTTTCCTCCCAATCATCTCGGTGTGTCACAACGAAGACATCAGCTCCTGCTTTTGCCAAAGCGACTGCATAGCCCTGGCCAAGTCCCTTGCTGCCGCCTGTCACAATTGCCACCTTGCCAGTCAAATCAAAATAACTCATGGAAAAGTCCGTTAGACTCATCTTTATCCCCCCTTAGCGAAGCTCATCCATCGACACTTGATCCATGTCGGTGTACGTCTTGTTTTCTCCAGCCATTGCCCAAATGAATGCATAGTTGCTTGTAGCACTTCCGCAATGGATTGACCAAGGCGGAGAAATGACAGCTTGTTCATTTTTCATGACAAGATGACGCGTTTCTGTCGGTTCTCCCATCAAGTGGAACATACGTGCACTTTCATCTAAATCGATATACAGATACGCTTCCATCCGGCGGTTATGGGTATGTGTCGGCATGCTGTTCCAGACACTGCCGCTTTCCAAGATCGTGATTCCCATAGCAATCTGGCAGCTTTGAATACCTTCCAGATGAATGATGCGGCGGATCACGCGCTCATTCGCACTTTCCTTCGCACCCATTGCATCTCCAGGAACATCCTGGAATGAAACATGCTTAGTCGGATAAGTGGTATGTGCAGGTGCAGAAAACAGATAATACTTAGCTGGTTCTGTTTCATTAGTGCTGCTAAACAGTAACTCCTGATTGCCTTTGCCGATATAAATGCAATCCTTGTTCGCCATTTCGTACGTTTCTCCATCAACGGAAATTGTTCCATTGCCGCCGATATTAAAAATCCCGACTTCTCTTCTTTCCAGGAAGTAATCCGCCTTGATTGCATCATAGCTTCCCAACGCAACTGAGCTGGCGGCTGGCTGAATACCGCCGATGATCGTACGGTCCTCCATGCTGTACACAAGCTTGATTTCTCCGGGGACAAAAAGTTCCTCAATTAAGTAATGATTGCGCAATTCCTCAGTAGTGAATGTCTTGGCGTGATCTGGATGAGTTGCGTATCGCAATTCCATTTCTATCATCTCCTTACCTATTTTTCGTGGCTCCCACAGATTAAATGAAACCCCTTACATTACTATTTAAAAATAATGGCATCCATCACCGATGCCCATACACATGTTCTACATAGTGGAACGACGTTTCATTATGTTAATTATAGCGCTTTCATATCTATAAATCCAGCCTAATTATACATTATGACATATTATTTCCAAGCAGTATTTTTCATCAAATGAATCTATCATTTACCAATCTTTTTATAATCGCATCCATTCCCTTCCAGTCTAAATTTCTGATAAACTGTTATTACTAAAGGTGAAAGGGATTACAACTATGCATTCAACCTTGGAAATGATCATATCGATATTCGAGCGTGCTGCCTTGCTGCTCATTATCTTATTTTTCCTGACCAAAATTAAAGGTTTTAAAGAAATCCTTCAAAAAGAAAATCATTCGGTTCGGGAACTTAGCGTACTGACTGTCGTCTTCTGCAGTTTTGCCATATTCGGAACATATTCTGGGATTGAAGTAGAAGGCAGTCTCGTTAATATAAGGACAGTGGCTATCTTTTCCGGCGGTATTTTATTCGGACCATGGGTTGGTATCATTACCGGTATTGTATCCGGCTTGCATCGATATTTGATCGATATCGATGGTATCACTTCATTGCCCTGCTTGATTACTAGTGTGACAGCAGGATTTGCGTCTGGATTTATTAATCGTAAGGTTAAAAAGCATCGTTGGTGGTATATCGGTATCGGCGCTGGTATTTTGAGCCAGACATTGACCATGCTGCTGATCATTGCACTTGGAGAACCAAGATCTCAAGGTATTTCGATTGTTGAACAAATAGCTGTTCCGATGATGATAGGTGAAATCAGCATCGGTTTACTCATCCTGCTCGTCCACAATATTGAAGGAGAAAAGAAACAGATTGCTGCAGCTCAGGCAAAGCTTGCGTTGGATATTGCCAATAAGACGCTTCCTTATTTCCGGTCCATCACGCCCGCTTCCTTGCAGCGTATCTGCCAAATCATTAAAGAAGAGATTGATGCAGATGCTGTTGCCATAACGGATACGAAAACCGTGGTTGCTTATTACGGTCTGGGGGCTGAGCGCTACCAGGATACATCATCGATTGTAAGCGAAATGACGAAACAAGCCATTAACAGTGGTCAAATTGTCATCCGGAATGAAGTTGATGATCATCATCTGCCGCAGATGCACTGTCTGCTTATCGTTCCTTTCCAAGAAGGCGACGAGGTAACAGGCGCATTGAAGATATATTATGAAAAGGAAAACCGGATAACAGACTCTTTGCAGACGCTTGGTATCGGACTGGCGCAGATCATCTCAAACCTAATGGAGATTTCCCGGATTGAACAGATCAAAGAGACCGCCAATAAAGCTGAGCTAAAAGCTCTGCAATCGAAGATCAACCCGCATTTCCTCTTCAACTCGCTGAATGCAATTGCATCGACTACAAGACGCGATCCGAATCGTGCCCGCGAGCTGATTCATAACTTATCTGGCTATTTGCGCTATAACTTGGAGCTACATGATGAAATGATCGCTATAGAAGAAGAACTGAAACAAGTACGAGATTATGTGGAGATTGAAAAATCCCGCTTCGGTGACAAACTCCAAATTATTTATGATATTGATCCAGTGCAGATAAAAGTGCCTAGTCTGCTGCTGCAGCCTTTGGTAGAGAATGCTATCCATCATGGTGTTCGGAAACGCAAATGGCAGGGTGCCGTCTATCTTTCTGTAAAAGCACGGGAAAAAGATATCCGCATCAGTATACGAGACACTGGAGTTGGGATCGACCCGGAGATTGTTGAAAAGCTGTATAAGGACGAAGCAAGTGTGAAAAATATTGGACTAGCCAACGTGCATCAGCGCGTCCGCCTGATTTACGGGAAGGGTCTGACCATCAATCGTCTTGATCCTGGTACGGAGATTTACTTTGATATACCAGTGAAGGAAGGAAAATAACCATGACACTACGTGCAATCATTGCAGAAGATGAATTACCTGCACAAGAGGAGCTGCAGTACTTAATTGATACATACAGTTCCATCGAGGTGACTGACCGCTTCGATGATGGATTGGATGTGCTGAAGTATTTTCAGGAAAACACGACGGATGTACTGTTCCTCGATATCAACCTGCCTTCACTTGATGGCATGATGCTTGCTGGAAGCTTGGCTCAATTTAAACATAAACCAATAATCGTATTTACCACAGCTTATAAAGAACATGCAGCTAAAGCATTTGAGCTTGAAGCATTCGATTATATATTGAAGCCATACAGCGAGGAACGCGTTGCGGCAATGCTTAAGAAGCTTGAATCTCAGAAAGCATCGGCAGATATTGATCGAATAGAACCGGCAGAAACACCAGCACGGCTCAATGTTTGGAAGGACGAGAAGATCTATGTGATCAATCTGAAGGAAATCGCCTATGCCGAGGCCGATGAAAAACAGACAACCGTACACACAAAGGATGAGGTATATACCTACCCCGGTTCTATCAGTACTTTCGAACAGCAGCTGCCAGCAGATACATTTTTCCGCTGTCATCGTTCTTATATTGTAAACACAGAAAAAATACATGAGATTCTTCCTTGGTTCCATAATACGTATCTTGTCAAAATGAAAGGACTGGGTGAGCAAATTCCGGTCAGCCGAAGTAAAGCAAAAGAGTTCCGACAGATTATGCGCCTTTAAGGACCATTCATTCCTGAAATAGAGCAACTCAAGAGAAAACGCTTTCAGATACATCTGCAACGGCTATGATAAAACTATCAAAACAACGTAGATGAAATGAGGGACAACTCATGAAAACAGGAACGAATCGCTGGCTGATTGTACTAGGTACGATCATAACCCAAATTGGTCTAGGTACTATTTATACATGGAGTCTATTTAACCAGCCATTGGCTGATGCATATGGTTGGAGCGCATCTTCGGTCGCGATAACCTTCTCGATTACGAGTTTCGCACTGGCAGTAGCCACTCTTTTTGGTGGAAAGCTGCAGGATAAACTCGGAATCAAGAAGCTGGTCATCTTTGCTGGTATCCTGCTCGGTGCCGGGCTGATACTAAGCTCTTTTGCAACATCACTATGGCTCATCTATCTATTAGCAGGTGTAGTTGTCGGCTTTGCCAATGGTATTGCTTATATCACTACACTCTCGAACGTAATCAAATGGTTCCCGGAAAAGAAAGGCCTCATATCTGGTATATCAGTAGGTGCTTTCGGGACAGGAAGCTTAGTCTTCAAATATATTAACCAAGCATTGCTTTCATCGGCTGGCGTACAAAGCACATTCCTAATCTGGGGAATAGCTGCAATCATCCTAATCTGCGGAGGAGCCTTCTTCCTTAAGGACGCTATCCTTCCACAGGAAACTACTAATGGGGCAGCAACTAAAGACTTCAGTATCAAGGAAATGCTGCATACGAAACAAGCATACATTCTATTTGTCATCTTCCTTACTGCTTGCATGAGCGGCTTGTATTTAATCGGTATCGTTAAAGATGCCGGCATGGAACTTGCGGGTCTATCTGCCGCAACTGCAGCAAATGCCGTAGCTGTCGTAGCTATCTGTAATACGACTGGCAGAGTCGTGCTAGGTGCTCTATCCGATAAAGTGGAACGACTGTACTTGGTTGCAGCAGGACTTCTTGTCACTGCGGGTGCTGTTGGAGTATTAAGCATGGTGGAACTATCAACAACATTGTTCTTCGTCTGTGTGGCAGCCATTGCATTCTTCTTTGGCGGTAACATCACTGTCTTCCCGGCTATCGTCGCAGATTATTTTGGATTGAGAAATCAAAGTAAAAACTATGGTGTCATTTATCAGGGGTTTGGAATCGGTGCATTAGGAGGCTCATTCATCGCATCACTGCTTGGAGGTTTCCAGCCGACATTCGTAGCCATCGCCGTACTTTGTGTCATTTCATTCTTCCTTGCGGTCACAGTCCGCAGCCCGCAGCAGCCAGTTGCTGCTAAGAAGAATAATGAACGTCGGCACTCACGCCCAGTTCCATCCCAGCAGCATTAATGACTAACCCAGGAGCAATGAATGCTCCTGGGTTTTAGTTTGTGCGTGGATCAGTCGCCAGTATCGAATACTTATAATGATCCTCGAACTTGCCATCAATACGCAGCAAGTCGCGTTCCAAACCTTCTCGTTGGAACCCGCATTTCTCCAGTACCGCAACCGATCCTAGATTTCGCGGCATCACTCCCGCTTCAACCCTGTGGAATTTCCCATCTCCAAAAGCAAAATCTAATACAAGCTGCACTGCTTCCGTCATATATCCTTTGCCATTATGTGCTCCATCCAGTGAATAACCGATCATGCATTTTTCTGCTGTATTCCGCTCGATAAAGAATAAAGAAGCTGTTCCAATCAGAACATCATCATGTTTAAGGAATATTCCGAATTCGTAGCGTTTATCTTCCTTCCAATCTTTCTGTGCCGCTTCAATATTCTTTTTGTATTTCTCCAGTGTATAATCCGAATCACTGCGTTCAACTGGTGAGATAGCTTCGAAAAGTTCTCTGTTTCGCATATTCAGATCGAGAAGATCACTGGCATGCTTTTTCTCTAATGGTTTGATTTGCAATCTTTCACTATCATACATACTAATCCACTCCCTTCTTACTCATTATAGCAATAAGAAAGAGGATCTGCGCATTACGCTACAGGTCCTCTCCTCGGTAAGCTGCTATCAGGTAGCTTGCACTAATCGGATGATAATCCGTTTTCGGGGAAGGGCTTTTAACCTCGTCCTCGACTTTATTATCGGCTGTGAGCCATTGATACCAAGCGCCATGTACCGGATCGATGAAATGTTCCTGTACATATTGGAAAAGCTCCTCATAATGCTCACTATATACATCATTTCCTGTCTGGCCATGCAGCAATGCTGATGCAGCTAGTGTTTCTGCTAAAACCCAATAAGATTTTCCTTTATCAATCAACTCTTTATCAGGGCTCATCACAAAGAATATGCCGCCTTGATTTTGATCGTGGTAATGATTCCAGCCAGTTTGATAAAGCTCTTCCGAACGTTCAAGCAGCCAGCTGTCTTGCTTGTGAATATATAGCCAAGCAAGGAGCTTGCTCCATTCAAATTGATGTCCTCCAACGAATCCATAAGCACGAAATTCATCCCTTGTTTCGCCATGATTGAATTGTTCATCCTTCATCCAAGCTTCATCGTAGTTCTCCCATATAAGTCCGTCACTTTGAGCCGCAAGTTTATTCGTTACTTGGACTGCAATGTTTAAAGCTTGATCCAGATATCTTTGTTGACCTGTTGTTTCATACGCAGTAATTGCTGACTCACATATGTGCATATTGCAATTCTGTCCGCGGTATTCTAAAAAGCTGGACCAATCACGAGATGCTTCATCTTTATATAGTTTTGCGGATGGTTCATAGAACCTCTCCTCCAGCACTTGATAGATGTCCGTGAGTAATTCCTCCGCCCTCTCTATCTCTGCTTCCACTGCAGCTACCGCAGCCCGGAATATGAATGCATGACCATATGTCAGCTTCTTATCATCTGTCACACTGCCATCTTTCATCTCTGTATAATAACCGCCATACTCTATATCCCGCAGAGTCTCTCGGAAAAAGGTTATACCATGTTCAGCCGCCTCTTTATATTCTGTTTTACCTGTAAGTTTGAAGCCGACACTGAAATTATACAAGTGACGCGCCTGTCCGACGATATGCTTGGTCGTATCCTCTGTGAGCGTTCCATCCATATAAAAGCCTTCATTATATCCTCCGTATGTGCTGTCTATTGCTGCAGGATAATAGAATGCAAGTGTCTCTTCCATATGCTGATAGAGTCCTTGTTTTGTATGAAAATCAAAAGTATTTTTCACGACTGCCCCTCCTTTGCATAGGTTACGTCACCTGTTTTCCCTTTTCTGACAGCTGCAAACAGTTGAAAAGCGGTTGTTTTCGTTCTATAACTGCTATATAATGAGTAACTATAAATTAACTACATATGCATTTTCCGGAGGAGCCTGCCACCCCAGGCCCCTCTGTGTCCATTTAGGCATATCCACAGTGAAAACTGGCGGATATGCCTTTTTTGCGGTCGAAAATGCATAAATACATTACAAAGGAGTAAGATATGGAATTCATTTTACACTTAGCCTTAATTTTGCTGTTCACTAAGATTGCTGGTCAGCTAGCTTTGAAGATTGGTCAGCCATCTGTACTGGGGGAGCTTCTTGCCGGTGTCATCCTCGGTCCGGCAGTTCTCGGCTGGATACAGCAAACTTCCTTCATTCATGAATTCTCCGAAATCGGAGTGCTTGTCCTCATGTTCATTGCCGGATTGGAAACAGATCTGCAGCAGCTGAAAGAAAATTGGAAATCTGCTTTTGCAGTTGCTGTTCTCGGTGTCCTGTTCCCATTCATCGGTGGTTACAGCCTTGCCCTTGCCTTTGGAATGAGTCAGGGACACGCACTGTTCTTGGCCTTACTCTTCTGCGCGACGAGTGTCAGTATTTCTGTACAGGCATTAAAGGAAATGAATAAGCTGAATTCACGAGAAGGTACAACAATCCTTGGAGCAGCTGTTGTTGACGATATTCTTGTTGTCGTCTTACTGGCAGTGCTAATGAGTGTGCTAGGTACCGGGGAATCAGTTAGTCTCGGTTCTTTAATTGGGAAGAAAGTACTCTTCTTTGGAGTCATCATTGTTGCTTGTATTTGGCTGATTCCACTTATAATGAAGTTTTTCGCTCGATTCAAAGTAAGTGAGACAATCGTTTCTGCTGGTATTCTTTTGGCGCTCGTATTTAGCTACTTTGCTGAATATATGGGCGTTGCCGGTATTATTGGCGCATTTGCAGCTGGTATTGCAATTTCCCAGACAAACTATAAAGAAACAGTGGAACATAAATTAGAGCCGATTGCATATGGTGTGTTCGTTCCTGTCTTCTTTGTCAGCATCGGTTTGAACATCAGCTTCGAAGGTGTCGGTTCACAGCTTCTGTTCATCGTGCTTATCAGCATTATGGCTATTGTGACGAAGCTATTCGGCGGAGCGCTTGGGGCAAGGATGACAGGTTTCAACGGAAGATCCTCCATGGCAATCGGAACTGGTATGATCTCCCGAGGAGAAGTGGCACTTATTATTGCCGGTACTGGCTTAAGCTCAGGCCTACTTGACCCAGAATATTATACAAGTATTATAATTATGGTTATTGTGACAACACTTGTAACACCATCCATGCTGAAATTTATCTTCTCCAAAACAGGAGATACCTCTCAGAAACGGTCTGTATCCTAAAACAAACAAAAAGAGACTGTCAGTCAAAGACAGTCTCTTCTTATTGGCTCAAAATACAGATGATGATGCAGCTGACAACCAGGGTTGAATGCTGCCTTACAGTCTGGACAATGGTCTGTGTCCATATACTGATTGATACTGAGCGTCGTTTTACATACTCCGCATAGTATCGCTTTTTCATTGAAATGGTCTTTCGGCCATACCTTAGCCTCGTGACCAGCCGTCTCTTCGTGGCATTTGTAGCAAGGATAAAATTGATTACAGCAGGCGAACTTGATTGCTATTACATCTAATGGAGAGTGATAATGCTCACATCTTGTTTCCTTATCTACTGTTTTTCCATGTACCTGACACATATTAATTACCTATGTGAAAATCAGAGAATGGATAGAAGGTCATCTTCACTTCTCCGATTACTTCTTTCTGTGAAATGAAACCGAACATGCGGCTATCTTTACTGTTTGTGCGGTTATCACCCATGACAAACACTTCACCTTCAGGCACCTTTTCCTCACCGGTCAATTCCTTTAGTTTGAAATCACCAGTTACCATGTCTTCCGGCAAATACGACTGATCCTGCTCCTCGCCATTCACATACAGCACATTATCTATTACTTCAATTGTATCTCCAGGCAGACCAATCACCCGTTTGATATAGTGGGCATCTGCATCGGGTGCGTTAAATACTACGATATCATTTCGCTCTATTTTTGAAACTTTGCTGACAATGACGTGATCACTATCCTGGTACGTCGGCAGCATTGACTCTCCATGCACCGTTGACGGTGTAAAAAGAAAGTATCGGCAGCCAAAAGCAATAACGACGGCAATCCCAATTGCTCTCAACCAAGAAAATATCTCTTTTTTTGTATTATTATCTGACATAATTCTTTCTCCTAACCTATCTTTTTGTGAAGTATAGGGTACATGCTAAGTTTAGCAGTGTCAGAGATAGAAGCAAAGCGGAACCCCTTGCCTAGAACAGCTATCACTTTCGTTCAGCTATTATCAGCCCAGCTCTTGCAAACATCTACCCATTCTTTTCCCTTGCCATATTCAGCAAGTTCCTCACAAGTCAGTTCTATTGCCGAATTACTGCTGCCGCAGGCCGGAAACACCGTGGAAAAACGCTTTAAGGAGATATCCATATACACAGGCAAATCGTTTATTAACCCAAACGGACAAACCCCTCCAACAGCATGACCTGTTTGTTCCAACGTTTCATCAGCTGAAAGCATCCGTGCTTTTACGCCGAATAGCTCTTTAAACTTTTTATTATCAATCTTTGCATCTCCTGCAGCAACTATCAAAAGAGATTGTCCATCTTCTCTGCCTCTAAAGGCTAATGTCTTAGCAATTCGTGCAGGCTCCACACCAAGTGCTGCAGCAGCTAGATCTACAGTGGCACTAGATAAATCGAGCTCTATGATATCACTGCTTCGGTTGTAATTCGCTAGATAATCTTTTACGTTTTCGATACTCATTTTACCTACCACCTTTTTTGAGGCATTATAACATAACCATACTAAGCCGCATTTTTATTGCAGCCAAAATCTCTATCTCCATCTACAGGTTAATCGCGGCCAGCGTGCCTTCCACCAGGAACGAGTATCCTTTTGCAGTTGAAGACCTGTTTGTCTGCCTATAGCCTCAACTACCTCGGTTATCGACATATTATCTGTTGGCACTGTATTTTCGAACATTGGATTTGAAAGACCTTGTATGCATCGCTGTATTTGCTGAACAGCCCAGGAATTCTGCTTGTTGCCCCGCTTGGCAAGCCTCACACGCAATGTTTCTTCCGAAGCGGCTAACACAAGATGATGAACTTGGTATCCATCTTTACGTAATTTTCCGATGATTTCTTCATAGTAAATTGGTTCCGTGATTGTCATCGGAACGATAATGACATCATCTGTATTTGCAGCCATATAAGCTAAATGCTCATATACGATGGTGCGCCAAAACTTATGCTGCTGGAAATCCGGTTTCTGCATGGAATCTGGTATATTACTCCTTATGTAAAACCCCGCTTTTTCCGGGTCATAAATGAAGGCATTCGGCAGCCGGTATCGTAGAGAAATTGCAGATTGCGTCTTTCCCGCACCGAATGCTCCATTAATCCAGATAATCATTTGAGCTGCTCACATACCATGACAATATTGCCATCAGGATCCTCAAAATTGAAGAATGCTACAGCTTCATCCTCCTCAAGCTCCCGGACAATCTTGCCTCCTTGTTCGTTCACACGTTTATAGGCAAGCTGAATATCTGTTGTCTCAAGCATAAAGGCCGGACGGATACCCGGCGTATTATTCCGGTTATCATCAATGACAAGCCCTCTTCCATCAGCGGTTTCCATGAACTGCACCGGTCCTGCCGTTGGCTGCGGTTCCGGTTTTCCTAAAAGATTTGCATACCAATTTGCTGCCTTATTCGCATCCTTCACATGTACAAACACACTGCCAATCTTGAAATCTGACACACTGCAGCACCTCTTCTTTTTTTGAATATTTTACCATAAGGAGTGAACTGGTAATATAGGCAATAGGTTAGAAGAGAATATAAAAAGGACAAGCACATTATATATGCTGTCCTTTCAGGCAGAACGCTATTTTTTCTGAACGAAGAGCTGAATGACGTTAATCAGCACGTCGAGCCGTATCAGCTCAGTTCTTCCTCGAAGGCTAGATTAACCGGTTCATCCCGCATATGATACGTCACATCTATATTAGTAGTTGGAACGGATTCGTCCACTTCCTCAAACCGAAAACCATCCGCCCAGACCTTGCCCTTGCCGGATAAGATCACCCCAAAGGAAATGGCGGCACTATTGTGTGGTACATCTAGCACAATACGATATCGGGTCCAATTGGTCGTTCCCTGGATTGGACGGTTGCTCATATTATCGAATTGGACAATATCATCTGATGTATTGTCTACTCGCATCCACATGCTGGCAAAGCTTTGTACATTTTCCGTCTTGATGAAGCAAGTCAGCTGAAGTCTTTTACCTACGTAATTTGCTGCCTTGAATTGCTGCATCATCGTGGCAAATTCATCCGCTCCTATAACCGTTTTCGACATCAGATAACCAGATGCTTTCCCTTGATGTACCTGTTTATAGTCATTTCCCATTTCGTAATTGTGGGGATCGGAACCGCTTAATATCCACCCTCTTACTTGTTTATCCTCCATCTTTTCCTCCTTCTGATGCAGCGCAGCTCGCATCATAGATCTGTATTTTCCTGGCGGAAGACTGTAATGCTTTTTGAAAGCTCTGGTAAATGCCTCTTGAGATTCAAAATGAAACATGAACGCGATATCGAGTATTCCTAATTCGGTATGCAGCAGCGCAGATGAAGCTCCAGCCAATCTTCTTCGGCGGATATAATCAGTGAATGACAAACCGACAGAGGCTTGGAATAATCGATGGAAATGGAATTTGGAGAAACCTGCTTGACTAGCAACTTGCTCGGCCGTAAGAGGTTCATGTAAATTGTTTTCAATAAAAGAAATAGCTCTTTGTATAGTCGTTTCATGCACCTGCACTTGCTCACCTCCTTAGTTACAGCTTAACTTAAAAACATATTATGATTTTGATAATTTTTGCTGAGTTGTAAAAATTGCCCTGATATACTAAAAGCAAAGGAGTGATAGTAATGGATATGTTATATGAGGCAGCAATTGAGTTAATCAAGCAACGTTATCCGAGTGGCTGGGGTGGTGCTGCT
The DNA here is from genome assembly GCA_900110015.1 of Terribacillus saccharophilus. Classification (GTDB taxonomy): domain Bacteria; phylum Bacillota; class Bacilli; order Bacillales; family Amphibacillaceae; genus Terribacillus; species Terribacillus saccharophilus. Next base: position 174,320 of record FOCD01000005.1, on the reverse strand, counting down.
GCGATGCGCACCAGTGAGGGCATTATTCTAACAAGTGTAGCTCCTGAAGTGCTGAATGCCGCGACCGAGCTATGCATGGAGGTTGGCTCTATTCTGGAAGCTCATAAATTGCAATCGTCAGTAACCCATTCCATTTGTGTTGCGCGCAATGATGAGAATAGTCCTTTTAAAATACTGACTCCATGCGGCATTTGCCAGGAGCGATTACTTTACTGGGGACGCGACGTGCAAGTAGCTGTGACACATAAAGAGGATAAGGTGAAGTATGTATCCTTACGGGAGCTGCAGCCGTTTCATTGGACTCATGCTTATCCAGAAGAAGAAATCTTCGGCAAATAAAAGAGCATACGCTGTCACGTCTGCTCTGGTCGTCTGATATAGGTTTTTACTTCCGGCGCTTCATATTGACGAAACTGCTCCAAAAGACTTTTAGGCTTCGTATCTGTTAGTGTCATCGTACGGTACTTTTCATGCATGAACTGCTCATCCGCCATGCGGTCAAATAAGCTTACCAGCAGATCATAATAGCCATCCACATTCAAAATACCGAGTGGCTTTTTATGCAATCCAAGTTGCGCCCATGTGAAGATCTCGAAAAACTCTTCCAGCGTGCCTGGTCCTCCAGGAAGTGCGATAAAGCCATCTGCCAGCTCTGCCATTTTCGCTTTTCGTTCATGCATAGAAGAAACGACGATCAGCTCAGATACATGTGAGTGAGCGATTTCCCGCTTCTCCAGAAATTCAGGCATTACCCCGATCACATGACCTCCTGCTTTCATAGCACCATTCGCAACTGCCCCCATCAAACCAACACTTGCTCCGCCATACACAAGCGTCAGTCCTTGGGTAGCTAACGTCCTCCCTAACTCTTCTGCTGCAGCGATGTATGCTGCTGATGCGCCTACGCTAGAACCGCAGAATACTGCAATACGTTTCATGTTTTCCACTCCTTTACTTGATCAGTTCCAGATCTGTATGAGCTACTGCCTTCCCATTAGCAAGCAGTACAATACGATGTATACCCGGATAATGGACCCTAGTGGTCAAGTCTTTCCAATTATGGACTCGTTCTTTCGTAACACTCTCTCCCGCTGTAAATATCCGATCCGAGAGAAGAAATTTCTTTTGGGAAATCCCTCGCTTCTTTACGAAGTCTATTGCATACTCTATACGCAGCTTCGCCTGTTTCTTTACATTAAAAGAATACGACATGGTTACCGATTCTCCAATAGTAACGCGCTGACGATCCGTGACTATCATAGCGTCAATTAGCTCAGCCGCTTCCTCATACCCGAATAAGACCATTACTTCTGGTTCTCCGCTCCGAAGCAGTGTACGACAGCCATGCCGGATAATCCAGTCTGTCTCCGGTGAAAAACCACTCCAGCGTTTTGCCGTCAAAATAACTTGTTTTGGATTATCCTTAGCAATATCATTTAAATTATTGGCAACACTTTTCCGAACATACAAAGAGGAATCTGCTTTCAATAATTCCAGGACTTCAAATATCGGATTTGGCTCTTCTTTAAACTGCCGAATTGCTTGTCCCCACGGCAGCCTCGGACGACAGCCTTCACTTGCCAGACGGCGGACATGATGATCATCTGATTGAGCCCATTCTAGCATTTTTTTCATAATCCGCTCAGGAGCCCTGATTAGAAATGGCCTGATGGCAAATTCAGCACTTGAACGCTTCGTGAATTGCTCCAATGCTTGCAGCGATATTTCTTCATGCTCTAGTTCCAGCCCGTACACCTCGACAAAGTCCGGGAAAAATAAATAAGGAAACCCTTCGCATTGGTCCTGGATAGCAAGCAGAATACCTAAAGCTTCAGGATAATTCTTCGGAAGAAAGAAACCGAGAACCTGACTGATCCGGCGTATCCGACCTTTCAATTCCAGCCCTTCCCATTCACCATCCATCACCTTATCAACGAACTCTCGTTCATCGAAATCATTATAGGCTTGTTTCACTTTGGAAGCGAAACCTTCCAGGAATTCTTTCGTATACATTGCTTTCAAGGGTTCTGCCACCACTACCGCCTCCAGGAGATTATATCTATATTCTACAGGAAAAAAGCGGTAAACTACAAATAGCCCTCGTCAGAGGATACGTTTCAAAAATTGGGTGAAGAAAAGGATAGCAAAGTAACTGAGCACTAATCCTGCTCCAATAGAAACCCATTTCACAAATGTCTCGTTGACGACCCTTCTTGTACCTGCGACGATACTCATCAAGCCGATATCATGCACTTGGATACCTGCCAGAATACCGAGTCCAGCGACGATGAAGGAAAGCTCATTTCCTTCTGAAAAACTGCTTGATAAAAAGGTACCGAAAACACTTATCCAAAATACGAGGTTACTAAGTGAAATTGCTACAAGCAATCCGTTTTTGTAAGATGACAGCAGCTTTTTTGTCGTTTTCCGCATTTTTGATACTGTCATAGGCAATATACAATAAGAAGATAGCACCAAGCAGCCACATGCCCGTTTGGATTGTAGGGGCTGCCAGGATAGGAGCAAGACCAAGAAATAGAGCGACCATCAGCAGAAAATCGATCGTCATTCCGCCAACTCCGACCATCCATCCATGTACGAAACCATTTTTTAAGCCTTGTTTGGTCATCTCAATCGTCACTGTACCAACCGGGAGAGCGATTGAGAGTCCTAAAAGCACGTTTGTCAGAAACAAAGATAACAAGAGCATCACCGCCTATCAGAATATATTAAATATACATAATATTGACTAATTATACAACGAGAGGAATATATAACTTGTCCAATCAACAACAAATTCATCTGCGTCCTATATCCGTTTCCGATGCACAAACTCTATACCATTTCTGGTCAGATCCAGATGTAACTGCTTTTATGAATATCACTCCAATGCAGACTGTAGAGCAAGCAGAAGAGATGATTTTATATATCACACAACTGGAACATGCTGATCGCTACACAATCCTGCTAGAAGATAACACGATTGTTGGTACGTGTGGGTTCAATTACATTGATGCTGTGAATCAACGTGGAGAAATTGGCTATGAGATAGGAAAGGATTTCTGGAGAAAAGGTTATATGACCCAAGCACTGCAAGCCTTGATAGAAGAAGGCTTTCAAACGTTAAATTTGAACAGAATAGAAGCAAAAGTAGAGCCAGGCAATGCACCTTCACGTCGTCTGCTCGAAAAAGCTGGCTTTCATGAAGAAGGTACTTTACGTCATTTTGAAAAATTGAATGGTGTTTTTTTAGATATGGTCATGTATAGCTTGCTTCGCTCTGACTATCCATCAATATGAAACTTTTAGATAGATTATTCGTATTAAGAATCAGAGTGAATGCATGAGGTGATGGCAGTGGCAACAGAGCAGCGTAAAGGTAAAAGAAACAGAGTATCAAAGATTTCCGTAACTCTAATTATATCCATACTACTAGGGTTTACGTTCGCATTCGTAGCTGCCCTCTACTATTTCGGATTTCTGGGTGCCTTAAGTATACTTGGTGCTGCTTATGAATCTCCCAAGCATTTGGCCGTATTTGTAGCTGTATATCTTCTTCTAAGTATTTTCGGTGAGTTATTTGCAAAAGCTTTTTATTATATTCTCACTAAGAATTTTAAAATACAGACACTTTATGATTTTATGGTTGCTTTTTCCTTGAACTTTGTAGTGAATTGGCTCGCCATCTCCATTGTGAACGGCTTATACGAACCTATACATTTAGCATGGCATATAGAGATTGTTGTCGCAGCTTTCATTGCCCTAACAGAGGTAACCTTTGATTATGAAAAGAAAAAGAAGAAAAGAAACCGCGGTAAATAACCGCGGTTTCTTTTAGCATTGCTTAGTAACCGTAGCCGCCTCCAACGTAAGAAGCACCGATGATGATCAACAAGATGAAAAGAACTACTAGAAGCGCGAAACCGCTACCGTATCCTTTACCGCCGCCGTAACTTTCAGACATGATATCCCTCCTTTTTGACTCAAGTCATTCTATGTAGGTAACAACAGATGCGTACCGAATAACATGAAAAGAAAGCACTACAAACAGTTAAAAACATTTTTGTTCCTTCATTTACTCGTACTGTTTAATTGTTTTGATGAAGGGTCACATATTTTAAAAAAAGCATAATGTTTCACATTACCTTCACTATAAATGAGGAGCACGAAAGCAAGTTACAGTGAAAAGGGCAGCACAAAAAAAAGAAGCAGGGATTGTTACAATCCTGCTTCCTTTGGAATTTATGCGGCACATTTCCAACTTTTATCGTGGCCTTTGCCTTTCCCTTTTCCTTTATCCGCACCTTTGTGTTTTCCGTTGTCAGTTTTACATGGTACCGGCTCTTCTGCTTGTGCTGACTTGACAATATTATCCGTCGCAACGGGTTTTAGCTGATACGTATCATTGAAGATAGATGAGATACCTGTAATATCAACTTTTTCTCCTTCTTGGAACTGTGCAGTGAAGGTATCGTGATTCAATCCGATTCGATTGTCGACCCGCACACGAGTCACATTACCATCAGCTGCTTGTGCATCAAACTCAAACGTACCATATGTGCCGACTGCTTCGATATTCTGGATTGTTACTTCATTAAGCTTAACAAGCTGTCCTTGATTCGTGTCATCAATCACTGAAACAGTTTTTGGTGCAGGAACCTCTGATTGTCCAATAACTTCGGACTTGATTACATCTGTAACTTCCACTTCTCCATTATAAGTAGTTTTTACAGCACTGATTTGAACAAGATCTCCAGTTTTGAAACTGTCACTGTCCTGAAAAACATAAATACCGGCAGTATCGTCTTGTACATAGAAACCTTTGCCACCAAAGCTGCCTGGAGCAGATGTAACAGTGCCCTCTATCGTAACAACTTCTCCATCCTGTACATTACGCGCTTCCTGAATAGCTACCTTCTGCGGAAGCTCCACTTCGTCTTCTGGTAAAGGCTCTGTATCAACGTTCCCGACTTGTACAGACTTCGTCAGAAGATTGCTGCCATCCTTACGAAGACGCAGGCTTGCTGTACCATCTGCAGTCGATGGATTCAATTGTGCAGGGATATCTGCTACAGCTCTTCCTGTCGCATCTGCCGTGACAGAGAAGTTACTGCTGTATCCATAGTTGCTCGGCCATGATCCGGTTGTATTGAACTTCCCGATCTGCTGTCCTCCTGGTAAATAGCTTCCCAACTGCAGCCCTGTCAGTGTCTCACCCGGCTGCAGATCTTCCACCACAACACGCACGGTAAATTCCTGCTGCGTCGGCAATGTAGCAGGTGTCACAACGTCATAAGTTGGATTTGATGCTACTTCATCGGAACCGTAAGATCCAGCTGCAAATGTACTCGGATTATACCATTGATATCCAGCTGGTGGATTTGACCAAGGCTCTGCTTCCGCTTCTGTAGTCAATTCCGGATTTTCATTGATTGTAGCTGTTTCCAGCAAAGGCGTCACTTCACTCAAAGAAATAGATGTTTCCTCAAAGCTGGAATAGCTTTCTTTTTCACTCAACCAATCCATAACATTAAGCAAATACTGACCGTTATTTCCTTCTCCTGTAAAACCATCATACGTCCGCTTAGTTCTGCCGCTGTCCTCACGAAGATACTTAGGAGTAGCATCTTCTACTGGTGAGGAATCACCAATGAACGCCGCTTTACCTTGCTCCAATTTGGATATTGCCGCAAAAGCTCCTTCATCAATGCCACCGCCAGCATACACCCCTTGGTCGACAGCATTCGGCCAAGCCGGGATATTTTCCGGGAAATAAATCAAGCCTTTGGATTTCGTCGGGTCGAGAATTGTCAATGTAGCTCCTGCATGAGATTCTACGACTTCAATACCTTCTGTGATCCCAAAAGAATCAGATGGTTCGACCACAGTTTGTCCAGATTCGATATCACCTACAGCATTGAAACGGAAACGAATACCGAAATTATCACCAAGCCAGTCGGAGCTTTCTACACCTTGCATCCGATCGGAATTCGCTTCATCAGCTGACATACCTTTGGTTGGATCTTCAAATGCACCTCGACGATAACCATTGAAGATTTCACCGGAATCCCAACGGTTGTAGTTACGATCCGCATTGTAGTGGTCACCAATGAAGAAGATACTGCCGCCTTCTTGAGTGTAGCGCAGCATTGCATCCTGCTCTGAAGTCTTGAATGGAATGTTTGGTTCTGGAATAACGAATACGTCATACTCACTTATATCCTCATATGTGATAGCAGACGTTTTCCGTAATTCCTTCACATAATAGCCTTCTTCAGCCAAGGCATCACCAAAATCAGAAAAAGCACCATCAATAACCCAGTCTGCCGCACCAGCAGTTTGTCCATGTGTATTATCAAATAAGACCTTTTTCCCGTTCGCCTCTCCCTTTGGCTGTATTTCCGGTGCAGGATCAGCTGCAGTTTCAGCCTGACTTTGAACTGCATAGCCGAAAACTGTAAAAGGAATAAGTAAAACAGCCAATACGAAGAACTTCCAATCCATCGCGCTTTTCACGAATAGATTCCTCCCTTGTTTTAATAGATAAAGCATAGCAAATACTCGTCTGTATTTGTATTCGTTTACAGAAACACTACAAAGATAAGAGAATATTTACGCAGCTGTAATCTTACTATCTAAAAGGAAGATACTTCGTCATTCCACAACCTTTAAGCAAAAAAACCTGCATGCTTAGCATGCAGGTTTTTCCTCAGTCTATTACTGCTTGTGCAGTGGTGCCTTCTTTTAAGGTGAAATCCTTACTGGAGACATCCATGTAATGCACTTCTATATATGCAGAATCCTCTTCTTGTCCGGTCGCTTCTTGATATTCCGCAAAATCGTTATATTCTTCCTGTTTCCAAACCCAGCTGTTTTCTCGGTTCTCTTCTTTATCGTAAACATTTCGTGTCATAGTATTGCTGCTATTTGATTTGAAATAATTAGATATGAAAAGTCCTGTTTTGCTGGAAGTGAACACATTATGTGAAATATCATTGCCGGTAATATCATGCTGCAGAAGGAGCTGTCCGCCATCAAGATCTTTTGTGTCATTTCGGAAGAGCACGTTATAAGTAATAGACGAATTTTTAGTGCCGCCTCGCTCCTCGTCATAACCGCCGATTGAAATACCTGTATAGTTATTTTCATACACATTGTTTTCAGTGATTTCAATGTTGTCTGCGTACTGTCCTTTGTGTTCAGACGTTGCTTCAATACCTAAATCATTTCGGAAAACTGTATTTGCTTTAATTTTAATATCCTTAGCACCATCGACGTAAATGCCACCTGCAGAATAATCTTCTCCATATGCTGGATTACCATAAGAAGAGTTATCATGCACCACATTGCCTTGAACTGTGCCGTTTCGTACATAATCTGCGTCAGGGTCTTCCGATGTACCCTCATAACCGATCAGATCAATTCCGATATTATTATTATGGCGAACGGTATTGCCCGTCACAGCAAAACCATCAATATTACCGTTCAAAACGACAGCTTCACTGAGGCCAAGGGTCAGATCCTCAACAATATTATCCATAACTCGGATCTGTTCCATTTTGCCGGTTCCATATACTGCAATACCATGGGCATTGCCTTCATCAGATGTGTTTCCTATATGGTGGATATGATTTTGAATGATATTAATATTAGAGCTGTTGCCCGTTATGAGAATTCCCATTACAGCAAAGTCTGGAGAATCTGCATTTAAATCCTGCACGGTTAGTCCTTGGATTGTAATGTATCGCTTACTGTCTACATTCACAAGTGCTGTATCTTCTTCCATTACCTTGTCTTTGCCGCTGATGACTACTTCTTCATCTTCAAAATTACGAATGATAACTGGTGCCTCTTTCGCTCCGCTATGCGCTACTTCAAATCCATCCGTATAAGTTCCGCCACGGATATAAACGGTCGTACCAGCTGTGGACTGATCCACTGCTGCTTGTATCGTACGAAGGGGTTTTTCTTTTGTTCCTTCATTCTCATCGTCGCCATCTGTGGCGACAAATAGCTGTTTCGGAGCGGTTACTGCTTCCACTTCCTTCTTGTTGTTCGACGCAATCGAATAGATACCCACGCCAATCAAGCACAGTACGATTGCGGCCAGGATCGTTATTCTCATTAGCTGACTCTTTTCTATGCAATATTTGCCGTTCTTGGCTACTGCTAGTATGATACCGTTCCTCAGGCAATTTGTATAGGAGCTCTAGTGAATCTTCACAAAATCTTTATTCTCACAAAAATCGCTCTTTTAAATCGGGCGATGGTAGCATGCATTGATCTTGTCTGCCGAACCACCGATAACGATTTCTAGCAACATATCGATAAATTATATCCCGAATTGGTCGCGGAATGAATAGAGCAGCAGCAGCCAGTTTCCATGCACCGTCTAGATGACGTGCAATATGCAAAATTGCACTCGATTGCATATACACCTTGCCATTTTCCACAAGAATGATGCTGTCGACGTCATTCGGAATTTGCTTTGCTTCTTTCAACTGTCCGCCGAAGTCGCTTTGAAGGGAAGCGAATTTGAAGTAGGCATCTTTATCATGCCTGATGATGAATTGAACACTGTTATTACATAGATTGCAAACACCATCAAAGAGAATAATTGCCTGGTTGTCCATTCTATCCCTCCTTCTGTTATTCATTCACTCTATTGTGCAACATCATCTCATTTTCCTTTGTCAGATAGGTCGTCTTATATACTTCCTGCCTATCCAAATTCTTTTCTACCAAAGTGACATAATATGTGTCCTTTTCCCCCGGAACGTTTTCAATAACCGTTTCTCTCGTCAAATGTTCTCCGAATAGCTCCCATTCTACTACCTTATTTGTTTTCTCTGGAAAGCCGCCATTCTCTTCTTGACCATGCTGTTGTGTAACGAATGCAACAGCCTCTCTGGCAGAATAACCTGGGTCAACGTCACCCGCTTCATCAATCGGTGGCGGTACCGACTGCACTTGACCAATAATGTAGACTGTCAGATAGGCTATAAAGGGTACATAAAGTACAAGCCATCCGATACGACCCTTCTTTGTTATATAACTCAGACCTAGTTCTATTAAAGCGAATAATATCGCCAAAAATGCACCCAATCCAGCAGTAAACAGAAAAGCTGCCGAACTTTGCGAAGAAAGACTCAATACTGCAAAAGGCAGTCCACCTAAACCATGCAGTGCGATATAAAGCCCTATCTTTCCTGAATCAACTGGTTGTACTTTTCTGGTGATCAGCCAGGAAATCAAAATGCCATAGATAAAAATGAAGGGACTCATATAGATAGCGAAGGCAAACGCGCCAGACATCCATATACTCCCCAACTGATTAACTGTTCCGATACCGAAGAAATCGCTGTAATAGAATCCCATACATAAAGAAAACATACTGACGAGCAAAAACCCTGCACCAAATTTATGCCCAATGCTCATTTACTTATCCTCCAAACCAAAATGCTGAACAATCCGCTCTGCTGTTTTGGAGGCTGAGAGGTCATCGGTCTGAATCCGCAAATAATTTGTTTCTTTTATTTCTCCCTCTCTCGATTGAAGACGGCCAGTTTCCATCGTGCGCAGAAGATCGGCCTCAGAAAAAGCAATATTCCGTTTTGTTGGCTTATGCTCTAACCGGTTCTCGGTTACATTACGTTTCAATCGCGTATCGACACCAGCTTGCAGCTCGACGAAATATACTGGTATATCCTGCTTTTTAAAGATTGCACACATTCTATCAACCGTCTCCCAATCCTCATGACTAGAAAAATCCCACACAAATGTGAATATGAAACCCGGGAGATTTGTTTTAGCAACAGATCGGTATATTTCTTCTCTAAAAAGTGTGGATAGGCGCCACATTTCATCACTAAAGCCAAAGAAAGGTACTAGCAAATTAATTGTCATATGATTGTGGAGCAGCCTATACCCCATCCGTTTCTCCAATTCCTGTCCGACTGTCATTTTCCCGACAGCCTGCGGTCCGAATAATAAGATGACGTTCATATAATCACCCCTTTCCCTCATTGTAGCAAACCAGTTGGAATTATTGTAAATTATTGTTATAAACTTGATATTTTACCTACCGGTAAGTAAAATAGAGTGTATAAACAAACATATAAGGATGAGACCATGGCAAAAGGAGATACGTATCAGCATATAATCGATTCTGCATTAGCACTTGTAGCTGAATATGGGCTGGAGAAGGCAAGCTTATCAATGATAGCTAATAAAGCTGGTATATCAAAACCAGCCATTTATTATTATTTTTCTTCTAAAGAAGCATTGCTCGATCATTTATTTCATCTGTTGTTCGATGACTATCAATTTGATCACTATTTTCCTTTAGATACGTACACAAAGGATAATTTCTCCACCCTGCTTACAGACAATGGACTTCAGTTACTGCAGGAGTACGATGAAAATCCTGAGCTTTTGAAGATAATTAACCATTTTATTGTGTATGCCGGACAAAAACAGTCTTATGATGAAAAACTTAAACAAACACTGACAGAATTTCTCGACGGCTTTAAAAGACTGCTCATTCATGGCCAGCAGCTTGGTGTAATAAAGACTGGAGACGTAACTGCTAAAGCTCAATTACTTGGGTTGGTTCTAGACAATATTAGCAGCTATCTTTTAATGGGTATTAAAGTGGAAAGTACTGCTGTATGGACCCAAGCTGTTTCTTATGTGATGGGAGATGACTGATTTGCGGGATATCGAATTCGGACTGACCAGAAACGAGAAATACGCTGTATACTTAGTGCCACCCATTCTTGGAGCAGTTGTTGGCTGGTATTTACCTGTTTTAGCTAGATGGATTCTAAAGCTTCCATGGCTACCTTATCAAGGAGTCATTGAAAAAATAGCTGCTTATTCCGGAATGACGGCATCCGTCATCCTATCCATTGTGGGCATAATCGCTGGAATAGCTCTTTCTCAGTTCATTTTCTATGAAACATTAAGGATTTTTATTAACGATGATTCCGTGACTGTTAAGATAAGAGATACAAAAGATAATTTCCGTAAAGAGGATCTTCAGTCCATCTATCTGGACGGGAAATCACTTGTATTTGTAGGGCAGCAAGAGAACGAAATGTTCAATGAAAAATATGATGGTAACAAAAAGAAAATCGCAAAAATATTCCTCTCGCTGGGTTATCCATGGTTCGACTCAGATCCATACCAAGCTGCTTATCGCCGCTGGGATGAAAATGATCAGCAAATACCAGCTGCTGTGCATGCTTTGTTACGGGCAAGAAAAGGCTGTTTGGAAAATAATCAGGAAACAATGGCCAGACAGTTACGATTGGATCTAGCAGGATTAGGAGTTGCAGTAAAAGATCGTAATGATAAACAATATGTCCGTCTTGACCATTCAACGATTGATCAAAAATTAAATCAATAAGAAAAAGGGCTGCAAGGAAAACCTTGCAGCTCTTCTATTTATAGGAGTTGGAATAGCTGAAATAACTTATGAGCAGCATCAAGTAGTTGGTTGCATGCAGTAGGGATGACAGTGAAGAGTGCGAGTAGAAGAGCCAGATTATCTTTTGGCTTTTTTGGATTGGTTGGGCATTCCTTCATGGCAGACATTCCTCCCTTCAAAATCTCATCGGGCAGGTCTGTTGCTGGGAAGTAAATGGGACCATTAGTACGATAAAGTTAGTATCCCTCTTATATTTTCTTTTATGCATGTTGTTGACAAATCGTCAACAACAGCGTACCTTGGAATGGTATGGGGGGTAGTACGAAAATGGAAAAACAACGTAAAACAAAGCGTAAGCGCAAGCGACGAATAGGCAGGTATATCTTACTTATCCTTCTTATCCTCGTGATTGGAGTTGGCTCCTTCCTCCTTCTTACCGCAAGGGATGTAAAACAGACAGTTGACGGTATCCAGAAGGAAACGAAAGCAATCGATGAGGGTGTGACATCTGAGAAAATCAAGAACAAAGAGAGAATAAATGTTCTTTTACTTGGTATCGATGAAAGGGAATTTGACTCTGGGCGTTCAGATGCTTTGTTGCTTATGTCATTGGATCCATCCACTGAATCGATGGACTTGGTAAGTATTCCTCGTGATACCCGAACGGAAATCATTGGACACAATACAGTTGATAAAATCAATCATGCCTATGCTTTTGGCGGTGTTGACATGTCCTTAGAAACAGTAGAAAATCTGCTGGACGTTGATATCGATTATTTCGTAGAGATTAATATGCAAGGTCTAGCCGATCTTGTCGATGCTGTAGGCGGTGTGACGGTAGAAAACGACCTAGATTGGTATGATGAAGGCTTTTACAAAAAAGACTATCATTATAAAAAAGGGCAAATCGATTTAGATGGACAGCAAGCTTTGGGCTATGCAAGAATGCGTCACTTAGACCCTGATGGGGATTTTGGAAGAAATGCTAGACAGCGTCAAGTAATTGAAGCCGTACTCAATAAAGGCGCCAACATCAAATCTGTCGGCAAAATTGATGACTTATTAGCTGTATTGGGTAAAAACGTGCAGACAAATATAAACCTTGCTTCCATGCGTCATCTTTTAACAGATTACCGCAATGTCCGTAATTCTGTTCAAGAGCATGAAATGAGAGGTGAAGGCACGAAAATCAATGGAATTTACTACTTAGTAGTGCCTGAGGATGAGATAACTGCTATACATGATGTTATAAGCAAATAAAGAAGAAGATCCAAACGGATCTTCTTCTTTATCGTGCTCTATTTTTTTTACTTTGGAGCAATAGTACTGCCGCTAGCAACGCCACACCTATCCAAATAGTATGCAGCCCGATGAGTCTTTCACTTAAACTACCAGCCGCGGCTCCTAATAGATAAAGGAGAATGGCACCGCCTCTAAGATAAGTATCAAGCGAAAGCTTTTGAGCATTTTTTTGCATAACCCCCATAACCCCTTCCACGAAGGCTGCAAGTGTACTCGTCAGCACCGTAGAGGAAAGACCAGCAATCTTGAGATTCCTTCCGGCTATAGTTTGCATTCCCATAGCAATACTTAAAATTAAAAGGATAATTGATGAAATGACTCCACCGACCGGTATGAGCAGAATTATTATTGCAGAAAGTAAAATCAAAATAAATTCCCAAGTTAGAATACTTCTTGATGTACCGCTCTTCCTTTGTATAAATACAGTAGCAATGATCCCTATGACGAAACCTACTAACGCTAAAGCTGCATTACTCAAAACAACCTGCCTTGCATCGCCAATACCAATACCTAGCAACACAATGTTTCCTGTCATGTTGGCAGTAAACACATGCGATAAACCAATATAACCTAATACATCAATCACTCCAGACACAGCACATAAGAGCAAGATGATAATGTGGTCACGCTTCATTTGCATTTTTCTTTCCTTCTTTCCTTCTTTCTTATTCCTTTCTACCGCATCTATTGACAAATTGTCAACATCCTTGTACGGTTAGAAAATAAAATCTAAAAGAGGAGATGTCTTCATTATGGACATTAACAAAGATAATTCCAATATAGAGAATCTTCTACGTTCCTTAATCAAAGAAAAAAAAATATCCATCCGGGAATTGAGCAGACGCACTGCTATTGATACTGCTATCATCTCCAAGATCCTGAACGGTAAACGCAAAGTGACCGTTAACCACCTTAAAAAGTTCAGTGAAGTTCTGGACGTTTCACACGAGGACTTGATGCGTTCAGCCGGTTTTCTTGATCAAACTGAAACTTTACAGACAGAGCATCATTTAGAAGCACTTTGCAAGCAGGCAGATCCTTCCTTCACAACAGAAAGAATGCTCAATCAACTTGCCGCATATGAGGAAATTTCACTTACCGATGGCGGGAAACAAATAATTGATGATAAATTCAATGAAAAAATTACATCCGTCGGAAGTGCAGGCAAATTAGTAAGCGACCTCAAGCACATGTTTTATAAATTTCAATCTGGTATCGGAACAAAACGAGAATTAATACTTTTTGGTGCAGCTTTACTTTATTTTATAAACCCTATAGATGTGCTGCCTGATTATATATTTCCATTCGGCTATCTAGATGATACCCTCGTTGTCCATACCGCTATGATGAATAGCAATAAGTAGCAAAAGGAGGCGCTAAATTGGAAACTTGGATGAATGAATTAATGGCTGCATATGGCTACCCTGCCATAGCCCTTTTAATGATGATTGAAATTATAGTTCCTCCGTTGCCTTCAGAAGTCACCCTTTTGTTCGGTGGATTCCTAGCGGCTACTACGAATTTGAACACAATATTCGTCATATTATCCGCTACACTCGGAGCGTTAATTGGCACCTCCATTTTATATTGGATTGGAACGTTATTTGATATAGACAAGCTTTCGAATTGGATAGATAAACAACCAAAATGGCTGCGGCTCAATTCAGCTCACCTGCACAAAGCAGCAGCATGGTTTGAAAAGTACGATGTGTGGGCTGTATTTATCTGCCGATTTATTCCGCTGGTCAGGAGCTTAATCTCCATTCCTGCTGGTATGGCTAAGATGAATTTTGGTGTATTCCTTTTATTTTCTTTTATCGGAACGTTAATTTGGAATTCAATAGTAGTCATGATGGGGGTATGGGTCGGAGCTTCGTGGACCCAAATGGAAGCATACCTTGATTACTACAAGTATGGTGTGCTTGGATTAATTATCATTGCGATTATCGGGGTTGTTGTCTGGAAACTCGGAAAAAGAAAAAAAGAACTTAAAGTTTAAAATTACGACAGTATATCAATTTTGGCTATTAACCGGAGAAGTATCTCCGGTTAATTGCAGCTTCTTGGTGAAATACTGTAAGCCAATAACTATGAATCTTTTAATGTATCTTGATTCTCAACGGAACCCTAATTCATCCTGCTGTTCTTCCCACCATTTTCCGGTCTTACTTTTCTTATGTTCCCGTTTCATATTCTTAATGATTTCCTTAACTGAAACAGTGTCTCCTTGATGCTTTGCCGCTGCAAGAAAAACAAAAAGCTCTTTCATTTGCGCAAACGAGAAGCCCTCAGACTTGTCCACGACCTTTTCCATTTCTTCTGCATCAAGCAGTCTCGAGAATCCAACCTTCTCTATGTATTGACTGCGCAAAGACGCATCCGGCAGTGTAATTTCATAACCACGGTCAAATCGTCCAGCGCGGTTGACCAAACCAGAATCGATTTGCTCCGGGTAGTTGGTTGTCCCGATTAGGAAGATACCTTCTTTGGACGTTGCACCGTCCAATGTATTCAAGAAATAGGAGCGTACTCCTTCCGGCATGGAGTCGATATCTTCGATGACCAGTACCATCGGTGCCAGCCTAGTAGCCGAGCTGAATACTTCCTCTATTGATTCACTGGAGGTATGTTCGGTGATCTGCCAGTAAGCAACCGGAGCTGCAACTGTATTGGCAATCGACTTTACAAGTGTCGTTTTACCGTTGCCAGGCGGTCCATACAAGAGAATGCCGCGGCGATACGGAATATCATAGGTAGTGAAGAAGGATCGATCTTCGGTGAAGAATTGATCAATCATACCGTAAATCTCTTTTTTCACAGTTTCATCTAATACTACATTTTCCCGCGTCACAGTGTTTGTCACTTGCTGCTGTTCCTGTGTGACTCCCTCCATACTATCTTTGAACACAAGAACTTCATCTCTGCTTTTCTTCCATACTCTATCTCTTAGCGTAGTCAGGAAATTCGTGATATTTTCTTTTCCGGTAGCGAGGACACATTGTATGTAGAGGATGCTCGCATCACTGAAATATGGAATCTTGGCAAAAGCCACACCAGCTTCAGGGTATGCATATACCTGGTTATTCAATGAGCGAAATACCTTATAAACAGGCACTGCTGCTTCTTCATCATATTCAAAGGAAGAGCTTTCCAATCGCTCAAATAGCTGCGCCACATGCTCAATTTCTGGATTCTCTTTTCGGATATCTTCCTCTACAATTGTCCATAATTCATAATGAACGTCATCTGTATTATAAACCGCGTAGAAATCCCCGTATTTTTCCTGAAGCTCGTCCTGCATGCCTTTCATTAAGCTCGCGAATGCAGGATACCCAGGCATTTCTTTACCAGTTTCCTTTACCATTTCTTCATATAGATAGCGCAATCAGTTTCCCCCTTATTATCACTTCCTTATCATCTTAACTGATAGCATCAACCAATAATAGATTTTTTTACCAGTTAATTCACTTTCGAATGAATCCACCTTCTGAATGTATTTCCTGACCTGTCACCCAATATCCATCTTCTCCGACTAGGAAACTAATAAGTCTCGCTGCATCATCCGGCTCCCCAATTCTCCCTTTCGGAAATTTGGGCAACAGATGCTGTCTTATATCGCCTGTCATCCATGTGCTGTCTGTCGGTCCAGGGTTTACTGCATTTACATTGATTCCAAGCGATGCTAAATCTGCTGCAAGTGATTGAGTGAAGGCGGTAATGGCACCTTTAGTTGCTATATATGCAAGTTCATCCGGCATAGGCCCTTGGCTCTGACCGGAAGTAAGATTAACGATACTCCCATTGCTGTCAGTCTTTTTTTCTTTGAACAATCTCGCAAAACCCGTACAAAGCAAGAAAACACTTCTCATATTCACAGCATAGTGTCGGTCTAATTGAACAGCATCAAGCTCCGTATAATTGCCATTCTCGGAAAAAGCAGCGCAATTGATTAATACAGCCGGAACTCCAAGCTGCTGTTGTACTTCTTGCAGAATAGCTTCAGCTGCCTCTGATTGTTCTAAATCTACTTCCAGTCCTTTGCACCTAACTCCCGTTTCCGTAATTTCGTTCATTAACTGATCGGGCCATGTTTCACCTGCCCGCCAATATGTAAAAAAGATATCCATTCCTTGTTCTGCTAATCGGCGGCAAACTGCCGTACCAATGGAACGAGGATACGAGACACCTGTGATAATTGCTATTTTAGCCATTTAGGAAACCTCCTATTTTTAACCATCCCCTAACATCATTCGTTTACACTTAAGGAAAACCCTATTAATAAGGAGATTTCTTTTTGAAAAAACATCTGTTGTTCACAATTGGCAGCGTCGTACTGACAATCCCTATTTACAGCTGGCTGCTTTATAAAGCTAATTCTGGACTCGAACTTACGCAAAGTGATGTATGGACTTCTCTACTAGTTCCTCTTTTTGTAATGGGCTGGATGAGTAGCAAAAAGAAAGGTTACTCTGCATATGATCTCTTCTTGCTGACATCAGCAATCTGTACCGCACTTGAAATTCACTTGTCAGCTCATCCAAGTATTTTTCTCCTCACTACAACAATGATCGGAACGTTAATTCTGCCAGTGCAATATATTTGGACAACAAAAAAGCAGGAGTAATCCTCCTGCTTTACTTAATTATTTGGTACCAGATTTACGTGATCGACTTGAAGTGTCTCATCATTCACGATGAATTCCAGTTCGAAATCGCCGGTATCATATTGATATTTATGCTGGTTCGTCTGCGAGATAGAAGTAATAGCATCCGCCTTGCCAAGCTGATCCTCTAGCACAGCAGGTGTAATGCTACCTAGATTCGTCTGCCGCTCTACATTAGTTCCTAAATAGCGAATTTCTTTCAACGTGCCATCTTGACTGTATGCGAAGCTGAATCCTGGATTACCCATCTCTGCATGATAGATATCAAAAGCATCGGACAGATAAGGTTCACCGAGACTATCTATGACATCCGCCCGAGTCGTTTTACCTATTAAGAAATTATCGGCCACTCCGATGGAAGACCCTTCAGATGCCTTCGTATAAATAGTTTGAAGTGTTTCAAGAGCTGCTTCATTCGTTTCGGAAGAATAGACTGCTTCCCCAGATTCGGCTTCTACTGGTGCCGCACCCGGAATCATGAAGCTTCCAGCCCCTAACACAGCTCCTGCGCAAACGACACTTAGCGCTGCCTTGTGTGCTGGATTCCTTCTTGCCATAAAGCATACCTCCTTTTGGTATAGTAATGTTTACCGCGAGAGAGGTTCTATTAAACATAGAGGAGGTACACAGTGTTTGTTTCGACATTTACGGTGCCAAAGTCCAGCAAACATATCTCTTATTCGACCCCAAGATGCAGATGCTCTCCGTCTACTTCAACAGATTTTGCCTTATCACACTGTCTATAAAGCACATTCTGTAAAACAAGATTGTGATAAAGCATATCCGTATATTTTTTCATCACATCTATTACAGCAGGGCTGGCATCAACATATAGGTTCACGCGCTTTTCTACAGGCAGATCAAGCTCTTTCCGATACGTCTGCACTTCGCGGATTACTTCACGGACAAAGCCTTCTTCCTTCAGTTCGGTTGTCAGCTTCGTATCCAAAAGTACAGAAAGTCCATTTCCTTCTGACAGCAGCAACTGGTCAGAAGGCACTTTTTCTAAGATCACATCTGCTGTACTCAGTTCTAAATCAGATATGTTTATCTTGCCGTTTTCTATCAACTCTTTTATCTGCAATTGTTCAATCTGTGCTAATGCCTGTTTTGCTTCTCCAACACGCTTGCCAAGTCTAGGTCCAGCAGTTGCAAAGTCCAGCTTCACGGAGTACGTGAACAAGCCTTCTTTTTCTTTTAGTTCTATCTCTTTTACATTCGTCTCATCTTTTATTGTCTCAGTGTAGTCCACCAAGCGTTCGCTATCGTTTTCACCTAGAACATACAATGCCGCTAGAGGTTGTTTCGTTTTGATTCCCGCTGCATTCCTGGCTGCACGAGTAAGTTCCACAACTTGACGGACTGTTGTCATATCCTTCTCCAGCTGTATATTGATCAACTCACTGCAAGGCTTTGGATAATCCGTTAAATGTACACTGCAGCCCGTCAATTGCAAGTAGATGTCTTCCGCAATATACGGTGTAAATGGTGCAAGCAGCTGCGCCGTTTTCTTCAGTACTTCATAAAGTGTGCTGAAGGCAGCACGTTTGTCATCTGTCATACCGCTGCTCCAGAACCGCTGCCGTGATCTTCTTACATACCAATTACTCAACTCATCTAAAAAGACACCTAATTCTCTTGCGGCATTTGTTATATCATACTGCTCCAAATAATCGTTCACTTGCTTCGTAACGCTGTGTAGGCGGGACAGCACCCACTCATCCAGTGTTGTACGCACTCCCCCGCTGTCCCTCTCTCCATCAAATTGATCGATTTGCTGATAAAGCTGATAGAAGGAAAAGACATTAGACAACGTATCAATCATTTTCGATTTTGCTTGTGCAACTGTTCGTTCTGAGAAGCGTTTATTATTCCAAGGTGCGCTATCGGAAAGCAGCGCCCACCGCAATGCGTCTGCTCCGTACGTTTCCATAAGCTCTGTTGGATTCAGCGCGTTCCCTTTGCTTTTTGACATCTTCTGTCCGTTTTCATCAAGGATGTGGCCAAGTGACAGGACCCGCTTATAAGGCGCTTTTCCGGTCATCAAAGTAGATACCGCAAGGAGACTGTAGAACCATCCTCTTGTCTGATCCACTCCCTCGATGACTACATCAGCAGGATACTGGCTTTCAAACAGCTTCTTGTCACCAAACGGATAGTGGTATTGCGCAAATGGCATTGAACCACTGTCGAACCAGACATCAATGACTTCACTAGTACGCTGCATAACATCACCGCATTCGCAGCGAAGCTGGATTTGATCTACATATGGCTTATGCAATTCTACATTTTCCGGTACAGAACCAATCGCTTCCTGCCTTAGCTCTGCGATGGATCCTGGTGCTTTTACTTTGCCGCATTTGCAGGTCCATACATTTAACGGTGTTCCCCAATAACGGTTTCTTCCGATATTCCAATCGACCATATTATCAAGGAATTTACCGAAACGCCCTTCCTGCATATGACCTGGATGCCACTCGACCTTCTGGTTATTCTCTTGCATTTTCTCCTTCACATCGGTCATCCGGATGAACCAGCCCTCCATTGCGTAATACAGAAGTGGCGAATCACAGCGCCAGCAATGCGGATAGCTATGCGTGTATTTTTCTTTATGAAATAACCTGTTTCTCTCTGCAAGCAGCCTTATGATATCCACATCGCTATTTTTTACGAAGCGGCCAGCAAGCGGTGTGATTTCTTCTGTATATCTTCCTTTTCCATCCACAATGTGGACAAAATCCAGATCATTATCCTGCACAACGCGATAGTCATCTTCTCCGTATGCCGGAGCGATGTGCACAAGACCGGTTCCACTTTGGTCTGTAACGAAATCTGCTAGCACTACTTCGTGTCCTTTGTTTATTTTGATGTAAGAGAAAGGTGCTTCATAACGGACACCTGCTAAGTCCTTTCCTTTACAGGATGCTACAACTTTAAAATCTTCTTTGAATAAAGTCTTAGCTAATCCTTCTGCTACAATATATTTCTCATTCTCCTGTTGGACCGTCACATAGGTAAGATCCGGATGGACAGCAATCGCCACATTCGCAGGCAATGTCCAAGGTGTAGTCGTCCAGCCTAACAGGTATTCGTCAGTCGTACCTTCCACCAAAAACTTAGCCGTTGCAGATAAATCTGATACGTCTTTATAGCCTTGGGCTACCTCATGTGAGCTCAAGGATGTTTCACAATGCGGACAATACGGGACTACTCGATGTCCTTTATACAATAAACCTTCCTCATGGATGTGCGATAAGATGTGCCATACTGATTCGATGTAGCTGTTATCCAGCGTGATATACGGATCCTCCATATCGACCCAATATCCGAGCGCTTCCGTAAACTGCTTCCACTCCCGCTCGTACGTGAACACACTTTCTTTGCACTTCTCGATGAAACGCTCAATGCCATATGTCTCGATTTGATCTTTTCCGCTTATCTTCAGCTGCTTCTCTACTTCCAACTCAACTGGCAGACCATGCGTATCCCATCCCGCCTTGCGCTTGACCTGATAACCGTCCATCGTTTTGTAGCGAGCGATAAAGTCCTTGATGGTTCTTCCTAATGCATGCCCTGCATGCGGCATTCCATTTGCTGTTGGCGGTCCTTCATAAAATACGTACGGCTTCTTTCCTTCCCTGTTCCGAACAGATGCGTGAAAAGTGTCGTTCTCCTGCCAGTATTCTCTTATTTTCTGCTCTTTTAAAACTGCCTTCTTCATCCCTTTCACTCCTTTAAATAGAAATAAAAAACCCGACACTGCATACACAGCGTCGGGTTCTACCGAAAATTCCAAAATAAAAAAACCATAAGTAGGGTTTTAGTCGGAAACACTACGTACTATCATACGCGTCCCTTGTATCGGTGGAAAACCGTCAAAGCCTACATATCGGCTTTGCTTCTCGGAGAGGATTTTTCATCATGACCTTATCATCGACTTGCACCAACCGTCGACTCTCTAAAGATAAGCTGTCTTGACTACTTGTTCTCGTCAGCGAATTACTTATGTTTTTTTACAAGATTACAGCTACTTCTAGTATATGTCAAATTCAAAAAACTTCTTCCCCATTTTCACAGGGAAGAAGTTTTTCTTTACTTCACTAAGCTTTCCACTGCATCGTCCACGATTTGCTCGTTCGCAATCGGGCCAGTGTACAGCCAGCTTGTTTCTTTATCATATTTATACACATTGCCATCTTTGATAGCTGGTACATTAGCAAGCAATGGATCATCAAGGATTTCAGATCCGTCACCTTCATCACTATTGATCAGGAATAGGTGGTCGACATCCATTTCTGCCAATTGTTCTAGGGAAACTGGGTTCCAGTTTGCTGTTGCGCTTTCGGAAATTTCTTTGACACCTTCTGGAACTGTTATACCTAGGTCACCGTAAAGTACCGCACCGCTGGATAGGTTCTCACTCACGATGTAAAGCTGTCCGCCAACAAGCCAGATAGCTGCAGCGGATTCATCTCCGATTGCACCTTGAATCTGTTCTTTTGCATCTGCAGCTTTTGCATCGTAATCATCAAGCGCTTTCTGTGCTTCATCTTCTTTACCGAAGATTTCACCCATTGTTTGCAGTTCTTTGCGCCAGTCGCCGTTTTCTTCCGTACCCATTACATAAGTAGGAGCAATCTTATTGTACTGCTCATATTTATCGCCTTCTACCATGGATGCAGAATCCATGATGATCAAATCTGGTTTGACGCTTGCTACTGCCTCGAAAGGAAGTGTGGAATCAATTGTTTGTACATCTTTCAAGCTGTCCTGCAAGTATCCTTGCGGAGAACCGTTATTTACAGACCATTGTGCTACTGGTGTAATATCTAGTGCTACAAGATTGTCCTCCAAATAGGAAGCTAGTACATTTTTAGGATTTGCAGGAATCTCGACCTCATGACCCATTGCATCTGTCACAGTACGAGTTTCATTACTCTCCTTATCAGAAGAATTACTTTCGGCATTATCACTTGAATCGTTATTGCCGCAACCTGTTATAATGAATACAACACTGGCGAAGACTGCCAGAAGTAAAAACATACTCTTTCTTTTGAACAAGGGACTCACCTCTTGGTTTATGTTATAATCTCATATTAGATGATAACAATTCTCATTATCAATTACAAGCGTCATTTCATTATTTTGGCATAGATAGAGCGTAGAAAGCGGGATAACGATGCAAGCACGCAGACTCATTGGTACAATCATACTTATCGCAGGTATCGCCCTGCTGATTTTTTCGATAGGACTATCCATTGCATTCGGTGTAGCGGATATTTCACTCAGCACTGTCTGGAATAGTATTTTCCATTATGATGCTACAAATACATCTCACCAGATTATTCATCGGCTTCGTATGCCTCGTACTGTAGCGGCAGTTTTAATTGGCGCAATGCTTGCTGCATCCGGATCGATCATGCAAGGGATGACTCGTAACCCGCTTGCTTCTCCGCAAATCATGGGAGTAACTTCTGGTGCGACGTTTATGATTGCGATTGCGCTTGTCTTCCTGCCTGGCATCTCCAATGTGAATCTGCTTCTATTCTCATTTCTGGGTGCAGGACTTGGCCTAGGTCTTGTTTTCGGAATAGGCCTGTTGGCAAGAACCGGATTAACACCAGTGAAGCTGGCATTGGCAGGAACTGCTATCACTGCTCTGCTCGGAGCTTTCTCCAACGCAATGGCAATTCATTTTGATGTTGCTCGGGATTTGAGCTTCTGGTACGCAGGCGGTGTTGCAAATGTGCAATGGGATACAGTGAAGCTGTTATTTCCTGCTGCTGCAATCGGCTTAGTACTGGCATTATTCATCAGCGGATCTGTTACGACACTTAGTCTCGGAGAAGATGTGGCGACTGGACTTGGTTTGAAGACCGGCCTGGTGAAAGCAGCAGGAGTGCTTGTTGTGCTGATTTTAACGGGAGCTGCCGTATCGGTCGGCGGTACAATCGGCTTTGTCGGATTGGTTATTCCGCATATCACCCGGTTCCTTGTCGGACCAGATTATCGCTGGATCATTCCATGTTCAGCTGTATTGGGCGGTATACTGCTTAATTTTGCGGATATCGCATCCCGGATGATCAATCCGCCCTTCGAAACACCTGTTGGCGCCCTCACAGCTTTAATCGGCGTTCCATTCTTTATTTATCTAGCTCGCCGGGAGGGTAAAAACATATGATACACTCTGCGAAAAAGACAAGTCTGGTAGCTATCGGATTAATAGTTGCTATTCTCATTATATTTTTCATCAGCTTGAATACAGGGACAATCCCGATTGGACCTTCAGATGTGGTGAAAACTTTGCTTGGTACAGGCGATGGATCGTTTGATGTGATTCTATTTGATTTCCGTCTGCCACGTATGGTGATTGCGCTACTGATAGGTATCGGTATGGGTATCGCTGGCGCCATTTTGCAAGGTGTATCCCAAAATGGACTGGCCGACCCAGGTATATTAGGAATTAATGCCGGTGCAGGTTTCGCTGTAGTTCTTTATATTTTCTTCCTGCAGGACAAGCTAGCTGGTACTGGCAGCCTGCAAGTATTCATCATGCCACTATTCGCATTCGCTGGGGCATTCCTTGCAGCAAGCCTTATCTATGCACTGGCATGGAAGAAGGGTGTCACTCCAGTCCGGTTGATCCTTGTCGGTATTGGTGTTAACGCCGCTTTCGGCGGTCTGATTATCGTCTTTCAGCTTATGATGGAGCCGAAGGATTTCACGCAAGCTACCATCTGGCTGAACGGCAGCATCTGGCAGACAAGCTGGAATTATGTATTGGCACTTCTGCCTTGGATTATTCTACTCGTCCCATATGCTATCTTTAAGGCTAAAGCGTTGAACGTTTTAACACTAGGCGACCAAATCGCGGTTGGTGTTGGGGCTCCGGTGCAAAAAGAGCGCACAATCCTGCTGCTCCTTGCGGTTGCACTGGCGGGAGCTTGCGTAGCCGCTGGGGGAGCAATCACATTCCTCGGACTTGTCGCACCTCACTTAGCCCGCCGCATCGTCGGACCGAATCATAAGCATCTGCTTCCGATTTGTGCACTTATCGGAGCACTAATCATGCTCGTAGCAGACACTTTGTCTCGGACGATTCTGGCACCATCAGAAATTCCGATTGGTTTGGTTGTTTCAGCAATCGGCGCGCCATATTTTATC
The DNA here is from genome assembly GCA_900110015.1 of Terribacillus saccharophilus. Lineage (GTDB taxonomy): Bacteria > Bacillota > Bacilli > Bacillales > Amphibacillaceae > Terribacillus > Terribacillus saccharophilus. Next base: position 149,760 of record FOCD01000005.1, on the reverse strand, counting down.
TATTTGTTGATTAAAGAATGAACCCTCGCATTAGCGAGGGTTCATTTGCTTACTATACCGATTATGAATTTAAAGGATTTCCGGTTCTTTTTTTGTTTCTTCCATCCATCCTTTGTATCTAAGATGAAAACAGATTGATTTATCCAAATACGAAAGATAAAGAGAGTAGAAATATATCGGAAAGTCTATCCCCTTCTTTTCATGCTCTGACCATCTTCATTTTCATATTCTGTACGGATCAGCCAGTGATTCCCCAAACCAAACTCTATGTATTTCACGTAAGTGCCATGTTCATTTGTTCATCATTGAATTCCTTTAAGCAACCTACAATGCTCTGTTCACAAACCTCATCCAAAGGAATGGCTCTATGTGCATAGCGCGCTAATTCTTCATGGTCTCCAATCATCACCGCATACTTGGAATTGCGAAACATCTCAATATCATTCGCATCATTGCCAAAAGCAATATACTCATCTTTCCTGATTCCAATTTCTTGTATTGCACTCCATTTATCGATACCTGGCGGGCTAATATCTACAATATCCTCACCACGATGACGATGAACCCGCAGCCCTAATTTTTCTGCCTCTGAAGCTATTTTTTCTTGATCAGCTGAATGAAGGATAAGGACTTTTACTACCTGTCCCAAATCCTCCAATAGCACTTCTTCAGCCAGTCCATTTGGATCAAGGTTGGACCTTATCGGGTGCTCTGGATCTCCTGTATATGCATAATTCCAATCTCCGTCTATTAAGTAAGCAGCGTTGTATATATCTATTAGATTTTTCATGGCGGCTAATTGAATGGATGAAAATGCTCTAGAGAAAATCACCTTTCCATTACTGGAAATGAGTGAGCCATTGCCTCCAATAAGAGTGGTGGAATGAAAGTGCTCATCAATAACAGGCAGCAGATCACGGATTGGGCGAGCTGAAGCAAAGATTACTTGATGGCCATTCTGCTCCAGTTCTTTCAATGTGTCGATTATATTCTTTGTAACAGGTCTGCCTTTGAAACAAAGGGTACCATCCAAATCAAAAATGAAATTCATCTGCTCTCCTCCAAAATCAAAGCCATATGTATTTCTGATATATATGTATCTCCAATCTTCAATGCATGCTTTTCTACACCAAACTGCTTGAACCCAGCTTGTTCGTAAACATGCTTGGCAACCGGATTTGTCACAGCGACAGCAAGATTTAGCTTCTCGATGCCTTTCCTGTTTTTAGCCACTTGGATCATATGCTCTATCAGCATTTTCCCATACCCTTTTCCACGTGTTTCTGGTGCCAGATAAACCGCCACTAAATTAGCTCGGTGACGGAGTTTTGCTGGTGTTTCGTAACTTAATGTCGCATTTCCTGCAAGCGCATCATCCATAAATATTCCATAGGTCTCAGCATCCGAACTCTCAAAATTTCCCCTTATCCGCTCTATCGGGTTTCTCTGTTTCACCGCATCCTCATAGGAGGTACCAAATGCGTCAGGATGTGCCTGCAAGGCTTGTAGTCTTAGTTCCCAGTATGCTTCTGCATCAGCTGCTGTCAATTTTCTTATTTTCATAGATTTCTCCCCCTCAACCCAAGTAATATCCTTCGAATAGGCGACCACCGAATGGCTCCAAGCAATCATCTGCAAGCTGCACGATAGGTCGCTTATTGTGTTGCTTATAAAACGCTTCTAAGCTTTGTTCAAATTGATTTGCAAGAGTTGGATCCATACCTTTCAGTTCCCGAAACATCCATTTACCAGAACCAATCCAATGCTGTCTGGTGCGAAGCGAAAAGATAGCCAGATCATTGACGATTGTATTTGCTAGGAAATAAGCTTCTCCGCCAATCTCTTTATCCAGAAAATCATCAATCAGATTCGTAATCATATACCGATTATGATCAATCTTTTGTTTGTTCCAAGGTGAAGGTCCAGCAGCGAATATACTGCTTGCTTCGGATTTCATTTTGGTAACAACCGGCGCCTCTTTCAGTACAATCGCTTCGCTCACCATCCTTGGCATGGAAGGGATTCCGCGCTCTGCGTCACTTGCAAAGAAATTTTGGTAAGCTTCTCCTGTGTATACAAACACCTCTACCGGCCAACCTTCAAAAAGCAACGATTCTCTGTACGCACGATCTTCTCCTGTATACAAAATAATGATATCCAAATCTGAAGTTGCTGTTGCTTCCCCTCTGGCACAGCTTCCTGCAAGCATTGCGCCTTCGCATTCCGGATGATTGATCTTAATGAATCTTTTAGCAGTATCTTTTGGGTCTCTCAAAAAAATCCCTCATTTCCATTTGACGGATATATCCAGCATCTGTATACTGAGCATACAACAAAACAAAAGCATTGATAAGGACAAGATGCGCGCGCCTCTTTCTTTCAGAGAGTGAAGGAATTGCTGGAACCTTCGCAGATAAGCACATGCATTACCGCCTTGGAGCTATTACGGGGAAACTCAAGTATCCGTAATCGGGAAGACCGTTATCGTATTTTGGAGCGTCAGCTGTATGCTGATGGAATTAGGGTGGAACCACGACCGCAATCGTCCCTTTAGGGAGATGAGTGCGGTCTTTTTGTTTACAATTTTATATCTTAAAAGCAATGCGAAGGACATGATTCAGATCATCCCTCTCCTGACAGAAAGCAGGGTCACCGGCTGAGAGCCCTGCAGGAGAAAGATTTGGATTACCACCTTCAAGCTATAGCGGGGAACTAGCAGTATCCGCTATCGGGAAATCCGTTATCACAATGAAGCGCCAGTATTGGCGGAATTTTGGGTGGAACCACGACCACAATCGTCCCTATCACGGGAAGATTGTGGTCTTTTTTATATATAAAAGGAGGAATTATCATGAACAAACAAGCAGAAGCAGAAAAACGAAACCATCGGAAACTTGGTCAGCAGCTCGAACTTTTCCTAAGTATGGAGGAAGCGCCAGGGATGCCTTTCTTCTTGCCTAAGGGAATGGTATTACGCAATAAATTGGAGGAGTTGTGGAAGGAAAAACATGCACAGGCTGGATATGATGAAATCAAGACTCCGATCATGATGAAGCAGCAGCTCTGGGAGCAGTCCGGCCACTGGGATCACTATCACGAAAATATGTATTTCTCAGAAGTGGATGATCAGCGTTATGCTATTAAACCGATGAGCTGCCCAGGAGCAGTCCTCATCTACAACAGCAAGCTACGCAGTTATCGCGACCTTCCTTTACGTTATGCAGAATTAGGACTGGTACATCGGCACGAATTGTCCGGATCTCTAAACGGACTGCTGCGCGTCCGTTCATTCACACAAGATGACGCGCATCTGTTCGTTCGGGAAGATCAAATTGAACAAGAAGTGGAGAAAGTATTGCAGCTAATCGATACATTTTACAGCCTATTCGGCTTTTCTTATGAAGTAGAGCTTTCCACTCGTCCAGAGGACTTCATGGGTTCGCCAGCTGTTTGGGATAAAGCGGAGGCAGCCTTAGAGAATGTGCTAAAACGACAGGGAATTGCTTATAAAGTTAACGCTGGTGATGGTGCTTTCTACGGACCGAAAATTGATTTCCACATACTCGACAGCCTTGGCCGCAGCTGGCAATGCGGGACTGTTCAGCTAGATTTCCAGATGCCGGAGAAATTCGACTGCAGCTATATCGATCAAGAGAACAGCCGCAAACAGCCGATTATGATTCACCGGGCAATCTACGGTTCAATCGAGCGTTTTATGGCCATTCTCATCGAGCATTACGCAGGAGACTTCCCATTCTGGTTAGCACCAGTTCAAGCAAGCGTTCTTCCTATTAGCGACGCACATGCTGATTACGCACATGCAGTTTGTGAGGAATTGCGGAAGGCAGGGTACCGTGTGTCAGTGGATGACCGTTCAGAGAAAATAGGATTGAAGATACGGGAAGGGTCACAGCAGAAGATGCCTTATCTGTTAATAGTCGGAGACAGTGAGAAAGAAAACAAAACAGTTGCTGTCCGGAAACGGCCGGAAGGAAATATTGGAGAGATGTCTTTGGAAAGTCTTATCAAAGAGTTTGAGGGATAAGAGAAAAGCGGATGCTCCTCGGGTGCATCCGCTTAAAATATGCTGATCAATTCTTTCGTATATGCATGTCGGCTATTATCATAAATATCTTCCTTCTGAAAAATATCCAGCAGCTCGCCATCTTTCATGACTGCAATGCGCTGACAAAGCTGATAAACAGCTGCCAAATCATGTGAGATGAACAGATAGGACATGCCCAGCATCTTTTGCAGGGACGAGAGAAGTTCGAGAACGGCTCCTTGGGAAAGCACATCAAGACTTGCTGTTGGTTCATCCAAAATAATGAGTTTTGGCTCGATGCTAATTGCGCGCGCAATGGTTACGCGTTGCTTTTGTCCGCCACTCAGCTCATGTGGATAACGGTCGCCAAGTTCTTTCGGAAGTTCCACCGCTTCGAGCAACTGCTCCACAAAACCTTGTTTTGAAGAGAATGTAAAGTGCTCCAGTTCAAGCTCCCGCTGAAACTGTAAGTAAGGATCCAGCAAGGAGCCCTTGATTTTAAGCTTTGGATTAAGTGCAGCAGTTGGATTTTGAAAAACTGTCTGAACGTTTCGGCGATAGTCTCGAAACTCCTTACGATTTGCATTGGCTAGGGGCGTATTATTATAAATGATAGATCCGCCATCAATCTTTTCTACACCTAGCAGACAGCGAGCCAACGTACTTTTACCACATCCGCTTTCGCCTACTAATCCCAAGCTTTCCCCTTGTTGAATGGAAAGAGACACATCATTCACAGCCAGCTTGCCAGGAGTATAGCTCTTTTTCAAATTACTGATTTCCATAACAGTCACGACTTGCTTGCCTCCTTGATGCGCATTGGAAGCGTTGGTGCAGCTTGTATAAGCTGTTTGGTATACACATGTTCTGGCTGATGGATGAGCTTCTGTTTTGATCCAGATTCAATGATTTTTCCATCTTTCATGACAGCGATCTTATTTGCATAACGCGCAACATGTCGCCAATCATGTGTGATGAAAAGAATTGCACAGCCTGTTTTTAGCTGGAGCTCTTGAAGCAAGGAAAGAATCCTATGCGCAGATACGCTATCAAGTGCAGTTGTTGCTTCATCTGCAATCAGAATGTCAGGTTCTAAAAGAAGTGCTAGCGCGATAGACACACGCTGAAGCTGGCCTCCGCTTAGCTGGAATGGGTATCTCCTAACTAAAGACGCATCCAGACCAACCGATTCAAATGCTTCTTTTATCATGTTTTTACGCTTCTTCTTCTCTTTCACTCCATGCGTTTGCAAATACTCATCCATATGCTGCTGAATCGTCAGAAACGGGGTGAAAGAACCATGATAATCTTGGAAAATGTAACTGATCGCTTTCCCTCTCAATTGGTTCATTTCTGTTTTTGGATGTTCGAGGATATTGCTGCCTTGGTAGCTTACGCTTCCAGAAGCTCTTAAATTAGGTCCAAGCAGCTGTCCGATTGCTTGTGATAGCATCGTTTTCCCGCTGCCGCTTTGACCTACGAGGGCAAACCATTCTCCTTTATCGATTGTCAGACTGACTTGGTCAACAATCGTTTTCTCACCATGTGATACGGTTAGATCATTAATCGATAAAATCATGGCTGCACCTCCTTTTTCACATCGAATTTATCTCGTAAATAGTCACCAAGAATATTAGCCACCAACACTACCACCACGATGGCCAGTCCAGGATAGATCATCATTTCCGGATTCGCTTGGAAATATGGTCTGGATTCGTTCAGCATAGCGCCCCACTCCGGCGTCGGAGGTTGTGCGCCAAGGCCAATATACGATAGCGAGGAAATGAGCAAGATGATCTTACCAAAATCCAAACTCGCTAAAACGAGTACATTTCCGATAATGTGAGGCATCAGATGTTTGCGCATGATCGTAAATGTGGAAAGACCATTGATTTTGGCAATGGTGATGTAGTCTTTTTGCACTTCTGTCAGCACTGTACTGCGTACCATACGGGCATAGTTAACCCACTTCACCAGTACGATGGCAAACAGCAAGTTACCAATACCTGGCCCTAGCAAACCGCTAAGTACAATCGCAATCACTGTATCCGGGAAGGCAAGAAAGCCATCGGCAATTCGCATGAATAGCCGATCAACCCAGCCTCCTCTCAATCCAGCAAGCAAACCGAATGGAACACCAATGATAACTGCTGCTAGCAAAGCAATCATACTGTAGCCAACAGTCAGACGGAAGCCAAGTAAGAGCCGCGTCATTACATCCCGCCCTAAATGATCCGTCCCCATCGGATGCTCCCAGGACGGAGATGCCAGCCGGTTCCCAACATCCGTCATCGCAGCATCGTGCTTCAAGTAAAGAAACGTATATGCCACTGCTGCTAGCACAACAAGCAATAGTGCACTGATCAGCCAGAGCTTGGCTTTCTTTATTTTTTTAGGAGAAAAAGCCATAACACTCATCTAGCTGATGTTCCTTTCTTTAAACGAAGTTCAGGATTTACGTATCGATAAGATAAATCTACTAATGTATTCACGACAAAGACGATAGCCGCCATCAGAACGATATAGCCTTGAATCAACGGATAATCACGCTGACGGATAGAGTCAACGACAAGTTTTCCTACACCGGGATAAGCAAATAATACTTCCACCACAACTACGCCGCCAATCAAACTGCCGAGACTGACACCGAATACGGTGATGACTGGAGGCAGACTGTAACGGAAAGCATGCGAGAAAAAGATGCGTCTTTCCGCAATGCCGCGTGCTCTTGCCGCGCGGACGAATTCCTGCCCTAATGAGTCCAATAGACTGGAACGGAGCAGCCGAACGTAAACACCGGCAATAGCAAGTCCTAATGTTACAGCTGGCAACACAAGAGACAGCAAACTGTCACGTCCCATTGTCGGGAACCAGCTTAATTTCACCGCAAACACATCAATCAAGATTAGCCCGAGCCAAAAGCTTGGAACCGCAGCACCAATGATGGAGAAGTAACGTCCGATATGATCGATTAAGCTGCCTTTATATAATGCCGAAAGCGATCCTAAGGGTATAGCAATCAAAAGCATAACGATTAAGGAGCCGATTGTCAGTTCCAGCGTAGCCGGACGTCCAGTCAGCAGCATCTCCGAAACAGGCTGGCTTGTAATATAGGAGTTACCGAAATCAAGTTGAATAAAATCTAACAGCCATTTTCCATATTGAACAAGCAATGGATCGTTGAAGCCCATGTCCTCCCTAAGTGCCTCAACCTGTTCTTGACTTACATTTAGCTCATCCACATTCAGTATCGTGAGCGCCGGATCCCCTGGCGCAAGGCGAAGGAAAAGGAAACTGAAGAAGGTGACGAATAAGATGAATAGCACAACCTCCAGCAGCCGTCTCCCGATAATACGAAACATCACTTCACATCCAATTGATTTGTAATCATATAATACTCACTTCTTGTCGTAACCCAATTCTTTACTTTCATTTCATCATACGCAACGAGCGTGTCTGGATAAATCACAAACGAATTGATTTGATTTTCATCCACATAATTGGCAGCCGCTTCGGCGAGTTCTGCACGCTTGTCTGTATCTACTGTTACATTTAATTCATCGATGATCTTAGTCAGCTCTGGTTCATCTGCACCGCTGAAGTTTAAAGCTCCATCTGGATGATACGTAGCATTCAAGTAATACCCTGCATCACCACGAGGTGCTGTCAGGTTGCTGTATGTAGCCAGATCCCAATCACGATTTGCTGCCATGTATTCTTCCGGTATCTCAATTTGACGCAGTTCAACGTCAATGCCAAGTTTTTTTGCATCGGATTGGAATATCTGTGCAATCAGTGGAAGGTCAGCTCTGGCAGAGTACGTCAGCATTGTGAGTTCAAGAGGTACCCCGTCTTTTTGCATCTTGCCGTCCACCAGCGAATAACCGGCTTTCTCAAGATAGTCCTTTGCCACATCTTCTCCCGTTTCATGATCACTATAGCTTGGCGCAAATGGCAAGGAGTCAGGAAACGGTCCTTTTGCCGGCTGTGCATAGCCAAGCAATACAGATTTGGCAATTTCTACTCGATTAATCAAAGCATCCAATGCTTTACGGACATTCACATCTTTCAAGGCTTCCCTCTGCATATTCATAGTCAGCTGGTGAACACGGAAGGTCTCCGTTGATTCGACCTTCACACCATCTTTGGCTTCCAAACTTTCAATACTTTCTGTTTCCGGACGGAATACAACATCCGCGTTACCAGATTCCAATGCCAGAGAGCGTGCATTCGCATCTTCATTAAAGGAGAACGTCACAGAATCAAGTTTTGCTTTTTCATCCCAATAATCCTCATTACGCACAAGTTCCAATTTGCTGCCCGGGGTGAATGACTCCAGCTTGAAAGGGCCTGTCCCAATTGGATTATTTACAAAGTCTCCTGCTTCCACATCAATGATTGATACATTTGGGTTTACAAGTTCTGAAACGAATTCAGGAAACGCCTGTGTATTCGTGATATGCAATGTCCTATCATCTGTTGCTTCGATAGAATCAATTTTTAATGCGTTCTGGATGGCTACGTTATCCTTCAAAGATCTCTCCAACGATGCCTTCACCGCTTCCGCATCCATCGGCTCACCATTCTGGAAGTTGATGCCTTCACGAAGCTTGATAGTCCATTCTCTTCCTTCATTCGTGCCTTCCCAGCTCTCAGCAAGCCACGGTTCAATCGTTAATGTATCTTCATTCAATCGTACTAGTGTTTCTGTAATACCCGCACGTAAAGGTACATAGCTTGAATCTACATTCGGGTCCAAGGAATTTGTCGCGAAATTATAAACAAAGGTCAGATGCTTCTTGTCACCCTCTGAATCTGCATTATTCGTACAAGCTGCAAGCAGAAGTAACAATCCTGCTACCCCTAAAACCTTCATCCATAATTTCCTCATCCTTCTTCCTCCTCAAATTCTATATGTATGTGATAATTTCGTAATCATTACGTTTTGTATGTTATCGTAACCATTACGTTTTGTAAAGTTAAATTTCCATAAAAAAATAGCCCCGCTATGGAGCTATTCTCTTAACTGTGCCAATTCTTCTTCCGTTAGCCACTTATGGTTTTTCACTTCTTCACCAGTTGCTGTCGAAGTGTAGTCGACCATATATACTGTTGTATCCTCTGCTTTTTCCACAATCGCAGTCGCGCCCTTCATCCCTTCCATATGTTCTGCCTCGAGCGTAGCCTCAATTCCAGGCTCAAGCGGATGCTCATTTGCTTCTTTCAATTCTTCCTGGATAACCCATCGATGGTGATCAACATGCTTGCCACCGTTCGTTGGTGTATATGTCACTTCATATGCGTATGTATCGAATGCACCGACAATAGTCGCTTCGGCACCTTTCATTCCTTCCATATGGTCGGCCTGGATAATCGCTTTGCTGCCTGGCGGGAATTCCGGATCATCTGCCTCTTGCAGACCCTCCGGCAATTTTCCGGATGCATCATGCTGCATATGTTCCGTATCATTGGCACCTTGGTTATCTTGCGTTTGCGATTCATCATTTCCGCATGCACTAAGCACGAAAACTGCTGCAAGCAGAATCATAAGTATCTTCATTTGATTCTCCTCCTTTTCTAGCACTAGTATGTATCACACTCTCCTCTCCCTATACCCTTTCACCTTTCTCGTTAACGTAAGAATGCGCCACGCAAAAAGGACAGTCTGTTGACTGTCCTTAAAAATATTTGCCATTATAAAGGGCTGCTGAGCAGCCCCGTAGTTTAAAGCGATTGTTTGATTACCTTGTTGTAATGGACTACAGAAAGAATGCCAAAGATTGAATACAAGAGTGTATAGATCACCATAACGACAATCATTGGTGTCAGCATAACGGAACCGAACAAGAACCAGCCAGACTGGACAGCGAAGTAGCTGTGTAAGAGTCCGATAATGAGCGGAATACCAAAGTTGAACAGTTGCTTACGTTGGATACCGCGGCGTAGATCCGTCGTTGTGAAACCAAGCTTGCGGAGAATCGTGTAATTCGGTTTCTCACTTTCTGCTTCATCCATTTGCTTAAAGTAAAGAATGCAGCCGGATGTGATCAAGAATGTCAGACCTAGGAAGCCAACGATAAATAGCGTTAATCCGATTGTTGATTTCTGATCTTCAAGAATATCGATTCTAGATTCACTGTTATCTCTTGCTTCTAAATCCAGTCCATTGAATAAATCATTTGCTCTTTGCAGTTGAGCATCATCATCAATGGTATAACCGAAATACCAATGATAACCTTGATTCAAATCAGGATTAATATCCTGCTTCAGCTCTTGGAACAGAGCATCATCGACTATCATTGTCGGCAGACCGCCCATGGTGTAATAGTTAGAGATTGGATATTCGTCCTCTAGCCCCGTGTAATGCAGAGCTGTTTCTGTTTCTTTCCCATGAACAGTAACATCTCCTTCGTCCTTTAGTGACATAAAACGCTGCAGTAGCTCATTATATCCAGTCAATTTCAGTTCATCTGGAGCTACATCCACCCCTGCTGCTTTCTCGCTGATTACAGCTGTATCCATCATTGAGGCATTAAAGTTTAGTTCCAGCTCCGTTTGTAGAATGTCATCAATATTGAGCTGTACTGTGTACACTTCCGCTTTGTCTTCCGTAAAAGCGATATTATTATCATCCATTGCTTGACGGAAGGTATCAGCATCGCTTTCTGTCAGCAAGGAGAAATCTTCTCCTCCTGTATAGTTATAAGCTGTATCCTCCGCAGAATAAAACGTAATATAGCTCAAGGAAAGCAATCCTATTGCCAACGCAGATACAGTGGTGATGATCGTAAGCAGCATCGCGTTCGACTTCATGCGGAACATGATGGATGAAAGAGATAGCACCTGCTTGATATTTAGATAACCGCCTTTTTGCTTCCTAATAAGACTTACCAGGAACGCAACAGATCCTTTATAGAACAAGTAAGTACCCAAGATGACGCAAAACAGGATAAAGAACATAGCTCCGAACAATTCAATCATCGATGAGAAGTCACCATCGAACAACTTGCCCGAGACGACATATCCTACTGCAATGAGAGCTATCCCGAAAACCCCAATGATAACTTGGAAAACAGACAACTTTCGCGCTGTCATTTCTGTTTTTGATTTCACGTGAAACAATGAAAGAATCGTCTGGCGTTTAATGAAGAGTATATTCATCAGCATGATAAGTGCATAGATACAAAGGAATACAATTAAAGTTTGAAGTAATGCCCTTGATGAAAATGATAGTGATGCGATCCCTTCGACACCTGTTACTTTGAACAAAATCATGATTAATAGCTTTGAACCGGCAAATCCTAATGCAACGCCGATGATAAGACTGCCAAAATAAAGGATGGCATTTTCTGCACTTAATAATCTGAAAATCTTGTTTTTCGTCATACCAATCAGCTGAAACAAACCGATCTCCTTGCTGCGCTGTTTGATAAAAATTGTATTGGCATACAACAGGAACACAGCGACGATAAAAAGTAATAGAATGGAAGCCGTCGAAATTGCTGCTCCACCTTTTATCGAGCCTTCTACCGGGTCCATCGCCTTGTCATATCGTAAGGTAACAAAGGCGAAGTACAGACCAGAGCTGAAAATCAACGCAAACACATACAAATAATAGTTACGAAGATTCTTCTTCAGATTACGGAGTATCAGACTATTAATGCTCATTTTGCACCCCGCTGAGTACACCTTGTGTGGACATGATGTCTTTGAAGAAGGCTTGGCGCTCTTGCTGACCTTTGTTCAGCTGTGTATAAATCTGACCGTCCTTTATGAAAATGACGCGGCTGCAATAGCTGGCTGCTGCAGGATCATGTGTGACCATAACAATGGTTGCTTTTCGATTTGCATTCAAGGAGCTAAGCTTATTCAACAAATCAGATGCTGATTTCGAATCAAGCGCACCTGTTGGCTCATCGGCGAAGATGATGCTTGGCTCGTGAATGAACGCACGTGCAGCTGATGTCCGCTGCTTTTGTCCGCCAGAGATTTCGCTTGGATATTTGTTCTGCAGTTCCATAATGCCCAGCTGACTAGCTACTTCTTCAAATTTGCGATCAGCTTCCTTTTTCGGTACTTTCTTTATGGATAACGGGAGCAGTATGTTCTCTTTCACTGTCAGCGTATCAAGCAGGTTATAGTCTTGGAACACAAAGCCAAGATGGTTCTTACGAAATTCGGCTAGCTGATTCTCTTTCATGTTTGTGATTTCGTTGTTTTGAATCAGGATTGTTCCGCCGCTTGCTCGGTCGATGGAAGAAAGCACGTTCAGCAGCGTCGTTTTACCGGATCCGGAAGAACCCATGATACCGACGAACTCGCCCTCTTCGATACTGAGATCCACACCTCGCAGCACTTCTTGTTTATTGAATTTATTTCCGTAATTCTTCTGGATTCTTGTCGCTTCTAGAATACCCATTGTTTCGCACCTCTTTGTCTGATTTGTTACCTCAAGTATACGGATGCTCCAGGATATGCTCCTGCTTTTCAGCTAACAAACGAACAAAAGCGTGTGACAATCCTGTCACACGCCAGTCATGCCGACCATATCGTTTCGTTTCGGGAAAGTGAGTGTAAAGCATGTGCCCTTACCAGGTTCGGAAGCTACATCCACTTTGATTTTCAGAGGTATTGCCGCCTTCTTGGTCAAATAAAGCCCCATTCCGGTGGCAGCCTTATTATGCTGGATAGTCGATGTGAACCCCTGATCAAATATACGCGGCAAGTCTTTTACATCAATTCCAATACCATAATCCTGAATACGAATCTGCACATGGCCATCGATATTCGCACTAGAAATATAAATATCACTGTTCTCACTGTACTTTACTGCATTAGATAACAGCTGACGCAGGATGAAAGTGAGCCATTTTGTATCGCTCAGCACTACTTCTTCCTGCAAATCCAAGTCGAATCCGATGCCCTTTTGCATACACCACGAACGCAAGTTGCGGATTTCCTGACTTATGACAGTATATAATTCGATTTCTTCTATATATAAATCATTCTCAATGAAGGTGATACGCTTCTGATGGATTTGTGTATCCAACAGCATGTGTACACGCAGCCATTCATATGTCAGCTGCTGCTTCAGTACATCATCTTCAATACGTTCAATGATCAGCTGCATAGCAGTCAGCGGTGTCTTTACTTCATGAATCCAGGAGAGCAGTTCATCCTTCTCCCGCTCTAATGACTCCCGGCGATCAGAAGAAGTTCGATTTAAGAAATTGACCTGCTCTTGGATACTCTCATGAACGATATATTCATATGGCCGATCTGGTTCTGGCAATGTCGACGCATCCAGGCTTTTCTCCCAGTCTTCCAACCCACGATAATAACGAGTTTCCCGGTGATAACGGAATAAAAGGAATACCGCAAGCAAAAGCCAGAACAGCAAGAGGACATAGAAAATGGAATCAAATGGAATCGTCGTATCCACATACGCCACTAATAGCAGCAAACCAGAAAGCAGGACAAACATACCTATCCAGCTTGATTTATCCCGAAGATGCTTTCGGATCATAACTGACTTGCCTCCAGCGCACAGTAGCCTTGTCCTACTTTTGTTTCAATCTGCTGCCCGAGTCCGATATCATCCAGCTTTTTCCTCAGTCTATTTACGTTAACAGTCAAAGTATTATCGCTGATGAACCGCTCGTCATCCCATAGACTTGTAATCAGCTTTTCTCGAGAAACAATTTTGTTTTTCTGTTCTACCAAAAGCTTCAGGATATACATTTCGTTCTTCGTCAACTCTACTTTACCCGTATCATTTTCCACTTCATTTTTCTCATAATCAACCGTTGCACCATTCCATGTTTTCAATGTAACGTTATCGGTATTATAGTTGTAAACACGGCGAAGAATAGCCTGTATTTTTGCAATCAGCACTTCAAAATGAAACGGTTTTTGGACAAAATCATCTCCGCCAAGCTGCATTGCCATGACCATATCCATTGGATGGTCCCGAGACGACAGAAAGATGATCGGAACATTGGAATGTGCCCGTATCATACGGCACCAATGGAAACCGTCGTAGCTGGGGAGCTGGATATCGATCAGCACAAGCTCCGGCTGCACACTTGAGAACTCTTCCATCACCTGTCCAAAGTCTTCTATCCCATGCACTTCATAAGACCATTGCGTCAATCGCGTCCTGATTTCTTCGAACAGACTTTTGTCATCTTCGATTAATAGTATCTTAAACACGTTCGTCACCTCATTTGTCTTCCATAAAATTGTAACGAATATGCACTGTTTTTACTAGCATCCCAGGGTAAAGATTGTTTCTATATCAGCCTTGTGCTAGAGTTTTCTCATATAAACAAAGCGAGGTCCTGCACGATGTTCGATCCTACTGTATTCGATAACTTGAAAGTGGCTTTCGAGAATCAGCTTTACGATTTGGATAACTTAGACAAGGAAATCACCATTGTATCCCGCCATGACCGCATGGATTTGGCCTCCATGTCACGTGAATTCCGTCTCGGATTCACGTTGCAGGCAAATGCGAATGTGACCGCTGAAATCTGTCTGGAAGCTTCCTTACGTGATTTGGCAGATGAGATTTTGGAAGAGCCGGACAAAACTCCGGGCTGTACATTACGTCTCTTCTTCTATACGACAGTAGAAGATCCTGATACAGAATGTCCTCTGATCGAGTCTATCCTGACTCAGATTTGGACGCCGCCTAGCCGACCGGAACAAACGCTGCAATATACGTACGATAAACAGCAAAAGCACTATCAAAATACTGCTGAAGTCCGCTTTGACAGGAAAGTGAATGAAAATCAGATGGAGGATCTGCCAAATCTGATTGATCATATTCTGGACTCTCTTGAAGCACTGACAACAGATTAAAACAACCAGCAAAAGGTAGAAAAGAAGAGCCCCTCATATAAACAGAAGGGCTCTTTCTTTATGCTCGCGCTGTCTTACCTAATTCATCTCCAAGTCCAAAGTAATGACGGAAGTTGTAAATAAGCGGGCTCCACTTACTCGGATCGATATGCTGTCCTTCTTTTATAATGCTTTCCTGTGCATGGATAGCTACAGTTTCTAGCTCTATAATAGCTAAACTCTCCATATAGTCCGGTTCTCTGATATGTCTTACTTTTGCTTCAATCTGTAATGGGCATTCTGCAATAGCCTCTGCGCTCACAACTGAGGAGATCTTTCTAGTCAGACCAGCTGCGTGAAATTTATCTTTTACATAGGTGTATCCGTATGCTACTTTTTCTGAGGGAACAACCTCTTTCCCTGTGCAAGCAGCAAGCCTTTCGACGTGCTGCCATAAATCCGGACCAGGAATATTCAGCACGCATTCCCCTCTCCGCTGTAAATTCTCATAAGCTTTCCCGGTTGTACCAAGACCGATGACAAGAAAATGATCCAATGCCCAGGAAGAGGATATCGGACTGATATTTGTCGTCCCATCACCATTTACTGTCGTGAGAAGAACAACAGGGTTGCCATAATATAGAATCTTAGAATTGATTGTTTTTGTTTTCATCATCGTACTTCTCCCTTCTCCATCTTTAGCTTAAAATAAAGATATTACGAGCGTCATCGAAATATGGATGTTAGGAAAGGAGAATATATTTGCACCCTAAACATGTTGCAGCAGCTGCTAGCTTGCTTAGTGATTCGTCTCGAAGTATCATGCTCACTTATATGCTTGACGGCAGATACCACACCTCAGGGGAACTAGCTCGAGCTGCCGGTATAACACCGCAGACAGCCAGCTTCCATCTAAAAAAGCTGGAAGAAGCCGGTTTCCTTGATCAAACCAAGCAGGGACGCCACCGTTATTACGGACTAAAAGATCCAGCCATTGCACAAGTAATCGAATCGTTGCTCACAATCACACCACCAGCTCAAGTTTCTTCCTTCAAACAGGCAGCTGAAGACCAAGCTATCCGCTATGCCAGGACCTGCTATGATCATCTGGCTGGCTCACTAGGCATACAAGTTGTGAAAGCTCTAGTTGATAGTGGTTATATTTATCAAGATTACGATCATTTCATCCTGACAGCTAAAGGAGAAGCCTTCTTTTCAGACTTTGGTATTGACGTGGAAACAGCCCGAAGAAAAAAGCGTTCATTCTGCCACTGCTGTTTAGACTGGAGCGAGCGCAAGCATCATCTCGCTGGCGCATTGGGACATGCAATGCTGGAACGTTTTCTGGAATTGGACTGGCTGAGGAAAAAATCAGATTCACGGGCACTCCTTCTTACTGAGGAAGGGAAATATGGGTTTGCTGAGGTTTTCGGGTTAGACTTTTCAGACGTACATAAAACACATGACAACAAGGTTTATTTACGATAGAATGTGCATAAGATAATAACGAAAAAAAGACCGCCTGGTGCTGGTAACACCAAACGGTCAAGCAATAGCAAGGATTCCTCAAAGGAATCGACCCACAGAAGAGCGAAAAAATAACCTACCCATCATGAGCTGTCACTCAAGGGTGGTTATTTTTTTTGGTTTTTATCAGACATAATCGCAACAACCAGCGTACCGAAAGAAATCATCAGCGTCAGCGTTTCGAAAACTGTCAGAGGCATCACCCCCCTCCCTGGAGGGATAAGTGAGCCGATCACCCTTGAGTCATCTATGCTATTGTCTGTCCATTATATCAAGCTCGTCTCTTGGCCACATCTTACTTTCGGTGGAATTTTTCATGCAACGCCCCTGCTTCATTGCTATAATTAGGAAAAAATGCACGTAAGGTGGGATGAGATATGAAATTACTAGACGTACCTTACATCAAACAGCGACCCGAGCTGCCTTCCGGCTGCGAAGTAACTGCGCTGGCAATGGCTCTTTCTTATTATGGAGAAGCTGCCGACAAACTATCATTAGCCCGTGAAATGCCTATGGATGATACGTCTGTAGAACGCAATGAAGATGGAACGATCCGCATATGGGGCGACCCAGAAGATGGATTTGTCGGTGATCCATTCGATAATGGCATTACAATTAATCCTAATCCCCTGAAACAAGTAGCAGATAAGTACCGGTCCGGCAGTCTGGCACTTTACGGAGAAGCATTTGACGTCATTGAAACCCATGTTGCAAATAAACGCCCTGTATTAGTCTGGTTTACAATTCATCACGAGATGCCCACTCCACGCATTTGGCACACTCCAGCTGGGAAGGTCGTTCAAGCACCCCGCCCGCTGCATTGTATCGTTGTCACCGGCGCGGATGACGACTACGTTTATTTTCATGACTGTGAATCAACTGATAAAAGCGGAGAGCATATAAAGATCGAAAAAGCCCATTTTACTCGAATTTATGATGCGATGGGAAGACGCGCACTCGTTATCACATGAAAAAACACGGTCTATGACCGTGTTTTATTTCATTGCCTCATATATCGCCCGGACAACTGGTCCATAATCTCCTGTTGCATATTCGTCACCAGCAAACAGATTACTGTTTTCTGCCGGATTGAGCACAGGCGTGTGCTTTTTGTTTGTCAGCAGGACGATCCCAAGGTCATATTCCGGGTCGAGGATCGTAACTGTACCGGTCCAGCCCGTATGACCATAGGCTGCGTCACTTGCTAACGAACCAAACATCCAATCCATCGTCCCTTCATCGCCGTTCCTGCGCCAGCCAAGACCATAGGTTTCATTTGTAGGAGAAGCCGCTGTAAAAGCCTCGATCACATCTTCATCGAATAATTCCTGTCTGCCATACCCTCCGCCATTCAACATGACTTGCAGCAAAACAGCCATATCGTTCGTTGTTGAGAATAGTCCTGCATGGCCTGATATTCCATCCATTGCATAATAGCTCTTCTCGTCATGTACTTCTCCAATAATCGTTTCCGTCCTGATATTCGGGAAAGAGAAATATCCATCTCTTGTGTTCCCAAGCCGCTCGGTGGCAGCCACATCTTTCACCTTCACACCCTTCTCCAATGGATTGAACATCGTGTTTTTCAAACGAAGCGGCTCATAAAAGGTTTGTTCCACATACGTATCCAGTCGTTCTCCTGTTACACGTTCCACTATGACACCCAAGAGCATATAATCAATGTCGCTATACAGATGATTTGTTCTTGGTTCATATTGGAGCGGAACTTTAGGCAGGAGCTCGATTGTACGCTCTCGATCCTGCGAATAAAGTGCACCTGCAGTATCCGGATTATGGAACTCGATACTGGCTGGAAAACCTGCCTGGTGCTGCAGCAGATCTTGTATCAAAATAGTATCCTTCCCTTTTATCTCTGCATTTGCCTCATCCTTGAATTCCGGAATATAATCACTGACTTTATCCGTCAACCTGACTTCTCCTTCGCTGACCAAATGCTGCAGCGCAAAATTGGTAGCGTACATCTTTGTATTGGAAGCCAGATCGTATAGTGTATCTTTCTTCACTTTCTTTGGATGTTTAAGCTCCTCCAGTCCGTCATACACTTGTCGGTAGCCGTAACGAGAATCCTTCACAATTTTTCCGTCTTTTATAATGATCAGTGATGCTCCTGGAAACCCATTTTCAATATCGGTTTCAATTAATTCATCCACATTCTCTAAACCCTCTTTCGTGAATCCAGCTTCTTCAACTTTCTTCACCTTTTCCAATGTTGGGTATTCATTGGTGTGTGCCAATGTTTCAGTAGGGACAAATAATAACAAGAACATGAGTGGGAAAATAGCAAGCTGCTGGCCAATACGTTTCATCCGTACTCCTCCTTTGTCTTGTCTACTGTTTCCCTTCAGCAAAAACAAATTCCTTTCTCTACCCAAAAAACACGAAAAAAGCACTGCAGGATGCAGTGCTTAGACAGGTAAATGATCTGGTCAGTCGATCAGCTCTCGGTTTTTCTGGTAGGACCTTTTTAGTGATACATAATTAGTTAAGAATAGCAGTAATGCTGCAATGAAGGTTACGATTATACCTTCTATTAGTGGGACTGCCATCGTGCCAAATGCATAGAATGACAACATGCTTACACACATAATAAGGAGAAATGAAGTTGATTTAATTACAATTACTTTCCTCTCTCGTCGATAAGCTTTTTCTGTCATGATTTCAGCAAACTCCATACCAGACAGTATGTAACGAATCCAGATGTAAGCTATTGTCCCGAAGAGCAAACACAACAATGCAATCTCACTATCTATAAGGGAAGGCTTAAAACGAGAAGTAACAAGCAACACAATTATAGCTATCAGCTGCAGAATAGCCGCTTCAGCAAAATAAACAAGCATATTCCTCCGCTTATATTCATCATCCGGCAGCAAAAAACGAATCCATGTTTTCTCCATTCAGTCTACCTCCCAGAATAATTCATCCAATGTCTTCCCTAACGCCTTTGCTATTGCAACGCAAAGCTGAAGCGTGGGATTGTACTCTCCTTTTTCGATCAAACCGATAGTCTGCCTGGTGACCTTCACTTGCCTGGCCAGTTGCTCCTGCGTCATTTTCTGTTCCATTCTTGTAAACTTCACTTTGTTTTTCATAAATAAAATTCTCCTATGCAATATATACATTGCATTTGTTAGGTATATATTACATGCAAATCATTTTCCAGTCAATAAAAAAACGCATGCCACAGCATGCGTTAATCTTCTTTTTTATTTTGTGTAAAGTACCATATCGTCATCGAAAGAGACAGAATAATAAAGATCGACATTAAAATGAAAAACTTACTTTCCTCATTTATATTAGTGTATCGCAAAATTATCTGAGGAATATAGAGAACTGCCGGTACTACGACAGAAATCCACGCTTTCCAGTATAATGCTGCAGCAATAAAAATGAGGCAAGCAGCAATGATTACAACTGTATTCATGAGCGGACTGATTGTTATCGCTGGTGTCTCTATAAAAAGATCTGTTAATAGTATTCCAATGAACATTGCAGTAGGCACTGTTCCCATTAGCAAATATAGAAATAATGTCACTTTCTTGGATACCTTATTTGCCGCTATGAACCGATATAAACTAAACAGTAATAGTATTGTGATCACAAATACGGCGGGACTTCCAATTAGAGCCAACAAGGAATAACTCCGATCATCTGCTATTGCTTTATTCATGATAAGATACGCAAAGCCATTCAACATGATTAGCGGAACAAATATAAGCCAAAACCGACTATCCTTTTCTACTTCTACTTCGATTTCCTTCATGTATGCTTTTGGTGACTTACCAATGATATGCTCGACACTTTTGCCATCTTGCTCTGCTTCATACAAGTGGTCCTCCAGTTCTTCCATTATCTCAATTACTTCTGCTTCCTTCCTGCTGCTGGCAAATAAATAAATCCGCAAGTTATCAAGAAACGTCTGACTTTCTTTAGATAATGTCACGATTGATGCCTCCTCAGAATATTATCTACACTGGACGAGACTGCCGCCCACCTTTCTTTAAAACCTTCTAATTCTGCTTGACCTTCTGTGGTTAACTGATAATACTTCCGCTTTGGTCCGCCTGATGGCAGTACTTTACTCGTCGTCGAGACAAGACCTTCTTTCTTCATGCGGAGCAATAGCGGATAAATACTGCCCTCACTAACCATGGTAAAGCCATATGAAGCTAGTTTTTCTACCATCTCATAACCGTACGTTTCACGCTCAGCAATGATGGCAAGCAGACAACCCTCCAGGATGCCTTTTAATAATTGGCTGGTTGACAAAGTTGACTTCCTCCTCAACTATATTGTTTTACAAGATAGTTGGACAAAAAAAGAACCCCACTACTTTGTTTTGCAAGATAGTTACACTTTAACATGTACTCCTCAAAATAACAACCATACTTTTCCATTAATGTATGGTATGCTCAATGCAGCACGAGACATATACATTAGAAAAAACGCTGGGGGACAAATATGTGATTGATAATCGTACTCTAAAACAGGATGCACTAGACAGTCTTAGCGGCAATTGGGGAAAAGGTGTACTTGCAGTCCTCCTCTTCTCCGTCATTTCATTTATCATAAAGATAATAACAGACTCTTGGTTTGGCTTTTCTACTGTAATTGGAGAAGAAATCACCGTAAAGAATGAGTCGCTCAGTTTTGTACGAGATACTCTTCTGGATTATGTGTTGCTTATGCCACTTTTTGTAGGAACAACTTGGCTATTTCAAAGCTTTGTTCAAGGAGATCGACCTTCGTTCAGTTTCATCTTTACACCTTTCAGACGTTTCTGGCGGTACATGCTGACAGGTTTAATTTTGACTGTCTTGCTGACTTTTTGGACCTTGTTATTGATTGTACCTGGTATCATCAAATATTTAAGTTATTCCCAGACGCTTTACATCTTGCGGGAGAATCCACATTATTCTATTTTCGAAGCTATTCGGGAAAGTAAAGAAAAAATGCGCGGCAATAAGGGCAGGTTATTCTTGCTACAGCTCAGCTTTATCGGATGGGCCTTATTAACAATATTAACTTTAGGCATCGGTGCATTTTGGCTGGAACCATACTTCCGGACAACTATGGCCAGTTTCTATGAACTAAAAATAAAGCAGGCATCCTGAGGATGCCTGCTTTTATTCTTACATAAAATCTCTAGTAATTTTTTCATTCCATTCCTTTGTAAATACTTCTTTTTCTCCCTCAAAGGCGTTAAGTTTATGCTTCAGATAAAAGTACTTCTCATCACACCACATATGACAGGACAAATCCAAATGCGTCTGCCAATCATCGCGCCCTATATCCATTGTCCAATCACATTGGACACTAGCAGAAAGCGGATCTCCTTCTTTAATTGTATAAACGTTGCGGTTTGTACTGCCATATTCCATTCCGTTATCCGCAAGTTTATCCGCAAGTTTACGCGCACCTTCATCTGAATAATCATCCAGAATCCATGTTTTCTCCACCATGTCGTACTGTATCTGCCGCTTTCGACTTTCAGGTCGCAATACTTCCCTCTTCAACACCGGCGCTGTTTCAGGCTGCTGGAATGCTGGCAGCTGATCATCGATAGATTGTACTTTCCTGGTTGGCAGTATCAGTTTTGTCTTTTCACCAGGATAGATGGTAAGGGTTGCTTCTTTCGGGGAAGGCCAAGCATGCGGCCAATATGTCGGTGCAACGGCTACTTGCCAGCTGTGCCCCGCAGGAATAGCATGTGCAATATCATTGAGCTGTACGGTTACTTGTATCTTCTCTCCTGGTGTTAACTTTTCCGGAAATTCGTGACTGTTCCGGTGCGTTAAATTGAGCATTCCCCATGTTACACGGGTAACACTTCCATCAGGGGCAACATCATTTAATCGAACTGCCAACAGCGCCTGCTCCTGGTCACTTGCTATCTCTACATGCAGTTTCGGAGCCCCGAGGATTTCCATTCTTTCTTCTAATGGTGCACTGGTGAATACCGTAGAAAATCCATTTTCTAAGCGTTGATCCGATGGCATATCCCCTGGCTGTCCAAATGGACAAAACACGCCCGCATAAAGTCCATGCTGCTGCATGCTTGAAACATTTATAGGCAACCCGCTTCTAGCTTCTTCCCCTAGTTCTTGATTGAACAAGTACAGTTGCTTCTGCTTGATAACTGGTGAGGGCCATTGTGTTTCTGCTATCCATCTGCCTGGTCTCTCTTCATATTCGACTTGCGGAGGTACACTTTCCTGCATCCAGGCTCGAAGCATCGGCTCTTTCATAATGCCTGTATCTTTCCCTTTCAGCCAGTGATCCCACCAACGCAAGCATTCTTGTAAGAATCCGATTGATGGCCCTGGTATGGCAACCTCCGGATATTCATGCGCCCAAGGTCCAATCAGCCCTTTTTTCGGTGATTTTAAACCTTCCAAAAGCCGAGGAATAGCATTTGTATAACCGTCTGCCCATCCTCCAACAGCAAATACAGGTACTTCTATATCCTGATAATCCTCATTTACGGAACCATGTTTCCAATATGCATCCCGTCGCTGGTGCCGGACCCATTCTTCTGCAAATGGCGGTGTCTCTTCCATGCGGCGAATCCAGTCCTCCCGCCACTTTTCCCCAACGATCTCGGGATCAGCAGGTCTTGCATTATACGCAAACATCGTTGACGCCCACCAAAGCATATCCGATGCGAGCAGTGCCCCGCCTTTATAATGGACATCATCTGCATAACGATCATCGGTCGAACAAAGTGTAATAACCGCTTGCAGCTCTGGAGGTCTTCTGGCAGCTACCTGCAGTCCATTGAATCCTCCCCATGATTTCCCGATCATACCTACTTTGCCCGTTGACCATGGCTGTTCAGCTATCCATTTCAGAACATCTTCAGCATCATCTTGCTCTTGCGGCAAATACTCATCATAAAGAATACCTTCTGAATCTCCGCTTCCGCGGATGTCCACACGTACACTGGCATATCCATGACCTGCAAAGTAAGGATGGCGGATGCTATCACGCAAAGCAGTAAAATCATCTTTTCGATACGGGATATATTCCAATATACCTGGTACCGGTGTTTCTTCTGCATCTTCAGGAAGCCAGATTCTCGCCGATAATCTCACACCATCTCTCATTGGAATCCAAACATGGGGTATTTCTTTTACCTGATGCGGATAAGTCGTCTTAATTTGCAGTTGAGTATCACGTACATTGAATACCATCTCTATCTTCCCTCCTAGGTAAATTTGCATTGTTAAGCTTCTATGCTATACTTTATAATCATGATTATTTTTTAATCGAGATTATAATAACATACGCGATTACGACTTAACAACCATAGGGAGGCGAGCACGAACGCGTATGTAAAGGAGAAAAAAGCACTATGAACAAAAAGGAAATCCAAAAAAGCCGGATGTGGAAATATTTCGTGGAAGCGACAGCGGATATTATTCGCGAAGAGGGATTAGAAAAAGTAACAATCCGTAAAGTAGCGGATCGTGCGGGCTACAACAGTGCCACGATATACAATTACTTTTCTGATCTATCTCATCTCGTCTTCTTTGCATCCATGACATTCCTTAAAGATTACACCGACGAAGTCGTCGTCTATATGAACCGTTCCGATAAACCGTTAGAAAAGTATTTGCTGGCCTGGGAATGCTTTTGCACGTATTCCTTCCGTCATCCAAAGCTATTCCATGCGATTTTTATCATGGACCTAGGTGATAGTCCGGAAAATATGCTGGAGCGATATTACGCGAAGTTTCCCAGGGACTTAATTAACATTCCAGAGGAGCTACAGCCGACATTACTGGAACGCAATATGTCCAAGCGCGGCCGTTCTGCACTAGAGCTGGCATTGGAAGCTGGTGAAATCAGCGAGAGGAATGTAGATGCGATAAACGAACTGACTATCCTCATCTGGCAAGGGATGTTCAACAATGTGCTGAACCATCGCAGGACTTATGATCCTGAAATTGCGATGCAGAAAACGATGCGATATATTACGGAAATTGTCCGTAATGAAACATCATTCGATTTCACAGACAATAAATTTGCACCTTAAATAGGAGGTTATTTTTGTGCTGACGTTCGAGAATGTTACGAAAATCTACAGTGGCAGCAAGAAGGCTGTGAACAACCTAAACTTGCAGATCGAGAAAGGCGAATTCATTTGCTTTATCGGTCCAAGTGGCTGCGGTAAAACAACAAGTATGAAAATGGTCAATCGTCTTATTGAACCATCAGAAGGAAGAATTTTGATTGATGGCAAGGATATTATGAAGCAGAACCGAGTTCAGATGCGCAGAGAAATTGGCTATGTCATCCAACAAATCGGGCTTTTCCCGCATATGACAATCA
Organism: Terribacillus saccharophilus; assembly: GCA_900110015.1. Taxonomy (GTDB): domain Bacteria; phylum Bacillota; class Bacilli; order Bacillales; family Amphibacillaceae; genus Terribacillus; species Terribacillus saccharophilus. The sequence continues at coordinate 124,994 of FOCD01000005.1, read as the reverse complement.
GTGAAAATATCACACTCGTCCCGAAACTGTTGCAATGGTCCAAGGAAAAGCGACGTGAGCGAGCTGTAGAGCTGATTAAATTGGTCAATTTGCCTGAGGAATATCTTGATCGTTATCCGCAGGAGCTAAGTGGCGGTCAGCAGCAGCGGATTGGTGTACTACGAGCTTTGGCATCCAATCCTCCTCTCATTCTGATGGATGAACCCTTCGGTGCATTAGATCCTATTACGAGAGATGGCTTACAAGAAGAGTTCAAAGATCTTCAAAAAAGATTAGGGAAGACGATTGTTTTCGTTACCCACGACATGGACGAAGCTATCAAACTCGCAGACCGTATTGTCATCATGAAGGATGGAGAAATCGTTCAAGTGGATACGCCAGATGAGATCCTGCGCAATCCAGCTAACGAATTCGTAGAATCCTTCATCGGAAAAGAACGACTTATCCAGACAAAACCAGATGTTACGACAGTCGGTCAGATCATGAACAAGATACCAGCTACAGTTCATAAAGAAGAGACATTATCGACAGCGATTCAGCGCATGAAGGAAAAACGAGTGGATTCCTTACTTGTAATCGGGGATGACCAAACACTTGAAGGATACATCGACGTAGAGGACATAGAAGAGAATAGGAAGAAATCAACACTCGTTGGTGAAATCTATGAAACAGAACTTTACAAGGTGAAAGAAGACAGCCTCATACGTGACACAATCCAGAAAATGCTGCGAAGACATACTAAATATGTACCTGTCGTAGATGATCAAAACAAACTCAAAGGTATCGTTACGAGAGCAACACTCGCAGACCTTGTTTATGATTCTATTTGGGGTGATGAGGATGACAATTAAGAAGGAGGTCCAATTCACATGGATACATTGATTCAATTCTTCCAGGAACAAGGCAGCACACTTGCCCTGAAAACATGGGAGCATTTATATATATCATTGATTGCCGTTTTGCTCGGCATCCTTGTCGCTGTACCGGTGGGCATCCTGCTAACGCGGATCAATCGGGCAGCAGATACAGTCATTCGTATTGTCAGTATCATTCAAACCTTTCCAAGCCTCGCCATCCTGGCATTCTTCATTCCAATCTTAGGTGTTGGCAAGGTCCCGGCAATTGTTGCATTATTCTTCTATTCCATGCTTCCAATTCTACGTAACACTTACATCGGTATCAAAAACACCGATAAAAATCTACTGGAAGCCGGCCGTGGGATGGGTATGACAAATACACAGCTTATCTTCAGCGTGGAACTGCCGCTCGCCATTCCCATCATCATGGCAGGAATCCGCGTTTCTACCGTCTACCTGATCGGCTGGGCCACACTTGCATCATTCGTAGGAGCTGGCGGTCTTGGTGATTTCATTTTTGATGGGTTAAATCTATATCAGCCTGAACTGATTTTAGCAGGAGCAATTCCTTCTACAATCCTAGCACTGCTTGCTGATTTCATCTTGGGCAAGGTAGAGAAGAAGCTTACTCCTACTACAAAGAGCACTCATTATGAAACAGCATAGAAAGGGGCGACAACAGGTATGAAAAAGCGAATCAAACTGGTCTTGGTTGGTATGATGACAGCCTTTCTTCTCGCTGGCTGTTCGCTTCCCGGCCTTGGTGGCGGCTCTGCCGATACGATAAAAATCGGAACCGTGACAACATCAGAAACACAGACTTTAGGCTATATTCAAAAATACATGATTGAGCATTATACCGATCTGCACGCAGAAATCGTCGGAAACTTGGGCTCCTCCATCGTGATGCATCAAGCAATGGTCAATGGTGATGTAGATATATCTGCAGCAAGATATACAGGTACTGATCTTAGCGGTGCCCTCCACATGGATCTGGTAAATGATCCAGATGAAGCGATGGAGATTGTGCAGCGTGAATTCAAGGAGCAATTCGACCAGAAATGGTATGACACTTACGGATTCGACAACACCTACGTTCTGTCTGTACGCCAGGATGTAGCTGACGAAGAAGGACTGGAGAAAGTCTCCGGTCTTGAATCTGTCGCAGATAAATATCAATTTGGTGTGGATAATAGCTGGATTAATCGTGAAGGAATTGGCTATGACGAATTCATAAAAGAATATGGATTTGAATTTAACAAGATCTTCCCGATGCAGATTGGCCTTGTATACTCTGCCTTGAATAGCGGAAAAATGGACGCCGTATTAGCTTACTCCACAGATGCACGATTGAAGCAATTCAACTTAGCAACATTGGAAGATGATAAACATTTCTTCCCGCCTTACGACGCTTCTCCGGTAGCAACGAATAAAGTGCTGCAGCAGCATCCGGAGATTGATGATATTTTGCAAAAGTTAGTAGGAAAATTCGATAACGAAACGATCATTGAACTGAACTACCAGGCAGATATCGAGAAAAAGGAACCTAGTACAGTAGCAAGAGAATATTTAGAGGAACATAACTATTTTGAGGACAACTAAGGAGGTGTGGAGACGATGGATATATTGAGAGAACTAGTGACTTATTATAGCGAAAACGGCGCTTACGTCTGGACAGAGTTCTATCGGCACTTCCTTATGTCTGCATACGGTGTATTGTTTGCTGGTATCGTAGGCATCCCTGTCGGTATATTGATTGCTCGCTACAGCAAGCTCAGTCCTTGGGTCATTTCCTTTGTAAATGTCATCCAAACAGTACCTGCACTTGCATTGCTAGCTGTTCTCATGCTGGTGATGGGTTTAGGGACGAACACAGTCATCTTGGCACTATTCCTTTATTCCCTGCTTCCAATCATTAAAAATACGTATACAGGAATACTTGGCGTGGATAAGACATTGAAGGAAGCAGGAAATGCGATGGGAATGACCAGATTTCAAATTTTACGCATGGTCGAACTACCCCTTTCCTTATCTGTTATTATGGCTGGACTTCGTACTGCACTTGTTATTGCAATTGGTATTGCCACAATCGGAACATTCATCGGAGCTGGCGGGTTAGGCTCCATTATCGTTCGAGGTACGAATGCAGCAGAAGGGGGCGCCATTATATTAGCAGGCGCTATTCCAACTGCACTCATGGCTGTAATGGCCGACTTTGTTATGGGTTGGTTCGAGAGATTGCTTTCTCCGGCCAACAGCAGAAAATTGAGTTAAACAACAAAAATGCTCCGGTAGTCTCCGGAGCATTTTTTTATTCAAAGCTAAAGCTTATTTCCCACTGTTTCCGAAGCTGATCCATAATCTTCATAACATCCTTCGTATAAGGCAATGTTACATGTGGAACATCCTTTTCAATGAGTTCCTTCATTGCTTTTACTTCATACTGCAATGCCTTCTCTGTCTCCCCAGCTTCTATTGTTTCTGTTTTGCCTTGCTCGACATAACAAACGGTGGCCTGTTGGGCACGAGAGAATTTCTCAATATCAATGAATCCTTTTGTCCCCATAACTGTTGCACGTTCTGGAGATTCCACCATAAAGGATAATGTGATGGTAGCAAGCTGACCTTTCTTGTTTTTCAGAATGATTCCTGCCTGCTGGTCTACTCCTGTCTCATGCTTCGTAACGGTGCTGATAACCTCACTTGGCTCATCCTGTATGAACACACGAACAAACGCCAAAGCATAAACGCCTATATCCAACAGTGCTCCGCCCGCCAAATCGGGATTAAAGAAACGATTTTTCGGATCGTTTTCTTTGATGCTGTTAAAGTTTACACTTAATGTCTGGATGTCTCCGATTTTCCCAGCATCGATCAACTGCTGTAGTTCTTTATAAATCGGCATATGATAAATTGTCATTGCTTCTGCCACAATCAGTTGCTTTTCTGCTGCCAACGCAGTGATATCATCAAGCTGCTTGGAGTTTACTGTAATCGCTTTCTCGGCTAGCACATGTTTTCCATGCTTCAAGGCTTCTATGATTGTTTCATAATGAAAGGCATGCGGCGTCGCTATGTATACAACATCTACTTCAGTATCATCCAACACACCCTGGAATCCTTCATACACTCTAGGTATATCGAATTGCTCTGCAAATGCTTGTCCCTTTTCTTTATTCCTCGCACCAACCGCCAGGATGGATTCTCCTTCATTCTGCAATGCTTCCGCAAAGTGATGCGCGATCGAGCCTGGTCCTAGAATTCCCCACTTAATCATTTGTTTCTCCCCATTTCTCTATTATGTTTAATTAGGTATACCCGAAAAAGCCATGGATGCAGCATACTTCCATGGCTTCTTTCTTAGTTGTATATTTTATTAGGTATTTTGATAACTTGATTACCGGAGACATATGGTGCAATATCGTATTGCTGGAAGACAAGCGCTATACCTTCATCTGTAAAAAAGAAGGCCGTATTTTCATTTAGGTGTATGTCCTCTTTTTTCAGATCAGGATAGAATATTTCTGGCCTTGCCTTAGCGTAGGTGAAGACGTAGTGCTGGACTTTCTTCACCTGACTGGGTGTTTGCAGGATATCTGTTAAATAAACGCGTTTCTTTTCTTTCAAATCGTAATTAAAGGATTCTACCGCAGTAGAACCATGCGCTCCACCGGTAAAAATATAGCTGCTCATCAGGATACTGAGCTTGCGATCTGTATTATATTTGACTTCAAAATCAGTTTGAAAATCCGGGTCATAATTATACTTTTTGCCAGCTTCAATATTCTCTTTGCGTGCTGCTGCAGCTTTCTCGATATACGCCTTGAAGTCTTTATTGATCAATATAGTAAGCTTCGGTGTTCCGGCATGCTTCACTTGCGGGTATTTCAGCTCTTCGATGCCATCGTAGTACTCTGTTTCCACAATCACGTTCTTTTTAGGCTGTGCTTGCACTGGGTGCGTCAAAGCAGAAAAGACAAGCAGTAACGCAAACAATAATATTGTTTTTTTCATCAGTTTCCCTCCACTGTATCTTCTTGTCTACAGTGTGTGCAGGACACCAATTATTTATGAGCGATAAACCTTACAGCAAATTCCTCACATACAACAAGCATGTCAGGTGAAAAATCACGTCCGATTTCTACCATTTCCTTTGTAAAGAAAGGCTCGTGAACAGAACGCCAATAAGTAAGCGTACGATCGCCTTCTCCTTCTTTGAAGGCAAAGGTCTCATCAACCTCTTTATACGGTTTTACTTCTACTTGTATAATTTCAATCACCGCACGAGGATTTCCTGCTCTATCGAAAACAATACTATGAAGACCAGGTTCTGGGACAGGCTCATTTTCCAGTTCATATAGCAGATGATTAGAAGATGTTGCTGTTTTAATTCCCTGAACGACCAGTTCAGCCAGTTCATCCGCTAACGCATCATCGCCGCCAAAGCTCCATGCTGTATAAGTTTGTGGTGCCTGTGGGTTTTGCTCTAAATACGCTCGATAAAAAGCTTTTATTTGTTCATTATAATTTGTCACTTGGCATCAATCCTTCCTTTGAAACATCTATTGTCCAGCAAACAAATGTACAGCTATCCCGCACAAAATGAGATTTCAAATCGGAAAGCAGCCGCTGCACAAACACATCATCATCCATTCTGGATAACAGATCATATAGTTTTTGACCATTCATATTCAATCCGGGACATTCCAGCAGCCCATCTGTCGTCATAAAAAGTCGATTCTTTCCTTTTCTTAGCTGCCGCGTACCAGTTGTATAGGAGGGGACTTGTAATGACCAAGCGTTCTGCTGACCAATCCATTCATAAAAATGTCGGGTATTTTGTTCAAACTCACCCATTTCCGCTAATTCATTATGGAAAAGATAAAAGAGACAATCCCCCGTGGATAGCCACCAGATGTACTCATCTTTACGAAAGACAAAAAGACATGCCGTCTCTCCTTTAACATCTCGGCATGCTTCCAGAAAAGAAGGTTGGGATAATTGATCTATAACGAATGCGGGTACTTGTCCAAATGCTGATGCTGCCTCGCAAGCTTTTCGTAACTCAGGCTCGGCCTGCAGAAAAGTTTCGGCAACCAGTCTAGCACTATCTGCTGAATGATGTGCATCCATCAGAAGGAGGAACTCCCAGTTCTCTCCGGTCAACAACACTGCCCCATCTTCGTTCTTCGTTTGTCCGGATTGGCTCATCCCGCCAAGTCTTCCTAACACAAGACCCCCTATTTGCGTAACATCGGGTGAATCCAAGAATGCGTGTTGATCGCCTGTCCAGCTAAACGTTTGCATGAAAATTCTCTTTCATAAAGCATTGTAGTTTTGCTGTGACTTCTTTTATTTCCGACTCTCCGCCAAAAGGTGCATCAGGCCAATCGTAAACATCCATCGGTCCCCAGTATGTTTCAGGAGTTCCTGTATACCTAGGAATGATATGCATGTGAACATGGGGCACAGCATTTCCGGAGACAAGTGTGTACACATGCTCTGCTTGCAGCGTTTCCTGCAATGCGAGTGCAGCTCTTTTCATCGCTATACCGAATGCAGCCGCTTCCTCTTCTGACATATCTCCGATTTGAGGAGCATGACGTTTCAGATCGAGCATGATATGACCTAAATATGTCGGTTTTCCCTTTTTATCGATGTGACTAATATAAATATAATCATCTTCAAAAATACAATCGCCGCTTACTTGTAAACGTCCAGCATGTTTGTCACAGATAAAGCAATCTTCCACAGTGCACTCCTCCTTATAAAAAAAATGCCCACCATCTCCTAAAGAGACAATGGACATTGTGGTACCACTCTTTTTCGGCCCCTCAAAAGCTGATAACGGCCGCCAGCCGACCAGGCATTTCCTCCTGGGCACTCCCAGATGAGTTCGGATGTTTCCCTGGCTGCCTTGCACCACCCGGCAGCTCGCTATAACAGTTCTCCATCCTACTACTTCTGTTCCCTGCGTCTATCTATTCCAACAATTGCTTGCGGTTGAACGTATTCCGGAACAAGAGATCACGCTGATGATTGTTAACGAACATCCTGACGATATCACTTACACCCTTGAGGTGGATCAGGCGATGACTTGTTACATATTTTATATCTCCATTATTCATATGGATAGACAATTCGCCCTCCCCTGTACCTTCTGTATAAAGGATATAGTCGATGCTGTCGTAGCTCGTCGTATCCAGATAAGCTGGTTTCATCAACGGTTTGTGCGTAAACAGGATTCGGTTCTGCGTAACACCAAGGATGCCATTCCTCTCGTCGAGCTTACTTTGTACGTAGAGAAAAATCCGTTCGTCTTCTTCTAGGTACATGGACAATTCCTTCAGATCTCTTCTTTGCCCCATTTTCCGCGTTCTCCTCACTTAATGTACTTGCTTCCAATCCTGATTCATACTTTCTAAATATATATCGCACTTCAGAATTTATGCAATAAAAAAATGCGGCAGAGATAACTCTTTTCTGTTTATTATAAATTTCTCACACTCTCCTACATTTTACCAGCCATAAGGAAGAAATGATACCTCCCATCTCCAATTTTTCCAGCCCTTCCTAGACTTTCTTCTAGGAAATTAGGCTCTTTTCATTTCATTCCATATAGGGTTACGGTATGATATTTATGTCTTTATTTACTTATTTTCTAGAAGACGATCTCGTTAAAAGAGAGGATGAAAGAAGTATATGAAACTGTTCCGTATTCCAGCTGCAGCATTGTTGTTCGCGATTGTATTGACTTTATCAGCCTGCAGTAAGGACGAAAAAGCAGCCGAAGAGCCAAAAACACCGACGGCACAAGCAGCAGTTACAGAAGGAAACGAAGATACAGATCCATTGTCTGCCGATTTGACGGACACTGTGACAGCAGAGAACCCCTACTTCCCGGACCGCCTGACGAAAGATGCGGTTGCAGAAAAGGAAATGCTGGCTGAGCAGAACTTTGATCAGTCCAAAACTGATGACAATCTGGAAGTGACCCTGAAAGGGATTCAATATACAAAGCTGAAACCAGCAGATTCCTATGAGGAATCATTCACTGGTTTCAAGGATCCGGAGAAAATCGTTGCAGCGACAGCGAAGCTGGAAGTGAAGAATGATGGGGAAAGTGCGGTACCATTGAAGGAAATGGGTGCTTTTCTTGAAACTCCAACATACCGAATCCTGAACCATAATGTTTTGGAAGCAGATTCTGGTGTGATCGAACCCGGCCAGACTTCCACCAAATATGTTGTCTTCCTTATGGATCAAGCAGATTTCAAAGAAGAAGATTCCTTCTCATTGCGTATCTCCAGTATCACTGATAAAAAAGAAGACTTGCTGGCAGCTGATTTAACATTTGATCTGCCTGAAGAATAAAAGAAGGAGCACTCGCCTCAAGGCTTGTGCTCCTTCTTTTATTTATGATGCATGCAGATTTGAGATGAAACTGAAGAACCGGTTTATATCTGTTAGATTTCGATTACACTTGGCGCTATCTCTGCATACATAGTTCCCGCGTTTTACATACGTCCCTTGGCCGCGGCCAATTGGATCTGCCATGAATAATCCTACACTCTCCAGCTTATTGCAGATAGTGCAAATTCCTGGCTGAGAGGATGGCGTCATAGTGCCGCGAGCGGCCAGCATTCCGTCCTCATGAGGGGCGACCATGTATTTTGCCTGCTGACCAGAATCATTCCACCCTAGATAGGATGTCTTTTCCCAATCGACTTCATCAAGTTTCGGTACATGTAATTGCTTCACTTTCGGGAATAGCTTGCGCAGCTGCTGCTCCGTTAACGCAGGAAACGGCTTGATGGATGGACGCAGCTGAGCCAAAAAGAGCTCTGCATCGATTTCATCCTGCACACCCTGAATTCTTTTAAGCATCTCTGCCTCTTCCTCTGAGAGCTTCTCGAATCGATTCATGATCTTCTCTTCAGCTAATGAGCGGAGTCCAAAAATGATGTCTATATCTTTGACAGCAGCAGAACTATTCACGAGCTGCTGCACCTGTTCTTTAATATTGTTATATTGGTCGTTCCGGATAAAGGCTTGCATGTGGACATCCCTCCGTTTTGATTGCTTCCTCTCATTTTAGCAGATATCGAGCAGGAAACAAAAAACCAGATCAGCTGAAGAAATAGCGGAAGGCGCGACTCAGCGTGGCAGGAACGACTGACGCATGATTCTCCTCATCTGCAACATAGTATGCAGTCTTTTCATCCATAGCACTCGGTAAACGATGATAGAGTGCAAGCGAATCTTCCACCATGAAGCCTTCTTCTTCTCCTACAGCAATGAAGAGCTTAGAATCCTTGGCATCCTTCAAAAAGGAATAAATATGTTTCTCATTCCACCAAATCGAAGGACTGATAGCTAAATAGCATTGGAAAGCTTCTGGACGCTTGAACATGCTGTACAATGCAAACAAACCACTCAAGGAATGACCGTACAGACATTGCTTATCCCGCTGAACTTGGTAGTTCTCCAAGATTTTAGGCTGAAGCTCATCTATGAGCCAATCCAGGAAAATTTCTGCTCCTCCATGCTTCCCAGTCGTTTTCCATTTCATTCTATCTGGAAATTTATAAGCTGATGCTGGCGGTGTGAAATCATAGAAACGTCTTTCTCTGATAACCGACTCCTCTGCATCTAGTGATATCCCTACAACTATTGCTGGATCCACTCCTGTTTTGAGCATGTTATGCGATTGATTACGTATGACATCTTTACCCAATCCAAAATAAGCATTTCCATCCAGCATATAGATAACCGGATAGCCTTCTTCTGATTGCGGGGGCTGATCTGGTATATATATTTGAACACGATAATTCACTCCCGGCTCTTTCCCCGAAAGAATCCATTCCTCTGACATATGTCAACCTCCTCTATTTGCTTTTACCAGTAAGTACAAGAAATAAGGTACACCTATTATTGATACAACAATACCTACCGCCAGTTCTGCCGGAGCAAAAACAGTTTTAGCAATATAATCTGAAAAGACGAGCAGTACCATGCCGGTTAATGCACTGATTGGCATGGTATAGCGGTAATCATTTCCGACAAGACGCCTGCTAATATGTGGTGCAATCAAGCCTACAAACGCAATCCCTCCAGAAACAGACACGCAGGCACTCACTAGACCAATACTTGCCAGCAGCAGTATCGCCTTTTCGCGTTCATTTCGGATACCTAAGCTCCGAATGGAGTCATCGCTTAACTGAAAATAATTGAGCAGATAAGATTTCCGGTAAAGCAAGGCACCAAGGATGATGATCCATGGCAGCATCGCATAGATATAAATCCAATTCGCATTATAAATGCTGCCTGTCGTCCATACAGTGGCCATTTCAAAATCATTTGCATTCATTTTCAACGATATGTACAGTGACAACGCTCCAAATCCTGTTCCAAGGGCAATACCCGTCAGGATTAGTCGTTGCATATCAAGTGTACCCTGCCGCCAGGAGAAAGCAAAAATGAGCAACGCCACCAGCAGACCACCAATGAAGCCGAATATCGGCATCATCAAGACGGCCAGCCAACCGCCAATCGACTCGGATTGAATCATCCCCTGGAAAAAGAAGATATATATAACAATGGCGGTTCCAGCACCAGCATTGATGCCGAGTATTCCTGGATCGGCTAGTCCATTGCGCGTGACTCCCTGCATAACTGCTCCAGCTATGCCCAAGCCTGCACCTACCAATGCTCCGATTACAATCCGAGGCAGGCGAAACTGAAAGATGACCAGTTCAAGCTTGCGATCATCATTTAATCCAAATAATGTTCGGGCAATGTCTCCCACAGTCATGGTATAGCTGCCATTCGTTAAATGCAGGTAGATAGAAAGCAACAGCAGCAAGCTAATAATCAATCCACTTAGAATTAATTTGGAACCGATTCTAAGCCGCATATTGCTTTCCTCCCTTTCTCCAAATGAGATACAGGAAGAATGGAACACCAATAAAAGCTGTCACAACGCCAATTGGAGTTTCGAACGGTGTGTTGATAAAGCGGCTGACCACATCTGATAAGCAAAGGAAGATTCCGCCAATCACTGCAGAGCAAGGAATGAGCAGACGGTAATCAACCCCGATTAGAAACCGGGTGATATGCGGGACAACAAGTCCGACAAAAGCTATCTTTCCGACAAGGGCGACAGCCGTACCAGTCAGACAGACAACACTGAGCATACTGATTAGTTTAATATAAACTGTCTTTTGCCCAAGACCCGCAGCAACTTCCTCACCTAGCGCCATGACTGTAACTGACTTAGAAACGGACATAGCCAGAATTAAACCAATCAGGCCAATCGGCACAGCCAATTTCAGCATATGGACATCCACACTGTCCATTCTCGCGTTATACCAAATGCTTACGTGCTGTGACACCTGATAATAGGAGGCGAAAGCCGCTGCACAACCGCTGAGGAAGGTTCCGATTACTGTCCCGATAATTGCCAGCTGAACAGGCGCCATCCCATTCTTCAACAGTGACGCGAAGCCGAATACGATACTGGCACCGACTGCAGAGCCTGCCATGGAGTAAAGAATCATCATATGACCAGATAGACCGGGAGCAAGCACCATGCACAATGTAATTACTAGTGCAGAACCATCATTGACCCCCATGATAGATGGAGAAGCGAGATAATTACGTGTGATTCCCTGCATAATTGACCCAGCTATAGCTAGGAACGCACCTACCAGCAAGGCCCCCAAAGCTCTTGGCAGTCTCGCAGTCAGCAAGATGGTATGGTCTACATTGGCAGAGTCATAATGAAAAATCGCATCCCAAATCGTACTGACTGGCATATCCTTCACGCCATACAAGACTGAAATCAATACAACAATCACTCCTGTCAAAGGAGCAGTAAGCAGCACTATCCAAGCAATTCTATTCCTCGTGCCATACATTGTTACTCAGCCAGCTTTTCAGTTGCTGCTTTCAGGAATTCTGTCTTACTCCATGCCGTTCCGCCCTGTGCCAATGGATCAATAGCATTCACGAATACATGATCTTCCTTAGCTGCATTAGTAGACTTGAATATGTCGTTATTTTGCAGGTCTTCCAAAGCACTAGCATTTTCAGGATTTTCAGTTGTTTCAAATTGAAGGAACAGGTAATCTGGATTTACTTCTGCCAGCTTCTCCAAGGAAATTTCTGCCTGTGCTTCTGCTTCGTTGATAACGTCAGGTACCTGCAAGCCTAGATCTCCGTATAATACCGGATTCAAATATACATTTTGTGGATACACGTACAAACTGCCTGCCCGGATTCTGACTACTAACACCTGCTTGTCCTCAAGCTTTTCACCAAGTTCCGTTTTAGCTTCCTCCGAATCCAGTTCATAATCTGAAATGATCTGTTCTGCTTCGTCCTCTTTACCTGTCAAAGAACCGAGCAGCTCCAAATTCGCTTCCCAGTTCTCTGAAATATGGGAGTATGGAATATTCGCAGCTATGTCATTCAGTGATTTGCTTACATCCTCAGGAAACTTAGAGGATCCTAGAATCACATCTGGTTCCAGCGAGAGAATTGTTTCATAATTTGGCTGCATTTTCTCGCCGATCAATTCCACCCCTGATAAATCCTCTTCTAAATATGCAGGAGTTTCACCACCAACAGATAATGCCCCCGCAGGCTTCACTCCCAATGCAGCTGCATCCTCCATTGACTCAAGACTTGCTGCCACGATTGTATCCGTCTCTTTTGGAAGTGTGTATTCCTTATCCAAATATGTAATCTGCTGTTCCTTCTTATCTGAAGATTCACCAGATGCTGTATCCTCGCTATTTCCGCAAGCTGCCAAAGAAAAGCTCAAGGCTGCTGCAAGACCAATACCACTCACGGTTTTCCACTTCATTTTGCTCTTCTCCTTTTCGTACTTTAGCGTGATCAGGACTAAAGCAATCTTCTAATTGATAATGATTATCATAATCAATTATAACAAAACAGGGATTTTATGCAATAAAAAAATGGAAATTAGCTGTATAGAAAAACTGAATAGGCTGCAGAAAACTCAAGCTGCAACCTTGATAAATACGAATCTATTCTGTCTCATATCAGTAACAAAAAAAGCCCATCCATCAGGATGAGCTTTCTATTATCTTGTTTGGCCGTTGCCTTTCATAACGTACTTATACGTCGTTAACGCAGGCAATCCCATCGGTCCGCGAGCATGAAGCTTCTGTGTTGAAATACCAATCTCAGCTCCAAATCCAAGAGCATGACCATCTGTAAAACGTGTCGATGCATTATGGTAAATTGCAGCAGCATCTACCGCCTTCATGAATTTGTTTACTGCTTCGTCATCTTCAGAAATGATTGCCTCCGAATGCTTTGTACCATAACGATCGATGTGGTCAATTGCTTCTTCTACGGATTCAACTACGCGTACTGCGACGTCCAGGCTTAGATATTCATTAGCCCAGTCCGCTTCTACAGCAGGTTTACAATCAGGTAAAAGCTGAACCGCTATATCATCTCCATGTGTTTGAATACCATTTTCACGTAATGCTTGTACTAGTGCATCTTTATTTGTCTCCAGCCATTCCCGCTGAACAATTAATGTCTCCAATGCATTACAAACTGCCGGACGATCTGTCTTGGCGTTCAAAAATGTCGAGATTGCCATATCAACTTGTGCAGTATTATCCACGTACATATGGCAGTTTCCTACACCGGTTTCCAAAACAGGAACCGTTGCAGAATCAATCACAGCTTGGATGAGTGATGCACCGCCGCGAGGGATAAGAACGTCGATGTGCTCCTTCATTGTAAAGAGCTTCGCCGTCTCCTTCCGATCAGTCGATTGGATAAGCTGCACAGCATCCGCTGGAACTTTTGTCTGCTGAAGGGCTTTTTTGATAACCTCTACGATTGCTGTATTTGTATGAATAGCAGATGATCCGCCTTTCAGAACGATTGCATTCCCCGACTTAAGTGCCAAACCAGTCGCATCTGCTGTTACATTAGGACGAGCTTCATAAATCATACCGATGACGCCTAATGGCACCGTGATACGGCTAACATGCAAGCCGTTTTCCAGTGTCCATTCGCTGACCACATGATCAGTTGGATCATCAAGTTCAACTACTTCCTTCAGACCATTTGCAAAATCCTCAATACGTTCGCGAGTGAGCTTCAAACGATCAAGAAAAGCAGCATCAAAGCCTTTTTCTTCACCCGCTTGCATATCTTTATCGTTCGCAGTCAGAATAACTTCATATTCCTTTTCTAAATACGCTGCGACTGCAAGCAGTGCCTCATTTTTTTCCGCTGTTGTCAGGAGTGCAAGCTTCTTAGCCGCTGCTTTTGCTGCAATGGCTTGCTCTTCTACTGTTACTACTTCTTTTATATGCTCCATGATGTTCCTCCTTCTGTCATTGAATAGGTACGGTGTGCTCCAGTTCGCAAACAAATGCTTCCTGATCGACTATCGTCTCTTCTATATTCCTTACCGGACTCGCCAAAGCCTGCCAAAGGTCGGACGCAGCTTGATTCACGATGCCTAAACCGATCCGAGCGCCTGTTTCATCCAGAATGCGCACAACGTCGCCTTTTTTGAAATTGCCCTTGATGGTGCTGATATTCTGGAATTCAACAGAATCTGGTGTCTGTTCAGCTCTCTTCAAGATGATTTCACCTACGGGTCCTGAATTGAACGCAATCCACTGCTTCTTGCGATTCAAATAATCCATATCTTGATCCGCTTCGAAATAAGTTCCTTCTGCTTCACCCAACACAGAATGATAGATAATATCCTCTGCTGTTGCATTGCCTAGAAAACCTTTAATACCAGATGCCATCGCAATCTTGAATGCATCCAGCTTGGACTTCATGCCGCCGGTTCCAACTGCACTTCCTGCATCACCTGCAGCAGCCTCTATTTCTGGTGTGATGGCTTTTACCAGCTCGATGCGTGTTGCTTCCGGATTTTTGACTGGGTTATCAGTATACAAACCATCAATATCAGAAAGGACTGCCAGGAAATCTGCACCAACCAATCCGGCAACCTTTGCTGAAAGTGTGTCATTATCTCCAAAGCGCAGTCTGTCGACTGTCACTGTATCGTTTTCGTTTATGATCGGAATGATGCCGCGATCAACTAATACATTTATTGTATTTCTAACATTATTATAGCGGGTTTCGTCCGAGAAGTCGCCACGTGTAATTAAAATCTGCGATGCTACATAGCCATGCGACAGGAATAAGTCCGAATAGGCTTCCATCAGCAGACCCTGCCCAATAGATGCAGCGGCTTGTTTTTCCGGCAGCGACTTCGGTCTTTCCAGGAAACCGAGCTTGCGATAGCCGGCTGCCACGGCTCCCGATGATACAAGCAATACCTCATAGCCATTGTCTTTCAGCTTCACGAGCTGCTCCACTAGTTTCTCCAGCTTCTTACGGCTGATTTCTCCATGCAGGCTGGTCAATGAACTGCTTCCGATCTTGACGACAATACGTTTCGGTTTTGTTGCTTGAATAGAAATAATAACGTCCTCCAGTTTTCATTTTTTCACTATCATGCATTAGCGTGTCAAAAGCTGTTTTTTAAGCTCTTCACTGATTTCATTTGATCGTTCCGCTGCAGAAAGAATCGCTTTTGTCATCGCTTCTCCCGCTCCAGCATCATTAAGTGCATCAAGTCCGGCTGCAGTTGTTCCATTCGGAGAGGTTACTTTCTTCCGCAGAATAGCCGGCTCTTCTTCTGTTTCCACTAGCATTCTGGCTGCTCCAAGCATAGTTTGCGTTCCTATCTTTCTTGCTGTATCTCGGTCAAAGCCTGCAGCTACACCTGTTTCCTCGAAATGCTCCATCAGCTTATAGAAATAGGCAGGTCCGCTTCCAGCCATTCCTGTGAAGACATCCATCTGTTCCTCCGCAATGACAAAAGCCTCACCAAATGTCTTTACCAGCTCTGTGACAAGTGTAAGCTGTTCGACGAATACATGTGTTCCAGGTGCAATAGCCGTAGCCGATTCACCTATGGTACTGGAAGTGTTAGGCATAATACGAACAACGGGTTGGTTCTCTGGCAGATAATGCTCGATTTGTTCATTCTGGATGCCTGCAGCTACCGATATAATCAGCTGTCCTTCTTGAACCTTATCTTGCAGATCGATTAATGAAGCAGTTAGATCCTTCGGTTTCATCGCGAGTATGATAATATCCATACTGCTCCAATCCACCTCAGCCTGAGGAATTCCGGTAATAGCATAGCGCTCCTGCAGCTCACAGAGACGCTCCGAATTTGTTCGATTCGTCACATATATCTGCTCGTGATGCATGCTATCTGACCCATCCATCCCAGCAATCATTCCTTCTGCCATCGATCCTGCTCCGACATACAAAATCCGTTTGTTAGTTAAGATACCTAATCGCTCCTTTTGAGAAAGTATTTCGTTCCTTGTTAACAGTTATCTATGCTAACACTATAGGACACCATGTCAAGGAATGTCACGACACCAAAGCCCGTCCCATCAACGTTTCAGCCCCATGAGCTAAGTATTGTAAACGCTTCATAAATTATTATCCATCACGTTCAAGGAATGGTCATAATATCCTTCATTTCCCTACTTGTAAGGGCGTGAATTTTGTCCTAAGCTTAGGCTTGTACTACTTTGCCTATTATTACTTTTACTATAGAAGAAAAGGAGTTGTCCTATATGGAGGCACAAAAAGAGCCGTCGGTGTCGAAGAAGAAACAACAAAAGCGTCGGTCACTTTATCAGTCTGTCTGGCGCTGGCATTTCTATGCAGGTCTTATTATCATGCCGTTTCTCATTATTTTGGCTATCACAGGCGGCGTCTACCTATTTAAACCTCAAATCGAAGCATCTCTTTACAAAGACTATTATGAAGTTACTCCGCAAACTACTATCACAACTCCATCTGAGCAAATTAATACAGTGGAAGCTGTGAACCCGAATGCAGCAGTGACGTCTTACCGTCCAAGTGACAGTCCGGACCGTTCAGCAGAGGTTGGTATTACAGAAAACGGTAAAGCTTATACCGTTTATGTTGACCCTTATGAAAATGTCATACTCGGTAAATTAGAAGACTCCTTCAAGCTCGTCAACGTATTTGAAAAAATTCATGGTGAGCTGTTGATGGGCACCTTCGGGGATCGCGTTGTCGAGTGGGCTGCTTGCTGGGCGCTGATCTTAATCATTACTGGCGTTTACTTAGGCTGGCCTAAAATGAAAGGAAAATCGAAAATCTTTGGAGTCCTTATCCCCCGCTTGAATAAAGGGAAAAAACTGCGGGCACGTGACTTGCACGTGGTACCTGCATTCTGGATTTCGTTAGGTCTGCTATTTCTGATTCTTACAGGATTGCCTTGGTCAGGATTATGGGGAAACAATTTCCAAACGCTTGCTACAAATGCAGGTGTCGGCTATCCGCCTTCTGTGTGGGTTGGTGATGCTCCTGCTTCCGACGTGAAAACAAAGGAAATCGCAGATGTGCCTTGGTCAGCGGAGAATCTACCAGTCCCTATTTCTACAAATCAGCAATATACACAGCTTTCCGTCGATGATGTTGTGTCGATAGCTGAAGAAGAAGGCGTGAAACCAGGCTACAATATCATGATTCCGCAAACGCAGGATGGTGTATTTACTTTATCTGCTTTCCCGCCGCATGCTCGTGATGAAGTGACGATGCACATTGATCAGTATACTGGTTCAGTCCTGGCGGATTATCGTTATGATAATTACCATACGCTCGGGAAGGTCATAGCTTGGGGAATCACTATCCACAAAGGAACAGAATTCGGTATCTGGAATCAGATTATCGGATTGCTCGTCTTGATTGGCATTGTCGGTATTGCTGTGAGCGGCTTTATCCTATGGCTTTCCCGGAAACCAGATGGAAAGCTAGGCTCACCGAAAGCGCCATCCGACAAAGTCATGAAGGGTGTCATCGTACTGATGATCATACTTGGCATTATCTTCCCGCTTGTCGGAATTTCGATTATACTCGTATGGCTGTTTGACCGATTCGTCATTCCGCGGGTGCCTGCACTGAAGAGGTTCTTCAATGCTTAAGAAAGGGGGAAAACAAATGCGACTTATTAAATTTTCACCATTGTTACTGACGTTCTTCCTCCTTGCTGCATGCTCGGCGGACCCTGAAGCGGCGGATCAATATGCCCAACGGGAAGAAGTGAATGTGAACATCGAAGCTCCTGAGTCCATCGAAGCTGATTCTGCTCCGGTAATTGATGTGAAATTATCACAAGATGGAAAAGCACTTGAACAGGAAGCTACTGTTAACTTCCTTGTATGGAAAGATGAGAACAAAGCAGATGCAGAAGAAATTCCAGCAGCACTGGATGCAGATGGAACGTATCATCTAGAATATACCTTCCCATCAGATGGTGTATATTTTGTAAAAGCAGATGTGAAGGTCGATAATATCCATTTGATGCCGACAAAGCAAATTCGCGTCGGTGAATTAACTCAAGAAGAGATAGAAAAGATAGAACAGGAACAAGAACAGAAAAAACAGAATGATAGTGGAAGTCACCACCATCATTAATAGGAAAAAGCCGTATTTCTCGAGAATACGGCTTTTTTAATTGGAAATTTCTGTTACGATAGAATAGTAGCTTATACTTATGATGAAATGGTGACAAGCATGCAAAAACTGCAAACATATCTAGAAAAATTCGATTATATCTATTTCGCACTTATCATACTGCTCGGACTGGCAAGCCTAGTCAGTTTATATCAAGTACAGCTGCTGCAAGGGGAATATTTTGTCCTGCAGCAAGTCGTTTGGTATGTGATTGGTTTAGGTGGCTGTTTTGTCGTGTCTTATTTTCTTGATCTCGATATACTGAAGCGATTGTCTCTCTTTGTTTATTTGTTTTTTCTGTTGTTGTTAGTAGGTATCTTAATTGCACCTTCCAGCATCTCCAAGGAAATCAACAATGCATACGGCTGGTACACAATCGGCGGGTTTTCATTCCAGCCTGCAGAATCGATGAAAATCGGATTGATCTTATATCTGGCACAAGTTATTAGTAAAGGGACGGATAGCTCTCCTACACTAAAAGAGGAAATGCTGCTTGTCGGCAAACTGACAGTTATCACTTTAATCCCTGTTGCTGTCGTGATGCAATTTCCGGACTTCGGTAACGCGATGGTATACCTTGCTATATACGGGGCAATGCTGCTTGTTTCCCGTGTCCGAATAAAAACGATACTGCTCATCTTCTCTGTTCCATTAACGATCATTCTTGCATTAACAATTACATACTTCGTTGCAACTGACTTCTTCCTAGATCGGATACTCGGTATGCTGCCAAGCTATCAGGCAAGCCGATTTTATGGCTGGCTGCAGCCAGAGAAGTATACTATTTCCGGCTATCAGCTGAATCAATCGATCATGGCGATTGGATCTGGTAATGTGAGCGGCTATGAGCATATGCCGCATGTACCATATGCCTATTCAGACTTGATATTTGCCGTCATAGGCGGTGTTTTCGGCTTCGTCGGAACAAGTATCGTCTTGCTGTTGTACTTTATGCTCATCTATAAAATCGTCATGATTTCTCAGCGCTATCATGATTCCTTTGGTACCTTGATTGGCGCAGGAATTGCTGGTTTCCTGACCTTTCAGATATTCCAAAATGTCGGTATGAGTATCGGATTAATGCCCGTCACTGGACTGGGATTGCCGCTTATTAGCTACGGAGGCAGTGCACTCGTGATTACACTCGCTTCTCTCGGATTAATACTTAATATGCGCGTTAATACGATGACCTTTATGTTCGGAAACAAATAGCGTTTACTTCTGTGAATATGTACGGTATATTATATCGTAATTACTACTATTAAGGTGAGTGTATGCAGCATAAAAACTACTTAGCACTGGCTCTTCCGCTGACTTTATCCACGATTACAACGCCGCTTCTTGGTGTTGTTGATACAGCGGTTGTCGGCCAGCTTTCTAATGCTTCTTTTATTGGCGGAGTCGCCATCGGTACGATCATATTTAATACAATGTACTGGCTTTTCGGATTTCTTCGGGTGAGCACCTCCGGATTTGCTGCTCAAGCATCTGCCAGTCTTGATAAAGATGAACATGTAATGGCGCTAATGCGTCCTTTCCTGGTCGCTTTTATTGTCGGTCTGCTATTCGTTCTCATACAGCAGCCGATTTTGCACTATTCCCTCTCCTTCTTAGGAGCAAGTGATGCAGTGAATAGCAGCGCTTCGGCTTACTTTTCAATTCGGATTTGGGGTGCGCCATTTGCGCTTGCCAACTATGTTATCCTTGGTTGGCTGATTGGTATGTCCTATATTAAAGCAACGCTTGTTCTTCAGATAAGCACGAACGTACTGAATATCATTCTTTGTATTCTTTCCGTTCATGTGTGGGATTTGGGAGTGGCTGGTGTAGGTGCTTCTACGCTAATTGCTGAGATATTCTCTTGTGTATTCGGCATAGTCCTGCTGCGGAAATATGCCGGCAGCATCTGGCAGCACCCATTTCTACAGGTTCTAAGACGCGCAGTCGATCCTAAACCGCTGTGGCGGATGATGAAGGTAAATCGCGATTTATTCATTCGGACGATATGCTTGCTTGTTGTATTTAACTTATTTACAGCAAAGGGCGCTGCGTTTGGGGAAGATATGCTGGCAGCCAATGCCATTCTGATCCAGATTCACTATATGATGGCTTATTTCTTTGATGGCTTTGCTAATGCATCCAGCATTGTAGCTGGTCGGGCGCTTGGAGAACGCAATGAGAAACTTTTTTCGCAGTCTCTGCGTCTATCACTGCAGTGGGGGCTTGGTATCGGGGTGATACTTGCACTTCTGTTCCTTGCTGCCCAGAGGTGGATTTATCCGTTGTTCTCTGATCAGCAGCATATTATCGAGCTAACTGGCTCCTATGCCAACTGGCTTGTTCTGTTTCCGATTGTCGCTAGCCTTGGCCTTGTATACTATGGTGTTTTCACCGGTGTGACGGAAGTACGCTTTGTCCGTAACTCCATGATCCTTGCTGTCCTGCTTTACTTAGCTGCACTTTATGCGCTGCAGCCGCTCGGCAATCATGGACTCTGGATCGCTTTCCTCCTTTTCAGTCTTGGGCGGTCCGTCTTTCTTATCATGTATGTACCAAAGCTGCGCCGGCTGTTCAAACAGACGGCAGCAGCATAAGTCAGGCTTGATGGCCTCCGATTTTCGTACTGCGTTCAATTGTCATTCCGGCAGCTGTATGGCTGCTGGCACGCAGAATGGCGGTCGTACCAAAGCGCGCCCGGATCTGATCCATCGTCCGACTGAGATCCTTCTGCTTGCTTTTGTCCTCAAACAAGCTGAGCTGCGTTGCTTCTTCATCGTATAAATTGGTCAGGGAGACAGACACCCGTCTGACTTCGTGGCCTTTTTGGTAGTGCTCATGAAATAGTTCAAGGCAAAGCTTATACATATCCGTCGTCAGATTCGAAGGGCTCGTAAAGGAACGGGACCGGCTGAATCCGCCTCCATGCTGACTGGCATACCCAACGGCCAAATGGACTGTATTGCCTTCCTTCCTATCTCGTCTTGCCCGTCTGCAGGCCTCCTCACACAGCTCTAGAATAATGGTCGGGATTTCTTCTCCCCGATAATTGCGCAGCAGTGTGATGCCGTGTCCGTAGCTTTTCTGCTCCTGCTTGACGAAATCACCGAGCACCTCACTCTCATCAATTCCCCACGCATGCCAGTATAATTGCTCACCCATCACACCATACCGTTTCTTGAGTTGTTCCAAGGAAGTGTGAGCCAGATGCCCAAGCGTAACAATACCCATTCGGTTCAAATTACGCTGCATGCGTCGGCCAATCCCCCAAATATCCTGTATCGGAACTGGCCACAATAAACGCGGCACATCCTGATAATGACAAACGGCAATACCAGAGGTCTGCTTCTTTGCATGAATATCCATCACAACCTTGGCCAGAAACTTGTTATCTCCGATTCCAATTGCTGCCGTAACACCGAATTGCTCCAAGATATCTGCCTGCAGCTTGGCCGCCGTCTCTTCCGCATTTCCGTGCAGCTTTTCTGTACCATCAAGTGTTACCCAAAATTCATCGACTGAATAAACATGGATCGCTTCCATCGGGACATACTCATGCACAAGCTCGGTAATTGCTACCGAAACCTCCAAGTAATCCTTCATATGCGCTTCGGCAATGACGATTTCCGGATCTTCCGGCAGTTCAAAATAACGGCTCACATTGCTGACACCATGCTTCTTCTTTAATGCAGGGCTTGCGGCAAGCACGATACTGCCTGGCCGCTTCGTATCCCCGACCACTGCAAGCAGTGTTGTCATCGGATCAAGGCCACGTTTCACACATTCCACACTTGCATAAAAGCTCCGCATATCCACACACAATACCTCATGCTGCTGAAATCCGCTGTAATCCATTCTCTCCACCTCCAAAGGGAACAAACGTTCTTACTTTAGATTACCCGATTTGAGGCAGTTATAGTAGCTGTAATTTTTGGATGGGGAGGAAAAATGAAAAAATCCGCGCTACTGCGCGGATTTTTTCTCTTATGCTTCTATCTTTTTAAAGAACTGTGGCAAATGCTCTTTATGTGCTTCCAATAGATCATCCACCAAATTCTTCGCAATCTCATCAGAAGGTACAAGCGGATTGATTGTCATTGCAAGCAATGCTGTATTGTAATCACCTGTTACAGCTGCTTCTGCTCCAACACGCTCGAATGATTTGATTTGCTGCACAAGTCCGCGCACTGGAACTGGCAGATCACCGATACCGATTGGTTTTGGACCGTCTTTTGTGATGACACAGTTGATCTCAATGGCAGAGTCATTCGGGATGCTCTGGATAGCGCCATTATTGATTGTGTTTACAGTCTGGATATCGCGTTTGTCGTTGTAAATAGAATTGATCAGGCTGCAGGCTGCGTCACTGTAGTACGCACCGCCACGCTTGGACAACTGCTCCGGCTTATGTGCCAAATTAGGATCTTTGTAAAGCTCGAACAAATCACGTTCAACGCCTTGAACGACCTCGGCACGCGTACCTTCGTTATCTGCTTCCTCAAGCTCTGCTTCCAGCATTTGTGAAGTCTTGTAGTAGTAACGATGGTATGGACATGGGATAGCTTTCAAACCTTTGATAAAGTTAGGTTCCCAGTCAAGGTTCTTGATATTTCTCATCGTCATTTCTTTTTTATCGGCACTTGTCATTTTATCTAGGACAGTGTCCGTCACATTTTCTCCGTCCAAGTATACATTCAAGCCGAAGACCATGTGATTCAGTCCAGCAAAGTCGATGTGCACACGATCTCCATCGGCACCAAGCAGCTCTGCTACTTGCATTTTCATCATGATCGGCACGTTACACAAGCCAACTACATTTTTAATATTGGAATAACGAAGCACTGCTTCTGTTACCATACCAGCTGGGTTTGTGAAGTTTACGAGCCATGCATTCGGGCAAAGCTCCTCCATGTCTTTACAAATATCTAGTATGACTGGAATAGTACGAAGACCTTTGAATAATCCACCTGGTCCGTTTGTTTCCTGTCCAATTACATTATATTTCAATGGAATTCTTTCGTCTTTCGCTCGTGCATCCAATAGTCCAACACGGAATTGTGTTGTAACAAAGTCTGCATCCTTTAAAGCTTCCCGGCGATCCAACGTCAAATGCACGTCAATTGGCAGGCCTGCTTTTTCTACCATACGTTTTGCCATATTTCCTACAATTTCAAGCTTTTCTTTTCCTGCTTCTACGTCTACGAGCCAAAGCTCTGTAATTGGCAATTCATCATAGCGTTTAATGAACCCTTCAACGATTTCCGGTGTGTAACTTGATCCTCCGCCGATTGTAACGATCTTCAATTTTCCCATGATTAGTGCCTCCTATATGGTTACATTTTTGATCTACAACCACAGCTTAAATGCTGGAATGCATCCCAGGTCAAGAACAAATTCGTAAGGAATTTGTAAAGAGGATGTCCAAAGCTTACAAAACGTTCATTTTCCGCTAAAATAAAGGTAAGAAAGCGATTTCTAATGAGGTGATGTACATGAGTAATATCAAGCAAATTGCACAGATGGCTGGCGTTTCCCGCAGCACTGTTTCACGTGTCCTCAATCACCATCCCCACGTCCATGAAGATACTCGGCGTAAAGTCCAGCAAGTCATTGATAAGCTCGACTACATTCAAAACAGCAATGCAGTGCAGCTGAAAAAAGGCAGAACGAATACCATCGGTGTCGTTTCTCCTTCCATCAGCCATTATTTCATGCAAATTGTTCAAGGTATCGCCGAAGCTGGTACTACCTGCCATTATCAAACACTGCTTTACCAAACAAATGAGAAAGCCGATCAAGAATTGCAGGCATTGGAAATGCTGCGTCAAAAGCGCCTTGACGGACTAATCATCCTGCGCTGCGGATTAGATTGGGAGAAAGTTGCCACCTATACAAAGTACGGTCCGATTATGACATGTGAGCCCCTGCAGCATCCAAAGATCCAATCTATATATATGAATCATTACGAAGGGTTCCAGCTCGGGCTGGAGCATTTGATCGAAAAAGGCTATAACCGTATTGCCTGTACAATTGGTAGAGCTGAAAGCCGAAACAGTCTGGAACGGAAGAAGGCATTTGAGGATATATTGCAAACACATAATCTTCCCGTTCATCCTGAATGGATTTTAGATGAGACATTCACTGTCGATGACGGACGCACGGCTCTGCAGAAACTTTTAAACGGTAACCATATGCCTGATGCGGTGATCCATGCCAGTGATTATGTTGCAGCCGGCATGGCAGCCGAAGCACGGGCACAAGGAATCAGTATTCCAGACGAATTAGGATTAGTTGGATTCGAGTCCGATCAAAGCGATGTAGCTGGACTGATGGAACTCACTCATGTTCGCAATCCGCTCAAGCAGATGGGCGCAGAAGCATTCCACCGTATGTACGCAGCGCTGAAGGAAACGCCTTATACAGCAGTCGATCTTTCCTTCTCTCTGACAGAGCGTCAGTCTACCGCAAGAGGTGTTAAACAAGTCCAGTTATGATCAGGCTATAAAGAAATTTTATATAAGTAGAATCGTTCCTCATGCTAGGATAGGGCTATAGGAGTGATGAACATGTTGATTTTAAGGCGAACAACCAATTACTCGTTATGTGCTATCCATCTTAGTATACTCGCATTTTGGCTGGCAGCATGGGAGCAGCTTTTCACTAAAACGGGTTTTATCATTTGGGGAGGGTCTGCGATACTCGGTGTCTTATTTTTCATTTTATGGAGACGCCAGCACGAAAAAATACTCGATAAAAGTGATTGGATATTAGGTATATCCACCGTATTTATCATTATGCTCGCACTCGTTTCTGTGCTAATTGAATATACGGTATCCTCCATGCCATGAGTAGTTAGAGTAGCAACTATCATAGTAGAAAAGGAATAGCTGATTAGCTACTCCTTTTCGCTGAAATCTTTTATAAATCGGCGGTGGCTTCTGACCATCTTTTCCGGCAGTTCATCAAGAGGGAAAAAGGCCAGCTGCATAGATTCTGCTTCATCAAGTATTAGTTCTCCATAAAATTGACTCGTCTGGTAAACAATCGTCACATTATAAAATTCATCACCATTAGCAGCGACGGCAAAATTATCTTTACCCGAATACACATCGACCAGCTTCAATTCATCCACTGTCAGTCCTGTTTCTTCAAGGACTTCCCTGGCAGCAGTCTGTTCAGCTGACTCACCAAGTTCCATTAATCCCCCAGGTAAGCCCCATGTTTCGGGCGGATGAACTCGTTTCTGTAATAGGATATGCTGCTTTTCATCTAAAAGAAGGCATAATGCTCCAACTAAAATGACAGGCTGATGTCCGACGTACTTCCGAAGATTCTCTACATAATTCACAAGCACATCCCCCTTTCTCTCAACCAGTTTACCAAATCTTCCATATAGCTGATAGAATTCTTTAATCTTAATATGATACAGTAAATATATCAGAACAAACTAGGAGTGATTATATGGAAAAAATCATGTTCATCCAAACCGGATTTGGTGTCGATGTTCACGGTCAGGACGTCACAAAAGCAGCGGTACGCGCAGTAGTCAATGCTATACATACAAACTCCATGCCTGGTATTACGAGTGTACTGCCAGAAAACGATCTGCATAATATGAAGGTTAATGTCCGTTTGGCTGTTCCTGCAGATAAGGACAAGCTGGATATAGAGCAAGTGAAGGCCCGTATTCCTTACGGTACTGTAACGGTAGAAGTAATAGACGGCGGTATGCTGACTTCCAGTGCAATCTATTTGGAGGATAAACAGGATAAAAACGATTTGATGTATATCGTGAATGCGTCCGTCGAGACAGGATACTGATATGGTTGAGCACAAAATCTATAATATGGTGATGGTTCATAACGATGATCAAGTGCTTCTGCTGGACCGTCAGCATGATGATTTCAGCGGCTTCATCCCGCCTGGCGGGAAGGTGGATTTCCCTGAGAGCCTCACCGCAAGTGCCATTCGCGAAGTAAAGGAAGAGACAGGACTGGACGTTTGGAATTTGGAATATAAAGGTGTACAGCATTATGTGAATGAAGAACAAAATGTCCGTTATCTGATCTTCTATTATGTAACGGACTCTTTCACTGGCACACTGCTGGCAGATTCCAGAGAAGGCAATCCATCATGGTTCCAGAAGTCCGAAGCAATGGAACTGCCGATGCAGGATGTAGTCCGAACTGTCTTTCCGTTATTCTTTCAAGAAGGTACATTTGAATTGTACCTGCATGCGGAAGTTGAAGCTTCTGATTACACGGAAGAAATACTGCATACCTAAATAAGGGGAAGCATGTCAGCTTCCTCCTCTTTTTAAAATGTACAACATTACAAAGCAAAAGCCTCCGAAAACGGCAATGCTAAATGGGTAAAGGTATAGCGATTTTGAGATAAAGATGAATTGTTCCACAACTTGCAGGGTGAATAACTGGAGAATTGCGATGATAAAAGCTATGATTCCAAGTTTAATCCACATAATTATCCTCCTTTAATATTTACAATATATATTATTATTCCATTTATTGTAAATATATTTCTATTAAACAAGATTAATAGATAGGTCTATTCGCTCATTTTTCTAGTAATTGTAATATTTTCTGATTGTCCCCACTTTCCCAACTTTCCTCACCCTTCTACAAGTTTCCATATGTTTACGTTATTTTCCACTCTATTGTTTCCCAACTTCTTTGCCAACCTTGTCGGATTATGTGAACACATCTCACAAAAACCGCATCATTACGGGGTATATACAACATTGCTTCCTTCCAAAGTACCATTGTAAATCTAGCAGACTAGTCGCTATACTACCCTTTAAGGAAAACTTTACCTACATATCTTAATTGTTTTCCGACTATTTAAACTATTAGCACAGGGAGAGTGACTTGCTTGAAGAAGAATAAATGGATGGCTTCTGCAATGGCAGCTGTTATCGGATTTAGCACTTTTACATTATCATTTGTGCCAGCGCAGGAAGCCCATGCCGAAGCAACTGTTGAAAAAACACCAGCTGTGACGTACTCGCCGAAAGCCGCACAAAGTGGCGGACCTTTCGACAGTGCAATTGCCAATGAAGATAAATTGATTGAATTGCTTAAAGAAGAAGGAAAGATCAGTGAAGATGCTACTGAGGCTGAAGCTCAAGAAGCATTGAATGCTTACCTCAAGGAACGGGAAGAAAAAAGCGCAGAAGCTGCTAAACAGCCTCTGCCGGATGAGCTGAAAGAAGCAGCAATTGATGAGTCAGTAGTAAGTGACACTGACAAACAAAATGGCAATGCCGACAATGCGGCAAGTGCTTCTAAAGAGGCATCAAAGAAAGGCAAAGATAAGGACAAAGATAAAGGCAAGGACAAAGGAAAAGACAAGAAAAAAAATAAGAAAGTAGAGAACGTGAAAGAAGAGGAGTATGACGGAGAAGTACGCGAAGACAAAGTACTCGTTCTTGCAATTGACTTCCCTGATTACCAAAACAGCTCCATCACACCGGAAGAAACGGATATGTGGTATGAGGATTATACACATGACCACTTCCAAAACATGATCTTCGGTGAAGATGGCTATACTGGTCCGGACGGTCAGGATTTCACTTCTATGAAGCAGTACTATGAAGCGCAATCCGGTGGCAGCTATACTGTTGACGGAGAAATTGCCGGATGGTATACAGCTGATCATCCTGCAGCTTACTATGGCGCCAACGACCCTGCTCCAGACGGCAGTGATGCGGCAGCAAGGGAATTGGTGTATGAAGCCCTAACGAAAGCTGGAGAAGATCCTAATATCGACTTGAGCGAATACGATCAGTGGGATCGCGATGACTATGATGGCGACGGCGTATACAATGAGCCAGATGGTATCATTGATCACCTGATGGTCATTCATGCGGGTGTTGGTGAGGAAGCTGGCGGCGGAAGCCTTGGCGGCGATGCAATCTGGTCTCACCGCTGGAATCTTGGCGGACTTGTTGCAGTTCCGGGCGGAAGCTCCACTAGTGACCGCTTTGACGGACAGCTTGCTGCTTATGACTATACAATCGAGCCGGAAGACGGAGCTATGGGAGTATTCGCTCATGAATACGGACATGATCTAGGCTTGCCGGATGAGTATGATACAAACTATACCGGCCAAGGGGAAGCTGTTGCTTATTGGTCCATCATGGCAAGCGGAAGCTGGGCTGGTGATGTTCCTGGAACCGAGCCGTCAGGTTTTAGTGCTTATGCGAAGGAATATTTGCAAAACGCACATGGTGGTAACTGGCTGAGCGGTACGACGATTGAAGCTGAGGACTTGGATGGAGATAAAGTAGAACTGCTTTTGGATGAAGCTGTAACAAAAGGTACGAACAACGATGTAATTCGTGTAAACCTACCGGATAAAGAAACAGAAGTCACAAAGCCTGCCAGCGGTACGTATGCTTACTTCAGCGGTAAAGGCAATAATGTTGATAACAGCATGACAACGACTGTTGATTTGACCAGTGCCTCTTCTGCTGAACTGACATTCAAAACGTGGTATGATATCGAACAAGATTGGGATTATGCTTCTGTCAAAGTGAACGGGGAAACCGTTCCTGGTAGCATCACGACAACAGAAAACCCTAACGAACAAAACCCAGGTGACGGTATCACTGGTACATCTGATGGCTGGGTAGATGCTACATTCGATTTAAGTGCCTATGCAGGCCAGGAAATCGAGCTGTCCTTGAACTATTGGACGGATGTAGCTGTAAACAATGCCGGGTTCTATGTGGATGACATTCAAGTATCAGCTGACGGCAGCTCTGTCCTGACAGATGATGCAGAAAGCGACAGCGCTTTTGAATTGACTGGATTCGCTCAAGATAAAGGCGTCTCCCTTTCTGAGCACTACTACTTGCTAGAATGGCGTACACATAATGGCGTTGATATCGGCCTTGACCGTATCCGCCGTGGTGACAGCTTGATGAGCTACAACACTGGTCTTCTAGTCTGGTATGTCGACAATTCTTATGACAACAACTGGACTGGCACGCATCCAGGCGAAGGCTTCCTAGGTGTGGTCGATGCTGATCGGAAGGCACTATACTGGAGCGATAAATCCGTCGCATCCACTCGTTATCAAATTCATGATGCAGCCTTCAGCAAAGATAAATCTGAGAAGATGTTCCTCGATTATCGCGCTACTAATGGCTTGACACTGAAAGATAATCACACGAAGAGCTATGATAAGTTCAAGGATGATAAAGACTATATGAACAAAGCCCTTCCTGAGGCTGGACGTAACGTTCCGGAGTATGGACTTGAATTTGAGGTCAAAGAAGACAGCAAAGATGGTTCAGTTGGTAAGATTGAAATCTCCCGCTAAGATTAATAGCAAAGAAGGAACCCGTTCATTTACGGGTTCCTTCTTTTTTTAGGTAGTAACACTCGGAATATAGTTCCTTTGCCTTCTTCACTCTCTACCTCTATCGTGCCGTTATGCGCCTTAATGATGGAATGGCTAATGGAAAGACCAAGACCAGCGCCACCTTGCTTACGCGCTCGTGAACTATCGCTTCGATAAAATCGGTCAAATACATGTGAAAGATGAGCTTCCGGGATACCGGATCCATTATCTTTTACAATGATTTCAGCAGCATGTTCTGACTCACCAAGGATTATACCGATTTCTCCTTGTTCAGGATCTGTATGCTGGACTGCATTGTAAAATAGATTCAATAGCACTTGTTTCAATTTATCTTTATCAGCAGCTATTGTCAGATTATCATCCACCGAAAACCGCACTTTCCTGCTGCCTGCAAGCATATCAAAATGCGGCTTCATTTCCTCCAGAACAGGACTTACTTTCAGTTCCTGCAGATGCATATCCTCGGCCTGATCCAACTTTGTGAGTAAAAGCAAATCCTCAACCAACTTCTTAATCCGCTTCGATTCCTTGAGCATGCTTTCAAGCGCTGGATAGAGCTGTGCCGGATTATCCGCGGCTCCTCTCAGCAACACTTCCAAAAATCCGTGAATGGATGTAAGCGGGGTCCGCAGTTCATGGGATGCATCCGCAATGAACTGCTGCATTTGTTCCTTTGCTTCTCTTTCTGACTGGAAAGAGCTGTCGATTCTTTCTACCATTTGGTTGAAAGCGACTGTAAGCCGTTTAATTTCAATCTGCTCTGAGTCTTCATCCATCCGTTCGGACAAATTCTCTGCACTCGTCCGCTCTACCTTCCGGATTATCCGGTGCAGTGGATCGAGCGCTTTTTTAATCACTCGTGTGTAAAGCAGGATGCCTGCAGCTAATGCAACGATAGCTAAAAGGATGAATACTTGCAGCTGCCCTTTGATGACGTCGTTAATGGATGCAGTCTCTGTTCCTGCCTGTAGGTAACCATTTATTTCACCGAACCTTCTATCAGCAACAATGACAACGAGCTGCTCTTTTCCATCTTCATCCTCCATTACAATGTACCTGGCGGACTTATCATCTCGGCTATTCATATACTTGTGAAGCTCTTCCTGGCTAAGGCGCGGACTGGAGAGTCCGTTTTCCTCTGATATTTCTGTGTAGTTTCCAGACGTATCGATTCTGGCCAAGGAACGATCAAATAGCAGTGGCTGATGCATATTATCATTTTGTTCAAGCAGTGCTGGCGGAAGCGAATGCAGCTGTGACTGCATTGCATCTGCTTCATTCTGGTATAGGAAATCTTTCATCAAGAAGTATTGCAGGATACCGACGACTATCAGGATAATAGCAAGAATAAGACAGGATAAAGCAACGATCTGCTTATTTAACGTTCTCGGCTTTAATTTGCGTAATCGCTTCATCTCACATCCAGGCGATAGCCTGCCCCCCGGATTGTGCGAATCAGCTGCCGATCTTTATCGTGGAGTTTCTCCCGTAAGGAGCGTATATACACTTCTACAATGTTTTCCTCTCCGCCAAATCCATATCCCCACACTTTATCGAGGATAAGTGCCTTACTCAATACAATTCCTTGGTTCATAGCTAGATATTTCAACAGCTCGTACTCTGTCGGAGAAAGCTGCAGCAGCTCTTGCTCCAAGTAGATTTCCTTGCGGCGATCATCTATTCGTAAAGGACCTGCTACAAGTGAATCGCCCAGTTCCGGAAATTGATTGCGCATCCGTGCCTGCATTCTGGCAAGCAGTTCCTCAAAACTGAACGGTTTGACTAAGTAATCATCCGCACCGCCATTCAGCCCTTTAATACGATCATCTACTTGATCCCGTGCTGTTAACATAATAATAGATAGTTTCCGGCCTTTCTTTTTCAGCATCCGGCACACTTCAAAGCCATCCATCCCTGGCATCATGACATCTAATATGACGATATGAGGCTCAAACTGATCTGATTTGGCAATAGCTTGCATACCATCAGCCGCGCTCTCAACAATATAGCCTTCATTTTGTAAGCCAAGCATCAGGAACTGTGTGATTGTCTGTTCATCATCGACGACCAATACTTTTATGTTTTCCATCCTGTCATCCATTCTTCTTTTTTCTTTATTATGGAACAACTAGCTGAAAACCAGCTGAAAATTCCCGATTTTTTCACTTTCAGCAAATCTTCAGCTAGCTTTCAAGTGCACTTCAGCACATACCCCCATACTAGCAATTAACCGAAGCGGGTGTGGCTCAGAAGCATTATAGCATGCCCGGAAATAGTAAAGGAGATGGCAAGATGAATTTCTTGAAACGTGCTTTCTGGAGCATGAAAGCAAAAAAAGGAAAGACCTTATTACAATTGGTGATCTTCACCGTCATATGTGTTTTCGTCCTATCAGGACTTACAATTCAATCGGCAGCCAAAGCATCAAGTGAATTGGCAAGACAGGAGCTTGGGGGATCTGTCACCTTACAAGTTGACCGAGAAGCAGCGATGGAGAAGCAGCAGAGTGAGCAAAGTGAATCAGACGGCCCGCCGCAGTTCACCAGCACGCCAATCAGCTTGGATGACGCAGAGTCTATCGCAGCTTTAGATCATGTGAAGAGCTACAACTATTCTGTATCAGCTTCTGCTAATGCGGAAGACTTCGATAATATCGAAAGCAGCACATCTACAGATGACAGCAGTGACACAGAAAGTGATCAGGCTCCTGGCGGTGACCAGGGTCGGGGCGGAATGGTACAAGCTGACCTTACTGTAAATGGTACATTAACTAGTGATGAAGCAGAAAGCTTCAGTGATGGAGAAGCCGAAATCGTAGACGGACGTGGCATTGAAGAATCCGATGCTGGCAGCAACGTTGCGGTTATCGAGCAGACGCTTGCCGAAGAGAATGACTTAGAAGTTGGAGATACAATCAATATCAGCTCAGCAAGTGATGAAGATACGACACAAGAGCTGGAAATCGTCGGTATTTACGAAACAAGTTCTGCTGGAAGCGACCAAGCGATGAACTTCTCCTTCCTGAATCCATATAACACGATTTATGTTCCATATACAGCAGCTAACACGCTAAAAGGTGAAGACTACACCGATACAGTTGAATCTGTGACGTATCAAATGGACGATGCAGAAAATATCGATGCATTCATTGCCGCAGCAGAAAAAACTGATGTCGACTTTGACGTGTATCAACTGGATGCAAACGATGATCTTTATCAGCAGATGGTAGGACCAATCGAAAACGTTGCTAGTTTTGCCAAAAACATCGTCTATCTTGTAACTATTGCAGGTGCGGTCATTCTTGCATTGATCGTTATGCTTTCCATACGTGAACGTAAATATGAGATGGGTGTCCTTATGGCAATCGGAGAGAAGAAATGGAAGCTTGCAGGACAGTTCATTACAGAGATCGTTGTAATTGCCATTGTCGCGGTAGGATTGTCTTCGATATTTGGAAATCCGATTGCGAACGTACTAGGAAATCAGCTATTGGATCAACAAACAACAGCATCTGCTGAAACTACAACTACGTCCATGCAGCAAGGTCCTGGCGGTGGCGGTCCAATGGGCGGCGGTGGCCCAGGACAAGCAGTGTCTGATGCGTTCAGCCAGCCAAGTGAAGCAATCAGCAGTCTGAATATTAATGTAACATGGGAGAACATCTTGATACTTGGCGGTATCGGATTAGCTGTAGCAATCATAGCAGCGCTTATCCCATCCATCTCGATTCTTCGACTACAGCCGAAAAACATTTTGACGAAACAAGAATAGAAAGCAGGGGTAAACATGACAGCACCACTATTAGCATTCAAAAACGTTGGCTACTGGTACACTGATAAACAAAACCCGTTATTCCAATCTGTGAATATCGACTTTTATAAAAACACATTCTATACGATCACTGGTACATCTGGATCGGGCAAGACCACCTTCCTGTCTTTGGCAGGAGGGTTGGACAGAGCCAAGGAAGGTGACATCGAATATGATGGAAAATCGATCCGCAAGATGGGTCTTGGCAATTTCCGCCACGATTATGTTTCGATCATTTTCCAGTCTTACAATCTGATTCCGTACATGACAGCTTATCAAAATATTGCTTCAGCAATGGCTATCACTAGTAAAAAAGTAGAGAACCAGGAAGACTACATCTTAAAGATGCTGGCTAAGGTCGGCATCTCAGAAGAGCAAGCAAAACAGCGTGTACTAACCCTTAGCGGTGGGCAGCAGCAGCGTGTGGCTATCACAAGGGCATTCTGCTGTGACAACGATTTGATAGTAGCAGATGAGCCTACAGGTAACCTGGATGATAAGACTTCCAAGGAAATTGTAAAGCTCTTCACCGACCTCGCTCACCAGGAGAATAAATGTGTCATCATGGTTACTCATGATCCGCAGATCGCAGCACAATCTGATGTAACGATTCAGCTATCCAACGGCAGCTTCCGTATGCTGCAGCATGTGTAAAACGCAAAAAAAGCGTATCCAATAAAGGATACGCTTTTTTTTATTTTCGCTTCAGCTTGTAACCGATTGAAAGGATAATTACCCAAATCGGCAAGATAACGAGCGCCAATCGGTAATCCGGGATGAAGCCCATAATAACAATTACTGCTACTAAGAATAGCAGAACCACATAATTGGCAATCGGATATAACGGCATTTTGAAAGATAGCTTACTTACTGCAGTCTTTCCTATCCGCTTCCGAAAAGCTAAATGGATGATGACAATCATGATCCAGTTGATAATTACAGCAATTGTCGCAATCGCCATCAGATAACTGAACACTTTTTCAGGGAACAGGTAGTTTACGATGACTGCTATCGCTGCTACCCCTGATGATACAAAGATTGCCGCTACCGGAGCTCCTGTCCGTTTACCAACTTTACCCAGGAACTTTGGTGCATTCCCTTGCTTAGCCAAGGAGTGCAGCATACGTCCGTTACTGTAAAGACTGCTGTTATGCGCAGATACCGCGGCAGTGAGAACTACTAAATTAAGGATACCTGCAGCAGCCGGAATTCCGACACCGTCAAATATCTGTACAAACGGACTGCTTTGACCATCGATTTCATTCCAAGGAAAGACGGACATGATTACAAGCAATGCGCCTACATAAAAAATCAATATCCGATAAACAACTTGATTGATTGCTTTTGGTATCGTCTTCTTTGGTGTATCCACTTCACCTGCTGTAATTCCCACCAATTCGACTCCGCCAAAACTGAACATGACAAGGACAAGCGATAAGATCACACCAGTCCAGCCATTCGGCATGAAGCCGCCCTCATCAAACAAGTTAGAGAAGCCGGTCGGTACGCCGCCGTTCCCAATACCAGTGAAGATAATAAGCAAACCAAGAACTATCATCCCGATAATTGCGATAACTTTGATAATGGCAAAGTAAAATTCGAACTCACCATACAATTTGACACTCAAAAGGTTGATAAATGTAATCAAGACCAGAAAACCGAATGCCGTGACCCAAGTAGGGATACTCGGGAACCAATACTGTACGTAGATACCGACGACTGTCAGCTCCGCCATGCTTACGGCAACATAATTGAACCAATAATTCCAGCCGGAAACAAATCCGAAGAAATCGCCTAAGTTTTGATAAGCGTAATAACTGATAGATCCAGAGTTCGGCGAATCTACAGAGAGCTCACCCAGTGCACGCATAATGAAGAAAATCATAATACCGCCGACTAAGTACGCAAGTGCAATTGCAGGTCCAGCCAGTCCGATCGAGGAAGCAGAACCATAAAACAAGCCTGTTCCTATTGCTCCGCCAAGCGCAATCATCTGCACATGACGATTTTTCAAACCTTTGTGTAAATCATTAGATGCTCGATCATTTCTTGCCATGTCTTTGCCCCTTGCTAACTATCTCTTCCTTGTTCTAGTCTTTTTTTGTGAAGACTCCGAATGCTTTTCCGATCGGAAGGACGGTTTGTCCATAATGACCATTCAGCACTGCAGCAGCAGAACCATAGAAAGATAATAGTGAAATAATTAATTCCGCAACGCCTGCAAGCGTATGT
This sequence comes from Terribacillus saccharophilus, assembly GCA_900110015.1. GTDB lineage: Bacteria > Bacillota > Bacilli > Bacillales > Amphibacillaceae > Terribacillus > Terribacillus saccharophilus. The sequence goes on along the minus strand of FOCD01000005.1, from coordinate 89,127 downwards.
GTTATTTCATATGCTATATCAAATGAACTTAAAGATAAACCGATAAATAGAAAATCAATAGCTACGAATATAAAGAATAATACTTTATGTGTCCCCATAGCTCCAACTGTCATGAAGAGACTGAATATAAGATATCCAATAAAAGCTACACCTAATTGGCGGCTGTCTGAAGCGGCTTGTAGGTTTTCCCCGAAAGCACCAAGCTGGATGAGCCAGCTCATGCCGACACCGAACCAGAACAAACCAAAAGCACCAAAAGCTGTTGCCCCAAAGATATTATTGTGTTTGAAGTCCTGTGCGGAAGCAATCAGCTGTGCAATGCCTCCTAAGAAGAATGCCCATGGTAGAATCATGGAAAGTCCCTCGGTTAAACCAAGTTTTTGCGAAGATGCTACTAGTGTGACCATTGCAAGGCCGAATAATCCTAATGCACTAGGATCAGCAGTCAGCACCTTGACTGTCTTTGTTGTTTCCAAATCTTTTTCCCCTTTCTGGATGCTTCTGTATAAATGAAAAGTCGGGATCCCCTAGAAGTTTATTGCAAGAAAATTTAGTATAATTAATAAGTCCGACTTGTCTAAATACAGAAGATTTTCTAATCATACACATTTTACAGGGGAGAATCCAGTCTATGAATATTTTTACAATTAAAGAAATGACCATTACATCCTTACAAGCTGAATTAGCATCTGAAAACACAACATCGGTTGAGTTAGTTCAAACTTATCTAGAGCGCATTAGCGTAGCTGATTCCAATGATGACGGGACAAATAGTGTACTGGAAATCAATCCGGATGCCTTATTTATAGCCGAACAGATGGATAAGGAAAGAAGAGAAGAAAAACTGCGCGGGCCGCTTCATGGTATTCCTATTTTGATCAAAGACAATATAGATACTGCAGATGGTATGCATACAAGTGCAGGCACAATCGTTCTTGCTGATAATTTTGCTAAACAGGATGCCTTCATCGTAAGAAAGCTGCGGGAAGCAGGTGCCATCATTTTAGGTAAGGTCAATATGACAGAATGGGCCAACTTTATGTCAGAGCCGATGCCGAATGGTTTCAGCGGCCGCGGAGGCCAAGTACGAAACCCATATGGCAGCTTTGATGTCGGTGGTTCCAGTTCCGGCACTGGTGCAGCTATCGCTAATAACTTAGCTGTGGTCGGCATCGGAACAGAAACAAGCGGCTCGATTCTCAGTCCGTCAAGCAACAATTCGCTTGTTGGAATTAAGCCTACAGTCGGACTGCTCTCCCGCAATGGAATCATTCCGATCGCCCATAGTCAGGATACTGCTGGACCAATGACAAGGACTGTCCAAGATGCAGCTACCCTGTTGCAAGTTGTGGCCGGCCGTGATGAAGCAGATCCAGCCACCCTTTCCGCTCCACCTCTTCCGGATTATACGGAATTTCTTGAAAAGGATGGACTGAACGGAAAACGTCTTGGTATAGATGCACAAACATTGAATAACCTTGCCCCTGAAAAACGCGAACTAATGGAGAAAGCTTTTACTGCATTGCGTGAGCAAGGTGCAGAACTTATCGAAGTAAAAGTCCCGGAGATTACGAGAGAATCCAGTGTGCTTTACCATGAATTCAAGCATGGTGTGAATCGATACTTACGCACAGTCGCTGCGCATCTGCCCGCTCATACATTAAAAGAAGTGATTGATTGGAACCGTATCAACACCGACACTGCTCTTTTGCACGGTCAAGATATTCTTGAAGCAGCAGAGAAGACAGATGGGACATTAAAACAGACAGATTATCTGCAGGACCGGTTAGCTGACATACGGGAATCCCGTACAGAAGGTCTTGATCAAGTCATGATAGATGCAGAACTCGATGCGATCATCTTCCCTAGCTATTATGGATGCGATATTGCTGCTAAAGCAGGCTATCCTTCCATCACAGTACCTGCAGGCTACACGGAAGCTGGTGAACCATTCGGAATCACGTTTACGGCTGGTGCTTTTGAGGAATCTACCTTAATAGAAATCGGCTACAGCTACGAGTGCGCTACACAGCACCGTAAAGCTCCAAATTAATCCATTCTAGAATACAGTTGAAATCTGCCCCCTTGTATAGTAAAGTTAGGAAGGTTTTCAATTGCATAAGAACTCATTGATTTGCATAGGCACTCATTAATCAATGAGAATAGTACGCAGCTTGTACAAAAGCTGCATCTGACCCGAATAGGTTCAGAACGATCACGTGAGCTAACATACACGTGCTGCGCTATCTTAATTATTTTAGAATGATGCTGTTGTTTATAATAAGCCGTTCAGATAGAGCAATTCTATCTGATACGGCTTTTTTTAGTAAGTCCAGAACAACATGCCATACTATAGACGAGGTGAAAGAAGTGAGCAACAAACATAACAACACAGAGCCCCGCCTGCAAAGAAAGCTAAAAGCCCGTCATTTAGGGATGATCTCCCTTGGAGGTACAATCGGTACCGGCCTGTTCCTTGCCAGTGGCGGCGCAATTAGTGAAGCTGGTCCTGGCGGTGCACTGCTGGCATACGCCCTCATCGGCTGTATGGTCTTCTTCCTAATGACCAGCCTTGCAGAAATGGCTGCCTTTATGCCTGTTTCCGGCAGCTTCAGCACATATGCGACCAAGTTTGTTGATGAATCACTTGGCTTTGCACTAGGATGGAACTATTGGTTCAGCTGGGCATCAACTATCGCAGCAGAACTAGTTGCCGTGACACTGATCATGGATTTTTGGTTCCCGAATTCCCCATCTTGGATATGGAGTGCAATCAGTCTAGTCATCATGTTTCTTTTGAATTATATTTCAGTTAAAGGCTTTGGGGAATCTGAATACTGGTTTGCATTGATTAAAGTAATTACCGTAATCATCTTTATCATCGTTGGTTTACTAATGATTATCGGTATTTTGGGCGGGGAATCTCCGGGATTCTCGAACTTCACGACAGGTGATGCTCCATTCAATGGCGGATTTCTTGCTTTAATTGGTGTATTCATGGCTGCAGGCTTTTCCTTCCAAGGTACAGAATTGCTTGGTGCCGCCGCTGGAGAAGCTGATAATCCGAGAGAATCCATTCCAAAAGCGATTCGATCTGTTTTCTGGCGTATCCTGTTGTTCTATATTCTGGCTATCTTCGTTATCGGGATGCTCATTCCGTATACAACAGAGAGCTTGGCAAGTGAAGACGTACAGCTGAGCCCGTTCACACTCGTCTTTGAGAAAGCTGGTATCGCTTTTGCTGCGTCCGTTATGAATGCTGTCATCCTGACAGCTGTCTTATCTGCTGGAAACTCCGGTATGTATGCGAGCACTCGTATGCTTTGGAACCTTGCCAAAGAAGGCAAAGCTCCGCGTTTCCTTGGAAAATTGAACAAAAACGGCGTTCCTGTAAATGCCTTGATAGGTACCGCAGTTGTAGGATGTGCGGCATTCCTTACTTCCTTCTTCGGTAACGGAGTCGTTTATACATGGCTATTGAATGTAGCTGGTATGACCGGTTTCATTATTTGGATCGGGATTGCAATCAGTCATTATCGCTTCCGTAAAGCGTATGTAGCACAAGGCTATGATATCAAGGACTTGCCATATACAGCGAAGTTCTATCCATTTGCACCAATATTCGCACTTACATTGAGTATCATTGTTGTAGTCGGACAAAGCGTATCTGCCTTTTCCGAAGACGGCTTCGATCTTGGTGGATTCATCGCTTCTTATATCGGCATCCCGATATTCCTGCTATGCTGGCTTATCTATAAAGTGAAATATAAAACCAAGATGCATAAACTGGAGGATGTCGATTTGACTACTCCTGAACACGAAACAGCCCCGGACTGAGTCCGAGGCTGTTTTTTAATAATAATACCCTGGCATTGCCAAGATCATAGTGATTATGAAAATGAAATAGATGATGATAAATGCCTGATAGCATAAACCAATGATTCCGCATACTCTTCCTGCCAAATACAATGCCTTTGCAGCTTCTGTGTCTTCTGTTGTCTTGATACTTTTATTTGCAAATATAAGTGCAAGAATACCTGTTATGATTCCGATCACCGGAAGTGTAATCGACAGAATACCAAGTGCCAGCGTGCCTGATGGTGAATAGCGTTTTTTCTCCATCCCTTCAACCCCTTCCTTTATTTATCATTTATATTCCCTTCCAACATGCTATTATAGCTTATTTTTTTGATATAGAAAAAGCGCGCGGAACCCGCACGCTTTTCCTTATTTGAAAACGTTCTTCACTTTTTCGACAGTATAATGGCTACCGCCTTTATCTTGGACACCCTCTACCATCATGCTGATCAGCATGTCCTGCTTATCGTAATCATAAGCAACGAACCAGCCATTTTCTGTACCGTTCTTATCATCCTGGCTTTGCTTCAATTCTGCAGTACCAGTTTTACCTGCAAGAGTCAGACCATCGACTACAGGGTTATGCGCTGAGCCGCGTTCGTCTTCTACAACACCACGCAGACCTTCGGTGATAGCATCTGCTCCATCTTTCGGAAGCACACCTTCATGCCATACGACAGCTTCCTCTGCTTCTGACTTCAGCAATGTTGGCTTGATTAAGTTACCATCATTGATGAACGGTGTATACGATGCTGCTAAATGAAGCGGAGACATAAGCACTTGCCCTTGGCCATAACCAGAATCCGCAAGAAGTGTCTCGTTATCAAGACCTTCATTGGAGATTGATGATGTTGCTGTCGGGAATGCATAATCCAATTCCTCATCAAAACCGAAAGACTTCAAGCCTTTTTCAAAGTTTTCTGCTCCTGTATCTACTGCTGTCATCGCAAAGTAGATATTATCAGATGTAATGAGTGCATCCTCGAGATCCACATCCGATAAGCTCTCAGAAACACGTGTCACACTGTAATTACCGAACTTGCCGTCATTGTCCCACTTAAGCCCTTCGATATGCTTCTTCTCATCCGGCGTAATGACTCCATTTTCCAATCCAATAGCTGCTGTAAGCGGCTTGATCGTGGAACCTGGCGCATAAGCTTTATTGAATTTCGCTGAAAACGGACTGTTTTCATCATTGGACAACTTCTCGTATTCTTCATCATCCCAGCCAAAAATGAAATTATTCGGATCATAAGATGGCGCACTCACCAATGCCAAAGTAGCTCCGGTTTTCGGATCCAAGGCAACAGAAGCACCGCTGTCATCCTTCAGCTGATCATAAATCTTCTCTTGCGTATTGATATCAATTGTTAACTCGACATCTTCACCATTTTTTACATCTGTCTCAGCAATTACTTCTTGCTCATCGCTGTCTTCTGAAACTGTGTAGATTTTCCATCCTAATGTACCGCGAAGCTTTTCCTCATAGACTGATTCCAAGCCTGTTGAGCCAACAGAGGAATTAGCATCATAATTGGAAGCATTGTCATCCTTCTCAAGGAATTCTGCATCTACTTTCTTCACATACCCGGTCAAATGTGCTGCTGCTTCTCCATATGGATAATACCTTGAAGTAGTATCAGTATTTTGCACACCTGGTAGTGCTGTTACTTCCGCAGCTAAATCACGCTGATCTGGGCGCAATGTTTTGATTGGAACATCTACTTCATCCGTCACCCAACTCTGTTCCAGCAAGCTGTCAATATTTTCTCGATCCATATCAAGAAGTTCAGCCACTTGATCCAGCGTCTCGTCCCGTGTCATACCTTCACCTTCCAGCTGACCAGGAATGATGCCGATAGAAGGAACAGTTGCATTGAATGCAAGCTCCTCTCCATTTGTATCCAAAATCCGGCCGCGTTCTGGTTCGACAGAAGTGATACGGACACTTTCGTTGTCATTAAGCTGTGCAAAGATGTAGGAAGGATCCCAATTCACTTTCCATGTTGCGCCGTCTTCTCCATCTACTTTGACAAGCTCTGCGTCTTTGTCAAAGTTAACTTCTCCAGCAACTGTCTGCATAGCTACTGATAAAGGCAGCTGCTGCGTATCCGAATCTGACTTCTCTTCATCCTCGGAAACATCACCAGCAGTGACTTTTAAATCGGACACGCCAGATTGATCATAGATATCTGTATAGCGTTTAACGAAATTTTCCTTAGATATCTCCTTCTGCGACTCTTCTGTCAGCTGCTCGTACATTTTATCGAAATCCTGCGCGTTCCAATTGTCGACAAACTGATCCAGACCATCCTTTGCTGTCTGATCATCCGAACAAGCAGAAAGCAGGAACATCATACTAAGCCCAAACAACACTGCTGCTAATCGTTTCATAGTTCACCTTTCCTGTCTTTTTAAACTGTGTCCCAATTATAGCATAGGGAAGGAAAAACTTTGCAGAAATAACCCAACTATTTCCCAGGAAATAGACGAATGCTGTCGAAAAAAAGAGCAAGTTATCACTTGCTCTTACACATGAGAAACAATCGCTTCGAGCTGTCCGTTCAACGTATAATTGTTGATGTGAACTGGCAGTACGAAATGATCTCCTTTATTCAATTGATAGGATTTACCATCCAATATAATTTCTCCGTTTCCCTCAATAATGCTCACTTGCAGAAACGACTCTGGAGCTTTCAGCTCAGTCTGACCAGATAGCTGCCAATGATAGACTGTAAAATACTCATTTATTACGAGCTGCTGCTCTGTTAGTGCACCATTCGTCACAGGTGCTTTTCTTGTTTCAGTTGCTGCATGCGGAACAGTTGATACAGCTTTGGCGGAGTCCAGATGCAGCTCCCGATCATTTCCTTGATCATCTTTCCGGCCGTAGTCATACACACGATACGTAATGTCTGAGCTTTGCTGTGTTTCCAAAATGACGATTCCTGCTCCAATAGCGTGAATTGCACCACTTGGAACATAAACGAAATCACCTTTCTTCACTGGAATCCTTCGCAGCAGCTGATCCCATTCTCCCTGATCAATCATCTGTTCCAGCTGCTCTTTCGTTTGGGCATGGTGACCGAAAACAATTTCTGCCCCTGGCTCTGCATCGACTACATACCAGCATTCCGTCTTTCCATATGGTTCGTTCTCTGCTTCCTGCGCGTAATCATCAGCAGGGTGCACTTGTACAGATAAGTCTGTTTTAGCATCGAGGAGTTTCACAAGCAATGGATAATCTTCATTCTCATGTTCCCCGAATAATTCACGATGGTTTTGCCATGCATCTAATAATGTCTTCCCAGCTAATGCACCATTCCGTATCTTGCTCGGTCCGTTTGGATGAGCAGAAATTACCCACGCTTCGCCAGTTTGATTGGAAGGCAAATGATAACCGAATACATCAGCAAGCTTAGTACCTCCCCAGATCCGCTCTTGCAAAGCAGGCTCCAGAAAGATGGGCTCTTGTTTATACATAAAGAATCTCCTCACTTTTAGACACTATCTTCTCTCCATTATTTTACCAATAGTTCCCTTCACCGACTATATATAATTGTTGTACGGCCCTACAAGTTTTTATATGATGTACGTAACTAGCTATGAGTCTTCCTGCTGCCGAGAATTATGGTGTTTAGAATGCATGAAATAAGGAATCTATAAGAATACAAACTTATTCAGGAAGGAAAGGATATCATGGAAAAAGAAATCCACTATTCCACCAAAATAAACGATGCCTTCTTTCGTCAAGTCATCGATTATGTAGGTGCCGGCGTTGTCATTACTGACCCATCTCTGCCGGATAATCCGATCATCTATACTAATAAAGCATTCGAGAAGGTTACAGGCTATACGACAAAAGAGATCATTGGCCAGAACTGCCGGTTCCTACAAGGAGAAAAAACTTCTAGACAAGAAGTTGCCAGAGTTCGTAAGGCGATAGAGGAAGAACAATCTGTTATCGTTGAATTGCTGAATTATCGAAGAGATGGAAAGCCTTTCTGGAATGAGCTTTCCATGTATCCTATATATGTTCCAAGCGAAGACAAATTATATTTTGTTGGTGTCCAACAAGATATCTCTAATCGCAAAAACCAAGAAATTAGGGCAGATGACTATAAACAGGAGGCTTCCTTGCTGTCGACTCCATTTGTTCCAATTTCCGAGAAGGTTTGCATACTCCCTCTTGTCGGAAATATCAATGCGGAACGCTGGGAAGAGATATACCAACGTATTTCAGTCCATGTTCATGATCATGATGAGGAAACGTTCATTATGGATCTGCAAGGTGTTCAAGAGTTAAATGAAGACGTGCATAAAGGAATTCTGCGACTTCACCAATTGCTGCAATTGATGGGAGCTCGACTCATCGTTACAGGAATTGAACCGAGAACTGCAAAAGCAAGTGTGAAGCTGGCAGATTTCCGTAAAAAGCAAATTTCTTTCTACGCAAATGTTCAACAAGCATTAGAAGCAATGCGCGCCAGCCAATAAAAAATCCGCTGCATAATTTGCAGCGGATTTTTTATTGAATTTGTGCTCTAATGATTTCTGAAATTGTTTCCTTCGGCAGCGGTTCGTGCTGGCGCTCCCAATCAGAAATGAGCGCAATATACGTTTTATAAACTAAAAAGGCAAGCAGCTCAGGATCATGTTTTGTATCGATACCTTTTGCCTTCTCTTTCATGATAACTGACTTGATATAATCAAGAATTTGTCTTTCTACTTGGGTTAGAATCTCTAAAACTTCTGCAGTACCCAATTCCTTTGCTTCTTGCCCCATCTTGATTAACAGCTGATGATTTTCACGGAATCCAAGAATTGCATCCAGCATAGCTTGGATGTTTTCATGAAAAGCTGCTTCTTCCTGTATCGCTGTATCAGCTGCTTGTTGCAACTGCCTCATTGTCCGTTCTAGGATGGTGGAGAACAATGACTCTTTGCTATCAAAGAACGTATAGATCGTGCCCTTTGCTACTTTGGCTATTTTCGCAACAGAAGCCATAGTTGTCGCTTTGAAACCAAATTGACTAAAAGACAAAGCTGCTGCTTCGATGACTCGTTCTTTTTTATCTGTAATCATTGTTCTCTACCCCTTTTTCTTTTACATAGAAACTGCAGACTCTTCTACATTATTCTTTTTGAATTTGCGATTCTGCAATATATATACGAGAATTGTCAAGCTCAAGAATATCACAGAAAAGATGCTCAAGTAACCTGCTTGCTGCCATAGATAGCCCCAGTCATCCCCGATAGAAATAATCTCCCGGAACCCATTGATTGCATATGTCATCGGCACGAACTTATGAACAACTTGGAAGAATTCCGGAAGCAATGCCACTGGATAAGTTCCTGCTCCTGCACCTATCTGGATCAGCAATACAATGATACCTAAGAAGCGACCAACATTATCTAATGCAACTGTGAGCAGTTGGATAAGAAGGAAGCTTGTTATGCTGAATAGGATGGCGAATAGCAGCAGTCGCCATTCACTATGCACCTGTAAGTGAACCACATGGACGAGCATAATGACTGCAAATAGTGATTGAAGCACACTGACAAACAATACAATACTGAATTTGCTCAGGAACCAAGCAAAGCCGGATGTCGGTTTACTTGCTGGATCACGGAGTGGGAAGATATTCGTGAATACAAGCGCTCCAACAAATAGTCCAAGAGAAAGGATGTATGGCGCGAGACCTTCTCCATAGGTATGCACAGTACTCAATTTTTCATCCTTCACATCTGTTGGACTGGCAAACATCGTATCTGTTTTATCACTTGTACTGATATTTGCATCTTCGGCACCTTTAGCCAGCTCATCGTACAATTCGTTACTACCATCTGTCACACTTTGTGTACCATCAGACAGAGTTTGAGAACCTTCTGTAAGTTTCTGCGCCCCATCAGATAACTGCGGACCATTCGCGTTCAATTGATCAAGTCCAGCAGTGAGCTGCGTGCTGCCTGATTGCAGCTGATTCAATCCATCGTTTACTGATTGTGAACCTGATACTAGTGCAGGGGATCCATCAGCCAATTGACTAACCCCGTCTGTATACGAATTGATTCCGTCATTTAAATCTGTCTGTCCAGATTGAATAGCTGCAGCACCAGCTGAAAGCTTACCTGTGGCATCATTAATGCCATTCAAGGCTGTTTGCGTCTGCTGTGCACCTTCAGCAAGCTGATTGATTTGACCAAGTTGTGTGGTTACTTCTGTAAGCTGCTGCTTGATCGTTTCTGGATCGATATTCGGAATCTGTATATCTAGATCCGGTGCTACATCCTCCAGTTGTTGTATCTGCTTTTGCAGTTCTTGCTGTTTTTCATCTGCTGAGAGGTCGTCATTTGTTAGAATATCCTCCAGCTGTTGTATTTGATTCTCTTGCTGATCCCTAATTTTCTCTTGTGACTGCTGCAGTTGTTGTGCAAAGTCACCTAGATCTGCCAAGCTATTTTGTACTGTTTCTATATCTGATTTGATTGATTGTGCCTTTTCATTTGCCGCAGCAATTCCGTTATTCAACTCTGGAAAACTACCTGCCAGTTGATCGGTAGCCTGTTGGAGCTGCTCTAAACCAGACGATAAATCATTAGTGGCTGAAACCAATTGATCAGATCCGCTTGCCAGATTATCACTATTTCCATTCAATGTTTGAAGACCATCATTTACCTTAGCAATACCTTGATCAAGTTCTGGATATTGAGAAGCAAGATCCTGAACACCTTTATCTAATTCCTGCATTCCTTGATCTGCTTCACCGACCTTTTCTGTATAGGTCGCTGTGCTAGTCGAGAGGCTCGCCAAGTTTTTGCTTAAGTTTTTGGCGCCTTCATTTATTTCGTTCGAACCATCTGCAAGTTCTTTGGAACCATCACTAGCCTTTTTAAGTCCATCTGCTACATCGGAAAGACTGGCAAAGACTGAATGGGCGTACTCCTCCGTTACTTGTTCAGCCACTTCTTTCTCTAACTGCTGCATCGCAGTGTCTGTTATCTTAGAGGCTGGATAGTTCTTTCCTGGGTTGGAATAGTAATCAATATTCATCTGTTTTGGGTCTTCATCCAGCAATGTAGCCGCATTTGCGGAAAAATTTTCTGGAATTTTGACAACCATATAATAATCCTCAGACTTCAGTCCATCCATTGCTTTCGATTCATCAACGAACTGCCAGTCGAATTTATCATTGTCTTTCAGGTTATCCACAAAATCGTCTCCAACATGGAGCTCTTTGCCTTCAAACGTTGATCCTTTATCTTTATTCACTACAGCAACTGCTAAATTATCAGTTTTATTATACGGATCCCAGTTGGCTGCCAGGAAAATAGTACTGTAAAGCAGCGGAACGACTAAAATACCGCAAATGGCCAGCAGCATTTTCCGGTCTTTCCATATGCGAAGCCATTCCTTTTTCAACATGTTCATAACTTTTCCTCCTATATTGTCTCACCGAGTTGTCCACACAGACCGAATGACCAAAATCGATTTATGGTCAATTTACTAGATAATAATAGCAGAAAAAGCCTATGACGGCAATGGATAGACCCAATAAAAAGAATGTAGTCGCTTACAATGTTTTATCCACTTTAATTGTGCATAACTTGTGCATAACCTCTTTATACACAACATTCCACACGCTATGAACAACTTATCAACAAACTTATCCACATATACACAAAACCAATTCTTTATTTAGTAATAAGAATATTTGTTCGCTACAAAATAGAGTATGTTATCCTCACACGCATCCACAGGTTGTGCATAACTAAAAAAGGCAACCTATTAGGCTGCCTCATTGCTGTTCACTTAATGTCACGGTCGTTTCGTTCTTCTCACCATCGCGGTAATACGTTACCTTCATTTGATCTCCGATATGTTTATCTTCATAAAGATGTTTTCGCAAAGATGTCATATCATCGATTGGCTGACCATCCAGTTCTGTAATCACATCCAACTCCCTTAATCCTGCATTTTCCGCAGGAGATAGAGCTTCAAGACTCCAAATATAGACACCATTTTCCATGTCATTTGGCAAACCAAGATGTTCTGTCCGTTCAGATGCCGGAATTTCATTCAATGAATAAGCTTCTACTCCTAGGTATGGACGCTCGACTTGCCCATTCTGTTCAAGCTGTTCCATGATAGGTACTGCGCTATCAACAGGTATTGCAAAACCAATTCCTTCAACAGACGATTCAGCAATTTTCATCGAATTGATACCAATCAGCTGTCCTGCCATATTAATAAGGGCGCCGCCACTGTTACCAGGGTTGATTGCAGCATCTGTCTGCATAACATCTGCCTGCCAATCCGCTCTGCCATCTCCATTAAAATCCTGGGGAACAGTACGATTGACTCCGCTGATGATACCTTGTGTCACTGATCCTGAGAACCCTAGCGGATCTCCGATTGCGATTACAGGCTCACCCGTTTTAACAGTAGAAGATGTTCCGACTTCAATTACCTGCTCCACTCGGGAAGCATCCATTTCCAAAACTGCTAAATCAGTGAAAACGTCACTGCCTAACAGCTTTGCGGAAACTTCCACCCCGTTATGGAGGATAACATCCACATCTGTAGCTCCTTCGACAACATGGTGATTGGTCACCACATAGGCTTTATCGCCTTCTTGTTTATAAATGACACCAGAACCGCTTCCTGCAGTACTCTCCTCCTGTGAGAAAAGTGCATCACCCTGCTGCAGGTTTACAACGCCAACGACTGCTGGTGCAGTTTTATCAACGATATCTGTAATGCCCGATTGAACATCCACACTAACATTCTGTAAATTGGGGTTCTGATTCGAATCCGAAGCGAGCTGCGTAGCCTCTCCTTGCTGTGACTGTGATTGGTCATTCGGCGTTAGACTGTCTCGATCAAGGCCATAAGCGACAAGCAATACGATACCGGCACCGATGATACCGCCCAATATAGCTGGCAGCAGCCAGCTTGCGCGCTTCGGTTTTTCCGGTTCCTTGTGGTGATCATCAAAATAGTCCATGTTAGCCTCCGTTCCAATTCTTTTCGATATAGCTATCTTTCCACCATTTCGGAAAATTAAACTATCTGGAAAATCGGTGTCGGTGTTTTTGGATCTGTATCGTGCAATTCAATGTGTTTATTCAAATCAAAGCCTCGCTCCTGCAGAATATTCCCTACAGCAAGCCGTGCGAGATCTTTCATGTTGTTATCGCGACTCAAATGCGCAAGATAGATGCGCTTTGTATTATTATCAATCAAGTCTGTAAGAGCAAGCGCACTGTCTTCATTGGATACGTGGCCAAGATCACCTAATATCCTTCGTTTCACATTCCATGGATAGGCGCCCATCTGCAGCATACTTACATCATGGTTTGCTTCAAAAATATAGGCATCTGCTTTCTCAACGATTTTCTTCACTCGATCGGATACATAACCAGTATCGGTCACTAAAGCTACTTTTTTACCTTCGTGATGGAAAGCATAAAACATTGGCTCCGCCGCATCATGGGATACACCAAATGATTGCACATCCATATCTCCAAATGTTTTTGTCTCTTCCATGTTAAAAATAAATTTATGATCCAAAGGAATTTTTCCGATGCTGTTCTCCATCGCTTTCCATGTCTTTTCGTTTGCATAAATCGGCAAATCAAATTTCCTTGCCGCCACGCCTAATCCTTTTATATGGTCACTATGTTCATGTGTGACTAGGATTTTCGTCAGTGACGCCGGATCAATTCCTGACTCTTCCAATAAACGCTGCAGCTCCTTGCCTGTCAAACCAGCATCAACCAGGATACGCTCTTTCTCTGTTCCGATGAAGAACGCATTCCCTGAACTGCCGGAAGCAAGTACGCTAAAGCTTAACGTCATGCTGTTTCACCTCTTATTGTGTTTCTTCTGTCTCTGGCTGTAAACTGTTTAAAAATACTGACTCAGTCGGCGCATACACATATGGATAATCCGGAAGCAGCAAATAGAAATAATGCTTTTCATTATTCACTGTTATCATGTACGCAGGCGCATAATTAGGCTTTGAAGATAGCTCAATGGTTGGGTAAAAGCCTTTTTCAACTTTTATCGTGTCATTGCTTTCGATCAGCTGTTGACTTTGCAGTGCCTTAACCGCCTGCACCTCTGAATATTCCTTCAGATCCTGATCCTCATTCTCTTCAAGCTTTTTGAAGTTTTTAATATATGTTTGTTCATATTCTACAACTTCGTAATCCTCATTTATAGTGACAAGCAATAAACTGTCCGGGCTGAAATATGTTTGTCCTTGATTTATCTTCTGGAAAAACAGTAGCTGATTGCCTTGTCTGCCCCAGTACGTGTACTCTGGTCCAAACAAGACATGGTCGGCGACGAAACTATTTAAGTCTCCGATTGCCTGTTCATTGTCGTCATCAATGGGGAATTCAACAGGTAATTTCTGCGGTTCCTTAAAATTCACCACAAGCTGCGTATTTGAGCTGATATCAAGGTCCATATTATCGTTATTCGGAACCTTATCCAAATCGTCTTCGGTAAAGTGCAGCTTGGTTGCTTCGTACTGCTGATTCGTTTCTGTTTTTTGATCAGACAGTTCTTTGTACCCTTTTACACTGCCCAAGACGGCATCTTGACTTTCTGTTTCCAGCACCGTCTGTTCCGTTTCTTCCTGTGGGAACAGTTGAAAAACGAGGTACACATTTAAAATTAGGAAGGCAAGGATGAACGTTAGCTTTATCTTGTTCCATTGCATCAGTCCTTCCCTCCTGTCGTACTGCTTTCAACTTCCAGCCAGTTTCCTTGATATTTCACATACCAGCATGGTTTCATATGGTACTTGAAAATTTCGGATTCTTCATATTCCTCTAATTTATAACCAATAACAACGTCATCAATATCGCGTCGACTGTATTGATTATCCTCTATCCAATCCTGTACTTCCTTGGACTCTAACGAATAATTACCTTCCGAGTTGCCTGTAGTTCCAATATTAAGCAAGGTTCTATCATAGCTAACCGGATCCGGAAGGTTGTTTTGCATTCGGATCGACATAAGCGATAGACCATTTGCTTGGAACACTGGATACCCGTTACGTACCATACGGAACTGGAAAGTATAGCTTCCTTCACCGCTTACTGCATATAAACTAAAATCATTCGTCCATCCTTTATGGGAATTGATTGTGCTAATAGCTGCTTGCAGCTGATCAGCCCTTGTAACCGTCCCTATACTTGAAGAAGATGGATTTGAATAGCTATAAGAAGCAAATTGTCCACTATTACTGAATTGCACTGACTCTAATCGGTTCGTATCAATATATTGATCGGATCCTTGAATAGAGGGATCTTCCATATAGATATCAGCAAATGCATTCCTGGAAATCGTCTCGCTCCGAACAATACTGTCACTCACATTAATTTTTTCAGGTAAATAAATCTGATTCCATGCATTCGTTTCTGACAAAGGTACAGCTGCTGTTAGATACTCATTATTGAGGATCTCATCAATACTATTTGTTACAGTTGCTGTTACCACATTTTCCAACGGATTCTCCTGGTGTTCATTTAAAAAGACAAGTCCAGTTGAACCATTTTCATTAGGTGATAGATAGATCCTTGTAAACCCGCTATTACCGAGTCTGTTTGTTACGTTTTCTGCTCCTTCTACTTGGAACAAATTGTTCAGCTGGGAAAACGAAACTGCAACCGGATATACAAGCTCTATACTTGTATCAGGCAGTTCTGGCAGATCCTTTCGCTCTATGTCCGTTAAATTCCATTCAGACAATCCATTTAAAAATGTCTGTTCATTAGTCTTTGAGTAAAAGACGAAGTGATTATCATTTTTATTAACGTACGTATGTGATGGTCGAACCACATCTGCTAGTTGCTTCTCCACACCAGCCAGGGTCTTGGGTTCCTCGGTTCCAATCCCCTCCGACTTCAAGCTATTTGGCTGAAAAGTCCAGACATAAGCTGTTAAAACTAAGCTTAACGCTACAAGTATAATTAGAAGAATCGTGTTAAAAGTCTCCATCTTCATCGCACCTCACCCCTTTTCCGGTTAAGCGGAATGGTGAAGAGCACGGTCGTGCCTCTTCCTTCTTTGCTTTCAGCCCAAATCACTCCATGATGTGCTTCGATAAGGTCTTTGGCTATTGCCAGACCAAGACCTGTACCACCAAGTTTTCGTGTACGAGCCTTGTCCGTGCGGTAAAATCGTTCGAATATCTTATCTAGTTTTTCATATGCGATACCCATCCCCTCATCGGAGATGCTCACCAACAGCTTCTGGCTGTCTTTTCGGACACGGAATCGGATCGTACCGCCGTCTGGAGAATATTTAATAGCATTACTGATTACATTATCCAGAACTTGCATAATTTTATCCTTATCAATCGTTGCGAGTGCTTCCTCCTTTGGCAAATAGCGCTCAAAGTGGATATCCTCTCTCTTGTTCATTTCAAAACGATCAATCACATGATGGAAGAAATCGACGAAATTGATTCGGTCCCATTCCATCGTATAATTGCTGCTATCCATACGAGAAAGCTGCAGCAGATCATTGACAAGACGAATCATCCTATCTGTTTCCTGCTGGGTCACATCAAGAAAATGCGGTGCGATTGATTCATCTTTCCACGCTCCATCTGTGAGTGCCTCCAAATAACTTCGCATTGTTGTCAGCGGCGTCCGGAGCTCGTGAGATACATTGGAGACGAATTCCCGACGTTCCTGATCTATCTGTTCCTGTTCGGTGACATCACTTATCACCGTAATAAAACCGCTGATTTGCTCATATTCATCCTGTACGATAGAGAAATTACAGCGCAGCAGCAAGTACTGATCATCGTCACTCATATCAATGATAATTGATCCAGTTTCCTGGATTTCCGTAATATCGACGATCTTTTCATTCAAGTTCAGTACTTCAATCAGGAATTGACCGCGTACTTCGTCAGCACTTCGACCAATCAAGCTCTCTGCTGGAGCATTCATCAATGTAATAGCACCATTTCTGTCGGTCGCGATAACACCATCTGACATGTGAGAAAGTACGGAACTCAGTTTACGGCGTTCTCCTTCGGTCCTCATATGGGCTTGTCGGAGTTCATCGTTCATGTGATTGAAAGTACGGGCAAGCTGTCCAATTTCATCCTCACCATAAACATTTACTCGTTTGGAGAAATCTCCTGTCGCCATGACACGGGCTTGCTTTTGCATTTCCTTGATTGGCTTCGTTATTGCCCGGGCAATGAGAATTCCTAAGAAAGCAGCAAAAATAAGGGCGATAAACGTTGCTTGCAGAAATATGATATTCGTACTTTTCAGCTGACTATATACTGGTTCAATGGATGTACGTACATAAATTAAGCCGAGTAATTCACTTTCACCATTGCTGTCTGTTCCCATAATGTTATAAAACGATTTAAGTGTTCGATCGCCTGATTCTTTATCGATAACGATATTGGACTTTTCTGTGGAAGGGAATCCGTTGTTGGTTATAGCCTGTATAATGTTGTTGTCCGTCACACGGGCACCAACAGAGTTTTGGTCACCAAGCTCGCTCGTTCCCACAAGCTGTCGCTGGGTATCGATGACCTGAATTTTTGTTCCTTCTCCCTCAGAGTAGTTCTCAAGCAGATCCGCAATATCTTCCTCTAGAGTTGGATCTGACGGGGATCTTTCATCCTCAAATTCCTGCACCAATGACTGTTCCAGCCATTCCATATTTGAAGTGAGAGAAGTTTGCGTGTTTTTAATCAGCTGATTCTCTAAACTGTTCGTAAAAAAGACGCCGATCAACAAAAGAGCGATGATCAGCAGCAAAATGTAAACGACAACTAGTTTTAGGCTCACAGAACGGAAAAAGCCTATTTTATTCATAGATGTTACTCCTGTTCAGGGCTGCGAAGATAATATCCTACACCCCTTCGTGTAATGATCCAGAGCGGACTGCTCGGATTGTCTTCTATTTTTTCACGGAGACGGCGGACGGTAACATCAACTGTTCGGACATCCCCGAAGTAGTCATATCCCCACACTGTCTCTAGCAAATGTTCACGCGTCATAACTTGTCCGCTATGACGGGCAAGGTAATGAAGTAATTCGAATTCGCGATGTGTCAGTTCTACCTGTACACCATCATTTGTTACAGTATAGGCTTCTGGATGAATGACAAGTTTACCTATTTCGATATCTTTGTTCTCTTTGCTGTCATCCTCTGGAATCTGCGCTTGTCTGCGAAGATTCGCTTTAACACGTGCGATTACTTCCCGGTTGCTGAATGGCTTTGTGACATAGTCATCGGCACCGAGCTCAAGACCAAGCACCTTATCGATCTCTGCATCCTTTGCAGTCAGCATGATGATTGGCATATTATGTGTTTTCCGCACTTCACGGCAAACTTCATTGCCGTCTTTATTTGGCAGCATAATATCCAAAAGAATCAAATCCGGGTTCTCTTGCTGTACTAATTCGACAGCTGCATCCCCGTCATAGGCACAGATTACCTCATATCCTTCTTTTTCTAAGTTGAATTTCAATATATCAGCGATTGGTTTTTCGTCGTCCACCACTAAGATCTTATGGTTCATCGTATTCCCACGCTTTCTAGTGTTTTTTATCTAAAGTGTTTTATTTTTATATTACTAGATCAGTATCTGCATACCCTTCCTATTTTACAGCAATTTCGGTCAAATGTCTTTGGAAGGGGTATATTCGGTATTTTTTGGAAGATAAAAGAAAAAATCGCCCATATGGACGATTTTTTACTTATTGGCTGTATACGCTTCTTACTTCGTTTGTTTGTGTACGATCTGGCCCAACGGAGAAGATGCTCAAAGGAATTCCTGTCAGCTGGGAAATACGCTCAAGATAGTGGCGCGCATTCGCTGGTAGTTCACTCAAGTTGCGAACACCTGTGATGTCTTCTGTCCAGCCTGGCAGTTCTTCATAAACTGGCTCACATTGTGCCAATTCTTTCAGGCTTGCTGGGAAATGCTCCATGATTTCACCGTTGTAACGGTAAGCAACACAGATTTTCAATGTTTCGATACCTGTCAGTACATCGATTGAGTTCAAGGAAAGATCTGTAATACCGCTCACGCGCTGCGCGTGACGGACAACAACGCTATCGAACCAGCCCACACGGCGCGGACGGCCTGTCGTTGTACCATATTCACGGCCAACTTCACGAATCTGATCGCCAATCTCATCATGCAATTCTGTTGGGAATGGACCATCACCAACACGTGTAGTGTACGCCTTGGAAACACCAACAACGTGATTGATTTTCGTCGGTCCTACACCGGAACCGATCGTAACTCCGCCTGCAATCGGGTTAGAGCTTGTAACGAATGGGTACGTACCTTGGTCGATATCAAGCATAACACCCTGTGCACCTTCGAATAGTACCCGGCGACCTTGATCCAATGCATTGTTCAGCTCAACGGATGTATCAGTTACATACTTCGCAATTTGCTGCCCATATTCATAATACTCCTCAAGGATTTCTTCTACTGTGAAAGATTTGCTTTCATATACTTTTTCGAACAGACGGTTTTTCTCTTCCAAGTTCTGCTCAAGTTTTTCACGGAAAGCATCCTTGTCCAGCAAATCAGCAATTCGGATACCCATGCGTGCTGCTTTATCCATGTAAGCAGGTCCGATACCTTTTTTAGTTGTACCGATTTTATTAACGCCTTTTGCTTCTTCCTGAAGCTCATCCAATTTCAGATGATATGGAAGAATGACGTGTGCACGGTTGGAAATGACAAGATTATCTGTGCTGACATTACGTTCGTGCAAATATTCCAATTCTTCAAGCAATGCTTTCGGATCAATTACCATACCATTGCCTAATACACATTTCTTTTCCGGGAAGAAAATACCGGATGGAATCAAATGAAGCTTATATGTGACATTATCGAATTTAATTGTGTGGCCAGCATTGTTCCCGCCTTGATAACGAGCAACAACCTCGGCATTTTGTGAAAGGAAATCAGTGATCTTCCCTTTACCTTCATCTCCCCATTGGGTTCCTACTACTACTACTGAGGACATCTGTGTGGCACCTCCGCCAAATAAACTATTTTTAACACCTCTAAAGTGTATCAATCCCCAAAACACATGTCAATGATACAACCGAACATTTAATGATGAAGTCCTATATTTGTTCGTTAAAAAACACCCTATCAATTGATAGGGTGCTGTAATCATGCTGGCGGAACATCGCTTTCCGAATATCTATGATCCAAATCTACGAATTTATTATACTCTTTCACGAACGCAAGCTCGACTGTTCCTACCGGGCCGTTACGCTGCTTAGCCAGAATGATTTCAATGATATTCTGTTTTTCCGATTCTTTATCGTAATAATCATCACGATATAGGAAGCCGACGATATCGGCATCCTGCTCGATACTTCCTGATTCACGTAAATCGGACATCATCGGGCGTTTATCCTGTCGTTGCTCTACTCCACGAGAAAGCTGTGATAGAGCGATAACTGGTACTTCCAATTCACGGGCTAATGCTTTTAAGGAACGAGAGATTTCCGATACTTCTTGCTGACGGTTTTCTCCTTTTCCCGAGCTTGAACCCATAATAAGCTGCAGGTAATCAATCAAAATCATCCCTAATCCGCCTTCTTGCTTCAGACGGCGGCATTTGGAACGGATATCACTTACGCGGATACCTGGTGTATCGTCGATATAAACTCCTGCATTAGACAAGCTGCCCATCGCCATCGTAAGCTTAGCCCAGTCTTCCGCTTGAAGACTTCCTGTCCGCAGACGCTGTGCATCGATATTCCCCTCTGCACAAAGCATACGCGAGACAAGCTGTGAGGCACCCATCTCCAAACTGAAGATAGCTACATTTTCCCCTGCATGTATCGATACATTTTGAGCAATGTTCAAGGCAAATGCCGTCTTCCCTACAGAAGGACGGGCAGCAATGATAATCAAATCATTACGCTGGAATCCGGAGGTCATTTTATCTAAATCACGATAACCCGTCGGAATACCCGTAATAGAAGCATTCTGATGATGTAATTTCTCGATATTATCGTAAACATCGATCAAAACGTCTTTTATGTTCTGAAAAGCTCCGGAATTTTTTCGGCCGGATACTTCCATAATTGATTTTTCTGCTTCATTGAGCACATCATCCACAGCATCTTCTTTAGCGAAGCTTGATGTGACAATATCCGTAGCAGAACGTATAAGTCGGCGCAGCAGCGCCTTTTCAGCTACGATTTTACTGTAGTATTCAATATTTGCTGCAGTTGGAACGGCGTTAGCAAGATCGCTCAAATACGAAACGCCACCGACCTCCTCCAACAGTTTTGCATTAGCAAGTGCCGTGGTGACGGTTACCAGGTCAACTGGTTCTCCTCTATCAGATAGGCGCATCATCGCATCAAAGATACGCTGGTGGCTTGCTCGGTAGAAATCGTCAGCTATTACCTGTTCCGACGCTCTCGATAATGCTTCAGGCTCCAGGAAAATAGCACCAATCACAGCTTGCTCTGCTTCTATATTATGTGGAGGGGTCCGATCATTCCAGACTTCTTCCATCATGATTCCCCCATTTCTGGCATACTGCTACCATTGTACCGAAATATCCCCCTTTTGTGTCAAAAGGGGGATGGAAAACTGCTAGTATTTTGTTGGAAAAAAATTATTGCTCGCTGATATGGACTTTCACCTTACCCGTTACTTCTGGATGCAGCTTCACATCCAAGTCACGGTAGCCAAGTGCCCGAATCGGTTCGCTCAATTCAATTTTCCGTTTATCCAATTTAATTTTATGTGTTTTTTTCAGCTCATCAGCGATTTGTTTGCTTGTGATCGATCCGAAAAGACGGCCGCCTTCTCCGGATTTCGCTTTCACTTCTACTGTAAGATTAGCAAGCGTTTCACTCAATTTCTTCGCATCCTCCACTTCCTGGAGTTCAAGCTGATGCTGCTTATTATCTTTTGCTTCCTGTACCTTCACATTACCTGTTGTAGCTGGTACAGCTAATTTATTTTTAAGTAAGTAATTCCGTGCATAACCATCTGGCACTTCTTTTACTTGTCCTTTTTTCCCTTTACCTTTTACATCTTCCGTAAAAATTACTTTCATTCTTCTTTTCTCCCTTCAACATATTCATCAATGATCTGCTGCAGCTCTTGTTTGGCTGCCTCTACAGTTGTATCAGAAATCTGCGTCGCGGCATTGGTCAAATGACCGCCGCCATTCATCCTCTCCATGATCACCTGCACATTGACTTGCCCAAGTGATCTGGCACTGATTCCGATACGGCCATCTTCCCGCTCAGATATGACAAAGCTTGCACTCACACCATCCATCGTCAGCAGCGTATCTGCCGCCTGGGCGATGACAACCGGACCGAATACCTGCCCCTTTTCCCCCGCAGATATTGCGATGCCTTCCCGGTAAATCTCTGTATGTTCAATTAAGTGTGCCCGTTTCACATACGTATCCAGATCCTCTTTCATAAAACGCTGTACAAGGACGGTATCGGCACCTTTGGAGCGTAGATAAGATGCCGCATCGAATGTTCGAGAACCAGTACGAAGCGTGAAGCTTTTCGTATCCACGATGATGCCTGCAAGCAAGGCACTTGCTTCCAAGGTGGACAATCGCAGCTTCTTAGGCTGATAGTCCAATAGCTCTGTCACAAGCTCTGCTGTCGAAGAAGCATATGGCTCCATATAGACGAGCGTCGGCTTTTCAATGAATTCCTCTGCCCGGCGATGGTGATCGATCACCACAACATGCTCCGTTTTACTGAGCAGTCTATCATCAGCTACCATTGCAGGCTTGTGTGTATCGACAACGACAACAAGTGTGTTTTTCGTTACCCGATCGAGCGCTTCTTCCGGACTGATGAATTGCTCCCAAAGCTCTTCTTCCTTTTGGATGGCGGACATCAGCTTAGAAACTCCTGTAATATCCTGCTTATCAAGCACGATATGCCCGACAATATCATTTGCTTCTGCTATTTTCAAGATTCCGATGGCAGCTCCGACAGAATCCATATCCGGTGTTTTATGCCCCATGATGAGCACCTGCTCACTCTGCTTGACCAATTCCTTCAATGCATGTGATATAACACGCGCCCGAACCCTGGTCCGTTTCTCCATTGGATTCGTCTTGCCGCCATAGAAACGCACCTTGCCCGCTTCACCTTTGATCGCAACCTGGTCTCCGCCGCGACCTAGTGCCAAATCTAGACTGGATTGCGCAAGTTCTCCGAGCTCCGGTAATGTCTGCCCGCCAGCGCCGACACCAATACTAAGTGTGATCGGTATATTTTGATCTGTTATCAATCCACGAATCTCGTCAAGAATCTCAAATTTTGTCTTCTCAAGTTCTTTCAAAATGCGCTGATTGAGTACCGCTAGAAATCTTTCCTGAGATGTACGCTTTAAGTAAAGACCTTTTTGGCGTGACCAATCATTTAATTGAGCTGTTACGCGGGAATTGATCTGACTCTTCGCTGTGTCATCAAGATTCTGGGTCATTTCTTCATAGTTATCTAGAAAAATGATAGCTAGAACTGTTTGTTCTTCATTATATAGGTTCTGGATTTCCAGCTGCTTCGTCCGATCGAATAAATATAGAAGCCGCTCTTCTTTTTTGATTACAGTCAGGAAATCAAAATCATCAAGCGTAATCCAAACCTCGTTTTTTTCATCTTTGATTGCTGGTATCAAAGCACCAGACAAGTCATCCAGCGGGGCACCAACAAGTGTGTCCTCTGCAAACCTGTTCATATAAGGTGTTGTCCATTCAATCTGGTAATTTTCGCTGTACAGTACGATCCCGATCGGCATCTCCAAGAGCGCTTCCTCGCCGACCTTCTTCACACGGTGGGACATTGTTGAAATGTACTCCTCCGTCTGGTCCTGCATCTTCTGTTCAGTGAGTATACTGTAGAAGAAAGACAGAGCCAGTAGCACTGTCAGCGGCAGCCCAAGCTTCCATTCATAAAACCACACACAAATAAGCAGGATCACAGCAAGAACATATGTCACGATCAAATGCTTACTTAATGCTGGTTTCTTAAATATCTCTGGCATATATGTCAGCTCCTAAACCTAAATTCCGCGACCATGCTACTTTTTGCTGCTCATCCGTTCCCGCAGCCTGAATCCTACATCAATTATACCCAAAATACGCACAAGATACAGCAGTACTGTCCCGAAAAGGACCGATAGTACGACTGCAAGAATCGGCAGTACCTTCGGCAACTTCCGGTGATGAGCAAAATAGAAGAAGAATGAAAATCCTTGCAGTACAAGCAGGATTCCGGCAAGCTCCGTGACATTGGCAACAATCGGATAGAACCATCCATTCGGATCTATATCGAACCAGCGAGCGAAAGAACCGATGAAATAGATGAACAAGACGATGACCGGCAGGTTGAACCGGCGGAATGGCGGATAAAGGATCTTATCTTTACTCTGACGATTATGGATCTTCTGGGCCAGCCATTGCGTGATAAAAGCATACAACAGAGAGAAGACAGCGATCATTGTCGGGATCAGCACCATGATATAATCAAACATAGCATTGACCTGTTCCCACTGAGCATCAGTTACGCCTACCCCAACTGTATCCATCTCGGATTGGAGCGACTGAAGCGTAGCCTGATAGCTGTTTTGAATTTCATCAATCATGTTTATTCCTGAAACAAATTGCGTCCCAGCTAAGAATATGGTGAATCCAAGTGCATATCCTGCTGCTCCTTTTAACAAAGCTTCATATGTCGATTGCTTATGATGAAGGGAATAACCCGTCGCTGCCGCTCCAATCACGATTGAAATCGTTAAGAAGAAGCCAGCAAGCGTTCCTATGAAGGATAGGAGCAGGATGACGATAGAAAAGTAAATACCTGGCTTAAAACCATGGCGGGTCCAATAGAGGATAATCGGCACCGGCATTGCAAGCATCGCCAGCAAGCTGATTACTGGTGCAAATATTGCGATAAGCAGAAGAACCAGATAAATCCCAGCTAACATAGCCCCTTCCGTCAATTGTCGAGCATTGTTCATGAATCGTGACACCCCATTTAAATATGTAATCTTGCACTTGTAGAAAAAGCACAGCTGCATAGGCTGTGCTTTTAGTTCGTTTGTAATAGATGAAGGCGTATAAAAAGCCATACATCTGAAAAATTGCTACCCCACGATTATACCCGAAAGAAAGTCTTCAAACAAATGATTCGCCATGAAGATAGTCCCATCAGCTGCTTAGTTTGTGAATATCTTAATTTACCTGTTTATTTTTCTGAAATGAGCCTTTATAATAGTGAGACAACCTTACAACAGGTTTAGCACTACATACTACATACCTCATTATCCACTAATGAGACGAACCTCAAAATCGGCTGCATCGCGATAAGCATGCAGTCGATTTTTCTATTCCACACTTTTTACACAATTTTTCTACTGAATCATGAAGAAGTACAAGAATCCTGCATGCTATGATTAATCCAAGATCAGAACAGGTTATAAACACAACGAAACGGGTAAATAAACAACAATTCAATCTACGGAAAGGACAGGAACACCATGAAAAATAGTCACTTCAATGCGATTCTCGCAGCAACTCTTTTAATCAGCAGCATCGGCGGTTACTTGCACTCTATCTTCTAATCCCATATCCCAGGCAAGCTCTTCCTGTAAAGGCGGAGCTTTTTTTATTTTGCAGAAGTTCAAGGATAAGCCCTCTAGGAGGCAGGGTGTGAAATCTTTTCTTGGAACATTCTGCAGAATATGTCACACTATTTTTAACTTAACTGTTAGGAGTGGGACGTTATGTTGACAGATTATCATGTACATATGGCAGAGACAGGTTCGTTCACTTTGGACTATATCCGCGAATATCTGGGTGTGGCTAAAGAAAAAGGAATACAGGAATTCGGCATTTCTGAGCATGCTTACTTCTTTCAGGAAACAAATAAAATCCTATCCAATCCGTGGGTAGAAAACCGCAGGACACTTCATTTCAAGGATTATCTCGCTTTTTTCAATGAAATCAAACAAGCTGGGCTACCCGTCAAGATGGGGATCGAAATGGATTATACACCTGGTAAGGAAGCCGAAATGGCTGAATTCCTCAATCAGCATCCTTTCGACTATGTCGTCGGTTCCGTGCACTGGATTCGTGAGTGGGGAATCGATCTGGATATTTTCAAAGATGAATATGAAAAACGTGATTTAAAGCAGGCATATCGTGATTATTACGACCAAATCATTACACTCGCTCAATCCAAGCTATTCAGCTTTATCGGCCATATTGATTTGATTAAGATTTTCGGCTATAAACCTGACGATCAAGCATTTGTCGAAGGAGAATATGATCGAGTTGTCAAAGCGCTCGCTGAGAATGATACGTGTATCGAAATTAGTACAGCTGGACTGCGGAAGCCGGTCGGAGAAATATATCCGGATCCTGTTTTATTGCAGAAATGCTATGATGCTGGTGTTGGCATTGTGATAAACTCTGATGCTCATGCACCAAAGCATGTAGGTTATGCATACCAAGAGGCAGTCGAGCTTGCCAAACAGGTCGGCTACACAGAGATTCAAACGTTCGAAAAGTGCCAGCGCAAAGCAATGCCGCTAGGCTGAACAATCGTATAATTACCCATCAAATGAAGATACTATCCAAAGGAGCTGCAGATTGCTGCAAGCTCCTTATTTTTATGATAAAACCCTTACAAGTCAGAATACTTTTTCTAGTTTCTATTTGCAGGCACATTTCCTATAATGAACTACATATCTTCATTACTACACTAAAGGAATGCAGTATGCTGCGTCGATAAGGAGTGACATCATGAAACAACCAGAGAACACAGCATTAAAGAAAGAAATCGGACTATTTCTAGGTTTATCCATTGTAGTAGGAACCATCATCGGCTCTGGAGTGTTTATGAAACCAGGACCTGTGCTGAGTCATGCTGGCAGTTCTGAAATTGCCATGCTCGCTTGGTTAATCGGCGGTCTGCTTACACTTGCAGGTGGTCTGACCATTGCTGAAGTAGGTGTACAAATTCCAAAGACTGGTGGTTTGTACGCATATTTAGAGGAAACATACGGCGAACTATGGGGCTTCTTATGCGGCTGGGTGCAAACGATTCTTTATGGACCAGCCATCATCGGAGCGCTCGGACTTTACTTCGGAACGCTCATGGTCAATTTGTTCGGCTGGAACACAAAATGGACAGCTGCAGTTGGTATCGCAAGTGTCGTGTTCCTTTGTATCATTAATATACTAGGCACAAAACTAGGCGGTGCTGTGCAGCTTGTTACAACAATCGGCAAGCTGCTTCCAATTCTGCTTATTGTTGTCTTTGGTTTTTGGAAAGGCGATGCAGACTTTTTCAGTGCAGTACCGGAAGCCATTTCCGATATAAACTTTGGTGCTGCCATACTCGCCACCTTGTTCGCTTATGATGGCTGGATCATGCTTGCTTCCATGGGCGGCGAAATGAAGAATCCGGAAAAGACATTACCTAAAGCGATGATCGGCGGAATCTTGATCGTGACAGCTTGTTATCTGTTTATCAACGCTGCCATGCTTTATATTCTGCCAGCAGCAGAGATTGTCAGCCTAAACACAAATGCAGCAAGTACAGCTGCTAAACTTGTTCTAGGTGACGCTGGTGAAATCATCGTAAGCTTGGGTATCATCGTCAGTATTTTTGGCTGTCTAAACGGTAAAATCCTGACGTTCCCGCGTATTCCATTTGCGATGGCTGAACGCGGACAGCTGCCGTTTTCTAACCTGCTCAAAAAAGTGCATCCTACCTTGCATACACCTTGGGTAGCAGTCATTTTGCAGCTTGTGCTTTCTGTCATCTTCATGCTTGTCAGCAATCCTGATAAGCTGTCGGAAATCAGTATTTTCACGATCTACATGTTCTATGTTCTCGCTTTTTATGCTGTTTTCATCTTACGAAAACGTAATAAAGGAAAAGAACGCGCTTATAGTGTGCCGCTTTATCCATTCATCCCGATTGCAGCGATTGCAGGCTCTCTGTTTGTCTTGATCAGTACATTGTTCACAGACTTCCTAAGCTGCCTCCTCTCAATTGGAATAGCAGTCATCGGACTTCCGATATTTTATATGTTGAAAGCTAAACGGCGCTAAAAAAAGCGAGCAGACTATATCTGCTCGCTTTTTTATTATATCGTGATAGCTGTCACATCAAAGATGTCATCCAGCTGTTTTAACCCTTCTACTTCTTCTTTCTGCGGCTCTTTATCGACCGTAAGCATCATGATCGCGTCGCCGCCCTCATTTGAGCGTCCTACCTGCATCGTTGCGATATTGACTTCGTATTTGGCAAGTAATGTACCTACACGACCTATTGCCCCTGGCTGGTCTTTATGTCGGACAAGCAGCATGTGACCGGCAGGTGTAACATCGACATAATAGTCATCCACCTTCACAATTCGGGCTCCTAACCCATTAACAAGTGTTCCTGCTACTTGATGTGTCACAGTCGCCGATTTTGCTTCTACTGTTACCAAACTAGTAAAGCCTCGTGTTGTAGATGTTTTTTGCTCATTAATCGTAATACCGCTTTTTTTGGCTAAATGCGTCGCGTTGACGTCATTCACATTGCCTAAGTAACGCTGCAGCAGTCCTTTGACCGTATTTCGAGTCAATGGAGCAACCTCCTGGTCTGCCAAGTCACCTGCATAATAGACGGTCAATTCCTCGATTGCATCAGGCATTGTCCGAGCCAGGAAGGCTCCGAGCTTTTCAGCAAGATCAAAGTAAGGCTGAATTTTTCGCATGACTTCTGGAGAAATGGAGGAGAAGTTAACCGGATGTATCGCCTGCCCTCCCTGAAGAATCTGCATCACGTCCTTGCTTACATCGATCGCAACGTTTTCCTGTGCTTCCACTGTGCTTGCGCCTAGATGTGGTGTGGCAATAACCTGCGGCAGCTCCAGCAGCTTATGATGAACGGCAGGCTCTTCTTCGAAAACATCCAATGCTGCACCAGCAACTTTACCGCTGATAATTGCTTCATACAAAGCATCTTCATCAATGATTCCGCCTCTGGCACAGTTCATGATTTGCACACCATCTTTCATCTGGGCAAACGCCTCAGTGGAGATCATATGATGCGTTTCTTTCAGCAATGGTGTATGAACTGTCAGGAAATCACTCGCAGCGAAAACCTCTTCCAATGTTCCATAGCCAATTCCCATCTTATCCGCACGGTCTTTCGTCAGGAATGGATCATAGGCGATCACATTCATTCGCTGACCCTTCGCCCGATAAGCCACCTCTGCTCCAATTCGACCCATGCCGACAATTCCTAAAGTTTTGCCCTTCAATTCCACACCGATATGCTGTTTGCGCTCCCAGCGTTCATCCTTTAAAGCTAGGAAAGCCTGTGGGATGTTGCGCGCAAGTGACATCATCATTGCCACTGTATGTTCCGCAGCCGAGTTTGTATTCCCATCTGGTGCGTTGACAACGACTATGCCAAGCTCTGTCGCTGCTTCCAAATCGATATTATCAACTCCAACACCGGCACGCCCGATTACTTTAAGATTCGGTGCTGCTTCCATGATCGCCCGTGTAACAGTTGTTTGGCTGCGAACAAGCAGTGCATGAAATTTACCGATTTTTTGGATTACCTCTGCTTCGGTCAGGCCAGTATCTACTGTGACAGCAAAGTCATCTGCTTGTGTTAATGGTGCCATGCCTTCTTCACTTAACGGATCACTGATTAGTACGTGGTAAGTCATGTTCAATTCGCTCCTTGTTCCAAGTAGATTTGCTGTGCTGCTGCCGTTCCTGCACCTAATGTTATTTGTTTGCCAATCTTCACAAGACCGATTTCCACTGCGCCAATCACTTGCAGCACATCTGCCGGAGAGCAATATCCCATATGACCGATCCGGAAAATTTCACCCTTCATATGCGCTTGGCCGCCTGCAAATGCCAAGTTGAAGTCCTGCTTCACTTGCTTACGCAGCTGTTCAGCATCAAAATCTGCTGGTTTGATAGCCGTAACTGTCGGAGAAGCATACGCATCCTCTACAAGCAGCGGTATATCTAAAGCACGGAAAGCAGCTCGTGTCATATTCCGCATCAGACGATGTCTTGCATACACCTGCTCCAGCCCTTCTTCCTCAAGCAATGAGAGCACTTGTTCCAGTCCGAACAGTATGGATAAAGCCGGCGTGAAAGGCGTGCTGTCTTTTTCCAAACCATCACGATATTTTGTCAGATCCAGATAGAATCGAGGCTGCGTATTGGCTTCAATCACTTTCCATGCCCGGTCACTTACTACTGCAAAGAACATACCCCCAGGCAGCATGAATGCCTTCTGCGTGCCTGTAACCAAAATATCGATACCCCATTTATCAAATTCCGTTTCCACACCTGCAACACAGGATACGCCATCAACAATGACCAAAGCTTTTGATACTTCATGCACCGCTTCAGCGATTTCTTTGATTGGGTTCAGCACTCCTGTGGATGTTTCACAATACGTAACAAAGACAGAACTGATTTCCGGATGTTCTTTCAAGAATGTCTTAATATCCTCCGGATTTGCTGCTTCTCCCCATGTCACATCTAAGCGATGGACTTGAAGCTGATATGCTTGGGCTATCTTTACAAACCGATCACCAAATGCTCCTACAACTACAATCAGCACTTCATCTCCTGGCTTGGAAGTGTTGGCAACTGCTGCCTCCAGTCCAGCAGTTCCACTGCCAGTCACAAGCAGTACGTCCTGTTCTGTTCCGAATACGGGCTTCAATTTTGGCTTAATACGCTGCAGCAAAGCAGTTGTCTCCGCACCGCGATGGCCGATCATTGGCTGGCTCATTGCGCGCTGTACACTTGGCGGAATTGGTGATGGTCCTGGAATCCGTAGTAAAAGTTGATCTGGTAACATAATTTCTTTTCCTCCTTGGATTGTAAGATATCTTCACAGGTAAAAGAGCCCATAAGAAAAGCCTTCCGCTCCCTTACCTGATAAGTAAGGGGCGAAAAGCTTGGATCTACTCACGCGGTGCCACCCTTTTTCACTGTCTGCTTACACACGACAGCCTTCGTTGAAGCTATGCATAACGGGCATATGCCGGACAAACCTACTCAATTCAGTCTGCCTATTCAGAAGTGCTGCCCTTTGATGAATTATGCTAGTTCACACCAGCCACTAGCTCTCTTGGATAATCACAATCAAAGGTATGATCTTCATCAATATAGTTGTGTTTTGGTTCAATTTTTTATTTATCATAGCAGACACACAGCTATTGTCAATATGTTTTCTAATAATTATAGCAAATCCGATTGTTCGGTTTTCGCTGTAATCTGCTTCCTTCTGGCTTTTTTGCTATACTTGAAAAAATAATAATTTTGTTGGAGGTATGAACTATGCATTTGGAAACAGCCGCCAAAATGATCGCAGATGCCTCGTCGGTTGCAGTCCTGACCGGAGCCGGCGTATCCACCGCCAGCGGTATTCCTGACTTCCGCTCCACCACAGGTCTTTGGACTGCTGATGAAGCCCGAGAATACTATATTTCCAATCACTATTTTTATAAGGATCCGGTAGATTTCTGGCAAAAATACAAGGATATTTTCCGAGTGAAGCTGCTTAAGGATTATGGTCCGAACCATGTACATCGCTATCTCAAAGAATTAGAGGTACACGGAAAACAAATCACTGTCATCACCCAGAATGTTGATGGTCTTCATACAATTGCCGGCAACGAGCATGTCATTGAATACCATGGCACGCTGAATAGTGCCACATGCCCAAACTGCGGCAGTTCCTATGACTTGCCTTACTTATTGGCAGCAGAAACCCCTGTTTGCGAGACATGCAAGCATGTGCTGAAGCCAGACGTTGTCTTGTTTGGTGATCCGATTACCGAGCATGACAAAGCAGAACAGGCGATTCAGCAGAGTGAACTCGTTCTAGTACTAGGAACGTCCCTGCTCGTCAGTCCATTCAACATTCTTCCTGAATACAGCAACTCACTAGGAAAGCCATCTATCCTGATTAACCGGGAACCTACGGTGATGGATGATCTATTTGATATTGTCATTCATGATGATCTTTCCAAAATCGTACAGCAGCTGCAAAAATAGCGAGCCCCTTTAAGGAGCTCGCTATTTTTTATTCGTATTGATAATGGTGAATAGGCTTGGATTGTTTGACTAACAGTACGAATACGACCGCTGCTACAGCGAAAGCTCCAGCAATGGTAAAGGCAAACTGTAAACCAGCTGTCATCGCCTGATCGGCACTATGAGAAGCTACAGCTTGGCTGCCACCGCTCATCAAGGTGATAAACAATGCTGGACCAATTGCACCAGAAATTTGGTTGAAGGCATTCAGAGAAGCACTGCCGTGCGAATAGAGTTCCTCCGTCAATTGGTTTAGTCCCAGTGTCGTCATCGGTGTCAAAATCAACCCAATTGCAAACGTAAAGCCAACATACAGCAACGTGAATTGCAGCATTGTCGTATCAGTTGAAATTGTCGTCATCAACCCGATCATTGCTACTAAAAGTACTGTTCCTGTGATAGCAAACGGCTTCGGTCCGAATCGATCGGAAAGCCGGCCAGTGAGCAAGGCCATAATTGCGATCATGATACCGCCCGGGAACAGCACAATTCCAGAATCAAATGCACTGATTCCTAAAGCATCCTGCATGAATATAGGCAGAAGAATCATCGCTGCAAAGAAACACATCATAACTGTAATTGTCACAAGAATCGCCATCAAGAAATTTTTATTTTTATATGGACGCAGATCCAGCATCGGCGTCTCCAAGTTGAATTGACGATAAGCGAAATATGCAATCGCAGCAAGTCCAATTATTAAAGCACCTAGCACTAGAGGGCTTGTCCATCCTTCTGCGCCAGCACTGCTGAATCCGATAACGATTGAGCCAAAACCGATTACTGCCAATACAACAGATAGAATATCGATCTTTGTACGTTTCGTCTCCAGCACATTGCGGACAAAATAAGCAGCAAAGCCAAGCAAAACGAGTGTTACAGGCAATACACTGATAAATACATATCGCCAAGAAGCCTGTTCTACAACAAGACCAGAAAATACAGGACCAATCGCCGGTGCAAACAGAATTACCACCATTAGCAAACCGAGCATTGACCCGCGCTTAGCTAGTGGTGTAATCGTAATGATCACCGTTGTTACAAGCGGGATAATAATCCCTGAACCAGAAGCTTGAATCACACGTCCGAGCAACAGAATTGAAAAGTTAGGAGCAAAACCGGCAATCAGCGTTCCTATAAAGAAAAACGATAGTGCAGTAAGCAATAATTGACGCGTTGTAAAACGCTGCATTAGATAAGCACTGATCGGAATAAGAATACCAATCGTCAGCATATACCCTGTAGAAAGCCAATGCGCAGTCGTCGTTTGGATTCCAAGGGTTTCTTCTATATTGGGCAACGCGACATTCATAACAGTTTCATTAATCAATGCAATGAAATTCCCCACCATTAAGACGATGATCAACGGAATACGGTTTTCCACTTGCACGTGCTTGTCGATTGTTTGTGTAGTAGCAGCCATATAGATGCTCCTTTCCTTCTGTCAGATTAAGAATCAACTTTTTCCATTATAGAAGTTCTGCTATGAGATTCAAGCATCTTGTTCGTAATAGGCGCATATTATCAAATTAATTAAATTCTGAAAACTTAACATAAAAAAAGACCCTTTATTTAGGGTCTCATGATATTTATATAACTATTAAAATATATAAAAAAGGCATCATCCAAATGGATGATGCCTTCTTCTTTATTACTCGCTCACGTATGGCAATAGAGCCATTTGACGAGAACGTTTGATAGCGATTGTCAATTTACGTTGGTATTTTGCAGAAGTTCCAGTCACACGGCGAGGAAGAATTTTTCCACGCTCGGAGATGAAACGTCTAAGCAAATCAACGTCTTTGTAATCGATGTAAGTGATGCCATTTGCTGTGAAATAACATACTTTTCTGCGCTTAGCGCGACCACGACGTGCTGCCATATCAGATTGCCTCCCTTAGATTAGAATGGTAGATCATCATCAGAAATATCGATCGGTTCACCTTTATCACGGAAAGGATCTTGGTCGTTATTTCGATTATTATTGTTGTTGCTATTGAAGTTATTGTTATTGTTGTTGTTGAAGTTCGAGTTCTGATTTTGGTATCCAGAAGAACCTTGTCCGCCTCCTTGAGAGCCACCTTTGGTCTCGAGGAATTGTACGCTATCCGCAACAATTTCCGTTATATATACACGGTTACCCTCTTGATTATCGAAGCTTCTCGTTTGGACACGGCCATCTACGCCAACCAGACTTCCTTTGCTCATGAAGTTCGCCAGATTTTCAGCTGGACGTCTCCATACAACACAGTTGATGAAATCTGCCTCACGTTCGCCTGACTGATTAGAGAAAGGACGGTTTACTGCTAAGGTAAAGTTGGCAACTGCCACTCCATTTGGTGTGTAACGCAGGTCCGGATCCTTGGTTAATCTGCCGACAAGTACGACACGATTTAACATCAGAACCCCTCCTTATTTCTCGTCTAGACGAATAGCCATCTGACGAATAATATCATCAGAGAACTTCGCTTGACGGTCGAATTCATTAATAGCGGCTTCATTGCCTTTTAGATTAATGATGAAGTAGTAGCCATCACGGTAATCGTTGATTTCATAAGCAAGACGTTTCTTGCCTTTCTCGTCAACTTTCACGATTTCCGCACCGTTATCAGTTAGGATTCCGTTGAAACGCTCAACTAGAGCAGTTTTAGCTTCTTCCTCGATATCTGGGCGGACGATGTACATGATTTCGTATTCTCTCATCCGTTTGCACCTCCTTTTGGACTTAACGGCTCTTATCTTTCATAAGAGCAAGGAGTAATCTTAATTACTCACAATGATGAATTATAGCAAATTATCTGTCGTTAAGCAAGTTTATTCCGCATATTTACAAATTGAGGATCCGACCTTACACGTTGAAACGGAAATGCATAACATCTCCATCTTTCACCAAATACTCTTTTCCTTCTAAGCGAACTTTCCCTCGTTCTTTTGCAACACTCATAGAACCAGCATCAACCAGATCATCGTAGGAAACAGTTTCAGCGCGAATGAATCCTTTTTCAAAGTCACTATGGATGATACCAGCTGTCTGAGGAGCTTTATAGCCCATAGGGAACGTCCAAGCACGAACTTCCTGTTCACCAGCCGTAAAGTAAGTTGCTAGTCCAAGCAGGCTGTATGACGCCTTAATCAGCTGATCCAAACCAGACTCAGGAATACCTAGCTCTTCGAGGAACATTTCTTTTTCCTCTCCATCAAGTTCTGCAATTTCAGATTCAATCTTCGCACAAACAACAATAACCTGCGCACCTTCGTTTGCCGCGAACTCCTGTACTTTTACAAGGTTTTCGTTTGCAGATGGATCTGCTACTTCTTCTTCGCTCACGTTAGCAGCATACAAGACTGGTTTGCTTGTCAACAAATGCAAGCCTTTCACAATCTTACTTTGTTCATCTGTGAATTCCAGCGCACGTGCTGGTTGTTCATTCTCTAGTCCATCCTTGATTTTGGACAGTATTTCTTGCTCTACAACAGCTTCTTTGTCTTTCTGACGCGCAAGCTTTTCTACACGCTGCAGACGCTTGTTGACAGAATCAAGATCTGCAAAAATCAATTCTAGATTGATTGTCTCAATGTCATCGATAGGATCTACTTTACCGGATACATGCGTAATATTTTCATCATCAAAGCAACGCACTACATGAACGATTGCATCTACTTGTCTGATGTGTGATAGGAACTGGTTTCCTAGTCCTTCCCCTTTACTTGCACCTTTCACGATACCAGCGATATCCGTGAACTCAAATGCTGTAGGGATAGTTTTTTTCGGTTTGACCAGTTCAGTCAATTTATTTAAACGTGAATCCGGAACTTCTACAATGCCGACATTCGGATCAATCGTACAGAACGGATAGTTTGCAGATTCCGCTCCTGCCTGTGTGATCGCATTGAACAATGTGGATTTACCGACGTTTGGTAATCCAACAATACCTGCTGTTAAAGCCATGTAATCTTCCACTCCTTAAGTGTCCTGGCCGCTTTTATCGTACAGCCGGCCAAAATAGATCTGCTTACTGAACACTCCGCCCAAAGGCTGGGAAGATGGGGCAGTACCGGTAACTGACTTACATAAAATCATGCCAGCTTGCCCTTACTTTGTCCAAGTAAACATACGTACTTCTAGAGTACACTATTCTCTATAAAACAGCAAAATTATGTGTGTATTTCTACCATTTCTATACTTTATTTGTATTTAAAAATTGATTTCTCACATAAAAAAAAGAAGCCCTACTGATGACAACATCAGACAGACTTCTATGTTTCACGTGAAACGCATATTTTAGTTTGTCGGTTCTTCAGCATGCTCCAAAACTTTTTTCATTTTTGTCTCGAATTTTTTCCGAGGAATAAGCACGCTATGACCGCAGCCTTCACATTTGATCCGGATATCCATTCCTAACCGGATAATCCTCCAGCGATTCTCGCCACATGGATGGGCTTTTTTCATTTGTACCACATCATTAAGCTGATAGACTTTGTCACTCACGAGCATTCCCCCTTACAACACTTTCCTGCATAAGCTCTTCTGCTTCTTGTTTATTATACATGACAAGCCTTGGAGCTGGAATACTGATATTACGTTCTAATAGTTTTGTTTTAATACGATTTCTAGCTTCCCTTGCTACACCAAAATGCTGCATTGGTAAAGTCTCGATGATAGCTCGCAAAACGATGTGGGAAGTCGATAATGTCTCGACGCCTAACAGCTGCGGAGTTGCTTGTATCTCAGGATATTCAGCTGGCATCTCCAGCAGCACCTGCATGATGACCTCTTCTGCTACTTGCAAATTCGCTTCGTAAGGTACATTGATATCCAATACTCCCAAACTGTTGTGCACAGAAAAGTTAGTTACTTGTGTAATATTTCCATTCGGTATAATGTGCAGTTCACCTGTCCAGTTACGAATTTTACATGTGCGTAATCCAATCTCTTCTACATCTCCTCGTACTCCAGCTGTCTGAACATTATCTCCTACTGAGAACTGGTTTTCGAAAATGATGAAGAAACCGCTGATAACATCCTTCACTAAGTTTTGCGCTCCGAAGCCGATAGCTAAGCCAGCAACTCCGGCACTCGCAATCAATGCTCCAATGTTTAATCCCAGCTGCGATAACACCATTACCACAGCAGTGAAATACACCACATATGTGATTACATTTTGGATTAGCTTTTTCAGCGTATTCTCCCGGCGTTCTGATACGATGGGAGACTTGATTTTCGCCTTCTCCCTAAAGGAATTATTGAAAGTCCTTTCCACTATATTATTGGCTACACGAGCAACAACCATTGATAATATAATGATCATAACAATTTTAAAAGCTGCTAATCCGAGGCCGGTCCAAAGCTCGGCACTTGTCAAAAAGTCATAAATACTGGTCCACTGCTCCTCTACATTCATGATGTGCGTATCTCCTCGTCCACTTGTTTTCTTTATATATTATCAAATTTCTATTTCATTTTGTAACGATTTAGTATTGGATATACAAGAATGGCGGAGAGGATGTAAAGATTAGCAAAGCCGAAAATCGGGTACATCAAAGCTATCAAGTCTGTAAAACCAAGCTGTGTGAGCGGCAGCATAAGTAAAACAAGCACAGCAGCTTGCAGCCAAAGCGGCCCCTTCCATTTTGTTTGAAATCGTGAAACAATGCCCAGAACCCCGGAAACAGCTGAAGTATAGATAGCAAGCCATAACACAATACTGATGCCGATAAGCACAATAGAGGGATAGTTCTTCAAAATATAGAACAATGGGATATCATAATGTGGAATTGCATGACTGATATGCATCAAATCATTATTGTATAAGTACGTAAGCGCACCGATGATAAGTCCGCTTCCGATACTCGCAATCCATAACTCCCCTTTCCCTTTCATTTGCTTCCCAATCGCACCGATTACTGCGACAACAGGAAGAATGTTCAGTGCAGTAAACGGAAATGCCGCTTGCCAATTTGCTTGTTCACGCCAATCCTGCAGCAGATTTATCTGTTCATGCCGTGTATAGATGACAAGAACAAGAACAAGACCTCCGACTAAGATAGGAAGAATATAACTATTCATCGAAACGACACCTTCTACATTGGATGTGAAAATTAGAATAATCATTAACGTAATGAAGAGGATGCCCAACCAATTTGGAATCTGGTACATCGTTCCGGTAGCACCGCCAGCTGCAATCATAACAACTGTAACTGTAAATAAATAGAAAACAATCAGCACATCATACACAGCAGCTAACTTTTTGCCGACAAGCCGTTCCAATACCGGAAAGTAATGCGTACTTCTTTCGGTGAAGCTAATATGCAGGATTACATAACTGCATATTGTAAATAGAATGGTGAAAATGATGATAGCCAGTCCACTTTCATAGCCGAAAAATTGCCAGATCTCTCTTCCCGAAGCATATCCAGCTCCTATTAATGTCGCCAATATTAAAAACATCCATTTCAGCCCTGCAGCCCACATCACAGTCCCTCCAATTTCATATGAACACGTATAGAAAAAGTAGAAAAGCTATATACTATTACCAATATGTGTATGGAGGATAAGCTATGAGCCTGAAGAGAATATTTACGAAAAAAAAGGAGTTCCGCTGCGACTATCAAGACCCCCTTCTTATGAGTAAAGCCTATGAAACAATCAGCTCATGGATTCCTGATGACCGAGAGATTGTTGTCCTTTGCATCGGTACGGACCGTTCGACTGGTGATGCTTTAGGACCTATTATAGGTTCATTTTTGACGGAGAAACCATTGAATAGGCTTCATGTTTATGGGACGCTGGAATCGCCTGTGCATGCAGTCAATCTGGTTGAACGTATGCAAATGATAGCGGAAAAACATCCTAATGCTTATATAATTGCTATTGATGCCTGCTTAGGCAGGACCACTTCTATAGGTTCCATTATCGTTTCTCCTACACCTCTTCGTCCGGGTGCTGCATTGAAAAAAAATCTTCCAGCAGTTGGAGATGCCCAAATAACTGGAATAGTAAATGCCAGCGGCGATATGGAGTATTTTGTGTTACAAAATACTCGCTTGCATCTTGTGATGCAAATTGCTTATAAAATCAGTGCCCTATTGCTAGCCGTCGACCGCAAACAAGTTCCTATACTATCACCCGACACAACAGCTGCTGAAAATTGACATGTTTCACGTGGAACAAACAAAAAAGCCAACAGAAGCATAAGCTTCCGTTGGCTTTTATTTATTTAATACATTTAATATTCTCTCTAAGTCTTCATCAGAAAAGAATTGTATTTCAATCTTACCTTTTCGCTTACCACGATGAATTGTTACATCTGTTCCAAATTGGTTCCGCAGCTGCGATTCCGTCTGAACAAGAAAGATATCCTTTATAGCTTTCTTTTTCTCAGGTTCCGGAAGGTTATTGTTCATCTTGATAATGAGCTGCTCTACTTGCCGGACATTCAGCGATTCATTGCGTATTTTCTCGACTAGCGGCTGCAGTCTCTTTTTATCTTTTAATCCCAATAAGGCGCGTCCGTGCCCCATTGATAGTTCACCGTGATTGATTAAATCACTTATTTCAGGAGGCAGCGTCAATAGACGAACAAGATTCGCTATGTGAGAGCGGCTCTTTCCTAAGCGTTTCGCTAAGATTTCCTGTGTAATATCTAATTCCTTCATCAGATTGGAATAAGCTTGTGCTTCTTCAATCGGCGTGAGATCTTCTCTCTGAAGGTTTTCCAGCAGAGCAAGCTCCATCATCTTTTCATCATCTAATGACTTAACGATGACAGGCACTTTTTTCAGACCCGCTGCTTTTGCGGCACGGAATCTTCTTTCTCCCGCTACAATTTCATAGCCTTTTATACTCTTACGGACGATGAGTGGCTGCAGGATGCCATATTCCTGAATCGATTGCGACAATTCCTCAATTGCATCTGCAGAAAAGACTTTGCGCGGTTGATATGGATTCGCCCGGCATTCCTTGATTGCAATTTCCTGAATCTGATCTTCTTCCTTCATTTCCAATTCTGGAAAGAAAGCATTAAGACCTTTCCCCAACCCTTTGGCCATGCGCCATCACTTCCTTTGCTAAGTCTAAATAAACTTCTGCACCACGCGACTTCGGATCGTAAATAATGATTGGCTGACCATAACTAGGTGCTTCTCCCAACCGAACATTTCTTGGAATGATCGACTGGTACACTTTATCCTGAAAATATTTCTTTACTTCTTCAATAACTTGAATACCAAGATTCGTACGGGCATCCAGCATCGTTAGCAATACGCCTTCAATCATTAGATGCTTGTTCAAATGCTTTTGTACAAGGCGAATTGTATTCAATAGCTGACTTAGTCCTTCTAATGCATAATATTCGCATTGAACTGGAATAAGGACAGTATCTGCCGCTGTCAGCGAATTCAAAGTCAACAATCCTAAAGAAGGCGGACAATCGATGATGACATAATCATAATTGTCTTTTACACTATCAATTGCCTTTTTCAGACGGACTTCTCTTGAGATCGTAGGTACTAGCTCGATCTCGGCTCCTGCAAGCTGAATAGTAGCCGGAATAACATCCAAATTATCAACAGCAGTTGATACAAGGACTTTTTCGGCTTCCATATCTTCAACTAGGACGTTATATACACAATTTTCGACATCTGCTTTGTTTACACCAACACCGCTTGTAGCATTTCCTTGCGGATCAATGTCTACTAGCAAAACTTTATTTCCTAAAAAAGCCAGGCAAGCACTCAAATTGACGCTGGAAGTTGTCTTCCCTACGCCGCCTTTTTGATTTGCTATTGCGATTACTTTGCCCATGGTGTCACCTACCTCAAACTCAATACATTTATTCTATCATTTTTTCATAGAAACCGACGGATAAATTCAAGATTTTGAAAAGTTAGCTCCCTTTTCCTATATAAAAACCCATCTTTGTACAAGATGGGGGTACTATTAGAGCTTTATTTAAGATTTTTTCGGTATTTTGATCGTAATTTGGTAGTAATCGTCTTTATCCTCTTCCTCTGTTTCCAAGTTGATACCGGTATCGGAAACCATGGAAAGTGATTGACGGATTGTATTCATGGCAATGCGCATATCCTTGTTGATACCCTTCAGCTTCGGACGTTTCTTTTTCGGCTGGGCGTTCACAATACGGGCGATGCGTGCCTCTGTCTCTTTTACATTTAATTCTTTATCTATAATTTCCTGCAAAATCAATTCTTGTTTCTCTGCATCTTTTAAAGCAATAAGCGCACGAGCATGCCTCTCTGTGATCTTCTTTGCCAATAATGCTTGCTGCACAGATTCTGGCAGTTTTAATAGTCGCATCTTATTGGCGATAGTTGATTGGCTTTTTCCGAGACGCTGCGCCAATGCTTCCTGAGTCAAAGAATGCAACTCTAATAAACGCTCATATGCGAGTGCTTCTTCGATAACAGTCAGCTCTTCACGCTGCAGATTTTCAATCAATGCTACAGAAGCCGTCTCTGTATCCGACATTTCACGGATGATGGCAGGGACTGTTTCCCATTCTAATGACTGCACTGCACGCCAGCGACGCTCTCCTGCAATCAATTCATAGCTGCCTTCAGAATTTTTTCGTACAACAATTGGCTGGATGATGCCATGTG
This sequence comes from Terribacillus saccharophilus, assembly GCA_900110015.1. Lineage (GTDB taxonomy): Bacteria > Bacillota > Bacilli > Bacillales > Amphibacillaceae > Terribacillus > Terribacillus saccharophilus. The sequence continues at coordinate 47,481 of FOCD01000005.1, read as the reverse complement.
TGCGAATTGTCTGTGCGAGCTCTTTGATTTTATCCTCTTGGAAAACAGTTCTTGGTTGGTATTGGTTCGGGACAATATCCTGTACCCGAAGGTTTAATACTTCATCCTGATGCGCATCGTTTTCCGTTTCTGTTGAATCAGATTTATCACCTAGCCCAAAAATACGGCTGAACGGGTGTAACATCCTCAGACACCACCTTTTTTTACAATCCTAATCTAGCAAGCAGGTACATAAGGAATAGTAAATGTTTCACGTGAAACATGTATAAAAAGGCGCAGCAGTTCTACAGTAGAAGCTGCTGCGCTTACATAAGCCGAGCCAGTTCCTTATCTACTATTTTATCATAGATTGGTTGAGAATGGTAAGCTTGTATGGTACTTCATTCACTAATTTTCTTCTGTTTTAAACGATCGGCTCGCGGTTTGGAACCCCTGCTTTACGTGGATATTTCTTCGGTGTCTTTCGACGTTTGGCAATAATGGCTATATTTCGCTCTCCGCCTTCTTCTGGCAGATCGAAGGTAAAGCTTTCAACCAATTCACCGCCCAGCAATTGAATTGCTGGTTCCGCATCTCGAAGCTCTGTTTCCAGATTAGGTCCTTTCATAGCGATAAAATGACCTTTTGTCCGGCAAAGCGGCAGACACAACTCTGACAGTACGGACATCCGAGCTACTGCTCTCGCCGTGACCAAATCATAAGATTCTCGGAAAGCATCATTTTTCCCGAAATTCTCTGCTCGGTCATGATAAAAAGCGACATTGGATAAGCCAAGCTTCGTTGCCAGCTCATTGAGGAAGGTAATTCTCTTTTTCAATGAGTCGACAATCGTCACTTTCAGCTCCGGAAAGACAATTTTTAGCGGGATAGATGGAAATCCAGCTCCTGCTCCGACATCACAAATACTTTCATCTCCTTTGAAATCAAAGAAGAAAGCAGCGGAAATGGAATCATAGAAGTGCTTTAAATACACTTCTCCCTTTTCCGTAATTGCTGTTAAATTCATCTTTTCATTCCATTCAACCAATAGATGGAAATAATCCTCCAGCTGCTTTAGCTGCTTATCAGATAATGTAATTCCTTGCTCATCCAATTGTTGTAGAAAATCTGCTTGGTTCATCCTGTACCTCTTTTCGACAGATTATTGATTTGCTGCTTTCGTGTGACCACCTTGTTCAATAAATACGAGCAGGATGGAAACATCCGCTGGGTTTACACCGGAAATTCGGGAAGCTTGACCAACAGATAGCGGGCGAACTTTTTTCAGTTTCTCACGTGCTTCTGTTGCAAGTCCGCTGACATCATCATAATTGATGATATCTGGTATTTTCTTATCTTCCATACGCTTCATACGCTCTACTTGCTGCATGGATTTCTTAATATAGCCTTCATACTTCGTTTGGATTTCAACTTGCTCTTTGACATCTGCAGGCAGTTCTTTATCTGCAGGAACGATTTTCTCCAGCAAGCTGTATTTAATCTCAGGACGCTTTAAAAGATCAGATGCACGCTGTGCTTCCTTCATGACAGATTCTGCTTCTTCCATCAGCTCTAGCACATGTGGTTCTGTTTTAATAATGATTCCTTCTAAGCGGTTCCGTTCTTCTTCAATCAGGCGTTTTTTCTCTAGGAAGCGCGCGTAGCGTTCTTCATTGATCATGCCGATTTGATGTCCAATTTCAGTTAGACGCATATCTGCATTATCATGACGAAGCAGCAAACGATATTCCGCACGTGATGTTAGCAGACGGTAAGGTTCATTTGTTCCTTTTGTTACCAAGTCATCAATCATAACACCGATGTAAGCTTGGGAACGGTCCAGGATGACTGGTTCTTTGCCTAATGCTTTCGCAGCGGCATTAATACCTGCCATGATACCTTGTCCAGATGCTTCTTCATAGCCGGATGTTCCGTTTATTTGTCCCGCTGTATAAAGACCAGGAATTTTTTTCGTTTCCAGTGTAGGCCATAGCTGTGTCGGTACCATTGCATCATACTCGATTGCGTAGCCGGCACGCATGATTTCAGCGTTTTCCAAACCAGGGATCGTTTGAAGCATTTTCTTTTGAACATATTCTGGTAAGGAAGTAGATAAACCTTGTACGTAAACCTCTTCTGTATTGCGTCCTTCTGGCTCCAAGAAAATCTGGTGGCGCGGCTTATCATTGAAACGGACAACTTTATCCTCGATAGAAGGACAGTAGCGTGGTCCAGTTCCTTTGATCATACCGGAATACATAGCAGATAGACCTAAGTTTTCGTTGATAATATTGTGTGTAAATTCGTTTGTATAAGTCAGCCAGCAAGGAATCTGATCGGTAATGAATTCTGTTGTTTCATAAGAGAACCCAAGCGGTTCTTCGTCTCCTGGCTGAATTTCTGTTTTGGAATAATCAATAGAACGGCTGTTTACACGTGGCGGTGTGCCAGTTTTGAACCGTACCATTTCCAAACCAAGTTCTTCAAGATGCTCTGACAACGTAACAGATGCACGCTGGTTGTTCGGGCCGCTTTCATAGGAAACATCTCCGATGATAACGCGTCCGCGCATAAATGTTCCAGTCGTGATTACTACTGTTTTTGCGTAGTAAGCTGCTTTCGTTTCAGTGATAACGCCTTTACAGACTCCATCTTCAATGATTAAACGGTCTACCATTGCTTGACGCATCGTCAGGTTTTCTTGGCTTTCCAATGTTTTTTTCATTTCTGTAATATATAGCGGTTTATCCGCTTGAGCTCGCAATGCACGAACGGCAGGACCTTTTCCTGTGTTTAGCATACGCATTTGAATATACGTTTTATCAATTACTTTTCCCATCACGCCGCCAAGTGCATCGATTTCGCGTACAACAACACCTTTTGCAGGTCCGCCGACGGATGGATTACATGGCATGAATCCTGTCATGTCTAGGTTCATGGACAGCATTAAGGTATTAGCACCCATTTTCGCTGCTGCTACACCAGCTTCACAGCCGGCGTGTCCTGCACCTATGACGATGACATCATAATGCCCAGCATCGTATGTCATGTTCATTCTCTCCTTTTTTATTTTCCTAAGCAAAACTGTGAAAACAGTTGGTCGATTAAACTTTCGTGCACAGTATCTCCGATGATTTCACCGAGCAATTCCCATGTTCTTGTTACATCTATTTGGACGATATCCATCGGCATCTGCATTTCAATGCCATTCATCGCTTCACGAAGCGATGACAATGACTGCTTCAAAAGCTGGATATGCCGTACATTTGATATATAGCTCAAGTCGCCGCCATCAATCTCCCCTGCAAAGAAGGTATCCTTGATAGCAAGCTCCAATTCGTCGATTCCTTTTTCTTCAATCAAAGCAGTCGTAATTACCGGACGGCCGCTTGCAAGCTTACGAACTTCTTCCAAATCAATTTGTTGGGAGAGATCCGTTTTGTTGACGATGACAATGACATCAAGGCCGGAAACTGCCTCGAATAATTGACGATCCTCGTCAGACAATGCTTCTCCATAGTTCAGCACAAGCAAAATAAGGTCACTTTGCTTCAAAACCTGACGGGAGCGCTCCACTCCGATTCGTTCCACGATATCTTCCGTTTCACGAATTCCGGCTGTATCAACCAGCTTCAATGGTACGCCGCGTACATTGACGTATTCTTCAATGATATCGCGTGTTGTACCTGCTATTTCGGTAACAATAGCTTTATTTTCATGCACAAGTGCATTCATCAAGGAAGATTTTCCGACGTTCGGTCGGCCGATAATTGCTGTAGCCAGCCCTTCCCGCAGGATTTTTCCTTGCTTAGCCATTTCGAGCAGCTTCTCTATTTCTTCATATACATATTGTGTCTTCTCGATCATCATATTGTGGGACATCTCTTCCACATCATCATACTCTGGGTAATCGATGTTCACTTCTACATGCGCTACAGTTTCTAATAATTCCTGACGCAGCTTTTGAATCAAACGAGATAGTCTGCCTTCCATCTGATTGAGAGCAACATTCATTGCTCGATCAGTTTTAGCACGGATCAAATCCATAACAGCTTCTGCTTGTGAAAGGTCGATCCGTCCATTAAGAAAGGCTCTCTTAGTGAATTCACCAGGCTCTGCCAAACGCGCACCCTCCTGCAATGCTAGTTCCAGTACACGGTTCACGGAGACAAGACCGCCGTGGCAATTAATTTCAACAACGTCTTCCCGTGTGAATGTTTTCGGTGCCTTCATAACAGACACCATCACTTCCTCTGCAACCTCTTTGGTTGTCGGGTCGATGAGCTTACCATAATGAATTGTATGACTTGGTACATCCGTCAGCTTTTTCCCATCAAAAAGGCTTGCAGCGATCTCCACCGCTTCAGCCCCACTAAGTCGAACAATGGCAATCGCTCCTTCTCCAACAGGAGTCGATATTGCGGCTATTGTATCGTTCTGCATTTCTTCACCTCTTTCTATCTTTTTTTATCTATTTATCCACAGCATACCGCTATGATTAAGTTTGTACTCACTAACTTATAAGAATAGCACAGGTATCTATCAAAAAGAAAGATATCCACATGAAAATTTAGTGACAACTAATAGGTTTGGGTTATCCACATGTTAATAGAGAACATAAAAAAAGTCTTGGCATCATTGCCAAGACTTTTCCTTTACTGGTTGGATGACTATATACCGATTCGGTTCTTTACCTTTCGAAACGGTTTCAACATCCTTTTGCTTTTGAGCTGCAGCATGGATGATTTTCCGTTCGCTAGCCGGCATTGGATCAAGAGGAATTGCTTTTTGCAGCGCCAATGCCTTGCTGGCAGCCTGGACAGCTAGCATTTCAAGCGTTTCCCGTCTTCTTGACCGATATCCTTCCGCATCGACGGTAACGGTAAAGTGATATGCTTTTTGCTGATGCAGAAATTGTTCGACCAGCTGTTCCAGCGCATTGAGCGTTTGTCCTCTTTTTCCAATCAACGTGCCGAGATTTTCTCCGCTAAGTGTAAACATCACATGCTTTTTCTTACGGGCCGTGATCTCCACCTCTGTACCTGGGTGCAGATGGCGAATGACACTTTCCAAATAATCTTTAGCTGCTTGTACATTATCGGTCTTCACGACCACTTTAACTACTGCCGGTTTGGCACCGAACAGATTGAGGAAGCCTTTGCTTCCTTCATCGATTACAGTGACTTCGACTTTTTCCTTAGAAATACGTAACTGCTGTAAAGCTGATTGAATCGCATCATCTACGGTTTTGCCGCGAGCAGTCAGCTGTTTCATTATTTCTTGCTGTCTGCCTGTGCTTTGTTTTTCGACATCATCGGTTTATTGATAAGTAATGTCTGTGCCACCATGAAGATGTTACCGACTACCCAATACAATGCCAAAGCTGAAGGAAGGAATAGCGCAAATACAGTAATCATGACTGGCATGATATATAGCATCATTGTCATTTGCGGATTAGCAGCCATAGCCGTGTTTCCTGCCATCATCAATTTCTGCTGTAGGAATGTTGCAAGACCTGCTACGATTGGCAAAATGAAATACGGATCCGGAGCTCCAAGCTGTACCCAAAGGAAGTTATGCTCCTTGATTGCTTCTGTACGGCTGATTGCTTGATAGAAAGCAAGCAAAATCGGCATCTGTACGATGATCGGCAGACATCCTGCCAACGGATTCACACCGTGACGCTGGAAGAGCTGCATTGTTTCCTGCTGTAATTTCTGTTGTGTGTTTGCATCTTTGGAGCTGTATTTCTTCTGAAGTTCTTTCAATTCAGGCTGAACTTCCTGCATTGCACGAGAACTTCTCAGCTGCTTGATGTTCAATGGCAGCAATACTAAACGGATGATCACTGTTACGATGATGATCCCAAGACCAAAGTTCTCGCCTGTAAGATCAGCGAAATACGCAATCAACCAAGATAGCGGGTAGATGAAATACTGATTCCAGAATCCAGTACTTTCCGAAGTGATTGGATCGGTGTTCGGCGCACAACCTGCTAAGGCAGCGACGAGCAGCACGAGTGCCAATACTAATAAACCTTTTTTACGCACCATGTTTCCTCCTTAACTTCCTTGCATAAGACTTTCCCTATTGCTTCTCTTTATTTTTCCTGTTTGGCTGTTTCAGCAGATGTGATTTCCAAAGCACATGAATCAAGCTTTTTTTCACTTCCTGGTAAGCCATATCCTTCGCTGGCTGTCTGGCAATGACAATAAAGTCGTAGCCTGGAGCAACCTGCTCATCAAGTTCATGGAAAGCTTGTCTCAAGTAGCGCTTTATCTTGTTCCGCATAACAGCGTTTCCAAGTTTCTTGCTGACAGAAAGACCGATACGGAAATGCGCATCAGCTGCATCCTGCTTCTTATAATATAGAACGAGTTGACGATTCGCAAAAGAGCTCCCCTTTTGGAAAACTTCCTGGAATGCCTCATTCTTTTTGATTCGGTATTCTTTCTTCATAGAGGGTCCCCTCAAGCATGCCTATTTGCAGAAATAGTCTTTAATTTGAAAGAAGGAGAATAAACGCGGCATTTAAGCTTGTAGTTTATTCTCCTTCTCCACTCATGTAAAAGCACAACGTAAACGCTGTGTCAGTACACTGATCAAGTATATAAAGTCAAAAAGACCACTACATACGTAAGTGGCCTTATGCAGACAATACTTTTCTTCCTTTACGACGACGACGAGCTAGAACATTACGTCCGTTGCTTGTGCTCATACGTTGACGGAAGCCGTGTACTTTTTTTCTTTTACGGTTATTAGGTTGGAATGTACGTTTCATATATAAAACACCTCCCTTGAGGATATATCAAAAATATAGCGAAAGGTCATAGACAGTCTTGAACATTATACGTATAGAAAGGCCAACATGTCAACCTATCATTTTTTGCTGGATCATCTCTTTCTTTTATCCACAGCCCATGTTAATCTAATAACCCTGTGCATAACTTTTTCCACACAGGTTTTCGACAACTTACTCACATAACTGCATGCTGTGGATATTTTTTGTCTACACACGCCGGCATTTGTGGATAACTGTAGATTAAGCATTGCAAGACAAGGATTATTCTGGTATCATATCTGTGTTTTACTGATTGGATAACATCATCACTAAAATCCTTTATCCACAGAGTGTGGATAAGCTGTGGACATCTATTCACAGGTCTGTAGATGCAGTTATCAACAGCAACGTGGACAACTGAAGAAGTCGCTTCATTGCCCTTTATTATGCGGATTTTCTATCCACATCCATATATATATGTGCACGGTCTTTTTGCATGCGTGATCCTTTTTTCGTATGTTTCGAAAAGGCCTTTTAATACCTATCATGATGCAGTTCTTAGAGAAAGTGACTGCTTCTTTCATTTTTTCAGAAAGGGGGATGCCTGTTGGAGAATATTCAGGATTTATGGAAAAAAACATTACAAGCAATTGAGAAACGAATCAGTAAGCCGAGCTTCGATACTTGGCTGAAAAATACACAAGCCTATGCAATTGAAGAAGATACACTTGTGATTGAAGCCCCCAACGAATTCGCCAGAGATTGGCTGGAAAGCAGCTACTCCTCTTTGATCGGAGATACACTTTATGAAGTGACTGGCAATCGGCTGCAGACGAAATTCATCATTCCAGAATTTCAGCAGGAAGAAGAAGTCATCCGCCAGCCGATGCCTAAGAAAGCTGCCGCAAAGGATGCGTTGGCAGAATCACCAAAAAGCATGCTAAATAGCAAGTACACATTTGATACATTCGTTATCGGCTCAGGTAACCGGTTCGCACATGCTGCTTCACTTGCTGTTGCAGAAGCACCGGCTAAAGCCTATAACCCGCTATTCATCTATGGTGGTGTCGGGCTCGGTAAAACCCATTTAATGCATGGAATCGGACATTATGTCTTGGATCATAATCCGAATGCTAAAGTCGTTTACTTATCCTCCGAAAAGTTCACAAATGAATTCATCAATGCCATCAGAGATAATAAGACAGCGGAATTTCGGGCTAAATACCGTAATATCGACGTCCTTCTTATAGATGATATTCAATTCTTGGCTGGAAAAGAACAAACGCAGGAAGAGTTCTTCCATACATTTAATGCATTACATGAAGAAAATAAACAAATCATCATCTCCAGTGACCGTCCGCCAAAAGAAATACCTACATTGGAGGACCGGCTCAGATCCCGATTTGAATGGGGATTGATTACGGATATTACGCCTCCGGATCTGGAGACGCGGATTGCCATCCTTCGCAAGAAAGCAAAAGCAGAAGGCCTGGACATCCCAAATGAAGTCATGCTGTACATTGCCAATCAAATAGACACCAATATCCGAGAGCTGGAAGGTGCTCTTATACGTGTTGTTGCTTATTCATCCCTTATCAACTCGGATATTGATGCTTCCTTAGCAGCAGATGCACTGAAAAATATCATTCCTAGCTCAAAGCCGAAGGTTATTACGATCCATGCGATTCAGGAACAAGTCGGCGAGCGCTACAATGTCCGCTTGGAAGAATTCACTGCGAAGAAACGTACGAAGGCTATCGCTTTCCCTCGCCAAATCGCTATGTTCCTATCACGGGAACTGACTGATTTCTCTTTACCGAAAATTGGAGAAGAATTCGGCGGCAGAGACCATACAACCGTTATTCACGCGCATGAAAAAATCTCTAAGCTATTAAGTGTAGATCAGGATTTACAGCGCGACATTGATGACATAAAAGAAAGACTCAAATCTTTCTGACGATTGGACCCTGTTGATAAACGTGCATAAAGTCTTTTTTTATTCACATATTATCCACAGGGTATTTTTATTGGTATTACTGGTCTTTTTCATACTTATCCACATAATCACAGGCCCTATTACTACTACTGTATTTTTATAAATAATAATTAATAAGAAGAACCCCCAATAGGAGGAACACAATTATCATGAAATTTGTCATACAACGTGATCGGCTTTTAGCAAGTATCCAGGATGTTGTGAAAGCAATCTCTTCCAGAACAGCAATTCCAATCCTTACAGGGATGAAAATCGAAGCAAAAGAAGATGGCATTACCTTAACAGGAAGTGATTCTGATATTTCTATCGAATCTTTCATTCCAAAAGAAGAAGATGGTATTGTCTATGTAGAACAGATAGAACCAGGCAGCATTGTACTGCAAGCAAAGTATTTCCCAGAAATCGTTAGAAAAGTTCCGATGAATGCAGTAGAGATTGAATCTGATGCACAATTGAACGTAACAATCCGATCCGGAAGTGCAGAATTTAAATTAAATGGCCAAGATGCAGAGGAATATCCACAGCTGCCGAAGCTTCATAGTGAAGATAGCTTTGAACTTCCTGCTGACTTATTGAAAAATGTCATCAAAGAAACTGTATTTGCTGTATCAACTCAAGAAACTCGACCGTTGCTAACTGGAGTAAATGTTCGTGTTCAGGAAGATCAGCTGCATTTTGTTGCGACAGATAGCCATCGTTTAGCATCCCGTCAGATTCCAGTTTCGACAAATGAAACTGCGCTAGGATTCCAAAATGTTGTCATCCCTGGGAAAAGCTTGACGGAATTGAACAAAATCCTTGATGAAAATCAAGATCCTGTCGAAATTCGGATCACAAATAATCAAATTTTGTTCCGTACCAAGCATTTATACTTCCTATCCCGTTTGCTGGAAGGAAATTATCCGGATACATCCCGTCTGATTCCATCAGAAAGCAAGACATCATTGCAGATTGACACGAAGGAGCTGCTCCGCTCTATCGACCGGGCATCCTTATTGGCGAAAGAAAATAGAAATAATGTCGTGAAACTGGTAACTCAGGATTCTGGCCAGCTGGAAATCAGCAGTAATTCCCCTGAAGTTGGACGTGTTGTAGAAGAAGTGACCGTTCAGGAAATTTCAGGAGAAGAATTGCGAATCAGCTTTAGTGCGAAATATATGATGGATGCACTGAAGGTCATTGAAAGTGAGCAAGTGAAGATTGAATTCACAGGAGCGATGCGCCCATTCCTTATCCGTCCAACTGATGATGAGGACTTGCTGCAGCTGATTACACCAGTCCGTACGTACTAAGTTATACACATGTGGATAAAGGCACTGCCCATACGGCGGTGCTTTTTTTCTGTGCATAACATGACGCTATGGAGGATTGGGCATAATGAAAATAACTTTCAAAGTTGTGGATACTTTAGTAAAATAATAAGAAGGCAACATAAAGTAAGGAGAGCGGAAATGAACGAAGAAATCCAAATCAACACCGAATATATTCAGCTTGGGAAATTCCTGAAGCTAGTAAATGCTGTCGAGAGCGGCGGAATGGTCAAGCTGTATTTAGCTGATTATCCAGTGCTGGTCAATGGCGAGGAAGAAAACAGACGCGGCAGGAAGCTGTATCCGGAGGATCGTGTAGAGCTGCCGGCGACATCAGAAGCATTCATTGTCAAAAAGGCATAGCAGTCTGCCGGATACAGAAAGGACCTGAGCATGCATATCCAAGAGCTAACGCTTACGCATTATCGGAATTACGATAAGCTGCAGCTTCAATTCGACGATAAAGTGAATGTAATCATCGGTGAGAATGCACAAGGCAAGACGAACCTGATGGAAGCCATCTACGTGCTAGCCTTCTCCAAATCACATCGAACTCCTAAAGATAAAGAACTTATCCAATGGGATCAAGATTATGCTAAAATAGAAGGGAACATCCTCAAGCGGAAACAGCGGTTTCCGCTTGAGATCGTCCTATCGTCCAAAGGGAAAAAAGCAAAACTGAATCATCTGGAACAAAAACGCCTAAGTGATTATATCGGGGCGCTCAATGTCGTCATGTTCGCTCCTGAGGATCTGAACTTGGTGAAAGGCAGTCCGCAAATTCGCAGGCGTTTTATTGATATGGAGATCGGCCAGATTCAGCCTGTCTATATCTACCACCTTGGACAATACCAAAAAGTTTTGAAGCAGCGGAATCATCTGCTGAAGCTTATGCAGCGGCGCCAGGCTGATCCGACAATGCTTGATGTGCTGACGGAGCAGCTGATTGAGCATGCTGCCATCATATTAGAGAAACGTTTCCTCTTCCTCGGACTGCTCCGCAAATGGGCACAGCCCATCCACCAGAGCATCACGACGAAGCTTGAGACGCTTGATATAGAATATCTTTCCAACTTGCACGTATCAGAAGAATCCGATAAGGAAACGCTAAAAGTAGCTTATGAGGAGAAATTCTCTGAATTACGGACACGTGAAGTGGAAAGAGGGACAACTTTAGCAGGCCCCCATCGTGATGACCTGTCTTTTTATGTGAATGGGAAAGATGTACAAGCTTTCGGTTCACAAGGTCAGCAGCGTACGACAGCTTTGTCATTGAAGCTGGCTGAGATAGAACTAATCTATAACGAGGTCGGAGATTATCCGATTCTATTGCTTGATGATGTTTTAAGCGAGCTGGATGACAGCAGGCAATCGCATCTGCTAGAAACGATACAGGGGAAAGTTCAAACCTTTGTCTCGACGACGAATGTATCAGGTATCCAGCATGAAACTCTGAAACAGGCAGAACTGTTCACAATAAAATCAGGGAAGCTTGTCAGTGAGTCAGGAGGATCCTGATGTTCATCTCGATCGGTTGGAATAATGTCGTCAGAGCTGAAGAAGTTGTGGCCATCTTGGAATACGATCAAGCTGCTAAAACAGTTGATCCCACTTTGGCAGAAAACGATGAAGCGGATCATGTATCAGCCAAATCTATCATTGTCACCACTGATCGGATTTATTCTAGTCCTTTATCAGTGCAGACATTGAAGAAACGGGCTGATACCACAGTTCCGAGAATGATAGAAGAAGATAACCTTTAAAGAAATGCAGGTGATTTAAATGGCAATGGAAGATAAAATGCCTGAAGAACAGTTGTATGATGCAGATCAGATACAGGTACTGGAAGGATTGGAAGCAGTCCGAAAACGTCCAGGAATGTACATCGGATCTACGAGTGAACGCGGTCTGCACCATCTTGTATGGGAGATTGTCGATAATAGTATCGATGAGGCGCTTGCTGGCTATTGTGACCATATCCAAGTAATCATCGAAAAAGATAACAGCATCACTGTTGAAGATAATGGACGTGGAATCCCGGTAGGTACACATGAGAAGACTGGCCGTCCAGCGGTGGAAGTTATCATGACAGTACTTCATGCCGGCGGTAAATTCGGTGGCGGAGGCTATAAAGTATCCGGCGGATTGCACGGGGTAGGTGCGTCAGTTGTAAATGCCTTGTCCACGCAGCTTGATGTCATGGTACACCGTGATGGCAAGATTCACGAACAAAGCTTCCAGCGCGGAATTCCAACAGGAGACTTGCAAGTCACTGGGGAATCCGATAGAACTGGTACAATCACACACTTCAAGCCGGATCCGGAGATTTTCACGGAAACGACTGAATATAACAAAGAGACATTACTAGTCCGTATCCGGGAACTTGCTTTCTTGAATAAAGGATTGGCAATCAGCCTGGAAGATAGACGTGAAGAGAATCCAGAGCCTGTCACTTTCCATTACGAAGGTGGTATCCGTTCTTATGTAGAGCATCTCAATCGCTCCAAGGAAGTATTGCATGAGCCGTTCTATGCAGAGAATACGGATTCTGAAATTACTGTGGAAGTCGCTTTGCAATACAATGATGGCTACACAAGCAGTATCTACTCTTTTGCAAATAATATCCACACGTATGAAGGCGGAACGCACGAAGCTGGATTCAAATCCGGTCTGACACGTGTTATTAATGACTATGCCCGTAAAAACAATATGTTCAAAGAGGCAGATCCAAATCTTTCTGGGGATGATGTACGCGAAGGATTGACTGCAATCATTTCCATCAAGCATCCAGACCCGCAGTTCGAAGGTCAGACGAAGACGAAGCTTGGTAACAGTGAAGCACGTCAAGTAACTGATGCAGCTTTCACAGAGCTATTTTCCAAGTTCTTATTTGAAAACCCTGATACTGCACGAATCGTCGTTGAAAAAGGTTTAATGGCATCCCGTGCTCGTATCGCAGCCAAACGTGCGCGTGAACTAACTCGCCGTAAGGGTGCACTGGAAGTGAGCAGCTTACCTGGTAAACTGGCTGACTGTTCTTCCAAGGATGCTACGATCAGTGAATTGTACGTCGTAGAGGGAGACTCTGCCGGCGGTTCTGCCAAACAGGGACGCGACCGACATTTCCAAGCAATCTTGCCTTTGCGCGGAAAGATCATCAACGTTGAAAAAGCGAGATTGGATAAGATTTTAGCTAATAACGAAATCCGTGCCATGATTACAGCACTTGGTACCGGTATTGGCGAAGACTTTGATATTTCCAAAGCACGCTATCATAAACTGGTCATCATGACCGATGCGGATGTCGACGGCGCTCATATTCGGACATTGCTGTTGACGTTCTTCTATCGTTACATGCGACCATTGATCGAGAATGGCTACGTTTATATTGCACAGCCACCACTCTACAAAGTACAGCAAGGGAAAGCTGCTTATTACGCTTATAATGATCGGGAACTTGAGCGTGTAATGAGTGAGATTCCTAAAATACCAAAACCTGGTCTGCAGCGTTATAAAGGTCTTGGAGAAATGAATGCAGCACAGCTGTGGGAGACGACAATGGATCCGGAGAACCGTACACTGCTTCAAGTCAGCTTGGCTGATGCAATCGATGCGGACCAGATTTTTGATATCCTGATGGGCGACAAAGTCGAGCCAAGACGGAATTTCATTCAAGATAACGCTGAGAATGTACAGAATTTAGATATCTAACCAATAGTGTATTGGTTCCGGCAATTTGACAGGAGGTTTTCGCATGGCGGATGAATTACGTCCAAGTGTGCAAGAAAGAGATATAAGTCAGGAAATGCGTACCTCATTCCTTGACTATGCAATGAGCGTTATCGTAGCGCGTGCATTGCCTGATGCAAGAGACGGCTTGAAGCCGGTGCATCGCAGAATCCTTTATGCTTTGCATGATTTGGGTATGCATGCTGATAAGGCATATAAGAAATCAGCCCGTATCGTCGGGGAAGTAATCGGTAAGTATCACCCGCATGGTGACACAGCGGTGTACGAAGCGATGGTTCGTATGGCGCAAGATTTCAGCTATCGTTATATGCTCGTAGACGGACATGGAAACTTCGGTTCTGTGGACGGCGATTCAGCAGCAGCAATGCGTTATACAGAAGCACGGATGTCCAAGATATCTATGGAACTATTGCGTGATATCAACAAGGACACAATTGATTATGGCGACAACTATGACGGCTCTGAAAAACAGCCGCTTGTAATGCCAGCTCGATTCCCGAACTTGCTTGTGAATGGAGCTTCGGGTATTGCGGTAGGTATGGCGACGAATATACCGCCTCATAACCTGAATGAAACGATAAATGCGGTTTTGGCACTTAGTAAAAATCCGGATATCACGATCGAGGAATTGATGGATGATTATATATTCGGTCCGGATTTCCCTACTGCTGCTGAAATTTTAGGTCGAAGCGGTATTCGGAAAGCTTATGAAACTGGCCGCGGGTCGATTACAATTCGCGCTAAGACTGAAATTATCGAGCATGATAACGGCAAATCGACTATTCTTGTGCACGAATTGCCATATCAGGTGAATAAGGCACGTCTTGTCGAGAAAATAGCAGAACTAGTCCGTGATAAGCGTATTGAAGGAATTACGGACCTGCGGGATGAATCCGACCGTAACGGTATGCGCGTCGTTGTCGAAGTTCGCCGTGATGCGAACCCGAATGTCATTCTTAACAATTTGTACAAGCATACTGCTTTGCAGACAAGTTTCGGAATCAATATGCTTGCCCTTGTGGATGATAAACCGCAGATTCTGAACTTGAAACAGGCGTTGTCGCATTATCTTGATCACCAGCAAGTCGTCATCCGCCGCAGAACAGAATTCGAATTGCGTAAAGCAGAAGCAAGAGCACATATCCTGGAAGGTTTACGGATTGCTCTGGATAATCTCGATGAGATCATCAGCTTGATCCGTGGCTCTCAGACAACAGATATTGCTCGTGAAGGACTGATGGAGCGCTTCAAGCTTTCTGACAAGCAAGCACAAGCAATTCTGGATATGCGTCTGCAGCGTCTGACAGGACTTGAGCGTGACAAGATCGAAGATGAGTACCAGGAACTTGTCAAAGTGATTGCGGAGCTTAAGGCAATTCTTGCGGATGAAGAGAAGGTGCTTGAAATCATTCGAGAAGAATTGACTGAGATCAAGGAACGTTTCGGTGATGAACGCCGTACGGAAATCGTCATTGGCGGTATTGACTTCATAGAGGATGAAGCACTTATTCCTGTAGAGAATGTCGTTATCACATTGACGCACCAAGGCTATATCAAACGCCTGCCTTCAAACACTTACCGCAGCCAAGGACGCGGCGGCCGAGGAATTCAAGGTATGGGAACGAACGAAGATGACTTCGTCGAACATCTTATTTCTACCAGCACACATGATACGATTCTGTTCTTCACGAACAAAGGAAAAGTATATCGTGCGAAAGGCTATGAGGTACCGGAATTCAGCCGTACAGCAAAAGGTATTCCGATCATCAATATGCTGGAAATCGAAAAAGGCGAATGGATTAATGCTTTGATTCCAGTCAAAGAGTTCGCAGACGATTGGTATTTGATATTCACTACCAAACAAGGGGTTTCCAAACGGACAACTCTATCTCAATTCGCCAATATTCGTAAGGGCGGTCTTATCGCATTGAACTTGCGTGAGGACGATGAATTGATTTCAGTTCGTATGACAGATGGCCATAAACATATCATGATCGCGACGAAGAATGGTTATCTGATTCGATTCCCAGAGGAGCAAATTCGACCAATGGGCCGTACAGCTGCTGGGGTTAAAGGGATAACTCTGCGCGGAGACGATGATTCGGTTGTATCTATGGATATAATCGATGAAGGCGTCGATATCCTGAATGTTACCGAAAAAGGTTTCGGAAAACGGACACCAGAGTCAGAGTATCGCATCACGAACCGTGGCGGTAAGGGAATTCTTACATCCAAGATCACGGATAAAACAGGACAGATGGTATCAGCTAAGCCGGTTACCGGTGAAGAAGATATTATGATTATTACAGTCTCCGGTGTATTGATTCGGATGCCTGTTTCAAGTATTTCGTCTACTGGCCGGAATACACAGGGTGTTATTCTGATTCGTATTCAGGAGAATGAAGCGGTAGCTACTGTTGCTCGTATTGATAAAGAGCAAGAGGAAGAAATCGAGGATGTCTCAGATGATATGCTGGAAGAACCAGTAGTATCAGAGACAGATAATACAGAAGAAGATTGATGATTGTTATAGAGCATTCCCGCTCCCATAGTGGGAATGCTCTTTTTACATAACCTTTGGATGAAAGGATGCAGAATATGATCGTCTCAGCCAATCAGCTCGTCGCTGGCTGTATCGTTACAGCCGATGTTGTCGGTAAAAGCGGTATGCCGCTCGTAAAAAGCAAGACAGTACTCACAGATACGGAGATCTTTTATTTGCAAAAGATGCTCGTAAAAGAAGTAACAGTTGCCGGTCATTTAGAGGATGGCAGCAGTTTTGTTCCTGAAAAGGATTCTGTAAGTGTTCGACCTGCCATCATACAAGTGCATTTCCTGGATGCTTATGCAGCAGCAGCGGAAGGCTACCAAAAGCAATTCAATACATGGCAGCATGGCTCCACTGTTGATATAGCTGCACTTCGCAAACATATTCTTCCTGTACTGGAGAAGGTTAGTGAATGGGAAGGAAATGTGTTCAATTTGCCTGCATACCGTAGACAGATTGATTATTTGCCGGAACACGCAGCAGGTACAGCAACACTTGTAGCTGCTGTCTTACAAAAAGCAGGTTTTTCTGAGGCGGACATCAAGCAAATTGGTTTGGCTGCTTACCTAGCAGATTGCGGAATGGCCAAACTGAAACAGCCGTATCACATCCAGAAACGCCGTTTACATGATAGTGAATGGGAAGACGTCCAAAAGCATCCTACCTTCTCCTATCGTATGGTTGAGCAGGCTCCTCTACTCTCTTCAAAAGCGAAGCTTGCCATCCTCCAGCATCATGAACGGGCAGATGGAGCTGGTTACCCGCTGCGATTACCGAAGGAAAAAATTCATTCATTTGCGAGTCTCCTCTCCATTTGTGATACATATCATGCTTTGATATCCGAACGTGCTTATCAAGTAGCTGTATCACCATATGAAGCAGTGGACATCATCCTGGAGGAGCAATTCAGACGATTTGACCCAGCAATGATTCAGCACTTTATCAAGACATTTGTCGATGCCCAGCAAAACACAAAAGTCAGATTATCATCTGGGGATATTGCTGAGGTTGTCTTTACTGACACTAACCATCCAACCAGACCGATGGTACGTGAGCAAGAATCAGGGCAAGTGAAAGCATTGACTGAAATACCACATATACGTATTGAACAGATTATTTCATGAAGCATGCTAATCAGCGTGCTTTTTTATATCCTGAAAATGCTTTAGCATGTAAGATCCAATCAATAAAGGGAATTTTTCAGCAGTAATCTCCAAAAATCGAACAATGAGCGGATACTCGTTACGCCGGTTAACATGGAGCAGATCTGTCCACCACTCTGCTTCATAGCGGCAAATCATGCTTAAGTTATATAGCAGGGCATAATGAGCCATGCATTCATGAAAGCTGCTCCAATAGCTTTGCCGAACAAAATAGTGTTTCTGGGTTAATGGATTACAATAAAGCGGTCCGGCTGTTTGCCACAGCGAATCAGGAAGCTGAATTGCAAGCTGTTCCTGCTCCATTATGTTAAAAGAGAAAGATTGCAGGAATTCCAAAAAGCGGCGTTTTGTATATTGAAATTCGTCTAGTAAGCACTCCGGCAGAATAAGAGCATCTTTTTTTCGGCTTGCTTCTGTCAGATTACGCTTCCCCTGCTGCATTGAAAGAAGATCATGAAGTTCCGGAACTAATCCGAACATATCCCCCATAGAAACTTTTTTAATGCTATGAAGTTCCCTTTTACAAACGTGACGTGAAAAATACGGGAATAAGCCGCGCTGCTGGGATAATACTTCATCCATGCAGAATTGATAGTCCCGCTTCTTACGCTTACGAGTCGACAAACCATGTGCAAGATCAGCTGTGGATTCTGGGTAATCAGGACGTGTCAGGAGCAAACTCGCCTTCATAAAATGGGTCATTCCGTAAAATAATAAGACAGGCTTCATCAATAACGGGGCATCTTTGCCATAGGAATAATAAGACTTACCATGTTCCAGATAAGCAAGGAAGGCGGAAATGTTTTGATAGCTCCGTGTTTCTGCATCGGGAATACCGAGATGCTGGTAGCTTTTTTGCAGGAAGGAAAGAGCTGCATCCTCTGCTTCAAGGAAGGAAAGAAAGGTGGATACGTTTTCATCATGCATACAGAATCCTCCAATGATTTTTACGTGCTCATATAGTTGAAAAACCGCGCATCTTGGCGTATTGTAAGTAACAATAGGTTTTAATAGCAGTATTTTAACCATATATAAACATTTCATGATAAAAGGAGGATAAACATGCGGGAAGATAAGTTTACAAAAGAGGGTTTAACATTTGATGATGTCTTGCTTGTGCCAGCAAAATCAGAGGTTCTGCCACGTGATGTGAAATTCCAAACAGCATTGACGAAAAATATCACTTTGAACATTCCATTGATCAGTGCAGGAATGGACACAGTAACAGAAGCAAGCATGGCGATTGCAATGGCTAGACAGGGTGGACTTGGTATTATCCACAAAAATATGTCCATTGAAGAGCAAGCAGAGCAGGTGGATCGCGTCAAACGTTCGGAAAGCGGCGTTATCACAGACCCATTCTTCTTATGCCCGGAAAACCAAGTGTTCGATGCAGAGCATCTGATGGGTAAATTCCGCATTTCAGGTGTACCAATCGTTAACAACAGAGAAGAGCAGAAACTGATCGGTATCCTGACAAATCGCGATCTTCGTTTCGTACAGGATTATTCCATCGCGATCTCCGATGTCATGACAAAAGAAAACTTGGTGACAGCACCTGTTGGAACTACATTGGATGATGCAGAGAAAATCCTTCAGAAACATAAAATCGAAAAGCTGCCGCTTGTCGATGAAAATGGTGTGCTGAAAGGCTTGATCACGATCAAAGATATCGAGAAAGTGATTGAGTTCCCGAATTCTGCTAAAGATAAACATGGACGTTTGTTAGTAGGAGCTGCTGTTGGGGTCACTGGTGATGCAATGACTCGTATCAGTAAGTTGGTAGACGCAGGGGTAGACGTACTTGTTGTTGATACAGCTCATGGTCACTCAAAAGGCGTTTTAGAGCAGGTTAAAGCAATCAAAGACAAGTTCCCTGAAGTTGACTTGATTGCTGGTAACGTAGCGACAGCAGAAGGTACGCGTGCGTTGATTGAAGCTGGTGCTGACGTCGTAAAAGTCGGTATTGGACCGGGTTCTATTTGTACAACGCGTGTTGTAGCTGGCGTAGGTGTACCGCAAATCACTGCTGTGCACGATTGTGCAGCGGAAGCAGAAAAGCATGGCGTCTCCATCATTGCTGACGGCGGAATCAAGTATTCCGGTGATATCGCTAAGGCGATCGCAGCAGGCGGACATGCTGTTATGCTCGGCAGTATGTTTGCAGGTACAACAGAAAGCCCTGGTGAGACTGAAATCTTCCAAGGACGTCAATATAAAGTGTATCGCGGTATGGGATCTGTCGGTGCAATGAAATCTGGATCCAAAGACCGCTACTTCCAAGGTGAAACAGAAGAAGCGAAGAAACTGGTTCCAGAAGGCATCGAAGGCCGTGTTGCATACAAAGGATCACTTTCTGATACAGTTCACCAGCTGCTTGGCGGCTTGCGCGCGAGCATGGGCTACTGTGGTGCTCCTGATATTGATTACTTCCGTGAAAATGCGCAGTTCATTCGTATGACTGGTGCAGGATTACGTGAAAGCCATCCGCATGATATTCAAATCACAAAAGAAGCACCGAACTACTCCGTTAACTAATTATATTTTGAAACGACGCCAAATTCGGCGTCGTTTCTTTTTTATAGTACATAATCTAACAAATAAACAGATTTTTTGCAATATAAATAATATTGTAAATATGGAAAGGGTTTGCTAACGTTATGGAGAATTATTAATCTCAAGGGGGAGATGAACGAATGAAAATGAAAAAATTACTTTCAGCAGTAGTACTTATGACGTTGTTAGCACTCATACTCAGCGCTTGCGGAGGTGGAACAACCGGGGGATCAGGGGATTCCGGCGGTGATGAAGAAGGCGGACAGCAATTCATCACGTTGCTCACAGGAGGAACGGAGGGTACATACTATCCACTTGGCGGAAGTATTGCGGAAATTCTCAATTCCAACGTGGATGATGTAAAAGCGACAGCTACCTCGACAGGTGCATCAGTTGAGAATATGAATACATTGAGCGAAGGAAATGATGACATCGTTGCTTTCACTCAGACTGATATCGCTGCCTATGCAACAGACGGTAAGCTGATGTTTGATGGCAAATCGATCGATAGCATCCGTGCCATCGGCTCTCTTTATCCAGAAACAATTCAAATCGTAGCGACAGAAGCAAGCGGAATTAAAACAGTGGAAGACTTGAAAGGAAAGACGGTTTCCATTGGCGCACCTGGTTCGGGAACGAATGCCAGTGCCGAGGATATCCTCAAGCTTTACGGTATGACAGTGGATGATGTGGATGTACAGAATCTCGATTTCGGAGAGTCCACAGCTGGAATGCAGGATGGAAACATCGATGCAGCATTCATCACAGCAGGTACACCAACAGGTGCAATCGAGAGCTTAGCAGCTACAACGCCGGTAACAATTGTAGGACTTGAACAGGATAAAATCGATCAGTTATTAGAGGAATTACCTTACTATGCGGCCTATACGATCGAGGCAGGAACTTATGATCTGGAAGAGCCGGTAGAAACGGTCTCCGTCAATGCAATGCTTGTCACGTCAGAAGGTATGGATGAAGAGCTTGTCTATAACATGACAAAGGCATTGTATGAGAATACAGGAGATATTGGCCATCAAAAAGCAGAGTTCATCAAAGCTGAAACAGCTGCCGATGGTGTTAGTATCCCGTTCCATCCAGGTGCCCAGAGATATTTGGAGGAAGCAGTAGTAGAACTGCCTTCTTCCTGATATATTACGGAAACGCCGGTAGCTTGGTTACCGGCGTTTTTTTACAAAAAGCAGGTGTGCAGATTTGCGGTTTCGCATCATTCTTTTAATCGGTCTTCTGGTCATGACACTGATTACGTTGTACATATTTGTTCCCTTCCGGCATATACTCGCCTGTAAAGATTTGCAGAGCGATCGTCTTCTTGCTTATTTGCCTGTCGAGGATGAAGCACATGTGAGTATCCGATACACCCATTCCATCCATCATTCTGATGTGACGGAAGAATACACAATTAAACAAATGAAATTATACCCGTATCAGCTTGTTTACGAAGATACTGCAGTCGGTATGCCAGCAAATGCAAAACCAGGTGAAACATTCGAGATGAAGGATGGAAAATATTATATACGGAATATGAAGGGCTATCAGGATAGCCTTAATCTGACTATCGGAGAAGTGGTGGCAAATCACCAGCTGGTCTATCAGAAGCATAGCTATTCTCTCCAAGACAACATCGGACCAGGTGTCTCCATTAAAATCCAAGCAGAATACACGAGTTTATGGAACTTATGGAAAGGAGAGCTGCTTGAATGAATGAAAAAGCTACGAAACTAGACATATTATCAGAACAGGAACAACAGCAGCTGATTGAGAAATACGATAGTGAATCGAATTTCAGGAAACTTGCAGGCATCATGGGTGCCATCGTCTTTTTCCTGCTGCTCGCGTTTTCCTTATACCAACTGTATACCGCTACTTTTGGAAATGTACCTACCCAGATTCACAGATCTATCCATTTGGGATTCGGTCTGGTCCTGATTTATCTGTTGTTCCCGGTTAATCGGAAAAGCAAAGATAAAAGGATTGCTTGGTATGATTATCTATTAGCTGCACTCGGGTTTTATGTGGGTGCCTATTGGCCGGTCATGTATGACAATATCATTGCTCAAGGCGGACAGATGACGACCATGGATTTCATTACGGGATCTATAGCTGTTCTTCTTGTTTTGGAAGCAACAAGACGTACTGTCGGTTTGCCGATTGTCATTATTGCCATTCTATTTATGGCATACGCTTACTGGGGCCGTCAGCTGCCTGATTTCATTGTCCATCCAGGTGTAGATGTGGATACACTTGTATCCTCGCTGTTCTTTACGACAGAAGGTATGCTAGGTACACCAATCGGAGTTTCATCCACGTACATTTTCTTATTCCTTCTGTTCGGTGCCTTTTTGGTGAAGACAGGAGTAGGGCAGTATTTCAATGATCTTGCCTTGCTCGTGGCCGGAAGGAGAATCGGAGGTCCAGCGAAAGTTGCCATCTTCTCCAGTGCACTGCAAGGAACAGTAAGCGGCAGCTCTGTAGCAAACGTGGTGACGTCAGGATCGTTCACTATTCCAATGATGAAGAGACTTGGCTATTCTAAGAATTTCGCAGGAGCTGTAGAGGCGTCATCTTCTACCGGAGGTCAGATTATGCCTCCGGTCATGGGCGCTGCGGCCTTCTTAATGGTTGAATTCATCGGGGTTAGCTACTGGACAATAGCCAAAGCAGCCATCATTCCAGCCATCCTTTATTTTGCCGGCATTTGGATCATGACCCATTTCGAGGCAAAGCGGACTGGATTGAGAGGTCTCAAAAAAGAAGAACTTCCAAATAAGAAAGAAGTACTTAGCAAATTGTATCTGCTGCTTCCTATACTCGCTATGGTGTTTTATTTGAGTTCTGGGCTCAGCATCATGCGAGCAGCATTATATGGGATCGTCACATGTGTGCTTGTTGCGTTGATCAGAAAGGAAGTTTACCGTCATCTCTATCCAATCACATTCGGAGTTGTACTGGTTGCTTATTTGATTTACAGCGGTGTAACAGGCAGTATGTCCATTCAAAATGGATTGATCATCGCAGCCATTGCGACGGTAATTGTCAGCTATTTCTTTGACCGTAACTTCCTTGAGACGATCGAAGCAATGGTAGACGGTGCAAGGTCGGCTCTCGCTGTAATCGCAGCGACTGCGGCAGCCGGAATCATTGTCGCAGTCGTTACCAAAACAGGACTTGGTCTAAGCCTTGCTAACAGCTTGGTTGGCCTTGCAAATGAACAATTGTTTTGGACGTTGTTCTTTACGATGATTGCATCCCTGATCCTTGGTATGGGTGCACCGACAACAGCCAACTATATCATCACATCGACGATTGCAGCACCGGCAATCATATTGCTTGGAATCAGTGATCTGCAAGCGCATATGTTTGTTTTTTATTTCGGTATCATGGCTGATATTACGCCTCCAGTTGCTTTGGCTGCATTTGCAGCAGCTGGTATGTCAGGAGGCCGGCCAATCGCTACGGGGGTCATATCGACGAAGCTGGCAATTGCGGCTTTCGTCATCCCGTATATGTTCGTCTTCGCTCCAGAACTTCTGCTGGTTGGCACAAGCAATTATCTGCAAATGGCTTGGATATTCGTTACAGCCTTCCTAGGGATGATTGCCATTGGAGCTGGAATGATCGGCTATTGGTTCCGCAGGCTGTACTGGCCAGAGCGTTTTGTGGCACTGGCTGCTGGTCTTGCTTTGATTTATCCTGGAGTTTGGACCAGTATTGCTGGTATAGTTGTTTTCGCAGCTCTAATCGCATTCCAATACATGTATAAGAGATCTGAAATGAATCAGCCGGTTACAAGCTGATTTAGAAGCTGCCCTTATCATAAGGGTGGCTTTTTTTCGTTATTCATAACGGGTATAGGTCTGATACAATGTCCTGGAGGTGGAGTAGTATGGCTAAACAATTAATTGATAATGATTGGCAGGATATCCTGCATGAAGAATTCGACAAAGACTATTACAAAAAACTGCGAAGCTTTTTGAAGGAAGCATATCAGGAACAGACAATCTATCCAGAGATGCACCACATTTACGAAGCATTGCAAGTAACATCTTTTGCGAATACTAAGGTGGTCATATTAGGACAAGATCCATATCATGGACCAAATCAGGCACATGGTCTTAGTTTTTCGGTGCAGCCTGAGGTGGCTATTCCTAGATCACTAGTCAATATCTACAAAGAGCTGGCAGATGATATTGGCTGCCCGATTCCGACACATGGTTATTTGAAGCGATGGGCTGAACAAGGTGTGCTGCTTTTGAATACAGCTTTGACTGTAGAAGCTCATCAGGCAGCATCTCACCGAGGTAAAGGCTGGGAGCACTTCACGGACCGTGTCATTGAATCATTGAATGAGAAGCGAGATCCTGTTGTATTCATTCTTTGGGGAAAGCATGCGCAAGAAAAGCAAAAGCTGATTGATACGGAGAAGCACTATACACTTACTTCTGTCCATCCAAGTCCTTTATCAGCAAGGCGCGGATTCTTTGGCAGCAAGCCATTTTCCAAGACAAACGAGATATTAGAAAATAATGGATTGAAGCCAATTGACTGGTGTCTTCCAGACCTGTGAACAAAATGTAGAATCGGTACAAAGTACGTTCCCCTCTGCCTATCGTCTATGGTAAAATAGCGGGGATGCACAGTAACGATTCTATTTTTTGTGGAGGTAGGAAGACTTTGAAACATCTTTTTAAAGCATCGATGATCGGTTTGCTCGCGATGCTGATTACGTTTAACACTTTTCTAGCGAAGCCACTAGACACACAAGCTGCGGAAGGCTTGGATATTGAAGCGGAATCCGCAATTCTAATAGACGCCAACTCTGGTGAAATATTATATGCGAAGCAGGCAGATCTCACTTTACCTCCAGCAAGTATGACAAAGATGATGTCCGAATATCTCATCTTGGATGCAATTGCAGCAGGGGATATCTCCTGGGATACGACAACACAAGTAAGCGACTATGCGTACAGCATTTCCTCTAATACGGATTTTTCCGGTACAGGACTCACGCAAAACAAAGATTATACGGTTCGCGATCTTTATAATGGAATGGCTATTAACTCCGACAACGCCGCAACAATAGTACTTGCAGAACTTGTCGGCGGCAGTGAGACAGAATTCGTCAAGATGATGAATGAAAAAGCTGAAGAAATCGGAATGAAGGATTATAAATTCGTTAACTCATCCGGTCTTTCCAACTCTGACTTAGGCGATAACCGAGCAGAGGGAACGAACATTAACGACGAAAACCTGATGACTGCAAAGTCTACGGGTATCCTGGCTTATAACTTGATTAAGGATCACCCAGAAGCACTTGAGGTTTCCAGCGTTACACAAACAGATTTCGACGGTAAACAAATCACGAACTGGAACTGGATGCTACCAAACATGCCTGGATACTTAGAAGCATATGGCTATGAAGGCATGGATGGCTTGAAAACAGGTCATACAGACGTAGCAGGCTACTGCTTCACAGGTACTGCTGAACGTGATGGACAGCGTTATATAACTGTTATCATGAAGTCAGCTAGTGAAGAAGCACGCTTCCAGGAAACAGCAAAACTGCTTGATTACGGCTTCAATCAATTCGAGCAAGCTGAACTTTACAAAGCAGGAACAGAAATCAAGGACCATGCTTCTGTACCAGTTGCAAAAGGAAAAGAAGATAGTGTAGCCATCTCAACAAAAAATGCAGTTACCACTTCTGTAAAGAATGGCGAAGAAGATAAATACCACTTGGAATACAAAGTCGACAAGGACAAGCTGGATGCAGATGGTGAACTGGTTGCTCCAGTGAACAAAGGCGACAAAGTCGGAACTGCGACACTCGTCTATGACGGAGATGACCAAGGCAACATCAACGGCGGCTCCTATACTGTTGACGTTGTAGCATCCGAAGACGTAGAAAAATCAAACTGGTTCATGCTCTCCCTAGGCGCAATCGGAGATTTCTTCGCAGGAATCTTCACTAGCGTATCTGATACAGTTAAAAGCTGGTTTTAATTAAGAAAAGCGGAGAAAGCCGTTTAGGAACGTAAGGATAAGCAAGGGAGCCCGGAGTGGGATGCTTTTCCCCACGCAGGGATTCATTGCTTATACTCTAGTTCCTGGCTTTCGCAGCTAGACAACATCGAACCAGAACTTACAAAACCGGAAAAGACCCAGTCTTCTCCGGTTTTTTTGTATAAAATCCTATAAGGATGTAGAAGCTAGAGCTGGAATTGCATATCATACTTGCATATTTACCTGGAATTAGCTATTCTGTAGGAAGAATAACAACAACGTGATGATAGGAACTAGTAACTTACAGCATGCTTAAGAGAGTCGATGGCTGGTGAAAATCGATGCAGCGCTGTGAGTGAATCCATCCTGGAATGGTATGGAAACATACCCGGTACAAACCGTTACCTTGCCGAGCCGGAAGACTTCTTGTCTTCAACCAGGGTGGTATCGCGGGTGAAACATCTCGTCCCTTTTCTATAGGGATGGGATGTTTTTTTGTTTAAAAAAAAGGAGGAAGCACATATGCTGGATTTAAAATATTTACGTTCAAATTTTGAAGAAGTAAAACAAAAGCTGAACAATCTCGGTGCAGATTTGACTGTCTTAGATAAATTTGGAGATTTAGATGATCGCCGCCGAAAGCTGATTAATGAAACAGAGGAAATGAAAGCAAAACGTAATGAGGCTTCCAAGCAAATTGCTGTTCTTAAAAAAGAAAAGCAAGATGCTGACGCTCAAATCAAAGAAATGCGCGAAGTAGGCGATCAAATCAAAGCCAATGATGAGGAGCTGCGTGACGTAGAGGTTGAACTGGATACGCTATTGCTCTCTATCCCTAATCTTGCGCATGACAGCGTGCCTGTAGGTAATTCTGAGGACGATAATGTTGAAGCTCGTAAATGGGGAGAAGTGCAGCAGAAAGACTTTGAGGAAAAAGCCCATTGGGATATTGCAGCTGACCTAGGAATTCTCGATTTTGAACGTGCTGCGAAAGTAACAGGAAGCCGTTTCGTATTTTACACAGGATTGGGAGCTCGCCTGGAACGTGCTTTAATCAACTTTATGATGGATCTTCACGCTGATGAACATGGTTATCAGGAAATGCTGCCTCCTTATATGGTGAACAGAGCAAGTATGACTGGAACTGGTCAGCTGCCGAAGTTTGAAGAAGATGCCTTCAAGGTTGAGGGCTGGGATTACTTCCTTGTTCCGACGGCTGAGGTTCCTGTAACAAACTATTACCGTGAAGAAATATTAAAAGATGAACAGCTGCCGCAGAAATTCACTGCATTCAGCGCTTCCTTCCGTTCTGAAGCAGGATCTGCCGGTCGTGACACACGTGGTTTGATTCGTCAGCATCAATTCAACAAAGTAGAGCTTGTACAATTTGTTAAGCCAGAAGAATCTTATAACGTACTGGAAGAAATCACAGGACATGCAGAGAAAGTCCTGCAGCTTCTTAATCTTCCACACCGTGTAGTTACACTATGTACAGGAGATCTTGGTTTCTCATCTGCAAAAACATATGATATCGAGGTGTGGCTACCTAGCGGCGGTACGTATCGTGAAATTTCTTCTGTATCCAACTTCGAAGATTTCCAAGCCCGCCGTGCTGGCATCCGTTTCCGACGCGATGACAAGAGCAAGCCTGAATTTGTTCATACGTTGAATGGATCTGGTTTGGCACTTGGCCGTACAGTGGCTGCTATCTTAGAGAACTATCAGCAGGCCGATGGTTCTGTGAAGGTTCCAGAAGTATTGGTACCTTACATGGGCGGTAAGACAGAAATTCGCTAAGTAGCATTTTGAATGAAATTAAAAATATGATGAAATAGCTTTTGGTAACAAAAGTATGGAGGGGTATCCAAGTCCGGTGGATGGGATAAGTCTCGAAAACCGACAGGGGTTTAACGGCTCGTGGAGGTTCGAATTTCCCCTCCTTCACTTTTTTTATATATTCTGTTGACATGTGTCATACAACATGATATATTAATACTTGTCTTACGGAGGAATACCCAAGTTTGGCTGAAGGGATCGGTCTTGAAAACCGACAGGGGCTTCATCGCTCGCGGGGGTTCGAATCCCTCTTCCTCCTCCATTTTTACAAACATATAAAATTAAAATACATAAATCGTTACGGTTAACCCGTAACGATTTTTTTATTGACTTCTGAAAAGAAGCATCAGATAATACTACAAACTTGTTTCACGTGGAACGGAGGCATTTATGAAGAAAATAGCATTTGTAGGTGCAGGTGCAATGGCGGAAGCGCTCGTTAAAGGATTAATCGCAGCAGAGCATCTCCCAGCGAAAGGTATATGGCTGACGAATCATGCTAATGATGCGAGGCTACAAGAATTGCATGATGCATATGGAGTAACAATTACGCGGAATCAGACAGCTCTCTTGAAAGATGCAGATGTAATCATCTTATCGATGAAACCGAAAGATGCCGAAGCAGCGTTAACTTCTTTGAAGGCAGCCAAGCTTGGGCCAGGACAAATTGTCGTATCTATATTGGCTGGGATCCACACTTCTTTTCTGGAAAGCTATTTGCCGTCCAATCAGCCGGTAGTTCGGGCGATGCCTAATACGTCCGCTACGATTCTTGAGGCAGCGACAGCTGTTGCGCCAGGAGTACATGCAGGCAGTGAGGATATGAAGGTCGTTAGCAGTTTGTTCAAGACCGTTGGAGAGTCTGTAGAGGTAGATGAAGAGGATATGGATGCAGTGACTGCCATTTCAGGCAGCGGGCCTGCTTATCTTTATTACATGATGGAAGCGTTGGAGGAAGCAAGCTCTCAAGTCGGTCTTGATGAGACTGTTGGCAAACAACTGTTGATTCAGACTTTCAAAGGAGCTGCACGAATGCTGGAACAGTCAGAGCTAACCCCAGCTCAGCTTCGTGCAAACATCACCAGTGCTGGCGGCACGACTGCAGCAGGTATCAGTGTGCTCGAAGAACAAGGTGTAAAAGCTGCCATTCAAGCATGTGTAAAAGCAGCTGCAGCCCGATCGAAAGAAATGGGACAGGCATTCAGCAAATAAAAAAAACGCCTATGAGGGCGGTTTTTTTATTTGGAAGGCTGACGAGATGTCCATTTACGGGAATGCTCGATAAAATGGCCAACCTTTTCTAAAATCGGTTCAATTGATGTATTCGGGTTGTATAAATCATAGTCAGCTATATTTACTCGCAGCACAGGACAAGCATTAAAGTCGTTAATCCATTTCTCATAGCGGTGGAACATCTCTTCCCAATAACTGATTGGTGTTTGCTGTTCCATCTCCCGGCCGCGCTGTTTAATGCGGCTGATGATATGATCGAAGGATCCTTCCAAGTAGATCAATAAATCAGGATGAGGGAAGTAAGGCGTCATAACCATTGCATCAAAGAGAGAACGATATGTTTCATAATCTACTTTGGACATATTACCTTCTTCAAACGCCATTTTAGCAAAGATTCCTGTATCTTCATAAATAGAACGGTCTTGGATGAATCCGCCGCCGTATTCGAAGATTCGTTTTTGCTCCTTGAAGCGTTCTGCTAGGAAGTAGACTTGAAGGTGGAAACTCCAGCGTTCGAAGTCAGCGTAATATTTATCCAAGTAAGGATTTCCGTCCACTTTCTCAAAGCTTGTACGGAAGTCCAGAGCCTCTGCTAATGCATTCGTCATTGTCGATTTTCCGACACCTACTGTACCTGCAATGGTAATCACACTGTCCGCAGGTATATGGTATTTCTCTCTAAAATTCATGATGATGTTACTCCTTTATCCAAGTGAGAGGAGATCCTGTCACAAATATACTTCCAATCCTGCTCGTTCTTTACAAAATCCAACTCATCCCCACTTAATCGAAGTACAGGTATGTCTGGATTGTCTTGTTCGAAACGATCCATAAAGGTCTGGTAATCAACAGACAATTGTTTCAGATATTCCGGCTGGATATGCTGTTCTGCTTTTCGGTCACGCATTTCGATCCGTTCAAGCAATGTTTCCAAACTGGCGTCCAAATAGATGACCATATTAGGAAGCGCGATATCCTCTGTCAGAATTGAGAAGATCTTGCTGTATTTATCAAACTCCGGTTCAGCAAGTGTACGCTGGGCAAAAATCATATTCTTTGCGATATGATAATCTGCGACTACCGGCTGATTCTGGGAAAGATAGTCCTTACGAATATCATTCAGCTGTTTGTAACGGTTCGTCAAAAAGAACATTTCCAGCTGAAAGCTCCATTCCTCGATATTCTCATAGAATTTACCTAGAAACGGATTTTCTTCTACAATCTCTTTCAGCAGCGCATACTGAAAGTGATCCGCAATTTTCTTAGCCAATGATGTCTTTCCGACACCAATCGGGCCTTCCACTGCAATAAAGGGCAGCTCGTGCATGATGTATCCTCCAAACTCAAACGTTGTATGGCAAATAAATATAGTTTACCATAGAAGGGCATTTGCTTCGATATAGTGTCGGAAGAAACTAGTGGAAAAAGCGACAGACTTTGCAAGCTTTATCGATTCAGTTATAATATAGTATGTCGTGGCTCCGTAGCTCAGGGGATAGAGCATCGGTTTCCTAAACCGTGTGTCGCAAGTTCGAATCTTGCCGGGGCCGCTTTGATTAAAAACCCACAGCCTGGAGGCTGTGGGTTTTTACGTTAAGTAAAGTATGATAGAACTTGTGATTAGGATGATGATCAAACATATAACAGCTACCATCCCTTTTTTATTACCTTCTTTATGAAGGGAATATGCGAATAATCCTGTATAGATGGAAACAGCTAGATTCAGTAAGACAGAATAAAAAATTGACATCAATCTCGTACCTTTCCTATGTTGGATTGACGCAGCGTTTTACCAAATTCAATACTTTTCACATCAATATGCAGATGTACATCAGCATTAGGGAATATTTTATTGGACCAGTCTGCTTTTTCATAATCCTTGATTGTAAGAAACTCTTTTCGTATGTGCAAAGACCAATAAAAAGGTTCAGCTTTATATTTCTCCTGTGATTTTTTCACCATTTCTGTAGTTTTGTTATACATCTGCTTTTCAATAGAAGCATAAAGAATTCTTCGTTTTCTAGGATCAAGCATATAGTCTTCTGTGCTTGGAATGGCGAATACATTCAAATGAGCGTTAACATGAACATCAATGACGGATCTGCCGCGTTTCTTGTAATCAATACTCACCTTTGCTTTATCAATTTGTACTTTGGCTGAGATTTCAAAATCTGGTCTTAATGGATCCTTATAGGTTGCAAGAATATCTTGCTGAGGCAACGTTGTATCAAGCATGAGTGTGTACCGCGTTTCTTCACCTGTCAATGTGTCTATCATCTGCCCTTCTTTGAATACAGCAGATCCTATGAATTGAGTAGGATTTCCCCCGTTGATATCGATCTCTCCTGCCTTATAATTATCCTCTGCGCCATATTTATCAGTTGGTTCTCTTGCTGTACTAGCGAATGGGGCTATAAACAAATCAGCATCGCCTTCCGTAATTTGAAAGAATCGGACCAATGGTGCATCGGGAATAACACCAGTCTCTCTGGCACGGTCGAGCATATACTGAAAATATTTATGCGGCCTTGATTCCAGTCTCGGCTTATTATGCCGGATGAAGTCTTCGGCCTTCTCTTTACTAATAACCATCTGTGCGTTCAATTTTAAATCTACAGTACTAGGTGCTGATTGTATAACATGTATGAACTCCTTGGAGCGAGCTAACTTTTCTGAAAAAATAACAACTCTTACTTGATCTAAGGTGATTTCCTTTGCTACTGATGTATTTGCTGTACTTGTTGCGGAAAGGAAGTCGGTACCTAACACACTAACTACTTCCTGTGCAGGTTCCTTTGTTGAGACATTAGATACGGAGCTGCCTACTTCCGGGTTTGCAATCTCGAAAGTAAACCGGAAGATATTATCTCTTTCTGTTTTATCAACTCCGATACTAATGACGTATGCTTGTTCTTCCAACTCTTTCCTGTCAAAACATCCTGTCAGAATAAGAGCGATTTGCAAAAACAATAAAATTAGAATAAGCCTTCTCATGTTTTCCCTCTATTCTTCCAGCGATCAGTACCCCATAACAAGAATGGAAAGATGAGAAATAAAGGCGTGATAATCTGCAGACTTGTTTCTCTGATGACGAGTTCATTTATAGAAAAACTAGGTGGAATGAGTGACAGAATCATGGATACGATGCCTACTGGGAGAATCAGCCCTTCAAATCGCTTAATTTCAAATATAGCTCCGAAAATCCAGCATAAAATGTAAAGGAAAATGATGAATCGGAGGAAGGTCGAAAATAGCCAGCCAATCATGAAGAATGTACTTATATTTGTAAAGAAATGACCAAGTGACACAATCTCCGTCGATTCTTGATAAAGAAAAGCTATGTTATTGATGGTGTTGTAGTCGAATACCATTGCATATATAGCATAAAAAGTAACGATTAAGATACAAGAAAGTATCCCGCCTGTGTATATTCCAATGCGAAAGTCTTTAGTCTGGTGAAATGCCTGATAGGCAATTGTAAGTAAAAATATTTCTAAGAAAGCGGAAGATTTACTGATGCCGTCTACAAGGATAGTTTTCGGTCCGTCTCCTAAAATAGGGAAGATACGCTGCCAAACAGCGTCTCTTAAATCCACCGTCATCACTGCCAGGATGGTAAGGATGATAATAGGGATGAGCGCCCAGGTCAGGCTTCCAAT
Source organism: Terribacillus saccharophilus (assembly GCA_900110015.1). Classification (GTDB taxonomy): domain Bacteria; phylum Bacillota; class Bacilli; order Bacillales; family Amphibacillaceae; genus Terribacillus; species Terribacillus saccharophilus. The sequence goes on along the minus strand of FOCD01000005.1, from coordinate 14,649 downwards.
CGTTTCAAGACCCTTGTTAGCTATGATGATACAAATACCTAGAAAGATGGCATAAATCATAATAGTGGGAGATTCCGGGAAGTACAGATAATTGAGTTCTTCCATAACATTACGCATGTCTACAGACATGGAAACAAATCCACCTATGAAAAGTAATAAGCTAAGTACTGTACCTAATTTCTTGCCTAATAAATGAAAAATTAGCTCAACCAAATTATATTTCTCATGCTTTTTTAGCAGATACATTAAAATTAAAAAGGGAGGAAGCAGGCAAAGAAAAGAAACAACGGGTACAAGCCAAATGGCATTTTGGGCATGATCCGCAAAAAGTGCTGGAGTCGTGTCTCCGCCCTTGAGTCCAATAACCATGAAAACAATAACGACCATTTCACGAATACGCAAAGGTTTCTTTGTCAATTGCATGTTTGTCACTCCTTTATTTTTTATCCCAGTCCTTCGGATTTATAAAGCCTGGTCTCCACCGTTCTTTTTTCAAAATCATCCTAAAGAATGTATCATGTGATGATTTCGTAGACGGTGTAGCAGGGGAAAAGTAGCTGACGCCAAAAGATGAAATGGATACTACATATGCAGCCCATAACAATATGGCTCCTAGCAGGCTAAGCAGCCCATAAAAGCTTGCTGCCACAATGAAAATGAAACGGGAAATACGCAAAGTATGGTTGATACTATAGTTTGCGGCTGCAAATGAAGACAAGCCGCTTAAAGCTACAATAATGACGACGATAGGACTTACAATATTTGCTTCAACGGCTGCCTGTCCAAGTATCAATGCACCGACAATACCAATTGTTGGTCCGAGTGGAGATGGTATTCGTACTCCAGCTTCACGTATTAACTCAAAGGCTATTTCCATAAGCAGAACCTCAAAAATTATAGGCAGGGGAACACGCTCTCTGCTGCTTGCAATAGCCAGCAGCAAATCAATTGGAATCAACTGGCTGTGATAATTCGTGACAGCTACATAGGTTGCAGATACGAAAAGAGTAATAAAATAGGCAAGGGCTCGTATCAATCTGCTGAAGTTAGCAAAAGCCCAACGTAAATATCGATCCTCTGGTGAATGGAAGAAAGACCAAATCGTGATTGGAGCAATCAAGCATGATGAGGAATTGTCCATCATAATAGCTATATAGCCTTCTGATACAAAGTTGGACACATTGTCTGGTCTTTCCGTATAAAGCAGCGTCGGAAAGAGCGACCTTGGTCGTTCTTCGATGAACTGTTCCAATATCTCGATATTTCGGATGTTATCGACTGTGATACTGCTGATACGATTCTTGATATTTTCCAGTACTTTCTCATTTGCTAAATCTCTTTCATAGATGAGGGTGACAGGTACTGCAGGCCGAGTTCCCACGCTGATATTTTCGGCTATCAAGTCTTTTGAGGGGATTTTCTTCCGCAGCATAGAGATATTTGTCGGCAAAGACTCTGTAAAAGATTCCTTCGGTCCTTTTACTGTTTTCTCATTTTCTGCTTTTTCCACTGCACGATGTTTAAAATCTTGAAGATTTACCTCAAATCCTTCAGCGATGCCTTGTTTGAAAATGATTACACTGCCATCATTTAACCCTTTCTCTACATCCCCCATATTCGTGATAGGGCTGATGTTCGGCACGGAAACGATTCGATCAACTGGAATATCCTTTTTCATTTCTAATAATGGTGCAACAATATGGTCACTTAATTGCTTTGTATCGACTGTGGTGGAATAAAAGAAAAGATGATATCTGCCTGAAGGTCCTTGGATTGTTCTCGACTCAAAATCGTAGTTTAATCCATAAGAGTACTGTTCTTCTATATACTTGACATTATCTTTTAAGTTCTTCGATATCTTTCTAGCTTTCCGCTTCTCTATCGCCTCTGTTTTTTGTTTCTGCCAAGGAAACATAGCCGTTCACCTCTTCTGTCGTTCTCTTAGTGTGGCTAACTGACTAACTTTTATGACACGAATCATCTCTATCCTTCGATACTAATTTCAGAATGGGTTGTGAAATAGTGACACCAACCGCTTTTATCTAGTACAAGGCTGCATAAGGTACTATAAGCAGTCAAAAAAAGAAAGGGAGATGGTCGAATGGTGAAAATTTATGTAGATCCAGGTCACGGAGGGTCAGATCCAGGAGCAACAGCAAATGGAATTCAGGAGAAAAATGTGGTGTTGGCAATTGGAACATCGATTCGGAATATCCTGCAGCTGGAATATGAAAATGCAGAGGTACGTATGTCTCGTACGGGGGATACATTCCCATCTCTTACGCAGCGTACAAATGATGCTAACGCTTGGGGAGCCGATTTCTTCCTCAGCATCCATATCAATGCTGGTGGTGGGACTGGATACGAGGATTTCATTTATTCCACTTTATCTGATAGCTCTGCAACAGGAGTAATGCGAGCACGTATTCACGAGGAAGTAATGAAGCTGAATGGAATGTCGGATCGCGGCAGGAAAAAGGCGAATTTCCACGTACTTCGGGAGACAAATATGCCTGCTGTCCTGACGGAGAATGGCTTTATTGATAATAGTGCTGATGCGGCGAAGATGAAATCTAATTCATGGATTCAGAATGTGGCGCGAGGTCATGTAAATGGTTTGGAAAAAGCACTTGGATTAACGAAGAAATCGGGTTCAGGTTCAACCTTTTTGATTCGAGTAAAGGCAGCATCTCTATACTATTATGATGCACCAGATTGGAATGCACGCGCTGGTACAGTCAGCCAAGGAGAAGTATTCACTGTAGTGGAGACACTAACTGTCGATGGTTCTACTATGTATAAGCTGAAGAGCGGAAACTATATTACAGCAAATCCGCAATATGTAGAAATTGTCTAAAACAAAAATGGCTGCCATTTGGCAGCCATTTTGCGTTAGAAATTTAGGGGAAATCTTGAATTAAGTGTAGCACGAAATTTGCCGAAATTGGGTGCTGTTCTTACTTTCCCAAGTCCCCCTCGTTTCCTGTCAGTTTATCTGACAATTGATTGTGTTCTTTCTTACCGACGGTCAGGATCCTCTTTCAATTTACCTGCAGTATCTTGAAGATTTCCTTTTGCTTTATCTTTTTTACCGTCTGCTTGCATACCTTTATCATTTTTCGCATTACCGATTTGATCTTTTGCTTCACCTTTTACTTTTGATACGGCACCTTTTACTTTGTCACCTAAACTTTGTTTGTTTTCAGCCATTTGTAATCCTCTCCTTAAATGAATTTTGCTATACTATGCTGTTCCCGCTATAAAAAAGTTATAAACTTTTTCATAATAATGTTTATATAATGTGTGGCTGGGTATATTGATGTTAGGTATCCCCCATACCACTAATCTGCTAAGTGTAAGAAATGGCCTGCTCTTTAAAAGAGCGGGCCTTTTTGTGTTTGTATCATCCTTTATGGTGGAAAACAACTACCAGGAATGAAAAAAGAGGAGGATGATTGTGGAGACACATCAGCTTTATATCAACGGACGTTTTATTACTTCACAGGCAGAAGAAACAATCGATATCTTGAATCCAGCGACAGAAGAGGTCATATCTAAGATTCCTAAATCGACAGAGGATGAAGTGAACCAAGCAGTGGATGGTGCTGCTGCAGCTCAAAAAGAGTGGGAGCAGACACCGGCGATTGAGCGGGCTAAAATTGTGCGCCAGCTTGGTGATGAACTGGAAAAACGAAAAGATACTTTCGTTTCCTTGCTGCAGGAAGAGCAAGGAAAGAATTATGAGCTTGCCACAGGCGAAGTGGATATGGCGATTGATTTCTTCCGCTACACATCTGAATGGGCACGTCGCATTGAAGGTGACATCGTCCCGAGTGATCGTCCAAATGAAAATATCTTTATCTATAAGAAGCCGATCGGGGTTGTAGCAGGTATTGTACCGTGGAACTTCCCTGTCTTTATTTTGGCACGGAAGGTTGCCCAGGCGCTCACCACAGGCTGTACACTTATACTGAAGCCAAGTCAGCAGACACCGAATACAGCTTACGAATTTACCAAGATGGTTGATGAACTGGGTATCTTACCAGACGGCGTCTATCAGTATGTTACAGGGACAGGGTCTGCTCTCGGAAATCAGCTTGCTTCCCATCCAAAAGTGGACATGATCTCTATTACGGGCAGTGTGACAGCAGGAACAAAAGTAATGGAAGCTGCGGCACAAAATATTACCAAAGTAAATCTAGAGCTTGGCGGCAAGGCACCTGCCATTGTAACAGCAAACGCAGATTTAGATTTGGCAGTGGAGCAGATCAAAGCATCCCGCCTGCTGAACAACGGGCAAACTTGTACGAATGCTGAGCGCGTTTATGTACATGAAAGTGTAGCCGAAACGTTCACAGAAAAACTCAAGCAGTCGTTTGAAGGAGTCTCTTATGGGGATCCTGCGAAAGACCATAATGTAGAGATGGGACCGCTTGTCAGCAAGGATCGTTTAGAAACTGTCGAAGAAATGGTAGCGGCGGCTAAAGAGGAAGGTGCCAATTGTATTATTGGTGGTAAAAGACCAGATGCAGAGTCTGGCTACTTCTATGAGCCAACCATCCTGACAAATGTTCAGCACGACTCGTCCATTATTAAAGAAGAGATTTTTGGTCCGGTCGTTCCTATCGTTACATTTACTAATTTAGAAGAAGCCATCGAGATGGGTAATGACACAGAGTATGGACTTTCTTCTTCTATCTATACAGAAGATCTAAATGAAGCGATGAAAGTAATCAATGAACTTAAGTTCGGGGAAACATATGTGAACCGTGAGAATCAGGAAGCCGTCCAAGGATATCACGCCGGCATCCGTAAGTCAGGACTTGGCGGTACAGACGGTAAGTATGGGGTCGAGGACTTCTTAGTTACACAGGCAGTATATATGCAATATAAAAAATAACAACCATGAACACCCGTGTATATAGCGGGTGTTCATTTTTATGATTTCACTTTGATTGGTAAGGAAAACAAGGTACAATGGAAATAACCTACTTGCTTTGCTGATGCAGACAGAGGCTTTTTTATTCGTATTTATTGTAAACGCTTACAAATTAAAGGGAAGGATGTCGAATCATGAAAATGTTAGCACCTCTCAGTGGAAAGCACAATGTAACGGATTTTGAAGCGCTACGTCAATCGTTTGAGTGGAGTCAGATGGAGCGTGATTTTTCCTGGTTCCATACGGGCAAATTGAATGCTGCTTATGAAGCGGTGGACCGCCATGCAGAAAACCCAGCTAAAGCAGATCAGCTTGCTCTAATTTATCAGGATGGGCAAACAGAGGAGAAGTGGACATTCACTCAACTGAAGGAACGCAGCAATCAGGCCGCCAATATGCTGAAAGCTCTCGGAGCAGCAAAAGGAGACCGTATCTTTTTGTTCATGCCTCGCTGTCCTGATTTTTACGCAAGCTTTTTTGGTATTCTCAAAATTGGCGCTGTAGCTGGACCCTTATTCGAGGCATTCATGGAACAGGCAGTAGAAGATCGGCTAAAGGACAGCGGTGCTAGTATATTGATTACCACTGCAGAACTGCTGCCCCGTGTTAATAGAGACAATCTGCCTGAATTGAAGGAAGTCATTGTACTCGAATCCGAAACAGATGGCGTACATGACTATACAGAATTGATGGACCAGGCATCATCCGAGTTCGAGCCTGTATGGCTGGATAAAGAGGATGGTATGCTGCTGCATTATACCTCTGGATCCACGGGTAAGCCAAAAGGTGTCTATCACGCGCATCGGGCAATGATACAGCATTATGCTACTGGTAAATGGATTTTAGATTTGCAGGAGGATGATGTGTACTGGTGCACAGCTGATCCAGGCTGGGTGACAGGTACAAGTTATGGCATATTCGGACCATGGCTGAATGGTGCAACTAATGTGATTGCTGGCGGCCGTTTCACTCCGGAAGCTTGGTATAAGATCATTGAGAAGCATAAGGTTACAGTCTGGTATACAGCTCCAACTGCATTGCGGAAGCTGGCAGCTGCTGGTGATGAGGTTGCTCATGCACATGATTTGTCCTCGCTTCGCCATGTCCTCAGTGTCGGGGAGCCTCTGAACCCGGAGATCATTTATTGGGCGGAAGAAGTTTACGGCAAACGCATCCATGATACATGGTGGATGACTGAAACTGGCGCGATGCTCATCGTCAATCATCCAACGCTGTCGATCAAACCGGGAGCAATGGGTAAACCAATACCAGGTGTCGAAGCTGCTATTATTGATGATGCGGGGAATGTACTGCCAACGCATACGAGCGGGAACCTTGCGGTAAGAGCGGGATGGCCATCGATGATGAAAACAATTTGGGGCAATCAAGAGAAGTTCGATAGCTACTTTATCAACGGATGGTACGTATCAGGTGATAGCGCCAAAATGGATGAAGAAGGCTATTTCTGGTTTGAAGGGCGTTTGGATGATGTGATAAACACTTCTGGGAAATTGGTCGGACCATTTGAAGTGGAAAGCAAGCTGATTGAGCATTATGCAGTTACCGAGGCGGCGGTGATTGGGAAACCGGATGAAGAGCGTGGGGAAATCATTAAAGCTTTCATCACCTTAGATAAAGGGCATAAAGATTCCATAGAGTTGCGTGAAGAAATTCGCCAGTTTATTAAAAAAGGACTAAGTGCGCATGCTGCACCAAGGGAAATTGAGATTGTCACCTCGATTCCAAAGACAAGAAGCGGCAAGATCATGCGCCGTCTGCTTCGTGCCAAAGAGCTTGGACTGCCGCTGGGTGATACATCTACTTTAGAGGAATAAGAGGTTTAATCGACAGCTCACGTGGAACTATACATTGTGTGATACTTTTATAAAGGAGTGTTAGACAATGGCTAAAATTGCAACAGTGATTACTAATGACTTTGAAGACGTGGAATACACAGATCCGGCAAAAGCATATAAAGAAGCTGGTCATGAAGTGACAACTATCGAATTTGAGGCAGGTAACAGTGTAAAAGGTAAGCAAGGGGAAGCAACAGTATCAATTGATAAAGGTATCGATGATGTGAAACCAGAAGACTTTGATGCCCTATTCATTCCTGGCGGTGTTTCACCTGATAATCTGCGTGCGGATGATCGGTTCGTGAATTTTGCGAAGCACTTTATGGATGAGAAAAAACCGGTCTTTGCAATCTGCCACGGTCCGCAGCTGTTAATCTCAGCTAAAACGCTTGAAGGACGAAAAGCAACAGGCTATAAATCAATTCAGGTGGATATGGAATACGCTGGTGCAACTGTGGAAGATAAGGAAGTTGTTGTATGCCAGAACCAGCTGGTTACAAGCAGACAGCCGGATGATATTCCAGCATTCATCGACGAATCCTTGAAGCTATTGAAATAAGATGAAATTATGACTCCCGGCTATATGCCGGGAGTTTTTCATAGGAGGGATGTAATGATTGTTCGAGAAAATAACGAGGGGAAAACAGTGCTGATACCGCAGCATGCCCATGCAGCTATTTCCGGGGAAATAGCCAGACATTGGCGAAAGGACGATCCTAATTCGCCTGTCCAGCGCCCTGACACTATTATGGCAGTAGATCAGCATGACCGAGCATGGATTCCATTGGATGAAGTGCCAAAGCGTAAGCCTGATGGAAAAGGATTTTATAGCTTTATTGATTATCCGTTAACCGATAAGCTTCGTGCCTATCAGCAGGGCATCATGGAAGTACGAGAACAATCCCGCTATGCGGCTATATTATGCAGCAGGCATTATTGCTCCTTCTTTTCCAATGATACAGAAGATGAGCAGATAAAAGCATTTTTAGAACGGGAACATGGGTTACAGCAAGCCGACATGCAAACACTGACATCAGCTGAAAAAGCAACATTGGATACAGATCAGAAAATGCTCTCCTTCTGTGATGATGTTTCTTTGTACTTGTGTATGAATCAGCCGGGAGTATCAAAGCAGAATGAAGTGAGCTGGTTCCGTGATGGTTTTAGGGAACAGTTTTCTTTTGCAGAAAAGATTATCGGAGAGTGGGTATCTTCTGAGGAAGTCAGGCTGACTCCTTCTCCGCTTGAGAGTCCTGTCCGTGTAGCTATTCCACAAGTGATTGTGGATGGAGATGAGTTTCGCGAAGAGAAGCTATGGATAACAGTGACATGAAAAAAAGAGCAGTAGGTATACTGCTCTCATAGCTTTCTGATTGTGAAATTGTCAGTGAGTAATAGCCAGTTTTGCGGAAAGGAAAGACCAAGCTTCCAATAACTGATTCCGCGCAAGTTCAACTCCTTGATCAGATCGAATTTTGCCTGGATGGAACGGGCATCTTCAAACCACACCTCATGTTGTGCACCAGCTGCTGTATACCTAAAGAAAGGTGCTTGCGCAGTAGTGTCGTATTGAATCGAGGCATTATTTTCACGGGCAATCGCAATGGCTCGCTGCGGACTGACAGCTTTGGCATAGTCTCCGCCAGGCTCATAAGGAAGCGTCCAATCATAGCCGTACAAGTTCTGACCAAGCATGATTTTGTTGGCAGGCATTTCTGTTAATGCGTATTCCACAACATCTCGTACATTCGGTAATGGAGAGACAGCTAATGGCGGACCGCCGCTATAGCCCCATTCATAAGTCATCAAAACGACAAAATCAACAATCTCCCCGTGTGCGGCATAATCATGTGCTTCATACCATTGTCCTTGCTGGGTCGCGCTCGTTTTTGGTGCAACTGCTGTCGATACACGCAGGCCCTCAGGTCGAAGTCTGGCGACGGCGCGTCTGAGGAAATTGTTATAGTCCTCCCGATTTTCTGCCGGCAGAAATTCAATATCGAAGTGTACCTCGCCAAATCCTACTTCATTGGCTGTATTGATAATATTCGTAAATAAGCGATCTTGGACAGAAGTCGTGGTTACAATTCTAGTTCCCAATTCGGCACTGAATTGTCCGCCCTCAAGTGTGGAGACAGCAAGACTTAATGTCGTATTATTGGCCTGTGCAATATTTGCAAAATCATTTAAAGGTGGGGCTGTTAAGTTTCCTTGCCGATCTACTCTGTAACTGAAAGGCATCAGATAGGTGAGGTATGGGGCACGCTGTCTTGCTGCAGTCTCCAAAGTCTGGGATACAGTATCTCCGGAAGGCTCTATATAGGCGTTTGATTCAATTTGCGTTTTTGGTTTCGGTGGCAGATAGAGACGCTGTCCAGGTTGCAGGACTGCTGATGCTGAAATGTTATTGATTCGAGAAAGCTCTGCAACTGACAGGTTATTTCTTCTGGCTATGGTGTAAAGACTATCGCCAGCTTGGACATAATAGAATGAGCCAATGATTGGAATCACCAGCGCCTGTCCGACGACAAGGTCATTTGGTGCTGCCAGTTCGTTTGCAGTAATCAATTCCTGGCTTGTCGTACCATAACGGCTTGCGATGCTATTCAGTGAATCACCAGACTGAACTACATATATTTGCAAAACGACTCCTCCTTTATAAAGCCTCTGTAGAAAAGCTATGCTCGGAGGAGCCGTCTTATGTCAGATTGGATCTGTATTGGCACTGAGAGTCGTTTCAATAACACGCAATGCGTCCTCATTTTGTTCTTTAGTATTAGAAGCTACGCAGTTCTTCGGCACATCCAGCTTGAACTCCCGCATATGGGCATCATTGGCTGAAAATACAACACATATATTACCGGCAACTCCAGCAAAAATAACATGATTGCAATCGAGTTCTTTCAATAGTGATGGAAGAGATGTCTGGAAAAACGCAGAATGCTTCGGCTTTAAAAGGAAATAATCATCTTCGTGCGGCATCATGCTATCGATGATTTCTTGATTCTCCTCATTCCGGCAATAATCAGCTATTTTTTTGAAGTTATCCTGCCAGATACCGTAGTGATCATTTACAAAGATGACCGGCCAATCATTCTCTTTTGCCTTTTTACGCAGCTTCTCCCAATTAGGAAGGATTTCCTTTGTATTCGCCAGCAGCTTTTCACCGCCGGGAAAATCGAATGTATTGAAAACATCTATAAACAAGACAGCTTTTTTGTCACTCAAGATAATTCTCCTTTACTTCATAGTAGGAAGCTTCTTATACTTATACATTATCAACTTTACGTAATTTGAAACCTTTAGATAGAAATGTGGGATATATATATGACGACCGATGCTTACTGGATGGAGCAAGCGATAAAAGAAGCAAAGCGGGCGGAGCTTCTTGGCGAAGTTCCAATTGGAGCTATTATAGTAAAGGATGGCGAAATTGTTGCTTCTGGGTTCAATCTTAGAGAAACGACGCAGCAGGCACACTCCCATGCGGAAATGCATGCAATCCAGGCAGCTAATGAGAAAATAGGCAGCTGGCGACTGGAAGATTGTGATTTGTATGTAACACTTGAGCCATGTCCGATGTGTGCAGGTGCCATCATCCAATCACGCGTACGGCGTGTTGTTTTTGGTGCGTATGATCCGAAAGCTGGCTGTGCAGGCACTTTATATAATTTACTGCAAGATGATCGGTTCAATCACCAGACAGAAGTGACAGGTGGTGTGCTCCAGGAGGAATGCGGCGGACTGCTGACCTCATTCTTCCGGGAACTTCGGAAGAAAAAAGCAGAGAAAAACAGCCGGATTTGATTTTTCACTATAAACAAGCTATACTATGAAGTGCGCTATCAATGCGCCTAACTTTATTCACAACTTAGCCGTGCTAAGCGGGGAGGTAGCGGTGCCCTGTACTCGCAATCCGCTATAGCGAGGCCGAATTCCCATCCGAGGTAATACGGCTTTAAGGCCTGCCATAAGGAATTGGTGTTGACACCCGGGTCCTGCGCAACAGGAAACTGTGAACCCTGTCAGGTCCGGAAGGAAGCAGCAGTAAGCAGTCTCTCCTGTGTGCCGCGGGGAAGCCTGGGTCGAGCCATGAACTTATGTAACGCTTAGATCTGTATTATCGACGGTGGGTGCACGGCGCTTAACCAATAAACAATAAGAGTCCTTGCCATTTGGTAAGGGCTCTTTTTATACATGTAGTATCAGTAACCTAATTCCGTTATAATGAAGGAAGAATGAAAAAAGGAGCGCGGCGTGATGAGTTATCAAGCGTTATACCGTGTCTGGAGGCCAAGGACATTTGGTGATGTTGTAGGTCAGGAGCCGATTATCCGTACATTGAAGAATGCCATCATGCAGGATAAGTTCTCGCATGCCTACTTGTTTTCCGGTCCGCGTGGTACAGGGAAGACAAGTGCGGCGAAGATCTTTGCAAAGACCATCAACTGTGAACATGCACCGGTAGAGGAAGCGTGTAACGAGTGTGCGGCTTGCAAAGGAATACAAGATGGATCAATTGCGGATGTAATCGAAATTGATGCAGCGTCTAATAACGGTGTCGAACAAATACGAGACATCCGGGACAAAGTGAAATATGCTCCTAGCGCGGTCAAATATAAAGTGTATATTATCGATGAAGTTCATATGCTCTCGATTGGAGCATTTAATGCACTTCTCAAGACATTGGAAGAGCCGCCGAAACATGTGGTCTTCATCTTAGCGACAACAGAACCGCATAAGATTCCGCTGACAATCATTTCCCGATGTCAGCGTTTCGATTTTAAACGTATCAACCAGCAGGCGATGGTAAACAGGATGCAGGAGATTCTGGAGAAAGAGCAAATCACAGTATCTGATGATGCAGTCGAGTCAGTTGCACTAGCGGCAGAAGGCGGAATGCGGGATGCGCTCAGTTTACTTGACCAGGCAATTTCCTACAGTGAAGATGTTGTGGAGCTTGCGGATGTGCTTGCTGTTACCGGTGCCGTTTCTCAGGATAGACTAACAGAGGTTATCCGGGCTTGTGCCAGACAAGATGTACAAGCAGCACTTGAACAAGTTGATCTGCTGATACAGGATGGAAAGGATCCGGGGCGTTTCGTTTTTGATCTTATCTATTACTTACGGGATTTACTGATGTTCCAAAGTGCACCTGGTATGGAAAACATATTGGAACGCGTGCTGGTAGATGATAGTTTCAAACAGCTGGCGGAGGAAGTGGATGCTTCTTGGATCCAGGCAGCAATTGTAGAACTGAATCGTTGTCAGCAGGAGATCAAATGGGCAAACAGTCCGAAGGTTTTTGTTGAGATTGCGATTTTGCACATTGCAGATCAAAGTGCTCCGACAGCGAGTGTGGAAGCCGAAGCTGTGCAGCAGCTGACACGTAAGATTTCTCAGCTGGAGCAGGAATTGAAACAATTGAAATTGCAGCCGCAATCAGCAGCAGCTCCTGCCGAACAGCCTAAACGTCCAGTACGAACAGGCAGCAAGAATAGCTATCGTGTTCCGTTCGAACGCATACGCCAAGTATTATCAGAAGCAACAAAGGATGAATTGAAGCTGGTTGCCGAGCATTGGGCAAGCTTTATGGATGCCCTTAAGCGGCAGAGTGCTCCTGCACATGCTACGATTTTAAACAGTAAGCCAAGAGCAGCATCGCAGAATGCACTTATTATAGGTTTCAAATATGAGATCCACTGTTCACTTGCCTTGGAGCACAAAGACACGATAGAATCATTACTAGCAGAACGGATCGGACACCAAATTATGGTCATACCGGTTCCGGAGGCAAATTGGACAGAACTTCGGGAGGACTTCCTGAAAAATCAGAAGCAGCAGGATTCTTCTGAGGATGGAAAGCAAGAGGAAGACCCGATTATCGCTGAGGCCAGGAAACTGGTCGGAGATGACTTACTCGAAATAAAAGACTAATAACCAAATTCAAGGAGGGATTTTTCCATGCGTGGTGGTGGGAATATGAACAATATGATGAAACAGATGCAGAAAATGCAGAAGAAAATGATGCAGGCTCAAGAAGAGCTTCATGAAATGACTTTCGAAGCAACTGCAGGCGGCGGTGCTGTAAAGGTAGTCGCTAATGGTAAAAAGGAGATTACTGATGTAGTCATCCAGGAAGAGGTAGTAGATCCGGATGATGTGGAAATGCTCCAAGATCTTATTATTTCTGCAACAAATGAAGTATTGAAGCAAGTTGATGAAAAATCCAACCAAACAATGGGACAGTTCACGAAAGGGTTACCTGGAGGAATGTTCTAGGAGGCAACTAAATAAATGTATTATCCCGAACCGATTTCGAAGCTGATAGACAGTTTTACTAAATTGCCTGGAATCGGACCAAAGACTGCCGTGCGTCTTGCTTTCCATGTACTTAGTATGAAGGAAGATGACGTCATGGATTTTGCGAAGGCATTAATCAATGCCAAACGTGAATTGACCCACTGCAGCATCTGCGGTCATATCACCGATCAGGATCCTTGTAGTATTTGTCAGGATGAAGCAAGAGACAGCTCTCTTATTTGTGTTGTACAGGATCCGAAAGATGTCATCGCAATGGAGAAGATGCGTGAATTCAATGGGAAATATCATGTATTGCACGGAGCTATTTCTCCGATGGATGGTATCGGACCTGAAGATATCAATGTCCCGTCCCTATTGAACCGCCTGAAGGATGAAGAAGTGAAGGAATTGATCCTGGCTACCAATCCGAACATAGAAGGCGAAGCAACAGCTATGTATATATCTAAACTAGTCAAACCATCTGGTATACGAACAACAAGGATTGCACACGGCCTGCCAATGGGTGGAGATCTGGAGTATGCAGATGAAGTCACCCTGTCCAAAGCGATGGAAGGCAGAAGAGAACTGTAAAGCAGGTGAGATAAATGGCTGGCAGAAGATTGAAGAGATCTGATGTGGACAAAGAGTTGTTAGCTGATATATTCAAGATGAAAAACGATTGGGTGAGCATCCAATCTATAATAGAGAGAAGTGTCGATGCAAGTGAAATGGGGCAGTATGATTTACAGGTGGCGCAAGCCAAGTATCTTTTCATGCTTCGTGAAGCAAGACACCGAAACTTAAGCGCATTGCGTACCTAACGCAATGCGTGTTCTTTTTTCTTGTCCGTACTCATAGTGTAGAAAACAGGACAAGTTAAAGGAGAGATGAGATGTGTCGTATGCAATAATCGGTGTACTGTTGGCTGTAGTAGTAGTCTTACTTATTTCAGGAACCTCAGGCAAGCTGTTTAGTTTAATGCTCAAAGGTTCAGTTAGGCTTATTCTTGGTGTCTTTCTACTATTTCTATTTAATGTAGTAGGAGCACTTGCCGGACTACACATCCCGATAAATGCCGCAACAACAGTATTGGTAGGCGTATTAGGCATTCCGGGAATAGCTTCTCTGGCAGCAATTCAATATTTTTTGTTATAAAGTATTGCAGTGTTCCCTAATTCATGATATATTATTCAAGTCGCTTCGGAACGGAGCTGACAGCAACAAAAAAACATGTTGACAACGAAAGTTAAAACATGATATGATGTTCTAGTCGCCAAATGAGCGGCAGAACGAAATTGATCTTTGAAAACTGAACAAAACAACCAATTACGAATTAAACGACAAGATCGTAAGATCAACGTCAGCTCTAACGAGCAAAAGCATCAAAACTTTCATGGAGAGTTTGATCTTGGCTCAGGACGAACGCTGGCGGCGTGCCTAATACATGCAAGTCGAGCGCAGGAAACCAGATGACCCCTTCGGGGTGATTCTGGCGGAATGAGCGGCGGACGGGTGAGTAACACGTGGGCAACCTGCCTGTAAGACTGGGAT